>NZ_JBITIW010000002.1:0-1096509 GCF_044459405.1 Nonomuraea sp. NPDC050328 | reverse complement strand
CGGCAGCTTGAGGAAGTGGCGGGTTTCATCATCGGGATGGCCTTCGCCGGCGCCGACCCCAACGCCGCCGTGCCCCGGGTCCCATCGGCAGCCGCCTGACCCTCGCCCGAACGGCACGTAATCGGGGTCAGCCCATCCGTAGTGCCTGTTTGCCGACGGTGGCTCGCGCTTCCAGTTCCGCGAGGGCCTTGGGCCCGTCGGCCAGCGCGTGCATGGTGGGCCTGCCGGGACCGAGCACGCCGGCCGCGATGAGCCCGAACAACTGCCCCATGACCTCGCCGAACATGTGCGGCGCGGCTTGGATCAGGGTGCCGATGTTCAGGCCGATGACCTGGACCTGGTGCTTGTAGATCAGGCCGGAGTTGCTGAGCGTGGCCTCTCCGCCGGCCGCGCCGTAGACGACGACCCGGCCGGTGACCCGCTTGGCCGCTGCCAGGCTGGCCTCCAGCGTGGCGCCGCCGATCGACTCCAGCACCACATCGACGCCTGCTCCGCCGGTCAGGGCGAGGACCTTGCCGGCGATGTCGCCGCTGCGGGAGTCGAGGACGTGGTCGGCGCCCAGGGCTCGCACGACCTCGTGCTTTTCCGGCGAGGCCGTCGCGATCACCGTCGCGCCGTAATGCTTCGCCATCCGCACCGCGGCCTCGCCGGTCCCGCCGGCCGCCGCATGGATGAGGACGGTCTGCCCTGGAGTAAGCCCGCCCAGAGGCTTGAGCGCCGCCAGTGCGGTCGGCCAGTTCACGAGCAGACCCAGAGCCTGCTCGTCGGCCCAGCCGTCCGGCACCGGGACGGCCCCAGGGGCGGGCACCACCATGTACTCCGCGAAGGCGCCGCCCGCGATGCGGACCCCGGCGACGTGCACGCCGGGCTCCAGCCCGCTCGTCTTCTCGCCGAGGGCGATCACCTCACCGACGCCCTCGATTCCGGCCAGGTACGGCGGGCGCGGGCCGTTAGCGAGTGTGCCGCGGGATTGCGAGATGTCGACGAAGTTCACCCCGGCGGCGGTGACCCGGATCAAGACCTCGCCCGGTCCCGGGCGTGGAACTGGTGCGTCGGTGATCAGGCGTAGGTCCTGCGGGCCGTCCAGCGACGTCTGCTGAAGGGCTCGCATGACGGAAGGGATGTCCATGGACGCCTCACTCCTTTGTTTATCGAACGACAAACAAACCGTGTCACGCCACGCCACCGGCGGTCAAGGTAGAGTTGATCGAACGACAAACAAACCTGGAGGGAGCCCGGGATGGCTGCTCGCGGCCGGCCGCGCACGTTCGTCCCCGACACCGCTCTGCGTCAGGCGTTGCAGGTGTTCTGGGAACGGGGTTACGAGGGCACCTCGCTCAACGACCTCGCCGAGGCCATGGGGATCGCCTCGGCCAGCATCTACGCCTACTTCGGCAACAAAGAAGATCTGTTTCGCAAGGTCATGGCACTGTACGGCGCGACCTCGGGCGAGCCGCCCAGGCGTGCGCTGCGCGAACAGCCGACCACGCGCGCCGCGATCCACGCCATGCTGCGCGCCACTGCCGATCAGATCACCGGCCCCGACGATCCGCACTACTGCATGCTCATCCTGGCGGCACCCACCGGCGCGGTGGAAAACCACGCTGTCCGGGAGTTCCTGGCCGACCTGCGGCTCGACATGCTCAACACCGTCAAGGACCGTCTCGCCCGCGGCGTCGCCGAAGGCGATCTCACTCTTTCGCCCGGCGGCCTCGACGCCCTCGCCCGTTACTACACCACCGTGGTGCAAGGCCTGTCCATCCAGGCCCGCGACGGCGCCGACCGGGCGGAGCTGGAAGCGGTCATCACCTGCGCGATGGCCGCCTGGGACGCGTTGGCCGGCCCATCAGCGCGTCCGTCCAGCGACCCTCTTGGGTGACCGGAGACTGCGTTGAGACAAGCGTGCAGTTCTGGCGTCCTTTGTGGCGCCTTCGGAGAAAGCAGCCTCCGCCTTCACCGATCGGCCTTCGGGGAGGATCGGGCCGGAGTTGACGATACTGGCCTCTGTCTCGGGTTCGAGCCCATAACTCACAGGTATCGCAGTTCTGTGGGCTCAGAGATGGCTGGCGAAGTGGATGAGAAGCTCCACGGTGGGGTCAGTAGAGCCTGGTCAGGCCGGTGGGCTGGCGGCGACGTCGGCCAGGACTGCGGAGGCGAGCGGGTGGGCTGATGCTCCCATGGTGGCGGGGAAGCCGATCTCCATGAAGCTCCAATGGCCGTAGGCCAGGGCCATCACCTGGTAAGCGGCGTCGTCGTAGATGGCGGCTGGTCGGCCAGGGTGGTCGTCGGCCAGGCTGTCGCGGAGCAGCCGGGTCGGTCCGGCGTAGACGGCGTGGATGCGTTCGCGCAGGGTGTCGTCGAAGCGGGCGGCGGCCAGGAGGGCGTCGATGGCGGCGCTTTCGTCGCCGGGCGTCATCTGCTCGCCGAACAGGTAACCGATCATGGCTTGGGCGCGCTGCCCGGCGGGCCGTCCTGCGCTAGGAGGCGGACCTGGTCGGTGTGCCCGCTGATGATGCGCTGGCGAACAGCTCGCGCAGTTCCTCGCGGTTGCCTGCGTGGTGGCAAATGTGCCCGCGGGCCGTGCCCGCTTCGTCGGCCACGCGCTGCAGGGTGGTGCCGTCCGGGCCGTAGCGGGCCACGCATCGGGTGAAGGTCGCGACGGTGAGGGCCTTGGCCAGGGGGCACGAGGCGGAAGCGGGCGGTGTGGTACTGGATGGCGACCTTGCCCTTGCCGGTGCGGCAGGGTGAGCCGGCCGGGGCCGCGCAGGCGGTCATCGGGCAGTCGTGGGCCTCCACGCGGAGGAAGTCGTCGGCGCGCACCCCGAAAGCCACACACCCCGCTGTTTGCCCCGACCTCTGAAACGGCGTCCGCCCTGGACACGGTCTCCCGCCGCGCATGGTTCATAAGCGGTCGTCTATGAAACGGGTGCCCCTGCGGCGGTCCAACTCGGTGGCCTCCTCCCGGAGGTGCCCGGTCCTAGACGGGCTAGCACCTAGGGCGGGCGGGCCTTGATGACACCCTTAACTACACTGACGAGTCAGACCAGTTAGGCGCGTAAGCGGCTTCCCGCGCTGGGCGACCCGGTCGGCCGATGGCCCTCCTCATGCTCGACGTCCCAGCACTCCAGAGGCCACCCGCCGCGATGGGGAGAGGGCTTGATGGGACGCACCGCAGGACGGGGGCCCGAGGACACCAAGCGGTTGATTCTGGACGCCGCGAGGGAAGTCGTCGCAGTGCAGGGAGCGAAGGCGACGCTCGACGACGTAGCGGCTGCGGCCGGCCTGACGCGTGGGGCCGTGGTCTACCACTACAGCTCGAAGAACGCACTATGGGTCGCACTGGCTCGCGATGTGCTCGCCTGCTTTCATCAAACGGTCCACACCCGCATCGAGGACGGCCAGCGGCCTGGCCGTCTGGCGCGCGCCTTCATCCGGGCATCGCTGGAAGGCGACGAGATCGACGCGGTCGGTGAGCGGCTGTTCCTGCTGGCTTCCCTCGCTGTCACTCCCGGGGTCTCCGAGATCGTCGCCGAAGACGGGGCGCAGTGGAAGGCGGAGATGGTTGAGGACGGACTCTCCGTAGGGGCGCGCACTGTCATCCTCAGCGCCGTGGACGGTGCCGGCCTGATGGCTGGATGGGGTCTCAAGCCTGACCGCGCCGAGCTCGACGCCCTACGCGCCGAACTGGAGAACCTCACGGACCCCGGCTCCTAGCGCCAAGGGGCGCTAGGAGCCGGGGCGTTTCCTCGTCATGCGGGCCGAGTGGTGATACTCACCGATTTGAAACTGTACTGACTCGTCAGTACAGTTTCAAATGGATGGAGACAGGAGCCGCCAGGCCGAGCACGAACGGAGCGCCAGCATGACCAGCGCAAGCATCCGATCCGACGTGGACGTCGTCGTTGTCGGCGCCGGACTCGCCGGGCTCACAGCAGCAGACCAGCTCACCCGAGCAGGGCACGACGTCGTCGTCGTCGAAGGCCGCGACCGCATCGGCGGACGGATCCGTCAGGCCGAGATCGCGGGTGTTCGCGTCGATGCCGGAGCGACCTGGGTGGCGCCGGGACACACGGCCGTCCGCGACCTCGCCAGCCGGCTCGGCTGCGCGTTCGTGCCCCAGTTCCATCAGGGCAAGGGGGTCATCTCCTTCGGCGGCCGGCGCAAGACCGACGGCATCACCGCCCTGGCGCCCTTAGTGATGCTCGACCTCTGGCGCGTCATGAACCGGCTGCAAAAGATGGTCGACCACCTGCCCGTCTCATCGCCATGGGAGCACCCCGAGGCCGCGCGGCATGATGCGATGTCCTTCGGCGAATGGCTGACCAGCCTCCGCGCCCTGAAGGGCACCCGCACGTTCATGAACGTCATCAGCCTGGTGCACTGGGGCGCACCCGTCGGCGACGTGTCGCTGTTCAACGTGATGCGCTACATCAAGAACCTGGGCGGGATCCAGCACATGCTCGCCGTCGAGGGCGGTGACCAACAGGACCGGATGCTCGGAACGACCTACGCGCTGGTCAGCGAGCTCGCCAACACCATGACGGCCCGCGTGATCACCGGCTCCCCGGTGGAGCGCATCACCACGACCGGTGACCGCGTCACGGTCGAGACAGCCAAGCACACGATCGAAGCCCGGTACGCCATCGTGACGGCGTCGCCGGCCCACCGCGCCACCATCCAGTTCACCCCGGCCCTCCCCGACCACCACTACGGGCTGTCACGCAGTTGGCGGCTGGGAGCGCTCAGCAAGGCCTTCGTCGCCTACAGCCGCCCGTTCTGGCGCGACGAAGGACTGTCCGGAGAAGGGGTGTCCGACGATGAGACCGTCTTCCTCACCTTCGACGTCAGCCCCACCCCCAGCGGCCCGGGCATCCTCATGGTGTTCTGTGACGCCCGCGGATTCGACGCCTACGACCAGGACGAGCGCCGTCGCCGCGTCCTCAGCCACCTCGTCCACCTCTACGGCGAGTTCGCACGCCACGCCATCGACTACACCGACTTCTCCTGGGGCAACGACGCGTTCGCGCCCGGTGGACCGAACCCTGCGCCGGCGCCGAAGGCATGGACCTCGTTCGGGCGGTTCCTGCGTGAGCCGGTCGGACTCGTGCACTGGGCCGGCACCGAGACAGCCGATGAGACCTCCGGCACCATGAACGGCGCGATCCTGTCGGGCCAGCGAGCAGCCGCTGAGGTGGCTGCCCGCCTACAAGCCTGACGGCACCCGAGCGGAAGTGCCAAGGCGGTGAGTGGTCAGAACCTACCTGGCGGCTGGGGCGTCTTCGGGAGGAAGACCTGAGCCCCGGTCCCCGGCACATCAGGCAGGACCTCGCCGGCGACGAGATCGAGGGGCCTGGGGCGCCGTCCGCAGAGGGCTCAGCGCGCGGTGGCGAGCGGCAATCGCACGGCCAGGTCCAGCCGCACATCGAGGCCGGGACCTGGCGGCATGGATGCTCACGTGTGCCCAGAACCGTACGCATGCCGCCTTCACCGTCACCGGGCCGCCAGGCGAGACCACCGTCGACGCCCTGCTGCGCGCGGGCGGCCTTGGACCGACTCGCGCGGGCGCTGGTCGAGCGCTCCGCCGACCAATATGAGGGCTGGGGCGACGTGGTGCTCTTCGCGGCCTGCACCGCGGCCCGCATCGGCGAGGTGTCCGGCGTGCGCGTCGGCGACATCGACACCGACACCTGGACGTGGACAGTGCGCCGGCAGACCACCCCGGGGCCGGGTGGGCTCGTCGACAAGGGCACCAAGGGCAAACGGGCCAGGAAGGTGCCGATCATCGCGGAGATCCGCGAGCTCGTGCTGAGGCGGATGGCGGCCGTCCGCGAGGACGATGACGACGCCCGGCTCTTCTACGGGCCACGTGGAGGGCGCATCATGACAGCGGTGCTCAGGGACGCCACCCATTGGGACCAGGTGTCACGAGCCTTGGCTTCGAGCACCTCAGGCGTCACGATCTCCGCCATACCGGCCTCACCTGGATGGCCGACGCCGGTGTACCGGTTCATGTGCTCCGCAAGATTGCGGGGCACGGGTCGGCGCTACCTGCATCCCGACCTTGACTCCATCGCCGAGGCGGGAAGGGCTCTCAGCGCGCACCTGACACCTATCGTGTCCCCAGCTCCGAGCCGTATAAGAGAGGAGAAGACATGATCGCAACCACGAGAAAGGCCGGTCCACCTGGGCTTTCGCCCAGACCGACCGGCCTGTTCCAACCGTCGGGACGACAGGATTTGAACCTGCGACCCCTTGACCCCCAGTCAAGTGCGCTACCAAGCTGCGCTACGTCCCGGTTGTGTCTCCGCCTGCTTGTCGCGGCGGGACGTCATAACCTTAGCGCACATCGGAGGCGCCTGCGCACAACCGTAGGCCGGAGCGGAGGTGCGGGGTGGGTCGACGGCCCTCGATTGACCGGGCGGAACTGGTGAGGCTGGTCGCGGAGGGGCGGACGGTGCGTGAGCTGGCCGAGCACTTCGGGGTGAGCGAGTCCGGCGTCCTCCAGGCGAAGCGGGCGGCAGGGGTGGCCAAGCCGCAACTGGATCACAGCGGGGCGATCCCGTGGAAGGTGGCCAGGGAGCACAGCCAGTCGGGTCCGGCGACGAATCTGCGGAACCTGTCGGCCATCGCGCAGGGGAGTCCGCCCCCGCAGGTGAAGGTGAACACGGCGCTGAGGTGGGCGCAGCGGCTGGTGGACGCGGGGCTGGACGTGGGGTACGACCCGGTCGAGGGGTTCGCGGAAGTGCCGGTGGGGGCTGATGGGTCACATGTGGGACGGCTGCTGAACCGAGCGCGGGAGGCGCTGGGGTGAGCTGATGGGTCACATGTGGGACGGCTGCTGAACCGGGCGCGGGAAGCGCTGGGGTGAGCTGATCACCGGCAAGGGGGAAGGGGGCTGAATAGCCGCCCCCAGCGGGGGTGGAGGCGTTTCAGACGCCGGTTGACGGGCAGTCGCGGGGTCAACCAAGTTGACCCGGAGGCGAAGATATGTCCACCGAGACTCTCATCTGGGTGGCCGTCGTCGTGGTCGCGGTGGTGGCGATCGCTGCAGTGGGATACCTCGTGCTGCAGCAGCAACGCCGCAACCGCCTCCGCACGCGGTTCGGCCCGGAATACGACCGCCTCATGTCGGAGTCCGACTCCAGGCGTGAGGCCGAGCAAGAACTGAGGGCACGGGAGCAGCGGTTCGCCGAGCTCGACATCCGCCCGCTGCCGGACCAGAGCCGCCAGGCGTACGCCAAGCGGTGGACGGAGGTCCAGGAGCGGTTCGTTGACGCGCCGCAGTTCGCGGTGACCGAGGCCGACCAGCTCGTGACGGCCGTCATGGCCGAGCGCGGCTACCCGACCGAGGACTTCGAGGACCGGCTGTCGACCCTGTCGGTCGGCCATGGCGCGACCCTCGGCCACTACCGCGACGCCCACGCGATCAGCACCCGCGCCGCACGCAAGGAGGCCTCGACGGAGGATCTCCGGCAGGCGATGGTGCACTACCGGGCCCTGTTCCAGGAGCTGCTCGACGACCGCACCGATCACACCGACCACGAGCGGCACGCGCACAACGGCCACGGCACCCCTCAGCAGCGCAGAGACCCCGCAGGACGTGACGACATATGACGGACAGAGGCAGGACGCAGGAGGAGCTGGAGCGGGAGCGGCGCGAGCACGGCTTCCACGACGGCGACGGCACCGGTGAGCACCACGGCGACCGGCTGGTGGCCGGTGGGCACCGAGAAGAGCAGGACCACGCGGATGACGCCCGCGACAGGGACGGCGACGGCATCGCGGACAGCGCGCAGGAGCGGACGCAGCCGACCGGTCTGTACGGCGAGCCGAACGACGAGCTGGCGAGCCGGCACGAGCGGATCGACGACGACCAGTCCCGGCAGCAGCACAACGACCAGCACAACGACCACCACGCCGAGCAGCCCGACGAGCAGCCCGACGAGCAGCCCAATGACCAGCACGGCGGGCCGCACGGGGATCCGGATCGCACCCACCCCTACCTCCAGCACGACAACGACGACCGCGACGAGCTGCACGTCCCGAGCCAGCGGACCCCCGAAGGGCAGGGCGAGGCGGGCGACATCCTGATCGCCTCCGACGCCCCCACCCAGCCCGCCCCGCCCCCGGCCGCGCACGCCGCGCAGCCGTTCGAGCTGTTCGACCAGGACCCTGTCCAGCTCCACGAGCGGTGGCGCGAGGTGCAGGCGGGCTTCGTGGACGAGCCGCGCGAGGCGGTCGAGCGGGCCGACCAGCTCGTCGACGAGGTGGTCACCGCGCTGACGAACACGCTCGGCTCCCGCACCTCGGAGCTGCGCAACCGCTGGCAGAACTCCAGCGAGAACGACACGGAGCAGCTCCGGCTGGCGCTGCGCGACTATCGAGCGGTTCTGGAGCGACTGGTGTCGCTGGCGGGCCGCGAAGGGCGGTGACGGGACATGTTGGCCATCGTCTCGGCGATCATCTTCGGTCTGGGATTCCTGCTTCAGCTGGTTGACGCCGGCATCGGGATCTCGGGGACCACGATCATGCTGCTGGGGCTGTGCCTGCTGGCGCTGCACCAGGCCGGCATCGGTACGGCGAGCTTCCGCAGCAGTTACAGCGGCTGGCGCGGCCGCAACCGCACGCGCCGCTAGTCCACCCGGCACGGCGAGGCGCCCGCACCCCGGGAAGGGGTGCGGGCGCCTCGCCGCACTCAGGAAGAGGCCCCGCTGGAGGCCTGTTGCTCTCGGGCCGCGAACTCGAACTCCTGCCGCGGATGGGTGAGCGCCCCCAGGGCCACGATGTCCCGCCGGAAGAACAGCGCGAGGGTCCAGTCGATGAGCACCCGCACCTTCCGGTTGAAGGTCGGCACCCGTGACAGGTGATACGTCCGGTGCACGAACCACGCCACAGGCCCGCGCAGCCGCTGCCCGTAGATCTGCGCGACCCCCTTGTGCAGCCCCAGGCTGGCCACGGACCCGGCGTAGGCGTGCCGGTACTGCCGCAGCGGCTGCCGCCGCACCACCGCGAGGACGTTGTCCGCCAGGACCCGTGCCTGCCGTACCGCGTGCTGGGCGTTGGGCGCGCAGTACTCCCCCGGCTTGGTGAGGTCGGGTACGGCGGCGCAGTCCCCCGCGGTGAAGACGCCTTCACGCCCTTCGACGGTGAGGAAGGCGGTCGCCTTGACCCGCCCCTTGTCGTCCACGGGCAGGTCGCCCTGCCGTACGACGGGGTGGGGTTTGACGCCGGCGGTCCACACGAGGGTGGCCGCGTCGAGTTCGGTGCCGTCGTCGAGCACGATGTGCCCGTCTTTGGCCGATTCGAGCCGGGTGCGCAGGCGGACGTCGATGCCGCGGGCGCGGAGCTGTTCGAGCGTCCAGCGCCCCATCTCCGGCCCGACCTCGGGCAGGATGCGGTCGGTGGCCTCGATGAGCATCCAGCGCAGGTCGCCGGCGTTCAGGCCGGGGTAGGCGCGGATGGCGTCGTGGGCCATGTCCTCCAGCTCGGCGAGGGCCTCGACGCCGGCGAAGCCCGCGCCGACGAAGACGAAGGTGAGCGCTTCGCGGCGGATGTCGGGGTCGTCGGTGGAGGCGGCCAGGTCGAGCTGGGCCAGGACGTGGTTGCGCAGGTGGATGGCCTCTTCGACGGTCTTGAAGCCGATGCCCGCGTCGGCGAGGCCCGGGACGGGCAGGGTGCGCGAGATGGAGCCGGGCGCGACGACCAGCAGGTCGTAGCCGAGCCGGCGGGCGCGGCCGCGGTGCGGGGCGAACTCGACGGTGCGGGTGCCGGTGTCGATCCGGGTGACCCAGCCGTTGAGGATGGTGCACCGGTTGAGCACGCGGCGGAGTGGGACGACGACGTGCCGCGGTTCGAGGTTGCCGGCGGCGGCTTCTGGCAGGAACGGCTGGTAGGTCATGTACGAGTCGGCGTCGATCACGGTGATCTGAGCCTCGCCGCGGCGTAGCGCCCGTTGCAGGCGTAGCGCGGTGTACATGCCTACATAGCCGCCTCCGACGATCAAGATGCGGGATGTCATGGTTCATCCCTTCCCCCGGCGACCGGCCGAAACCGCTCCCACCCGACGGACCCGCGGCCCCCGTCCCCTCAGGTCAGCTCTTGCCCCCGAAGCGCATCGTCACCCGGCTCCCGTCGGACTCGGTGCGGAAGGAGATGTCGGAGGCCAGCAGCCGCGCCACCCACAGCCCCATCCCGCTGGTGGAGCGGGGACCGGGAGCCGGCCGGTACGGCGGCGTCCAGAGACCCTGGTCGTGGATCTCCACGACCAGGTCTCCCCCGTCCACCCACGTGGACAGGTGCGCCGTGTCGAAGAGTCCGTGCGTGACGGCGTTGGTGGCGACCTCGTTGACCGCGATCACCACGTCCGCCACGCCCTGCTCGCTGAGCCCGATCGATCGGGCGGCGTTCTCGGCGAGGTCCCGGATTCTGGACAGGTCGGACAGCCGGAATGTCAGACGTTCGACTGGCACTCCGGCTGGGGGCTTTGGAAATCCGTCCATTCGCCAGCTTTCAGCCGACCAGTTCCGCCCGGAGTTGGTCGAGGACCTTCCGCAGGATTCTGGAGACGTGCATCTGGGAGATGCCGAATTCGGCCGCGATCTCCGCTTGGGTCATGTTACCGAAGAAGCGGAGCAGGAGAATGTTCTTCTCCCGATGCGGCAGGGCGTCGATGAGCGGGCGGACCGACTCGCTGTCCACCATGGTGCCCAGGGTGTCGTCCTCGTCGGGAATCACCTCGCCCAGCGACGCGGCGTCCTCCTCGGAGCCCAGCGGGGCGTCGAGCGAGAGCGTGCTGTAGGCGGCGGAGGCGTCCAGCGTCAGCAGGACTTCTTCCTCGCTGATGTTCATCTTGGCGGCCAGTTCGGCCACGGTGGGCGAGCGGCCGAGGTCCTGGCTCAGGTCGGAGACCAGGCGGTTCAGCTCGGAGCGGCGCTCCTGGTAGAGGCGCGGCACGCGGATGGCCCACGTGCGGTCGCGGAAGTGGCGCTTGACCTCGCCGGTCATGGTGACCACGGCGTAGCCGCGGAAGGCGTGGCCGAGCTCGGCGTCGAAGCCGTTGATGGCCTTCATGAGGCCGACGTAGGCCGCCTGGAGCAGGTCTTCCAGCGGCTCGCCGCGGTAGCGGTAGCGCCGCGCGATCTCCATGGCCAGCGGCCGGTGCATCTCGACGATGCGCTCGCGCAGGCGTTCCCTGGTGTAGTCGGCGATCTCCGGCCGGTTCATGTCGGCCAGCAGTTCTTCCGCCGTCATGTCTTCGAGCACTCGTTCCCGCAGAGTCATCTCTGTGTCCTTCTATGGGGGAGAGCCTCTGCAACGAGAAAAAGCCCATGCAGAGGCAACCGTTTTTGCCGAAGCCCTCTGCTGGACTTGGAGACAGTATCCCCCATCCGGGGCGAAGTATTCAACCCGGTTGCCGTGACAGTAAGGTTGCCGCGTGGACAACACCCTCGAATTGACCTCTACCGCGGCCGGCGGCTTCACCGTCGTCAGAGTCGAGGGCGTGCTGGACGCCACCACCCGCGACCAGTTCGCCGACGGCCTGGCCGCCGCGCCCGGTGACCTGCTGCTGGAGCTGTCGGGGGTGACCTTCATGGACTCGCGCGCGCTGGGTCTGATCGTGCATCGCTGGCAGGCCAATCTGACCGACGGGGCCAAGTTCGGGCTGGTCGGCGTCCGCTACAGCACCGCCAAGGTGATGTGGATCACCGGGCTGGCCGAGCGGCTGCCGATGTACGGCACGCTGGAGGAGGCCCTGGCCTCCGCATGAGCCCCGCTCATTTGCGCTTGGAGTGCTCCTCCACCAGCAGTTTCGCCAGATCGGCCACTTTCACCTGGTGATGCTGGGAAATCCGCCGCAGCTCGTCGAACGCCTCTTCGGCCGAGCATCCGCTGGTCTTCATGATGATGCCCTTGGCCTGGTCGATGATGGCCCGGCCGGCCAGCGCCTCCTGCAACTGCGCCGCTCCGGTGCGGACCTCGTCGAAGTCGTACAGGTTGGCCATGGCCACGCCGAGCTGTTCGGCCAGCATCTCCCCCAGCGCGGGCGCCGCCTGCTCGGGGAAGGCCCGCGGGCGGACCGAGTAGAGGCCGACGACGAGCTGGTAGGAGGCCACCTCGACCGGCACCATCAGCGCCGAGCGCACCCCGCGCGTGGTGGCCAGCGCCGCGTAGCGCGGCCAGCGCGGCTCGCGCAGCAGGTCGCCGGCGAAGGCGCGGTTGCCGCTCTGCCGGGCCTCGACGGAGGGCCCTTCGCCGAGTGCCCGTTCCCCTTCGACCAGGGCGATCAGTTCGGTGTGCGAGGCCGAGACGAGCAGCCGGCGGTTGCCCGCCCACTGCTCGGCCGAACCCCCGGAGCAGCCGGGCACCCCGGCGCTCAGGGCGTTGGTCAGGCCGTGCAGGACGCGTTCGATGGAGGTGTCCTCACCCAGCCTGGCCAGCGCGGCCAGTTCCCGGGCGAGCGCGGGCGTGATCACATCTGTCCCCTTCCCACTATGGATACGTTAATCCGGGATGGCGTAGCGTCGTGCCCAGGAGGCTGACTTGACCGAACCGATCGGAGCGAGCGCGCTGGAGCATGCCGTGGAGGAGCTCGCCGAGCGCGTGAACTCCTTGCGCGCCGCGAAATCGGCGTATCCACGCGACCTGGCGCCCACGCTCGAAGCCGCTCTGGCCGAACTCGACACGGCCATGGAGCTGCTGGAGGCTGCCCACGAGGAGCTGCGCAAGGGCCAGTCCGGGCGCAAGGGCGGCGGTGGCGGCCAGCGTGAGCTCAAGCTGCTGCGGCAGGTCTACCGCGCCTTCCCGGTCCCGGTCGTGGTCCTCGACGGCGGCGGCGTGGTCCGCCGGGTGAACCCGGAGACCACCCGCCTGCTCGGCAGCCCCGACGGCTACCTGGTCGGCCGCGCCTTCCCCCTGCTGGTCGACGTCTCGCGCCGGGCCGCGTTCCGCTCGCACCTCACCTCGGTGCTGCAGACCGGGCAGACCACCGCGTTCGAGTCGCGCCTGGCCCACCAGGGCCGCGCCCATCGGGTACGGCTGGCGCTGACCCGGCTGACGATGCCGGGCGAGCCCCAGCAGATGGTCGCCGTGGTCGCCCTGCCGCTGGAGGTCGAGCCGCCGGCCCCGCCGAGCGCCGAGCACGCCCCCGAGCAGGCCGAGCTGCTGGTCGCCGCGGCCCGCCGCCAGGACCTGCTGTCGCGGCTGGCGCAGTTGCTGCTGGACGCCGACAGCCTGTCCCAGCCGGTCGCGCTGGCCCGGGCCAGCCGCCTGCTCTCGACGGAGCTGGCCGACTGGGTCATCGCCGACCTGGTGCGCGACGGCCGGTTGCGGCGCGCGACGGTCGTGCCGCCCCGCGACCAGCCGCCCGGCGGGCTGCTGCGCACGGTCGAGCAGGCCTCGCCGGTCTACCGGGTGCTGGAGCGCGGCTCCGGCGAGGTGCACGAGATGGTCGAGGACGAGACGCTGCTCGGCGTGAGCGAGGACGGCCCGCTGCTGGCGGTCATGGAGGCCGGCTCGATGGTGTCGGCGCCGATCGGCGACGGCGAGGGCGTGCTGACCCTGGTGCGCTCGTCAGGGCGGCCGCCGTTCACGCTGGCCGACCTCGGCCTGGTCGAGGAGGTCGGCCGCCAGCTCGGGCTGGCGCTGCGGGCCCAGCAGACCTTCGCCAGCCGTGCCCGCGCCGCCGACGCGCTGTCGTCCAGCGTGGTGCCGCGGGCGCTGCCGGACGTGCCGGGCTTCGAGGCGGCCGCGATCTACCACCCGGGCGCCTCGGTGGGCGCGGAGTTCTACGACGTCTTCCCGGTCTCCGACGGCTGGGGCTTCGCCCTGGGCGGCGCGGTCGGCCGCGGCCAGGAGGCCGCCTCGGTCAGCGCGATGGTGCGCGGCGGGCTGCGGGTGCTGAGCGTGTGGGAGCCGGAGCCCGCGGAGGCGGTGCGCAAGGTCAACGAGGCGCTGGTCGCCCAGGGTACCGGCATGTTCGTGATGGCGCTGGCCGGCTACGTCTCGGGGCGGCGCATCCGGCTGGCCTCGGCCGGGCACCACCCGGCGGCGCTGGTCCAGCCCGACGGGACCGTGCGCTTCCTCGCCGGGGGCGGCATGCCGCTGGGCATCTCGCCCGAGGCCGGGACGGCCGTGGAGGAGCTCACCCTCTCGCACGGGCAGTTGCTGGTCTTCTATTCCGAGGGGCTGCTGTCCTCGCGGGACGCCTCCGGCCAGCCGTACGGGGAGGACCGGCTCGCCGACGCGCTCGCCCGCTGCGTGGGGCAGGCGCCGTCGACCGTGGTCAAGGCCCTGGAGGAGGACCGCGCCGCCTTCTCCGGCGGGCAGGTCTGGGACGAGATCGTGGTGCTCGCCCTTCGCGCCGTTTGATTCCTGGCGGAATAGGGGTATAACTAGATGAGCTGATCGTGCCTAAGACGCAGGCACACCACCAAGGAGCCCCCTTCCCTGACAGGTGTGCCATGAACATAGCTATCGTTGCCTCTACCGAAGGCACTCGGCGCCATCAGATCCTCTCCGCCGCCCGTGAGCTCGGCCGCGAGCACCGTGTCACCATCTACTCGCGCCGCCAGAGTGACGACAGCAAGCCTCGCGTCAGGGTCGCTCCCGGCGTCGTTCTGGAACACCTCGACGTCGGCCCGAGCCGCTCGCTGCGCCCGGAAGAGGTCGCTCCCTACATCGCGGGCGTCGGCGACGAGCTGGCCCGCCGCTGGACCAAGGAGCGCCCCGACCTGGTGCACGCCCACTCCTGGACCGCCGGGCTGGCCTCCGTGGCCGCCTCGGCCGGGCTGGGCGTCCCGGTGACGCAGACCTTCTTCGCCCCGCACCGCGGCCAGCACGTACGGCTGGAGCGGGCGCTGGGCAGGCGCGCCAACTCGGTCATCGCCCGTTGCCTCGACGAGGAGGCCGAGCTCATCCGCCTCGGTGTGCCCAGGGAGCACATCGCGGTCGTGCCGTACGGCGTGGACACCGAGCGGTTCCGCCGCCAGGGCCCGTCGGCCGCGCGCGGCTCGCGCCCGAGACTGCTGCACGTGGGCCGGATCTCGGCCGGCGGCGGCGCCCCGACCGTGATCAGGGCACTGGCCGGGCTGCCGGACGTCGAGCTGGTCATCGCCGGCGGGCCCCCGCCCGAGCTGCTGGGCGGCGACGCCGACGCGGCCGGCCTGATGGCGCTGGCCGAGCAGGTCGGCGTGGCCGATCGGGTCACGCTCCTGGGCCAGGTCGCCCGCACCACGGTTCCCAAGCTGATGCGCGGCGCCGACATCGTCGTCACCCTGCCGCGTGAGGCCGGGACCGGCACCGTCGCGCTGGAGGCCATGGCCTGCGGCGTGCCGGTCATCGCCTCGGCGGTCGGCTCGCATCTCGACTCGGTCGTGGACGGCGTCACCGGCGTGCTGGTCCCGCCGGACCGCCCGGCCCGCACCGCCCGCCTCACCCGCGAGCTGCTGGCCAACCCGACCCGGCGCACCGCCATCGGGTACGCCGGCGCCGACCGCGCCCGCTCGCGCTACAGCTGGGAGCGCATCGGGCAGGAGCTGATCCGCGTCTACGAGGACACGCTCACCACCGCCGCGCCCGCCGCGCAGTAGAACCACCTCGTCCAGGGCCCGTACGGCAGCGCCGTACGGGCCCTGGCAGGTCCGGGCGCGCCGCGGCGGAATCTGCGAGTCTGGCAGGCATGGAGACCGAGGAAGCCAAAGCCCTGGCCCGTGCCTTACGCAGGCTCCTGGACCAGGCCCATCAGCTCATCGACGAGACCCGCCCGCCCTCCGAGCTCGTCGCCCGGGTGTCCGGGCACCTCGGCTGCACGGTGCGTGAACTGGTCTGCGTCTCGCAGACCTTCCCGGTGTGGGAGCACGTCAACCTGCAGCGCGGCGTGGACGCCTACCTCGGCGCCGGTGCCGACTGGTTCGGCCTGTCCGGCCCGAGCCGCCATCACAACGACATCGTGAACATCCTGGCCGTGGCCGAGCGCGGCCAGGAGAGCTTCGAACTCGGCTCCGTCGACTACACCACCGCGGCGGTCGGGCCGGACGAGACCACCGAGGTGATCACCTTCGGGCTGGTGCGCGCGAGCGCTCCGGGCGGCGAGCCGGTGGTGCTCAGCCTGCGCGGACCGGCCGAGCAGTTCGGCATGGAGGGCTGCCGCATCGACGTGCTGGCCCGCGACCGCGCCGCGGCCACCGCCACCCGCGACGAGATCGAGCGCCTGATGCGGGCCGACGACCTGTTCCGCGGCCAGATCCTGACCTTCGGCTTCTCCGAGCACCGCGGCAACAAGCTGGTCACCTTCCTGCCGCGGCCCGTCCTCGACCCCGACCAGGTGGTGCTGCCCGAGGGCGTGCTGGAGGCGATCGAGCGGCACGTCGTCGGCATCGCCGAGCACGCCGGGACGCTCGTCGCGCACGGCCAGCACGTCAAGCGCGGCCTGCTGCTGCACGGGCCGCCGGGCACCGGCAAGACGCACACCGTGCGCTACCTGATGGGCCGGCTGCCGGAGGTGACGGTCCTGCTGATGGCGGGCACCGCGCTGCGCTTCGTGTCCGAGGCCGCCGCGCTCGCCCGGCGGCTGCAGCCGGCCATCGTGGTGCTGGAGGACGTCGACCTGGTCGCCCGCGACCGCGGCTTCTCCCCCGAGGGCAGCCCGCTGCTGTTCACCCTGTTCGACGCGATGGACGGGGTGGTGTCCGAGGCGGACGTCACCTTCGTGCTGACCACCAACCGGGTGGAGATCCTGGAGGACGCGCTGGCCAACCGGCCCGGGCGGGTGGACCTGGCGATCGAGGTGCCCAAGCCGGACGCGCGGGCCCGGCGGGCCCTGCTGGAGCTCTACAGCCGGGGGCTGCGGCTGGAGGCCGACCTGGAGCCGGTCGTCGAGCGGACCGAGGGCATGACCGCCTCGTTCTTCAAGGAGCTGCTGCGCCGTACCGTGCTGGCGGCGCTGGCGGAGAACGGCCAGGTGGGGGTGCTGACCTCGGCGCACCTGGACGCGGCGCTGACCGAGATGCTCAGTGCCCGGGAGGCGCTGACGCGCTCCATGCTCGGCGCGGGCGAGGGCTCCGGGGCCGGCGTGCACGAGGCGCTGCCGATGGCCCGTCCGGGGCTAAATGTCCGACCACCCTTCTTCCGAATGTGACTTCTGGTTCCATAGGTCACATGCCTCTCAGAACTATCATGGCGCTCGCCCTGGCCGTCCCCGCTCCGGGAGCCGGCTGGGGAGCGCCGGCGTTCGTGGAGAACTTCGACCGGCTCGACACCGGCAAGTGGATGGTCTACCACTCCCCCACCGCTTCCGAGAACCCGCGCACCGGCAAGGCCGTCTCGGTCTCCGGCGGCGTCCTGAAGATCACCGGCGGCTTCTACGGCGGCAAGGACCTGTCCGGCGGCCTGGCGACGCGCAAGACGCAGACCTACGGCCGCTGGGAGGTCCGCTTCCGCGCCGAGGCCGGCGCGGGCTACACCCCGGTCGCGCTGCTCATGGCCTCCGACCGGGGCGAGCACGCCGAGATCGACTTCGCCGAGATCATCGACCCCAAGCGGCAGGGCGGCGGCATCTTCGTGCACGCCGGCGACGAGCGCGCCGACAAGCAACTGCGGGCCGACTTCACCCGCTGGCGGACGGTGGCCGTCGACTGGCTGCCCGGCCGGCTGACCTTCTGGCTCGACGGGGAGAAGGTCTGGGACTACCGCGGCCCGCACGTGCCCGACGGCCGGGCCATGGGCCTGGCCCTCCAGCACGACGTGGTCTGCAACCAGTGGTCGCCGTGCCGCGGCGGCTCCACCCCGAAGACCGTCTCCATGTACGTGGACTGGGTGAAGATCTACCGCGCACCCCGCTCCTAGAGGCACCCGGCCCTGCGGGCGAGATCGGCAGCTTCCGCCGGTGCTGCTCCCAGGGCTATAAAGAGGGACATGAGCGGGCCTCGGGGACGGTTACCGGTATTTGTCACCGTGGCCGGCGCTCTGGCGTTGCTGTCAGGCGTCATCGTCGCCGCCTTGGTGCTGGTTCCCGCGGTCGGTGAGAGTCTTCGCGGTGTGGTGAGCGTGCGATGCTCGCCACATCCGCACACGTTCGATGCGCGAACATGGGATCTGTCGAACGGAGTGCTCATCGGGGGCCGCGACCTGCAGGTGGCCCGGCCCACCGCCTCCGAACTGGTCCTGGTCCGCGGTGAAACGGGGCTGGTCGCCCTGTGCGCGCTGGGAGCGGGCGTTGCGCTTTTCCGCCTGTCCCGATCACTGCTCCGGGACGCGGTTTCCCTGCGGCGCTTCGCAGTACGGCTGGAGGGGGTCGGCTGGCTCTGCGTGCTCGTCATGGTCGCCGGGCCGCTGATGCCGTACTACGCCTCCGTCGCGGTGCTTGACCGGCTCGGCTTCTCGGGTCAATGCGGATACGTCTACAGTGCGTTGTCCGCAATCCCGGCGATCATCGGGGCGCTGATGTTCGTCGCGGCTGGGTGGCTGCGACGAACAGGCGTGGGCCGCGTCCCCTAGAGCAGGCGGGCCGCCTTCACGCCGAGGTGGACGGCGAGGCGGTCGTCGCCGTCGGCGAGGTCGCGGCCGAGCTGCTTCTCGGCCTTGCCCAGCCGGTAGTAGAGGGTCTGGCGGTGGATGCCGAGCTCGGCGGCGGTCTTCTGGACGTGGCCGCCTAGGTCGAGGTAAGTCTCCACGGTCAGGACCAGTTCGGGGTCGAGCGGGGCGATCTCGGCGTGCAGGTCCTTGAGGTCGGCCCGGCTCAGCCTGGCCAGCAGCCGGTGCACGCCGAGCTCCTCCCAGCGGGCCACCGGCGCGAAGCGCGGGAAGTGCTCGGCGACGCGCAGCGCGTGGCGGGCCTCGCGCCAGCTCATCCACGCCTCCGCCGGGTCCTGGCGGGTGCCGCCCAGGCCGGCGGCCGTGCCGTACAGGCCGCGGACGGTCAGGGCGACCTCGACGGCCAGGTGCGCCGGGGCGAGCAGCGCCACCGGCGAGCCGGCGCGGGACAGGACGCCGCGCGGCAGGGTCCAGAGCGGGACGGCGCGCTCGGACTCGCGGACGGCGATCGCGGTCACCGGGCCGCGCACGTCGAGCGCGGAGCGGTCGTCGGGGTCGGGCGAGAGCAGCAGGTCGAGCTCGCGGCCGAGGTCCTGGCGGCTGCGGGCCTCCTGGGCGAGGCTGGCGGCGGCCCGGGCGACCAGCGGGGCGGCCCGGCCGAGCAGGTCGTCGCTGAGCGCGCCGGAGTCGAGCAGCCACAGGTAGCCGTAGGTGACCTCGCGGTAGCGCAGCGGCCAGCAGACGCGGGCCTTGAGCCCGTCGCCGGCCGGGATGCGGACCGGGCCGTCGGCGTGGGCGATGCCGAAGCGCTCGAAGTAGTCGCGGACCTGCTGCGAGGCGGCCCGGCGGAGGATGGACTCCTGGCGCACCGCGTCGAGCTCGCCGTGCTGCGCGCCGTACGCGAGCAGGCGGAAGGTACGGTCTTCGAGCGTCGCGGAGGCGCCGAGCACGCGGGCGATCTCGTCGACCGTCTCCTGGAGTTCTGCGGTGTTGTGCATTTGTCGAACAGCATGCCACATCCGGCGTTACGGACGTCGATAGGAGCGCCCTGAGCTGGGCATTTACGCTGGAGCTATGCTCGGTCAACTTCTGCTCGCCGCCTCGCGGAGCGGCCTCGTGCGCCGCTCGGTCTCCGGCCTGCCGCTCACGCGCCAGGTCGTCGACCGGTTCGTGGCCGGCGAGAGCACCCAGGACGCGGTCACCGCCATCCAGCGCCTGACCGACGGCAAGCTCACGGTCACCGTCGACCATCTGGGCGAGGAGACGCGCGACGCGGCCGCCGCCACCGCGACCGCCAAGGCGTACACCACGCTGATGGACGCGCTGCGCGCCGCCGGCATCGAGGCCGAGGCCTCGGTGAAGCTCTCCGCGGTCGGCCAGGCCTTCGACGAGAAGATGGCGCTGGAGCACGCGCGGGAGATCTGCGCGGCCAGCCCCATGGTCACCCTCGACATGGAGGACCACACCACGGTCGACTCGACGCTGGGCATCCTGCGCGAGCTGCGCCGGGACTTCCCGCAGACCGGCGTCGCCATCCAGGCCTACCTGCACCGCACCGAGGGCGACCTGCGCGACCTGGTGCACGAGGGGTCGCGGGTGCGCCTGGTGAAGGGCGCCTACCGTGAGCCGGCCTCGGTCGCCCACCAGAAGAAGTCCGAGGTGGACCGGGCCTACGTGCGGGCCTTGAGGATCCTCATGGCGGGGAAGGGTTACCCCATGGTGGCCACCCACGACGACCGGCTGGTGAACATCACCGAGCTGCTCGCCGACCGCTTCGGCCGCACCTTCGGCGACTACGAGTACCAGATGTTGTACGGCATCCGGACCGACCGGCAGGAGCAGCTCGCCGCCGCCGGGCACACGGTCCGCGTCTACGTGCCCTACGGCGACGACTGGTACGGGTACTTCATGCGCCGCCTCGCCGAGCGCCCGGCCAACGTCGCCTTCTTCCTTCGTGCCCTTGGGGGTAAGTGATCATGGATGCCTTCACCAACGTCCCGGTCCCGGCCAACGAGCCGGTGTTCAGCTACGCGCCGGGCAGCGCCGAGCGCGCGGCGCTGGAGAGCCGGGTCAAGGAGCTGGCGGGCAACGCCATCGACCTGACCATGACGATCGACGGCGTCGAGCGGATGGGCGGCGGCGCGTCGATCGACGTGGTGCAGCCGCACAACAAGAGCAGCGTTCTGGGTCGTACCAACGACGCTACGGCCCAGGACGTGCAGGACGCCATCGACGCCGCGCTCCGGGTCGCCCCGGCGTGGCGCTCGATGTCCTTCGACGAGCGGGCGGCGATCTTCCTCCGCGCGGCGGACCTGCTGGCCGGGCCGTGGCGGCAGACGCTGAACGCGGCCACGCTGCTCGGGCAGTCGAAGACGCCGCAGCAGGCGGAGATCGACTCGGCGTGCGAGTTCATCGACTTCCTGCGGTTCAACGTGGCCTACGCGCGCCAGCTCTACACCGAGCAGCCGGTGTCCTCGCCGGGCGTGTGGAACCGGATGGAGTACCGGCCCCTCGAGGGCTTCGTGCTGGCGATCACGCCGTTCAACTTCACCGCCATCGCCGGAAACCTGCCGACGTCCGCCGCTCTGATGGGCAACGTCGTGCTGTGGAAGCCGTCGCCGACGCAGCAGTTCGCCGCGCACTTCACCATGCGCCTGCTGGAGGCCGCCGGCCTGCCGCCCGGGGTCATCAACCTCGTCACCGGCAACGGCTCGGCCGTCTCCGAGGTCGCCATGAAGCACCCGGCGCTAGCCGGCATCCACTTCACCGGCTCCACCCCGACCTTCCAGCACCTGTGGCGCACCGTCGGCGAGAACATCGCCGGCTACCACTCCTACCCGCGCCTGGTCGGCGAGACCGGCGGCAAGGACTTCGTGCTGGCCCACCCGTCGGCCGACCCCGCCGTGCTCACCACCGCGCTCATCCGCGGCGCCTTCGAGTACCAGGGCCAGAAGTGCTCGGCCGCCTCGCGCACCTACATCCCGCGCTCGATCTGGTCGCTCATCAAGGACGACCTGGTCGCCACCGCCGAGTCGCTCACCATCGGCGACCTGGCCGCCGACCTGTCGCTCTTCATGGGCGCCGTCATCGACGACCGGGCCTTCGCCAAGCACAAGGCCGCCATCGACCGGGCCCGCGCCACCTCGGGCCTGGAGCTGCTGACCGGCTCCTACGACGACTCCACCGGGTACTTCGTCAGGCCGACCATCATCGTCGGCGACGACCCGACGGACGAGATCTTCGTCAAGGAGTACTTCGGGCCGATCCTCGGGGTGCACGTCTACGACGACGCCGACTTCGACTCGGTGCTCGACCAGATGGAGTCCGCCTCGCCGTACGCGCTGACCGGCTCGCTGATCGCGCAGGACCGGCAGGTCATCGAGTCGGCCTCCGAGCGGCTGCGGTTCGCGGCGGGCAACTACTACATCAACGACAAGCCCACCGGCGCCGTCGTCGGCCAGCAGCCCTTCGGCGGGGCTCGGGCCTCGGGCACCAACGACAAGGCCGGGTCGATCTTCAACCTGATCCGCTGGGTGAACGCCCGGACGATCAAGGAGAGCTTCGTGCCGCCGGTCGTCAAGGGGCCCTACCGGGGTGACATCCCGCAGTCGGGGTGGCAGGAGCCCGACCTGAAGAAGCTCGGGTTCTGAGCATCCCGTTGAACGTGGCGACGCCCCCGGAGATCCGGGGGCGTCGCCGCGTTCACGCCGTGGTGCCGGGCACTCCCGCATAGTCGGGCAGCTCGACGCCGTTGATCGCGCGCCCGACCAGCTCGGCGAACCACTCGCCGGTGAAGTCGGGCCGCGGCTCGGCGTCCGGTCCGGGGAGGGCGCGGCTCTGGGCGTTCAGCCGGCCGATCTCCTGGTTCGCCTCGACGAACGAGCGCATCCGCGCCTCGTAGCGGTCGAACCCGGCGGCAGGGTCCCAGCCCGCGGCGGCCAGCTCGCCGGCCAGCACGTAGGCGCCGACCAGCGCCAGCCCGGTGCCCTGGCCCGACATCGGCGAGGAGCTGAACCCCGCGTCCCCGAGCAGCGCCACCCGTCCGCTCGACCAGCGGTCCATCACCACCTGGGCGACCTGGTCGAGGTAGAAGTCCGGGGCGTCGTCCAGGTGCGCGAGGATGTCCGCGGTCAGCCAGCCCAGGCCGGCCATCCGCTCGCGCAGCAGGGCCTTCTGGGCCGCGACGTCGCGGTGGTCGACGTCGAAGCCGGCGGCGGGGAAGTAGAACATGGCCATCGCCCGGGTGGCGTCCTGGATGGGCCGCAGCAGGGCGGAGCGCCCGGACTCCTGGTCCTGGTGCTCCAGCAGCCAGCGGTCCAGTCCGAACTTGTTCGGCACGCTGTAGAAGGCCAGCACGTGCCCGAGGTGGCGGAGGAACCGCTCGCGCGGCCCGAAGACCATCGCCCGCAGCTCCGAGTGCAGCCCGTCGGCGCCGACCACCAGGTCGAAGCGCCGCCGGTCGCCGCCCGCGAAGACCACGTCGACCCCGTCGGCGTCCTGGGTGAGCGCCGCGATCCGGTCGCCGAAGACGTACTCCACGCCGTCGCGGGTGGCGTCGTAGAGCACCTGGGCCAGGTCACCGCGCAGGATCTCGATGTCCGCGATGTACCCGTCGCCGCCCTCGTCGTCGGCGCGGAAGGTCTCCAGCACCCGCCCGTCCGCGTCCACGGTGTGCGCGCCGGCGGTGTCGGTGCACGCCGCGCGCACCGCCGCGTCCAGCCCCATGCGCGCGATGACCTCCCTGGCCACCCCGCGCGCGTCCACCGCCTGCCCGCCGGGCCGCAGCTCCGGAGCCCGCTCCACCACGGTCACCTCGGCTCCCCACCGGCGCAGCCAGTGGGCCAGCGCGGGTCCGGCGATGCTCGCCCCCGCCACCAGCACCCTGGGTCCACCGGTCCGGACGGGGTGCTCCCGCTTGGAGTCGTCGACGCTCACCACTGCCTCCATCTGTCGCTGTCACTGGGTCCGGCCGTATCGACCACGGATCCGCGCAGAACTCATCGGCAGGGAGCGAACATCTCAGGGAGCGATCGGCACCTGGTGGAAGGCGAGCAGGCCGGCTCCGGTCGCGTTGAGGATGCGGGGACCTGCGCCCAGGTGGCTCAGGTAGCTGAGGCCGGTCGCCCCCTCGGCCGGGCCCGACAGGGTCAGCACCAGGGAGCCGTCCCGGTACTCGACGCCGGTCACGGTGACGGCCGCGCCGGTGACGAGGAAGTCGGCGTGGGCTCCGGGCTCGACGGTGAGCGGGTCGCCGGTGCGGAGCCGTACGGTGAGCTCGGTGCGTTCGGGGCCGGAGAAGGCGGCGCTGTCGGGGTTCGGCGGCGCGACGCCCTCGGCGGGGCCGTCGTAGAAGTCGCGGGAGGCGACGGCGAAGGCGTGGTCGCCCATCTCCCGGTAGCCCTGCTCCCAGGCGTAGTGGCAGCCGTCGTGGCCGTTCAGTCCCGTGGTCGACAGCACCGTCACGCCGAGCGTGTCGCCCATCAGCCGCTGCGCGTCCCGCAGCGCGGTGTTCGTCGTGATGGCGCACGGCGAGGTGCGCACCTGGAAGACGAGGTACTCGGCGCCTGGCAGGTCGGCGCGCCAGTCCTCCAGCAGCGCGGTGAAGCCGCCCACGTGCACGGGCACGTTGTCGAAGTCGCTCTCGCCCTGGTACCAGAACACGCCGCGCACCGCGGCCGCGACCCCGGCGGCCTCCAGCCGCTGGCGCAGCCGGCCGTAGTTGGTGAGCAGGTTGCCGGGGTCGGCCTCGTCGCGCTGGAAGAAGTCGATGGGGCGGCCGCTGTGGGCGCCGTTGAGTATGGCGACGGGCACGCCGTGGGTGTCGACGATCCGCCGCGCCATCCGCGCGCCCCACTGGCCGATCGAGCCGGGCTGGCCGGTGGCCTCGCTGATGCCGTAGTTCCAGCCGCGTGCCGTACCGGACAGGACGGGGTCGGCGTTGGGCGAGCCGTAGCTGCGCACCCACGGCGAGGCCTCGCCCGCCGCCGAGCCGCTGAAGTTGCCCGACACCGCGTTCGACTGGCCCTGGATGACGTAGACGTCGCCCGAGACCAGGCCGTCCCACGCGGCGGCGAGGCGGGGCGGGCCGGCTCCGAGCGTGCTCAGCTCGAAGCGGTACTCCCGCAGGCCGGCCTCGATGCGCGGGGCGAAGGCGAACGTGCGCCGCCGGGTGACCGGCGCGGTGTACACCCGCTCGTGGTCGCCGCTGGTGACGCGGAGCTGCACCGCCCGGACGCCGCTGCCGGTCACCTCGCCGGAGACGGGCACGTTCGCGCCGTTCGAGGCGTCGCGCGGGTAGAGGCGGCGGTCCTGCGGCTGCTCGGCGAGGGTGAGCAGGGATGGCCTCGCGTAGGCCGTCAGCCGGCGCTGGGTGTAGGCGGCGGCGTTGGCGGCGAAGGTCCAGTCCGGGTGCCCGGAGGGCGCTGGACCGATGCCGACCGCCAGGGGCTCGTTGGGGCGGGTGAAGGTGTTGACCGCGAGCACCGTCCGCGGCGGCTCGGCGGAGGGGCGGGTCGCGCTCACCCGGTGCACCTGGAAGGAGCCGTAGCCGCCGGCGGAGCTCGGGGTGTCGTCGCTGTCGTACAGCGTCGGCGAGGCGCCGGGGACCTGGGCGGACACCGCGGCGGTGTAGCTGCCCGGCCACATCTCGAGGTAGCCGGTCAGGCCCTCGCCCGTGCTCACGCCCTCGACGTTGGAGGCGACTTCGAGGCCGCCGACGCGCTGCCTGACGATCTGCCCGTCGCTGGTGGGCAGCCCGAGCCGCTTGGCGTCGGTGGTGAAGGGCAGCATCGAGGTCCACACCCACTGCGTGCCCGTGGGCCCGGTCAGCTCCAGGCAGTACCCGACGCGGTCGAACCCGGCCGCCACCTCGGCGGTCCTGTCGAAGCTGTACGGCGGCGCCTGGTTGCGCCAGTTCGCGCGTTCCGGCAGGTCGAGGGCGTAGACCGGGACGTAGCCGGCGGCGCTGGCCGCGCAGGCCGTGCCGTCGGGCTCCTCGGCCCGGGCCGCCTGCGGTACGGCGAGGTTCAGCGCCAGCACCGGCGCGACGAGTAAGAGGGCGCGCAGCATCAACCCAACCTCCACAAACAAACATCGGATGAATGTACGGCAGAGCCGCCCGCTTGCCGGTGATTCTGGCGAAGGGCTGCGTGAAGGTAGGAGGTATCGGCCGGACTCTGGTTAAATGTAAGTTTTTCGGGGATCTTCGTCAACGATCCGTGCGCCGAACTGACCATTGAGCGAGCCGAACGGTCACATTCGAGCACTCGCCGCCAGATCGGCGAGAAGGCCGTCGACCGGACCGAGACTGATCAGGCCGCTCGCCGCCCCCGCCAGCTCCCCCGAGGCCGGGAGCAACGCGGCGTGCGCCCGGCGCGACATCTCCAGGTCACCCAGCTCCAGCGCGGCGCGGGCGAGCAGGGCCCACAGCCCTTCGGCGAGCAGGTCGTGCGGCGGATCGGGCGCCTCCCGCAGCGCGGTGCGCGCCTCGTCCCGGCTCCTCGGGGCCAGCAGCAGCGGGAGCACCCACGGCTGGTAGGGGCCGAACCGGCCGGGGTCCTCCCACTCGGCGGCCCGGCCGTGGCGCAGCCGCAGGGCGAGCAGGGCGAGCGGCGCCAGGCCCTCGCTCAGACCGGGCATGCCGGCCGAGTCCAGGAGGCCGATGGCGGCGCGGTAGGCGCTCTCCTTGGCGGCCAAGGACTCGGCCGGGTCCTCGGCGAGGCGGAGCGCGCGGTACCAGGTGGTGAACACGGTCACCAGGGGCCGGCCGTGCCGCTCGGCCAGCCGGTCCAGGCGGACGGCGTGCTCGTCGCCTGCGGCGAAGTCGGCGACGGCCGCGGCGGACTGCAGCCGGATGAGGCGGCCCAGCACCTCATGGCTGGGCAGCGCGTGCCGTTCGCCCAGGCCGGTGATCTCCGCCCCGATGGCGTCGCGCCGCCCGGACAGGCCGGTGCGCTCGAACGACTGCATGTACACCCCGTTGAGGGCGAAGGCCAGCAGCCCCGGATCGTCCACGCCGCGGGCGAGCCGCTCGGCCTCCTCGGCCGCGGCCCGCGCCCGCGGCGACGCCGTGCCGCGCGACTCCAGCGCGACGGTCGCCAGCAGCAGGGCGCGTACGGCAGGCGCGGTGTCCTCCGGCAGCCGGGCCAGCGTGCGCTCGGCCGTCGCGACCACGCGGGCCGCCTGGGCGGGGTCGTCGGAGCGGGTCCAGTTCGCCGGCACGTCGTAGGCGCCGATCACCCGCGCGGTCAGCTCGGCGTCGCCCAGGTCCTCGGCCGCCTCGACGGCGGCGGCGCGGTGCTCGCGGGCGGCGAGGAGGCCGCTGCCGCCGGTGACGGCCAGGCCGCGCATGAGCCCGGCGGTGGCCTCCAGGCGCAGCCGGGCGTCGGGCGCGGCGCGGTCGAGCGCCGCGGTGGCGCCGGCCCACACCCGGGCCGCCGCGTCGGCGGGGGCGTCCAGCCGGCCGTCCTGCCGCAGGATGCCGGCCTCCAGGTCGCGCAGGCCGCGGCCCGGGTCGAGGCCGAGGGCGCCGGCGAGCTCCGTACGGGCTTCACGCAGGACCGCCAGCGCGTCGGCCTGCCGTCCCGCCCGGTACAGGGCCAGCGCCAGCAGCCGCCAGGCCTCCTCCCGCCAGGGCTGGGCGCGGGCGTGCGCGTCCAGCTCGGGAACGGCCTCGGCGGCGCGGCCGAGGTCGAGCAGCGCCTGGGCGCGCCGCTCCACCGCGCGCAGCCGCAGCTCGGTGAGGCGCGCCTGCTCGGGTCGCGCCCAGGGCGCCTCGGCGAACTCGGCGTAGGCGGGTCCCCGCCACCACGCCAGGGCCGTGTCCAGCACCGGCAGCAGCCGCGCGGGCGGGGCGTCGGACTCGACGGCCTCGGCGAACCGCCACGCGTCGACCTCGTCCGTGGCCGCCCGCAGCGCGTAGCCCGGCCCGGTTGTGACGATCAGCCGGGGTGGCGTGCGGGGCGGGCGGTCCGGCTCCAGCGCGCGGCGCAGCGCGCCGACGAAGGTCCGGATCGCGCCGACGGCGCCCGCCGGCGGGTCCTCCCACAGCTCGGCCGTGAGCAGCTCGACGGACACCATCCGGCCACGCGCGGCCACCAGCCTGGCCAGCACCTCGCGATGCCTGGGCCCGGGCAGGGCGATCTCCTCGCCCGCTCCGTCCCAGGCCTTGACCGGCCCGAGCACCCCGATGCGCATGGCCATGACGCCCCCGTTCCCCCCGCGTCCAGGCTAGTGCTGATTGGTTGCTGATCCGGGCCCGCCAGTCTGGGGACATCAGCCAGTCATCGAGAGCACGCACAAGGAGTGAGACGACCATGTCACCGGTCATCCCCGGCTTCACCTACCACCAGGTGCCCGTCGCCGACGGAGTCACGCTGAACGCCGCCGTCGGCGGCTCCGGCCCGGCCGTCGTGCTGCTGCACGGCTTCCCCCAGACCCACCTCATGTGGCGGCACGTCGCCGCCGACCTGGCCGCGGACCACACCGTCATCTGCCCGGACCTGCGCGGTTACGGCGCCAGCGACAAGCCGGCCGAGAACGGCACCGACACCTACTCCAAGCGCACCATGGCCGCCGACATCGTCGCGCTCGCCCGCGCCCTGGGCCACGAGCGGTTCGCGCTGGCCGGGCACGATCGCGGCGCCCTCGTCGCCTTCCGCGCCGGCCTCGACCACCCCGAGGCGATCACCCACCTCGCCTGCCTGGACGTCCTGCCGACTCTCGACATGTGGGACGTCCTGCACGGGGTGTCGGCGGCCGTCGGCTGGCACCTGTACCTCATGGCCCAGCCGGCCGGGGTGCCCGAGCCGATGATCGCGGCGGTGCCCGACGCCTTCTTCGGCTCGTTCCTCGACCAGTGGGTGAAGGACCCCGCGGCGATCCCCGCCGGCATCCGCGCGGCCTACCTCACCGCCTGCCGGGAGGCGATCCCGTCCATCGTCGCCGACTACCGCGCCTCCGCCGGCGTGGACGTCACCCACGACACCGCCGACCGTGACCGCGGCGCCCGCCTGCGCATGCCCGTCACCGTCATCCAGCAGGACTGGGGCGCGGCCCTCGGCTACGACGCCACCGCCCTGTGGTCGGCCTGGGCCGACGACCTGCACCACCACACGACCATCGCGGGCCACTTCATGGCCGAGGAGGCGCCCGCCGAGATCGTCCAGCGCTTGCGCGCCCTGCTCGCCCGCTGACCGGACGTGGGCGGTAATGCCCGGGCTGTGCCGTACATAGACGGTGATGTCCGCATCCCCTCCCGACGAAGGACGCCCGTGACCGAGGAACGGCCGGCCAGATTCGAGGCCGTCTACCGGCAGACGTACGGCCGGATCACCGCCTACGCGGTCCGGCGTTGCGCCGTGCCGCAGGACGCGGCCGACGTGGTCGCCGAGACGTTCGCCATCGCCTGGCGCAAGGTGGACAGCCTGCCGGACGGCGAGCAGGCCCTCCTCTGGTTGTACGGCGTCGCCAGGAAGGTCCTGGCCAACCACCACCGCACCGACAACCGGCGCCGGGCCAGGACCGTCGAGCTCGACGCCGAGCTGACCGACCTCTACGCCGCCGCGCCGGAGAGCGGCATCGAGGTCGAGGCGGTGGCGCGGGTGTTCGCCACCCTCCCCGACGACGATCGGGAGGTGCTGGCCCTCGTCGCCTGGGAGGGCCTGGACCGGGAGGAGATCGCGGCGGTGCTGGGCCTGACGCGCAACGCCGTACGGGTGCGGCTGCATCGCGCGCGCAAACGCTTCGCGCGGGCGCTGGCCGAGGCGGGCGTGCGGACGGACCGGCTGGTATCCACGGAGGGGACGCTGTGATGGACGAGCTCGAGACGATGACGCAAACCCTGGCCAGGGTGAAGCCGGGCGAGCCGGGCGGGGACCCGGACGGCGCGGGCGCTCGGGCGCTGCTGGCGGAGATCACCGCGTACCAGCCCGCCGAGAGAACCACGCGGCGCTGGTGGCCTCGCCCCCGGTTCGCGCTCGGGCTCGCGCTCGCCGTGACCGCCGCCGCGGCGGCGGTGGTCGTGCCGAGCGTGCTGGACGACAGCGGCACCTACACCTCGGCCTCCTGGGCGGTCACCAAGCAGGCGGACGGCGTGGTGTGGGTCAGGGTGACCGACTTCAAGGACGCCACCGGGCTGAGCAGCCGGCTCAAGGACCTGGGCGTGCCCGCGATCGTGGACCTCGTGCCCGAGGGCAGCAAGTGCAAGGAGCCGCGCGCCCAGCACGTCGAGGACGTGCCCAAGGGCCTCTACCACGCGCCGCAGAACATCCCCGGCGTCGGCCGGGGCTGGCAGATGCGGGTGAACACCAAGCTGTTCCGCCCGGGCGAGACCTTCGTCTGGACGATCACCCCCTTGTCCGGGGGCGGCAGCAGTACCAGCACGATCCTCATGAAGGACCCCGTCGCGCCGTGCGAACTGGTCCCCGACGACCGCGCCGAGAAGCTGATCGAGGAGTTCGCCCGCTCCCGCTCCGCGACCGGGAAGGGCGGGCTCCTGGAGGGATACCCGGCCGAGGGCAAGCCGCTGGAAGAGGTGCGCCAGGAACTCGATCGCCGCGGCCTGGACTCGGTGTTCACGGTCCTGCCCGGCGGGCGGGGCGAGAACCTGGTGGTCGTGGACGCCCGCCAGGACTCGCGGGAGGGCGACCGGTTCGTCGAGCTCCTGGTGAAGACTGCTCCCTGAGGGTGGCTGGCGAGGTGATGGGCCGCCCTTCCTTGAATGAGTAGCGCCGTGGCAGGGGGCGTCTTGGGCTGGTGACATTACCGGTGCGATGAGTCTGGTGGTCACCAATTCATCCGTATTGGCCTCGGACAGCCCTGTTGCCAGAGGTCTTTCGGCGAAATGTAGATGGGGCGCCAGGTTTTTCTTGAGGACCATCAGACCGCGCGGCGAATTCTCCGGGCGGACAATCACCGGAATGCCGTGACAATCGGCGGCCGGCAGCGTGCGACGGCTGTACTCAAGCTGCCTCGGTGCCGTTCTGCGTCCCAGCCACTGGGTCGGCTTGCAGAATGCGACCGGCCGGCTGGTCGAGCAGCGGGGCGAGCCTGTCCCACCACGCGGGGTTCTGCGAAATGACCAGCTGGAGCGCAGGGCTCCTGGCGACCATGTCCTTGGAGTAGTCGGTCCATGGGCCCAGGTAGGAGCTCGAAATCCGCTCTCGGGTGTCCAGGCCAGTGCTGAGGACATCGGCCACCATCTCGGCCACCAGAAGAGCTTGGATACGGGTACGGCCCTGTTGCGGCAGCGGCTTGGAGTCGTAGAAGTAGGGATACAGTTCCGGATGGGCGATCATCTGGGCGAGGACTCGATGATGGAGCGCCACCTGTCCCTGAGTTACCGAGATACCCGCCAGCTTGTTACCGATCCGCAAGCTGCGGTAGGCGAGGATGAGCGCCACCGCACCAACGATCAGGCTGAGACTCGAAACTGCTAAGTCAGCGATTTCCAAGGATTCGCCTCCTTGATCGACGTCTTACTTCTGAGACGATCGATATTGGCGAACGGTTCCTGAACGGGTTTGGTCAGCGCGCGGAGGCGAATCGCCTCGGTTCCGGCCCCTCTTCCCTCGCGCCACCCCATAGCGTTCCTAAAGCGGTGGCTTCTAGCATCCGTCGTCATGACGGAGATCGTGGTCGATGCCAATCCCGCGGCGGCGCTGAGGGCGGTGGGGGCCGGGGTGGGGTTGATGGTGTTCGGGCTCGTGCTGACCGGGCCGTGGCCGGGGAGCGGGTCGACGCCGGGGGGCGTCGCGCTCGGGGTGGGGTTCATGGGGCTGGGGCTGGCCAGCCTGTTCGCGGGGCGGCGGATCCGGCGGCGGGTGCGCGGAATCGCGGTCAGCGCGCAGGGGCTGCGGTCGGTGGGGTGGGAGCGGGACTGGGTGGTGATGTGGTCCGAGGTGGCGGCTGTGGTCGTGCCGCCGGATCGGGTGTTCGATCTGCGGACCAAGATGCTGGCCAGGGGGACGTTGGAGAACGCGCGCATCGTGGTGGATCTGGTGCCGGCGGATGCGGGGTTCGGGGCTCGGCATCCTGAGCTGGCGGGGAGTCGGACGGCTGAGGGGGCTTATCGGATCAATGTCGGCCATGCGCCGTCGGTTGCGCGGCGGTTGAATCTGGCGCTGTCAACCTTCGGGCAGGGGCGGTTTTCCGGGATGCCGGGGCCGCGGGTGGCGGCGGGGCGGCCGTGGCAGCTCGTGGCGGGGCTGGTGGTCTGCACGGTGGCTTGGGTCGGGGCGATGGTGCAGATGGTGGCGGGAGTGCCGGCGGATCTGTCCGGGCTGCCGGCGGCGGTGCTGGTGGGGGTGGGGGTGCCGATCTGGATCTACCGGGCCTGGCATGGCGGGCCGCGGGCGGTTCCGGCGTTCGCGGTGCTGGCGACGGTGATCGGTGGCGGGATGCTCGTGCTGACCGCGAGCCTGATGGACTGGGGTGATCCGGTGGGGCCGCGGGTCGGGGTCTCGATGGTGGTGGCGGGGCTGTTGCTGGGAGGCGGGCTGGCTCTGCGCACCCGGGCGGTCAGGGACTGGATCAGGGCCAGGCAGTACGGCACAGCCTGACGCCCCAGCACACCCCAGCTACGCCACAGCCTGACGCCCCAGCACGCCACAGTTTCGGCGCAGCCTGACGCCCCACCTCGACACAGCGCAGCGCCACAAGCGGCTTGACTGATCGGCACGGGCGGGCGGGAATCGGCCTGCCGTACGCCGGTGGAGCCTGACTGGATGTCAGCGTTTGGTGCCAGCACGAAGCTGCCTCCAGAATCCCCTTCGGGGTGATGCAGTGGGCGCACGACGGGACCTTCCGGCCCGGGTCACGGCCCTGGTGCTGGGCTCGCTCGGCCTGCTGGCCCTGGTCGCGCACGTGTGGCTCGAACTGCTGGACCCCTGGCCGTCGTTCATCGCCGACACCGCCCGGGTGCAGGCCCTGCTGAGCACGCCGCTCGGCATGCTGATCGTGTGGCGGCGGCCCCGGCTGGTCGCGGGGTGGCTGCTGCTGTTGCTGGGCGCGGCCAACGGGGCGGTCACGCTGGTGGTGACGCTGCACGCGCCCTACCTCGGCTCGGAGCCACCCGACTATCCGCCGGTGGCGGCGTTCTTCATCGGCTTCCGCGCCTATTTCACCGGGTACGCGGCGGTGATGCTGCCGCTCGTCCATCCCTCCTCGGGCCTGCTGGCGCGCGGGTGGCGCTGGCTGTACCTGGCGGTGACGTGCTGGTACGCGCTGCTGCTCGGCCTGGGCCTGTCCCGCACCGACGCGCTGATCCCGGCCTCGTGGCGGGTGGACGCGATGTCCGGCGAGCCGCTGGTGTGGGCGAGCGTGCTGGTGCTGGTGGCGCGGTTCTGGCGGGGCGGGCCGGACACGCGGCGGCAGATCGGCTGGCTGCTGCTGGCGCTGGTCTTCGACACCGTCTTCTTCGCCGACCTGCTGGGCTGGGAGTACCTGTGGCTGGACGTGCTGGGCGAGGCGTCGGTGCCGGTGGCGGTGACCGTCGCCATCCTGCGTTACCGGCTCTACGCGATCGACACGCTGCTCAGCCGGGCCGTGCTCGGCTTCGCGCTGCTGGCGGCGGTCGCCTCGGCCTACCTGGTCGCGGGCGCGCTGGCCGGACTGGTGCTGTCCGGGTTCGGGGCGGTGCTGGGCACGCTGGCGGCGATCCTGGCGGGGGTGTGCTTCCTGCCGGTGCTGCGGGCGCTCCAGCGCGGGCTCGACCAGGTCCTGTACGGCAGAAGCGGCGACCCGCGCACGCACGCCGAGGCGTTGCGGCGGCAGATCCGGCTCGTCGGAGCGGTCGAGGCGATGGGCCCGGCGGTGCGGGCGGTGGCGGAGGGGCTGGCCGCGACCGGCGCCGCCGTGCGCATCGACCCCGGCCGGGAGGGGACGCCTGCCGTACCCGAGGTGCATCGGTTCGGCGACCTCGGCCCCGCTCCGGGCGAGTACCCCCTGACGTGGCACGGGTGCCCGGTCGGCGTCCTGCTGGTCGGCCCGCGCGAGGCGACGCGCTTCCCGCGCGCCTACGAGCGCCGCATGCTGGCCGCGCTGCTGCCGATCGTCGCCGACCTGGCGCACAACCTGGCCGTCGCCCGCGAGCTGGAGCACTACCGCCGCCGGGTGGCCGGGGCGCGCGAGGAGGAGCGCCGCCGCCTGCATCGCGACCTGCACGACGGCCTGGGCAGCCGGCTGACCGGGATGGCGATCGCCCTGGAGGCCGCCCGCCGCTCGGTGGCCCGCTCCCCCGAACTGGCCCACGAGCTGCTGGCCGACCTGCGGCGCGGCGTGGACGTGGTGACGGGTGAGATCAGGGACCTGCTCGACGGCACCGGCCCGCGCGCCCTGGCCGCGCACGGGCTGGAGCAGGCGGTCCGGCTGCTGGCCGAGGAGGCGCGGGTGACCGTGTCCGGCTCGCTGGACGGCCTGCCGGGCCAGGTGGAGGTGGCCGCCTACCGGATCGTCCAGGAGGCGCTCGCCAACGCCCGCCGGCACGCGCGGGCCCGGACGATCACCGTCGAGCTGGGCCGGCTCCCGGCGGGACTGCGGGTGCGCGTGGCCGACGACGGCGTCGGCTGCTCGCCGCCCAAGGCCGTGCTCCAGGCGGGGTCCGGGCTGCGGAGCATGCGCGAGCGCGCCGCAGAACTCGGCGGCGGCTGCACGATCGGCCGGGGCCCGCGCGGCGGCACCGTCGTCGAGGCGTTCCTGCCCTGTCCGGGCGACGGCCTGCGGGAGCCCCGCGCGCTGCCACCCGGCCGGGTGCGCCCTGCGGGGTGATGGTCTAGCCTGGCCCTAAATTAGGTAAGGCTAGGCTAAGGAGCGCGCGTGCTGCGGCGAGTGATCGGAGGGCAGCGGCGGCGCGTCATCGCCGGATCCGCCCTGCTGGCGGGGCATCAGACGGCCGAGGCGCTGATCCCCGTGCTCATCGGGGTGATGATCGACCAGCGCACGTTCGCCGCCCTGGCGGGCTGGCTCGGCGTGCTGGCCGTGGTGTACGTCGGATTGTCGCTCAGTTACCGGTTCGGGGCGCTGGCGGCCGAGGGGGCGGCGTTGAGCGCCGCCCACGACCTGCGGCTCGCGGTGGTGGACCGGGTGCTGCATCCGCGCGGCGGCGCCGAGGCGGGACGGCTGCCCGGCGCGCTGACCAGCCTGGCGACCGAGGACGTGCGCCGGGTGGGCGCCGTCAACCTGGCGCTGCCGGTCGGGCTGGCCGGTCTGGCGGGGCTCGGCGTGGGCGCGGTCGTGCTGCTGTCGATCTCGTTGCCGCTGGGCGCGCTCGTCCTGGTCGGGACGCCGTTGCTGCTGTGGCTCGGGCACCTGCTCTCCCGGCCGCTGGAGCGGCGCAGCGCCGCCGAGCAGGAGCAGGCGGCCCGCGCCTCGGGCGTGGCGGCCGACCTGGTGGCCGGGCTGCGGGTGCTCAAGGGGCTGCGGGCCGAGCGCGCCGCGGTCGAGCGCTACCGGCGCACCAGCCGCGACTCGCTGGCCGCCACCTTGCGGGCGGCGCGGGCGCAGGCCCTGCAGAGCGGGGTGGTGCTGACCCTGACCGGCGTCTTCGTCGCGATCACCGCCTACGCGGGGGCGCGGCTGGCGCAGGAGGGCACGATCAGCCTGGGACAGCTCGTCTCGGCGGTCGGGCTGGCGCTCTTCCTGATCGGGCCGCTGCAGATGCTCGCCTGGGTCAGCGCCGAGCTGGCGCAGGCCCGCGCCTCGGCGGTCCGGGTGGCCGAGGTGCTGGACGAGCCGTACGCCGTGCCCGAGGGCGACGGGCCGCTGCCGGGGCACGTGGCCGGCCGGGTACGGCTGCGCGAGACCGGCCTCGACGTCGCGGCGGGACAGACCGTCGGCGTCGTCGCCCCCGACCCCGCCGACGCGCTGAGCCTGCTGCGGCGGCTGGGCCGGGAGGCCGATCCAGGCGGCGGCGGAGGCGCCGAACTGGACGGGACACCACTGGCCGGCATCGACCCGGCCGCCCTGCGCGAGGCCGTGCTGGTCGCCCCGCACGACGCCGACCTGTTCGACGGCACGGTGCTGGACAACGCCGGCGACCTGGAGGCGCTGGCCGCGGCCGGAGCCGGCGACCTGCGCCCCGAGACGCCGGTGGGCGAGCGGGGCGGATCGTTGTCCGGCGGGCAGCGCCAGCGGGTCGCCCTGGCCCGCGCCCTGGCCGCCGACCGGCCGGTGCTGGTGCTGCACGAGCCGACCACGGCGGTGGACGCGGTGACCGAGGCGCGGATCGCCGAGGGCATCCGCCGCCGGCGGGCCGGGCGCACCACCATCCTGGTGACCACCAGCCCCACGCTGCTGGCCTCGGCCGACCGCGTGGTGCTGGTGGAGGACGGCCGGGTGAGCGCTGACGCCACCCACGCCGAGCTGGTGCGGCACAACCCCGTCTACCGGGCGGCGGTGCTGGCATGAGCGAGCTGTTGCCGGTCGCGACGACCGGGCGGGTGCGCTCCGCCGTACAGGAGATGGTCCGGCCGCACCGGAGACTGGCGATCATCGGGTTCGGCGTGCTCGTCGCCGCGACGGCGACCGGGCTGGCCACGCAGCCGCTGCTGGGGCACATCGTCGACCTGGTGGCGGCGGGCCGGGGCGAGCTGCTGCCGCCGATCGCCCTGCTGGTGCTGGTCGCGGTGGGCGCGGGCGCGCTGACCGCGCTCGGGCTGAGCCAGGTGGCCAGGCTCGGCGAGACGGTCCTGGCGGAGCTGCGCGAGCGGTTCGTGGACCACGCGCTGTCCCTGCCGCTGGAGCAGGTGGAACGCGCCGGGTCCGGCGACCTGACCGCGCGGGTGAGCGCGGACGTGACGCGGGTGGCCGAGGCTGTGCGCGGGGCGCTGCCGGAGCTGGCGCGCTCGGGGCTGACCATCGTGCTCACGATGGCGGGGCTGGCGCTGATCGACTGGCGCTTCCTGCTGGCCGCGCTGGTGGCCGCGCCGGTCCAGGTGCTGACCGCCCGCTGGTACGTACGGCACGCGGTGCCGCTGTACGCCGCGCAGCGCATCGCCACCGGCGCCCAGCAGCAGCAACTGCTCGACAGCATCGCCGGGGCGGCCACCGTCCGGGCCTTCCTGCTGTCCGGCGAGCACCTCGACCGGGTCGGCGGGCGCTCGCGGGCGGCGATCGACCTGACCGTGCGCGGGCTGCGCCTGGTGCTCGGCTTCTACAGCCGGCTGCACGTCGCCGAGTTCGCCGGGCTGGCGGCCGTGGTGCTGGCCGGCTTCTGGATGGTGAGCACCGGTACGGCGGGGCTCGGCGAGGCCACCGCGGCGGCGCTCTACTTCCACGGCCTGTTCGGGCCGGTCAACACCACCCTGGTGCTGCTGGACGACGCTCAGGCGGCGAGCGCGGCGCTGGCCAGGCTCGTCGGCGTCATCGACCTGCCCGCCCAGGAGCCGCCCGGCCGCAGCCTGCCCGGCGCGCGGGTCGAGGTGCGCGGCGTCAGCCACGCCTACGCCGGTGGGCAGCCGGTCCTGCACGAGGTCGACCTGACCGTCGGCGAGGGCGAGCGGGTCGCGCTGGTCGGGGCGAGCGGCGCGGGCAAGACCACGCTGGCCAAGCTGGTCGCCGGCCTGCACCCGGCGGCCTCCGGCTCGATCGGCGCGGGCGAGGTGGTCATGGTCACGCAGGAGGTGCACGTCTTCGCCGGTCCGCTCGCCGACGACCTGCGCCTGGCGCGGCCGGCGGCGAGCGACGAGGAGCTGCGGCGGGCGCTCGACCTGGTCGACGCCCTCGACTGGGTGGAGGCGCTGCCGGACGGCCTGGCGACCGTGGTCGGCGAGGGCGGGCAGCGGCTCACCCCCGCGCAACGCCAGCAACTGGCGCTGGCCCGGCTCGTGCTGGCCGATCCGGAGATCGCCGTGCTCGACGAGGCCACCGCCGAAGCGGGCAGCGCCGGAGCGCGGGTGCTGGAGAAGGCGATCGACCGGGCCACCTCGGGCCGCTCGGCGCTGCTCGTCGCCCACCGGCTCAGCCAGGCCGCCGCCGCCGACCGCATCGTGGTCATGGACGGCGGCCGGGTCGTGGAGAGCGGCACCCACCAGGACCTGCTCGACTCCGGCGGCCGCTACGCCGGGCTCTGGTCGGCCTGGACCGAGGGACGCGGCCGAGGCTGAGCCGCCGCGAGCCGTCCCGCGCTCAGGCGCGGGCGGCTCGGCTGCGCCACAGGAGCCAGACGAAGTACGGCGTGCCGAGCAGCGCGGTCACCAGGCCGGCCGGCACCTGGGCGGGGGCGATGACGGTACGGCCCAGCGTGTCGGCCAGGCTCACCAGCAGCGCCCCGAGCACCGCCGCCATCGGCAGCAGCCGGACGTGCCGCCCGCCCACCAGGGCGCGGGCGGCGTGCGGGGCGACCAGGCCGACGAAGCCCACCACGCCGACGGCCGAGACCGCGGTGGAGGTGAGGATCACCGCCCCGCCCAGCCCGAGCAGCCGCACCGGTTCGAGCGGCACGCCGAGCACGCGCGGAGTGTCCTCGTCGAGCGCGAGCAGGTCGAGGTCGCGCCGCAGCCACAACGCCAGCGGCAGGAAGAGCAGCAACGCCACCGCGACCGGCAGGAGCTGCGCCGGGACCCGCCCGTACGTCGAGCCGGACAGCCAGGTCAGCGCCTTGGCGGTGTTCCACGGGTCCGACTTGACGATGATCAGGATGGTGATCGCGTTGAACAGGGCGTGCGCGCCGACCCCCATGAGCACGAGCCGGTCGGAGCTGAGCCCGCCCTTCCAGGCCAGCAGGTAGACCAGGGCGAAGGCGGCCAGCGCGCCGAGCCCGGCCGCGCCGGACACCATCGCGATCCCGGCCATGGGCACGAGCGTGAGCAGGGCGATGGCCGCCGCGCCCGCGCCCGCGGTGATGCCGAGCACGCCCGGCTCGGCCAGCGGGTTGCGGGAGACGGCCTGGAACGCCGCACCGGCCACGGCGAGCGCCGCACCGGCCAGGATCGCCGCGGCGACGCGGGGCCAGCGCTGGTCGAGCACGTAGGTCAGGGCCTTGCCGGTCCGGCCCTGCAGCCAGTTGGCGACGTCGCCGGTGAGCAGCCAGGTGTCGCCGCCGAGCAGGCCGAGCACGACCGCGCCGATCAGCAGGGCCGTACCGGAGACAAGGAGCACCGCGAAGGCGGTGCGGCCGGTGTCGGCGGTGCGCACGGTCGGGGGCTGCCGGGTGGGACCGGCGTCGCGGTGCCGGCGGGCCAGCCACATGAGCACGCCCGCGCCGAGCATGGAGGTCACCACGCCGGGCGGGACGTCCACGCCGGCCTGCGCGCCGAGCAGGAAGCGCAGCGCGATGTCGGCGCCGAGCAGGATGACCGCGCCCGCCAGCGCGGACAGCGGCACCAGGGCCCGGTGCCGGCTCAGCTCGGGCAGCCGCCGGGCGACGAGCCGGACGATGACCGGCGCGCACAGGCCGACGAAGCCGATGGGCCCGGCGACGGTGACCGCGGCGGCCGACAGCAGGACGGCGAGCACGATGACCGTCAGCCGCAGCCGCCGCACGCGCACGCCCAGCACCTGGGCGGTGTCGTCGCCGAGGCCGAGGATGTCGAGGCGGGCGCCGAGCAGCACGGCCGCGCCGATCGCGAGCAGGATCACCGGGGCCATCTGGGTGACGCCGCCGAGGTCGCTCTGCACCAGCGAGCCGCTGCCCCAGGCGAACAGGCCGGTGTTCTCCTCCTGGAAGAGGATCATGAGCAGGGTGGTCATCGCCTGCAGGGCCAGCGCGGTGGCCGAGCCGGCCAGGATGAGCCGGGTGGTGCCGGTCCTGCCACCGGCCGACAGGGCGAGCACCAGGGCGGCGGCGGCCAGGCCGCCGAGGAAGGACAGGCCGCCGGACAGGAAGGCGGGCAGGCTGAGGCCGAAGGTGGCGGCCAGCACGACGGCCAGGTAGGCGCCGTTGCTGACGGCCAGCGTGTCGGGCGAGGCCAGCGGGTTGCGCGCGACCGACTGCAGCAGCGCGCCCGCCGCGCCGAGCGCGACGCCGACGCTGACCGCGGCCAGCAGGCGCGGCAGCCGGGAGGCGACGAGCACGTTCATGGCCTGCTCGTCGAGGGCGAACAGGTCGGTGTCCGAGGTGCCCTGAGTCAGGTGCACCACGGCGAGGACGGCGATGGCCGCCAGGGTCACGAGGAAGGCCCCCGCGACGCCGATTCTGCGCATCGGCGACGCGGGAGCCTCGACTGCGGTGATCACCCGGTGTAGGCCTTCACCAGGGCGTCGGCGAACTGCCGGGACGACAGCGGGCCGCCGAAGGTCCAGATGCCGTCGGGCAGCTTGGTGACCCGGTCCTGCTTGACGAAGGAGAGCGACTTCCACAGCGGGTTGGCGGCCAGGTCGGCGAAGACGTCGATGCCGTCGGAGGCGCTGTAGAAGAAGCGGAGGTTCTCGTCCTTGACCGCGGTCATGCCCTCGACGTCGGTGCTGCCCAGGCCCCACACCTTGTCGACCTCGCCGGTCCAGGCGTTGGCCAGGCCGAGTTGCTCGGCGACGTCGGAGACCAGCGAGCCCTTGCCGAACGGGCGGATGGAGATCTTGCTGCCGTCCTTCCAGCCGTCGGCCATCATGAACTTCTGCCCGGCCGAGCCGGAGGCGGCGATCTTCGCCTTGCCGTCGGCCAGGGCGGTGTCGAAGTCGGCCAGCACCTTGGTGGCCACGTCGGTCTTGCCGACCGCGGTGGCGATCAGAGTGAGGTCGTCACGCATGCGCTCGATGTTGGCCGAGGCGTCGCTGCCCTTGGCGACGATCACCGGGGCGATCTTCTCGAGCTGGGTGATCAGGCCGGAGTCGTCGGACTCCATCACGACCAGGTCCGGCTGGAGCGCGGCGATGGAGTCGACGCTGGGCTCCTGGCGGTTGCCGATGTCCTTGACCGAGGGGTCGAGCGGGGCCGCGGTGACCCAGGTGCCGTAACCCTTGACGTCGGCGACGCCGACCGGCTGCACGCCGAGCGTGACCAGCAGCTCGACCTCGCCCCACTCCAGGCCGACGACCCTCGTCGCGGGCTTGTCGAGGGTGATCTGCTTGCCGCGGGCGTCGGTCAGGGTGATCTGCGCGGCGGAGGCGGAGGCGGAACCGGAGGGCGCCGCGGCCTCCTGGGCGACCGGGGCCTCGGTGGTGCCGCAGGCACTCAGGAGCAACGTGGCGGCGACGACCGCCAGGAGGGAACGCATGGGGATTTCTCAGCCTTTCATCGCCAGGTGGCGACCCAGCGGGCGGGTGCGGACCAGGCCGTTCAGGGGATCGATCGTGGCCTCGACGCGGATGCCGTAGGCCTCGGTGAGCAGGTCCTCGGTGAGGACCTGCGCGGGGGCGCCGTCGGCGCGCACCCGGCCGCCGTGCAGGAGCACGACGCGGTCGGCGATCTCCGCCGCCTGGTTGAGGTCGTGCAGGACCACGCCGACGGCCACGCCGTGCCGGTCGGCCAGGTCACGCACGAGTTCGAGCAGCTCGACCTGGTAGCGCAGGTCGAGGAAGGTGGTGGGCTCGTCCAGCAGCAGGACGCCGGCGTCCTGGGCCAGGCAGGTGGCCAGCCAGACGCGCTGCATCTCGCCGCCGGACAGCTCGTCCACGGCGCGGTCGGCCATCACGCCCACGCCGGTGAGCTCCATGGCGTGGGTGATCGCGCGCTCGCCGTCGGGGTCGGCGGCGCGCCAGCGGCCCCGGTGCGGGTGGCGGCCGTAGCCGACCACGTCCCGCACCCGCACGCCGGTGGGCGTGGGGCGGCTCTGCGACAGCAGGGTGACCCGGCGGGCGAAGTCGCGGGCGGACAGGGCCAGCGCGTCGTCGCCGCCGGCCAGCCGTACCTCGCCCGAGTCGGGGCGGTGCAGGCGGGCCAGGGCCCGGAGCAGGGTGGACTTGCCGCTGCCGTTGGGACCGACCAGCGCGGTGACCGCGCCGGCGGCCAGGCTGATGCAGGCGCCGTCGACCACGGTACGGCCGGCGTACCCCAGGCACAGGTCGGTGCCGGCGAGCGCGCTGTCGGCGGCGCTCGATGCGTCGGGGTTGTTCGTCGGGGCGTCCGGGTTCATCGGGGCGTCAGTGCTCGTCGAGGCGTTCGTGCTCACCGAGCGCTCACGCGTCCTCGGCGCGGCCCTGGCGCCAGTAGCCCATGAACGCGACGGCCTTGCGGTCCATGCCGCGCTCGGAGACCAGGTGGCGGCGCAGCCGCTTGATCACCGCGGCCTCGCCGGCCAGCCAGGCGTAGCAGGGGCCGTCGCCCTCCTCGGGGACCTCCCAGAGGATCTCGGCGTCGACGTCGACCTCCTCGGGCTCGACGCCTGCCGTACCGCTCGGGAGCAGCCGGGCGGCGGCCTGCTCGACGGCGGGCACCAGGCGGCTGCCCCACTCCTCGTGGCCGCGGGCCAGCCAGGTGACCTTCACCGCGCTCGCGGAGACGATCGGCTGGGCGTCGCTCTCGTGCGGGACCTCCAGCAGCGCCTCGCCGGTGATGTGCGCGGGCAGGCGCTCCAGGATGCCGATGATCGCCGGGACGGCGGTCTCGTCGCCGGCCAGCAGCACCGTCGCGAAACCGGTGGGCGGGTGGAACTCCAGGCCGCCGTGAGCGCCCTCGAAGCGGGCGTCGGGGCCGAACAGCCCGGCCTCGGAGCCCGGTTCGGCGCTCGCGATCCAGCGGGCGGCGGGTCCGGGCGTGCCGGCGGCGTCGTCGTGCAGGACGACGTCGATGTCGACCTCGGACAGTTCGGGGCGGACCGCGCGGACGGTGTAGGTGCGCAGCGGGTTGCGCTCCTCGCCCTGGGCGTACCACTGCTTGAACCAGTCGGCGCCGCGCGGGAAGCGCGAGACGCCCGTGCCGGGGAGCGGCAGGATCAGCTTGATGCGCTGGTCGTAGCCGTTGTCCGCGAACTCGTGCAGATCCTCACCGGTGAAGGTCACTCGCAGGAACGACGGGCTGAGCCGCTGCAGGCTCCGGACCCGGACGTCAAACGCGCGAAAGGCGTCAGCCACCACAACTCCTTACTTAGGCAAGGCTAACCTACACCGATCAGCGCAGGTAGGAAAGCCTTGCCTAAGTCAGGAGCAAAACTCCCAGATCGTCCGGGTGAGCAACTCGGTGAGCCGGTCGAGGGAGTCGAGCTCCACCCATTCGGTGGCCGCGTGCGCGCCGCCGCCGTCCACGCCGACCAGCAGGCACGGGATGCCCGCCCCGGCCAGCAGGGCGCAGTCGGTCCAGAACGGCTCGGCCCGGATGACCGGCGGCCGGCCCAGCACCTGCTCGGCCTGGGCCAGCACGGTCCGCACGATCGCCGCCTCGCGGTCGGCCTCGAAGGGCTCGCGGCGCAGCCCGGGTTCGAGGCGGTAGGCGAAGCCGGGCACGGTCGCGGCGAGCCGGTCGAGGATGGCGGCCAGTTCCGCCTCCGGCCGCTCACCCGGCACCGTGCGGCGCTCGACGGTGATCCGGCAGGCCGCCGGATAGCTGGAGGCCTCCTCGCCGCCGCGGATCAGCGAGGCGTGCACGCTGCCCCGGCCCAGCAGCGGATGCGCCGGACCGGCGGCCAGCCGCTCGCCCCACTCCTCGATCGCGACCAGGAAGTGCCCGGCCTTGGCGATGGCGTCCACGCCCAGGTCGGGGCGCGAGCCGTGCGCGGCGACCCCCTCCACGACGACGTCGAACCAGGCGAAGCCCTTGTGCGCGAGGGTGATCTCCAGGTGGCTGGGCTCGGTGACGATCGCCGCGTCGGCGCTGAAGCCGCGCAGGACCTCCTCGGTGCCGGCGCTGGAGTGCTCCTCGTCGGCCACGCAGCAGACCAGCAGGTCGCCGCGGAGCGGACCGGCCGCGACCGCCCGGGCGGCGGCGGTCATCATGGCGGCGAGGCCGCTCTTCATGTCGAACGCGCCCCTGCCGTACAGCCGGCCGTCCTCGACGCGTGGCGCGAGCGGGTCGCCGTCGTAGCCGGCCAGGGTGACGGTGTCGAGGTGGCCGTTGAGCATCAGCGCCGGGCCGCCGCCGCTCCCCCGCGCGACGGCGACGACCGACGGGCGGCCGGGGCGCTCCTCCAGCCAGGTGATCTCGAACCCGCGCTCGGCCAGCCAGCCCGCGCAGTAGTCGGCGATCGCGGCCTCACCGGAGCCGCCGGGGACCAGGTCGGGGTTGACCGAGTCGAGGACGATCAGCCGGCGCAGCAGTTCGACCTGGTCTGGCATGGGTCCTCCGGGGGATGGCGTTTTCCTCCCACCGTGCCCGGCCGACGCTCACCGATCAAGGCATGCGGCCGCCATCCTCGTCATGCGGTCTCGGTCAGGCGGCGGTAGACGGGGCACTGGGCGAAATCGTCGGCCGTGCACTCCATCAGATGCTCGATGAGCGCCTTGGAGGCCGCGATCTCCGCGAGCCGCCGCTCCAGCTCGGCGTGGTGCCGCTGGAGCAACGCCTGCCGCTCGGCCCGGCCGGTGCGGGTCAGCACCTCCCGGATCTGGTCCAGGCTCATCCCGGCCGCCTTCGCCCGCAGGATCGTCACCACCCGGACGACGTGGTCGTGCGTGTAGCGGCGACGCCCGTTGATCCGGTCGGCGGGCGACAGCAGCCCCACCGACTCCCAGTGCCGCAGCACGTGCGGGGCCAGATCGAACCGCTCGGCGAGCTCACCGATCCGCATCGTCGTCTCGCTTGACTTCATGTTGACATTAACTTGCAGACTTGCTCTCCCCGTCAAGATTTTTCGGAGGCAAGACATGTTCGACGCCGTCATCGTCGGCGGCGGCCCGGCCGGGCTGGCCGCCGCCCTCACCCTCGGCCGGGTCCACCGGCAGGTGCTCGTGATCGACGCCGGCCAGGGCCGCAACGCGCCTGCCGCCCAGGTGCACAACTTCCTCACCCGGGACGGCACTCCCCCGGCCGAGCTGCGCGCCCTCGCCCACGCTGAACTGGCGGCCTACCCCACCGTGCGGATGGTCACCGGCACCGTCGTCCGTGCATTGGACGGCGAGGGTTTCCGCCTGGAGCTGTCCACCGGCGAGAGCGTGGGAGCACGTCGGCTCGTGCTGGCCACCGGGCTCGCCGACGACCTGCCCGGGCCGCGCGGGGTTGCCGAGCTGTGGGGCCGCACCGCGGTGCACTGCCCGTACTGCCACGGCTACGAGTGCACGGGCCGGCGGGTGGCGGTGCTGGGGGCCGAGCTTTCCCGGGTACGGCTGGCGCTGCAGCTGAGCCGGTTCGCCGCCGACGTCGTGCTCTGCACCGACGGGCACCCGCTCTCCGCCGACGTGCGGGCCATCTTGGAGACGAGCGGGGTCGGTGTGCGGTGCGAGCCCGTCGCCCGGCTCGAAGGGGCGGACGGGCTGCTGGAGCAGGTCGTGTTCGAGTCCGGGCCGTCCTTGGCCCGGGACGTGGTGTTCGTCGTCAACGTGCCGCGCCAGCGGTCCGACCTGGCCGCCCGGCTCGGCTGCGCGGTGTTCGACGACGGGTGTGTCGAGGTGGACGACCTCGGCCGCACCAGCGTGCGCGGCGTGTACGCGGCCGGCGACATGGCCCGCCGGGCCGGCATGCCGGTGCCCATGGCCGCCGTCATCGCCGCCGCCGCCAGCGGCACCATCGCCGCGGCCGCCCTGGACCAGGACCTCCTCACCACCGACCACCCCCTCCCCAGCCCCTCCTCCCACGCTCCCTCTTCGCCCGACCCCCTCCTGCAGAAGACCCCGCCCCTCCCCTACTCCCACACCCCCGCCTCACCCGACCCCCTTCTGGACGGGTCTCGGGAGACCTCGCCCCTCTCCTCCCGGGAAAGGGGTCAGGGCGCATGATCCTGGTCACCCCGCGTGGCAACGTCCCCCTGGCCACCGCCGGCCTGCTGCTCGGCATGCTGCTGTCGGTCCTCGACCAGACCGTGGTGGCCCTGGCCCTGCCGGCCATCGCCGCCGACCTCGGCGGCCTGGACGCGGTCGGCTGGATCGTCACCGCCTACGTCCTGACCTCCACCGCGACGGGAGCGCTGTACGGCAGGGTCAGCGACCGCTTCGGCCGCCGCCCGGTGTTCCTCGCCGCCCTCGCCGTCTTCGTCGCCGGCTCCGCCCTCTGCGGCCTCGCCGCGTCGACACCGCAGCTCATCGCCGCCAGGACCCTCCAGGGCATCGGCGCCGGAGCCCTGTTCGTCCTCCCCGCTACCGCCTTGTCCGAGCTGTACCCGCAACGCCTCCGCAGCAAGGTGCAGGGCTTCACCGGCGGCGTGTTCGCCCTCGCCGGCGTCGGCGGCCCGCTGGCCGGCGGCGCGATCACGGACGCCTGGGGCTGGCGGTGGATCTTCTTCGTCAACCTCCCCTTGGGCCTGCTCGCCATGGCCCTCACCGCGGCCGGCCTGCGCCTGCCCGGAAGCAGGGCGAAGGTCCGGATCGACCTCACCGGCGCCGCCCTGCTGACGGGCACCGTGGTCGGCCTGCTGCTGGTCGCCGAGTGGGGCGGCCGGGAGCACGTCTGGGGCTCGCCCGCGATCCTGGGCCTGCTCGGTGCGGCGGTGACGCTGTCGGTGCTGTTCGTCCGCCGCCAGCGCCGCACCGCCGACGCTCTGCTCCCGGTGCGGTTGTTCGCCGGCCCGGTCCTGCGCGCCGCCCTCCCCGCCGCCGGGCTGCTCGGCGCGTTGCTCGGCGGCTCGATCGTCTACCTGCCCACCTACCTCCAGGCCGCGTACGGCATGAGCGCCACCCAGGCCGGCCTGGCGCTCATGCCGTACGTGCTGACCTTCATGGCGGTCTCCTCGCTGGCCGGAGCCCGGATCACCGCCGGCGCCCGGGTCAAGCCCGTCCTGATGACCGGTTCGGCCGTGGTGGTGCTGGGCTTCCTCCTGCTCAGCCGCCTCACGCCCGGCCTGCCGTACGGCTGGGCGGCCCTCGGGCTGGCCGTCCTGGGGCTCGGCTTCGGCCTCCTGATGCAGAACCTGGTCGTCGTGGCGCAGAACGCGGTCCCCCCGGCCGACCTGGCCGCCACCACCTCGGCCGTGGTGTCGGTCCGCGGCCTGGGCCTGTCGATGGGCGTCTCGCTCTTCGGCGCCCTCCTCGCCCGGGAACACGCCGCCCCTGCCGCGGCCATCCCGGCCGTCCTCTTCTGGGGCGTTCCCGTAGCCGTCGCGCTGGTGGCGCTGGTGGCCCTCCTGCCCGGCCCTCGGCCCGCCATGGAACGCGGTGGAACGCCTTCCGGAGGTGAACCCATGACCTGAGGAGCCGCCCCATGCCACGCACCGCCCGAATCGTCATCGCCGCCGTGATCGCGCTGGCCGCGGCAGGAGCTCTGGCCGGGGCGATCCTCGGCGGGCTCAACTGGGGGTTCGCCCTGCTGCTGGTGTCCGGCGGGCTGCTGACTGTCGTCAAGGTCTGGGAGTCGTAGCCCACGCGGGTGTTCCCGCATGTCACGCCGGGCATAACAAGATCCTATAGGAAATCGTAGGGTACACTCCGATCAGACTGGGTGTCAGGTTGGGAGAAAGCCTCTGACCCCCCAGGAGCCAGCCATGGAGGAGACCCCGAAGGGCCTCACCCGCAAGACGTTGTTCAAGGCGGCGATCGTGGCCGCCCCGCTCCCGCTGCTGGTGCCGCAGCTTCCCGCGCTGGCCCGCACCATGGAGGAGCCGCTCACCCCCACGCCCTTCTGCGACGACGGCGACGACCCCACGCCCCCGCAGACCGAGGGGCCCTACTTCAAGCCGAGCTCGCCCCGCCGTACCTCCCTGATCACCTCCACCACGCCGGGCGTGCGGCTGACGGTCAGCGGGTTCGTCTTCGGGCTGGCCTGCCAGCCGATCGCCAACGCGCTGCTGGACTTCTGGCAGGCGGACAACAACGGCGCCTACGACAACACCGGCTACAACTTCCGCGGGCACCAGTTCTCCGACGCCACCGGCGCCTTCCGGCTCACCACGATCGTGCCCGGCCTCTACCCCGGCCGTACCCGGCACATCCACGTCAAGGTCCAGGCGCCCGGGCGGCCCGTGCTCACCACGCAGCTCTACTTCCCCGGCGAGCCGCGCAACAGCACCGACACGATCTTCAATCCGGCGCTGCTCATGAACGTCCGTACCGTCGGCAACGCCCGTGAGGCGACCTTCGACTTCGTCCTCAACGTGCCCGGCACGCCCCCCACCAGCCCGCCGCCCACCAGCCCACCCCCGAGCAGCCCGCCGCCCGGCGGTGGGACCTGGGCGGCGGGCACGGCCTACGCCGCCGGCGCCACCGTCACGTACGGCGGAGCCTCCTACCGCTGCCTGCAGGCGCACACGGCGCAGGTCGGCTGGGAGCCGCCCAACGTGCCGGCGCTCTGGCGGCGGGTCTGACCCTGGAGACCGGACTGCCGCCCATCGTTCCCCTCGGCCGGCGGCTCGCCGGGCGGCAGTCCTTTCCGGGTAGCTCCTTCACGCACTTGGACGTGAGGGATGTGCGTCCCACCCTTCACCCCTGGGGGCTCGCGGCCGCGCCGGGACCAGGCGGAGCCCGGCGCGACCTCCTCCCCCATCCCGCCGCGCCCCCTCCCGGTGCGATCTCTCGGGGTTTCTGGCCGGAGCCCTTTGACTGAGGTGCCGTGCAGGTCGAGTTCGTCTCCCTGTCCGCCCAGAGCGTCAACCGCACCGCCGATCTGGCCGGCTCGCGGCACGGGTCGCCGTCTGCTCGTGGCCGGCCCTCACCCTCCTTTGCGGCCGCCAGGCTCGGGCCGCTCTGCCGTACTAGCGCCTGGCCCGTCCGATCCGCCCGCTCGACCTGGCCATGCCCGGGCCGGACCTACCGCCCGTCTTCCTGCAGGCCCTCCCCCGAGTCTTCCTCGGTGACACCGACCGGGAACACGTCGAAGTGCACGATCACCCGGGCCGTCTCGGCAGCGGTCTCGCGACGCTCGGCCGCCGCCCGGAACCGGTCGAGCACCTCCAGAACCTCCGACGCCATCTCGTGCATCTCGGCCGCGGTCAACCGCAACGACCGCCGGCCCAGCACGCTGCCCCGCACCCACTCCTCAGGCGTGGACGCGGCCTCCTGCCGCCACCGGGCCAGTTCCTCGGCCCGCTGACCGAGAGCGCGGTCGATGAGCAACTGGGCCGCGTGTACGGCTCCCGCGTCCGGCTCCTTCCACGGCTCGCCGGTCGAGAAGCCGCCGGGGGTGATGCGCCAGTACTTCTCCTTCCCCCGGCCGAGACCCTCCGCGATCTCGATCATCTGGTGCCGGGCCAGCTCCCGCAGGTGGTAGCTGGTCGCGCCGGTGTTCTCGTCGAGCAGGCCGGCCAGTTTGGTCGCGGTCAGGGGTCCGTGTTCCTCCAGCAGCTCGTAGATCCGCAGCCGGAGGGGGTGGGCGAACGACTTCAGCGCCGCCCCGGTCAGCTTCCGAGCCGCCGCCCCCACCACCCCGGCTCCCACCGAGCCCGCCACTCCTGCAGCCCCGGCCGGGCCCGCTGCTCGGGCCTTGGAGTCGATCGCGCCCCGAACGGCTGAACGGGGCGAAGAGGTGGGTGTGCCGGGCGGGGCTCCCGGCGAGTCCTCGGGGGCGGGGGTGGAGAGCGGGGCGGGCGGGGTCATAGCCATACGCTAGCTGCCCGAATATCCGCTTGCAAAGGAAAGTGTGCAAAGATAGCTTTGCAAAGGAAGATTTGCACAAGCTGCTACGAAGAGGTTCCTGTGCGGGCGTTCAGACATCTGCTGGTTTCCACGGCCACGTCCAACCTGGCGGACGGGCTGCTCAAGGTGGGCGCGCCGCTCCTGGCCGTGACGATGACCAGGTCCCCCACGCTGGTGTCGCTGGTGGGGATGGCCACCACGCTGCCGTGGCTGCTGCTCGCCCTGCACGCGGGCGCGATCGCCGACCGGGGCGACAGGCGGCGGATCATGATGGCGGCGGGCCTGGTGCGCACGGCGACGCTGGGGGCGGCGACGGTGCTGGCGTTGTGCGGGTGGCTGAGCCTCCCCCTGCTGGTGGCGGCGGTGTTGCTGGCGGGCGTGTCGGAGGTGTTCGCCGACACCTCGGCCCAGGCCGTACTGCCGATGACGGTCCCGCGCGAGCGGCTGACGCACGCCAACGGCCAGGTGGTGGGCGTGCAGACGATCGGCAACGACTTCGTCGGCGCCCCGCTGGCCGGCCTGCTGGTGGCGCTGGTCCCGGTGGCGGTGATCGGGGCGCCGGCCCTGCTCTACGGCCTGGCGGCACTGGCCCTGGTGGGGATGCGCGGCACCTACCGGCCGGAGAACCCGTCGACCGGCCCCCTGCGTCGCGACATCGCCTCAGGGCTGCGGTACCTGCGCGAGCACAGGTTCCTCCGCACGCTGGCCATCTCCGCCGGCCTGCTGAACTTCGCCAACGCCGCCTACTTCGCGGTGTTCATCCTGTGGGCGGTCGGCGCGGGCTCGCGGATCGGCATGGAGCCCGCGGCGTACGGCCTGGTGATGACCACGCTGGCGGTCGGCGCGCTGGTCGGCTCGCAGGTGGCGAGCCGGGTGGCCGCGGCGCTGGGCGACGGGCGCACGCTGGCGGCGGTGTGGACGCTGAGCAGCCTGCTCCTGTTGGTCCCGGTCCTGTACCCCACCCCGTGGGCCCTGTACGTGACCGGCGCCCTGCTGGGGGTCACCGGCGCGGCGGGCAACGTGATCGTGATCTCGATGCGCCAGCGCATCATCCCGGAGGAACTGCTCGGCCGGGTGAACTCCGCCTACCGCCTGATCGGCATGGGCGGCAGCCCGCTCGGGGCGCTCGCCGGCGGGCTGGTCGGCGAGGCGTACGGGCTGCCGGCGGTGTTCGTGTCGGCCGTGGTGGTGTGCTTGATCGCGGTCGCGCTGATTTCGCCCCGACTGATTTCCCGCCCCCTGACCTGCACCACCGTCGTTTCCGGCATATCCGGATCACGGTAAGTGTCCCCCGGGCCGTGATCAGGTGACATGATTACGATCGAGCGACGAGGGGATGGTATGCGGGAGATCGGCGGACGGTACCTCCTGAGCGAGGAGGCCGGTCGTGGGGGGATGGGCATTGTCTGGCGTGCTTTCGACCAGCTTCTCCATCGCGAGGTTGCGCTCAAGGAGCTGACGCTCTCCGGCGAGCTCGCCGCGGTGCGCCGCAGGGTGCTCCGCGAAGCCCGGATGGCCGCCGGCCTGAGCCACCCCAACATCGTCACCGTCCACGACCTCATCGAGGAGGGCGGGCGGCTCTGGATCGTCATGGAGTACCTCGACGGCCTGTCCCTGCACCAGCTCCTGTCCCAGGTCGGCACCCTGCCCGCCCAGTCGGTCGCCGCGATCGGCCGGCACCTGCTCGCCGCCCTCCGCAACGCGCACGGCTCCAGCGTCCTGCACCGCGACGTCAAGCCGGCCAACGTCATGCTCACCGGTGACCGCGTGGTGCTCACCGACTTCGGCATCGCCACCGCCGACACCGGCGCCAACGCGCCGGCCTCGCGCGGGCTGCGCGGCACTCCCGCGTTCATGGCCCCCGAGAGGCTGTACGGCGGAGCGGCGACCAAGGAAGCGGACATGTGGTCCTTCGGGGCCACGCTCTACAGCGCGGTCGAGGGGCAGCCGCCGTACCCGGGCAAGGACGCCCCGACGGTCGTGGCGATGATCCAGAACGGCGTGTACCCGCTGCCCCGGCGGGCCGGCGCGCTGCGGCCGGTCATCGAGGGGCTGCTGCGCTACGACCCGGCCCGGCGGCTCACCCAGCAGCAGGCGGCGATCCTGCTGGCCGACATCCGCACGGCCACGCACCACCACCACGCCACGCTCTGACCCACCACAGGACGGCACCCGCCCAGGACTGCCCCGCGCCCGGGGTCACCGGCGCTTGGCCGCCCGCTGAGCGGCCTCTTCCGCGTCCAGCGCCGCCGCCTCCTCCGGGGTGGGCGCACTGCCACCGAGGTGAGCCGGCAGCCACCACGCACCCGCCTCCCGCTCCGGGTACTCGGCCTGCGCCCGGTCGACCAGCCCGCGCATCCGCTCGCGCAGGTCCAGGGTCAGCGCCGCGACGTCGTCGTCCGGCCCGACCTGCATGGGCTCCCCGACCAGGATGCTGATCGGCACGTGCCGCTGGGTGAGGCGCTTGGGCCGCCCCTTGGTCCAGAGCCGCTGCGTCCCCCACAGCGCGACCGGCAGGAGCGGCACGCCGCCCTCCTGCGCCAGCCGTACCGCACCGTTCTTGATCTCCTTGACGGTGAACGACCGGCTGATCGTCGCCTCGGCGAAGACGCCGACGATCTCGCCCGAGCGCACCAGGCCGAGGGCGTGCGCGTAGGAGTCGGCCCCGGCCGAGCGGTCGACCGGGATGTGCCGCATGCCGCGCATGAGCGGCCCGGAGATCGGGTGGTCGAAGACCTGCTTCTTGGCCATGAACCGCACCTTGCGGCCGGCCGGGAAGGCGGCGTAGCCGGCGAAGATGAAGTCGAGGTAGCTGATGTGGTTGCTGACCAGCACCGCGCCACCACGTGCTGGAACGCGGTCGACGCCTTCCATCTGGAAGCGGTAGTCCATGAGTCGGAAGACGGTCCTAGCCGCGGCGATCACGGGCGGGTACACGAGCTCGGCCATGAACTAGACAGTAACCTACGCCTGCGTAACCTTGCGACGCCCGAAGCCGGGGTAGAAGGTGGCAACGAGGCCCCCCACGGCGACGGCGAAGGGAGGAGTGGCCGCCCCGCGCGCGCCACGTACCCGATGAAGAAGCTCCTCAACGATCCCGGCGACGCGGTCGCCGACGCCCTCGCCGGCCTCGCCGCCGCCCACCCCGGGTTGCGGGTGGACGTGGCGGAGCGGGTGGTGTACCGCGCCACGATGACGCCGGGCAAGGTCGGCCTGGTGTCGGGCGGTGGTTCCGGCCATGAGCCGCTCCATGCCGGTTTCGTGGGGTACGGCATGCTGGACGCCGCCTGTCCGGGCGAGGTGTTCACCTCACCGGTGCCCGACCAGATCGTCCAGGCCACCACCGCCGGCCACGGCGGCGCGGGCGTGGTGCACATCGTGAAGAACTACACCGGTGACGTGCTCAACTTCGAGCTGGCCGCCGAGCTCTGCGCCGAGGAGGGCGTGGAGGTGGCCTCGGTGCTGGTCGACGACGACGTGGCGGTCCAGGACTCGCTCTACACCGCCGGGCGGCGCGGCACCGGTGCGACGTTGTTCGTGGAGAAGATCGCGGGTGCGCTGGCCGAGGCGGGGGCGCCGCTGGCCGAGGTGGCGGCGACGGCGCAGCTCGTGAACGGGCGCAGCCGCTCGTTCGGGGTCGCGCTCAGCTCCTGCACGGTGCCGTCGGCCGGGAAGGCCACCTTCGACCTGCCCGCCGACCAGGTGGAGCTGGGCATCGGCATCCACGGCGAGCCGGGGCGCAGCCGGGCGGGCATGGGGACGGCCCGTGAGCTGGCCGGGCTGGCGATGGACGCCGTGCACGGTGACCTGCCGCTCGAAGGGGATCTGCTCGTGCTGGTCAACGGGATGGGCGGCACGCCGTTGCTGGAGCTGTACGTGATCTTCGCCGAGGTCGAGGCGTACATCCGCGGGAAGGGGGCGCGGGTGTCGCGGTCGCTGGTCGGGAACTACGTGACGAGCTTGGACATGCAAGGCTTCTCGGTCAGCGTCTGCCGGCTCACCGACGAGCTCGAACGGCTCTGGGACGCGCCGGTGGAGACGCCCGGCCTGCGCTGGGGGCGCTGATGGACGCCGCCTTCTTCACCGCCTGGCTGGCCGAGTGCGCCGCCGTCGTCGCCGCGCACCGCGACCGGCTCACCGAGCTCGACGCGGCCATCGGCGACGCCGACCACGGCGCCAACCTCACCCGCGGCTTCACCGCCATCCAGGAGGCAGCGGTGCCCGCCCAGGCACCGGCCGACGACCCGGCCCCGACGCCCACCTCCGGCTCCCCCCTCCCTCCCGGGAAGGTGGTCAGTGCGGCCGGGAGCCTGCTCATCCGCAAGGTCGGCGGCGCCTCCGGCCCCCTGTACGGCACGGCGTTGCGGTTGATGGGCCAGGCGCTGGGCGACGCCCCGCAGGTCTCCCCCGCCGACCTGGCCACCGCGTTGGAGGCCGGGGTCGTGGCGGTCGAGCGGCTGGGCAAGGCCGCCGTGGGCGACAAGACGATGATCGACGCCCTCCGCCCGGCAGCCGCGGCCCTGGCGCTTGCCGTACAGGACGGGGTGAAACTGGAGGAGGCGCTCGACCGGGCGGCGACCGCGGCAGAGGCGGGTGCCCGGGCGACGGCACCGCTGCGCGCCCGCAAGGGCCGGGCCAGTTACCTGGGCGAACGCAGCGAGGGCCACGAGGATCCGGGCGCGGCCTCGGCGGCGCTGCTGGTCAGGGCCCTGCACACGGTGGCCGCCCGATGGTAGGCGTCGTGCTGGTCTCGCACAGCGCCGGGATGGCGGCCGAGGCGGTGGCGCTGGTGCGCGGCATCGCCGGGGAGCGCGTGCCGCTGGCCGGGGCGGGCGGCGACGTGGGCGGCGGGCTCGGGACCAGCATCGACCTGATCGAGACGGCGATCGCGCACGCCGACGAGGGCGACGGGGTGGTCCTGGTGCCCGATCTCGGCAGTTCCGTGCTGACCGCACGGCTGCTGGAGGAGCCCGGGCGGGTGCTCGTGGCGGACGTGCCGTTCCTGGAGGGCGCGGTCGCGGCGGCGGTCACCGCCGGGGGCGGCGCGCGCCTGGCGGAGGTGCTCGCCGCCGCGGAGGAGGCCTGGATCTACCGCAAGACCTGACCGGGGCCGCAGGACCCGGCCGGGACCGCAGGCCTGACCGGGGCCCCGCCTTGAGCACGTGGGCCCGGAGCACCATGCTCAGGCCCACCGAACCCCGGCTCAATGACCCTTGAAGGCCTCCTCCAGCCACCACGAGCCGTGCTCGCGGGTCACCTTGGCGTGCACCAGCAGCGGACGTTCGCGCGCGCCCTTCACCCACTCGGCCACCCCGGCCAGGTCGTCCGGCCCGGTCACGGTCACCGCGGCGCAGCCGTACCCCGCGGCCAGGGCGGCGAAATCGGTCGGCGGGAAGGTCACGGTCTGCATGGGCTCGCCGCGGAAGTGGTGCACCTCGGCGCCGTACCCCTCGTCGTCGTAGACCACGATGACCATGGGCAGCCCGAGCCGCACCACGGTCTCCAGCTCGGCGATCCCCATCAGCGCGCCGCCGTCGCCGAGGGCGGCGACGGGGAGCCGGTCCGGCTGGGCGAGGGCCGCGCCGATCGCGGTGGCCAGGCCCAGGCCGATGGACTGGAACCCCTGCGTGCAGCAGAATCCCCGCTCATCCGGGACATCGATGAACATCGCCGGATATCCCATGAAATTTCCGGAATCGGTGGCCAGCACGCGCTCCGCCGGCAGCACGTCGTCCAGCCCGATGCTCAACGTCCGCGGGTCGATGCGCCCCGCCCCGCTCTCGTCCTCGTACGGCACGCACCGCCACCGCCCCTCCCGCGCGATGCGCTCGGCGAGCTCCGGGCTCCGATACCCCCCGGCCGGCCGGTCGAGCGCGGCGGCGACCCTGGCGGCGACCGCGGCGACGTCGCCCACGACGCCCGCGCTGACCGGCCGGTTGCGCCCGAGCGCGGCCTCGTCGGCGTCCACCTGGATCACCTCGGCCCCCGGCGGCAGGAGCTTGCCGTGGGCCGTGGTCCACATGGTCAGCGCGCAGCCCCAGGCGACCACCAGGTCCGCGCCCCCGATCAGCTCGGCGGCCAGCGGGGTGGCGAAGCCGCCGCTCACGTCGAGATCCCAGGGGCTGCCCCGGAACAGCCCCTTGGCGACCGCCGAGGTGGCCAGCAGGGCGCCGGTCCGGTCGGCGAGCTCCTCCAGCGGGCGGCGGGCGTGCCGGGCGCCGCGTCCGGCGATGAACACCGGCCGCTCGGCCGCGCCCAGCTTCCGCGCCAGCTCGTCGGCCCCCGCCCCGCCGTCAAGGGCCGAAGCCGCCTGCGGTCCGGTGAGGGTCAGGCCGTCGGCGAGGGCCTGGGCGATCCGGGCCTCCTGCTCGGGGCCGAAGGCGGCCTCCTCCCGCTGGACGTCGAGCGGCAGGTTGAACAGCACCGGCAGGCGGGCCGTACGAGCGGTCCTGACCAGGTCGACGACCTCCGCCACCACGCTCGCCCCCGAGCCGAGCCGTACCGACAGCCCGCCCACGGACTCGACCAGCCCGGCCTGGTCGATGTGGAAGTTGGACCGCTCGTCCGTGGCCTCTCCGGCGACCACGATCAGGGGCGTCCGGCTCTTGGCCGCCTCGGCGACGCCGGTGACCGTGTTGGTGAGCCCCGGCCCCTGGTGCACGGTGACGAGGCCGACCGAGCCGGTGAGCCGGGCGTGCGCGTCGGCCATGGTGACCGCGCCGGCCTCGTGCCGGGCGGCGACGAAGCGCGTCCCGGCGGCGACGAGCGCGTTGGTGAGGTGGAAGTTGCCGCTCCCGACCACCCCGAAGGCCGTCCGGCAGCCCAGCGCGGCCAGGACCCGCCCGGCGGCTTCGGCGGCGTTCACCGCTCGACCAGCGCCAGGACGCGCAGCGGGCTGCCGGACCCGCCGAGGATGGGCAGCGGCGGCGCGATGACGAGCGCGCCGGTCGCCGGCAGCCGGTCCAGGTTGCGGAGCTGAGTGAGCCCGTACTTGCCCGCGCCCAGGAAGAAGGAGTGGCAGGGGAAGGCCGGGTCGAAGGAGTGCGCGGCGCCCGCGTCGGTGCCGACGGTCTCGACGCCGACGCCCAGGATCGGCGTCTCCTCGGCCAGCCAGCGCGCGCACCCGGGCGAGATGCCCGGCCACGAGCCCTGGTTGAGGAAGGCGGCGCCGTCCTCGGCGCGGCGGTCCCAGCCGGTGCGGTACAGCAGCCAGCCGCCCTCGGGCAGCGGGCCGTTGGCGCGTTCCCAGTCGCGGACGTGCTCGATCTGCAGCAGGAAGTCGGCGTCCTTGCCCGCCTCTGCGGTGCAGTCGAGGACGACCGCGGGGGCGAGCAGGTGCTGGAGGGGGACCTGGGCGACGTCGAGGCCGTCCTGGCCGGTGACCCAGTGCACGGGCGCGTCGAAGTGGGTGCCGGTGTGCTCGCCGGTGTGGATGTCGTTCCAGTACCAGGCGGGTCCGCGGTCGTCGTAGCGGCTGATCTCCTCCAGCCGGAACGGGATGGTGTTGGCGAAGGGCTCGGGGAGCTGGAGGATCGGGGTCTCCGCGGACAGGGGGGCGGTGAGGTCGACGACCTCGACGGCGCCGCTGCGGAGGCTGTCGGCAAGCATCTTCAGCACGGACATGCGGGCATCTTCCCCCGCCCGGCCACATCCGGGGAAGAGCCGGCCGTCCGGCACGCCGGGCGGACCTGCGGGAGGTGGTTCAGCCGCCCACCCGAACCCACTCCCCGCAGCCCGCGGTCTGGAAGGCCTTGTCGGTGGGCTGGATGGTGACGGTCGCCGGCCCGATCGGCAGCCCGCTGTCGATCACGGTGCTGAACGAGGCCTCGGTCGAGTTGTGCCGGGCCCAGAAACACCCCGGCTGCCCGGCGGCAGGACCGGGGCTGCTGTAGGTGCCCGGCTGGATGTCGGTGCCGACGATCATCGTGCGGATGGCCCCGGCCAGCCCGTCGGGCATCCCACCCGGTTCCGGCGTGCCCCCCGGGGTCGCGCCCACGCCGGGCGTCCCGGTCACCCCCGGCGTCCCCATGCCGGGCGTCCCCGTGCCGGGCGTTCCCGTGCCGCCGGGCGTGGCCACCGGGGTCTCGGTGCCGAAGCCGGGCGGCTCCGACTCCTCGAACTGCACGGTCGAGGCCGGTCCCGGGCTCTTGCGCGGCGAGGCGGACGGCTCGGCCAGCCCGATCCCGGCGAACATCCCGATGAGGAACCCCAGCACCCCGGTCAGCCCGGAGACCAGCAGCAGGATCGTCGGGCTGTTGACGGCGCGCGGGCTGTCCGGAGGACCGTACGGCGAGCGATCCGGGGGGCCATACATCACAAGGACAGGGTGCCATGACCGCACCGGGTCTCCTGCGCCCTCCAGCTAGATGCATATACTTCGCAATTGCATCTTTTCGGCATCTTGGAGGTAACCCCATGGGACTGGCCCGGCGCCTGGCCGCGCTGACCGTCGCCGCCACACTGGCGACCGCTTGTTCGGCGCCCCAAGGACCGGCCCCCGCCGCGGGCGGCGCCGGCGACGCCTTCGTGATCGGCCTGGGCTCTGAGTTCGAGAACCTCAGCCCGGTCCTGGGCTTCGCGGCCGACGGCGGCTCGCTGATGTTCGACGGCCTGATGCGCCGCGCCCCCGACCTGTCCCTCCAGCCGAACCTGGCCAGCGCGCCCCCGGCGAGCAGCCCGGACGGCAAGACGGTGACCTTCACGCTGCGCGAGGGCGTCAAGTTCCACGACGGCCGCCCGCTCACCGCGCGCGACGTCGCCTATACCTACACCACGCTGCTCGACCCGAAGACCAACTCGCCGATCAGCGGCGACTACTCGGCCATCGAGCAGGTGAGCGCCAAGGACGACCGGACCGTCGAGTTCACCCTCAAGCACCCCTACGCCCCGCTGGTGCAGCGCACCACGCTCGGCATCGTGCCCGAGGGCGGCATCGACCCGGCCAAGCCGGTCGGCACCGGCCCGTACTCCTTCGTCTCCTGGACGCCGGGCGACAAGGTGGTCCTCAAGGCCAACGAGTCCTACTTCGGCGGCGCCCCGGCGATCAAGAACGTGGTGCTCGCCTTCGCGCTGGACGACAACGTGCGCTCCACCCGGCTGGCGGCCGGCGAGTTCGACGCCGCGATCCTGCCGCCCAAGGCGGCCAAGCGCTTCGAGAACACCGCCGGGACCAAGGTCTACCGGGTCGACAGCGCCGACTACCGGGGCATCATGTTCCCGATGAAGGAGAAGGTCACCGGCGACCTGGCGGTGCGCAAGGCCTTCGACCTCGCGGTGGACCGGCAGGCGATGGTCGACACCATCCTCGCCGGCTCCGGCAAGCCCGCCTTCGGCCCGATCTCGCCCGACATCTCGTGGCACAACCCGGCGGTGACCGGCAACCCGCGTCCCGACCGCGACCAGGCCGCCAAGCTCCTCGACGAGGCCGGCTGGAAGCTCGGCGAGGACGGCGTCCGCGCCAAGGACGGCCTGCGCGCCGCCTTCACCCTCATGTACCCGGCCGGCGACTCGCTGCGCAAGGAGCTGGCCCTGGCCACCGCCTCCGACGCCAAGAAGATCGGCCTGGAGGTCAAGCCCGAGGGCCTCGACTGGGACGCCATCGAGCCGCGCATGGCCAAGGACGCCCTGATCATGGGGTACGGCTCGCCGTACGACCCCGACTACCTCAACTACGAGCTCTTCCACTCCAGCTACCAGGGCAAGGGCTTCTTCAACCCCGGCTTCTACGCCAACCCCGAGGTGGACAAGCTCCTGGAGACCGGCCGCGAGTCGGCCGACGAGGCCGTCCGCAAGCAGGCCTACACCGACTTCCAGAAGATCATCCACGACCAGCAGGTCTGGACCTACCTGGTCTTCCTCAAGCACGTCTACGTGGTCCGCGGCGACTGGCAGGGCATCACGCCGAGCGTCGACGCCCACGAGCACGCCACCGGCGGCCTGTTCCGCGACCTGGCCTCCTGGAAGCCGGGCAAGTGATCAAACTGATCGCCTGGCGGCTGGCGTTCGCGCTGCCGCTGCTGCTGGCCGTGACCGCGGCCATGTTCGCGCTGGCCCAGGCCTCCCCCTTCGACCCGGTCCGCCAGTACCTCGGCGACCGGGCGATGGTCACCGACCCGGCGGTGGTGGAGAGCATTCGCGCCAACTGGGGCCTGGACCGGCCGGTCGTCGAGCAGTACGCCACCTGGCTGGGCAACCTGCTCACCGGCGATCTGGGCGACTCGCACTCCTTCCACCGCCCGGTCGCCGAGGTGATCGCCGAGCGGCTGCCGTGGACGTTGCTGGCGACCAGTTGCGCCATCGCGCTCATGCTGGTCGGCAGCCTGATCGCCGGCACGCTCGCCGCCTGGCGCAAGGGCTCGTGGCTGGACCGGCTGATCACCGGCGGGGCGTTCGCCAACGAGTCGGCGCCGGTCTTCTGGCTGGCGCTGCTGGCCATCTACGTCTTCGCGGTCCGGCTCGGCTGGCTGCCGGCCGGCGGGCTGAGCGACCCGGCCGCGACCTCGCTCGACCCCCTCGACGTGGCGCAGCACCTGGTGCTGCCGGTCGTGGTGCTGGCGGTGTCGCAGTCGTCGTGGCTGGTGCTCTACGTGCGCGAGTCGGTGATCGGCACGCTGCGCGAGGACTTCGTGGTCGGCGCGCGCTCGCGCGGGCTGCGCGAGCGCACGGTGATCGTCCGGCACGCGCTGCGCTCGGCGCTGCTGCCGTTCCTGACCATCCTGGGTGCCCGCGTGCCCGAGCTCGTGACCGGGGCGATCCTGGTCGAGACGGTCTTCTCCTGGCCCGGCGTGGCCTCCACCTCGGTGCAGGCCGCGCTGTCGGTCGACTTCCCGCTGCTGGCCATCCTGACCCTGATGGGCACGGTGGCGGTCGTGGCCGGGAACCTGCTGGCCGACCTGGCCTACCGGGTGGCCGACCCGCGGACCAGGGCGGTGGCCGTATGATCCGCCTCGCCTGGCTCACCCTGCTCGTGCTGGGACTGGCCGTGCTGCTGGTGCCGCCGATCGTCCAGCTCGACCAGCACCTGGTGGACCTGGCCGTCGCCGGGCAGCCGCCGTCGCTCGCCCACCCGCTGGGCACCGACGAGGTCGGCCGCGACGTGCTGCTGCGCTGCGTCTACGGCCTTCGCGTGTCGTTCCTGGTCGGCCTGGTCGCCGCGGTGGTCAGCATGGCCATCGGCGGCACCCTCGGACTGGTGGCGGGAAGCCTCGGGGGCCTTCCCGACCGCCTGCTCATGCGCGTGGTGGACGGCTTCGCCTCCCTGCCGCACCTGCTGCTCGGCATCTTCATCGTGGCGATGTTCGCGCCGAGCCCGTACGCGGTGATCGTCTCGGTGGGCCTGACCCACTGGACGACCGCCGCGCGCATCGTCCGCTCGGAGGTGCTGTCGCTGCGCGAGCGGCCCTTCGTCGAGGCGGCCATCTCCGGCGGCGCGGGCCGGGCCCGGCTGCTCACCCGGCACCTGCTCCCCCACCTGGCCCCGCACCTGCTGCTGGCCACCGTGCTGATGGTGCCGCACGCCATCTGGCACGAGACCGCGCTCAGCTTCCTGGGTCTCGGCCTGCCGCCGCACCTGGCCTCGCTGGGCAACATGATCAACGACGGGCAGCGCTCGATCCTGGCCGGCTCGTGGTGGTCGAGCCTGGCGCCCGGCCTGTTCATCCTGGTCCCCACGCTGGCGATCTCCGTGCTCGCCCAGCGCTACCGCGACCGGCTCAACCCCCGGATGCGATCGGAGCTGGCCCTGTGACGACGAGCGCCCCGGCCGACCGGCTCGGCACCCGCCCGGCGACCGCCCTCGACGTGCGCGACCTGACCGTCACCTTCCGGCTGCCCGGCGCGACCGTGCAGGCGGTGACGCAGGCGAGCTTCGAGGTACGGCCCGGCCGCTGCCTGGCCCTGGTCGGCGAGTCCGGGTGCGGCAAGTCCGTGCTGGCCCACGCCCTGCTCGGCCTGCTGCCGGGCAACGCCACGGTGAGCGGCTCGGCCCTGCTGGACGGCGGGCTCGACCTGCTGGCCGCCAGGCCGGACGTGCTGGCCCGGCAGGTCAGGGGCCGGCGCATCGGGCTGATCCCGCAGAGCCCGGCCACCCACCTGACGCCGGTCAGGACCGCCCGCGCCCAGCTCGACGAGGCGCTGCGCGAGCTCGGCTCGGCCCACACCGCCGCCGAGCTGGCCGGGCGGTTCGGCCTGCGCGAGGCCGACCTCGACCGCTACCCGCACGAGCTGAGCGGCGGCATGGCCCAGCGGGTGGCCAACGCCATCGCCCTGGCCGGGGACCCGGGCCTGCTCATCGCCGACGAGCCCACCAGCGGCCTCGACCGGCCCCTGGTCGACCGGGCGATGGGCGTGCTGCGCTCGCTGTGCGACGAGGGCCGGGCGGTGCTGCTCATCACGCACGACCTGCGGGCCGCCGAGCGGGTGGCCGACGACCTGGCGGTGATGTACGCCAGCCGGCTGGTCGAGGTGGGCGAGGCCGCCGAGGTGCTGGAGCGGCCCCGCCACCCCTACGCCAGGGGGCTGGTGGACGCGCAGCCCGACCGGGCCTTCCGCCCGATCCCCGGTATGCCGCCGGAGCTCACCGCGCTGCCGGGCGGCTGTGCCTTCCAGCCGCGCTGCTCGCAGGCGGTGGCGGCTTGCTCCGCCGTACCGGATCTGGAGGAAGGGGTGGCCTGCCATGTTGCGCGCCGATGAGATCACCGTGCGGTACGGCAGCCGGACCGTGCTGGACCGGCTGTCGTTCGAGGTCGCGCCGGGCGAGATCGTCGGGCTCGGCGGGCCGAGCGGCTGCGGCAAGTCGACGCTGGCCCGGGTGCTGGCGCTGATGCTGCGGCCGGACGGCGGCCGGGTGAGCGTGGACGGCACGCCGACGCCGGGCTGGCGGCAACGCGCGCCGCGCGCCCTGCGCACCAGCGTCGCGCTGCTCTACCAGCAGCCCAGGCTGGCGGTGGACCCGCGGCTGACGCTCGCCGAGATCATCGCCGAGCCGCTCGCGGCGGCGAAGCTGCCCCGGGACCGCGCGGCGGAGCTCGCCGAGCGGGCCGGACTGACGCCCGATCTGCTCACCCGCCGCCCGCACGAGGTCTCCGACGGCCAGCTCCAGCGCGCCTGCTTGGCCCGCGCGCTGACGCTTCGGCCGCGCTACCTGGTGTGCGACGAGATGACCACCATGCTCGACGCCTCGACCCAGGCGTTGCTCGTCGGCGTGGTGCGCGACTACCGGGAGGAGGAGGGCGCGGGCGTGCTGGCCATCAGCCACGACCAGGTGCTCCTGGAGCGGTGGGCCGACCGGCGGGCGGAGCTCAGCGGTGCAGGTAGTCGACCAGTGACGCCTTCTCCGTCTCCAGTTCCTCGATCGCGCTCTTGACCACGTCCCCGATGCTGACGATGCCGACCAGGCGGCCGGCCTCGACGACGGGGACGTGCCGGAAGCGGTGGGTGGTCATGGTCTGGCGGAGCTCGCTGACGTTCGTGTCCGGGCCGACGGTCCGGACCTCCAGCGTCATGATCGCCGACACCGGTTCGTCCAGGACGCCGGCTCCCGTGTCGTGAAGCCTTCGCACCACGTCCCGCTCGGAGACGATGCCGTCGATCGTCGAGCCGTCCGCGGACACCACCACCGCGCCGATGTTGTGCTCGGCGAGTTTGGCCAGCAGGTCGCGGACTGTGGCATCAGGGGCGACGGTCGTCACATCGCTGCCCTTGGCACGAAGGATTGTCCCGATGAGCATGTGCACCTCCTCGGCGGCCGATAGGAGGGAACCTCCCCTCCGGGCGGGCAGGCTAAGCGTCCGCGGCGGCAAACACGTAGAGTGCATGGCGCCGTCTTTGAGACTAATATGTGAAATATCACAGCGTGGTGAGGGGATCACATGACCGAGAAATTGAACACCGGCAGCCACGACCTGCCGATCACCGAGGAACTGGCCGCCTTCATGGCCACCGGCTGGGCCGACACCCACCGGGACGACCTGGCCCCGCTGGCGGTGGCGCCCTGGACCGCCAAGCGCCGCGCCGCCCTGGCCGCCCGCTTCCCCGGCGAACGGCTGGTGATCCCCTCCGGCACGCTCAAGGTGCGCAGCAACGACAGCGACTTCCGCTTCCGCCCGCACAGCGCCTTCTCCTACCTGACCGGCCACACCGAGCCCGGTGACGTGCTGGTCGTGGAGCCGTCCGGCGAGTCGGTGCTCTACCTGCGCCCGCGCTCGCCGCGCGAGGGCAGCCAGGAGTTCTACCGCGACCGCCGCTACGGCGAGTTCTGGGTGGGCCGCCGCCCCGACCTGCGCGAGGCGAGCGACCTGTACGGCCTGCCCACCGCCCACGTCGACACCCTCGACCTGTCCGCCCCCGCCCGGGTGCTGCGCGACGTGGACCCCGAGGTGGACCGCCGCGTCCCGGTCGGCGGCGGCGACGCCGAGCTGCAGATCTTCCTGTCGGAGATGCGGCTGATCAAGGACGAGTGGGAGGTCGGCGAACTGCAGTTCGCCGTCGACGCCACCACCCGCGGCTTCGAGGACGTCGTGCGCGCCCTGCCCGCGGCGCTCGGCCACCCGCGCGGCGAGCGTTACCTCGAAGGCGTCTTCGGCCTGCGCTCGCGGCTGGAGGGCAACGCCGTCGGCTACGACAGCATCGTGGCCTCCGGCTCGCACGCCTGCGTCCTGCACTGGATCCGCAACGACGGCCGGCTCGACCGCGACGAGCTGCTCCTGCTCGACGCCGGCATCGAGACCGACTCGCTCTACACCGCCGACATCACCCGCACGCTCCCGCTGTCGGGCACCTTCTCGCCCGTCCAGCGGCAGATCTACTCGCTGGTCTACGAGGCCCAGAACGCCGGCATCGCCGCGTTGCGGCCGGGCGCGAAGTTCCGCGACTTCCACCGGGCGGCCATGCGGGTCATCACCGAGGGCCTGGTGGACTGGGGCCTGCTGAGCGGCTCGGTCGACTCGCTCATGGAGAGCGGCCTGTACCGGCGCTACACGCTGTGCAGCAGCGGCCACATGCTCGGCCTGGACGTGCACGACTGCGCCAAGGCGCGGGCCGAGGTCTACCTCGACGGCGTGCTGGAGGAGGGCCAGGTGCTGACCGTCGAGCCCGGCCTCTACCTGCAGCAGGACGACCTCACCCTGCCCCCGGAGTTCCGGGGCATCGGCGTGCGGATCGAGGACGACCTGGTCATTACCAAGGACGGCGCCCGCCTCATGTCGGCGGGGCTGCCGCGCCACCCCGACGAGGTCGAGGGCTGGATGGGCGCGCTGCTGTCCTGACCCGCGCCCCATCGACGGCGCCCGCCGGCCCTCGCCGGTGGGCGCCGCCGTACCTGACCGGTTTCGGACGAACGCCTCCGTGATCAGCGGCGCGGATGGCATCGTGGGCGCATGGCGTCCCAGGGGTGGCGAGGGCGGGCCCTCGGGGTGGCGGCCGTGCTGGCGGTGCTGGCGCTCGCCGCCTTCGCCGTCCTCCAGTGGACCGGGGCCAGCAACGCCGAGCAGGCCAGGGGCCGGCTGGCGGCCGAGCGCGACCTGCGCGCGCAGGTCTCGGTCGCGGCCCGGGAGTTCGCCCGGGCGCTGCTGAGCTACGACTACCAGGACCTGCCCGCCGCGCGGGCGACGCTGGCCCGGCTGTCCACCGGCGACTTCATGGCCCTGTACGACCGGGAGTTCGGCGCCGCGACCCGGCGCTCGATCCTCGCGCACAAGGCCGTCTCGCAGGCGACCGTACGCGAGGTCTACCTGGGCGAGGTGGGCGAGGCCACCGCGCGCGCGGTCGTGGTCGTCGACTCGCGCGTGGAGTCCGGCCAGCCGGTCCGCGAGGTGCACGGCTCGCACCTCAAGCTGCTGCTGGTCCGGGAGGGCGCCGCCTGGAAGGCGCAGGAGGTCACCATCCTGAGCACCCCCACGCCGCAGCCGCGCTGAGCCCCCCTCTATGCTGGCGCGGTGCTTGACGCCGTGGTGATGGCCGGCCGGCCCGAGGAGATCGACGCCCCGCCGTCGTGGCTGACCCCCGCCGAGCGGGAGCGGGCCGCCCGGCTGCGGCACGAGGCCGACCGCGCCGCCTTCGTCGCCGCCCACCTGCTGGTACGGCTGGCCGCCGCCGCCTGCCTCGACGCCGACCCGGCCCGCCTGGGCCTGACCCAGCACTGCGACCTGCACGGCCCCGGGCACGGCCGCCCCTCGCTGGAGGGCCACCCCGAGCTGGGCGTCAGCTTCAGCCACACCCGCGGCTACGTCGCCGCCGTCGCCGGCCCCGGCAAGGTCGGCGTGGACGTGGAACGCATCCCCGACGGCCCGCTCGACCCCGCCCTGGCCGCCTCGGTGACCGCGCCCGGCGAACGGGTGGCCGACAGCCGCGAGCTCATCCGGCTGTGGGCGCGCAAGGAGGCCCTGATCAAACGCGGCGAGCTGAGCCTCGACCGGATGCGCACCACCGCCTGGCGGCCGGGCCCCCACGTGCTGGAATGGGAGTGCGACGGCGTGCTGGGCACCGCGGTGACCGACCGGCCGGCCCGCCGGATACCCTGAAAGGGTGTTCTACAAGAAGCCCATCGAGGAGCGCATCGCCGATCGGATGGCCAAGCGCAAGCCGCTCGAAGAGGGCAAGACCTTCGAGCACGGCCCGGCGAAGTTCGTCTTCATCTCGCTCATCGTCATCGTCGTCGTCATGCACGTCGTCGGCATCGCCATCGTGATGGCCCTCGACGTCTAGGAGCCGGTGCGCCGGGTCGGGGTCGGGTCCAGGAAGACCTGGCTGATGCTCGGCACCTGCGCGCGCAGCCGGCGGTCCACCTCGTCGCAGGCGTTCTCCACGCCGGCGGCGCTCGCCTCGTCGGAGAAGTCGACCTTGGCCGCGACCAGGAGCTGCGCCGGCCCGAGATACATGGTGAGCAGCTCCACCACCTCGTCCACCTCGGGCTGCGCGGTCAGGGTGGCGCGGATCGCCTCCTCCAGCCGCGGCGCGGCCGCCTCCCCGATGAGCAGCGAGGCGTTGGCGCTGATCAGGCTGATCGCCACCGCCAGGAGCAGCAGGCCGATGGCGACCGAGGCCAGGCCGTCCCAGGTGGCCGAGCCGGTGAGCTGCGAGCCCAGCAGCCCGAGCGCGGCCAGCACGAGCCCGATGAGCGCCGCGCTGTCCTCCAGCATCACCGCCCGCAGCGCCGTGTCCGGCGTACGGCGCAGCAGCCGGATGGGCGAGACCTTCCAGCGGCGGGCCTCGGTGCGGGTCTGCGACAGGCCCTTGAGGAAGGAGACCGTCTCGATGGCGAAGGAGACGGCGAGCACCACGTAGGACAGGGTGAGGTCGCTCAGGTCCTCGCCGTCGGCGATGGTGTGCAGGCCGTGGGTGATGGAGAAGCCCGCGCCGCCGACCAGGGTGGCCACCGCGGCGAGCATGGCCCAGAAGAAGCTGACCTGGCCGTACCCGAAGGGGTGGCGCCGGGTGGGCGCCCGGCCGCCGTGCCGGATGGCGATCACCAGCAGCACCTCGGTGACCGTGTCGGCCAGCGAGTGCGCCGCCTCCGACATCATCGCGGCCGAGCCGCTGACCAGACCCGCCACGAACTTGGCCGCGGCGATGGCCAGGTTGGCCGCCCCCGCGACCAGCACCGTTCCCAGACTGTCCGCCATGGTAGATCATTGAAGCAGAGCGGAATAGTTGAATATTCATCTGTTGTTCTGCGGAACATGATGCTCAACCAGGACGCCCAGAACCTGCTCTTCCGTGCCGCCCACACCACCTACGGCTTCACCGACGAGCCCGTGTCCGACGAGACGGTCCAGGCCGTGTACGACCTGGTCAAGTACGGTCCGACCGCCATGAACAGCCAGCCGCTGCGCATCGTGCTCGTCCGATCGGACGAGGCCCGCGAGCGGGTGCGCGCGCACATGGGCGAGGGCAACAAGCCGAAGATCGGCAAGGCCCCGCTGGTGGCCCTGCTCGCCGCCGACCTCGATTTCCACGAGGAATTGCCCAAGGTCTTCCCGATTAAGCCGGATGCCGCCGCGCAGTACGCGGCCGACGAAGCCGGGCGTGTCGCCGCGGCCCGCTTCAACGCCGCCATCCAGACCGGCTACTTCATCGTCGGCGCCCGCGCCGCGGGCCTGGCCGCCGGGCCGATGGCCGGCTTCGACGCCGACGGCCTGAGCAAGGAGTTCTTCCCCGACGGCGACCACCACGTCATCGCCGTCGTCAACCTGGGTCACGCCGCCGAGGCCGACGCGCACTTCCCGAGGCAGCCGCGGCTGGCCTTCGACGAAGTCGTGACCTCCGTCTGAGGTACATTTGGGATCATGGGGACGCCACGATGGTTGAGTCAGGCCGAGCAGCGGGCGTGGCGCGCACACCTGGCCATGCACAAGCTCCTGCTGCACCGGCTCGACCGTGAGCTGCACGAGTTCGGGCTCTCGATCAACGACTACGAGATCCTGGTCAACCTCTCCGAGAGCCCCGGCCGCCGGATGCGGATGAGCGACCTGGCCGACGCCACCATCCAGTCCCGCAGCCGGCTGTCGCACCAGATCTCCCGCATGGAGGACAAGGGCCTGGTCACCCGCGAGGACTGCCCCGACGACCGGCGCGGCACCTTCGCCGTGCTGTCCGACCAGGGCTGGGAGACGATCAAGCAGGTCGCCCCGCACCACGTCGCCGGCGTGCGGCAGCACTTCGTCGACCTGCTCACCGACGACCAGCTCGAAGCGCTCGAGCAGGCCTACGCCCCGATCGTCGCGCACCTGAAGAGCCTGCGCTGAGCCGAGGCGAAACCGATATCGGCCTGTCGTGCGAACCCCGGCCGGGCGCTCGCTACGATCCGCTCATGGTGACAAGGTCCCGCCCCTCCCCCCGGCCGCTCGCGCTCGTCGTCCTGATGCTGCTCGCCCTGGTGGCCGCCTGCTCGGGTGAGGGCGCCCTGCCCGCCGGGCCCGAGCTGATGAAGAAGACCGCCGAGGCGATGAAGACGGTCAAGTCGGCCACCTTCGCCATCACCACCGAGGGCACGCCCGCGGTGCCGCTGCGCAAGGCCGACGGCCGGCTGACCACCGCAGGCGGCGCCGACGGCACGCTCTCGGTCGAGCTGTTCGGCCAGCTCACCGAGATGAGCTTCGTGCTGCTCGGCGACACCGTCTACTTCAAGGGCCCCACCGGCGGGTTCCAGACGATGACCCGCCAGACGCTCATGCAGACGCTCAGCTACGACCCCGCCCAGATCCTCGACCCGGCCAAGGGGCTGGCGCAGATCCTGACCACCGCCGCCAACCCCACGGTCGACGGCGAGGAGGGCGGCGCCTACCGCGCCACCGCCGCGCTCAAGCAGGACGCGCTCAAGGCCCTGGTGCCCGGCGTCAACCAGGACGTCAACGCGCAGTTCCTCATCGACAAGGCCACCAGCCGGATCAACCGCGTCACGCTGCCGCTGCAGGGCGGCTCGGCGACGGTGACCCTCAGCGACTACGACGCCGCCGTCCAGATCACCCCGCCGCCGGCCGGATGAGGAAGCTCGTCCTCGCCGCGGGCGGCGCCGTCGTCCTGCTCGCGGCGCTCGACGCCTACGTCGTCGTGACCGTCCTGGTCGACATCTCGCGCACCGTGGGGGTGCCGGTCAACCGGCTGGAGCGCATCACCCCGGTCGTCACCGGGTTCCTGCTCGGCTACATCGCCGCCATGCCGCTGCTCGGCCAGCTTTCCGACCGGTACGGCAGGCGTCCCCTGATCCAGCTCTGCCTGGCCGTCTTCGCCCTCGGCTCGGTGGTGACCGCGCTCGGGGACACCGTCGTGGTGGTCACCGCCGGGCGGGCGCTGCAGGGGATCGCCGGCGGCGCGCTGCTGCCGATCACCATGGCGCTCATCGGCGACCTGTGGGACGAACGCGAGCGACCCGTGGCGCTGGGCGCGGTCGGGGCCGCCCAGGAGCTGGGCAGCGCGCTCGGACCGCTGTACGGCGGGGTCGTGGCGCTGGCGCTGGGGTCGTGGCAGTGGATCTTCTGGATCAACCTGCCGCTGGTGGCGCTGGCCGCGGTCGCCGTGCAGCTCGCCGTACCCCGCGGCGCGCCCACGGCGACCGGGGACAAGCGGGCGGACCCGGCCGGGGACAAGCGAGTGGACCCGGCCGGAAGCAGGCGGGTGGACCCGGCCGGAAGCAGGCGGGTGGACCCGGCCGGGGGCAGGCGGGTGGATCTGATCGGCGGAGGGCTGCTGGCCCTCGCCCTGGGGCTGCTGGTGGCCGGGCTGTACAACCCGGAGCCCGCCGAGGCGGTGCTGCCGCCCTGGGGCTGGCCGCTGATCGGGCTCGGCGTCCTGGTGGCGGCGGTGTTCGTCTGGTGGGAGATCCGCTCCCCCGTCCGGCTGCTCGACCTGACCGGCACCCGCAAGGGCCCGCTCCTGGCCACCCTGGGCGTCAGCTTCGTCACCGGAGCCGCGCTCCTGATCACCATGGTGTTCGTCCAGCTCGCCGCCCAGACGCTGATGGGCCTGCCCGCCCTGGACGCCTCCCTGGTGCTGGCCCGCTTCCTGCTGGCGCTGCCGGTGGCCGCCCTGGCCGGCGGCGCGCTGGCCCGGCGGCTGGGCGACCGGGCGGTGACCGCCGCCGGACTGGCCGTGGCCTCGGCCGGCTTCTTCGTCATGTCCGCCTGGCCGCTGGAGCTGCGCGACCACCCGATCGACCTCGGTCTGATCATCGCCGGCGCCGGGCTCGGCCTGGTCATCGCCCCGGTGTCGGCCGCCGTGCTGCGCACCACCGGCCCCGCCCAGCACGGCGTGGCCTCGGCCGCGGTCGTCGTGGCCCGGATGATGGGCATGCTGATCGGCGTGGCCGCCGTGTCGGCCTGGGGCTTCTACCGCTTCCAGTCGCTCACCGCCGACCTGGACACCCCGCTGCCGACCGGCGACCCGGCCGCCTTCGCGCGGAAGATGGCCGAGTACACCGCGCAGGTGAAGGCCGCGCTGCACGTGGAGTACACCGAGATGTTCCTGGTCACCGGAGTGCTCTGCGTGGCCGGCGCGGCCCTCGCCCTGCTGATGCCCGCCCGGCGGGTTACGGCGTGAGGCGGTGCAGGTCGCGCGGGAAGGCCGCCGCCTGCCGGACGTTGGCCAGCCCGGCCAGCTTCGCCGTCCAGCGCTCCAGCCCGATGGCGAACCCGCCGTGCGGCGGCATGCCGTAGGCGAAGGCCTGCAGGTAGCCCTCGTACGGCTCGACCGGCTCGCCGCGCTCGGCCAGCGCGGCGAGGTAGTCCTCGTAGCGGTGCAGCCGCTGCCCGCCGGTCACCAGCTCGACCCCCCGGAAGAGCAGGTCGAAGCCGTTGGAGTAGGCCGGGCGCGCCGGGTCGGGGTGGGTGTAGAAGGGCCGCTTGACCATCGGGTAGCCGGTCACGAAGAGGAAGTCCGAGCCGTGCTCGCGCCTGGCCCACTCCGACAGCCGGCGTTCCTGCTCCGGCGACAGGTCGGGCTCGTCGGAACCGGTCAGCTCCTGCGCCTGGGTGAAGTGCAGGGCCGGGATCTCGGCCGGCACCTGCGGCAGCTCCATCGGGACGCTGCGCCGTACCGACTCGATCATGCCGGCCAGCAGCTCGCGCAGGACGGCCATGACGTCGCGGTGGTCGCGCACGAAGCCGAGCTCGACGTCGAGGCTGGTGTACTGCGCCAGGTGGCGGGCGGTGTCGTGCGGCTCGGCGCGGAAGACCGGGCCGACCTCGTAGACGCGCTCGAAGACGCCGACCATCATCTGCTTGAAGAACTGCGGCGACTGCGCCAGGTAGGCGGTGCGGCCGAAGTAGTCCACCGGGAAGACGTTCGCCCCGGACTCGGTGGCCGAGGCGACCAGCTTGGGCGTGTGGATCTCGGTGAAGCCGAGCCCGTCCAGGGTGGCGCGGAAGCCCGCGACGCTCGCGGCGGAGATCTCCAGCGCCCGGCGCAGCCTGGGGTGGCGCAGGGCGACCGGCGCGTGGTCGAGCAGCAGCGGCAGCGTGGCCGGCGCCTCGGGCCGGTAGAGCGCGAACGGCGGCGCCTTGGCCGGCTCGCTCAGCACGGTGATGCGCGGCTCGGTGAGCTCGACGCCGCCGGGCGCCTGGGCGCTGGCGGTGACCAGGCCGCTCACCTCGACGACGCTCTCCTCGACCGGCAGGCCGGGCACGGGGCTGACGATCTGGATGAGCCCCGCACGGTCGCGCACGATCAGGAAACTGACGGATTTGAGCGTTCTGCGGCGATGGACCCAGCCCGCGACGGTGACTCGGCGGCCGACGAACTCGGGCAGCTCGGCGGACAGGACACGTGACATGCTTACGGCACCTCCTCGGAGACTACCCCTGGGAGGTGCGGGCGAGCAGGGACTCGCGGTGCCACCACACCTTCGCCGCCGGATCGGCGGCCTCTGGCGGCCCGATGACGGAGGCCGGACCGGCGGGGCATTTCCTCCCCGCACTCAGGAGTGTCTTCACCCGGGGACGCGGGGCCGCCTCACAGCGACCGGCGGCTCTCTCGGCCCGCGTGGACCTCGGGTTACTCGTCTCCCTCAACGTGTTGCGGCCACTGTAACCGGGCAGGGGCGCCCCGGCCAACCGAGTATCGGCCCCACATGTACGGCACCCCGGCCGAGCCGCCGGAGCGGCTCGACCGCGAGCACACCTGGGTGCCGGACCGGGGAGCGAGGCGCCTACTTCTCCTTCTTGCGCTTCTCGCGGATCTTCATCGTCACCTCGATGGGCGAGCCGGCGAAACCGAACTCCTCCCGGATGCGCCGCTCGATGAAGCGCCGGTAGGTCTCCTCCAGCCACCCGGAGGTGAACAGGACGAACTTCGGCGGCTCGGTCGACGCCTGCGTGGCGAAGAGGATCTTGGGCTGCTTGCCGCTCCGCACCGGAGGCGGCGTCTGCTGCACCAGCTCGGTGAGGAAGGCGTTGAGCCGCGACGTCGGCACCCGGGTGGACCAGGAGTCGAGCGCCTTCTCGATGGCCGGGACGAGCCGGTCGACGTGCCGGCCGGTCTTGGCCGAGATGTTGACCCGCAGCGCCCACGGGATGCGGACCATCTGCCGGTCGATCTCCTTCTCCAGGTAGTACCGCCGGTCCTCGTCGACCAGGTCCCACTTGTTGAAGGCGACCACCATCGCGCGGCCGGACTCGATGACCATGCTGAGGATGCGCAGGTCCTGCTCGGTGAGCGGCTCGCTGGCGTCGATCAGCACGATCGCCACCTCGGTCTTCTCCAGCGCCGCGCGGGTGCGCATGGCGGCGTAGAAGTCGGCGCCCTGCAGCTCCCGGTCACGCCGCCGGATGCCGGCGGTGTCGACGAAGCGCCAGATCTGCCCGCCCAGCTCGACCAGCTCGTCCACCGGGTCGCGGGTGGTGCCGGCCATCGGGTCGACCAGCACCCGCTCCTCGCCGGCCAGCTTGTTGAGCAGCGAGGACTTGCCCACGTTGGGCTTGCCGAGCAACGCCACGCGGTGCGGGCCGCGCTCGGTGCCGAAGGTCTCGCGCGGGGTCTCGGGCAGCTTGTCGAGCACCACGTCGAGCAGGTCGCCGCTGGACCGGCCGTGCAGCGCGCTGACCGGGTACGGCTCGCCCAGGCCCATCGACCACATGGCGTGCGCCTCGAGCTCGAGCTGCTGGTTGTCGACCTTGTTGGCGGCCAGGATGACCGGCTTGCCGGACTGCCGCAGCACGTTGCCGACCTCCTGGTCGGCGTCGGTGATGCCGACCGTGGCGTCGACCACGAACAGGATCACGTCGGCCAGTTCCACGGCGACCTGGGCTTGCTCGGCGATGCGCAGGTTCATGCCGGTGGCCTCGGGGTCCCAGCCGCCGGTGTCGACGACGGTGAAGCGGCGGCCACGCCAGTTGGCGTCGTAGGTCACGCGGTCACGGGTCACGCCCGGGACGTCTTCCACGACCGCCTCGCGGCGGCCGATGATGCGGTTGACGAGCGTGGACTTGCCCACGTTGGGGCGGCCCACGATGGCCAGGACGGGGAGCGGGCCGCTGTCGGCCTCGTCCTCCCCGTGCTCTGTCGTCAGATCTTCGAGCTCGGCCTCAATCCAGCCGGAGTCCCCCGTTGACATCTGTGTTCATCCTCACGAGTACCGCGCCTGATCCGTTCAGGCGCGCTCCTTGACCAGTCTCACCACCGTGGCGATGACCTCTTCGAGGTTCAGGGCCGTGGTGTCGAGCTCGACGGCGCCAGCCGCCATCGAGAGCGGATCGGTCTTACGTGTCGAGTCAAGGGTGTCACGCCGCGCCATGGCGGCCTGCTGCGCCTCCACCGTCGTGCCCGTGAGCTCGGCGGTGCGGCGGTTGGCGCGGGCCTCGGCGCTGGCGGTCAGGTACACCTTCAGCGTGGCGTCGGGAGCGACCACCGAACCGATGTCACGGCCCTCGACCACGATGCCGCCCTCGCCGATGATCTCGCGCTGCAGGGCGACCAGCCGCCGCCGGACCTCCGGCACGGCCGCGACCAGCGAGACCGAGCCGGTGACGGCGTCACCGCGGATGGCGGTGGCGACGTCGGCGCCGTCCACGTGGATGGTGGGGGCCTGCGGGTCGGTGCCGGACTCCAGGACGGGCTCGGCGGCCCGCGCCGCGACGGCCTCCTGGTCGCCCACCTCGACGCCGTGCTCCAGCATCCACCAGGTCATGGCACGATACTGCGCCCCGGTGTCCAGGTAACGCAGGCCCAGCTCGCGGGCGACGCCACGGGATGCGCTCGACTTGCCGGACCCCGAGGGCCCGTCCACGGCTACGACCAGACCGGCCACGACTCCTCCTTCGACTCAACCCAAGGAGGTTACCGTGCCTTGACCCCCGCACCGGACGGGCCGGGCCTGCGGCAGGCGTCCGGGAGAATTCCTGACACGGGCAGTTACGCCCGGCTACGCTCGGTCCATGGACGGGGTGGAGACCGTAACGCTGGCGGATCGCATCGCCGGGCTCCGAGCCACCTACCGCTGGGACCCGGGACAGGCCGACCGGTTGCTCCAGGCGGCGCTGCTGGAGCTCGACCGGGCCCAGCGCGAACTGGCCGGCTGCGAGGCCAGGATCGGCGCCGCCGCCGTCGAGGGCCGCCGGCACCGGCAGTCGTTGTGCGGGCTGCTCGACCGCATGCCGGTCCCGCTCTTCCTGCTCGACCTCCAGGGCCGCATCACCCGGCTGAACCAGGCGGCCGGCCGCGCCTTCGGGCCGCGCCTGCCGGCCGTGCACGGCAAGCCCTTCGTGGCGGTCGTCGACCTCGCCCACCGGCCGGCCTTCCGCTCGCACCTGCACGCCGCCTGTCACGGGGGCGCCGAGCTCTCCCTGTCCACGCACCTGTGCCTCACCGGCGAGGCTGTGGCCGCCGAGCTGACGATGACGCGCCTGCCGGGCGAGGACCTGGTGGCGGTGACCGTCCTGCCCTCCGGCGGCGGCGTCCCACCGGCGCCCCCGCCCTCCTGCGACGTGCGCATCGAGGTGATCAGCGAGCTGGCCGGCGCGCTGCTCGCCGAGCGCGAGCCCAGCGAGGGCTGGCTGCTGCGGCGGGCCGCCGAGGTGCTCACCGCCTCCTACGCCGACCTCGCCGTCATCGACCGCCGCTACCGCGACGGCTCCCGCACCCGGGCGGCGGTCGCGGGCGACCCCGGCGAGCTCGACAGCATCGGCCTGCTGGAACGGCTGGCGCCGCTGGAGGACGACGGCCCGGCCCTGCTCAACCCGATCCACGACGAGCTCGCGCTCGGCCGCGACCAGTCCGGGCTGCCCGCGCTGACCCTGCTGCGCGCCGGATCGGTGATCATCACCCCGATCGGCGACGACATCGACGGCTTCGGCACCCTCACCCTCATCCGCCGCTCCGACCGCCCCGGCTTCGACCACGAGGACCTCCGCCTGTGCGAGCGGGCCGGCCGCCACCTGGCCCTCGCGCTGCGCGCCGACCGCACCCGGCGGGGCCGGGCCACCTCCGCGCACGCGCTGCAGGCCAGCCTGCTCCCCCGGCGCCTGCCGGAGGTGCCCGGCTGCGGGCTGTCCTCGCTCTACTCACCCGCCGGTGAGGGCGAGCTGGTCGGGGGCGACTTCTACGACGTCTTCCCCTGCCTCGGCGGCTGGGGGCTGGTCCTGGGCGACGTCTGCGGCAAGGGCGAGGAGGCGGCGGCGATCACCGCGGTGGCGCGGCACGGCCTGCGCGTGCTGGCCGGCCGGATCGACGACCCGGCGGTGCTGCTCGGCGAGATCAACCACGCGTTGCTGGTCCATCCCGACACCGACCGGTTCGTCACCGCGGTCCTCGCGCTCCTGTCGCCCTCCTGTGGCGGGCTGCGCATCCGGCTGGCCTCCGCCGGGCACCCGCCCGCGCTCATCCGCGGCGCCGACGGGGTGGTCCGTCCCGCCGACGGGGGCGGGCTGCCGCTCGGCCTGTTCGACGACGCCGGCTACCCCGTCCAGGAGATCAAGCTCCGGTACGGCGAGGCCCTCGTCCTCTACTCCGACGGCGTGACCGAGGCGCGTGACGAGCAGGGGCGGCTGTACGGCCCGCAGCGGCTCGGCACCGCGGTCGCCGCCGCGCCCGGCGAGAGCGCCGACGACATCATCCGCGCGGTCCACGAGGACCTGCGCCGCTTCGCCGCCCCCGGCCACGCCGACGACACCGCCCTGCTGGTGCTGCGAGCCCACGACGAGCCGGAGTTCTAGCCCGCCCGAACGATCCAGGGTGCGTGGTGCTCCCGCGTCTAGTCCGCCCAGTCGATCTCGGGTGAGCGGTGGAAGCCGATGCCGCGTGCCGCCCAGCGCGGCCCGTGCGCGGCCAGCCGGGCGCGGAATCCGGGCCAGTCCCGGGCCCGCTCGGGGCTCCAGCCCAGCTCCGCGATGGCGGGCAGCCTCGGGAAGACCATGTGATCCAGGTAGACCTCAGGGTCGGGGTAGACCGCGGTCGAGTCCGGCAGGCGGTGGCTGCCCGGATACGCCCGATCGGTCCACAGCGGCGCCTCCACGCCGAGCACCTGCCCCTCGGCGACCACCGGCTCCAGCACCCGCACCGGGTCCCAGTCGTAGGCCCGCTCCACCGGCACCAGCCCCGCCCACCGCAGCCCGTAGGGGGTGTCAGCGGTGTACTTCATGTCCAGGTAGGCCCGGTCGGCGGGCGAGACGATCACCTGCGCGCCCTGCCGCACCGCCCGGCGCAGCAGCCGGACGCTCTCCGTCTCCTCCGCCGTCCCGATCGCCGGCCGATCCTCGTGCGTCAGGCCCCAGTACTGCACGGCGCTCCCCGGCGGAAGCGGGCCGTCGCCGACCTGGTGCCAGCCGATCACCCGCTTCCCGTTCGCGACCGCCGCCCGGCCCGCCAGCCCGACGTAGGCGGCGTACTGCTCGCGCGTCACCGACGGCACCTCGTCGCCGCCGATGTGCAGCCACGGCCCGGGGCTGAGCGCCGCCGCCTCGGCGAAGGTCTTGTCCACGAAGTCGCGTACGGCCGGCAGCCGCGCCTCGTCCAGGCAGAAGACGCTCACCCGGACGTCGAACCCGTGGTACGGCTCCCGCGCCACCCCGTCGCAGTTGAGCCCCGGCACCGAGGCCATCGCGGCGGCGCTGTGCCCGGGCCCGTCGATCTCCGGGACGACGGTGATGAACCGCTCGGCGGCGTAGGCCACGACGTCGCGGTACTCGGCCTCGGTGTAGAACCACGGCCCGCCCTCGCGCCAGCCCGCCTGGGTGGAGGCTCCTATCCGGTTGAGGGCCGGGAAGGCCCGGCTGGGCAGGCGCCAGCCCTGGTCCTCGGTGAGGTGCCAGTGGAAGACGTTGATCTTGTAGCGGGCGGCCTGGTCGATGAGCCGCTTGACCGACGCCGCCGGGACGAACCTGCGGCCCACGTCGAGCATCAGGCCCCGGTAGCCGAACCTCGGGCGGTCGGTGATCTCGACCTGCGGCACCGTCCACGGGCCGGGTTGTCCTGTGGTCTCCACGTCGGGTGGCAGGAGCTGGAGGAGGGTCTGGGTGGCGCGGAACAGGCCTTCCGCGGTGGTGGCGGCGAGCCGTACGCGCTGGTTTCGGGCGGTCAGCGTGTACCCCTCCCGGCCCAGCCCCGCCGGGGCGGCGAGGGTGAGCTCGACCGTGGGCGCGGCAGGGGTCGCGACGGCCGCGAGGGGCATGGGGAAACCCGTCGCCCGGCGCAGCGTCCGGGCCAGGTGCGTGGCGACCTGGCGTTCGGCTCGGCCGGCGACGATCGTGGTGGCCGCGGTCAGCGCCACCGCCGGACCTCCGAGCGCGGCCACCCGCTCCGGCTGCGGCACCAACGGCAACCCAGCCGCCCCACTCCGCTCTGCGGGGGCCTCCTGAGCGAGCGGCACGGTGGCACATCCGGCCAGAAGCAGCAAAACGACAGCGAGCACGCGGGCGGGCACGCGGGCATTGTGGGGCGCGCACCCGATGGGGTCAAGGTCCGTCAGGGGCAGTGCGGGTCAGGGAACCTGCCAGCCGCGTTCGCGCAGGGCGGCGCTCAGCACGAGGACCGCGTCCGGCTGGACCGACAGTTCGGCCATACCGAGCGGCAGCCCGGGCGCGTGCTCCAGCCGCACGTCCTCGACGTTGACCCCGACCTCGTCACACACCTGGAACAGCCGGGCGAGCTGCCCGGGACGGTCCCCGATGACCACCTGGACCACGCCGTACCGCGCCGCCGGGCCACCGTGCTTGCCGGGGATGCGGCCATGCCCGGCCACGCCTCGCTTGAGCAGCCCGGTGACCTCGTCGGCCGCACCCGGCTCCCCCTTGGACAGGCCACGAAGCGCCTCGGCGGCCTCGTTGAGGTCACGCGCGACCGCGTCGAGCACCTCGGCCACCGGCGCCGCGTTGCCGGACAGGATGCCCAGCCACAGACCAGGGTCGCCGCCGGCGATCCGGGTCACGTCCCGCACCCCCTGCCCGGCCAGCCCCAGCGCCACCTCGGACGCCTCGGCCAGCCGCGCGGCCACCGCACTGGCGGCCACGTGCGGAGCGTGGGACACCAGCGCCACGGCCTGGTCGTGCTCGGCCGCACCGACCTCGACCGGGTTGGCCCCGCACAGCGCGATCAGCTCCAGCACCGCCGCCACGGCCTCGGGCGAGGCCTCCGGCGTCGGGCACAACGCCCAGGGCCGGCCCAGGAACAGATCGGCCCGGGCCGCGCCGGGCCCCGACTTCTCCCGCCCGGCCAGCGGATGCGAGGCGACGTAGGACCCGAGGTCGCAGCCCAGCTCGCGGGCCCGCTCGATCGGCTCGGCCTTGACGCTGGCCACGTCGGTGTACCAGGTCGCCACGCCCCGGGACTGCAGGCCCTTCAGCTCGCTGGCCACGTGCGGCGGCGGCACCGCCACGACCGCGAGGTCCACCTTCTCGTCGTAGTGCCACTCCTCGCCCGCGCCCAGCTCGCGCGCCAGCCGTACCGAGGTCAGATCCCGGTCGGCGAGCAGCACGCGCGTGCCCCGCCCGCGCAGCGCCAGCGCCACGGAGGTGCCGATGAGACCGGTCCCGAGGACCAGAACGGTGTTCATTGCGCGATGTCCTGACGAAGAACGGTGGCGCCACGCAGGTAGACGTGCTGGATCTCCGCACGCGGCCGGTCGGTCTCGACGTGCGCCATCAACCGCACCACGCGCGGCAGCGCGCCCGGCACGGCGATCTCCGTGCAGCAGATCAGCGGCACGTCGTGGAAACCGAGCTTACGCGCCGCCAGCGCGGGGAACTCGGCGGTCAGGTCGGGGGTCGCGGTGAACAGCACGCTGATCACCTCGTCGGTGGTCAGCCGGTTGCGCTCCATCACCGCGGAGACCAGCTCGGTCGTCGCACCGATGATCGCGTCGCGGTCGTTCCCCTCGACCTGGATCGCTCCTCGGATCGCCCGGACCATGCTCGTCCAACCCCTCTCAGATGGCGGAGAGCCCGCGCGGTCTCCCACGCGGGCTCCGTGTTGGTCGCGGCCAGACTACATCTTGACCGCGGCGTACAGCTCGCCGACCTCGTGCAGGCTGAGCGAGCGCAGCGTGCCCGGCTTGGTACGGCCGAGCTTGATCGGCCCGAACTCGATCCTGGCCAGGTCGATCACGCGGTGCCCGGCGACCTCCAGCATGCGCCGGACGACGTGCTTGCGGCCCTCGTGCAGCACGACCTCGACCAGCGCCTGCTGGGCGTGCTCCTGCACGATCTCGAAGCTGTCGGCCTTGACGATGCCGTCCTCGAGCTCGATGCCCTTCTTCAGGCGGCGGCCCAGGTCGCGCGGGATCGGGCCGGGGACCTTCGCCCAGTACTTCTTCTGCACGCCGTAGCTCGGGTGCGTCAGCCGGTGCGCCAGCTCGCCGTCGTTGGTGAGCAGCAGCAGGCCCTCGGTCTCGGTGTCCAGCCGGCCGACGTGGAACAGGCGCGGGGCCAGCTCCTCGACGAAGTCGGCCAGGCACGGGCGGCCCTCCGGGTCCTCCATGGTGCTCACCACGCCGATGGGCTTGTTGAGCGCGTAGTAGACCAGGTCGGGGGCGGTCGGGATGCGCTTGCCGTCCACGTGGATGGCCTGCTTGGCCGGGTCCACCTTGGCGCCGAAGCGGCGGACGACCTGGCCGTCGACCGTCACCCGGCCGTCACCGATCATCTCCTCGCAGGCGCGGCGGCTGGCCACGCCCGCCTGGGCGAGCACCTTCTGCAGCCGGACGCCGTCCGGCACCTCGGTGGTGTCGCGCTCGTCGTTGTCCCACGGCTCGTAGAAGTCGCGGTCACGCTTGGGGCGGTCGGTCTTGAACCGGTCCTTGGGGGCGGATCCGGTACGGCTGCCGCCGCCGATCGTCTGCACGTTGTCCCGCCTGGGCGGGCGGGACTGGTACGGGCGGGACTCGGGGGCGTCGTCGCGCTTGCCGTACCGGCCGCGGACCGGGGCGCCGTCGCCGCGCTCGTTCCACGGCTCGCGCTTGGCCTGCTCGTCCCGGCCGTAGCTCGGACGGGCACCCTCGCGGGAACCACCGTAGGAGGGACGGTTGCCGCCGCCGTACGAGGGGCGGTTACCGTCACGGGAGCCACCGCCGTAGGACGGACGGTTGCCGTCGCGGTTGCCGCCACCGTAGGAGGGGCGGTTGCCGTCGCGGGAGCCGCTGCCGTAGGAGCGGGCGCCGTCGCGGCCGGCGCGAGGGGCCTCGCCGCGTGAGCCGCGCTCGTCGTAGGAGCGGCCACCGGACGGGCGACCGGAGCCACCTCGCTGGCCACCGCCGCTGTAGGAGCGGCCCTCGGAGCGGTCACCGCCGAAGCCACGCCCGCCGGACCGCTCGCCCCCGAAGGAGCGCTCGCCGGACGGCCGGCCCGAGCGGTCACCGTAGGACCGCTCCCCGGACGGCCGCCCACCGGAACGGTCACCGTAAGAAGACCGGCCACCGGAGGCGGAGGAACCGTAGGAAGACCGGCCACCCGACCGGTCGCCGGAGGAGGAGCCGTAAGAGGACCGGCCGCCGGAACGGTCGCCAGAGCCGTAAGAGGAACGGCCACCGGAGGCCGAGGAGCCGTAGGAAGAGCGGCCACCCGAGCGGTCGCCGTAGGAGGACCGGTCGCTGCCGGAGCGGTCGCCGTACGAGCGGCCCTCGGAGCGGTCGCGGCGGTCGTCACCGTAGGACCCACGGCGGTCGTCACCGTAAGAGCCACGGCGGTCATCGCCGTAGGACCCGCGGCGGTCGTCGCCACGGGAGGAGGAAGAGGAACCGAAACCACGCCCGGCGGAGCCGGCACCGCGACGGTCGTCGCGCCCGGCAAAACCGGAGCCGGAGCCGGACCCGGAGCGGTCGCGCGAGCCGTCACGGCCGGCGCGGAGCGAGTCGCGGCCGGAGGGGCCGTCCTCGCGGCGGGAACCGCCACGGAAGTCGTCACGGCGCGGTGCGTCGGAGCGCCGGTCGTCGGAGCGGAAGGCGGGACGTCCGGTGCGTCCTCGACCGCGTCCATCACCGGACGGGGTGCTTCGCCTGTTGTTCACTGGAGTTCTCCTATGAGTGGGTTCGACCGGTCTGAGGTCAGGCCGATCTGTGGTCCTCGAGCCCGTCGACGTCGTCGGGCAGGAACGGGGCGAGCTCGGGGAGCTCGTCGATGCTGGTCAGTCCCAGCCGTTCGAGGAAGTATGCGGTTGTCCGGTAGAGCATCGCCTGGCTCTCCGGGTCGGTCCCGGCCTCTTCGACCAGGCCGCGCGCGACGAGGGTGCGCATCACGCCGTCGCTGTTGACGCCGCGGACCGCTGCCACTCTCGCCCGGCTGACCGGTTGACGGTAGGCCACCACGGCGAGGGTTTCGAGCGCCGCCTGGGTCAGCCTGGTCTGCTGGCCGTCGCGGACGAACCGCTCGACCAGGGGCGCGCAGTCGGCCCGAGTGTAGTACCGCCAGCCGCCCGCTACCTGCCTCAGGTCAAAACCCCGTCCGGCGTCGGTGTATTCCGCCGCGAGCGCGTGGAGGGCCGCGGTGACCTCGTGGGTGGGGCGTTCGAGGACCTGGGCCAGGGTGACCTCGGGCACGGGCTCGTCGACCACGAGGAGGATGGCCTCCAGCGCAGCCCGGAGGCCGGGCCCGTCGGCCGCGGGCTGCTCCACACCAGGAGCGGGGGCCGATTCGGGCGAGGTGCGGGGGAAGGGGAGGTCGTCGAGGCGTTCAGTCATCTGCTGGCTGCTCCGCTGGCTGGTCGGTGTCGGGTTCTTCGTAGTCGTCGCCGACCGAGACGTCGCCGTCGTCGGCGCCGGTCCAGGTGACGTGGAGGTCGCCGAGCGGTTCGACCTGCTCGAAGGTGACCGCGGATTCGCGGAAGAGCTCCAGCACGGCCAGGAAGCGGGCGATGACCTCGAAGGTGCCTTCGCAGTCGGCGACGAGCACCCGGAAGGTCGCCACGCGCAGCCGGCGCAGCCGGGCGACCAGGATGGCGGCCTGCTCGCGGACGCTGGCCAGCGGCTGGTAGATGTGCTGGACGTTGACGGTGGGCGGCGCCTTGGGGGTGAAGGCGCGGGCGGCGATGCGGGCGAGCTGGTCGGGGCCGATGCCGAGGATGAGCTCGGGCAGCAGGTTGGCGAACTGGGCCTCCATGGGCGCCGTGCGCGGGAAGCGCAGCGCCTCGGCCGCCATGAGGCCGGAGAAGACCTTGGCGACCTCCTTGTACGCCTTGTACTGCAGCAGCCGCGCGAACAGCAGGTCGCGGGCCTCCAGCAGCGCGAGGTCCTCCTCGTCCTCGACCTCGCCGGAGGGCAGCAGCCGGGCGGCCTTGAGGTCGAGCAGGGTGGCGGCGACCAGCAGGAAGTGGGAGGTCTGGTCGAGGTCCCATTCGGGCCCGCGCGAGCGGATGTAGGCGATGAACTCGTCGGTGACCTTGGAGAGCGAGACCTCGGTGATGTCGAGCTTGTGCTTGGCGATGAGTCCGAGCAGCAGGTCGAACGGGCCCTCGAAGACGTCCAGGTGGACGTTGAAGGCGTTGGGGTCGAGCTCGAGCTGCTCGGGCTGCTGCGGGGCCACGCGCTCATTGTCCCGCACCCCGGGGGGCCGTGCCCCCCGAAAGGGCGTCAGCGGGCCAGGGTCGCCGGGGCGGGCCAGCGCGAGAGCACCTCGCGGGCGAGCTCGCGGTAGGAGTTGGCGCCGAGCGAGGTCGGGTCGAAGGTGGTGATCGGCTCGCCCGCGACGGTCGCGTCGGGGAAGCGCACGGTCCGGTTGATGACCGTGTGGAACACCTTGTCGCCGAAGGCCTCGACCACGCGGGCGAGCACCTCGCGCCCGTGCAGGGTGCGGGCGTCGTACATGGTGGCCAGCAGGCCCTCGATGACCAGTTCGTCGTTGAGCCGCTCCTGCACCTTGGTGATGGTGTCCATCAGCAGCGCCACGCCGCGCAGCGCGAAGAACTCGCACTCCAGCGGCACCATGACGCCGTGGGCGCAGGTGAGGGCGTTGATGGTGAGCAGGCCGAGCGACGGCTGGCAGTCGATCAGGCAGACGTCGTAGTGCGGCAGCAGCGGCTTGAGCACCCGGCCGAGCACCTGCTCGCGGGCGACCTCGGTGACGAGCTGGACTTCGGCGGCCGACAGGTCGATGTTGCACGGCAGCAGGTCGAGGTTGTCGACGCCGGTCTCCAGGAGCACGTCCTCGCCGGAGACCTCGCGGTCCATCAGCAGGTTGTAGACCGTGAGGTCGAGCTGGAGCGGGTTGATGCCGAGCCCGATGGACAGGGCGCCCTGCGGGTCGAAGTCGACCAGCAGCACGCGCAGGCCCAGTTCGGCCAGGGCGGCGCCGAGGTTGATGGTCGTGGTGGTCTTGCCCACCCCGCCCTTCTGGTTGACCATCGCGACCACGCGGGCGGGCCCGTGCGTGTCGCGCCGGGCCGGCTCCGGGAACACCGGACGCGGGCGCCCGGTCGGGCCGAGATTCACACCGCGCTTGGCGGTGTCGGTCTTCGTGTCACCCCAGGGGTTCTCGGGGGTCCCCGGGGTCGAACCATTGGCGGTCACAGTCACCAGCTCGAACCTCCCTGACGGTCCCGAACCGGACCGTCCGGACGGACACTATGGCGTCAGCTTATGTACGGCAAGGCAACACACCGCGCCCATCGAACCACACTGCCGCACGTCGGAAAGACTATAGATCAATGGATGGCGCGAGGGTGCGCCGCGGCGTACACCTCCCGGAGCTTGTCGACCGTCACGAGGGTGTAGACCTGAGTGGTCGTCACCGATGCGTGGCCGAGCAACTCCTGCACCACCCTAACGTCGGCGCCGCCGTCGAGGAGGTGAGTTGCGAACGAATGGCGTAGGACGTGCGGGGAAATCCCTTCGAGCCCGGCTCGTTCCGCCGCGCTCTGCAGCACCTCCCAGGCGCCCTGCCGGGTCAGCCGGCCGCCGCGGGCGTTGAGGAAGAGCGCCGGGGTGCGGGCCGCCAGAGTGGGGCGGGCGCGCACGAGGTAGGCGTCGAGCGCCTGGCGGGCGTAGCGGCCCAGGGGCACGACGCGGGTGCGGCCGCCCTTGCCGCGCAGCCGTACCTGCTCGGGTTCGAGGTCGTCCACGGCCAGGCCGACCGCTTCCGAGATGCGGGCGCCGGTGCCGTACAGCAGCTCCAGCAGGGCGCGGTTGCGCAGCGTCAGCGGCGCGGCCTCGGGCCCGGAGGCGGCGATGAGCCGCTCGACCTCGGCCACGGAGATGGCCTTGGGCAGCCGGCGCGACTGCCGGGGCGGGCGGACCAGGTGGGCGGGGTCGTGGCCGGCGACGCCCTCGCGCAGCGCGAAGCGGTGCAGGCCCCGCACGGCCGAGACGGCGCGGGCGGCGGAGCTGGCCACCAGGGCCGGGTGCTCGCCGTCGCCCTGGCGCAGCGCGGACAGGAAGTCGAGGACGTCGGCCTCGCCGACCTCCGCGATCTCGCTGCGGCCCAGGCCACGCAGGTGGCCCAGGTAGCGCTGCAGGTCGCGGCGGTAGGAGGCGAGCGTGTTCGCGGCCAGCCCCCGCTCCACGGCCAGGTGGGCGAGATAGCTGGAGATCACCGCCTCCACCGGAAGTCCTCCCTGCTGCCCGGTCCGGGGACCGGGCGTCGTGCCGTGTCCGGCGGGCGGGCGTTCCGGTGTCCGGATCCGCCCGGGTCCGGGGCCGCCGGGGCGGCCCCGGCGGCTCACGCCTCGGGGGCGTCGGCCGGGCGCAACGAGGCGAAGCCACCGGCCGATGCCGCGTATGCGGCGAGGATACCGGCCACGGCCGGAGAATTGTGGATCATCCCGTCGAGCACGCGCCGGGCCGCCTCCTCCAGGGGGATCCACTCCACCGGCATGTCGCTCTCCTCGTGCCGGCGCACGAAGTCGATCTCCACCGTGGAGACGTCCCGGGCCAGGAAGACGCGGATGCGCTCGCTGGTCATCCCGGGCGAGCTCATCAGGTCGACCAGGGTGTGCCACTCGCGCGCCTGCAGGCCCGCCTCCTCGGCCAGCTCGCGGGCGGCGGTGTCGAGCAGCGGCTCGCCGTCCACGTCGCGCAGCCCGGCGGGCAGCTCCCAGAGCTGGTGCCGTACGGCGTGGCGGTACTGGCGCAGCAGCAGCACCCGCCCCGCCTCGTCCAGGGCCACCACGGCGACCGAGCCGATGTGCGTGGTGTAGTCGCGGTCGGCGACCTCGTCGCCGGGCATCACCACGCTGTCGGTGCGCACGCCGAAAACGCGGCCCTGGAAGTGCTCCTTGGTGGCGACGACCGGCCATTCCTCGGGATAGTCCTGGATGACGGTCACTTCTGGGCCGCCAGCGCGGCGGCGACCAGGCCCTTGAACAGCGGGTGCGCGCGGGTCGGGCGCGACTTGAACTCGGGGTGGGCCTGGGTGCCGATGAAGAACGGGTGCTGGTCGGCGGGCAGCTCGGTGTACTCCACCAGGCGGCCGTCGGGCGACAGGCCGGAGAAGACCAGGCCGACCTTCTCGAGCTGCTCGCGGTAGGCGTTGTTCACCTCGTAGCGGTGGCGGTGGCGCTCGTCGGCCTTGGCCTTGCCGTACAGCTGGCGGGCCAGGGTGCCCTCGCCGAGCTTGGCGGTGTAGCTGCCGAGGCGCATGGTGCCGCCCATGTCGCGCTCGCCGGCGACGACGTCCTCCTGGTCGGCCATGGTGGAGATGACCGGGTGCTTGGTGTCGGCGTCGAACTCGGCGCTGTTGGCGTCCTCGACGCCGGCCAGGTTGCGGGCGGCCTCGATGACCATGCCCTGCATGCCGAGGCAGATGCCGAGCAGCGGGACCTTGTTCTCGCGGGCGTGCCGGATGGCGCCGATCTTGCCCTCGATGCCGCGCACGCCGAAGCCGCCGGGGATGAGCACGCCGTCCACGCCGTCGAGCTCGCGGCGGGCGCCCTCCTCGGTCTCGCAGTCGTCGGACTTGACCCAGCGGATGTTGACCCGCGCGTCGTTGGCGAAGCCGCCCGCGCGCAGCGCCTCGGTGACGCTCAGGTAGGCGTCGGGCAGGTCGATGTACTTGCCGACCAGGGCGATGGTGACCTCCTTGGCCGGGCGGTGCACGCGGCGCAGGAGCTGCTCCCACTCCTTCCAGTCCACGTCGCGGAAGGGCAGGCCGAGGCGGCGCACGACGTAGGCGTCGAGGCCCTCGGAGTGGAGCACCTTGGGGATGTCGTAGATGCTGGCCGCGTCCACGGCGCTGACCACGGCGTCCTCGTCCACGTCGCACATGAGGGAGATCTTGCGCTTCAGCGAGACGGTGATCGGCCGGTCGGAGCGGCAGACGATCGCGTCGGGCTGGATGCCGATGCTGCGCAGGGCGGCCACGCTGTGCTGGGTCGGCTTGGTCTTCAGCTCGCCCGAGGGCCCGATGTAGGGCAGGAGCGAGACGTGCAGGAAGAAGACGTTGTCGCGGCCGACCTCGTGCCGGATCTGCCGCACGGCCTCCAGGAAGGGCAGCGACTCGATGTCGCCGACGGTGCCGCCCACCTCGGTGATGACCACGTCCACGTCGGGGCCCGCCATGCCGCGGATGCGGTCCTTGATCTCGTTGGTGATGTGCGGGATGACCTGGACGGTGTCGCCGAGGTACTCCCCGCGCCGCTCCTTGGCGATGACGTTGGAGTAGACCTGGCCGGTGGTGACGTTGGCGCTGCCGTGCAGGTCGGTGTCGAGGAAGCGCTCGTAGTGGCCGACGTCGAGGTCGGTCTCGGCGCCGTCGTCGGTGACGAAGACCTCGCCGTGCTGGAACGGGTTCATCGTGCCGGGGTCGACGTTGAGGTAGGGGTCGAGTTTCTGCATGGTGACCCGGAGTCCGCGTGCCTTCAACAGCCTGCCCAGGCTGGAGGCCGTGAGTCCCTTGCCGAGGCTGGAGGCGACACCGCCGGTGACGAACAGATGCTTGGTTTGCGATGCGCTGCGCAAAGAGGCTCCCGTGGCTCGAGGTGTGGTCGAAGTGTCCACGGGCTCTCAGGATATCAAACAACGCCCTCCACATGCGTGAACGGCCCTCCCCGGGCGCGTCACGGCCCGTGCCGGCCGGGGATGCGGCGGGCTTTCCGGCCCTTCACGCCACTTTTCCAGCCGGTACGGCAGGCCGCCTCCGGGCCCCCGGCGCGGCGACGACCCCGGATGACCTGCGGCTCGCCGGAAACCGGGCGGCACCGGCGGCGGGACGGGCCGAACCGGAGGGTAACTTGAGGGCTTATGGCAGTAGTGGGCGCGTTGATCCACCGCGCATACGCGTGGATCCGCCGGGCGGGGGCGATCTCCCCGGCCAACCCCGCCGGATACCGCTTCCGGCGGCTGGGCGAGGGCGTGAGCATCGCCTTCCCGCCGGGCGCGATCTTCGGCGAGCGGTGGATCGAGATCGGCGACCACACCCTGATCGGCGAGCGGGTGTCGATCTCGTGCGGCATGATGCCCGGCGCCGAGCTCGGGCCGGACACGATCGTGCGGATCGGCGCGTCGTGCTCGATCGGGCGGGGCAGCCACATCGTCGGGCACCAGTCGATCGACATCGGCGACCACGTGTTCACCGGGCCGTACGTGTACATCACCGACCAGAACCACGTCTACGACGACCCCGACATCCCGATCGGGCGGCAGTGGCCGCGCAACAACCCGGTCTCCATCGGCAGCGGCTCGTGGCTCGGGACCGGGGCGATCGTGCTGCCGGGCTCGCGGATCGGGCGGCAGTGCGTGGTGGCCGGGGGCGCGGTGGTGCGGGGCGAGTTCCCGGACCACAGCGTGATCGCGGGCGTCCCGGCCCGGGTGGTCCGCAGCTACGACCCGGCGGAGGGCTGGCACACGCCGGTCTCGGCGACCGTACCGTCCTTGAGCGCCCTGGAGCGGCCCGCCTGACCGGACGGATCACCGGTCCCGGGTCAAACGCTGGGCCACGGCAGGGCCAAACCTCGGCCAGTGACCGCCAGAGCCGCCCCCAAGAGGGAAATTTCTGGACATGGTGGATCTGGACCTGCTCCTGCGCCTCCTGGTCGCGGGAGCGCTGGGCGGGGTCATCGGCATCGAACGCCAGTGGCGCGCCCGCATGGCCGGCATCCGCACCAACCTCCTGGTGGCCGTCGGGTCCGCCCTGTTCGTGCTGCTCAGCGCCTACGGCTTCACCAGTGGCGGCGACACCGCCGACCCGACGCGGGTGGCCGCGCAGATCGTCTCGGGCATCGGCTTCCTCGGCGCGGGCGTGATCCTGCGCGAGGGCTTCACCATCCGCGGCCTCAACACCGCCGCCACGCTGTGGTGCGCCGCCGCGGTCGGCTCGCTGGCCGGGGCCGGCATGTTCGTGCTGGCCGCGGCGGGCACGGTGCTCATCGTCGGGGCCAACACGCTGATGCGCCCCCTGGGCCGTTTCCTCGACCGCCGCCGGGCCCGGCACCGCACCCGCTACCGCTTCGAGGTGATCTGCCCCAAGCAGGACGAGGCGCACGTGCGCAGCCTGATCGTCTCCGCGCTCACCCGTCCCGAGCTGCGGCTGCGCAGCCTGCACAGCTACGACGCGGACGTGCGCGACCAGGTCGAGGTGCACGCCATGGTGGACAGCCTGCGCCGCGACGAGAACCTCTTCGAGAAGGCCACCAGCCGCCTCAGCCTGGAGCCGTCGGTCACCTCGGTCTCCTGGACCCTCGAAGGCGACGACGACGATGACGACGACTCCTGAACGGGCTAACGTCAGCGCATGCGGACAGCTTTGACCGAGCGCTTGGGCATAGAGTTTCCGATCTTCGCTTTCAGCCACTGCCGCGACGTCGTCGCCGCGGTCACCAACGCCGGCGGCTTCGGCGTCCTCGGGGCGGTCGCCTACTCCCCCGAGCAGCTCGACGCCGAGCTGTCCTGGATCGACGCCCAGGTGGGCGGCCGGCCGTACGGGGTGGACGTGCTGGTGCCGGGCAAGCTGGACGCCCGCGGCACGCGGGTGGCCGACCTCGTCCCCGCCGAGCACCGGGCCTTCCTCGACGACCTGCTGCGCCGCTACGGCGTGCCGGCCCCGCCCGGCGCCACCGGCGAGGCGGCCGACGAGTTCGCCGGGCGGGTGACCGCATCGGGGGCGACCGGGCTGGTCGAGGTGGCGCTGAAGCACCCGATCGGGCTGATCGCCAGCGCCCTCGGCCCGCCGCCCGCGCACATGGTCGAGCTCGCCCGCGAGGCCGGGGTGCCGGTGGCCGCCCTGGTGGGCACGGTCGAGCACGCGCTGCGGCAGGTCGAGGCGGGCGCCGACCTCATCGTCGCGCAGGGCACCGAGGCCGGCGGGCACACCGGCGAGGTCTCCACCATGGTGCTGGTCCCGCAGGTCGTGGACGCGGTGGGGCCGGTCCCCGTGCTGGCCGCCGGCGGGATCGCCGACGGGCGGCAGGTCGCCGCCGCGCTCGCGCTGGGCGCGCAGGGGGTGTGGTGCGGGTCGGTCTGGCTGACCACCGAGGAGGCCGAGACCCCGCCCGTGGTCAAGCGCAAGCTGCTGGCCGCCTCCTCGCTCGACACCGTCCGCTCGCGTTCGCGCACCGGCAAGCCCGCGCGCCAGCTCCGCTCGGCCTGGACCGAGGAGTGGGACCGCTCCCCCGCCAGCCCGGGACCGCTCGGCATGCCTTTGCAGCTCCTGCTCGCCGAAGGGGCCATGCGGGCGGTCAACCCGGCCGCCGAGCGCGGCGAACCGGGCGCGGTGGACCTGGCCGGCTACTACGTCGGCCAGGTCGTCGGCCAGCTCGACCGGGTCAGGCCGGCCCGCGACGTCGTCTACGACCTGGTCCGGGGCTACGGCGAGGCCGTGGACCGGCTGGCCGGCCTCGCCGAACCGGACGCGGCAGAATCCGAGCCGGACACCGCCGATTGACCGTGCCTATCCGCGGATGCGCGAGCCGCTGGGGTCGAACAGCGGCTCGTCGGTGACCAGGCCGGCCACACGGGTGCCGAAGACGTCCACGCCCACCTTGGTGCCCGGACCGACCGGCAGGTAGGCGTAGGCGATGGACCTGCCCACGGTGTAGCCGTACCCGCCCGAGGTCACGCGCCCGGCCAGCTCGCCGTCCACGCTGACCGGCTCGTTGCCGAGCGCGACCTGGCGCGGGTCGTCCAGCACGATGCAGCGCAGCCGCCGCTCCGGCTCGGGGTCGAGCGCGTCGCGGCCGAGGAACCCCTTGTCCGGCCGGACGCAGAAGCCGAGCCCCGCCTGGTACGGCGTGGTCTCTGGACCGATGTCGGCGCCCCAGACGCGGTAGCCCTTCTCCAGGCGCAGGCTGTCGATCGCCTTGTAGCCCCCCGCCACCAGCTCGTACGGCAGGCCGGCCCGCCACAACGTCTCCCACAGGCCCGCGCCGTACTCGGTGGAGCAGTAGAGCTCCCACCCCAGCTCCCCCACGAAGGTGACCCGCAGCGCCAGCACCGGCACGTCCCCCACGGTGAGCTCACGCGAGGTCATGAACGGGAAGTCGAGCGGGTCGTCGGTGAGCGTGCGCAGGATCTCCCGCGCGTTCGGCCCCCACAGCGCGAAGCAGGCGTACTGCCCGGTCACGTCGGCCACCCGCACGTCCGCCCCACGCTCGCGCGCCTGCCTGCGCAGCCAGGCGAGGTCGTGCGAGCCGAAGGCGGTGCCGGTGACGACCATGAACTCCGACTCCCCGCGCCGGGTGACGGTGAAGTCGCACTCGATGCCGCCGCGCGAGTTGAGCGCCTGGGTGTAGGTGATCGCGCCGACGGCACGGGCCACGCGGTTGTCGCAGACCCACTCCAGCAGCTCGGCGGCGTCGGGCCCGGTGACCTCCAGCTTGGCGAAGGAGCTCTCGTCGAACAGCCCGGCGCTCGCCCGGGTACCGAGGTGCTCGGCGCCGGTCGAGGGCGACCAGTGCCGGCCGGCCCAGCCGTGCGGGCGCAACGACTCGTCGCCGGGCAGGTCGTAGTGGTTGACGCGCTCCCAGCCGGACTTCTCGCCGAAGCTCGCGCCGTGGGCGGCATGCCAGCCGTACGCCGGGGAGGTCCGCAGCGGGCGGCCGGCGCTGCGCTCGTGGCCGGGGTAGCGGATGTCGTAGTAGGTCTCGTAGTTCTCCACGACGCGCTTGCGGGTGTAGCCGGGCGAGCGGTAGGAGCGGCCGAAGCGGCGGATGTCCATGTGCCACAGGTCCCAGGTGGGCTCGCCGGAGACGATCCACTCGGCCATGACCAGGCCGATGCCGCCCGCGCCCGCGATGCCGTGCGCGCAGAAGCCGGCGGCGACGTAGAAGCCGGCCACCTCGCTCTCGCCGAGGATGAACTCGTTGTCCGGGGTGAAGGCCTCGGGCCCGTTGATGAAGCTGCGGATGCCCGCCTCGCCCATGGCCGGGACGCGGATCTCGGCGTTATCGGAGATCTCGGTGAAGCGGTCGTGGTCCTCGGGCAGGAGCTTGCCGTTGAAGTCGGCGGGCACCGGGTCGACCCAGGGGCTGGAGCGGCGCTCGTAGCCGCCCATGACCAGGCCCTGCACCTCCTGGCGGTAGTAGACGAGCAGGTCGGGGTCGCGCAGCGTGGGCAGGCGGGTGTGCTCGTGGAAGGCCTCGGTGATCACGTACTGGTGCGACATCGGGATGATCGGGATGCGCACCCCGGCCATCCGGCCGATCTCCGGGGCGAACATGCCGCCGCAGTTCACCACGATCTCGCACTCGATCTCGCCCTGGTCGGTGCGGACCGAGCGCACCCGGCCCTCGCGGACCTCGATGCCGAGCACGCGGGTGCGGGTGCGGACCCGCACCCCTGCCTCGCGGGCCTTGGCGGCCAGCGCGTAGCAGAGCTGGGCCGGGTCGATCTGCCCGTCGGTCGGCAGGTAGCAGGCGCCGACCACGCCTTCGGGGTCCATCAGCGGGAACAGCTCGGCCGCCTCGCGCGGCGAGATCTCGGTGAGCGGCAGGCCGAAGGTGCGGGCCCAGTCGAGCTGCCGCCGGATCTCCTGCATGCGCTCGGGGGTGGAGGCGAGCTTGACGCCGCCGCACTCCACCCAGCCGGGCAGCGTGCGGTAGAGCTCGACCGAGTACTGGTTCATCCTGGTCAGGGTGGGGTCGGCGCGCAGTTGCCCGACCAGCCCCGCGGAGTGGAAGGTGGAGCCGCTGGTCAGCTCGTCGCGCTCCAGGAGCACCACGTCCCGCTCGCCCAGCTCGGCCAGGTGGTAGGCGACGGAGGCGCCGCCGACGCCGCCTCCGATGATCACGATCCGCGCCCGGTCAGTCATATCCGCACCCTAAAGATCGGGTGCGGTTATGTCATTCGTCACAGCCGACGGTCATCACGTTCTGCTCTCGAAACCGGCCGGAGCGCCGCGCTGACCGCCGGCCGCCACAGGATGTCAGTGTGAGAGCCTGAAAGCCGGGGGGTTGCCCATGTTCGCCACGCTCACCGGGCTCGGTCTGTCGACCGCGGCCGGGTTGAACGCCTACATTCCGCTGCTGGTGGTCGGGATCCTGGCCAACTTCACCGACCGGGTGAAGCTGCCGGACGGCTATGCCTGGCTGTCCAACTGGGGCGTGCTCGCGGTGCTGGCCGTCCTGCTCCTGCTGGAGATGACGGTCGACAAGATCCCCGCGGTCGACAGCGTCAACGACCTGATCCAGACCGCGGTGCGCCCGGCGTCGGGCGGCGTGGTCTTCAGCGCCACCGCCGCGGCCGCCGAGATCGACGCCTCGACCTGGATGACGGAGAACCCGTGGGCCGGCTGGCTCATCGGCATCGTCGTCGCGCTCGCCGTGCACGCGCTCAAATCGGCCGCCCGCCCGGTGGTCAACGCCGGTACGGCAGGCGTGGGCGCGCCGGTCGTCTCCACCGCCGAGGACGCAGGCTCCCTGGGCCTGAGCCTGCTGGCGGTGCTGGCTCCGCTGCTCGTGCTGGTGGCGCTGATCCTGCTGGCCTTCCTGGCCTGGCGGGTGCTGCGGCGCATCCGGCTCCGCCGGTCGGCTGACCGGCGATCACCCTAGCGGCTGACGTCCCGCCCGAGGCCGCGCTCCTACCGTTGTGCCCCATGAAGCGGATCATCGGGGTGGGCGGGGTCGCCCTGCTCGGGCTGGCCGTCGTGACGGCTCCGGCCCAGGCCGACCAGGGGGCGGTCACCGTCGTGGCCAAGAAGCTGGACAACCCGCGCGGCCTGGCCTTCGGGCCGGACGGCGCGCTGTACATCGCCGAGTCCGGCAGCGGCGGCAAGCTCAAGTGCACCACCGTCCCCGGGGTCGACGGCGGCAAGGCGGAGAAGATCTGCCTCGGCCTGACCGGCCGGATCAGCAAGCTGGCGGGCGGCAAGAAGAGCGTCGTGACCGACGGCCTGCCCTCGGCCGGCTCGCAGGGCTCGGGCACCGGCCCGCACGACGTCGCCGTCGCGGCCGACGGCAGCCTGCTGGTCGCGGTCGGCATGGGCGGCGACGGCAAGCTGCGCAAGGGCCTCGGCCCGCAGGGCAAGCGCCTGGCCACCCTGCTGCGGATCAAGGACGGCAAGGTGTCGGTCCTGGCCGACCTGCTCAAGCACGAGATCGCCCACAACCCTGACAAGAAGGACAAGGGCAGCGTGGTCGACTCCTACCCGTACGCGGTGGTCCCCACCGCCGACGGCGGAGCCCTCGTCACCGACGTCGGCGCCAACGACGTGCTGGAGGTCTCACCGACCGGCAAGGTCACCACCCGCGCGGTCTTCCACGCCCGCATGGTGCCCGCCCCCGCCAACCTCAAGATGCCCAAGGGCAGCAAGGTGCCGATGCAGTCGGTGCCCATGGGCATCGCCGCCGGGCCCGACGGCGCCTACTACGTCGCCGAGCACAACGGCTTCCCCAACCCCGACGGCATGGCCCGCGTCTTCAAGCTCGCCGGTACGGCCAAGCCGGTCACCGCGGTCAAGGGCTTCACCACCGTCGCCGACGTCGCCTTCGACGCGCAGGGGCGGCTGATCGTCCTCGGCTCGGTCGGGCCGATCCCGGCCGACCACATGACCAAGAGCTCCCTCTACCGGATCGAGGCCGACGGCACCCGGACCGAGCTGCTCAAGCCGGGCACGCTCACCATGCCGCTCGGGCTGGCGGTCGGGCCGGACGGGGCGCTCTACGTGACCAACAAGACCTTCGTGCCCGGCAAGGGCGAGGTCGTGCGGGTGACCGTACCCGAGTAGGAGCGGGTGACCGTACCCGAGGCGAAACGGGAGACGTGCCCGAGGTGAAGCGGGCGACGGACCCGCGGTGAAGACGTGTGCGAGGCGCATGGAGGCCCCCGCCCCCGCTCTCGCACACCCCGGCCCGGCAGTGGCGGTGCACACTGCCGGGCCAACTCATGCCCGGGCCTTCCTTGGAGTGCCTGGTTTCATGGGCGCGGCACTTGTGCGGCGGGCGACTATGCTCGAAGCACGGGTTCCCGATGGGAGGTGTCCACGATCAGCGAGATCTTGGTCGTGCTGCTGGTGATCGTCGCTTTCGTGCTGCTGGTCGCGGGCGTCGGCCTCTATTTCATGGTCAAGCTGGGCCGCAAGGCCGCCGTCAAGGCGCGCGAGACGGCCACCCGGCTGACCACCCACTACAACGCGATGGGCACCGGCGAGGCCGCCGAGGTCGAGCGGCTCCGCATCGACCTGCGCCGCGAGGTCGGCCTCACCCGCCAGGCGGTCGAGACCGCCCAGGCGCAGGGCTGGGGCCTCGGCGAGCTGCCGCACCTGCTGGCCGAGCTGACCAAGCAGGCCGACATCCAGGACACCCAGCTCGGCATGTACGCCCAGCAGCGGCGCGTCTCCCCCTACGTCGACCACGTCACGCTGGAGCGGCTGCGCGAGCACCAGGCCAAGCTGACCGCGACCTGCGCCCGCATCCGCGCCGACCTGTTCGGCGCCCAGGTGCACCACGCCTCCGAAGGCGTCGAGGAGCTCAGGGCCCGGGCCGACCTGGAGATCGAGTCACGCCGCCGCGCGCCCGACCCGCTCGACGAGATCGACGAGCTCTACCAGCGCGCCATGCAGGAGCGTCACGACCCGCCGGCCCAGTCCCGGTAGACCAGCTCGGCGTACTCCCGCTCGCCGCCGCCCCGGCGCAGCACCGCCCGCGCGGCCTGCGCCTGCTCGGTGGTCGGCAGGTGGCCGTCGAGCAGCACCGGCAGCAGCAGCCGCCGGGCGATCAGCTCGTGCTCCGACACCCAGTGCGGGCGGCGGACCACCGCTACGTTGACGCGGATCGCGTGCTCGTTGCCCGGCACGACGCCCGGCCGGTCGATCTCGATCGCCGAGAACCGGAACCCGTTCGCCACATCGCACGCGCCGCACCCCACCGGGCCCCGGCTCAACCGCCCACCGCACTCGGGGCACCTCAGCCGGTCGTAGGCGGCATCCACCACCCGCCACGGATGCCGGTCCGGCTCATGCACCACCATCTCAGCCAGTTCCCGCTCGGCCGCCTCCTGTCTACCTGCCTGCTGCTCGGCCGGTTTCCTCCCGGCCTGCGCCCCTGTGGCCAGGCCGCTGCCGCTCCCGAGGCCGAACTCGGCCGCGAACGGGGTCCAGCCCTCCTCCACCAGCGCATCCACCAGGGCAGCGCAACGCGCACACCCCGGCGCACCGGCCGGCTCGAATCCCCCGCACTCCGCACACCTCCGCACCCGCCCGACGATATTCGGTTGCACAACCGAATATCAGCCCCCCATACTCGTGCTCACTGTCCGCCGCCGACGGCACGAAGGGAGGAGATGACCGTGATGACGCCTGTCCGCGTGCCTTTCACGCTCCAGATCCCTCCCACCGGGCGGCCGCTGACCTGACGCCTTCGCGCCGGTGGAGTACCACTTCTTCGCAGGAGACACCCACCCGTGCCGAAGCACAGCAAGACCCGCATCCGTGGCCTCGACGCCGACGACCTCGAGTGGCTGGCCGCCAACCCCGAGCCCGACCCCGACCTGCCGCCCTCCGGTGACCGCTGGTCCACCTGGGACCAGAGCACGCCGACCGAGCGCGGCCCCAAGCCGCACCCCGTCTGGCTCGTGACCGAGTTGGCCGCCGTCGACACCGAGCTCGGCATCCTCAAGACCGGCAAGGAAGCCGACGTCCACCTGCTGTCGCGGGCCGTGCCCGACACCGACCGGGCCTGTCTCCTGGCCGCCAAGCGGTACCGCGACTCCGAGCACCGGCTCTTCCACCGCGACGCGGGCTACCTGGAGGGGCGCGCGGTCAAGGAGAGCCGGATGAACCGCGCCATGGCCAAGCGCACCTCCTTCGGCATGCGCCTGATCGCCTCGCAGTGGGCGCAGGCCGAGTTCTCCGCGCTGTGCCGGCTGTGGGAGCTCGGGCTGCCGGTGCCGTACCCGGTGCAGATCGTGGGCACCGAGATCCTGCAGGAGTTCATCGGCACCTCTGACGGCTTCGCCGCCCCACGGTTGGCGAACGTCTCCGAGGGGCTGGAGTCGTTGTGGGAGCAACTGGTCGAGGCGATGGTACGGCTGGCGCACGAGGGCCTGGCGCACGGCGACCTGTCGGCGTACAACCTGCTCGTGCGGGACGGCCGGCTGGTCATCATCGACCTGCCGCAGATCGTGGACGTCATCTCGCACCCCACCGGGCCGGACTTCCTCGACCGGGACGCGCGCAACGTGGCCACGTGGTTCGCCTCCAAGGGCGTCACCGCCGCCGACCCCGACACCCTCGCCACCCTGCTACGCCGCGAGGCCCGCCTCCCCTGACCCCCACCCCGCCACCCAACAGCGGTCACCTGCACCGCGTGGCCGAGTAGCTCGGGTGGCCGGGTGGCCCGGGTGGCCCAGAGTGCCGGGAGGTGCGGGTGGCCCGGGCGGCCGGGCGGCCTGAGTGGTCGGGTGGGGCCGGGGCGGCCGAGTGGCCGGGGTAGCCCCTCGGCGTGCTCCCGGAAAGTCTCGGCTCCCCCACCGATGACTTTCCGGGAGCCCGAGAGTCGTCCCTCCCTGAACACACCGAAACCGCACCCGAAGACCTCAGGGAGAAACCATGGCCGCCCCGCAGCTCAACAGCCTGCTCCTGTCCAGCACCGACCCGCAGCGCCTGCGCCAGTGGTACGTCGCCGCCCTGCAGCCCGACGAGAACGCCGACGTGGAGAACTACGGGGTGCTCCGGTTCGGCAGCGTCTACCTGATGATCGACACCCGGACCGATATCTCCGACAAGAGCCCCGAGCCCGGTCGGATCATCCTCAACTTCGACGTGGACGACGCCCGCGCCGTGGTCGAGCGGATGAACGGCCTTGGGGTCACCTGGCTCGCCGAACTCGACGACCGCGACGGCAGCCTCTTCGCCACCGCCATCGACCCGGACGGCAACTACGTCCAGCTCATCCAGATCAGCGAAGCCCACCGCAACGCCATGGGCGGCTGACCCACCCACCCACCCGGCCCAGCCCAGCTCTGGCCCAGCCTGGCCCAGCTCTGGCCCCGCACCAGCCAGCCCACCCACCTCGCCGGCCAACCCGGGTGGCTCGGTCACCGCCGCCCTGAGTGGCGGGTCCGCAGGGGATCCGGGTGACCCGAGGGCGGCGGGACCGGTCGCTCCACCGCAAGGAGCCGCCCACCCGAAGACCAGCCGCTCGGTAGCTAGCCGCAGGGGAGCTGGCCACTCGAGGACCAGCCGCTCGGGACCGGTGCTTCGTCGGGCAGGGCAAGGCCGGGGGCGGCTCGGGCGGCCGGGAGCCGTGTCAGGCAGCGCAAGGCGACCCCCTCCGGTCATGGGGGCATGGAGGGGGTCGCTGAGCCTGAAGCTGAGCGGGGTTACTTGACGCCGGCCTCGCGCATGTCGCGGAGCTCGCGCTTGAGTTCCTTGATCTCGTCCCGCAGCCGGGCCGCGACCTCGAACTGGAGGTCGGCCGCCGCCTGGTGCATCTGCTCGGTGAGCGATTCGATCAACGACTCCATCTGCGCCCGGGGCAGTTCCCCCGCGATGGCCTTGGCGTGCTGCCCCGAGGCCTTCGCGACAAAGCCGGGAACGGGCGCCTTGCCGCGCGACTGCTGCCTGCCGCTGCCCATGAGCTGCTCGGTGTCGGCGTCCTCTCGCTGGAGCGAGTCGAGGATGTCGGCGATCTTCTTGCGCAGCGGCTGCGGGTCGATGCCGTTGGCCTCGTTGTAGGCGACCTGCTTGGCCCGCCGCCGGTTGGTCTCGTCGATCGCCCGCTCCATCGACGGCGTGACCTTGTCGGCGTACATGTGCACCTGCCCGGAGACGTTTCGAGCGGCACGGCCGATGGTCTGGATGAGCGAGGTCTCCGACCGCAGGAAGCCTTCCTTGTCCGCGTCGAGGATCGCCACCAGCGACACCTCGGGCAGGTCGAGGCCCTCCCGCAGCAGGTTGATGCCGACGAGCACGTCGTACTCGCCCACCCGCAGCTCGCGCAGGAGCTCGATCCGCCGCAGGGTGTCGACCTCGCTGTGCAGGTACCGCACCCGGATGCCGAGCTCCAGGAGGTAGTCGGTGAGGTCCTCGGACATCTTCTTGGTCAGCGTCGTGACCAGCACCCGCTCGTCGCGGTCGGCGCGCACCCGGATCTCGTGCACGAGGTCGTCGATCTGCCCCTTGGTGGGCTTGACGACGATCTCGGGGTCGACCAGGCCGGTCGGCCGGATGACCTGTTCGACGACCTCGCCCTTGGCCCGGCCGAGCTCGTAGGAGCCCGGCGTGGCCGACAGGTAGACGGTCTGGCCGATCCGCTCCAGGAACTCCTCCCACTTCAGCGGCCGGTTGTCCATCGCGGACGGCAGCCGGAAGCCGTGGTCGACGAGGGTGCGCTTGCGCGAGGCGTCGCCCTCGTACATCGCGCCGATCTGCGGCACCGTCTGGTGGGACTCGTCGAGCACCAGCAGGAAGTCTTCGGGGAAGTAGTCGAGCAGAGTGTTGGGCGCGCTGCCGGCCTCACGGCCGTCCATGTGCCGCGAGTAGTTCTCGATGCCGGAGCAGGTGCCGATCTGGCGCATCATCTCGATGTCGTAGGTGGTGCGCATGCGCAGCCGCTGGGCCTCCAGCAGCTTGCCCTGCTTCTCCAGCTCGGCCAGCCGGTCGGCGAGCTCGGCCTCGATGCCCATCACCGCGCGCGCCATGCGCTCCTCGCCGGCCACGTAGTGGGAGGCGGGGAAGATGTACAGCTCCTCGTCGTCGGTGATCACCTCACCGGTGAGCGGGTGCATCGTGGAGAGCTTCTCGACCTCGTCGCCGAACATCTCGATGCGCACGGCGAGCTCTTCGTACTTCGGGATGATCTCGATCGTGTCGCCCCGCACCCGGAAGGTGCCCCGGGTGAAGGACAGGTCGTTGCGCGTGTACTGCATGTCGACCAGGCGGCGCAGGAGCTGGTCGCGGTCGACCTCCATGCCGACCTTGAGCCTGGCCATGCGGTCGACGTATTCCTGCGGCGTGCCCAGGCCGTAGATGCAGGAGACCGACGCGACCACGACGGTGTCACGGCGGGTCAGCAGCGAGTTGGTCGCCGAGTGGCGCAACCGCTCGACCTCGTCGTTGATCGAGGAGTCCTTCTCGATGTAGGTGTCGCTCTGCGGGACATACGCCTCGGGCTGGTAGTAGTCGTAGTAGGAGACGAAATACTCCACCGCGTTGTTCGGCAGCATCTCGCGCAGCTCGTTGGCGAACTGCGCGGCCAGGGTCTTGTTGGGCTGCATGACCAGCGCGGGCCGCTGGAGGCGCTCGATCAGCCAGGCGACGGTGGCGGTCTTGCCGGTGCCGGTGGCGCCCAGCAGCACGTTGTCCTTCTCGCCCGCCTTGACCCGGCGCTCCAGTTCCGCGATGGCGGTGGGCTGGTCGCCCGACGGGGTCATCTCGGTGACCACCTCGAAGGGCGCCACCTTACGCTGCAAGTCAGTCACCGGTCGCATGCTGCTTACTGTAGGCGGTGCCACCGACAATTCCGCCGGACTCCCGCCCCGACCAGCCGGAACGCCGCCCGCTCAGCCGGAACGGGCGCCGATCCGAGGGAAGGGCGTGATGGAGAAGACCACCTCCACCGGCACCTCGAAGAAGGCCGCGATCCGCAACGCGAGGTGCAGCGACGGGCTGTACTCGCCGCGCTCCAGATACCCCACCGTCTGGTAGTGCACGCCGAGCTCGTCGGCCAGCCGCCGCCGGCTGATCCCCCGCTCGGCCCGGAGCAGGGCGATGCGGTTGTGGACGACCTCGCTCACCACCCCCACCAGCCAAAACTCCTCGTAGTACGCATGCTCTTTTTATAGCATTCCCGCTACAGAAGCAGCAGTCCTGCTATACGGCTTGCAAGCGTTTAGTAAGTCTGGATAGATACGGTCGGAATCGCTCGTAAAGCGAAAAGAGGTGTGATGTCACGACCCAGAGAAGTCCTGCGCCAAGCCGGACAGGGCATAGCACAAGCCGTCGTCCAGGGCGGTGACGTACGGCAGGCGGTCGGCCAGGCCATCGAGCAGGCAGCCGGCCAGGCCATGGGTCAGCCGGGAGACCAGGGCCCGGCCTTCGCCCTCAACCCGCGCGACTTCGCCGCGGCCCGTGACGGCGGGGTCTCGATCGGCACCGTCATCGAGGCGCGCAGCGTCTCGCTGAACGAGGCCGGCGAGGTCCTCAGCCGCAGCTTCAGCGACTCCGCCGGCAACCACGTGATCTCGCCCGTGGTCATCCCGAAGGCCGGCACGGCCAAGCTCGTGCTGCCGCTCGCCGGGCTGGTCGCGCTCGGGCTGGTCGGCGCGCTCGGCAATGTCCTGCCGTTCGTGGACGTCTTCTTCGGCATCCACTACTGGGTGGTCCTAGCCCTGGCCGCCGTCTTCCTGTGGTGGCGGCGCAGCGTGGTCATGGTCCCCGACGGCTGCCGCGCGCTGATCACCAAGTTCGGGAAGCTGGTGCAGATCGCCGAGCCGGGCCGGGTGACGCTGTTCAACCCGTGGAAGCGGGTCAGCTACATCGTCAACACCACCCGCGAGTACCCGTTCAACGCCCCCATCCGCGAGGCGCCGACCCAGCAGGGCGTCAAGGCCAGCGTCGACCTGTTCCTGCAGTTCAGGATCGAGAACCCGGCCGAGTTCATCTTCGTGCTGGGCAGCGTCAGCGGCTTCTCCTCCAAGCTCCAGAACGCCATCAGCGAGGTGACCAGGAGCCTGATCTACGCCCAGCGCGCCGAGGACATCTACGACCTGGTTGGCGAGAGCACCCAGGGCATGCTGGAGTCGCTCAACCAGCAGTTCCTGCCTGCCGTACGGCTGACCGACGTGAACATCACGCACGCCGAGCCCTCCAGCCAGGAGTACCGTATGGACCTCGCGGCCCCCGAGATGGTCCGCGTGGCCAAGGAGGCCTACACCTACGAGTACGAGCTCCAGTTGCGCAAGGAGCAGAACGAGGGCGACCTGATCAGGGAGCTGGCCGGCCTGAACGAGCAGCTCAGCGCGATCCAGGCGGAGATCGCCGGCTACCAGGCCCGGATGGACACCGCGCTGGAGCGGGCGACCAACCAGTCCAAGGCGCAGGCCCGCCAGCGCCTGGTCGAGGCGGAGACGACCGCCAAGGCCAACTCCGCGCTGCTGGAGGCCCAGGCGCTCGACATCAGGGCGCTCAGCGCCGCCCAGGCGCCGGAGATCCTCGACTACCGCTTCCAGCAGGACCTGCTGGACAAGCTGGAGGGCGTGGCCGGCCGGCTGCCGCAGGTGGTCCAGGTCGGCGACGACACCGACATCGACTTCCTGGAGCTGGCCCGCCAGCTCGTCGGCGGCAAGGACGCCGTGCTCTTCAGCGCGGAGGACATGGCCGCGATCCGCGGGCGCCTTTCCGAGATCGGGGACCGCATCACGGAACGCGGAGCGGAGATCGCTTCGTTGCTCAAGACGGCGGCCGAACCGGACGTCCCGGTCGCGCCGGAGCCGGAGATGGAACCGGACGTCGAGCGAACCGTCGAGCGCGCGCTGCCGCAGAGGGGTGAGATCTGATGAGCCGCGAGTTCTCCAAGATCAAGGAGTCGCTGGCCTCCTGGTCCGACATCCGCCAGTTGCTGCGCGGCGGTGAGCAGGGCCAGCTCGTCCCGGTCGTCATTCCCAAGGACCGGCGCGGCTTCGCCTGGGTCGCCGTGGTCTTCCTCGCCCTGTACGCCGCCGGCTCGCGCGAGCTGCTCGGCATCGCCGCCGGGCTGTTCCTGCTGCTGGTGGCGATGGTCTGGATGTGGCGGCGGGCGATCATCGAGATCGAGGAGGGCACCACCGGCGTCTACAGCCGCTGGGGCGCGATCGTCGGGGTGCTCCCGCCGGGCCGCCACTACCTGTGGCTGCCGTGGGACCGGGTGGACGCCGTCGTCGACACCTCCACCGAGATCCCCTACTCGGCGCCGATCGTGGCCTGCCCCACGGCCGAGAACGTGCCGCTGAAGTCCATCGAGTTCTTCCTCAAGTTCCGCATCGTCGACCCGGTCGCCTTCGTCCGGACGATCGGCGCGGGCAACTTCGACCTGGTGCTCTCCAGCGCCGTGCAGGACGCGATCCGTCAGCGCGGCCGCCGGGTCAGCACCGAACGCGCCTACGACCTGCGCGGCGCCGACGTCGGCGACATGCAGGAGGCGCTCAACCGGCAGCTCGGCCGCTACGGGGTGCGCGTGACCGGCGCCAACATCCCGGACGTCCAGCTCCCGGACCAGTACCAGCAGCACCTGGCCACCCGCGAGAAGGTGGCCAAGGAGCTGTCGGCCTACGAGCGCGAGTGGGAGCTCACCCGCAAGCGCCGGATCGACACCCTGATGATGGAGATCGAGCGGGCCAAGAAGACCCGCGACGCCCGCATCGTCGAGGTGAAGGCCGCGCTCAACAAGGCGCGCAAGGATGTCGCGCGGATGCTCGAGGAGCACGAGACCGAGGCCCAGCGGGTGCGCTGGGAGATCGAGGCCCGTGGCCGCGCCGAGCTCACCGCCGCCGAGAACGAGGCCAAGGCCCTGAACCGGCTGGCCGAGTCCTACCGCGACAACCGGGCCGTCCTGCAGTACGAGCTGGCCCGCCGGCGTCTCGACGTCGGCGCCAAACTGGCGGAGAGCGCACCGCAACCGCTGGTCGTCCGCACGCGTGGAGGCGGCGAGGACTCCGCGTTGTCCACTCTCGTCCTCGCTCAACTCCTCCCCAAACTGGCCGCCAACGGCAACGCCGTCCATGGCACCACCGTCCATGGCAACTAGGAGAACCCCATGGTGTTTCGCAAGCTGATGGCCGCCTTCGGCGCGGGCGTCGAGGTCGACACGGTCCTGTCCGGCACCAGCGTGCGGCCGGGCGAGCTGCTGCGCGGAGTCGTGAACTTCCGCGGCGGCGGCTCCGACTACAAGGTCGAGGGCATCTTCATCGACCTCACCGCCGTCGTCGAGGTCGAGAGCGGCGACAACGAGTACAAGTCGACCTACAGCTTCCTGCGCCAGCAGGTGGCCGGGTCCTTCCAGCTCGCCGCCGGCGCCTCGCACAGCCAGCCGTTCGAGATCCCGATGCCGTGGGAGACCCCGATCAGCGCGATCGGCGGCCACCCGCTGCACGGCATGCGGCTGGGCGTCCAGACCGAGCTGGCCCTGGCCGGGGCGCTGGACAAGGGCGACCTCGACCCGCTGTTCGTCAACCCGCTGCCGGTCCAGGAGTACGTGATCAGCGCGCTCGACCGGCTCGGCTTCCGGTTCAAGAAGGCCGACCTGGAGCGCGGCACGTTGTACGGCTCGACCATGCCGTTCTTCCAGGAGATCGAGTACTACGCCGGCGGCCAGTGGCGCAGCCACTTCAACGAGCTGGAGCTGACCTTCCTGGCCGGCCCCAGCCAGATGGACGTCATCCTGGAGGCCGACAAGCGCGGCGGCTTCCTGTCCTCCGGGCAGGACTCCTACAACCGCTTCACCATCCGCTACACCGACGACCCCGCCACCGCCGACCAGGCGCTGCAGCGCGGCCTGGAGGCCATGGCGCGGCACCGCGGCTGGTTCTAGGTCCTTCTGTACGGCAGGCCGTACGGCAGGCGAAGGCTCCCCTCACCCTCGGGTGGGGGGAGCCTTTCCCCGTTCACCGGGCCTGTACGTGGTACATCCGCTCGGTCCACGCCCGCGACCGCCAGCCCGGCACGGCGCGGTAGTCGTGCTTGCGGTACACCTCGAACACCTGCCGCTTGACCTCGGCCAGCCGCGGGTCGAGATTGGCCGGCAGCCGCGTCATGCTGTAGCCGCGATACGACCGCACCCGCACGTCCAGCCCCCGAGCCGCGGCGATGGCCAGCTTGGCCGAGCTCACGTGGTCGCGGTGGTCCTGGTGCGGCCCGACCGCCCCCGCGTCGAGCGTCCGCAGCACCGTGGGCCGCAGGCGGGTGAGCAGCCCGCGCAACGCCACCACCAGCTTCCGGCGGCCCACGCACGGCCCGCCGGTCACCGGGCGCACGCACGCGTCGTCCGTCCAGAGCCGGTGCAGCGCGTCCCGCCCGCCCTCGGCCCGTGGGTCACCCCCGTCGGGCAGCCCGACGAAGACCAGCCCCACCTCCGGCCGCCCCAGCAGCACGTCCCACCAGGCGCGCAGCCCCGGCAGCTCCAGGAGCTGGCGCCGCCACCGGTTCGGCTTGCGCGCCAGGTAGGCGTAGGCCGCCCGCACGCCCTCCTCACGCTGGCGCGCGTACTCCAGCGCGTCGCGGCGGTCGTCGATCCCGGCCGCCGACTCCCCCGCCGTCAGGTACACCGTGGTCGTCGGCGCGCCGCCCGCCACGGCCCCGAACAGATCGGGGCTCATGAACAGCAGGTCGTCGTCGGCATGCGCCACCACCTGCACGAACCGCTCCCCCGCCGCCGGCGGCCGCACCAGCGCGTGCGCCGTGTCCGGCCGTCTCGGGCAGATCGTCACCACGCACAGCGCCGCCGCCAGGCCCCCCAGGCATGCTGACGCCACAAACCTTCTCATCCCCCGCATTTCGCCCCCCCGGGGGACAAAGGTAAGGAAGCTGCAAGGTTCCTGGCAATCAGCCGAAGGTCTCTGCCCTTTTTCGCAATATCGTGCTAAAGGACTAGGCGGTACCCACTAAGGTCCACGTGGCCGCCGCCACCGCCACCAGCGCCAGGCCCGCCCCGGTCAGCACGAACCGGGTCATAGGCACCAGCACGCCGTGGCGCGCGCAGGTCTCCAGCCACAGCAGGGTCGACAGCGACGCCCACGGCGTCACCAGCGCCCCGGCGTTCGTCCCGATCAGCAGGGCGAACACGAGGTCGGGCTCGGTCACCGGGATCGCCGTCTGCGTCGCCAGGTAGGCCGGGACCGCGTTGACCAGGTTCGCCAGCACGGCTCCCACCGCCGCCGTCCGGTACGGCTCCGCAGCCGTCACCTCCGCCATCGCCCCGGCCAGGCCGTACTCACCGAGAGTGGCGACGATCAGCACCAGCCCGGTCACGAACGCCGGCAACCGCCACGGCAGCAGCCCCCACCCCAGCGCCGCCCGATCACGGACCACGAAGGCCACCACCAGCAGCGCCGCCGCCCCGCAGGCGGCCAGCCAGGGCTCCACGTCCAGCAGCACCGCCACCGCGAACCCGGCACAGGCCACCCAGGCGACCGCGGTCAGCACCCGGTCCTTGGCCCGCTCAGCCTCGGGCGGCACGTAGCGAGGCTCGCCACGCTGCCGCAGCCGCCAGTGGAACACCCACAGGAACACCATCGTCACCCCGGCCGCCACCGCCTCCGGCAGCCACATCCGGGCGGCGAACTCCCCCGCCGACACGTGCAGCCGGTCGCCGGCCAGCAGGTTCGTCAGGTTCGAGACCGGCAGCAGCAGCCCGGCGGTGCCGGCGAGCCAGACCGTGGTCATCGCCAGCGGCAACGGCGAGATCCCGGCCCGGGCCGCGAGCGCCAGCAACACCGGCGTGACCAGGACCGCGGTCGTCTCCAGGTTGAGGAAGACGGTGGTGAGCGCGGCGAAAGCCGTACAGAGCAGGAAGAGGACGACGTAGTTGCCGCGCGCCACGACGGTCAGCCTGGCCGCGACCAGCTCGAAGACCTGCGCCCGCCGGGCGAGCTCGGCCAGCACCACCAGCGCCGCCAGGAACACCAGCGTGGGCACGACCCCGTCCAGGCTCTCCACCACCCGTTCGAGCGGCAACAAGCCGGTCAGGAGGGCGAGGACGCCGAGCGCGAGCACCGCCGCTGCGGTCCGGTCGAGCCACCCCAGGCGGTTCAGGAGTCGATCCTGGCTTCGATCATCCGGCGCGGGCCGAGCTCGATCCGGGTGAGCTTCTCCTGGGCGTTGGTGAGATCCTCGATCAAGGTGCCCATCGCCGGCGGCCGGGACAGGTTCTTGATCCGGATGAGGGTGTCCACCTCGTGCGCCCGCTTGATCGCCGCGGACAGATACCCCGACAGCGCGGCCAGCCGCGTGTCCGGCGGGTGGACGAGGCACTTTGCGGTCAGCGCCTCCAGATCCCGCAACGCCTTCAGGCTGTCGGACGACAGGACGGCGAACGCGCCCCACAGGTCGTCGATCGACTCACGCTCGAACTGCAGGACCAGCGCCTCGTACGTCTCGTTCCTGCGCTGCACGGCCTCGCGGACGTCCCGCAGCACGTCACCCAGCTCGGAGCGGATCTCCGCGCTCAGGACGTACGTGCTCTGCGCCTCCGGGCTGTCGGCCGCGCGCTCCAGGCTGATCACGTTGGCCAGCGCCTCGTCCAGATCGTCGAGGATCACCCGCAGCAGCGGGGCGTTCAGGTAGAACCGCGGATCCTTCGACTGCAGGTCGTAGAACTCCGCCGCGCGCCGGCCCGCGGCGACCACGTTGCGCTTGACCAGCGCCAGGTCGGAGTGCACGCCCTTGGCGTGCAGCCGCTTGGCGAGCTCGTCGTCGAGCTCGGCGGCGATCTCCGACGTCTTGCCCTCGCGGATCATCGCCAGGGCGGTGTCGACGCCCTTCCTGCTGAACGCCCGCGTGAAGCAGACGCTGGTCCCGCCGAGCAGGAGCCCGAGGACGAAGGACGGCTCGGCCTGGTAGATGTGCTGCAGGTTGGCCTTGGCGATCAGCGCGATCAGCACCACGAGCACCACGCCGAGGGCCAGCCAGAGCATCTGGGCGATGGTCATGCGCCTCAACCATCTGGGGGGTGCCGGTTTGCTCAAGCGTGTTACCACCCTTTCACCGAGGCCCCATGATCCCCACGCCGTTTCACCCCCGTCAACCTCTTCCACCACACTCCCTCTGGGCCCCCAGACCCAACGTGAGGGCTCCGGATGGCCGGCCTAGGGGTGGCTGGGGCCCATGGGTTGGTACGGCCGGCATGGGCACTCCAGGGCCCGCCCGGCTCCCGGCCCCTTGGGTGGCCGCTTGGTGCACGGCCTCATTGGGTGGCCGCCCGCCCCGTCACCGCCACCGTCACCTGCACCGCGGCGAGCACCCGTGCGGCGCCGGGTCTACGGCTCCAGCGAGTACGCCTTTACGTTGTAGATTTCCTGGCGACGAGTTGCTCCCACACCCGAGCCACCTGCGCCTCCAGCTCCTCGATCGTCCCCTCGTTCGAGATCACCACATCCGCGACCGCCAGCCGCTCCTCCCGGGAGGCCTGCGCCGCGATCCGGGCCTTGGCATCGGCCTCCGGCATCTGCCGGTACTCCCGCAACCGCGCGATCCGCGTCTCGTCGGAGGCGTCCACCACGATCACCACGTCGTACAGCGGAGCCAGCTTGTTCTCCACCAGCAACGGCACGTCGTAGACGACCACCGCCCCCTCGGCCGCCTGCCCCTGCAGCACCGCCACCCGCTCCCCCACCAGCGGATGCACGATCCCGTTGAGGGTGGCCAGTTTCTCCGAGTCGGCGAAGACGATCGCGCCCAGCTTCTCCCGGTTCAGCGACCCGTCCTCCCGGAGGATCTCCTCCCCGAACGCCGCCACCACCCGGGCCAGCCCCTCGGTCCCCGGCTCCACCACCTCGCGGGCGATCTTGTCCGCGTCGATGATCACCGCACCCCGCTCGCCCAGCCGCCGGGCGACCTCGCTCTTGCCCGACCCGATCCCGCCGGTGAGCCCAACCTTCGTCATGATCGTCACCCTACGCTTCGCCGGAGATGAACCAGGGTCAGGTGCTCGTCCATCCGTTCCCGATGGGTCTCGCGGTAGCCCAGCTTGCGGTACAGTCGCAGGTTCCCCTCGGACAGATGGCCGGTGAACAGGTCGAACGCCCGAGCCTCGACCGCCTGCTCGTGCAGCGCCCGCAGCAACGACCCGCCGATGCCCTGCCCCTGCCGATCCGGCGCAACCACCAGCCGCCCGACCAGGCACGCCGTCCCGGCCATCCGTCCCCGGACCGAACCCACGATCCGCGCCTCGTCCACGGCCTTGAGCACGAGCCCGGTCTCGATGAACTTCCGCACCTGCTCCACCGACTCCACCAGCGGCGGGATGAACGGGTCACCGTACAACTGCGCCTCGGTCACGTACGCCGCCCGCGTCAGGGTGAGAATCTCGCCCGCGTCGCCCGGGACCGCCTGCTCGATGCGCATCACTCGGCCACCATAGTCGGCTGGAGATAGGGCCTTGCGGCGACCCGGAAGAACCGGAAAGTCATCATGATCGTCCCCACCAGGCCGATGAGCCCGAGAAGACCGGTCAGCAGTCCGACCGACAGCACCTGTTCGGCCACGTAGGCGGCGAGGTATCCCCCGGCCACGGCTGTGCGGGCCACGTCCAGGCGCCGGGCCGCATGGGTGTCGCCGCCGTCGTTCGCGCGTCGCATCACGGCTCCGGCGATCAACCAGAGGCAGTAGGCGGGGAAGACGAACAGGAGATCCGCCGGGCGGAAGGGCAGCAGGTAGTACGCCACTGACAGCGCGGCGGTGATCAAGGCGGGCAGGAAGTCGCGTGCTCCCGAGCGGACCAGCAGGCCGAGTCCCACGCCGGTGACCGCCCAGCCCGCGGCCGCCGTGTAGCCGGTCACATCGATGAGCTGAGGCCCCAGGAAGACGGCAAGGAGGTCGCCCGAGAACGGTAAGAGGAGGTGGAGCAGAACACCGGTCGCCACCAGGGTCAGTGATCGCATCGAGGGATGCTATCGGCGCCCCACCCGCCGAGCGCACCGGCCCCAGACCTCCTTGTCGCCGGAACAGGCCGGTCCCCCGGCGACTCCGGTGCCCGAGCAGGACCGGAACAGGCCGGTCCCCCCGGAGATGCCGGCCGCCCGAGCAGGGTCCGCGGCCATCCGGAGCAGGCCGGGAATGCGGGAAGGCCCCGCACCCATCAAGTGGGTGCGGGGCCTTCCGCGTGGAGCTGTTACCGCTGGAGCTACTAGCTCTGACCGCCGGCGAGCTTCTCGCGGAGAGCCGCGAGCGCCTCGTCGGAGGCGAGGGCGCCCTGCGAAGCCGGAGCCTGGGTGGTCGGCGCGGTCTCGCCGGTGTAGGTCGAGGGCACCTCCCCGGCCTCAGCCTCGGCCTTGCGGGCCTCCTCGATCTGCTTCTTGTGCGCCTCGAAGCGGGTCTGGGCCTCGGCGTACTGCCGCTCCCACTCCTCACGCTGCTTGTCGAAGCCCTCGAGCCACTCACCCGTCTCGGAGTCGAAGCCCTCGGGGTAGATGTAGTTGCCCTGGTCGTCGTACGTGGCCGCCATGCCGTACAGCGTCGGGTCGAACTCGACCTCGGCGCCGGCGCCCTCGTTGGCCTGCTTGAGCGACAGGCTGATCCGCCGACGGTCGAGGTCGATGTCGATGATCTTCACGAAGATCTCGTCGCCGACCTGGACGACCTGCTCCGGGATCTCGACGTGGCGCTCGGCCAGCTCGGAGATGTGGACCAGGCCCTCGATGCCCTCCTCGACCCGGACGAACGCGCCGAACGGCACCAGCTTGGTGACGCGGCCCGGCACGACCTGGCCGATCTGGTGGGTGCGGGCGAACTGCTGCCACGGGTCTTCCTGGGTCGCCTTGAGCGACAGGGAGACGCGCTCGCGCTCCATGTCGACGTCGAGGACCTCGACCGTGACCTCCTGGCCGACCTCGACGACCTCGGAGGGGTGGTCGATGTGCTTCCAGGACAGCTCGGACACGTGGACCAGACCGTCGACGCCACCCAGGTCCACGAAGGCACCGAAGTTGACGATCGAGGACACGACGCCCTTGCGGACCTGGCCCTTCTGGAGGGTGTTGAGGAAGGTCTGGCGGACCTCGGACTGCGTCTGCTCGAGCCAGGCGCGGCGGGACAGAACCACGTTGTTGCGGTTCTTGTCCAGCTCGATGATCTTGGCCTCGAGCTCGCGGCCGACGTACGGCTGCAGGTCACGGACACGGCGCATCTCGACGAGCGACGCGGGCAGGAAGCCGCGGAGGCCGATGTCGAGGATGAGACCACCCTTGACGACCTCGATGACGGTGCCGGTGACGATGCCGTCCTCGTCCTTGATCTTCTCGATCGTGCCCCAGGCGCGCTCGTACTGCGCGCGCTTCTTGGACAGGATGAGACGGCCTTCCTTGTCCTCCTTCTGGAGAACCAGGGCCTCGACGTGCTCACCGACCTCGACGACGTCCGCGGGGTCGACATCGTGCTTGATCGAGAGCTCGCGCGAGGGGATGACACCCTCGGTCTTGTAGCCGATGTCGAGAAGAACCTCGTCTCGATCGACCTTGACGACGGTGCCCTCGACGATGTCGCCGTCGTTGAAGTACTTGATGGTCTCGTCGATCGCGGCGAGGAAGGCTTCCTCGGAACCGATGTCGTTGATCGCGACCTGCGGGGTGGTCGAGGTGGCCTCAGTGCTGGACGTCATGTGTGGAATTGCTCCGAACGCGGACAGAAGTCGATGTGGCGGACGCGTTGAGGGCATTTGTTCGTTCAAGCCGGATCGACCAGATCGAGCGCGAGCCCGCTCCGTCTGAGGCGCGCGCGAGCCCACAGCGCAGCGATCAGCATATGAGACCTTCGCCACGGGGTCAATCCGGGGCTCACGAGTAAGCGTTGAGCTGGGCCCTGCGCTTGGCCTGGATATTACCTCGTTCGGCCTGCGGGACGGAGATCCGGTCCGGATCTCCGTCGGAGACATACCGGCGTTTGGGGTGCTTGTCCAGCCATTCCAGCCAGTACTGCGAGCACCATCGGCGGCATTCGCCCTTCTTGCCGTTGCTCTGGATCCGCTGGATGGCTCCGGGGTCGAAAGACTTCGCGAAGGGCGAAACCGAGGGCTCGGCGCCGGCCAGGAACACGCCGGCGAAGTCGTAGGCCGTGCCGTCCCACGAGCCGCGGTCGGCGGCGCTCTTGCTGCGCGGCATCGAGCCGAACGGCAGGGCGATGGTCGCCGAGGGCTCCACGCCGAGCTTCTTGAGCAGCCGCTCCAGCCGGACGATCTGCTCACGCACCTGCTTGCTCTTGAGCGCGCGCAGGTTGGGGTGGCTCCAGGTGTGGTTGGCCACCTCGAAGCCGTGGTGCGCCAGCCACTGCGCCGCCTTGGCCTGCTCGGCCGGGTCGTCGATGCCGAACGGGCGCCGGTTCACCCAGAAGGTGGCGACCGGCTGGAAGTGCGGGTACTTGCGGGCGACCTCCAGCAGGATGCCGACCGCGGTGTCCCTGCGCGGCCGGCCCTGGGCGTCCAGGCCGAAGTGCGACTCGTGGCCGTCGTCGAAGGTCAGCACCACGGGCGACTTGCCCGCCGGGACGCGGATGTCGCCGGTCGCGAACTGCTTGGCGGTGATCGGCACGTAGCCCTTGCGGGCCAGTTTCTCCAGCTCCTGGCGGAGCTGGGCCGGGGTGCGGTCGATCGAGGCCAGGCGCTTGGGGATGATCCGGTGGTACATGATCACCGGGACCATGCCGGCCTCGTTGGCCTTCACCTGCTTGGCGAACTCCGGCGTGGCGACCACTCCCGGCGGGGGCTGCTGTGGCTGGGCCGGGGCGCTCGGCTGGGGGCTGGCCGCCGGCTTGGCCATCGCGCGGGACGGCGTTTCCTCTTCCGGCAGGATCCCCAGGAGCACCAGGGCGACGAGCACCACCACGACGTTGGCGACACCGACGATCCGGACGAGGGACGCTGTACTGCGCACGTGACTCCATGGTTGACGGCCGATCAACCCGGCCAGCCTAGTCCAGAACGCTCCTTCGCCGACAAACCCGCAGATCTATGGGAGAGGGCGGGTTGCCCGGTTTCTCAGGGGTCCGGGACGGAGTGGGGTCCCCAGAACCGTCCTCCAGCCTGGGCCCCATAGCAAAGCGGCCCGGGCTGGAGGAACGTCCGACGAGGGTCAGTGGCCGGCGTCTTCCCAAGTGCGGCCGACGCCGACGGAGACGTCGAGGGCCACCCGCAGCGGGTAGGCCGCCGCCATCTGGTCGCGGACGAGCTGGGTGAGGCCCTCCAGCTCCCCCGCCGCCACCTCGAACACGAGCTCGTCGTGCACCTGGAGGAGCATGCGCGAGCGCAGCCCCTCCTCACGCAGCGCCTGGCGGACGTTGAGCATGGCGACCTTGATGATGTCGGCCGCCGACCCCTGGATGGGCGCGTTGAGCGCCATCCGCTCGGCCATCTCCCGTCGCTGCCGGTTGTCGCTGGTGAGGTCGGGCAGGTAACGCCGCCGCCCCATGATGGTCTCGGTGTAGCCGTCGGTGCGGGCCTGGGCGACGATCGCCTGGAGGAAGTCGCGCACCCCGCCGAACTCCTCGAAGTACTCGTCCTTGAGCGCCCGCGCCTCGCCGACCGAGATGTTGAGCTGCGCGGCCAGCCCGAAGTCGGACAGGCCGTACGCCAGCCCGTAGTTCATCGCCTTGATCTTGGCTCGCAGTTCCCCGTCCACCTGCTCGGGCGGCAGGTCGAAGACCCGCGAGGCGGTCGCCTGGTGGAAGTCGTGCCCCGACTCGAAGGCCGCGATGAGCGACTCGTCGCCCGACAGGTGCGCCATGATGCGCAGCTCGATCTGGCTGTAGTCGGCGGTGAGCAACGTCTCGAAGCCCTCGCCGACGACGAAGCCCTGCCGGATGCGGCGGCCCTCGGCGGTGCGGATGGGGATGTTCTGGAGGTTGGGCTTCTCCGACGACAGCCGCCCGGTGGCCGCGATGATCTGGTTGAACGTGGTGTGGATGCGCCCGTCGTCGGCGATCTCGGCGAGCAGGCCGGTGACGGTGGTCATGAGCTTCTGCTGGTCGCGGTGGCGCAGCATGATGACGGGCAGCTCGTGCTCGGTCTGGGTGGCCAGCCAGGCGAGCTGCTCGGCGTCGGTGGAGTAGCCGGTCTTGGTCTTCTTCGTCTTGGGCAGCCCGAGCTTGGTGAAGAAGATCTCCTGGAGCTGCTTGGGCGAGCCGAGGTTGAACTGCTCACCCACCACCCGGTGGGCCTCCTCGACGGCCTGCTTGACCCCGGCGGCGAACTGCGACTCCATGCCCGAGAGGTACTCGCGGTCGACGGCGATGCCGGCCCGCTCCAGCTCGGCCAGGACGCCGAGCAACGGGAGCTCCACGTCGGCCAGCAGCTCGGTGCCGCCGCGCTCGGACAGGAAGGTCTCCAGCGCGTCGGCCAGCTCGCGCACGGCCGCGGCGCGCAGGGCGAGGTCTTTAGCCGGGGCGTCCTCGTCGTCGCCGAAGAGGGCGGCCTGCCCGGAGGAGGACTCCTCGGCGCGCAGGTCGCGGTTGACGTAGCGGCGGGCGAGGTCTTCGAGGGCGAAGGTGCGCTGGCCCGGCATCGCCAGGTAGGCGGCCAGGGCGGTGTCGCAGGTGAGGCCCTTGAGCTCCAGGCCCTGCGCCCAGAGGGCGAGGATGGGGCCCTTGGCGTCGTGGACGGCCTTGGGCGCGCTCTCGTCGCCGAGCCAGTCGGCCAGCGCCTTGAAGTCGGACTCGGTCAGCCGGGCGGGGTCGATGTGCGCTGCGCTGCCGTCGGGCGAGGCGATCGCCAGGCCCTCGATGCGGCCGGTGCCGCTGCCGTACGCGCCCTTGAAGGCCAGGCCGGCGCGGCCGGCCGGCAGGGCGGCGAGCCAGCCGGCGACGCGGTCGGGGCCGAGGATGACGGTCTCGACCTCGAAGCCCTGCTCGGGGTCGGCCTCGCCGGTGCCGAGCACCTTGAAGACGCGCTCGCGCAGCTCGCCGCGGATCTGCAGCGTGTCGAAGAGCTTGTTGATCTCCTCGCGCTGCCACTGGCCCTGGTGGAGGGTCTCGATCGGGACGTCGAGCGGCACGTCGCGCATGAGCTCGGTGAGCCGGCGGTTCATCAGCACCTGGTCGAGGTGGTCGCGCAGCTTGTCGCCGACCTTGCCCTTGACCTCGTCGACCCGGTTGACCAGCTCCTCCAGGGAGCCGAAGTCGCGCACCCACTTGGCGGCGGTCTTCTCGCCGACGCCGGGGATGCTGAGCAGGTTGTCGCTGGGGTCGCCGCGCAGCGCGGCGAAGTCGGGGTACTGCTGCGGGGTCAGCTCGTACTTCTCGAAGACCGCCTCGGGGGTGAAGCGGGTCATGTCGCTGATGCCGCGCCGGGTCATCAGCACGGTGATGTCGGCGTTGACGAGCTGGAGCGCGTCGCGGTCGCCGGTCACGATGAGCACGTCCATGCCCTCGGCGGCGGCGCGGGTGGCCAGCGTCGCGATGAGGTCGTCGGCCTCGAAGCCCGGCTTGGACAGGTACGGCACCTTGAGGATGTCGAGGAGCTCGAAGATGAGCCGCATCTGGTCGCGGAACTCGTCGGGCGTGGCCGAGCGGTTCGCCTTGTACTCCCCGTACGTCTCGTGCCGGAACGTGGGCTCCGACCGGTCGAAGGCGACCGCGATGTGCGTGGGCTGCTCGTCCCTGATCATGTTGGTCAACATGGAGGTGAACCCGTACACGGCCGCGGTGGGCTGACCGTCGGTGGTCATCAGGTTGGCGTCCTTCAGGGCGTAGAAAGCCCGGTACGCCAGGGAATGCCCGTCCAGGAGCAGGAGTCGGGGCCTCACGGGGGTCGCTTCACTCTTCGGCACAGTCGCAGCCTAGTCTCCAAGTGCGACAGAAAACCCGAGCTCGCGAGAGTGGAGACGGCACCTTGACCCTCATCGACATCGACTTCGTCAACAGCCTCAACCAGGGCACCCTCGGCGAGCGGATGGGCATCGAGTTCGTGGAGGCCACCCCCGAACGGGTCGTGGCGCGGATGCCGGTGGCGGGCAACACCCAGCCGTACGGCCTGCTGCACGGGGGCGCCTCGGTGGTGCTGGCCGAGTCGGCCGGCTCGATCGCGGCGGCCATCCACGCCGGGCCGGACCGCATCGCGGTGGGGATCGAGATCAACGCCACCCACCACCGCTCGGCCACCTCGGGCCACGTCACCGGGGTCGCCACGCCGCTGCACACCGGGCGCACGCTGGCCACCTACCAGGTGGAGATCACCGACGAGCAGGGCCGCCTGGTGTGCACCTCCCGCATCACCTGCATGCTGCGTGACCGCCCCCAGAACCCCTGAGCACTTCCCCACCAGGCGCGGAGCCACTCCAGGCGAACCTGAGCACCCCTGAACCTTTGATGAGTTTCGGTCTCCCTTTGCGCAGCCTCCCCGCGGTCGCTACCGTTGTCCCAGCAGAGCCCGCGGGGGAGGCCGAGTAGATAACGCGTAGGGCCGGGGAAGCCCTACATGGTCCCAAAGGCCCCCTCCCGGGTTCGTTCCCCTCCGGCCGCCCGTCGCGCGCGGCCCACCCTCTTCTCGCTCCCGTCGACGATCTCCGGGACGCCACGAAATCCTCGCAAAACGCCACATTCCGGGCATCCGTTACCCGCTCGCGTCCCGCTTCGGCATATCTAGCCAAAATTCATGGGACTTTCCGCTGATCGTGACAATCGAGGGAAAACGATCGACACGGGTGAATGACCATTTAGCCCCTGACCTGCCGCGTTGTTTCCTTACATCAGTGACACACACACATCACTAATTGGTGACGAACGGTTCGGAACCGGGCGTAGCCAGAATAGGCTCCCGCCACAGCATCCCAGTCGTGCCTGCGATGCCTGCGTACCGACGAGGGGGGCTGACCGCCTTCCTAGACTTGCGAGGGAGCACCATTGCGCAGAGCCGTGATCGCGTTCACGGCCTTCCTGGGTGGCCTTATCTTCCTTCTCGCCAGCCCGGCAGGCGCCGCGGCAGTCGAGGGTGAAGGCTTGAAGGGCACACTCACATTCCAAGGCCAGCCAGTGAACGGCGCGAAAATCGTCGTGACCACCGAGGACGGACAACCCGTCAAGGAGGTCACCACCAACGCCCAAGGCACGTGGGAAGTAGAGGTCCCGAAGGCGGCGACCTACAAGGTCACTCTCGACCCCGCGAGCCTCCCGGCCACCGCTCAGCCGCGCGGCGGCGTGAACGTCCGGACGCTCCCGGTCTTCGAGGGCGACGTCCGTACGGTCCTGTTCCCGCTCGAGCCCAAGGCGGTCGCGGGCCAGGAACCGGCCGCCGACCCCAACGAGGGCGCCTTCCTCCGCCAGGCGGCCCAGCTCGCCTTCGAGGGCTTCAACCTCGGCCTGATCATCGCCCTGGCCGCCCTCGGCCTGTCGCTGATCTACGGCACCACCGGCCTGACCAACTTCGCCCACGGCGAGCTGATCACGCTGGGCGCCGTCGTGGCCTTCCTGTTCAACACCGGGATGTTCGGCTGGGCCGGGATGCCGCTGGAGCTGGCCGCCCTGCTGGCGGTCATCGTCTGCGGCGCGCTCGGGTACGCCCAGGACCGCTGGTTCTGGGGCAAGCTGCGCAAGCGCGGCACCGGCGTCATCGCCATGATGATCATCTCGATCGGCGTGGCGATCCTGCTCCGCAACCTGATCCAGTTCTTCTTCGGCGCGCAGAACGAGTCGTTCTCCGACTACAACGCGCAGGCCGGCATGAACATCGGCCCGATCACCGTGGCGCCCAAGAACCTGTGGGCGATGGGCATCGAGCTGATCGTGCTGGTCGTCGTCGGCATCGCCCTGCTGAAGACCCGCACCGGCAAGGCCGCCCGCGCGGTGGCCGACAACCCGGCGCTGGCCTCCTCCTCGGGCATCAACGTCGACCGGGTCATCCGCATCATCTGGGCCTCGGGCGGCGCCATCGCGGCGCTGGCCGGCATCATGCTCGGCCTGTCCCAGCAGCTCAAATTCACCATGGGCCAGGACATCCTGCTGCTCATCTTCGCCGGCGTCACGCTCGGCGGCCTGGGCACCGCGTTCGGCGCCCTGGTCGGCTCGCTGGTCGTGGGCGTGTTCATCCAGCTTTCCACCCTGTGGGTCCCGCCGGAGCTGAAGTCCGTGGGCGCGCTGGCCGTACTGATCGTCGTCCTCCTCGTCCGGCCGCAGGGCATCCTGGGCCGCCGCGAGCGGATCGGCTGAGGGGAGGGAAGTCATGGACTGGCAGACAATCATCAGCACCACCCTCTCGACCCTGGTGGGCTGGCAGGCGGTGGTCTACGGACTGGCCGCGATCGGCATCAACATCCACTTCGGCTACACCGGCCTGCTCAACTTCGGCCAGGCGGCCTTCATGGCCGTCGCCGGGTACGGCCTGGCCGTCACGGTCACCGTCTTCGACCTGCCCTTCTTCGTGGGCATCCTGGTCGGCCTCGCGGCGGCGGTCCTGCTGGCGCTCCTGCTGGGCATACCGACGCTGCGGCTGCGCGCCGACTATCTGGCGATCGTGACGATCGCCGCGGCGGAGATCATCCGGCTCATCTTCCGCTCGGTGGCCTTCAAGGAGGTCTTCGGCGGCTCGGACGGCCGGCGCGGCTTCAACACCGACTTCTACGCGATGAACCCCTACCCGGACGGCACCTACGGCATCGGCCCGGTCAGCTTCGACGAGCGCTCCATGTGGGTGCTGACCGTCGGCTGGGCCCTGGTCGGCGTCTCCTGCCTGGTGGTGTGGGCGCTCATGCGCAGCCCGTGGGGCCGCGTGCTGAAGGCCATCCGCGAGGACGAGGACGCCGTGCGCAGCCTCGGCAAGAACGTCTTCTCCTACAAGATGCAGTCGCTCATCCTCGGCGGCGTCATCGGCTGCCTGGCCGGCTTCATCTACGGGCTGTACTTCGGCTCGGTCCAGCCGGACGTCTTCGGCACCGAGCTGACCTTCTTCGCCTACACCGTCGTCATCCTCGGCGGCGCCGCCCGCGTCCTCGGACCGGTCGTGGGCGCGATGATCTTCTGGGTGCTCTTCGTCTTCGTCAGCGGCACGCTGGCCGAGGCGACGCGCGCGGGGTACATCCCGTTCATGACCGAGACCCAGGTCGGCCCGATCGTCTACGCCCTGGTCGGGTTCGGCTTCATCCTGCTGCTCGTCTTCCGGCCGCAGGGTATCTTCGGTGACAAGAGGGAGATCGCACTCGATGCCCGATAACACGCCCAGCCGCAAGGCTGACGCGCTGGCCGCCCTCCAGGACCTGGAGCGCGAGCCGGGCGTCGCCAAGCCGGACCCGATCCTGATCGCCGACGGCGTCGTGCGCCGCTTCGGCGGTCTCACCGCCGTGGACGTCCAGCACGTCGAGATCCAGCGCGGTTCCATCACCGCGCTGATCGGACCGAACGGCGCCGGCAAGACCACCTTCTTCAACCAGCTCACCGGGTTCGACACCGCCGACGCCGGCTCGTGGACCTTCAACGGCAAGCCGATGAACGGCGTGCCCGCGCACAAGGTCGCCCGGGCCGGGATGGTGCGCACCTTCCAGCTCACCAAGGCGCTGTCCAAGCTCACCGTCATGGAGAACATGCGGCTGGGCGCGCAGAAGCAGATCGGCGAGAACTTCTTCCAGGCCCTGGTGCCCTTCCGGTGGCGGCTGCAGGAGCAGCTCATCACCGAGCGGGCCGAGGAGCTGCTGCGGCGCTTCAAGCTCGACGCCAAGAGCGAGGACTTCGCCGGCAGCCTGTCCGGCGGCCAGCGCAAGCTCCTGGAGATGGCGCGGGCGCTCATGGTCGGCCCCGAGCTGGTCATGCTCGACGAGCCCATGGCGGGCGTCAACCCGGCGCTCACCCAGTCGCTGCTCGGCCACGTCAAGGACCTGCGCGAGCAGGGCATGACGGTGCTGTTCGTCGAGCACGACATGGACATGGTCCGCGACATCAGCGACTGGGTCATCGTGATGGCCCAGGGCGGCATCATCGCCGAGGGCCCGCCCGACGCGATCATGTCCGACCACCGCGTGATCGACGCCTACCTGGGCGCCCACCACGACGCGCCGCTGTCGGAGGAGGAGCTCCAGCAGCAGTTGCACGAGGCCGAGGCCGCCCTGGAGGCCGAGGCCGCAGAGGAGGAGACGGCCAGATGAGCTCCGCACCCGAGTCGAAGGCCGCGGTCGTCGACCGCAGCGCCCACGTCAGCGGCGCCGAGGGCGCGGTCCTGCGCTGCGACGAGCTGATCGCCGGCTACCTGCCCGGCGTCAACATCCTGAACGGCTCCGACCTCTACGCCCAGCAGGGCGAGCTGATCGGCATCATCGGCCCCAACGGCGCGGGCAAGTCCACGCTGCTGAAGGCCATGTTCGGGCTGGTCAACGTGCGCAGCGGCACGGTCGTGCTCAACGGTGAGAACATCACCAACATGAAGGCGCACTCGCTGGTCTCGCGCGGCGTGGGGTACGTCCCGCAGACCAACAACGTCTTCCCGAGCCTGACCATCGAGGAGAACCTCGAGATGGGCGCCTTCCAGCAGCCCAAGAAGTTCAAGGAGCGCTTCGAGTTCGTCGCCGAGCTCTTCCCCGCCCTCAAGGAGCGGCGCAAGCAGCGCGCCGGCTCCCTGTCCGGCGGTGAGCGGCAGATGGTGGCGATGGCACGGGCGCTCATGACCGAGCCCTCGGTGCTGCTGCTCGACGAGCCCAGCGCCGGCCTGTCGCCCAAGCTGCAGGACCTGGTCTTCATCCAGGCCCAGCAGATCAACAAAGCCGGCGTGACGGTCATCATGGTCGAGCAGAACGCGCGGCGCTGCCTGCAGATCTGCCACCGCGGCTACGTGCTGGACCAGGGGCGCAACGCCTACTCCGGCACCGGCAAGCAGCTCGCCAACGACCCGAAGGTGATCGAGCTCTACCTGGGGACGCTCGCCCGCGCCTGACGGAAATCATCATCTAGGGGGTACGGCTCGCGCGAGCCGTACCCCTTAAATGGTTCTGTGAGGCATCTACCGGCTCTGTTAGCCATCGCGGCACTCGTGGCCTGCCAGGCCGCCCCCGAGCCCCGTACGGACAAGTACAGCACCGGCGGGGACGCCAAGGACTCGCCCTGCACGCGCGTCATCTCCTCCATCGGCTACGCCGAGCTCCTGCTGCTGCCCCGCGGCCAGGAGGACAGGCAGAACTTCGAGGACGCGGTCCTGGGCCGCATCGCCGAGACCCGGGGCATCGCCGCGGAGTTCGGCGGGCGGCTGCCGGAGTCCATCAAGGCGGCGGCCGGGGAGCTGGAGCAGGCCGCCTCGGGCCTGGCGCGGGCGGACGTGCCGCGCGAGCGGCAGGTCGAGCTGCTCAAGCGCTACCGGGCGGCGACCGAGGAGATCAAGAAGAACTGCCGGACATAGCAGAAGGCCCGGTCCGAAGCGGACCGGGCCTTCTTCATGCGGCCTTAGCCGGCGATGTTGCCCTTGCGGTACTCCAGCGCCTTGGTGCCGTAGGTGTTGTTGTCGGCGTACTCGTAGATGCCGATCGTGGCGACGGCCGGGTCACCGGCGTCGTTGAACTCGATCGGGCCGGAGACGCCCTCGTAGTCGATGTCCTTGCCGGCCTTCATGAGCTCGTTGCAGCTCTTGAAGTCGGTGCACTTCTCGCCGCCCTTGCTGACCTCGGCCAGCTTCTTGGCGATGTCCTCGCCCGCGTCCGACTTCGCGGCCTCGGCGGCCAGGGCCACCAGGTTCGCGGCGTCGTACGACTCCGGCGCGTAGCTGAAGTCGGCGAGCTCGGGGTTGATCTCCTTGAGCTTGGCCTGGAAGGCCTCCGGCGAGGCGGCCCCGGGGATGGTGCCCTTGACGCCCTTGAGGGTGCCCTTGGGCATCTTCACGTAGTTGGTGTTCGAGGTGTTGCCGTCGACCATGTACCACTTGTACTTGTCGGCGGTCAGACCCTGCTTCACCAGCTCCTGGACCAGCTTGGCGGTCTCCTCGAAGCCGATCAGGACGATCGCCTTCGGGTTCTTGGCCTTGATCTTCGCCACGTCGGCGGAGAAGTCGGCGGCCTTGGGGTCGTAGTCGACGCGCTCGGCGACGGTGCCGCCGCCGCCCTCGATCGCCTTGGTCACGTTGTCGGCCAGGCCCGTGCCGTAGGAGTCCTGCATCGCCAGGATGCCCACGGTGTCGCTGCCGTCGGCCAGGACGAGGTCGCCCAGCACGCGGCCCTGCAGCACGTCCGGCGGAGCCGTACGGAAGTACAGGCCGTTGTCCTGGATCGTGGTGAACTTGTCGGAGGTGTTGGCCGGCGAGAAGTGCACCGTGCCCGCACCCGTGATCTTGTCGATGACCGACTCGGACACCGAGGAGGACGCGGCGCCGATGATGGCGTCGGCCTTCTGGGCGAGGAGCTTGTCGACCGACTGCGAGGCGATGTTGGTGGTGGTGTCGCCGGAGTCGGTGTGGATCTTGGCCACCGGCTTGCCGAGGACGCCGCCGGCGTCGTTGATCTCCTTGACCGCGAGGTCCACACCGGCGAACTCGGGCGGGCCAAGGAAGGCGAGAGAGCCGGTCTGCGGCAGCAGGGTGCCGATCGTCAGGGTGCCGTCACCCTTCGACGCCGCTGCGGGCGACGAAGCGGCGGGAGCCGACGCGCTCTCTGAGGCCGCGGGCGGATTGGCGGTTGTTCCCCCGCCGCCACCACACGCCGTAAGGGCGAGGCTTGCCGCGGCAGCCACGGCCAGCGCGCGCCCGAGAGGGGCAATGCGGATCATGAAATGTCTCCTCCATCCAGGCCCGGGATCCGGTCAGCTCCGCCGACGAGTCCCGATCGAATGACGGAAACGTACAAAACACCTGATGACCGTAGCCAGTGCTGGGGGTGAACTGTCGGCACTTGGATGCGGAGTCGTAATCAGTCCTCAACTTACCGGCGGGGGAAGTGCTGCCTAATGTGCTTAACGTGAAGCGCGTCCTGCTTGCGATCCTGTTGACCGGCTCGTGTGCGGCACAGCCCGATCCGCCGGCGAATTCCGCTCCGTCCACCGAGCCTCCGGTGGGGGTTTCGGTCACCCTGGGGCAATGGCGATCGGACGAACCGGCGCACCGGCTTCAGGCGGCCGTCCGAAATTCAACCGACATTCCCATCTATTTCGCGGACGTCCAGCTCGTCACGGAGTCCTTCAAAACGCTCCCGGCGGAAAAATCGGGGGCTGTGCTTCGCCGTACAAATCGGACAGATCTTCCCATGCCGTACGGCGAGGCCGTCTGTTCCGATGACGGCGAGCAGACCGTACGGCCGGCGTCGGTGATCGCGCACGTCAAGGTCGGCGACGGGCCGCTGCGCAAGGTGGTCTTCCCGGTCCCCCACCCCGACCCGCTGCTGGCCAGGCTGCTGCGCGACGAGTGCCAGGCCCAGCAGGTGCGCAAGCTCAGCGACCTGGCCTTCGCCCCCGAGTGGCGCGAGCGGGGCAAGGAGCTGCACGGCACGCTGGTGCTCACCCGGCGCTCGGGCGCCAACGCGATCACCGTCCGCTCGATCGACGGGACCACGCACTACATGATCGAGGGGCCGGTCCGCACGCTGGAGGCGGGGGCCGCGCGGCTGGAGATCCCGGTGGTGGTCACCCCGGCCCGCTGCGACCCGCACGCCTTCGCCGAGGCCAAGAAGGCCTATCTCTTCCCGGTCCGTGTCACCGTGGACCGGGAGGAGAAGCCCCGCGTGGTCATCGTGATCCCGGACGAGAAGGCCCAGGTCCAGATGCTGTACTACGCGAAGAAGGTGTGCGGCCTACCCTGAGATGTTGCCCTTGCGGTACTCGATGGCCGGGCCGAAGGTGTTGTCGTCCTTGGCCTGGTAGACGCCGATCGTGGCCACGGCGGGGTCGCCCGCGTCGTTGAACTCGATCGGGCCCGAGACGCCCTCGTAGTCGATGTCCTTGCCCGCCTTGAGCAGGTCGAGGCAGCTCTTGAAGTCGGTGCACTTCTCGCCGCCCTTGCTGACCTCGGACAGCTTCTTGCCGATGTCGGCGCCGGCGTCGGACTTGGCGGCCTCGGCGGCCAGCGCGACCAGGTTGACCGCGTCGTAGGACTCCGGGGCGTAGTTCCAGTCCTTGAGCTCGGGGTTGATCTCCTTGAGCCGGGCCTGGAACGCCTCGGGCGAGGCGGCGCCGGGGATGGTGCCCTTGGCCCCGACGAGGGTGCCCTTGGGCATCTTCACGTAGTTGGTGTTCGAGGTGTTCCCGTCGACCATGTACCACTTGTACTTGGCGGTGGTCAGCCCCTGCTTGACCAGCTCCTGGATGACCTTCGAGCTCTCCTCGAAGCCGATGATCACCACGGCCTTGGGGTTCTTGGCCTTGATCTTCGCCACGTCGGCGGAGAAGTCGGCGGCCTTGGGGTCGTAGTCGACCCGCTCGGCGACCGTGCCGCCGCCCGCCTCGAGGGCCTTGGTGACGTTGTCGGCCAGGCCGGTGCCGTAGGAGTCCTGCATCGCCAGGATGCCCACGGTGTCGTTGCCGTCGCTCAGGATCAGGTCGCCGAGCACCCGGCCCTGCAGCACGTCGGGCGGGGAGGTGCGGAAGTACAGGCCGTTGTCCTGGATGGTGGTGAACTTGTCGCTGGTGTTGGCCGGCGAGAACTGCACCACCCCGGCTCCGGTGATCTTGTCGATGACCGACTCCGACACCGACGAGGAGGCCGCGCCCATGACCGCGTCGGCCTTCTGCGCCAGCAGCCGGTCCACCGACTGGGCGGCCAGGTTGGTCGTGGTGTCGCCGGAGTCGGTGTGGATCTTCGTGATCGGCTTGCCGAGCACGCCGCCGGCGTCGTTGATCTCCTTGACCGCCAGGTCGACGGCGGCGAACATCGGCGGGCCGAGGAAGGCCAGCGAGCCGGTCTGCGGCAGCAGCGTGCCGATGGTCAGGGTGCCGTCGGCGCCGGTGGCGGCCGGCGGGGCGCTCTGCTGTCCCGAGGGGGCCGGAGCCGCCGGGGTCGCCGTGGTGCCGCCTCCCCCGGAGCAGGCGGTCAGCACCAGGCCGGCCGCCCCGAGCAGAGCCACTTTTCGGACTATTCGGACCATGTACGGTCACCTCCACGCGGGCACTGATATGTCGCGATCAGAGCCAGCATGGACCCCACCAGGTGCGACGACGCGATCACCTGCGGTACGGATACGCACATGTGACGCCGCCTTGACGCCCGCCGCCGAGCCGTTACCCGCCCTTGACTCCTCCGCCGGGCGCACGGCATGGCGAACCCGTCCGATCGGCGCCGGACGGGCCTGTCGTTATCGCTTCGCGACCGTCACGTGGCCTGCTCGTTATGCCCCGCGTCGTCGATCACGAGCTGCGCGACCTCCCGCATGCTCAGCCGCCGGTCCATCGACGCCTTCTGCACCCACCGGAAGGCCTGCGGCTCGCTCCAGCCGTGCTTGGCCATCAGCAGACCCTTGGCCCGCTCCACCAGCTTGCGGGTCTCGAGCTGGCCGCCGAGGCTGCTCACCTCGCGGGCGAGCGCGACCATCTCCTCGTGCCGGCTCACCGCCATCTCGATCGCCGGCACCAGGTCCGCCTTGGTGAACGGCTTGACCAGGTAGGCCATCGCCCCCGCGTCCCTGGCCCGCTCGACCAGGTCGCGCTGCGAGAACGCGGTCAGGATCAGGCACGGGGCGATCCGGTCGGCCACGATGCGCTCGGCCGCCGAGATGCCGTCGAGGATGGGCATCTTCACGTCGAGGATCACCAGATCGGGCCGGAGCTCGGTGGCCAGTTTGATCGCGCTCTCGCCGTCACCGGCCTCGCCCACGACGACGTAGCCGTCCTCCTGGAGCATCTCCTTGAGGTCGAGGCGGATCAGGGCCTCGTCTTCCGCGATCACCACTCGCCGTTGCGTACTCACGAGCAGAAGAGTACCGACGTCCGCTAGATTAGAGCGAGGCCAGGGCCGTCCCAGCTGATCCAGATGTGGCGGTAGGCTACCTCCTGCGCCGCCCTGATAGCCCAACCGGCAGAGGCGATGGTCTCAAACACCATTCAGTGTGGGTTCGAATCCCACTCAGGGCACCTCAAGCTGCCTTTTCGGCCGGCCCGGTATCTTGTGGCAGGTGACTGCTACCGACTCTGGCGCCCACGGCGTCGGCCTGGCGACGATCGCCGCCGACGGCACCGTCCTCGACACCTGGTTCCCTGTCTTCGCCCTCGGTGAGGCCGGTTTCACCGGCACCGAGCGGCCGGCCGACCCCGGCGAGTTCGCCGCCGCGGTGGGCCCCGACCCCCAGCGCGGCGTCGAGGTCGTGGCGGTCCGCACGGCCATCGCCAAGCTCTCCGAACCGCCCGCCGACGCGCACGACGCCTACCTGCGCCTGCACCTGCTCTCGGGCCGGCTGGTCAAGCCGCACGAGGTGAACCTGGACGGCCTGTTCGGCCTGCTGGCCAACGTGGTCTGGACGAACCACGGCCCGTGCGCCGTGGACGGCTTCGAGGCCGCCCGGCTGCGGCTGCGCGCCCGGGGGCCGGTCACCGTCTACGGGGTGGACAAGTTCCCGCGCATGGTCGACTACGTGCTGCCCTCGGGGGTGCGCATCGCCGACGCCGACCGCGTCCGGCTGGGCGCGCACCTCGCGCCGGGCACCACGGTCATGCACGAGGGCTTCGTCAACTTCAACGCCGGCACGCTGGGCGCCTCCATGGTCGAGGGGCGCATCTCGGCCGGGGTGGTCGTCGGCGACGGCACCGACGTGGGCGGTGGCGCCTCGATCATGGGCACGCTGTCCGGCGGCGGCAAGGAGGTCATCTCGGTGGGCGAGCGCTGCCTGCTGGGGGCCAACTCCGGCATCGGCATCTCGCTCGGCGACGACTGCGTGGTCGAGGCCGGGCTGTACGTCACGGCGGGCACCAAGGTGGGGCTGCCGGACGGCCGGGTCGTCAAGGGCAAGGAGCTGTCCGGGGTGAACGGGCTGCTGCTGCGGCGCAACTCGCAGACCGGCGCGGTCGAGGCGGTCCCCCGACAGGGCACGGGCGTGGAGCTCAACGCCGCCCTGCACGCCAACTAGCCGCGCGCCGGGACCTCCGGTGGCCGGGGGTCCCTGGTCAGGCCGGGGTGCCGCACTTGCCGGGGTTCAGCAGCGCTGCGGCGGAGCCGTACCGGCCGCTGACCGGCCGGGTGCCGCGCCAGTAGGTGCTGCCGTCGGCGCGGCGGAACTGGACGGTGGCGTAGATCTCGTCGGTGTCGGCGAGGTCCTCGTCGAGGTACTCCGAGTCGAGGTCGCTCGTCCAGGTGAACAGGGTTCCGGTGGGCGGGCAGCCCATCAGGGTGTCGTCCTTGAAGGAGTCGTCGCCGTGCAGCCGGATCCAGGTCAGCCTGTCGCTGAACGGGCTCTCCGCGCGGCAGTGGATGCGGACGCGGGCGGTCGCGGCGCTCAGCTCGGTGATGTTCAGGCTGCAGGAGGCCGGCTGGGCCGAGGCGGAGGCCGGGAGGACGGCCAGCGGGACGGCGCTCAGCGCGAGCAGCGTGGCGGTGGCCAGGGAGGCGAGTCTCATACGGCCATGAGACCGCGAGACTCGCCCTCCGGCCCAGGTCCACTCAGGGCCCGGGAACGGATCCCAGTGGCCCCCGGCCCGCTCGTCAGGGCCAGGGGTCGCGCGGGCTTCAGGGGTGGGAGACGGCGGCGCCGATGGTGTGGACGCGCAGCGCGTTGGTCGAGCCCGGGGTGCCGGGAGGCGAGCCGGCCACGATGACCACCTTGTCGCCCTTCTCCACCTTGCCCAGCGCCAGCAGCGAGGCCTCGACCTGGCGGACCATGTCGTCGGTGTGGTGCACGAACGGCACGTGGAAGGTCTCCACGCCCCAGGTCAGCGAGAGCTGCCCGCGCACGTGCGGGGCGGAGGTGAAGGCCAGCAGCGGGATCGGCGAGCGGTAGCGGGCCAGCCGCCGCGCGGTCTCCCCCGACATGGTGAAGGCGCACAGCGCCTTGGCCCCGACGACCGCGCCGACCTCGGCCGCCGCGCGGGCGATGGCGCCGCCGGTGGTCTCGGGCAGCCGGTCGAGGGTGTGCGTGGCCTGCAGCGAGGTCTTCTCGGCGGTGCTGGCGATGCGGTCCATGGTGGCGACCGACTCGATCGGGTACTGGCCCACGGAGGTCTCGCCGGAGAGCATGACCGCGTCGGCGCCGTCCATGACGGCGTAGGCGACGTCGGAGGCCTCGGCGCGGGTGGGCCGCGGGCTGTGCATCATCGAGTCGAGCATCTGGGTGGCCACGATGACCGGCCGGGCCTTCTCGCGGCACAGCTCGATGATCCGGCGCTGCACGACCGGGACCTCTTCGAGGGGCAGCTCGACGCCGAGGTCGCCGCGGGCGACCATGATGCCGTCGAAGGCCTCGATGATCTCGGGGAGCCGGTCGACCGCCTGTGGCTTCTCGATCTTGGCCAGCAGCGGCAGCCGTACGGCCTCCTGCTCCATGATGTTGCGCACCACGTCGGCGTCGGAGGGCCGGCGCACGAAGGACAGGGCGATCATGTCGAAGCCGGTGCGGAGCGCCCAGCGCAGGTCGGCCTCGTCCTTGTCGGTGAGGGCGGGGGCGCTGACGTTGACGCCCGGCAGGTTGAGGCCCTTGTTGTCGGAGATCATGCCGCCGATGACGACGCGCGTGGTGACGCGCTGGCCGTCGACGCGGGTGACCTCCAGGACCAGGCGGCCGTCGTCGACGAGGATGGTGTCGCCGGAGCGCACGTCGCCGGGCAGGCCCTTGTAGGTGGTGGAGACCTGCTCGCGGTCGCCGGGGACGTCTTCGGTGGTGATGGTGAAAACGTCGCCGAAGCCCAGGCGGACGGGGCCCTCCTCGAACCGGCCGACGCGGATCTTGGGACCCTGCAGGTCGGCCAGGACGCCTACGCCGCGGCCGAGCTCGGCCGCGACCTCCCGGATCCGGTCGTAGACCTCTTTGTGAAGCTCATGAGTGCCATGGCTGAGGTTGAACCGGGCCACGTCCATCCCCGCGGAGATCAGCTCGCGGAGCTGTTCGGGGGACGAGGTGGCGGGACCGAGAGTGCAGACGATTTTCGCGCGACGAGTCACGGCTCCTACCTTAATTGGTACAGACCACTCGGCTGTCACCGTCTTCGGAGAACAAAGCCCGTCCAGGAGGTCAACACCAGGGCCGCGACGGCGATTCGCGCCAGATTCGTGTGCTCGTCCGGGTAGACGACGCCCTCGATGTAGGTGTCGATGAAGCCGCCCGGCCGCAGCCCCTGGAGCCCGGCGTGCTCGCGGCCCCAGTTCTCGACCACGGTCAGCGGGCACTCCATGCCGGTCAGCACCGACAGCACGCCCCAGGCGGCCACCGCCAGGTGCGCCCAGATCAGCCGCGGCCAGCGCCAGGCCAGGAAGCCGCCGACCGCCATGAACAGCAGGAACAGGAAGTGCACCACCATGGCGGCTTCGGCGAGCAGGCGGTACGGCATGCCGCGAGCCTACGGCTTGACGGTGGCCGCCTTCAGCGCGTCGACGACGCCGCGGCCGTAGAACCCGTTGCGGGACTTACCACCCTCGCAGGCCCGCACGGCCGGGCACGCCTTGGGGGTGGCGGTGGCGTACAGCAGCTTGGCGACCTTGCCGGGGTCCATCCGCACGCCGCCCTTGCCGGGCTTGCCGAAACGGCTGATCAGGATCGCGGCGACGCCGGTGGCGTGCGGGGCGGCCATGGAGGTGCCGTCGAGGTACTGGTAGTAGGAGCAGTCGCCGGGCGTGCAGTCGCGGATGACCTCGCTGGTGGTCGGCTCGCCGGAGGAGTCGAGCTTGCGGTCGGCGCGCAGCGCGTTCTCGGGGGCGGCGGCCAGGATCGAGCGGGTCGTCGACAGGCCGCCGCCGTCGCCGCCGGGGGCCGACAGGTCGGCCTGCTCCAGGCCGTAGTTGGAGTAGCTCGCCTTGCGGCCGGCCGGGTCGAGCGCGGAGACCGAGATGACGTGCTTGCCCTCGGCGGGCAGGTTCAGGCAGGAGTTGTCGATGCCCCGGGTGCGCTCGCTGCCGCGCGGGTAGTTGGGGCTGGCCGTGTCGACGGTGGGTCGGCCGAGGTCCATCGACTCGTTGCCGAGCGCGCTGATCAGCGTGACGCCCTTGGCGTGGGCGTAGTCGAGCGCGCGCTGCATGCCGGTGCGGACGGCGCGCTGCTGCTGGCGCTGCTTCTTGCTGTCGGACTTGTTGGCGGTGCAGTTGAACAGCCACGGGTCGATGTAGAAGCTCATGTTCACCACGTCGACGCCGATGTCGGCGGCGTAGGTGAGCGCGTCGAGGCTCGGCTTGAGGAAGAAGAAGCCGGAGTCCTGGCCGGCGCGGATGTTGACGATCTGCACGCCGGGGGCCACGCCCGCGATGCCCACGCCGTTGATCGGGGAGGCGATGGTGCTGGCCACGTGGGTGCCGTGGCCGTCGTCGTCCACGTCGGCCGGGTCCTTGCAGGACTTGACCTCGCAGGCGCCGTCGACCTCCTGGCCCTCTCGGTCCTTGGGGATGTCGGTGACGAAGTTGCGGGACAGGGCGCGGTTGAAGTTGGGGGCGAGGTCGGGGTGCTTGCCGTCCACGCCGGTGTCGATCACGCCGACCAGGACCTTCTTGGTGCCGGGGGCGCGGGTGTTGGCGCGGTCGGCGCCGATCATGCGCATGTCCCACTGGCGCTTGGCCAGCGGCTCGGCCGCGGCGCCCGCCATGCCGGAGACGTCGGGCATCGCCGTCCGGCCCGCGGTGGCCGGGCGGGCGGTGGTGGCGGGGAGGGCGTGGAGGGCGGTGGCCGGGCGGGTGGCCTCGGTGCCGGTCCAGCGGGCGGCGGTGACGGCGCCGATCAGGCGGTCGCCGGTCACGCCCGCGACCGCGGGGTCGCCGTCCAGCGCGTCCACGAAGGCGTCGCCGGGGCCGCTGGCCAGGAGGTAGCCCAGCTTGGGCTCGGCGCCGAGCGCGGTGCCACCGGCCCGCTGGATCGCCGCACGGGCCGCATCCTGAGCGCCGTCGGCGTAGAACACCAGGAAGTCCGCCGCACCGGTGGCGACCGGCGCGGAGGCCGTGCCGGTCCGCGGGACCGCAGGCGCGCAGGCGGTGAGCCCCCCGGCGACGGCCAGCGCCGCCACCAATCCGACAAACCGCCGCATGTATCCCCCTCTACCGCATTTACCCAGAAGACGCTCATCCTCCCGCACTCGTTGGCCGAATGCCATTTTCTCGTGATATTTCGGTCTTTCCTGAGGCCCCGCCGTACCCCGAGACACGCGAAAGCCGGGGCCCCGCGAGGGACCCCGGCCGGTGACGCGGACCTCAGACCAGCGGGCGGGCCGTCGGCAGGATCGGGTACGGCAGAGCCGTCTCCCCCGTCAGGAAGCGGTCCACCCCGGAGGCGGCGGCGCGCCCCTCGGCGATGGCCCAGACGATGAGCGACTGCCCCCGCCCCATGTCCCCGGCGGAGAAGACGCCCTCGACGTCGGTCATGTACGTCTTGTCGCGGGCGACGTTGCCGCGCGCGTCGAAGGACACGCCGAGCTCCTCCAGCAGCAGCCCCTTCTCCGGCCCGACGAAGCCCATCGACAGGGTCACCAGGTCGGCGGGCAGCTCGCGCTCGCTGCCGGGGATGGGCCGGAAGCCCGTCTCGGGGCCTTCGACGTCCACCAGGCGGATGGCGACCACGTTGCCGGCCTCGTCGCCGACGAACTCGGTGGTGGAGACGGCGTAGACGCGGGCGCCGCCGCCCTCCTCCAACTCCTCGTGCGCGCTCTCCATCTTGAACAGCGTCGGGAAGGTCGGCCACGGCTGCGAACCGGCCCGCGAGGCGGGCGGCTTGGGCATGATCTCGAGCTGGGTGACCGAGGCGGCCCCCTGCCGGATCGCGGTGCCGATGCAGTCGGCGCCGGTGTCGCCACCGCCGATCACCACCACGTGCTTGCCGCGGGCGTTGATCGGGGAGTCGGCCAGCGCCTTGTTGGCCGGGGGCAGGTACTCCATCGCCTGGTGGACGCCCTGGAGCGAGCGCCCGGCGACGGGCAGGTCGCGCCACTGGGTGGCGCCGCCGGCCAGGACCACCGCGTCGAACTGCGCGCGCAGCTCGGCGGCGGTGATGTCGACGCCGACGTTCACGTTGACCCGGAACTCGGTGCCCTCGGCCCGCATCTGCTCCAGGCGGCGGTCGATGTGCCGCTTCTCCATCTTGAACTCGGGGATGCCGTACCGCAGCAGGCCGCCCGGGGCGTCGGCCCGCTCGAACACGACCACGTCGTGCCCGGCGCGGGTGAGCTGCTGGGCCGCGGCCAGACCGGCGGGGCCGGAGCCGACGACGGCCACCCGCTTACCGGTCTTCACGGCGGCCGGGTGCGGCCGGACCCAGCCCTCGGCGAAGGCGCGGTCGACGATCTCGACCTCGACCCGCTTGATCGCCACCGGGTCGGCGTTGATGCCCAGCACGCACGCCGCCTCGCACGGAGCCGGGCACAGGCGGCCGGTGAACTCCGGGAAGTTGTTGGTGGCGTGCAGGCGCTCGATCGCCTCGCGCCAGTCGTGCCGGTAGACCAGGTCGTTCCACTCGGGGATGAGGTTGCCCAGCGGGCAGCCGTTGTGGCAGAACGGGATGCCGCAGTCCATGCAGCGCGCGGCCTGCTTGTTCAGCTTCTGCGCCGGGAAGGCCTCGTAGACCTCCCGCCAGTCCTGGATGCGGACGTCCACCGGGCGGCGTGCCGGCAGCTCCCGGTCGTGCGTGAGGAAACCCTTCGGGTCGGCCATCGGTTACGCCTCCTTCTTGGCGAGGGATCGCGGGGTCAGCCTGCGCGGGACCAGCAGGCGCGGGGTCAGCGGGCGGCGGCTCATGACTGCACCGCCGCGGCCATGACGGCCTCGTCCACGTCGCGGCCCTCGATGCGGGCGGCCTCGGCCGCGCGCAGGACCCGCTTGTAGTCGGTCGGCATGATCTTGCTGAACCGGGTGAGCGCCGTCTCCCAGGTGGCCAGCAGGTCCCTGGCCACCGGCGAGCCGGTCTCGGCGTAGTGCTTCTCGACCGCGCCGCGCAGGAACTCGGCGTCCTGCTCGGCCAGCGGCTCGATGGCGACCATCTCCCGGTTGACCCGCTCGGGTCGGGCGTCCAGCAGGTAGGCGATGCCGCCGGACATGCCCGCGGCGAAGTTGCGCCCGGTCTGCCCGAGGACGACCACGCGCCCGCCGGTCATGTACTCGCAGCCGTGGTCGCCCACGCCCTCGACCACCGCGGTGGCGCCGGAGTTGCGGACGCAGAAGCGCTCGCCGGTGACGCCGCGGATGAAGGCCTCGCCGGAGGTCGCGCCGTAGAGGGCGACGTTGCCGGCGATGATGTGCCCGTCCAGGTCGGCGGCCGGGCGGAGGGTGAGGCGCCCGCCGGACAGGCCCTTGCCCAGGTAGTCGTTGGCCTCGCCGGTCAGCCGCAGCGTGACGCCCTTGGGCACGAAGGCGCCGAAGGAGTTGCCGGCCGCGCCGGTGAAGCTGACGTCGATGGTGTCGTCGGGCAGGCCGGCTCCGCCGTACCGCTTGGTGACCTCGTAGCCGAGCATGGTGCCGACGGTGCGGTTGACGTTGCGGATCGGCAGGTCGAGCTTGACCGGCCGGCGGCTGGCCAGCGCGCCCTCGGCGAGCTGGATGAGGGTGTTGTCCAGCGCGTGATCCAGGCCGTGCTCCTGCTCGACGGTCTTGCGCAGCGGGGTGCCCGCGGGCAGCGCCGGCTGGTGCAGGATCGGCGACAGGTCGAGCCCGGCGGCCTTCCAGTGGTTCTCCGCCGCGGTGGTGTCGAGCAGCTCGACGTGGCCGATCGCCTCGTCGAGGGAGCGGAAGCCCAGCTCGGCGAGGTACTCGCGGATCTCCTCGGCGATGAACTCGAAGAAGTTGACCACGAACTCCGGCTTGCCGGTGAAGCGCTTGCGCAGCTCGGGGTTCTGGGTGGCGACGCCGACCGGGCAGGTGTCCAGGTGGCACACGCGCATCATGACGCAGCCGCTGACCACCAGCGGGGCGGTGGCGAAGCCGTACTCCTCGGCGCCCAGCAGGGCGGCGATGACCACGTCACGGCCCGTCTTGAGCTGGCCGTCGACCTGGACGACGATGCGGTCGCGCAGGTTGTTGAGCAGCAGCGTCTGCTGGGTCTCGGCCAGGCCGAGCTCCCACGGGGCGCCGGCGTGCTTGAGCGAGGTCAGCGGGGAGGCGCCGGTGCCGCCGTCGTGGCCGGAGATGAGCACCACGTCGGCGTGCGCCTTGGAGACGCCCGCGGCGACGGTGCCGACACCGACCTCCGCGACCAGCTTCACGTGCACCCGGCTGACCGGGTTGGCGTTCTTCAGGTCGTGGATGAGCTGGGCGAGGTCCTCGATGGAGTAGATGTCGTGGTGCGGCGGCGGCGAGATGAGGCCGACGCCCGGTGTGGAGTGCCGGGTCTTGGCGATCCACGGGTAGACCTTGTGGCCGGGCAGCTGGCCGCCCTCGCCGGGCTTGGCGCCCTGCGCCATCTTGATCTGCAGGTCGTCGGCGTTGACCAGGTACTCGGAGGTGACGCCGAAGCGGCCGGAGGCCACCTGCTTGATGGCGCTGCGCCGGGCCGGGTCGTGCAGGCGCTCGGGGTCCTCGCCGCCCTCGCCGGTGTTGGACTTGGCGCCCAGCCGGTTCATGGCGATGGCGAGCGTCTCGTGCGCCTCCATCGAGATGGAGCCGTAGGACATCGCGCCGGTGGAGAAGCGCTTGACGATCTCGGCGACCGGCTCGACCTCCTCGATCGGCACCGGGCTCCGGTCGCTCCTGAACTTGAACAGCCCGCGCAGCGTCATCAGCTTCTCGGCCTGGGAGTCCACGAGGTTCGTGTACTCCTTGAAGATCTCGTACCGCCGGGTGCGGGTGGCGTGCTGGAGCTTGAAGACGGTCTCGGGGTTGAACAGGTGCGGCTCGCCCTCGCGCCGCCACTGGTACTCGCCGCCGACCTCCAGCTTGCGGTGGGCGTTGGCGACCCGCGGGTAGGCGCGGCGGTGGCGCTGCGCGGCCTCCTCGGCCAGGACGTCGAAGCCGACGCCGCCCAGGCGCGAGGTGGTGCCGGTGAAGCACTCGGCGACCACGTCCTCGCCCAGGCCGAGCGCCTCGAAGATCTGCGCGCCGGTGTAGGAGGCGACGGTGGAGACGCCCATCTTCGACATCACCTTGATGACGCCCTTGCCGTACGCCTTGATCAGGTTGCGCACGGCCTTGTGCTTGTCCAGGTCGAGCACGCCGGTGTCGACCAGGTCCTCGACCGTCTCGATGGCCAGGTAGGGGTTGACCGCGCCGGCGCCGTAGCCGATGAGCAGCGCCATGTGGTGGCACTCGCGGGCCTCGCCGGTCTCGATCACCAGGCCGACCCGGGTGCGGGTCTTCTCGCGGATCAAGTGGTGGTGCACCGCGCCGGTGAGCAGCAGCGACGGGATCGGCGCGAGCTCCTCGCTGGCGCCGCGGTCCGACAGCACCAGGATGCGGGCGCCGGACTCGATGGCCTGGGAGGCCTCCTCGCGGATCTCGGCCAGGCGCTGCTTGAGCGCCGCGCCGCCGCCGGCGACCGGGTAGAGGCCGGAGATCACGATCGGGTGGAATCCGGGCAGGTCGTGCTCGTCGTTGATGTGGATGATCTTCGCGAGCTCGTCGTTGTCGATCACCGGGTAGGGCAGCACGAGCTGGCGGCAGGAGGCCGGGCCCGGCTCCAGCAGGTTGCCCTCCGGGCCCAGGGTGCTGGCCAGGCTGGTGACCAGCTCCTCCCGGATGGCGTCCAGCGGCGGGTTGGTGACCTGCGCGAAGAGCTGGCTGAAGTAGTCGAACAGCAGCCGCGGCTTCTCGCTCAGCACCGCCACCGGGGTGTCGGTGCCCATCGAGCCGATCGGCTCCTGGCCGCTCCTGGCCATCGGCGACAGGATGATCCGCAGCTCTTCCTCGGTGTAGCCGAAGGTCTGCTGCCGCTTGACCAGCGCCTCGTGCGTCGGCACCTCGTGCGCCCGCGCGGGCAGTTCCTCGAAGCGGACCAGGCCCGCGTGCAGCCAGTCCTCGTACGGCAGGGCCGCGGCGAGCTCGGCCTTGATCTCGTCATCCTCGATGATCTTGCCGCGCGCGGTGTCGATCAGGAACATGCGCCCCGGCTGCAGCCGGCCCTTGCGCACGACCTGCTCGGCCGGGATGTCCAGCACACCGGCCTCGGAGGCCAGCACGACCAGGCCGTCCACGGTCACCCAGAAGCGCCCCGGGCGCAGGCCGTTGCGGTCGAGGACCGCGCCGGCGACGGTGCCGTCGGTGAAGGTGATCGAGGCCGGGCCGTCCCAGGCCTCCATCATCGAGGCGTGGAACTCGTAGAAGGCCCGGCGGGCCGGGTCCATCTCGGTGTGGTTCTCCCACGCCTCCGGGATCATCATCAGCACCGCGTGCGGCAGCGAGCGCCCGCCGAGGTGCAGCAGCTCCAGCACCTCGTCGAAGGAGGCGGTGTCGCTGGCGTCCGGGTCGCAGATCGGGAAGAGCCGCTCCAGGTCGCCCGGGATCAGCTCGGAGGCCAGCATGGCCTCGCGGGCGCGCATCCAGTTGCGGTTGCCCTTGACGGTGTTGATCTCACCGTTGTGCGCGACGTACCGGTAGGGGTGCGCCAGCGGCCAGCTCGGGAAGGTGTTGGTGGAGAAGCGCGAGTGCACCAAAGCGATCGCGCTGGCGAAACGCTCGTCGGACAGGTCGGGGAAGAACGGCTCGACCTGGTCCGGGGTGAGCATGCCCTTGTAGACCAGCGTGCGCGACGACAGCGAGGCGAAGTAGCAGTCGACCTCGTGCTCGGCCCGCTTGCGCAGGCAGAAGGCCAGCCGGTCGAGCTCCAGGCCGGTCTCGCCGCCCGGGCTGCTCACGAAGAGCTGCTTGAAGAAGGGCATCACCGCGCGGGCGCTCGGGCCCGGCAGGGCCGTGTCGACCGGCACGTCGCGCCAGCCCAGCACGGTCAGGCCCTCCTCGGCGGCGATCTCCTCGATCATGCCGGTGCCGATCGCCCGTGCTTCCTCGTCACTGGGGAGGAAGACCAGGCCGACCGCGTACGCCCCCGCCTCCGGCAGGGCGAAGTCCACGGTGGCGCGGAGGAACTCGTCGGGCACCTGCGTGAGGATGCCGGCGCCGTCCCCGGTGTCCGGCTCACTTCCCTTGGCCCCGCGGTGATCGAGATTCACCAGAGCGGTCAGCGCCTTCACCACGATCTGATGCCCCCGGCGCCCGGCCACATCGGCGACCATGGCGACGCCGCAGGCGTCGTGCTCGTTGGCGGGGTGGTAGAGGCCCTGAGGCTCGGGGAAACCCCCGTGGAAGCCATTGCGGGCAGCAGGCATGGAAACCCTCCCGTCGTCTTCGTCTGCATTTCTTGCCTACAGGCGGGGACGACGTTGGCCCTGCTGCGTTGTGCGTACGAGGTTACAACACGTTGCCGGAATGGTGCCCAGCACGTCCACATTGCGAACATTTCCCGGCAGGTCGCTCCAGGTTCCCCGGGCGGACCTGCCGGGAGACACTCGCCGGCCTCAGCGCCTCTCAGCGCCTCTCAGCGCCAGAAGGCCAGGTTGTGCTCGGCCGCGTAGTCGATCCGCTTGATCGCGTCCGGTGCGAGCGACTGGGTGCCCCGCTCCAGGCGCGGCCAGGCGGGCAGGCCGGGGCCGTTGGGGGTGCCGGTCCTGGCGAAGGTGGTCCAGTAGCCCACCATCCGCTCCGACAGCCGCTTCTGCTCCGGCGTGAATCGCACGCCCGGTTCGGGGAACAGATACGGCAGGTCGCCCGCGTGGTAGGCGCCCCAGTCGAAGCGCGGCTCGATCGGCAGGAACATCGGCGCGTCCCGGTCGGCGAACTCGTAGCCGTAGACCGGCACGTGCTCGGCCAGGGCACGGTTCTGGGCGTCGGTGCCACGTGCCCACATGCGGTCGGTCATGACGCGGGACCAGGCCAGGTCGGGCGAGGGGTGGGCCGGGTAGCGCCGGGCGACGCGCGCGGCGTCCTCGCCGAAGGCGGCCTTCAGCCGCTCGGCGTAGGAGGCCGCGGTGAGGGGCGGCTCCAGGGCGGTGAACAGCCGGTGCTCGTCCTTGGTGGCCCCGGCCAGCACGGGCATCCGGTGGAAGCGCCCGGCGGCCAGCGCGGCGGCGGGCGACTCGGGCAGGACGGCGTTGCCGTGGGCGTAGGTCTGGAAGACGTTCATGATCTGCGGGACCTTGAGGATGCGCTCGACCGGAAGCGCCCGCAGGCACGGCAGATCGGCACAGCCGAGTTGCTTGGCGTAGACCTGTCCCAGGCCCTCGGCCTCGGCGGCCGTGCGCCAGAAGGACGGCGCGGCGGGCATCCCGGCGGCCAGGGCGCCCGCGGGCATGTCCATCATCGACTCGCCGCTCATCATCACCGCGCGGTGGAACAGCCCGGCCGAGGCCGGGGCGGTGAGGTGGCCGCTGATGGCCAGGGCGCCGTAGGAGACGCCGAAGAGCGTCACGTTGCCCGGGTCGCCCCCGAAGGCGGTGATGGAGCGCCGCACCCAGCGCAGCGCCTCCTGCTGGTCCTGCAGGCCGTACGTGCCGCCGTCGGTCAGGCCGGGGTGGCCGAAGCCGCTGAAGACGCCGAGGCGGTAGTTGATCGTCACGACGACTACGCCCTTGGCCGCCAGGAGCCTGGCGTCGGAGAAGTGCCCGGCGCCCAGGGCCCCGTCGCCGTGCACCCACACCATGACCGGGCGCTTGGACCCGGCGGTGCGCGGGGCGGTGACGTTGAGCATCAGGCAGTCCTCGTTCGTGCTCGCCGTCTGGGCGTACTGCGAGCCGACCTGCGGGCACATGGGGCCGGGCTTGCGGGCGTCGCGGACGCCCTTCCAGGCCGGGGCGGGCTTCGGCGCCGTCCAGCGGGCGGCGGTGGCGTAGCGGATTCCCTGGAACGTCCTGGTCTGCCCGTCGAGGGAGCCGCGTACGGCTCCCGCGGGCGTCTCCACGACGGCCGGATCGGTGGCGCAGCCGCTGAACAAGAGCGCGGCCAGGAGCAGAGTTCTCATGCCTCCACGGTCGCGAACCGGGCCCCCAGCCCGGCAGATGCGTCGATCCCGCATCGAGCAGGACAAATGTCACCATGCGCGAGGTGATCTCCGCGCCCGGCGCGGTCCTCTAGGGTGATCGGTATGGATCGTGACGGGGTGAACGCGCTGCTCACCGAGGCCGGCGCGGACAGCAGGCGGCTGCGGCACGCGCTCATGCTGCTGTGCGACGGCCAGTGGTGGACCCTCGCCGAGCTGGTACGGCGGAGCGCCACCTCGCGGCGCGGCGTCGAGGCGCTGCTGCGGGTGGTCGAGCTGGAGCGCCGGGGCGAGACGATGCGGGTTCCGATGGCGCACACGCCCGACTACCAGGAGTTCTTCGCCGTCGCCCCGCCGCCCGCCGACCCGGTCGAGCACCTCGTGCCGCACTACGCCGGCGTGCTGGCCCGGCTGGAGGAACTGGTCGCCGGGGCGCCGCGCGCGCGGGCCGAGCTCGACCACGTCTCGGCCACCCCGGAGACCGTGCTGCGCCGCGCGCTCCTGCTCGGGGCCCGGTTCTGGCTGCCCGGCGCGCGGCTGCTGTGCGTGGGCGACCACGACCTCACCTCGCTGGCGGTCAAGCTGGTGCACCCGGAGGTCGAGGTGAGCGTGGTGGACATCGACGACCGCGTCCTCGGCTACCTCGACGACCAGGGGCTCGGCGTGCGCACCCACTGGGCCGACCTGCGGCTCGGCCTGCCCGCCTCGGTGCGTGAGCACGACCTGGCCCTGACCGACCCGCCGTACACGCCGGAGGGCGTCGGGCTGTTCGTGGCCCGGGCGGTGGAGGGGCTGCGCGACGACGGGCGGGTCCTGCTGGCCTACGGCGCGAGCGAGCGGACGCCGATGCTGGCGCTCAAGGTCCAGAACAGCCTGTCGGACCTCAACCTCGCCTACGAGGCGATGTATCCCGACTTCAACCGCTATTTCGGCGCGGAGGCCATCGGGTCGGCGGCCGACCTGTACATCCTGCGCCCGACCACCAAGACCCGGCCCGCCGTGGCCGCCCGCGCCGAGCGCTACGCCACCGCGATCTACACCCACGGGCCGCAGTCGATCGAGTCCGCCTCGGCCGCGCCGCTGCCCGCCGGGTTCGACCCGGCCGACTGGGACCTGCTGGTCGGCGACTGGCCGAAGGAGATCGGGCTGCCCCGGGTGCAGCTCGCCACCTGGCTGGCCAAGCCGTACCTGGGCAACCAGGACCGGGTGGCGATCGCCGTACCGGCCGGGCTGGAGGCGACCCTCCCCCGGCTCATCCTGGCCTCGCACGGCAGCAAGGTGCGGGCCTGGCTCGCCGCGCCGCCCGCCGAGCTGCCCGCGGTGCTGAGTCCGGTGCTGGGCCCGCTTTTCTCGCTGCGGGCCGACGGTCCGGCCGTCGAGGCGGTACGGCTGGCCCGCCCCGCCGAGGAGACGGCGGCGATCGTCTGGCGGCTGCTGGACAAGGCGCACGCCAAGCTGGTCAACACCTGGCGGGAAGCGCTCATCACCGCCCACCGGCAGCGCGGGGCCGAGCTGACCAAGAACCAGGCGCGGGCGCTCATCACCGCCGCCGCACCCTGGGCCGACGGGCTCACCGCCCTGGAAGCCCCGCTCGACCGGCTGGCCGCACTCCCCCAGGCCGTCCGGGCCAGCCTCGACCTGCCGCCCAGCTAGGGGCGGGGCCGGGTCAGGAGGCGGCGAGGACGCGGGCCTGCAGACCCTTGCCCAGGCCGTCGAGGGCGACGTGCGCGGGCCCGAGGTCGGGGTCTCCGGCGGCCGGGCCGACCCAGCTCACCGTCACGAAGTGGCCCAGCGCCCGAGCCTGGGCCCGGCTGCGCCCGGCGTCGAAGGTGGCCGCCTGCCGGACGAAACCGCCCTGCCCCAGCGCGGTCACGAACGCGTCGGCCGCCGCCGAGTCGGCCAGGTTGAACACCACGAACTGCCCGGCCACGGAGCCGTTGCCGTAGACCGCCCGCAGGGCCTGGGTGCAGCCGGGCGCCTCGACCCCGTCCAGCACCTCGCCGCAGTCGGCGAACTCCGCGGTCGCCTGGCGGGTCAGCCCGTCCACCGTGGGCTGCGCGAACAGTTCGTCCAGCTTCAGCGGGGCCGGATCGGCGGCCCGGGTGGCGATCGGCGCGTACAGGGCCGAGGACGGCTCGCCCTTGAACACCCCCGGCCGCGGGCTGACCGCCTGGTTCAGCCACCAGACGGTGAGCCCGGCCACCACAAGGACAACCGCGACCAGCGGGACGAGAACGACCTTCGGCAACTTGCGCATCAACCGCTCCCCGGTCCGGTGATCGCCACGACGCGGCGGTAAAGGGCCTTCTCCGCATCGCGCAGGGTCAGCGCGAGCGACACGAAATCGTCCTTGGGGCCCGGCTCGGCGCCGTCGGCGCGAGCCACCCAGACGATCCCGACGTAGTGCCCGAGCGCGTAGGCGCCGCCCTCGGTGTGCGCGCGGTGCGGGAAGGCCGCCTTCTCGCTGGGCAGCGGCTGGACCCAGCCGGCCAGGTACAACGCCTTCAGCGAGGAGACCAGCGCGTCGGCCGCGGCCGCGTCCCGGAGGTTGAGCAGCGTGTACTGCGCCACGTAGCGCCGGTCGGCGCTGGCGTACAGGCCGCGCGCCGCCTGCGAGCAGCCCGCGGCGGTCACCTGCTCGATGAGCTGGCGGCCCCACAGCACCGGCGCGCACTCGGCGGCGACCTCGCTGGCCACCAGCTTGAGCGACAACTTCTTGTCACGGGTCAGCGACTTGGCCGCGAACAGCTCCTTCTGGCTGAGCGGCTTGGCGTCCTTGGCCCGATCGGCGATCGGGGCGAACAGCTTGGGCGAGGCCCAGCCCTCGAACCGGGCCGGCCGGTCCTGTCCCGGCCCGGCCTGCGCCGCGGCGGGGACCCGGGCGGGGTCGCCGGTGGCGTTGCCGAACGAGCCGATCAGCACGACCAGGCCCACCGTGGCCAGCAGACCGGCGGCCACCGAGGCGACGATCACCAGCAGGCGCTGCTGCTCCGGCCGCAGGCCCCAGTCGGTGAGCAGCGGGAACTGCCAGTCCGACTTCGGGGTGCGGCGGCGCTTGCGCAGGTCGGGGCGGACGTCCTTGCCGGACTTGCGGCCCCGCTCGGCGCGGCGGCCCCCCTCGGGCTCGGGCTCCTCACCGAACGGCGACGGCTCCTGATGGGCGTCACGCGGCCGGCCCTGCTCCGGGAAACGGGGGTCCGGGAAGCCGGCGTGGGGCGGTTGCGGCTCCTGCTGGAAGGGCGGGCCGCCCTGGTGCCACGGGTCCTGGCGGGCCGGGTTCTGGAACGGCGAGCCCTCGGGGAAGCGGGGCTCCTCCGCGGGCGGCTGGGCGGCGCGCTCGCCCCGGGCCGGGCGTTGCTGCCGCGCCGTACGCTGGTCTCTCCTGGGGGGACGGCTTCTCACAGACCACTGGTTCCGATCAGGCTGCCCAGGCCGAAGGTGAGGGCGGCGGCCAGCATTCCGACGACGAGCTGGCGCAGGCCGGAGTACCACCAGCTCCGGGCGGTGACCGTCGAGACGAGCGCCCCGGCGCCGAACAGCGCCAGGCCCGACAGCACCGCGGACAACCACAGGCTGGTGACCCCGAAGAGGTACGGCAGCAGCGGCAGGAGCGCTCCCACGCCGAAGGCCAGAAACGACGAGACGGCCGCCACCTTGGGCGAGGGCAGGTCGTCGGGGGCGACGCCCAGCTCCTCCTGGGCGTGCACCTCCAGCGCCTGCTCCGGGTCGCGGGAGATCTGCTCGGCCACCTGGCGGGCGAGCGCGGGCTCGACGCCCTTGGCGATGAAGACCTCGGCGAGCTCGGCCTCCTCCGCCTTGGGGCGGCGTTCGAGCTCGCGCCGCTCCACGGCGATCTCGGCCAGGGCGAGCTCGCGCTGGCTGGCGACCGAGACGTACTCGCCGCCGGCCATCGAGAAGGCGCCCGCGGCGAGGCCGGCGATCCCGGCCAGGGCGATGACCTCGGTGTCGCCGGTTCCGCCGGCGACACCGGCGATGAGCGCGAAGTTCGACACCAGTCCGTCCATCGCGCCGAACACCGAGGGCCGGAGCCAGCCCCCGTTGACGTCGCGATGCTGGTGGTGGATCTCCGCGCGTTCGCTCATGAAGCCGGGTTCTCCCCCGGTTTCCGCTCGTCATGCCCGTCTGCCCGGTCATCCGCGGTGTCGGGCTCGGCCTCGTCTTGCTCCGCCTCTCCGACGGGCTTCTCAGTCGGCTCGTCGTCCACCACCGTGGCACCGGAGTCGGCGTCAGCGTCGGCCGTGGTCGCGCCCACCGTGGCGGGGACGAGGGCCTTGTCCTCGGCGGACCGGTCGATGATGATCTCCGGCTTGGTGTTGTCGCGCTGCACCCAGAAGTAGATCAGCGCCCCGACGAAGAGCACGATCGCGGTGTACTGGTTGATGCGCAGCCCGAGGAACTCCACCGCGTGGTCGACCCCGCCGACGGGGTCGGTGCGCAGGCCCTCGATCCAGAACCGGCCGAGCGTGTACCCGGCCACGTAGAGCGCGAAGAGCCGCGCGTGCCGCAGGTCGAAGCGCTTGCCCGCCCACAGCAGCAGGAAGCCGAGCGCGACGTTCCACAGCGACTCGTACAGGAAGGTCGGGTGGTACAGCCCGGTGTAGCCCGGGACGGTGCCCGCCTGGCCCGGCGTGATCTCCAGCCCCCAGGGGAGATCGGTGGGCCCGCCGAACAGCTCCTGGTTGAACCAGTTGCCCCAGCGCCCGATGGCCTGCGCGAAGGCGATGCCGGGCGCGACGGCGTCGGCCACCGCGCTGAGCGACAGGCCTCGCCGGCGGCACGACAGCCACACGCCGAAGCCGCCGAGCGCGATGGCGCCCCAGATGCCCAGCCCGCCTTCCCAGATGAACAGCGCCTGGTAGGGCTCCTTCTGCGCCTTGGGCCCGAAGTAGATCTGCCAGTCGGTGATGACGTGGTAGAGCCGGCCGCCGATCAGTCCCCACACCACGGCGGGGACGGCGATGTCGACGATCACGCCCGGCGTGCCGCCGCGCTTGCGCCAGCGGCGCTCGCCGAGCCAGACCGCGAGGATGACGCCGAGCACGATGCACAGCGCATAGGCCCTGATGGGAATCGGGCCGAGCCACCAGACCCCTTGGTCCGGGCTGGGAATCGAAAGGAGGGGCATGTCACGTGAGGGTAGCGGACGCGCGCCTACTTGGCGGCATCAAGAACGGCCTGGCGCAGGCCTTCCGGCGAGAGCTGGGCGCCTTCCAGGACGGTGCCGTTGAGCTTGACCGTCGGGGTGCCCTCGATGGCGGCGCTCTTGAGGGTGGCGTCGCTGTAGGCCAGGTGCGCCTGGGCGTGCTTCTGGCTGGTGACGCACTGCTCGAAGTCGGGCGCGGTCACGCCGACGTCCTTGCCCCACTGCACGAGGTCCTCCAGCTTGAAGCCCGCGACGGTCTCCGGCGGCTGCTCCTCGAAGAGCTTGTTGTGGAAGGCGAGCCACTGCGGGCCGGCCGGCACGCAGCGGGCCGCGGCGGCGGCGCGCACCGAGTTGCCCCGGGTGGGCTCCTCGCCGAAGATCGTGACCGGGTGGTAGACGATCTTCGCCTTGCCCTCGGCGGCGAGGTTCTGGAAGGTCGGCCCGTCCACCTTCTCGAACTCGCGGCAGGCCGGGCACTGGAAGTCCTCGTACACGTCGACCACGGGCTTCTCGACGCCGGCCTTGGCCATGACGACCGAGCCGTCGGCGGCCAGGGTGATCGGGGCGAGCGGACCGGTGACGGCCTCCTCGGCGGAGCCGCGGTTGACGCTGTACAGGTAGCCGGCGCCCACGGCCAGGACGGCGACCGCGCCGCCCACCACGTAGGTGATCATCCGCTTGCGCTGCTCGCGTGCCCGCTCGGCGGCCTGCTGCTGCTTGATGCGGTCCCGCGCGGACTTCTCGCGGTCGGCCTTGCCCATCAGTCGTTCTCCTCGTAGTCACTGCTCCGGGTCAGGCCCAGCGCCCCGTCGAGCGCCAGCCGCCCGGGCGGGAAGCGCACGGTCCAGGCGGCGCAGAGCACCAGGCCGAAGTCCCGGACGATGTCCAGCAGGTACGTCGGTTCCTCGCCGCCCTTGAGCTGTCCGCCGCCGCCGAAGCAGCCGCAGTCGATCTTGAGGCCCTTGGCCCAGGCCCAGGCGATGCCGAACACGAAGGCCAGCATCAGCAGGCCGCCGATGAGACCGGCCACCCGGGTCAGCAGCCCCACGATCAGCAGCACGCCGACCACGATCTCCACGATCGGCAGCGCGTGGCCGACCACGGTCGCCGCCGACTCGGGCAGGATCCGGTACGCCTTGACCGCCGTCACCGACTGGATCTGGTCGCGGAACTTGGGCACGCCCGCGACGATGAGCACCACGCCCAGAATCAGGCGGGCGGCGGTCGTCACCCAGGGTATAGCCAATCTCACGCTGCGCGACGGCTTCGACGCGAACACGATCACTCCTATGTCAGCGGATCGGGGATCCGCACAGTACCTGGCGACCATCCGACCATGTCGTGGATAAGCCTCAGCTAAGCACTGTCGGCCGCGACGAATCCACGATATTGCTGGGACCGGAACTCGGTGGGCGGCAGGCCGACGCGGCGGGTGAAGATTCTGGTGAAGTAGGCCGGATCCTCGTAACCGCACCGCCGGGCGACCGCCGCCACCGGCAGGTCGGACCCGGCCAGCAGTTCCTTGGCCCGGCTCAGCCGCAGCCCCAGCACGTACTCCTTCGGGCTGGAGCCGGTCAGCCGGCGCACCGTCTGGCGCAGCTCGGCCAGCGGCACGCCGAGCCGCCGGGCGTGCTCGGCCACCGAGATCGGCAGGCAGGCGTCCCTGGCCAGCACCGCGAGCACGGGATCGCCGTTGGCGTCCTGGTCGGCGCGGGTGTGCCGCAGTGCCACCAGCACCTCGTGCACCAGGGCGGAGGCCTCCACCTCCAGGAAGGCGCCGCCCCGGCGGCAGGCGCCGACGATGCGGCCGATCGCGCGCACCGCGGGCTCGGGGGTGGTGAGCGGCACGACCGGCGCCTGCGGGTCGACGAAGCCCAGCTCGGTGTAGGCGGCCAGGGCCGGCCCGGTGAAGTCGACGAACCACTCGGCCCAGCCGTCGCCGTCGGGCGCGTAGTGGTGGCTGACACCGGGGAAGAGCCACAGCGCCGCGGGCGCCTCGACGGGTACGGCGGGGCCGCCGGCCTGGCTGAACCAGCCCCGGCCCTCGCTCACCACGACCACCACGTGGTTCCGCATCGTCCGCGGCCCGACCACCGGCAGCGGCCCCTCCTGGTGCCCGGCGCCGAGGCAGACCAGGCCGAGCCGGCGGTGGGCGGCCGACGGGGTCAGGTAGCGCGTCCACTGGTAGGTCGGCCGTGCACGTCCGTCCAAGTGCTCCCCACGCTTGTCCATGGCCCGGTGACCTGCGAATCCGCCACCCTGAGAAGGCTGAAGACCCTAGTCTAAGGACCCCAGATGCCTGCTTTCTCGATCGAGGACGGCGCCTTCCGGCTGGACGGCGAGGAGTTCCGCGTCCTGTCCGGCGCGCTGCACTACTTCCGCGTGCACCCCGACCAGTGGGCGCACCGGCTGCGGATGCTGCACGCGATGGGCCTGAACACGGTGGAGACCTACGTGCCGTGGAACCTGCACGAGCCCGCGCCGGGCACCTTCTCCGGCATCGAGCGGCTGGGCGCCTTCCTGGACGCCGCGGCGGCCGAGGGCCTGCTGGCCATCGTGCGGCCCGGGCCGTACATCTGCGCGGAGTGGGACAACGGCGGCCTGCCGGCGTGGCTGACCGCGCAGCCCGGCGTGCGCGTGCGCACCAGCGACCCGGTCTACCTCGGCCACGTGGACCGCTTCTTCGCCGAGCTGATCCCGGGCGTCGCCGAGCGGCAGATCACCCGCGGCGGCAACGTGATCATGGTGCAGGTGGAGAACGAGTACGGCTCCTACGGCACCGACCGCGCCTACCTCGGCCACCTGGCCCGCACCCTGCAGGAGCTCGGCGTCGAGGTGCCGCTGTTCACCTCCGACGGCCCCGGCGACTGGTGGCTGACCGGCGGCACCCTGCCCGGCGTGCTGGCCACGGTGAACTTCGGCTCCGAGCCCGAGCGACACTTCGCCACCCTGCGCGAGCACCGGCCGGACGACCCGCTGATGTGCATGGAGTTCTGGTGCGGCTGGTTCGACCACTGGGGCCAGGAGCACATTACCCGCGACCCCGCCGACGCCGCCGACAGCCTGGAGCGCATCCTGGCCGCCGGCGCCTCGGTCAACCTCTACATGGCGCACGGCGGCACCAGCTTCGGCACCTGGTCCGGCGCCAACCGCACCGGTGACAGCCACGGCGGCGAATGGCGGCCGACCGTCACCTCCTACGACTACGACGCGCCCGTGGACGAGCGGGGGGCGCCGACCGAGAAGTACCGGCTCTTCCGGGAGATCCTCACGCGCTACAACCCGGACGTGCCCGAGGTGCCGGAGGTGCCCGCCACCCTCCCGGCCGCGACCGTCCCGCTGACCGAGTCGGTACGGCTGGCCGCCGCCGGCCTGGGCCGGACGACCACGGCCCCCGCCCCGCCGTCCTTCGAGCAGCTCGGCCTCACGCACGGCCTGGTCGCCTACCGCACCGAGATCCCGGGGCCGCGGCAGCCGTACCGGCTGAGCGTGGACGGCCTGCACGACCGGGCGCACCTGTTCGTGGACGGCGAGCTGCGGGCGGTGCTGGAGCGCGACGCCGAGCAGCCCGAGGTGACGGTCGCGGGGCCGGCGACGGTGGAGCTGCTGGTGGAGTCGATGGGACGCACCAACTTCGGGCCGCGGCTCGGCGAGTCGAAGGGCATCCTGGGCGGGGTGCGCCACCACCAGCAGTACCTGCACGGCTTCGAGGTGACGGCCTACGACCTGGAGGACGTCTCGGGCGTGCGGTTCGGGGCGGGCTTCTCCGGCGAGGCGCGCTCGTTGTTCCGCGGCCGGCTGGAGGTGGGCGAGCCCGCCGACGCCTTCCTGGCCCTGCCGGGCTGGGGCAAGGGGTACGTCTGGGTCAACGGGTTCCTGCTCGGCCGGTACTGGGAGCGCGGGCCGCAGCGGACGCTGTACGTGCCGGCGCCGCTGCTGCGGGCCGGGGCGAACGAGATCGTGGTGCTGGAGCTCGACCGGAGCGGGCCCGGCGCGATCGAGGTCGTGGCCGCCGCCGAACTCGGCTGAGCCGCAAACACGGCGCGACCGCCCGGAATGGACGGTCGCGTCGATGTTTGACTACGGCTCGGTCGTACCTCCCCGGCCAGGACGGCTAGCTTCGCCGTACGCCCTCGGCCAGCTCGGCGGCCAGCTCGCGCACGGCGGTCAGCCCTTCGGCCTCGGAAGGCGCGTCCAGCAGCCGCCGGATGAAGGCCGAGCCGACGATGACGCCGTCGGCGTAGCGGGCCACCTCGGAGGCCTGGCGGCCGTTGCCGATGCCCAGGCCGACGCAGACCGGCAGGTCCGTCTGGGCGCGGGTGCGCGCCACCAGGCCCTCGGCGGCGGCGTTGACCGAGTCACGCGCGCCGGTGATGCCCATCAGCGAGGCGGCGTAGACGAAACCGGTGCAGCAGTCGACGACCGCCTTGATCCGCGGCTCGGTGGAGCTGGGCGCGACCAGGAAGACGGTGTCGATGCCGGCCTCGGCGGAGGCCTGCCGCCACGGCTCGGCCTCCTCCGGGGTCAGGTCGGGCGTGATCGTGCCGACGCCGCCGGCGTTGGCCAGGTCACGGGCGAACCGGTCGGCGCCGTAGCGGTCGATCGGGTTCCAGTAGGTCATGACCAGGGTGGCCGCGCCGGTCGCCGCGACGCCCTCGACGGTGCGCATCACGTCGGCGATGCGGGTGCCGTTGCTCAGCGCCAGGTGCACCGCGTCCTGGATGGTCGGGCCGTCCATGAGCGGGTCGGAGTAGGGCAGCCCGATCTCGATGACGTCACAGCCGGCCTCGACCATGGCGGCGGCGGCCTGGACGGCCCCCTCCTTGGTCGGGAAACCCGCGGGCAGGTAGCCGATCAGCGCGGCGCGGTTGTCGGCCTTCGCCTTGGCGAAGACCTCCTGGAGAGTGGTCATGATCACAGTCCAAAGTACTTCATGGCGGTGCCCATGTCCTTGTCACCGCGACCGGAGAGGTTGACCAGGATCGTGGCCTCGGGGCCGAGTTCCCGGCCGAGCTTGAGCGCGCCGGCCAGCGCGTGGGAGGACTCGATGGCCGGGATGATGCCCTCGGTGCGGGCCAGCAGCGAGAAGGCGGCCATCGCCTCGTCGTCGGTGATGCCGTGGTAGGTGGCGCGGCCGCTGTCCTGGAGCCAGGCGTGCTCCGGGCCGACGCCCGGGTAGTCGAGGCCGGCCGAGATCGAGTGCGACTCGATGGTCTGGCCCTCCTCGTCCTGCAGGACGTAGGTGCGCGAGCCGTGCAGCACGCCGATGGAGCCGGCGGTGAGGGTGAGCGCGTGCTCGCCGCTCTCCAGGCCGCGCCCGGCCGCCTCGTAGCCGTGGATCTGCACGTCCTTGTCGCCGATGAAGGCGTGGAACAGGCCGATGGCGTTGCTGCCGCCGCCGACCGCGGCGACGACCGCCGTGGGCAACTGACCGGTCAGCTCCAGCATCTGGCGGCGCGCCTCGACGCCGATGATCCGCGCGAAGTCGCGCACGATCTCGGGGAAGGGGTGCGGGCCGGCGACGGTGCCGAACAGGTAGTGCGTGGTGTCGACGTTGGTCACCCAGTCGCGGAAGGCCTCGTTGATCGCGTCCTTCAGGGTCTGGCTGCCGTTGGTCACCGGCACGACCGTGGCGCCGAGCAGCTTCATCCGCGCGACGTTGAGCGCCTGGCGCTCGCAGTCGACGGCGCCCATGTAGATGACGCACTCCAGGCCCATCAGGGCGGCGGCGGTGGCGGTGGCCACGCCGTGCTGACCGGCGCCGGTCTCGGCGATGACCCGCTTCTTGCCCAGCCGCTTGGTGAGCAGCGCCTGGCCCAGCACGTTGTTGATCTTGTGCGCGCCGGTGTGGGTGAGGTCCTCGCGCTTGAGGATGACGCGGGCGCCGCCCGCCTCCTCGCTGAAGCGCGGCACGTCGGTCAGCGTGGTGGGCCGGCCGGCATAGGTGCGCAGCAGGTGGTCGAACTCGCGGATGAAGCCGGCGTCCTTCCTGGCCTCCTCGTAGACCGCGGCGACCTCGTCGAGGGCCGGGATGAGGGCCTCGGGCACGTAACGGCCGCCGAAGACGCCGAACTTGCCCTTCAGGTCGGGGTCGTTGCCGTAGGCCCCGTTGCCCGCCAGGTCAGCGGGGGTGAGGATGTTGGACACGTGCTATCCCTCAGATCCGTGGTCTGGGCGCGTCGCGGGATGGGCGCCGGCGGTGACCAGCGCCTCCACGGCCTTGCGCGGGTCTTTCCCGGTCACCAGGCTCTCGCCCACCAGCACCGCGTCGGCGCCGGAACGGGCGTAGGCGAGCAGGTCGTGCGGCCCGCGCACGCCGGACTCGGCGATCCTGATGACACCCTCGGGAATCTTCGGCGCGATCTTGCTGAAGACGTCGCGGTCGACCTCGAGCGTCTTGAGATTGCGCGCGTTGACGCCGATGACCTTGGCCCCGGCGGCGAGCGCCCGCTCGAGCTCCTCCTCGGTGTGCACCTCCACCAGCGGCACCAGCCCGATGGACTCGGCGCGCTCGATCAGCGAGACCAGCGCCTCCTGCTCCAGCAGGACCACCATGAGCAGCGCCAGGTCCGCGCCGTGCGCGCGGGCCTCCCAGAGCTGGTAGGAGGTGACGATGAAGTCCTTGCGCAGCACCGGGATGTCCACCCGGGCGCGGACGGCGGCCAGGTCGTCGAGGCTGCCGCCGAAGCGGCGCTGCTCGGTCAGCACGCTGATGACGTGCGCCCCGCCCGCCTCGTAGTCGGCGGCCAGCGCCGCCGGGTCGGCGATCGCGGCGAGCGCGCCCTTCGACGGGCTGGAGCGCTTCACCTCGGCGATGACCGAGACCTTGGAGCCGCCGAGCGCGGCGTTGACGTCCCTCGGCGCCGGGGCCCGCCCGGCGCGCTCCTTGAGCTCGTCGAGCGAGATCGCCTGCTGGCGCTGGGCGAGGTCCTCGCGCACCCCGGCCATGATGCCGTCGAGCACGCCCAGTCCGGACTCGGCGTGTTCGGAATCGGTCGGCTCACTCACGCGCTTGGGATCCCTCCGGTCGACTGTGTGGGGGTAGACGGGACATGTGCGCTCCCGCCCTCGTGTGCGATGGTATCGGCCCGGGCGGACCCGGCTCGCCACCGGGCCCGCGGCTACGGCGCGAGGAACGCCGCGAAAGGGAGATTGCGGACGACCCAGTAAACGATGATCACGCCGATGAAGCCCCAGATCACCGCGGGCCGTGGCAGCGGGCGGGACGGCCGGCCCCGCCAGGAGTCGGCCAGCCAGCGCGCCCACCAGAAGACCAGCACCGGGATCACCGCCACGAGCAGCGGGTTCATCGCCAGCGCCGCGCCCAGGTCGAAGGTGGCCAGGCCGTGCAGGGCGCGCAGCGTGCCGCACCCGGGGCAGTAGAGGCCGGTCAGCCACAGGAACGGGCAGGTCGGGTAGTGCCCGGGCTCGTTGGGGTCGACGACGCCGACGAAGACCATGCCGGCGGCCACCGCGACACCGAGCCCCAGGGGCGGCAGGACCGCCTTGGGCACCCGCTCGAGAACTGCCATGAGGCCAGGTTAGTGGGAACCGGCCCTCCCCGCCCGCTAGTAGTAGCCCGCGCCCGCCGCGGCCAGGCCGAACAGACCGAGCCAGATCACCCAGAAGATCAGCCAGCCGACGACGCTGATGTAGGAGGTGATCAGACCGGCCAGCGCCATGCCCCGGCCCTCGTCGCCGCTCTGCTTGATCTGGCTGAGCGAGATGTGGCCGAGGATCACGCCGATGATCGAGGTCGCGCCGCAGGAGAGCAGGCCGACGATGCCCAGGACCAGCGAGGCGATGGCCATGCCGTTGGTCTTGGTCTGGGCGGGGGCGCCGTAGCCGCCGGGCTGGCCGTAGCCGCCCGCGGGCGGGCCGTAGCCGCCGTAGCCCTGCACGCCGCTGGGCTGCTGGCCGTAGGCGTAGCCGCCGCTGGACTGGGGCTGCTGCCCATAGCCGCCGCCCTGCTGCTGGCCGTAGCCGTAGCCCCCGCCGCTCTGCGGCTGCTGGCCGTAGCCGCCGTCACCCTGCTGCTGGCCGTAGCCGCCGCTCTGCTGCTGGCCGTAGCCGTAGCCGCTCTGGGGCTGCTGGCCGTACCCGCCGTTGCCAGGCGGCTGAGCACCGTAGCCGCCGCCGCTCTGCGGCTGCTGCCCGTACCCCCCGCTGCCGTCCTGGGGACCGTAGGTCATGGTCTGATCTCCTCTGATGTGCCGGTTCTGCGCGCGTGCAGCCTACCGACAAAGCACCCATTCCATGGGGCAACGTATACCTGACCGGGCATTCGTGACAGGAATGCAAATGTTTTACGAGGAAAGGGTCGGGTCCTCGCCGCGGTCGAGCGCATCCCACAATGATTTCTCGTCCTTTTGCGGAGCATTCTTCTGCCGGGCGTATTTATCCGACATGCCGCTCCAGCGGCCGCCGCGGACCGCCGCGAACACGCCTGCGGCGAGCAGCACCACCCCGCCCGCCATCGCCAGGTACGGCCAGGCGGTCCCTTGGGTGAGCACGTCGGCGCGCAGCGCCTCCCGTGCCGCGCCCGAGCCCGTCGCGCGCCAGGACAGCACGGCCACCCCGGCCCCGCACACCGCGATCAGCGCGCCGACCAGCCGGCGGCCGATCCCCTTGGTCGCCAGGACCGCCACCACGCCGGCCAGCGCGGCCCACGCCAGCGGCGCCAGCGCCGGGACCAGCAACGAACCGGTGGCCTCGGCGAGCCCGGGCGTGTCGCCACCGGTCACCTCGGCCCATTCCCGGCCAGAGGCCACCAGCGCCAGGACGCCGCCCAGCGCGGTGACGGCCAGCCACGCTCCCCGCTCCCGCGGCCCCCGGGTCTTCTCCCCCCTCACGGCGCCTCGATCAGGCCCGCGTCGAAGCAGGTGCGGTCGCCGGTGTGGCAGGCCGCGCCGGTCTGGTCCACCTTGAGCAGGATGGTGTCGCCGTCGCAGTCGAGCGCCACCGACTTCACGTGCTGGACGTGTCCTGACGTGTCGCCCTTGACCCAGTAGGACGAGCGGCTGCGCGACCAGTAGGTGCCGCGGCCGGTGGTCAGCGTGCGGTGCAGGGCCTCGTCGTCCATCCAGGCGAGCATCAGCACCTCGCCGGTGTCGTACTGCTGGACCACGGCGGGGACCAGGCCGTCGGGCGTGCGCTTCAGCCGCGAGGCGATCGCGGGGTCGAGGGACATACCGTCATTCAACCAGGGCCGGCCGGTGGCCCGGCCACCGCGCCGCCCCTCCCCCGGCGGTTCCGTGGTGGCCGGCCGGCGGGAGAGTCCGCGGATTCCGGGACAACCGGCGATCGTCCGGTCACAATCGGCTCGTCGATGATCGGCGAGCGGAGAGCGTGGCCATGGACACCACGAGCGACCAGGCGGTCCCACCCGCCCCCATCCCCCCGGTCACCCGGCCCGGCGAACCGGAGGACGTCGCGGGCGGGGAGCGGGTGGGCGCCGGGGACTCCTCGGACGATCGGCTGGCGGCCTATCGGGCGGCGCGGGAGCGGCCGGAGCCGGCCCTGCTGCTGGGGCCGCCGTGGCGGTGGCGGGCGAACGTGCGAGCCTGGCGGGAGGCCCGGCTGGCGCACGACCTGGGGGTCACCCAGGCCGCGCTCGACCTCCGCCTCGGCGGCCTGCCCGAGGCCGAGCAGGCCCGGCTGCGGGCCACCACGCAGGAGTGCACGCGCGTCGCCGCCGCCTACGAGAGCCGGCACGTGGTCTTCGGCGAGGTGTACTACCGCCTGCTGATGACCGACGCGCGGCTCATCACCTGGCTGGCGGCCGGCGCCCTGATCCCGGCGCTGTGGCCGCCCTGGCCCGGGTGGGCGGCGTTCGCCGGCGGGATCGCGCTGTTCCTGGTCGCGCTGTTCCTGACCGCGCTCGCAGTCGTGTGGATCGAGGACCGCCGGCGGCAGTGGAGCGCCCGGACGGCCGAGGCGGTGCTGTTCGCCGTGCTGGCGGTCGGCGTGTACTGGATCTACGACCCCGCCGCCGCCCCGGCCTGGCCCGGCCACCGCATCCTGCTCACCGTGGTCGTCCCCCTGGGCACCCTGCTCGTGCTGGCGTACCTGCAGTTCGCCGCGGAACGGGCGCTGCGCAGCGTGTCGTGGCGGCTGAAGGAGCGGCGGCACCCGGAGGAGGCCCTGGTCGACGACCTGGTGTGGCTCCAGGAGCGCTGCGCGCTCATCGAGGCCGGACCCGAGGAGCACCAGGGCACCCCGGTCCTCGGGCCGCCGGGCATCAAGCTGTCCAGCCGGATCTGGCTGGCCAACTACGTGGAGCACACCGCACGCGCCTTCCGGCGCTGCGGCGAGCGGGCCCGGGCCACCGACTCGGGCGTGCTCGCCGAATCCGACCGGCGGCGGGTGGCCCGGATCAGCGCCGCCGTACGCTCCCGGCAGCGGGCCCTGTTACGCGGCGAGATCACCGCCGACGAACTCGGGACGCACTTCTTCACCGTGCTGCGGCGGCTGGTGCTGCACGACGACCCGTTCCACGACCAGGAGCCGGACGAGGCGCCCGGCCGGCCCACCCTGCGCGAGCAGGCCCGGCGGCTGCGACGGGCTCCCCTGGTGGTGCTGGGGTTGATGCTGATCGGGTGGGGGGTGTGGGGAGCGCTGGTCAAGGTGCTGGACACCGAGATCGTCGCCATCGCCATCACCGGCGGGGCGGGGTTGCTGGCGCTGCCGCTCCAGACGGGCCCGGACGGCGGCCACGCACCGGACGGCGGGCGGGCCACGGGGTCGCGTGGCCTGCGCGACCGGCTGGGCTCCCACACCGAGGGCGCCTCCGGCCGGAGCCGCCCCTCCTGACCGTCACCCGCTCGGCCCCCTGCCCGGAGCGGGTCAACGCCAGGGCATGTGCTGCAGGCACCAGGTGTTGCCGTCGGGGTCGGCGAAGTACGCGTAGAGCACTCCGCCGAGGTCCTCGACCTCGCTGATCTCGACGCCGCGGCCGACGAGCTCGGCGCGGGAGGCCTCGATGTCGGCGACCACCAGGTGCAGGCCGCGCAGCGTTCCCGGCGGCATGTCGAGGGTGGGGAGACCTTCGGCGAGGGTGATCGAGCACGCCGAACCGGGCGGGGTGAGCTGGACGATGCGGACACCGGGGTTCGGGTTGACGTCGACGTCGAGGCGGAACCCGAGCTGGTCCTGGTAGAAGGCCTTGGCCCGCTCGATGTCGGTGACCGGCACCGGCACCAGTTCGAGCAACAGCGTGCCGGGCGGCACGGGCGGGTTGCCGGAGTCCTTCGGGGTCTCGTCGGCAGGGGTGGTCGTGCCGGTCATGGGTGGCGCCTTTCGTGGGTGAGGGTGGCGAGCAGGGCGGCGAGGCGGTCGAATCCTTCGCCGGCGCCGCGTTCCATCGGGCTGCGCACGACCGCGTCGCGGATCTCGGCCGAGGAGTAGCGAGCGGTGACGGTCATGGCGGTGTGTCCGTCCGTCTCGGCCAGGACGGTGGTGACCAGTGCCTCGCCTTCGGCCCAGTCGCGGTGGATCTCGGTCTGGACGAGGCGCACCGGCGGCACGACCTCGTGGTACAGGCCATGCAGTTCCATCTCGGCGCCGGCCGGGCCGGTGGAGACGAACCGCCAGGCGCCGCCGGGGCGCAGGTCGACCTCGCAGACGGTGAGCCGCCAGCCGCGGGCGCCGTGCCAGCGGCGGAGCAGGTCCGGCTGGGTGAGCGCGGCGAAGACCAGCGGCGCGGGAGCGGCGAAGGCGCGGGTGAGGACGAGGTCGGTGGTCCCGGACGCGACCACCCGCAGCCCGAGGCCGGGGTGGGGAGAGGTCACGTCCCGCCGTCCTGCAGGTCTTCCAGCAGAGCGTCCAGTCGCTGGTAGCTCGTCTCCCAGTAGTCGCGGTAGCCGGCCAGCCAGTCCGTGGCCGTCTTGAGCGGTTCGGCCACCAGCCGGCACGGCCGGCGTTGCGCGTCGCGGCCGCGGCTGACCAGGCCGGCCCGTTCGAGCACCCGCAGGTGCTTGGAGACGGCCGGCTGGCTCATCGCGAAGGGGGCGGCCAGCTCGGTGACCGTGGCCTCACCGGCCGCGAGCCTGGCCAGGATGGCCCGGCGGGTGGGGTCTGCCAGGGCGGCGAACGTCGCGTCCAGCGTGTCGGTTGCAACCATGTCGATAACCTTCCGGTTCAATAACCAGTTGGTTTTATACGTGCCCATGGTTGGGCCTGTCAAGATCTCGAGCGCTCTGGGGCACGACGGGCCGGGTCTGCACACAGGCGCCGGCCTCGTTGGGCGGGTACGTCTCGGGGCCTGCGCGTCGTCGGCCGCCACTTGTCGACCGCAGGTCGCACACCGCGGCGGTCGCGGGCGGCATCGTCCGGAAGTGGAACGGGCCGCCCTCCGAGGAAGGGCGGCCCGTGGTTCGAGGCGGGGTCTCCTAGGAGCGGGCGGCCGACACCCAGGAGGCGTGCAGGTCGGCGTAGACGCCGGGCTGGTTGACCAGGGTGGCGTGGGGGCCGCGCTGGACCAGGCGGCCGGCGTTGAAGACGAGCACCTCGTCGGCGTTCTCGGCGGTGGACAGCCGGTGGGCGATGGAGATGGCGGTCCGGCCCCGGGTGACGCCCTCCAGGGCCCGCGCCAGCCGTACCTCGGTGGCCGGGTCGACCGCTGAGGTGGCCTCGTCGAGCAGGAGCAGGTCGGGGTCGGCGAGGTAGGCCCGGGCCAGGGCGACGAGCTGGCGCTCGCCGGCCGACAGGGACTCGCCGCGCTGCCCGACGGCGGTCTGGAGCCCGGCGGGCAGGCCGTCGAGCCAGTCGGCGAGGCCGAGTTCGGTGAGGGCGAGGGTGATCTCCTCGTCGGTGGCCTGCGGCCTGCCGTACCGGATGTTCTCGGCGAGGGTGCCGTCGAACAGGAAGCCGTCCTGCGGCACCATGACGATGCGCTCGCGCAGCGAGGAGAAGCGCACCTCGCGCAGGTCGGCGCCGTCCACGGTGACCCGGCCGCCGACCGGGTCCATGAGACGGGTCAGGAGCTTGGCGAAGGTGGTCTTGCCGGACCCGGTCTCGCCGACGACCGCGACCCGGGCGCGCGGCGGGATCTGGACGGACACCTCACGCAGGACCGGCGCGCCGCCGGGGTAGGCGAAGTGCACGTCCTCGAAGGCGACGGAGATGGGCCCGCGCGGCAGCTCGACGCCTTCGGCGCCGGGGTCGGCGACGTCGGGCGGGGTGTCGAGCACGCCGAGGATGCGCCGCCAGCCGGCCACGGCGTTCTGGGCCTCGTTGAGCACCTCGGTGGCGATCTGCAGCGGCGAGACGAACAGCGTGATCACGAAGAGGAAGGCGACCAGCTCGCCCTTGGTGAGCGTGCCGGACAGGCCGAGCCGTACGCCGAGCAGGACGATCCCGGCCAGGGCCAGGGCGGCGACGATCTCGGTGAGCGGGAAGACGAAGCCGACGATGGTCTGCGCCCGGATCTGCGCCTTGCGGTTGCCGTCGATGGCGGTGTCGACGCGCTCGGCGGTGCGGTGCTCGGAGCTGTAGGAGCGGATGACCGCCGCGCCCACGACCGACTCGCTGACCGCGGACAGCATGTCGCCGGTGCGCTCGCGGACGGTGGTGTAGGCGCGCGACAGCCAGCGCTGGAAGCGCGGCAGGGCGATCATGAGCGGGATGAAGCAGGCCCAGACCAGCAGGGTGAGCTGCCAGGAGTAGAAGAACATCAGCGCCGTGGCGACCAGGAGCTGGCCGAAGGCGACGATGATCATCAGGCCGCCCCACTGCATGAAGGTGCTGATCTGGTCGACGTCGTTGGTGACGCGGGAGACCAGGGCGCCGCGGCGTTCGGTGTTCTGGGTGAGCACCGACAGGTCGTGCACGTGGCGGAAGCCGCGCACCCGCAGCGAGGCCAGGGAGGACTCGGTGGCGCGGTAGAGGCGGACGTTCATCAGGTAGCCGGCCAGCGCGGTGAGCACGACGGCCGCCGCGCACACGGCGATGACGCGGGCGATGTGCGCCATGTCGGGCCGGCCCGCGCCCATGCCGTCCACGGTCTGCTGCACCGCGATGGGCACGATGATCTTGCCGACGGTGGCGACCACGGCCAGGGCCAGCGTCGCGGCCAGGCCGGTGCGGAACTCGGGCGTCAGCGACAGACCGCGCCGCACGGTGGACAGGGCCGTGCCCTCGGCGTTCTTGGCGATCCGGGTGCCGGGCCGGGTCCCGTTGACCCGCTCGGCGGTCTTGGTGCCCTCGCTCACAGGCTGACCTCTTCCTCTTCGGCCTCGATCGCGGCCCGCTCGGCCTCTTCGCGGGCGTAGGCGGTGACCAGGTTGCGGTATCCGGGGCAGCGCGCGATCAGCCGCTCGTGCGGCCCCCGGTCGACGACGCGGCCCTGCTCCAGGTAGACCACCTCGTCGGCCAGCGCGATGGTGGCCATCCGGTAGGCGACCACGACGACGCTGGCGGCGTGCTCGCGCAGGCCGTACAGGATGCGCGCCTCGACCTGCGGGTCGACGCTGGAGGTGGCGTCGTCCAGGATCAGCAGCCGCGGCCGGCGCACCACCGCGCGGGCCAGGGCCAGGCGCTGGCGCTGGCCGCCGGACAGCGTGGTGCCGCGCTCGCCGACGCGGGTGTCGAGCGCGTCGGGCAGCTTGCTGACGAAGCCGTCGGCCTGGGCCAGCCGCAGCGCGGCCCACACCTCCTGGTCGTCGAGGTCGAGGCCCAGGGTGACGTTGCCGCGCACGGTGTCGTCGAACAGGAAGGTCTGCTGCGGGACCAGCGCGACGGCGTCGGCGATGCCGCCGTAGGCCAGCTCGCGGGCGTCGACGCCGTCCAGGCGCACCTGGCCGCGCAGCGGGTCGACCAGCCGCACGAGCGTCTGGACGAGGGTGGACTTGCCGGACCCGGTGGGGCCGACCAGCGCGACGGTACGGCCGGCGGGCACCTCGAAGGTGACGTCGTGCAGCACCTCGCGGCCGGGCTCGTAGGCGTAGGCCAGGCCCTCGACGGCCAGGCTCACCGGCTCGGCGCCCTTCAGGGCGGCCTCGCCGTACTCCATGGAGCCGGTGGCCTCCAGCACGTCCTGCACGCGGCGCCAGCCGACGACGCTGCGCGGCAGCTCGGCCAGGACCCAGCCGAGCGCGCGGATGGGGAAGGCCAGCAGGGTGAACAGGTAGGCGACCTGGACGAGCTCGCCCGGCGTCACCGCCCCGGACGACAGCCGCAGCGCGCCGACCGCCAGCACGGCCAGCACGCCCAGCGTGGGCAGGGCCTCCAGCATGGGGTCGAACAGCCCGCGCACCCGGCCGACCGCGATGTTGGCGTCGCGCAGCTCGTGGGCGCGGCGCTGGAACCGCTCGGTCTCCAGGTCCTCACGGCCCAGGGTCTTGACGACCAGGGCGCCGTCGAAGCTCTCGTGCGCGATCTCGCTGACCTCCGCGCGCAGTTGCTGCGCGCGGGTGGCCAGCGGGCTGAGCTTGCGCTGGTAGACCAGGTTGAGTACGGCGATCGCCGGGAAGATCAGGAACCCGACGAGGGCGAGCACCGGGTCGGTGACCAGCATGGCGATCGCCGCGGTGAACAGCATGACGACCACGCCCACGGCCATCGGCAGCGGCGCGAGCGGCGCCCAGGCCGCCTCGGCGTCGGAGCTGGCGTTGGACAGGAGCTGGCCGGTGGGGTGGCGGTGGTGCCAGGCCAGCGGCAGCCGCAGGTACTGCTTGGTCACGTCACGGCGCGAGCGGGCCTGCATGTTGTACTGCATCATTCCGGCCCAGATGCGCCGCCCGGCGATGCCGATCGCCTTGGCCAGCGCGGTGCCCATGATGAGCAGCACGCCGGTCCACAGGGCGCCGGAGGTGACCTCGCCGCGGTCGAAGGCGGGCAGGACGGCGTGCTCGGTGGCCCAGCCCAGCGCCCAGGCCGAGGCGACGGTCATGCCGCCGTACAGGGCGCTGGCCAGGACGGCCGCGGAGAAGACCAGCTTCTCGGCACGGATCGCCACTCCGAGGACGCGCAGGCCGTCGCGCATGACGGCTGAAGTGACCTTGGTCGCCACTCGGGGGGATCCTTCCGGCAGGGGGACTTTTCTCCTTAAGTGACTATCACGGCTGATCACCTGGTTATTCCCCCGGGGGACTAATGTGGACGGCGTGACTCACGCCCGCGCCGAACGCTCCGCCCTGTGTGATCTGCTCGACCGGCTCGGCCCGGACGCGCCGACGCTGTGCACCGGGTGGACCACCCGCGACCTGGCCGCCCACCTCGTATTGCGCGAGCGGCGGCCGGACGCCATGGGCGGCATCGCGCTGCGTCCGCTGGCGGGTTACACCGAGTCGGTGCAGCGCGGGCTGGCCGCCAAGCACGACTTCCCCGAGCTGGTGGGCCTGGTGCGCAGGCCCGGCGGGATCTACGGCCTGCTGCCCTTCCTCGACGCCCAGGTCAACACGCTGGAGTTCTTCGTGCACCACGAGGACGTACGGCGGGCGCAGGAGGGCTGGGAGCCGCGCGAGCTGCCGGCCGACTTCGAGCGCCTGCTGTGGCAGCGGCTCAGCCTCGCCGCCCGGCTCATGCTGCGCAAGGCGCCGGTCGGGGTGGTGCTGCGCGAGACCCGCACCGGCGCGGCGGCGCTGGGCGGGCCCTCCGGCGGCGAGCGGGTCGAGGTGGCCGGGCCGGCCGGCGAGCTGCTGCTGTTCTGCTTCGGGCGGCAGAAGCACGCGCGGGTGGAGCTGAAGGGCGACCCGGACGCGATCGCCCGCCTGGAGAACGCCTCGATCGGCCTGTGAGGGCCGGGTCAGGGCTGGTCCTCGAAGCTCTTGCGGGCGACGGTGGCCTGGGCGAGGCGGCGTAGCGCGGCCACGAGCGGGTCGCCGAGCGCGGTCCCGATGACCACCACCTCCACCGTGCGCTCGCGGTCGTCCACGTCGCCCAGCACCCGGATGTCGGCCTCGGCGATGCGCTCGGCCGCCGCGGCGTAGTCGTCGAGCACGTCGATCATGTCCTGCCGGCCGACCTCCCCCAGCGCGGTCAGCACGCCGACGGCGGTGCGGGTGGCCGGGTTGTCCGGTTCCCAGCGCCAGCCGCGCCGGGCGACCAGGTCGGCGACGAGTTGCTCTGCCTTCTCCTTGTGCGGGCTCGGCGTGGCCTCGCGGCGCTCGGTGATGGTCCGCTGCGCGGCGCCGAGCAGGCTGTACAGCGGCACGTCCGGGTTGTCGAGCCGCTCGGCGAGGTCCTTGATGACGGAGATGGACAGGCCGCCGTACTCCACCAGGATGCGGACCAGGCGCAGCCGGCGCACGTGCCCGTCGTCGTATTCGGCCTGGTTGCGGCCAGTGGGCCGGCCCGGGGCCAGCAGCCCCTCGCGCATGTAGTACTTGATCGTCGGCACGGGCACCCCCGTGGTCGCGCTGAGTTCGGCCATCCGCACTGTTTCCACGTCCCCTCTTGCGTGCTCTGGATAGCCTAGCTATAGATAGTGGTAAGTAGCACTATCCACTATCCAGCGAAAGGCTCCCCCATGCATCGACCTCTGCTGGCCGGCACCTACCTGACCTCGGCCGCCGCCGTGCTCTTCCTGGCGCTGGTCTTCCTCGACGACCGCGAGCTCGACGGCTATCCGCTGTGGGTCAAGCCGCTGAAGTTCGCCGTCTCCTTCGCGATCTTCTTCTACACCTGGGCCTGGATGCTCTCCTTACGCCACCGGGCCGGGCGCACGAGCTGGTGGATGGGGACCGCGCTGGCCGTCTCCGGAGTCGCCGAGATCGGCCTGATCGCCTTCCAGGCCGCGCGCGCCCACCGCAGCCACTTCAACGAGTCCACCCCGCAGGACGCGGCGATCTGGCGGCTCATGGGCCTCACCATCGCGGTGCTGCTGGTCGCCCAGATCGTCGCCGCCGCGGCCCTCCTGCTCGAACGGCAGGCCGACCGCCCGGCCACCTGGGCGGTACGGCTCGGCCTGATCGTCTCCACGCTCGGCATCGCCTCCGGCGCCCTGATGGCCTTCCCCCGCCCCGGCCAGAACCTGCCCGACAACGTCGCCGGCGCGCACGCGGTCGGCGTCCCGGACGGCGGAGCCGGCCTGCCCTTCGTCGGCTGGAGCACCACCGGCGGCGACCTGCGGGTGCCGCACTTCATCGGCATGCACGGCCTGCAGCTCTTGCCCCTGCTGGCCATCGCCCTGGCCGCGCTCGCCGCCCGCGTCGCGATCCTCCGGCACGAGCAGGTGCGGGCCCGGCTCGTGCTGGTCGCCGGTCTGGCCTACCTCGGGCTGTTCGCCCTGGTCACCTGGCAGGCGTTGCGCGCCCAGCCGCTGCTGTCTCCGGACGGGCTCACCCTGGGCGTGGCGGGCGTCCTGCTCATGCTCACGCTGGGCGGCGTCGTCTCCAGCCTGGCCCGTCCAGGCGCGCCGATTCCGCAAAACAAGTAACCGGCGCTCCCGCCAGACCCGTTCGACGTAGCATGGCCAAGGAATCCGCCCGCCCAGTTAAGATCAAAGACATCATCAAAGAGATGGCTGGGTATACAGACGGCTGGGAACGGACTGCAGGAGGCCCCCCATGCAGGTCAAGAAGATCGTCACATACGTTGCTGTGGCGTTCGTGGTCTTCTACCTGTTCACCCGGCCGGCCGAAGCTGCCGCCGCGGTGAACGGCGTGTTTGAAGGAATCCTTGACGGAGCCAACCAGCTAGCCACATTCTTTACCGGCGTTCTGCGGTGACGGGTTCCCCATGCCTGCACTCCGTGTTACGCAGGCATGATGACAGTTCGCCAGCGCGTCACCAAGATCCAGCAGCCCGGCCCGGCCGTCCAGCGCCTGCTCGAACGCGCTGAGATCGAGGGCGTCGAACTGGTCCGCTTTCTCTACGCCGACCACGGCGGGGTGATCCGCGGCAAGGCGACCTCACGGGCCAGGCTGGCCGAGCGGCTCGGCAGCGGGATCGGCCACACCGTGGCGATGCTGGCGATGAACATGCTCGACCAGCTCCAGCAGGTCGAGCACCTCGGGCCCGTCGGCGAGGTACGGCTCGTCCCCGACCCGGAGACCTTCGTCCCCCTTCCCTACTCCCCCGGCGCCGCCGCCATGGTGGCCGATCTCCGGCTGCCCGACGGCTCGCCGTGGGCGGCCTGCCCGCGGACCTTCCTCAAGGAGGCCGTGGCGGAGCTGGAGCAGGCGGGGTACACGCTGGTCGCCGCGTTCGAGCCGGAGTTCACGCTCGGCCGCCGCCTGCCCTCCCCGGAGGGCGGGCCGGACCGGCTGGTGCCGCTGGACGACAGCCTCTGTTACGCGGGGACCGGTTTCGACACCGCGCACGACTACACGGTCCGGCTGGTGCACGCGCTGGAGGCCCAGGGCCTGCGGGTGGAGCACTGCCACCCCGAGCTCGGCCCGGGGCAGCAGGAGGTGTCGATCCGGCACGCCCCGGCCCTGCGCGCCGCCGACAACCACGTCCTCTACCGCGAGACGGTCAGAGGCGTGGCCCTGCGCATGGCGATGTGGGCCTCGCTGGCCCCCAAACCGATCCCCGACCAGGCGGGCAACGGCGCGCACCTGCACCTGTCGCTGTGGCAGGGCTCGGTCAACGTCTTCGCCGACGAGCAGGTGCGCGGCTGGTTCATCGGCGGCCTGCTCGCCCACCTGCCCGCGCTGACCGCCCTGACCTGCGGGAGCGTCAACAGCTTCCGGCGGCTGGCGCCGCGCATGTGGTCGAGCGCCTACATCTGCCACGGGCCCGACAACCGGGAGGCCGCGGTCCGGGTGTGCTCGCCGCTGGGCGAGAGCGGCGAGATCAACCTGGAGCTGAAGCCGTCGGACTCCTCGGCCAACCCCTACCTGTCGCTCGGCGCGGTGATCCACGCCGGGCTCGATGGCATCCGCCGCCGGCTCGACCCGGGCGAGGCCGCCACCGTCGACCCCGACACCGTGCCCGGCCGCTACCCGCGGCTGCCCGCCTCGCTGCCGGAGGCGCTGGACGCGCTGGAGGCCGACGAGGTGCTCATGGCCGCGCTCGGGCCACTGCGGGCGCAGGCCTACCTCGCGGTCAAGCGCTCGGAGGCGGTGGCCTTCGCGGGCCAGAACGCCGCCTACGAGTGCGGCCAGCACCTGCGCGCCTTCTAGGCCGGCGCCCGCGCGTCTTCTAGGCCGGCGACCGCGCGTCTTCCCGGCCGGCACTCGCGTGTCTTTCAGGCCGGTGCCCGCACGTGTTCCAGCCGGCCGCGCTAGCGGACCGGGTAGCCGGCGCCGGCCAGGCTCTCCTTGACCTCGGCGATCTTCAGCGTGCCGAAGTGGAAGACGCTGGCCGCCAGCACCGCGTCGGCGCCCGCCTCGACCGCCGGCGGGAAGTCCGCCAGCCGCCCGGCGCCGCCGCTGGCGATGACCGGCACCCGCACCGCCGCCCGCACGGCCCGGATCATCTCCAGGTCGTAGCCGTCGAGGGTGCCGTCGCCGTCCATGGAGTTGAGCAGGATCTCGCCCACCCCGAGCTCCTCGCCGCGCGCCGCCCACTCCACCGCGTCGAGGCCCGTGCCGCGCCGGCCGCCGTGCGTGGTGACCTCGAACCCGGAGGCGGTGCCCGGCGCGCGCCGGGCGTCCACCGAGAGCACCACGCACTGCGCGCCGAACCGCTTGGAGGCCTCGGTCAGCAACTCCGGCCGCGCGATGGCGGCGGTGTTGAAGGAGACCTTGTCCGCCCCGGCGCGCAGCAGCCGGTTGACGTCCTCCACCGACCGCACCCCGCCGCCGACGGTGAGCGGGATGAAGACCTGCTCGGCGGTGCGGCGCACCACCTCGACCATGGTCTCCCGCTCCCCCGAGGAGGCGGTGATGTCGAGGAAGGTCAGCTCGTCGGCACCCTCCTCGTCGTAGCGCCGCGCCAGCTCGACGGGGTCACCCGCGTCGCGCAGGTTCTCGAAGTTGACGCCCTTGACCACCCGGCCCGCGTCCACGTCCAGACACGGGATGACCCGAACCGCGACCGTCATGCCCTGTACGCCTCGATCTCTACCTCGACCAGCATCCGCGGGTCCACCAGACCGGCCACCCGCACCCCGGTGCAGGCCGGCCGTACCTTGCCGAACGTCTCGAAGAAGGCCTTGCCGAACTCGTCGTAGGCCCGGTCGTCGACCACGTAGTAGCGGACCATGACCACGTCCTCCTTGGCCAGCCCGCCGGCCGTGATCGCGGCCAGCGCGATCTCCATGGCGGTCAGGCTCTGCCGGTAGGCGTCGCCGACGTGCACGACCTCGCCCTCGACGGTGGAGGTACAGCCCGACACCACCACTCTCGGGCCGGCGATCACCGCCCTGGCGTAACCGTAACGCTCTTCCCAGATGCCACCCGAGAAGACCCGGTTCCCCGAACGCCTCATACCGCCCCCAACGCCTGCTGAAGCGTGAAAGCACGAGCGTAGAGCGCCTTGCCCACGATGGCACCCTCGAGACCGTCACTGCTCAGTGACGCCAGGGCCACCAGATCCTCCAGGGAGGAAACACCGCCGCTGGCGACCACGGGCTTGGCGGTACGGGAGCAAAGCTCGCGATACAGGTCGAGGTTGGGGCCGCCGAGCATGCCGTCCCTGGTCACGTCGGTGACCACGTAGCGCGGGCAGCCCTCCTCCTCCAGGCGGGCGACCAGGTCCCACAGGTCGCCGCGCTCCTCGGTCCAGCCGCGCGTGGCCACGCGGGTGCCGCGCACGTCGATGCTGATCGCGATCCGCTCGCCGTGCTCGGCCAGGACCTTGCGGCACCACTCGGGGTTCTCCAGCGCGGCGGTGCCGATGTTGACCCGGGCGCAGCCGGTGGCCAGCGCGGCGGCGAGGCTCTCGTCGTCGCGGATGCCGCCGGTCAGCTCGACCTTGACGTCCACCTCGGCCACGATCCGGCGGGTGATCTCGTGGTTGGACCCGCGCCGGAAGGCGGCGTCGAGATCGACCAGGTGGATCCACTCCGCGCCGGCCTCCTGCCAGGCGAGCGCGGCGGCCAGCGGATCGCCGTAGCCGGTCTCGGTGCCCGCCTCCCCTTGGACGAGGCGCACGGCCTGGCCGCCCGCCACGTCGACGGCGGGCAGCAGTACGAACGTCATCTAGTTCCTCCGGTCGAATGCGAGAGTCACGATCACGGGCACGAGCAGCACCGACAGCACGAGCGCGGCCAGGCTCGCGGCCCAGGAGCCCCAGACGATCCAGACCAGCGCCTGGACCAGCAGGAAGGCCAGGGCGACCACGGCGTTCTGGACGCGCCGCCGCCGGGCGAGCACCCCGCCCTGCCGCGCGATGCGGACCGGGCGGGGCCTCAGGCGGGCGGCCAGCGCCTGGCGGCGCGACCTGCGGGCCATGCGGCGCTCGTTGCGCCGGGCGGCCTCGGCGCGCTGGGCCTCACGTTCGGCCCGGCGCCTGGCGCGCTCCTTACTCAAGGCTGCTGACCCAGTTCCGCAGGAGAGCGGCGCCGGCGTCGCCGGACTTCTCCGGGTGGAACTGGGTGCCGACCAGCGGGCCGTTCTCGGCCGCGGCGACGAACGGCTCGCCGTGCTCGGCCCAGGTCACCAGCGGCGCGGCGAACCCGTCGCCGGGCGTCAGCTCCCAGGTGCGGGCGGCGTAGGAGTGCACGAAGTAGAAGCGCGTGCCGGCGTCCAGCCCGGCGAACAGCAGGCTGCCCTCGGGCGCCTTGACGGTGTTCCAGCCCATGTGCGGCAGGACCGGGGCGTCGAGGCGGTCGACCGTGCCCGGCCACTCGCCGCAGCCCGGCGTCTCGGCGCCGTGCTCGACGCCGCGCTCGAACAGGATCTGCATGCCCACGCAGACGCCCATCACGGGCCGGCCGCCGGCCAGGCGGCGGCCGATGATGGTGTCGCCGCGCACCGACTTCAGGCCGCGCATGCACGCCTCGAAGGCGCCCACGCCGGGCACGAACAGGCCGTCGCAGGCCAGGGCCGCGTCGAAGTCGGCGCTCACCGTGACGTTCGCGCCGGCTCGCACCAGTGCGCGTTCGGCCGAGCGGAGGTTGCCCGAGCCGTAGTCGAGGACCACCACGTCCGGCTTGCTCACCACCACAACACCCCCGCCGTGATCGCCAGGACGGCCAGCACGCCGCAGACCGCCGCGCCCGCCTTCATGCCCTGCTTGAACAGAGAGACCACGCCGCCGACCAGGAACAGGCCGACGAAGATCATCGCTACCGCGGTCCAGTTGCCCGGCATGCTCATAGGACGCCCTTGGTGCTCGGGATGCCGGTGGCACGCGGGTCGGGCTCCGAGGCCGCACGCAGCGCGCGGGCCAGTGCCTTGAACTGGGCCTCGACGATGTGATGGGCGTTCCTGCCGTACGGCACGCGCACGTGCAGGCAGATGGCCGCCTGCGCGACGAACGACTCGAGAATGTGCCGCGTCATCGTCGTGTCGTAGGTCGGGCCGATCATCGGAGCCATGCCGTCGGGCTCGTGGTGCACCAGGTACGGCCGGCCGGACAGGTCGACGGTGACCTCGGCGAGCGCCTCGTCGAGCGGGCAGGACGCGTGGCCGTACCGCCGGATGCCGGACTTGTCGCCCAGGGCCTCGCGGAAGGCGGCGCCCAGCGCGAGCGCGGTGTCCTCGATCGTGTGGTGCGAGTCGATGTGCAGGTCGCCCTCGGTCTTCACGGTCAGGTCGAACAGGCCGTGCTTGCCGAGCTGGGCGAGCATGTGGTCGTAGAAGCCGACCCCGGTGGTGACGTCGACCAGGCCCGTGCCGTCGAGGTTGACCTCGACCAGGACCGAGGTCTCCTTCGTGACGCGCTCGATGCGGCCGGTTCTGTTCACAGCACGTTCTCCAAAGCCTCGCGGAATGCCGACATCTCCTGCTCGGTGCCGATCGACACCCGCAGCCACTCCGGCGGCCCCACCTCGCGGATCAGCACGCCCTGCTCCAGCAGCCCTTCCCACACCTTGCGCCGGTCGGCGAAGCGGCCGAAGAGCACGAAGTTGGCGTCGGAGTCGGCCACCTCCAGCCCGCGCCCGCGCAGCCAGCTCACCGTCGCGTCACGCTCCTCGCGCAACCGCTGCACCGAACCCAGCAGTTCCTCGCGGAAGTCCAGGGCGGTCAGCGCCGCCGCCTGCGTCAGCGCCGACAGGTGGTACGGCAGGCGCACCAGCAGCAGCGCCTCGACCACCGCCGGGTGCGCGGCCAGGTAGCCCAGCCGGGTGCCGGCCATGGCGAAGGCCTTCGACATCGTGCGGGTGACGATCAGCCGCGGATGCTCCGGCAGCAGGGTGAGCGCGCTGGGCGTGCCGGTGCGGGCGAACTCGAAGTAGGCCTCGTCCACCACGACCATGCCGCGCGCGGCGCGGGCGACCGCGGCGATGGCCTCCAGCGGCATCGCGGTGCCGGTCGGGTTGTTCGGCGAGGTCAGGAAGACGATGTCCGGGTCGTGCTCGGCGATCGCGGCGACCGCCTTGACCGGGTCGAGCGAGAAGTCGGCCTCACGGGCGCCGCCCACCCACGCGGTGTTGGTGCCGGTGGTGATCAGCGGGTGCATGGCGTACGACGGCTCGAAGCCCATCGCCCGGCGGCCGGGGCCGCCGAAGGCCTGCAGGATCTGCTGGAGCACCTCGTTGGAGCCGTTGGCCGCCCACAGCCGGCTCGCGTCCAGGCCGTGGCCCAGGTAGGCGGCCAGGCCCGCGCGCAGCTCCAGCGCGTCGCGGTCGGGGTAGCGGTTGAGCTCGGCGGCGCTCACCCGCACCCGGTCGGCCAGCGCGCCGGCCAGCTCGGGGCTCGGCGGGTAGGGGTTCTCGTTGGTGTTGAGCCGCACGGCGACGTCGAGCTGCGGCGCGCCGTAGGCCTTCAGCCCTCTCAGGTCGTCGCGGATCGGCAGGTCGTCGAGGTTCACGGGGTTCTCTTTCAGGCGGTGGTCGGGTCGGTCGCGGGGCCCTCGCCGGTATGCTCCGCCTGCCGTACCCCGCCCTGCTCCCCGGCGGCCCGCGGGATCTGCCAGCCGAAGCGGGCGCGCACGGCGGCGCCGTGGGCGGGCAGGTCCTCGGCGTCGGCGAGCACGCTGACGTGCTCGGCCGCCTCGGCCAGCGCCTCGCGGGTGTAGTCGACCACGTGGATGCCGCGCAGGAAGGTCTGCACCGACAGGCCGCTGGAGTGGCACGCGCAGCCGCCGGTGGGCAGCACGTGGTTGGACCCGGCCAGGTAGTCGCCCAGGCTGACCGGGGCGTAACCGCCCACGAAGATCGCGCCCGCGTTCCTGATGCGGGCGGCCACCGCCGCGGCGTCGGCCGTGTGGATCTCCAGGTGCTCGGCCGCGTAGGCGTCGGCCACCCGGATGCCGTCCTCCAGGTCCTTGACCAGCACGATGCCGGACTGGCGGCCGGTCAGCGCCTCGGTGATGCGCTCGCTGTGCTTGGTCGCGGCCACCTGGCCCGGCAGCTCCGCGGCCACCGCCTCGGCCAGCTCCTCGCTGTCGGTGATCAGCACCGCGGCGGCGATCACGTCGTGCTCGGCCTGGCTGATCAGGTCGGCGGCCACGTACACCGGGTCGGCGGTGCGGTCGGCCAGGACCGCGACCTCGGTCGGCCCGGCCTCGGAGTCGATGCCGATGCGGCCCTTGAGCAGCCGCTTGGCCGCGGCCACCCAGATGTTGCCGGGACCGGTGACCATCGTCGCCGGCGGGCACTCCTCGGTGCCGTAGGCGAACATCGCCACCGCCTGCGCGCCGCCGACGGAGTAGACCTCGTCCACGCCCAGCAGCGCGCACGCGGCCAGGATGGTCGGGTGCGGCAGCCCGCCGAATTCCTTCTGCGCCGGGCTGGTCACCGCCAGCGAGGCCACCCCGGCCTCCTGCGCCGGGACCACGTTCATCACCACGGACGACGGGTACACCGCCCGGCCGCCCGGCACGTACAGCCCCACGCGGTCGACCGGCACCCAGCGCTCGGTCACCGTGCCACCGGGCACGACCTGGGTGGTGGTGTCGGTGCGCCGCTGGTCGCGGTGGACCAGGCGGGCCCGCCTGATCGACTCCTCCAGCGCCGCGCGCACCCGCGGGTCGAGCTCGGCCAGGGCGCGCTCAAGCGCCTCGGCCGGGACCCGGGCGGTCTCGATCTCGACCCCGTCGAACCTGGCGGTCAGCTCCCGTACGGCTGCCGCCCCACGATGATGCACGTCCTCGCAGATGGGCCGCACCTTCTCCAGGGCGGCTTCCACGTCGAGTTCGGCGCGGGGCAGCACGTCGCGCAGGTCCTCGGGGAGGCCGTCGCGCAGGTCGATACGGGAAATCACCTGCACAGTCTACGGAGTCCGCTTGCTGACTCCCGAATTGTCCACCATGCGGACGATCGGGCGGGCGTGTCGTGGACGGCCGGACGCTACGATCGCCTTCGTGAGCAAGGCTAAGAAGGGCGGGCAGGGCACCCCTGCCACGGTGGCACTCACCGGGGCCGGCGTCGACTTCACCCTGCATCCCTACGAGCACGACGCCTCGGCCCAGGCCTACGGCGAGGAGGCGGCCGACGCGCTCGGCGTGCCGTACGAGCGGATCTTCAAGACGCTGGTCGCCGAGGTGGAGAGCGGCCTGGCGGTCGCGGTCGTGCCGGTGGCGGGCAGGCTCGACCTCAAGGCGTTCGCCGCGGCGCTGAAGAGCAAGCGGGCGGCGATGGCCGAGGCGGCCAAGGTCGAGCGGGTGACCGGCTACGTGGTCGGCGGGATCAGCCCGCTCGGCCAGCGCAAGCGGCTGCCCACCGTGCTCGACGCCTCGGCGCTGGAGTTCGACACGATCTACTTCTCGGCGGGGCGGCGCGGGCTGCAGATCGAGACGGCGCCGAAGAACCTGCTCGACCTGACCCAGGGGGTCACCGCCCCGATCGCCAAGCTGGGCTGAGCCTCGGTCGCGGCGGCTCAGGCCGGGACGCGGAGGGCGGGCTCGGCCAGGGGGCGGGCGAGGAGCCAGGCCAGGGCGGCGAAGACGGGCAGCACCGCCAGCGCCGTGCCGAGCGTGCTCGCCTCGGCGACGGCGCCGATGAGCGGGCTGGCCAGGCCGCCGACGCTGACCGCGAGACCCAGGGTGACGCCGCTGGCCGTACCGACCCGGGTGGGCAGGTAGTCCTGCCCGAGCGTCACGTGCAGCGAGAACGGCACGTAGAGCGCGACCCCGGCCAGGAAGACCGCGACATGCGGGGCGACGACCACCCCGGCCACCGCGGGCACGGCCAGCGCGTACGCCCAGCGGAGCACCCGTACCCGGCCCCAGCGCGTGGCCAGCTTCCCGCCGAGCACGGTTCCGGCCGAGCCGCCCGCGAACAGCAGGAACAGCGCCACCGCCCCGGCCGTCCCGCCGCCGGCGTACAGCGCCACGAAGGCGCTCAGCCCGACGTAGGCGATCGAGCGGCAGACCATCACCAGCCCCAGCCGCACGAAGCTTGGCCAGTCGTCGGCGGCGTCCGCCGCCGGGCGGCTCGCCGCCGCCGGGCCGCCGCCGCGCCGCATCGCCGCCACCGTCAGCACCGCGCCGAGCAACCCCGGCACCACCAGGTACGGCGAAGCCGCCAGCCCCCCGGCGGCCAGCAACGGCGTCACCAGCACCGGCGCGAGCGCGAAGCCCAGCGTGCCGCCGAGGGAGAACCAGCTCATCGCCACATGGCTGCCGCCGCTGGCCGCCCGGGCCAGCCGGGCCGACTCCGGGTGGTAGGCGGCCACGCCGAGACCGGTCAGCGCGACCGCGAGCCAGGTCAGCGCGTAGGAGTCGCTCAGCCCGCCCGCCGCCAGGCCCAGCCCGGCGGTGGTCATGCTCACCGGAACCAGCCACGGCATCCGCAGCCGGTCCGCGGCGGCGCCGAACAACGGCTGGACCACCGACGACAGCAGCGTCAGCGCCAGCACGACGCCCGAGGCGGCGACGTAGCCGTAGCCGCGCTCGGCGACCAGGAACGGGACCATCGCGGGAACCGCGCCCTGGTAGAAGTCCACGCAGGCGTGACCGGTGGCGAGGAGGGTGACCTTGTGATTCGCCATGGGAGCATCCTCCGGCTCCGGCCGGGTGGCGCGCTTTCGTTAGAGTGCCAGGTGATGTCGAAAACCCGCCATACTCCCCACCCGCCCACCGGACGGCGGCTCCTGGACGCCGGGGCGTCGATCGATGCGCACCGGCACGACGGGCACCAGCTCGTGTACGCGGGCCGCGGCGTGGTCGAGGTGATCACCGAGGCCGGGGCGTGGGTGGCGCCCGCGAGCCGGGCCCTGTGGATCCCGGCCGGGACCGTGCACGCCCACCGGGCGCACGGGCCGACGGAGCTGCGGCTGGTGGGGCTGGCCCCGACGGAGCGGACCGCGCTCGACGAGCCGGGGGCCGGCTGGGAACGGCCGGCGGTGGTGGCGGTCACCGGGCTGTTGCGGGAGCTGATCCTCGCCTACAGCGGGGAGGCGGACCTGCCCGGCGGCGAGCGGGAACGGCTGCGCGGGGTGCTGGTCGACCGGCTGCGCCGGGCGCCGGGGCAGCCGGTGCACGTGCCCGCCGCGCGCGATCCCCGGCTGGCGGCGGTGTGCCGGCTGGTCCGTGACGACCCGGCCGATCCGCGCGGGCTGCGCGAGCTGGGCCGGGCCGTCGGGGCCGGGGAGCGGACGCTGGCCCGGCTGTTCAGGAGCGAGTTCGGGATGGGGTTCCGGCAGTGGCGAACGCAGGTGCGGCTGCATCGGGCGGTGGTGCTGCTGGCGGAGGGGGTGCCGGTGACCTCGGTGGCGGTGCGGTGCGGGTGGTCTTCGCCGAGCGCGTTCATCGAGGTGTTCCGGAAGGCGTTCGGGCACACTCCGGGGCGGGCCTTTACGGTGTAGATCACCAGAAGTCCGGCCCCGGAGGCGCCGGGTTTGGTTCGCCGGGGTCAGCGGGCGAAGACGACGATGTTGTCGCGGTAGCTGCCCCTGGTCCGGTCGAAGGCGCCGCCGCAGGTGATCAGGCGGAGCTCGGGGGTGCGGGCTCCGCCGTACACCTTCTTGCTCGGCAGGCGGTTCTTCGGGTAGCGGGCGGTCTTGGTGACCTTGAACGTCACCGTGGTGCCGTCGGCCCGAGTCACGTGGATCTTCGCGCCCTTGGTGAGCTTGCGGAGGCGGTGGAAGACGGCCGGGCCGGTCTTCGAGTCGACGTGGCCGGCTATCACGGCCGCGCCCGGCTCGCCCGGCTCCGGGCCCGCGACGTTCCAGCCTGTCACGTGGTAGCCCTTCGGGGCGACCAGGCGGCCGTGGCGGTCCAGGGGGAGGGGGATGATCCGGGAGTCCACGGCTATGGACGGGATGCGCAACCGGACGGGGCGGGCGACGTCCTGATGGGCGGTCGTGCCCCGGCCTTCGGCGGTGACGGTGGTGGGCAGGGTCGCGGCGGCCGGGTGGCCCGTGGTGAGGGACGCCGAGGTGAGGGACGCCGAGGTGAGGGACGCCGAGGTGAGGGTCAGGGCCAGGGCGGGCGTGAGGAGCAGGGCTGGGGTGATCGGCATCGGTCAGCCCGCCTGGGTGGTGCGGCGCCGCAGCCACCACGCGCCGCCGCCCAGCGCCATCAGCCCGGCGGCACCGGTCAGGGCCAGCGGCACCCCGACGCCCGTGCCGGGGTCCGGCACGGGCGTGGAGGCGGTGGCGACCTTGGCGGTGTCACCGAGCGGGCCACCGACCGCAGCGTCACCCGAGCTGGCGGAGGCGGCCGACCCGGCGGAGGTAGCCGAGGTGGCGGCGGTTTCTGCGGCGGTGGTGGTGGCGGTGCCCCCGTGGCCCGTGTCGACCCCGCCCTGCGGCTGGTCGTCGTCGTCATCGTCGGCATCGCGGGAGACGCCGCCCTTACCGGTGTCCACGCCACCCCGCGGCTGGTCGTCATCCCGGTCGTCGCGGTCATCGCCGCCCCGGTCGTCGTCCCGATCGTCGCGGTCGTCGTCGCCGGGCTCGTCGTCCTGGTCATCCCGGTCGTCCTGGTCATCCCGGTCGTCCTGGTCATCCCGGTCGTCCTGGTCATCCCGGTCGTCCTGGTCATCCCGGTCGTCCCGGTCGTCGTCGCGGTCGTCGCGGTCGTCGGTGGCGGTGGTCTGGACGAGCGGGGTGGCGTGGGACGGGGTGGCGGTCAGGGTGGTCAGGGTGGTGCCGGTGCCGGCGACGAGGGCCAGGGCGAGCAGGGCGGGCTTGAGTTCCATCGGTTCCTCCGGAGGATGAAGGGAGCGGTTCTGTGTGCTGCTCCCAGCCTCGAAGCCGGCGATGGAACCAAGGTGAGCCCCGGGTGAGACCCCTCTCATCCGCCCCGCAGCCGGTACCCCGCCCCCCGGACGGTCTCGATGAGGTCGGCGCCGAGCTTGCGCCGCAGGTAACGCACGTACACGTCCACCACGTTGGAGCCGGGGTCGAAGTCGAACCCCCACACCTGGCTGAGCAGTTGCTCCCGGGTGAGGACCTGGTCGGGGTGGCGGCAGAAGACCTCGGCGAGGGTGAACTCCCGGGTGGACAGCTCGACCACCCGCCCGGCGACGTGCGCCCGGCGGCTGCGCAGGTCGAGGGCCAGCTCCCCCACCCGGAGCACGGTGGCCTCGGGCGCGGGGGCGCCGCGCAGGCGGAGCCGTACCCGGGCGAGGAGTTCCTCGAAGGCGAAGGGCTTGGGCACGTAGTCGTCGGCCCCGCCCTCCAGCCCGGCGACCTTGTCGGCGACGCTGTCCCGCGCGGTGAGGATGATCACCGGCAGGGAGACGCGGTCCTCGCGCAGGCGGCGCAGCACGGTGAAGCCGTCGGCGAGCGGCAGCCCGATGTCGAGGACCATGAGGTCGAAGCGGCCGCTGCGGGCGTACTCGTAGGCCGCCTCGCCGTCCTCGACGACGGTGGTGACGAAGCCGTGGCCGCGCAGGCCTTTCTCCACGAAGCTGGCGATCCGCCGCTCGTCCTCGGCGATCAGAATCCGGTTCATGCCACTGACTCCTCTTCCGCCGGGATGGTGATCACGAAGCGGGCGCCGTCCTCCACCCGCACCCGTCCGCCGTGCGCCTCGGCGATGGAGCGGACGATGGCCAGGCCGAGCCCGGCGCCACCGGAGCCCTGCCCGCGCACGAAACGCTGGAAGACGCGCTCGCGGTCCTCGGGCGGCACGCCGGGCCCGTCGTCGCGCACCCAGAGCTCGGCCACCCCGTCCCGCAGCGCGGAGCCGACCGCGATCTCCCCGCCGGGCGCGGTGTGCCGGACGGCGTTGGCGGCGAGCTGCATGAGCGCCTGGGTGAGCCGTTGCCGGTCGGCCGGCACGACCGCCTCGGCCAGCGAGTCGATCCGCCAAGTCCGCTCCCCCAGCGCCCGGGCCTTGGCGACCACGCTCACCGTGAGGTCGGCCAGTTCGACCGCGTCGGGTTCGACGAAGCCGGGCTGCTCGGCCTTGGCGAGGGTGAGCAGGTCCTCGACGATCCGGCTCATCCGGTCGAGCTCGTCGGTGACCAGGGCGAGGGTCTCGGCGCGTTCGGCGGGGTCGTCGCCCATGAGCTCCAGGTGGCCGCGGACGACGGTGATGGGGGTGCGCAGCTCGTGCCCGGCGTCGTCGAGGAACTCCCGCTGGGTGGCGAAGGCCCGCTCCAGGCGGTGGAGCATGTGGTTGAAGGTCCGGGCGAGCGCGGCGACGTCGTCGTTGCCGACGACGGTCAGGCGGCGGGTGAGGTCGGCGGAGTCGCCGATGCGTTCGGCCGCCTGCCGTACCAGCCGGACCGGGGAGAGCACGCGGCCGGCGACGAACCAGCCGGCCGCGCCGGCCATGGCCAGCCCGCCGAGGGCGGACAGGGCCAGCACGCGCAGGGCGTCGACGACCTCGGCGCGGTGGCGGTCGTAGTCGACGACGATGACGAAGTGCCCGCGCCGCGCGTCGCCGACGGCGCTGACCGGCAGGGCGCCGTAGCGCAGCAGCCCGCCGGGGGTGTCGTACCAGCCGGTCTCGTCGGTGCCGAGCGTGGCGACGCGGGCGGCCAGGCCGGGCGGCGGCGCGGCTCCGGAGCGGGCGGTGAGACGGCCGTCGACCAGGGTGAAGAAGGACTCCCAGCGGTCGGCGACGTTGACCCGCAGGTAGTCGGCGAACAGCGCCTCGACATCGGGAGCCGGGCGCTGGGCGACGTAGCCGCGCAGCTTGCCGGCCTCGTTGCGCAGCTCGTCGTTGATCACCTGGTCCTCGCGGGCGAGCAGCACGGTGGCGGCGGCGGTGATGGCGACGGCCAGGGCGAGGCCGACGACGGCGAGCATCCAGGCCACGATGCGGAAGCGGGCGCTCACCGGCCCGGTCCGCGGGGTTCAGTCGTCGTCATCGTCGTCCTGCGGGGCGCGGGGCACCCGCTCCGTCCTCTGCTCCTTCGTCACGTCCGGCCGGGGCGCCGGGGCGGTGCTGGGGGTGACCCGCGGCGTGCTGACCACCGGCGTGATGACCACGGGGCCGCCCAGGTCGGGTTCGCCCGCGCTCGCCACCCGCACCAGGGCGAAGACCACGAGGGCGAGCATCGCTCCGGCCACTGCCCAGGCCAGCGGGGTCCTGCGGCTCATGACCCGACGCTAAGCCACGAGCCCTCTCCCACCGATGAGAGGCCGATGAGAGAACTCTCATCAGGGTATGTGGAGGTTTGCCAGCTTCGCCGGGCAGGCCGCGCAAGGGGTGCCATCGCCCGGCGCGGCCCGGTGCGGCAGGATCGGTGAGGTGAGCGAACTGCACTACCTGAGCGCGAGCGAGATGCTCACGCTGCTGCGCACCCGGCAGATCAGCGCCGTGGAGCTGACCCGCGCGCACCTCGACCGGATCGCCAAGGTCAATCCCGAGCTCAACGCCATCGTCACGCTGAGCGCCGAGAGCGCGTTGCGCCAGGCCGCCGAGGCCGACCGGCGGGCTCCCGAGGGCCTGCTGCACGGCCTGCCGATCGCGCACAAGGACCTGGTCGACACCGCCGGGGTCCGCACCACGTACGGCTCGCCGCTGTTCGCCGGGCACGTGCCCGCCGAGGACGACCTGATCGTGCGGCGGCTGCGGGCGGCGGGCGCGATCTCGCTCGGCAAGACCAACACGCCGGAGTTCGGGACCGGCTCGCACACGGTGAACGAGGTGTTCGGGGCCACCCGCAACCCCTACGACCGCTCCCGCAGCGCGGGCGGGTCGAGCGGCGGCGCGGCGGCGGCGCTGGCGGCGGGGCTGGTGCCGCTGGCCGACGGCTCGGACATGGGCGGCTCGCTGCGCAACCCGGCCTCCTTCTGCAACGTGGTGGGGCTGCGCCCGACGCCGGGCCGGGTGCCGGACCCGGGCGGGAGCGCGGCGTGGTTCACCCTCGCCACGCCCGGGCCGATGGCGCGGACCGTGGAGGACCTGACGTTGTTCCTGCGGGCGATGGCCGGGTTCGACCCGCGCTCGCCGTACGCGATCAAGGAGGAGTTCGTCCCCGACCCCGAGCTGTCGGTGCGAGGACTGCGCGTGGCCTACTCCCCCGACCTGGGCGGGCTGCCGGTGGACGCCGGGACCGCGGCGGTGACCGCCACCGCGCCGGGCGTGTTCGAGGCGCTGGGCGCGCACGTGGAGCAGGTCGATCTCGATCTGTCGGAGGCCGAGGAGGCCTTCCGCGTCTACCGGGCCTGGTACTACGCGCTGGCCTTCGGCGACCTGGAGGGCGTCGGGCCGAACGTGGCCTGGAACGTCGAGCAGGGGCGGCGGGTGAGCGGCGACGACCTGGCCCGGGCCGAGCGGGCGCGCACCTCGCTGTACGCGCGGATGGCCGGCTTCTTCGACGACTACGACCTGCTGCTGGCGCCGGTCAGCCAGGTGCCGCCGTTCCCGGTGGAGCAGCCGTACGTGAGCGAGATCAACGGCGAGCCGCTGCCCGACTACCTGGCCTGGATGCGCTCGGCGTACTGGATCTCGGTGCTGCACGCGCCGGCCGCCAGCGTGCCGGCCGGCTTCACGCCCGGGGGGCTGCCGGTCGGGGTGCAGCTGATCGGGCGGCCCTTCGACGACGCCCGGGTGCTGCGCTTCGCCCGCGCGTTCGAGCTGGTCACAGGGTACGGCTCCCGCCGTCCAGACCTGTGATCCCCGGCTCGCCGTACGGCTTGCGCATGGGCGAGCGCCGGTAGGCGAGCACGCCCTCGATGGCGGCGTAGACGCCGAGGGCGAGGAAGGGCCAGGTGACCAGCACCCCGCGGGCGGTGAGGTCGAGCGGCCCGGCGACGATGTCGAGCCCGGGCGCGGCGGCGGCGATGGTCGCCGCGCCGAGGGTGAAGCGGGTGCCGACCCAGTAGGTGACCAGCGAGGCGGCGCTGCCGCCGAGGAAGAGGCCGAGGACGGCGCCCAGGCCGTCGCGGCGGGTGAAACGCCAGGCGATGAGCCCGCTGGCCAGGGCGAGCACGCCGGTGATCACCGCGAACCAGCCGTCGGCGGCGATGAGCGCCTGGGTGGTGGGGTCGGCCAGCAGCGGCCCGCGTTGCGTCTCGATGTACGGCGGCCGGGGCGAGACCCACGACCAGGCCAGCCCGGCGAGCACCCCGAGGGCCAGGAGAGCGGCAACGGTCACCGCGAACACCCGCAACTGCCGCCCCACGTCACACTCCTCAGAAAAGCTCCGGATCCGCTCGATCGTAACCCGCCTCGCGGATTATCCCGGCAAATCCCTCTAGCAGCGCGTTGAGCCCGAACTCGAACAGCGTGTCCAGGTTGAAGTCATACCCGGCCGCGAGCCCGCCCAGCACCCGCGCGAAGGCCGGATAGCTCCCCGTGGCGGCCAGCGCCTCGAACTCCCGGCCCTGCCGGTCCATCCAGTCGTCCTCGTCGACGCCGCTCTCGGCCTGGGCGCGGGCCTCGGCCTCCAGGTTGGCGGCGATGCCGCGCACGTAGCTGAACAGGGTGATGTGCAGGGTCATCTGCGTGTCGGCGCTGAGTCCGAGTCCTTCGAGCGAGGCCATCATGAAGTCGGCGTGCCGTGCCAGGTTGGGCGAGGGGATGGGCCGGCCGAGCGGGTTGAGCTGGGCCAGCCAGGGCCGGCGCCGGTAGAGCGCCCACTGCGCGCGGGCGGAGGCCGCCAGCCGGTCCCGCCAGCCGGTGACCTGCTCGGGCTCGGCGAAGTCGGCGAATCCGGCGTCGCCCAGGAGCACGATCAGCGCGTCCTTGTCCGGCACGTGCCGGTAGAGCGACATCGCGGGCACGCCCAGCCGCCCGGCCAGGCCGCGCATGGAGACCGCATCGAGGCCCTCCTCGTCGGCCAGGTCGAGCGCGGCGGCGACGATCCGCCCGACGTCGAGCGCGTCGGCGGCGGGCCGGCGGCGGGGCCGCGGCCGGGCGGGTGCCGCGACGACGTAGCCGACCCTGGGCACCGCCTCGATCAGCCCCTCCTGCCGCAGCACGTCGAGCGCCTTGGCGGCGGTGGCCAGGGCGACGCCCTGGTCGCGGACGAGCTGGCGGGTGGAGGGCACCCGGTCGCCGGGGCGCAGCCGCGCCAGGCGGCGGCGCAGGTCGTCGGCGATCCTGAGGTAGGGGGCGGTCACGCGAACTCCTCTGTCCTAGTACACGGCAGCCTGTCTATCCTAGTACAGAAAGTGACAAACCGGCTTGTGGGACGGGTTGCGTACGCCGTACATTCAACGACATGAAGATTCTGATCTCCGGCGCGAGCATCGCCGGTCCCGCCCTGGCTTTCTGGCTCTCCCGCGGCGGTCACGACGTCACGGTGGTCGAGCGGGCGCCCTCGATCCGCCCCGGCGGCCAGGCGATCGACGTGCGCGGCGCTGCGCTGACGGTGGCCGAGCGGATGGGCCTGCTGGAGGCGATCCGCGAGCACGCGACCGGCATGCGCGGCATGTCCTTCGTCGACGGCGACGGCACGGTGCTGCACTCCACCACCGAGGAGACGCTGACCGGCGGCAAGGTCGGCAGCCCCGACGTCGAACTGCTCCGCGACGACCTGGCCCGCGTCCTGTACGATGCCACCCGCGAGCGGGCCGCCTACCGCTTCGACGACAGCCTGACCGCCCTCGACCCCGAGAGCGGCGAGGTCGGCTTCGAGCGCGCCCCCGGCGAGCGGTTCGACCTGATCGTCGGCGCGGACGGGCTGCACTCCACCACCCGCCGCCTGGCCTTCGGCCCGGAGCGGGAGCACATCCGGCACCTGGGCACGATGCTGGCCGTCTTCACCACCGCGAACTTCACCGGCCTGGACCGCTGGCAGACCTTCTACCGCGAGGCCGACCGCATGGCGGGCCTGTACAGCGCGCGTGACAACGCCGAGGCCCGGGCGCTGCTCGGCTTCTACGCCGACGGCTCCGATTTCGACCACCGCGACCGCGAGGGCCACTACCGCGCCTTGGAGGAGCGCTTCGGCGCCGACGGCTGGGAGGTGCCGAGGATGTTGAAGGAGATGCGCCTGGCGCCCGACTTCCACTTCGACTCCATGGCGCAGATCCACCTGCCGTCCTGGAGCCGGGGCCGCGTCACCCTGGTCGGCGACGCCGGCTACTGCGCCTCGCCGCTGTCCGGGCAGGGCACCACGCTGGCCATGGTCGGCGCGTACGTGCTGGCCGGTGAGCTGGGCCGGGCCCCGCTGCCGCAGGCGCTGGCCGCCTACGAGGCGGTGATGCGCCCCTTCGCCGAGGCCAACCAGGAGTACGCGTTGCGGGTGGACGCCTGGCAGCGCGACCCCCAGGGCGAGCCCCCGTCGATCGAGGAGGTGTCGGCCGCCGTGGACCTCAAGGACTACGGTTGGGCCCGTGAATGAACCCGTGAACGACGAAGAGGTCTGGCTGATCGAGCCCTCCGGCCCGCTGCGCGGGGACGTGGTGGTCCGGGGGTCGAAGAACGGCGTCTCCAAGCACATGGTCGCCGCCATGCTGGGCGGCGGGCAGAGCACCATCCACAACGCGCCCGAGGTGGGCGAGGTCGGCATCACCGCGGCCATGCTCCGGGCCCTCGGCATCAACGTCGAGCTCGACGGCTCCGAGATCCGCATCGAGCGCGGCGCGCAGATCAACCCGAAGGTGCCCGAGGAGTACACCGGGCTCAACCGCATCCCCATCCTGATGCTCGGCCCCCTGCTGCACCTGGCCGGTGAGGCGTTCGTCCCGCTGGTCGGCGGCGACCCCATCGGCCGGCGGCCGATCGACTTCCACGTCGACGCGCTGCGGCAGATGGGCGCCGAGGTCGAGGTCAACGAGGCGGGCGTCTACGCCAAGGCCAAGCGCCTGCAGGGCACCCGGATCGAGCTGCCCTACCCGAGCGTCGGGGCGACCGAGACGATCCTGATGTCGGCGGTGCTGGCCGAGGGCAAGACGGTGCTGAAGAACGCGGCCACCGAGCCCGAGGTGGTCGAGCTCGCGCTGTTCCTGCAGCGCATGGGCGCGCTGATCGAGCTGTCGCCCGACCGGCGCATCGTGATCGAGGGCGTCGAGCGGCTGCACGGCGCCTCCACGTGGCTGGCCGGCGACCGCATCGAGGCCTTCTCCTACCTGGCCGCCGGCCTGGTCACCGGGGGCGAGGTGCGGGTGCACGGCTGCCATCAGGACCGGCTGGTCACCGCGATCACCACGCTGGCCCGGATGGGCGCCCAATTCGAGATCAACGACGAGTACCTCTGCGCCACCAAGCCGCCGGAGGGCCTGCGCTCGGCGGCCGTGCAGACCGACACCCACCCCGGCTTCATGACCGACTGGCAGACGCCGCTGATGGTCCTGTTCACCCAGAGCAAGGGCATGTCGGTGCTGCACGAGACGGTCTTCGAGAACCGCCTGGTCTACGTGCCCGCGCTGAAGAAGATGGGCTGCGAGATCGAGGTCTTCGACCAGTGCCTGGGCGGTCCGGCCTGCCGCTACCACGACACCAACGCCAAGCACTCGGCGGTCGTGCGCGGCGTCTCGCAGTTGCACGGCGCGGACGTCACGCTGCCCGACATCCGGGCGGGCTTCTCCGCGGTGCTGGCCGCCGCGGTGGCCGACGGGACCTCCACGCTGCGCGGCGTGCACCACATCGAACGCGGCTATCACCACCCCTTCGAGCAGTTCGTCTCCCTTGGGCTGAACATCAGTAAAGGATCCGCAGCGGGGGTTTGATCACGACGCGACCGTCGTAGATCACCTTGCGTGACTGTGCTCAAACTCGGGGTGGCCGGAGCCGTCGGCGGGGTCCTGGCCGCGGCGCTGGCCCTGCCCGCCGTGGGCGGGGCCGGGCTGGCGGCCAGGAACGTGGCCGACACCTTCGTCGACCTCCCGCCCGCCCCGCGCGAGGAACCGCTGCCGCAGGTGACCAGGCTCCTGGACAAGAACGGCCGGCAGTTCGCGCAGTTCTACACCGCCAACCGCACCACCGTGCCGCTGGCCGAGGTCGCCCCGCTGATGCGCCGGGCGATCGTGGCGGTCGAGGACTCGCGCTTCTACGAGCACGGCGGCCTGGACGTCCGCGGCACGCTGCGCGCCGCTCTGACCAACACCCAGGCGGGCGGCGTACGGCAGGGCGGCTCCTCGCTGACCCAGCAGCTCGTGAAGAACATCCTGCTGGAGTCGGCCGAGACCGACGCCGAGCGCGCGCAGGCCACCGCCCCGAGCCTGGGCCGGAAGGTCAGCGAGCTGCGCTACGCCCTCGCCCTGGAGGAGAAGTACACCAAGGACGAGATCCTGGAGCGCTATCTCAACATCGCCTACTTCGGCGCCGGCGCGCACGGCGTCGAGGCGGCGGCCCAGCGCTTCTTCTCCACCACCGCGGCCCGGCTCACCCTGAACCAGGCGGCCACCCTCGCCGGGACGGTCCGCTCGCCGTACGCCACCGATCCCTCGCTGGGCGCCCAGGCGCGCGAGCGGCTGCGGCAGCGGCGCGACACGGTGCTGGACCGGATGGCCGAGTCCGGGACGATCACCGCCGCGGCGGCGGCGCGGGCGAAGAAGGCGCCGCTGGGGCTGCGGATGAGCGCCGCGCCGGGCGGTTGCGGAGAGAGCGAGTACCCGTTCTTCTGCCTGTACGTCCAGCGGGAGCTGCTGACCAGCCCGGTGTTCGGCAACACCGCGGCCGAGCGGCAGCGGCGGCTGGCGCGCGGCGGGCTGGTGTTGCGCACCACGCTCGACCCGCGGGCGCAGCGGGCCGCCGACCGGGCGATCTCGGCGCGGGTGCACGCCGCCGACACCGAGGTCGCGGCCGAGGCGATGGTGGAGCCGGGCACCGGGCGGATCCGGGCGATGGCGGTCAGCAAGAAGTACGGCCGCAATCCCGGCAACAAGAACAACGGCCCGCGCACCACCTACAACCTGGCCGCCGACGTCGCCCACGGCGGCGGGCTCGGCTTCCAGGCCGGCTCGACGTTCAAGGTGTACACGCTGGCCACCGCGCTGGCCCAGGGCTGGCGCTTCAACCAGGGCTTCGGCACCCCCGGCCACTTCGTGCCCGCCCAGGGCTACCGCGACTGCGCCGGCCGGCCGGTCAACGCGCCCGGGGCGCGCGTCTACAACGCCAGCGGCGAGGGCAAGGGCGGCCCGCACAGCATCTCCACCGGCACCTGGAAGTCGGTGAACATCTTCTACATGATGCTGGAGCGCAAGGTCGGCCTGTGCAACGTGGTCAAGACCGCCCGCGCGCTGGGGATCGCCCGGGCCGACGGCGGCCCGCTGCGCGAGGTGCCGACCTTCACGCTGGGCGTCAACGAGATGGACCCGGTGACGGTCGCCGCCTCCTTCGCCGCCTTCGGCGCCCGGGGCCGCTACTGCCGCCCGCAGGCGATCGTGGAGATCGTCGACCGGGAGGGCAAGCGCACGGTCGTGGCGCCCGCCTGTGAGCAGGCCATCGACCGCCAGGTGGCCGACGCCGTCAACCACGTGCTGCAGGGCGTGTTCACCCAGGGCACGATGAAGGGCAAGAGCATCGGCCGGCACGCGGCCGGCAAGACCGGCACCAACAACGGCTACACCTCGGCCTGGTTCGCCGGCTACACCCCCGACCTGGCGGCGGCGGTGAGCGTCGGCGACATCCGCGGCTCCTACCGCCACCCGCTGCGCGGGGTGGTCATCGGCGGCCAGGGGTACGGCTCGGTGCAGGGCGCCTCGCTGCCCGGCCCGATCTGGGTCTCCTCGATGCTGGGGGCGCTGCGCGATACTCCGGGGACCCGTTTCGTCGCGCCGGACCACTCCCGCTTCGGCGGCGGCTTCACGCCGGGCCTGAAGGAGGCCCTGGAGGCGGAGAAGCGCGCCACCGACGCCCGGCGGGCCGTCCGCGGCGAGCGGGTGCGCTGGGAGCGCCGAACCAAGGACCGGGCCCGCCGGTGGTGGCGGGCACACCGCACCCACCACCACCGTGACCGCCGGCGGTAACGACCGACACCAAGTCGCAATAACTCGGTGATGTGACGGGATTGACCGGATGTGTCAAGAAGTGCATAACTTCGGCAAGGCATGCCACACAGACGGAGTCGTTCATGAGCGAGCTTGTGGGCCGTGAGGGCGAATTACGGGTCCTCAGGGAGGCGATGACGCATCCCCCCTCGGTGGCGCTGGTCGAGGGGGAACCGGGCATCGGCAAGACGCGGCTGGTCAGAGCGGCGGCGGAAGGCGGCGTGAGCGGCCGCACCCTGCTGCTGGGCCACTGCCACCAGTTGCGCGAGCCGTTTCCCTACGGACCGGTCTTCGAGGCCCTGCGCGAGGTACCCGGCCGCCTGGCCGGGAACAACCCGGTCACCGGCCCCCTGGCCGGGCTCAACCCGGTCACCGGCGCACTGCGCGGCCATCTCCCCGAGCTGGGCGAGCTGCTGCCGCCCGCGCCGCCGCCGCTGGCCGATCCCGCGGCCGAGCGGCACCGGCTCTTTCGCGCGGTGCGCGAGCTGCTGGCCGCCGCCGGGCCCGCGGTGCTGGTCATCGAGGACCTGCACTGGGCCGACGACGGCACCCGCGAACTGCTGCGCTTCCTCACCAGCCGGCCGCCGGAAGGCCTGGCGCTGGTGCTCACCTACCGCCGCCCGGTCACCGGCCTGCCGCTCGGCTCCGCCAGCGCCGTCATCTCCCTGACCCCGCTCGACGCCGCCCAGGTCGGACGGCTGGCCTCCGGGCTGCTCCAGCGCCGGGAGCTGCCGCCCGGCTTCGCCGACCGGCTGCACCGCCGTACCTCCGGGATCCCCTTCCTGGTGGAGGAGCTGCTGCGCTCGGTCGGCGCCGACCTTGAGCTGGGCCGGGTGCCGCTGCTGCTGCGCGAGGCGATGACCGAGCAGCTCGACCGGCTGCCGCCCGAGGTGCTGGCGACCGTGCGGGCCGCCGCGGTGTTACGGGTGCCGGTGCGCGAGGACGAGCTGGCCGCCGTCGCCGGCGGCGCCGCGGGCCTGCTGGAGGCGCTGCGTCTGGGCGTCCTGCACGAGCATCCCGGCGGCCGGTACGGCTTCCGCCACCCGCTGGCGCAGGAGGCCGCCTACGACACCATCCCCGGCCCCGGCCGCCGCCTCATCCACGCCCGCGCCGTCGCCGCCCTGGCCGAGGCCGACCCGCCGCCGCTGGTCCAGCTCACCTTCCACGCCCGCCGCGCCGGCGACCTGGCGGCCTGGCTGGAGTACGGCAAGGCCGCCGCGGCCCGCGCGGCGGCGGTGGGCGACCTGCCGGTGGCCGTCGAGGTGCTGGAGGAGCTGCTGGCCGACCCCGAACTGCCCGAGGCCGAGCGCCCGCCCCTGGTGCTGACGCTGGGCCGGCTGGCCATGGCAGGACCGGCCAACCCGCGGGCGATCCTGCTGCTGCGGCCCTTGCTGGCCGACGAGCGGCTCTCCCGCGAGCTGCGCGGCGAGGCCCGGCTCTCCCTCGGCCTCATGCTGCACGGCCAGCTCGGCGACGTGCTCGCCGCCCGGCCGGCGATCATGGCGGCGGTCGCCGACCTGGAGGCCGAGCGCCCGGCCCTGGCCGCGCGCGGGCTGGCCTGCCTGGCGATGCCCGGCTGGGGCCCGGAACCGCTGGAGGTGCAGGAGCAGTGGATGCGCCGGGCCGAGCACCTGGCCGCGGCCGGCGACGACCCCGAACTGCAGGCCGCCGTGGCGGGCAACCGCGCCGCGCTGGCCATGTCGGTGGGCCGGCCCGAGGCCGGCGCGCTGGCCGCCCGGCTGCCGGCCGGCGACCCCTCGGCCGCGGTGCGCCGCCAGGTCGCCCGCACCCTCTGCAACCTCTACGACCTGGCCGTGACGCTCGGCCGGCTGTCGGAGGCCGAGGAGTACGGCAGGCGCGGCACCGCCCTCGCCGAGGAGACCGGCGCGCTGTTCCCCATCTACCTGGTCCAGGGCGTCTCGCTCCGGATCGACTGGATGATCGGCCGCTGGGAGGGCCTGGCCGCGCGGGCGGAGGCGATGGTCGAGACGACCCGCGACTCGCCCTTCGCCGGCGTCGAGGCCCGCCTGGTGCTGGGCCAGCTCGCCCTGGCCGCCGGGGAGTGGACCGAGGCCGAGTCGCACCTGCACGCCGCCGGGCGCGACTCGCCCGACTCGCTCTACCTGCCCTTCGTGCTGGCCTCCTGGGCCGGGCTGGTCGAGCTGCACCTGGCCCGCGAGCAGGTGGCCAGGGCGGTGGAGGAGGCCAGGCGGGCGGCGGCCAGGCTGCGCCGCAAGGGCGTGTGGGCCTGGGGCGACCAGGTCGTGCCCGCCGCCGTCACCGCGCTGGTGACGGCCGGGCTGCGGGCGGAGGCCGCCACGCTGATGGGTGACTTCGAGGCCGGACTGGCGGGCCTCGACGCGCCCTCGGCGCGGGCCGGCCTGCACGTGACCCGGGGGCTGCTGACCGTGCCGGAGGAGGCCTACGAGCACTTCGCCCGGGCTCGGGAGACCTACGACGCCATCCCGCAGCCGTACGCGGCGGCTCGGGCCGGGGAGTCGGAGGCCGGGGCGCTGCTGGCGCTGGGCAAGAGCACCGCGGCGGCCACGGTCCTGGCCGAGGTGGCCGAGCGCTTCGCCGCGCTGGGGGCCACCCGCGACGCGGCCCGGTGCCGGCGGCTGCTGCGCGAGCACGGAGTGAGCGCGCCCGCGCTGCGACGGGGTGGAGTCCTGTCGCAACGCGAGCGCGAGGTGGCCCGGCTGGTCGCGCTGGGCCGTACCAACAAGGAGATAGCCGAGGTGCTCTTCCTGTCCCGCCGGACCGTCGAGACCCATGTGGCCACCCTCCTCAGGAAGCTGGGGGTGCGCTCCAGGACGGAGATCACACCCCCAGCCGACTAGCGGGATCAGACGGTGACGCTCCACCAGTCCAGGACACCCTGGTCACCGGCGTAGACGTCCTCGATGTACAGCACCCAGGTGCCGCCGGCCTGCTGGCTGACCGGCACCTGCCAGGTGCGGCTGCCGAAGGCCGTGCAGGAGGTGCCGCCCGCGGTCCTGATCTGGTACCACGTGCCGTTCGGGCCGCGCAGCCAGATGTCCAGGTCCTCGATGCAGGTGTGGTTGCTGGTCGCCGCGACCTTGACCGGCGAGGTCGCGGTGCCGGTCGCGGTGGAGGTGACCGACGACTGGATGTAGCTGTAGTCGTAGATCGTGTAGTTGGTGTCGTTGCGGAAGGTGCGGCCGGGGGTGGTCGACTGCACGGTCAGCGTGTAGACGGTCGTCTTGCTGCCGGTCGTGCCGGCTCCGGTGACCGTCACCTGGTAGGTGCCCGCGGGGGTCGCGGCCGTGGTGGTGATCGTCAGCGTGCTGGAGTTGCCGCTGGTGACGCTGGCCGGGTTGAAGGCGGCCGTGGCGCCGGAGGGCAGCCCGGAGGCGCTCAGGTTCACCGTCTGGGGGTTGCCCGCGGTGGTCTGGGTGGCGATCGTCGTGGTGATGGGCGAACCGGCCTGGACCGTCCCGGAGGCCGGGGCGGCCGAGATGGAGAAGTCCTGGGTCGGGTTGGAGGTGCCGACCGCGAGCTTCCAGATGGCGTAGGCCGCGGCGTCCGCCGCCCGGTTCAGGACGGTGTCGTTGATGTTGGTCGAGGTGTCGCACGCGGCGTGGTAGCAGGCGTCGTAGGCCGCTCCGGCCGTGCCGCCCCACTTGGCGGCCTGGGCGCTGGTCTTGGTGGCGCTGGCGCCCGCGGCCACGCCGGAGGTGGCGATGCCGGCGTTGCGGAAGGAGGCGTCGTCGGAGCGGTTGGCGCCCTCGACGTTCTCCTCCGGCTGCAGGCCCAGGCTGTCGTAGTAGGCCTTCAGGTGCTGCGCGGCGGTGGTGGTGATGTTGTTGATGAAGTAGCCGCCGTTGCGCGAGCCCACCATGTCGTAGTTGTGGTAGACCTGGATCTTCGCCCGGTCGGCGGAGCTGAGCGAGGCGATGTAGCCCTCGGAGCCGTTGAGCCCCTGCTCCTCGTCACTCCACCAGCCGAACCGCACGTGCTTGGTGAGGGTCGGGTTCTGGGAGGCCAGGGTCAGCGCGACCTCCAGCAGGGCCGAGGAGCCGGAGGCGTTGTCGTTGATGCCGGGGCCGGCCGAGACGCCGTCGAGGTGCGCGCCCGCCATGATCACCTGGTTGGTGTCACCGCCGGGCCAGTCCGCGATCAGGTTCGCGCCCGAGCCGGGGGTGCAGGTCGCGCCACAGGCCACCCGGGTGGTGGTGTAGCCGGCCGCCTGGAGCTTCTGCTCGACGTAGCTGAGCGAGGCGGTGTAGCCGGGGCCGGTCGAGCGGCGGTTGCCGCCGTTGTTGGTGGCGATGGTCTGGAACTGCGCCAGGTGCGCCTTGACGTTGGCCAGGCTGATGTCCGGCGGGTCGGAGGGGTTGCCCCCGCCGCTGACGGTCAGGCTGAAGGTCGCCGTGTGGGTCACCGTGCCGGTGCCGGTGACGGTCACCTGGTAGGTGCCGCCCGGGGTGCTGGCGCTGGTGGCCAGGGTCAGCGTGCTGGAGTTGCCGCTGGTGACGCTGGCCGGGTTGAAGCTGGCGGTGACGCCCGCGGGCAGGCCGGAGGCGGTCAGGTTCACCGTCTGCGGGTTGCCCACGGTGGTCTGGGTGGCGACGGTGGTCGTCGCCGACTGGCCGGGCTGGACCGTCGCCGAGGTGGGGTTGGTGCTGATGGAGAAGTCCTGCGTCACGGTGGAGCACTGCGCCTCACCGCTCTGCGCCGGCACCGACACCGCGTTCCAGGCCGCCTTGACGGTGTTGCACTCGACGCTGCTGGCGCCGTAGAGCTCGACCACGGAGGCGAGGGAGGCGGTCCGGACGTTCACGTAGCGCCAGCTCGAGGTCTTCCGGTTGAGCGCACCCATGAAGATCTTGCCGGCCTTCTCGATGCCGATGCCGGTCACCGAGCTGGGGCCGCCGGAGCAGATCGGGCTGGTCGGCTTGCCGCCGCCGGGCGCGCTGCCCTCGGCCAGCAGGTAGAACCAGTGGTTCAGCGGGCCGGCCGCGGCGTGCACCTCGGTGCTGGGGATGCTGCTGGAGTAGCAGTTCGGGTCGCCCACCCGGCTCGGGTTGTACATGTACCGGATCGGGCCGTCGCCGACCAGGTTGACCTCCTCGCCGACCTCGTAGTCCGGCGGGTCGTTGGGGTTGTTGGCGTAGTGCTCGGTCAGGGCGCCGAAGATGTCGCCGGTGGCCTCGTTGAGCCCGCCGTTCTCGTTGCCGCTGCCCGCGCCGCCCGGCGTGGTCTGGAAGATGGCGTGGCCGTACTCGTGGGCGACCACGTCGATCGGGGTGACCTGACGCTGGTTGTCCTGCGAGTGGCCGTAGTTGGTGTAGCTGCCGTTCCAGAAGGCGTTGACGTCGTTGAGGCCGACGCGCGCCGGGAAGCCGCCGCCGTTGCCGTTGATGCCGTTGCGCCCGAGCCAGGCGCTGAGCATCTTCCACTCCTGCTGCACCGCGTACATCGCGTCGACGCAGGCGGTCTCCAGGTTGGTGCCCTGGCCGTTGCCCCAGGAGTCGTCCGGGCCGGTGTAGGCCGAGCCGTTCTGGCCGCCGCACTGGATGCCGGGGCGGCTGGTGTCGACCATCCGGTAGGTGCCGCTGGACTGGCTGGTGTCGATGGTGACGTTGCCGTTGTAGTAGCCCTGGCCGGTGCCGTAGCGCACCTCGTCGTAGGAGTCGGCCACCGCGCCGGTGGCGGCGTCCACGAAGACGTGCAGCTTGCTGGGCTTGCCGGACTTGGTGCCGGTCAGCACGCTCTCCCAGGCCAGCTTGGGAGAGTCGCCCCAGGCCAGCACGACCAGCCGGGGGGCCTCGGCGCTGTCCACCTTGTCGAGCTGGCGGTGCGCGGTGCGCTCGGCGCGGCGGGCGTTCACCTTCGGGGTGATCGACAGCGTGTCGGGGACCGGCGCGGCCGCGGCCTGCGTGTCGCGCACGTCGCCCTGCTCGTCGGTGACGACGACCGCGTCGCCGCCGACCACGGGCAGGCCCTTGAAGGTCTTCTCGTAGGACACGAAGTGCATGCCGCCGACGCCGGGCGTCACCGACTTGCGCCAGAAGGTCTCGTCGCCGCTCTTGCGTAACCGGTCGAAGCCGCCGGCGACGGCCCGGTCGGCCGCCGCGGCCGCCCTGGCCTCGGGATCGGCCGAGGTCAGGCTGGGGGGCGGGTCTTTCGGTGGGGTGGCGTACGCGGCCGGGGCAGCGACCAGGGCGGCCGTGGTGGCCAATCCGGCGACAGCCGCGAGGAGTGATCTGCTTCTCACTCGCCAGCTCCTTTCAGGGGATGCGCCCGCGCCCGCCCCGGTGGGGGCAGGCGCGGATGCGGTGGGGGTGAGGTGAGCTGTGCTCACCAGGCGGCTTGACGCTAAATCCGGACCGACCGGCCGACCATCCGTAGGGGGATCGGTATGTCGTACGGAATTGCCGTGCCTGGTGGTGTGTACGTACACCTCACCCCCGCCTGACCAGCGACTGGAGTCGGAGGTGGGAAGCCGGGCCGCGAGGGGGCGGTCAGCGGGCCAGGAAGGCGAGGATGCGCCGGTTGGCCTCCTCCGGGTTCTCGGAGAGCAGGAAGTGCCCGGCGCCCGGGATCATCGCGCCGTCCGACCCCGGCGGCAGCGCGGCGACGATGTCGGCGAGCGTCGCCTCGTCGACCACGGGGTCCTCGGTCCCGTGGAGGTAGAGGGTGGGCTGGGTGGGCAGCTTGCCCAGCACCTGGGCCATCTCCCAGCCGGGGGTGCCGAACGTGGCGGCGGGGAAGTTCTGCCGGTAGAGCTCCAGGCCGAGGTGCAGCCTTTCCGGCGTGTCGAGTCCCTCCTTCATCGCCTTGCGGTCCTCCGTGGAGTCGTAGCCGGGGACGTTGCCCGTCCAGTGGTCCCAGAGCCAGTCGAGGTAGGCGAGGTCGTTGGCCGCCACGAGGTGGTCGGCGACGGCCATCTGGAAGAAGTAGAAGTGGACGTACTTCTCGATCCGGTCGGGGTCGGCGGCGTTGCGGTCGTAGAACTCCAGCGGCGGGACGTCGTTGACGACGACCTTGGACCAGCGCTCGGGTGCGGCCGCGGCGGCGCCCCAGGTGGTGAAGCCGCCCCAGTCATGGCCGATCAGCACCGCGTCGGAACCGCCGCCGAGGGCCTCGTGCAGTCCGTTGACGTCGGCGATCAGGTCGGGAAGGCGCATGCTCCCGTCCGGCGGCACCTGGGAGGGGGCGAACCCGCGCATGGTGGGGACCACGGCGTGGTAGCCCGCCTCGGCCAGCGCGGGCATGAGGTACCGGTACAGCCTGGGCGTGTCGAACCCGTGCAGCATCAGGGCGAGCGGCCCCTCTCCCGCTTCGACGTAGGCGAGGTCCAGGCCGTTGACGGTGATCCGCTTGTGTTCCATCTCAAGACTCCTTGTTGTGCACATCTCTAAAACGAACGTTCTAACTAGTCGGAAGCTAGCACGCTCACGACGCGGTCCGCAAACCAGAACGAACGCTCTATCCAGTAAGCTCTGCCGTATGGCGAACACACCACAGCCCGGCACCCGGGAGCGCATCGTCAGCGCGGCCTCCCTGCTGATGCAGCGGCAGGGCTATGAGGGCACCGGCATCAAGCAGGTCGCCCAGGAGGCCAAGGCGACGCTCGGCTCGGTCTACCACTTCTTCCCCGGCGGCAAGCAGGCGCTGGGCGTGGCCGCGGTCAAGCACGCCGACCAGGAGTTCGCCGCCATGCTGTCGGCGTCGCTGTCCGGCGAGGCCGACCCGGCGAAGGCCGTCGCCGGCTGCGCCCGCGCGCTCGCCGACCACCTGCGCGACTCCGGATGGATGGACGGGTGCCCGATCAGCGCGACCGCCCTGGAGACCACCGGACGGGCCCCCGAGATCGAACAGGCCGTCGCTGCGGCCTTTCAGCACTGGCGTGACCTGGTGGCCGGCACGCTTCGCGAGGCCGGAGTCGCGGAGGGCGTCGCGCACGACCTGGCCATCACCGTCATCAACACCCTTGAGGGCGCCGAGCTGACCGCGCAGGTGTTCAGGAGCGAGACGCCGCTCCTGGTCGCGGGCGAGCACCTGGCCCGGCTCATCGACTCCTACCGGAGCTGAAAGCCCCAGGGCCGCCCCAGATTCACAGGGCGGCCCTGCGGACCTCGATCAGGAACTCCTCCACCGCCGCGCGGTCCGGCTCGGCGGGCAGGTGGCCGGCGGCCCGGCTCAGGCCGGTGGTCAGCTCGGCCCGCCAGGCGTCCACCTCGGCCCAGGTCAGCTCCCCGCGCCGGATCGCCAGCAGCCGCTCCCGGTCTTCACCCACCCGCACCAGCGGCTCGCCGAACTCCACCAGGTGCCGCCCGGACAGCAGCAGCCGGATCATGTGCATGGCCTGCTTCCACTTCGGCGCGGCCGGGTCGAGCCGCCGGAACTGGTCCTGGGCGTACCCCAGGAAGGACTGCCGCGCCCGCCCCGACAGGAACGCCGTCCGCAACCCCAGCAACCGCTCCCCCACCGGCGTGACGTGCTCCACGATCGGCGACCACAGGCACTCCAGCAGGGTCGGGTTGGCCTGCAGCGCCAGCACGCAGAACCGCTCGACCTCCCACGAGAACTGCTCCTCCAGCGGCCCGTCGAGGTGCGTGGGCGGTTTGTCCAGCCGCCAGAACGCGGCCGTGGGCGCCACGAACACCCCGCGCCGGTCGATGTCGGACCCTTCGGTCTGCAGGCCGTACGCCCGCGAACCGGTCACCACCGACAGCACCAGATCCGTCCCTGGATGCCGCTCCCGCCACTCACACTCCACCGGAACGACCCTAACCCCCTGGGGCGGTCAGGGCTCCCTCAGGGCACATAGGGGGGTATACCTGACTGCCGCACCTGCCGGCATACGGCAGGATCGGGTGCCATGAAGGTTACGGGGATGGCGGGCAGCCTGGCACTCGCCGCGCTGCTACTGACCGGTTGCGGACTGCAGAGCATCGCGCAGCCGGCCCACCAGGCGACGAACAAGTACGAGGTCACCGAGAAGGTGGCGAGGCTCGCCCTGGTCAGCGACTCGGGCGAGGTCGTGATCAGCGAGACGAGCGGCTCGTCGGTGAAGGTCGTCGAGACCCTCCGCTGGTCGTCCGAGCGCCCGACCACCGACCACAAGGTGGACGGCGATGCGCTGAGCATGAGCTACAACTGCCCGGCGGTGATGGACAACTGCTCGGTCGACTACAAGGTCGAGATCCCCAAGGGCCTCAAGGTGGAAGTGCAGGCCGACTCCGGCGACGTCAAGCTGCTCGACCTCAGCGGCCCGGTCGACGCCAAGCTCGACTCCGGCGATCTCACCGCCACCGGGCTCAGCGGCCCGTTCCAGGCCAGGGTGGACTCCGGTGACCTCACCGCCACCGGCCTCACCGGCAAGGAGCTCAACGGCGAGGTCGACTCGGGGGACATCTCCCTGGAGTACGCCGGCGCCCCGGACAAGGTCACCCTCGTGGCCGGCTCGGGCAACGCCAAGCTCACCCTCCCCGCCGGGCCGTACTCGGTGGAGGCGGCCGCCGACTCGGGGGACGTCAACGTGTCCGTGGTGGACGACCCCAAGGCCCCGCGCAAGATCATCGCCCGCGCCGACTCCGGCGACGTCACCGTCGCTTCCCGCTAGCCGGCGCGGTCACGAACCCCTGCCCGGGCAGGGGCCGAGGCGTCAGCCGCCGAGGCAGTTGGCCCCGAGCAACTGCTTGAGGTCTCCCATGAGCGCCGGTGAAGGCGTGACCCGGTAGCGGTCCTCGACCCGCAGGACCGTGGTCCGGGGCCCGTTGTGCACCTGGAGGTGCACCTCGGAGGTGCCCGGGTGGGTGGTGAGGATCTCCTTGAGCCGCCCCACCACCGGCGGGATGCACTTCTGCAGCGTCATGCTCACCAGCAGCGGCCCGCCCGACTCGACGGTGAGGTCCGGCGCGGTCACCTCCATGGCGATGATCTTCGCCACGTCCTCCCGCTTGTCGATCCGCCCCTTGACGAAGACGATCGCGTCCTCGGCCAGGATGGTCGAGCAGAGCTGGTAGGCCGACGGGAAGATCATCACCTCGATGGCGCCTTCGAGGTCCTCCAACTGGGTGAGCACCCAGGTGTCGCCCTTCTTGGTGACCTTGCGCTGCACGCCCGACAGGATGCCGCCGACGGTGACGACCTGCCCGTCGGCGCGCGACTCGTCCTGGAGGGCGGCGATGGAGCAGTCGGCCCCGGCGCTGAGGATGTGCTCCACGCCGAGCAGCGGGTGGTCGGAGACGTAGAGCCCGAGCATCTCCCGCTCGAACTGCAGCAGCGTGGACTTCTCCCACTCCCCCAGCGGGATCTGCACGTCGAAGGTCTGGTCCTCGCCGCCCTCGACGGCGCCGAAGAGGGAGTCCTGGCCGATGGCCTCGTTCTTCTTGATGTCGATGATCGCGTCGACGGCCTGCTCGTGCACCATGACCAGGCCCTTGCGGACGTGCCCGAGGGAGTCGAAGGCGCCCGCCTTGATCAGCGACTCGATGACCCGCTTGTTGCAGACGATCGCCGGGACCTTGCGCAGGAAGTCCTTGAAGTCGGCGAAGCGGCCCTTCTCCTTGCGCGCGCCGATGATGCCGTCGACGACGTTGCCGCCGACGTTGCGGATGGCCGACAGGCCGAAGCGGATGTCGGTGCCGCGCGGGGTGAAGTCGAAGTCGGAGTCGTTGACGTCCGGCGGGAGCACCTTGATGCCCATGCGGCGGCACTCGTTGAGGTAGAGGGCCGACTTGTCCTTGTCGTCCTTGACCGAGGTGAGCAGGGCCGCCATGTACTCGGCCGGGTAGTTGGCCTTGAGGTAGGCGGTCCAGTAGGAGACCAGGCCGTACCCGGCGGTGTGCGCCTTGTTGAAGGCGTAGTCGGAGAAGGGCAGCAGGATGTCCCACAGGGCCTTGATGGCCGCGGCCGAGAAGCCGTTGTCCTGCATGCCCTTCTCGAAGAACTCGAACTGCTTGTCCAGCTCGGACTTCTTCTTCTTGCCCATCGCGCGGCGCAGCAGGTCGGCGCCGCCGAGCGAGTACCCGGCCACCTTCTGCGCGATGGCCATGACCTGCTCCTGGTAGACGATCAGGCCGTGCGTCGTGCTGAGGATCTCGCTGAGCGGCTCCTCCAGCTCGGGGTGGATCGGGGTGATCTCCTGCTGGCCGTTCTTGCGCAGCGCGTAGTTGGTGTGCGAGTTGGCGCCCATCGGGCCCGGCCGGTAGAGCGCGAGCGCCGCGGAGATGTCCTCGAAGTTGTCCGGCTTCATCAGCCGCAGCAGCGTGCGCATGCCACCGCCGTCAAGCTGGAAGATGCCCAGGGTGTCGCCGCGGGCCAGCAGCTCGTAGGCCTTGAGGTTGTCCAGCGGCAGCGCCAGCAGGTCGATCGTCTCGCCCCGGCCGGACTCGATCATCTTGATGCAGTCGTCGATGATCGTCAGGTTGCGCAGGCCCAGGAAGTCCATCTTCAGCAGGCCGAGCGACTCACAGGTCGGGTAGTCGAACTGCGTGATGATCGCGCCGTCGGCGTCGCGGCGCATGATCGGGATGTAGTCGGTCAGCGGCTCCGACGACATGATGACGCCGGCGGCGTGCACGCCGGTCTGCCGGATCAGGCCCTCCAGGCCGCGCCCGAGGTCGATCGTCGCCTTGACGTCGACGTCCTCCTCGTACAGCTTGCGCAGCTCGCCGGCCTCGTTGAAGCGCGGGTGGTCCTTGTCGAAGATGCCCGCGAGCGGGATGTCCTTGCCCATCACCGCGGGCGGGAAGGCCTTGGAGATGCGGTCGCCCAGGGCGTAGGGGTAGCCGAGGACGCGGCCGGCGTCCTTGACGGCGGCCTTGGCCTTGATGGTGCCGAAGGTGGCGATCATGGCGACCTTGTCGGCGCCCCACTTCTCCGTCACGTACCTGATCACGTCGGCGCGCCGGCGCTCGTCGAAGTCGATGTCGACGTCGGGCATGGAGACACGTTCGGGGTTGAGGAAGCGCTCGAAGATCAGGCCGTGCGGGATCGGGTCGAGGTCGGTGATGCCCAGCGCGTAGGCGACCAGCGAGCCGGCCGCGGAGCCTCGGCCCGGGCCCACCCGGATGCCGTTGTTCTTGGCCCACATGATGAAGTCGGCGACCACGAGGAAGTAGCTCGGGAAGCCCATCTGGATGATGACACCGAGCTCGTTCTCCGCCCAGGCGCGGTGCTCCTCGTCGATGCCCTCGGGGAAGCGCCGCTTCAGACCCTCCCAGGTCTGCTGGCGGAAGTACTCCTCCTCGGTCATGCCCTCGGGCACCGGGTAGGTCGGCATCAGGTTCTTGAACTCGAAGAACCCGGTCGGGTCGACCTTCTCGGCCACCAGCAGGGTGTTGCGGCAGCCCTCGGCCCAGATGTCGGAGCTGTCCACCGCGCGCATCTCGTCGGCGGTCTTGATGTAGTAGCCGGAGCCGTCGAAGCGGAAGCGGTCGGGGTCGGAGAGCTGCTTGCCGGTCTGGATGCACAGGAGCGCGTCGTGGGAGGCGGAGTCGGACTCGTAGGTGTAGTGCGAGTCGTTGGTGACCACCGGCGGGATGCCCAGCTCGCGGGAGATGCGGACCAGGCCGTCGCGGACGCGGCGCTCGATCTCGAGCCCGTGGTCCATGATCTCCAGGAAGTAGTTGTCCTTGCCGAAGATCTCCTGGTACTTCGCCGCCGCCTTGACGGCCTCGTCGTACTGCCCGAGCCGCAGCCGGGTCTGCACCTCGCCGGAGGGGCAGCCGGTGGTCGCCATCAGGCCGTCGGCGTGCTCGGCGAGGATCTCGGCGTCCATCCGCGCCCACTTGCGCACGAAGCCCTCGGTGTAGGCGCGCGAGGAGAGCTTCATCAGGTTGTGCAGGCCCGCCTTGTTGCGCGCCCAGATCGTCATGTGGGTGTAGTAGCCGCCCGCGGAGACGTCGTCGCTCTTCTGGTGCGGCTCGCCCCACAGCACCGGCTTCTTGTTCTGCCGCAGCTCGGGCGCGACGTAGGCCTCGATGCCGATGATCGGCTTGATGCCCGCCGCGGTCGCCTGCCTGTAGAAGTCGTTGGCGCCGTGCATGTTGCCGTGGTCGGTGATCGCGATGGCGGGCATGTTCAGGTCGCCAACCTGTTTGAACATCTGCTTGAGGCGCGCCGCCCCGTCCAGCATCGAATACTCGGTGTGCACGTGCAGGTGGACAAACGAGTCGCCGGACGACATGGAGCGGAGACCTCCTCGGATCGAGCTGGGATGCGCAGGCTCGACTCTAGCCGTCCCGGCCGACAGTCCGGAGCAGCCGCGCGTTTCCCTGACGACCTGTACGGCGGGCCCGCGCTCCCCCGGCTGATGTGTCAGCCTCGAGCCCCTCGCCGGGCGGCTCCGCCGTACCGGAGAACGACGCTCGGCGCGCCGTCCGACCCGTCACCACCTGCGCGGATATCGTCTGCGTGATGAGCCAGTCACGCACCGACGAGGGCTACACGCACGCCCTGGGCAACCGTCAGGTCCAGATGATCGCCATCGGCGGCGCGATCGGCGTCGGCCTGTTCCTCGGCTCCGGCGGCCGCATGGCCGCGGCCGGGCCGGCCCTGGTGCTGTCCTACTTCGCGGCCGGCGTGGCCGCCTTCTTCGTCATGCGGGCCCTGGGCGAGCTGGTCCTCTACCGGCCGACCAGCGGCTCGTTCGTGGAGTACGCCGGGGAGTTCATCGGCCCGTGGGCGGCCTTCGCCAGCGGCTGGATGTACTGGCTCAACTGGGCATTCACCGGCATCGCCGAGTTGACCGCGATCGCCACCTACGTCAAGTACTGGGCGCCGGGCTTCCCCGAGTACGTCACCGCCGGGCTCGCGCTGGCCGTGGTGCTGGTGGTCAACCTGCTGTCGGTCAAGCTCTTCGGCGAGCTGGAGTTCTGGTTCGCGCTGCTGAAGGTGCTGGCGATCTGCGCCTTCCTCATCGTCGGCCTGTTCCTGGTGATCTTCGCGGTGGACGGGGCGAGCCCGGCCAACCTCACCGCGCACGGCGGCTTCTTCCCCAACGGCTTCCCGGTCGTGCTGCTCAGCCTGCAGGCGGTCGTCTTCGCCTACGCCTCGATCGAGCTGGTCGGCATCACCGCCGGGGAGACCGCCGAGCCGCGCAAGGTGATGCCGCGGGCGATCAACGGCGTCGTGTGGCGGATCGCGGTCTTCTACGTCGGCTCGGTCCTGCTGCTCGGCATGGTGCTGCCCTGGACCTCCTACGAGGCGGGCACCTCGCCGTTCGTCACCGTCTTCGGCAGCATCGGGCTGCCGTGGGCGGCCGACGCCATGAACCTCATCGTGATCACCGCCGCGCTGTCCTCGTGCAACTCCGGCCTGTACTCCACCGGCCGCATCCTGCGCTCGATGGGCTTCAAGGGCGAGGCGCCGTCCTTCACCCGGCGGCTCAGCTCGCGGCACGTGCCGTTCGGCGGCATCCTGCTCACCGCCTCGGTCTTCCTGCTCGGCGTGGCCCTCTACTACTACGTCCCGGAACGCGCCTTCAACATCGCGACCGCGATCGCCTCCCTCGGCGTGATCACGACCTGGGCGACGCTGCTCTACTGCCAGGTACGGCTGCGCCGCTCCGGGCACCGCTCGGAGTTCGCCATGCCCGGCTCGCCGTACACCAACTGGGCGACGATGGCCTTCCTGCTGCTGGTCGTCCTGCTGATGGCGGTCGCCGACGAGGACCAGCGCATCGCGTTCTTCGCCATCCCGCTGGTGGCCGCGGCGATCTGGATCGGCTGGCGGGTCGTCAAGGCCCGGCGCGACGCCGCTGGGTGAGCGCGGCGAGCCGGGTTATCCTCCCTAGGACGCCTATCGGGGAGGGGGCGCGGGTGGCGCGCAGGCGGACCGCCGAGATGGTGGCGGCGGGGGCGCTGGGGGTGGCCCTGGCCTTGACCGTTCTGGCGACGGGGACGCTCGACCGGGTCTCGTGCGCGACGCTGGCGGTGGCCTGCGCCGAGGAGGGCCCGGCGGCGCGGCGGTTACCGCAGCCGCGCCGGCTGAGCCCGCAGGAGGCGGCGCTGAGCGGCGCCTACATCGCGCTGGGCGACTCGTTCTCCTCCGGCGAGGGCGTCTACGACGAGACCGAGCGGCCGATCGACGCGGGCGCGGGGCTGTGCCACCGCTCGCGGGGGTCGTACGTGCCGCAGATCGCCGGCTCCCTGCGGTTCGCCGGCGGCGCCTCGTTCTGGGCGTGCGCCGGGGCGACGACGGTGCACCTGCTGAAGGGCCAGCACGGGCACAAGCCGCAGATCTCCCGGGTGGGCCCGGCGGCCAGCCTGGTCACGGTGAGCATCGGCGGCAACGACGCGGGCTTCACCGACGTGCTCAAGGAGTGCATCCTGCGGCTGCCGTGGTCGGACGGCTGCACCGAGCAGGAGGCGGTGGTCCGCCGCCGGGTGGCCGGGATGACGCCCAACCTGCGCCAGGTGCTGCTGGAGATCCGCCGGCGGGCGCCGGAGGCCCGGATCATCGTGCTGGGCTACCCCCGGCCCTTCCCGGCCGCGCCGGCCGACCGGGTGGACAACCTGACGCCGGACGACCAGCGCTGGGTCAACCGGATGGCCCGCTTTCTCAACGACGCCTCGCGCGAGGTGGTGGCCGAGGTGGATCGGGCCATCGCCACCTTCGGCGGGCCGGGCAGCGCCGAGTTCGTGGACGCCTACGACGCCTTCGACGGCCACGAGATCGGGCGCGGCTCGCCGTACATGAACGCGCTCGACGTCGATGTCGAGCAGCTCAAGGTGTACAGCCGCAGCTACCATCCCACCGCCGGGGGGTATCGCAGGCTGGGAGAGCTCGTCGCGGCGCAGATCTCCGCCGGACCCGGACGGCCACTGAACAATCTCCTGCTCCCCTAGCGAGTCGCCGATCTCCCTTCCCTATGGGAGTATTTCGGGGTTTAGAAGGGGGTTTGTGGCCGTTGAGACAGAACCCTGGCCGCCGGATCGCCGGCCGGTACCACCTGCAGGAGCCCATCGGACGTGGCGGCATGGGCATCGTCTGGCGTGCCCATGACGAGCTCCTGGACCGCACGGTCGCGGTGAAGGAGGTCAGGTACTCGACCGACCTGGGCGAGGAGGTCCAGCTCCTCAACCGGCGCACCATGCGCGAGGCCAGGGCGGCGGCGCGGTTCGAGCACCCCAACGTGATCGTCGTCTACGACGTGATCGAGGAGGACGACCAGCCCTGGATCGTCATGCAGCTCGTGCCCTCCCGCTCGCTGGGCACGGTGATCAAGCAGGACGGCCCGCTGCCGTGGAAGAAGGTCGCCGAGATCGGCCTGGCGGTGCTGGAGGCCCTGCACAGCGCGCACGAGGCCGGCGTCCTGCACCGCGACGTCAAGCCGGAGAACGTGCTGCTGGCCGACGACGGCCGGGTGGTGCTGACCGACTTCGGCATCGCCACCCTGGAGACCGAGACCCAGCTCACCATGACCGGACTGGCCGGGACCCCCGCCTTCATCGCGCCGGAACGCCTCAAGGGGCTGCCCGCGCGGCGCGAGTCCGACCTGTGGTCGCTCGGCGCCACGCTGTACGCCGCCGTCGAGGGCCGCGCCCCGCACGAGCGCGGCATGGTGATGGCGACCATGCACGCGGTGCTCAACGACGAGGCCGACCCCGCCTCCAAGGGCGGCCCGCTGGCGCCGGTGATCACCGGCCTGCTGGTCAAGGAGCCCGACGAGCGGCTCACCTACGGCGACGCCGCGCGGATGCTGCGCGACATCGTCCGCCGTTCCCAGCCTCCGGCGGCGCCCCCGCCGGAGGAGGACGACATGCCCACCGACCCGACGCTGCGGGCCGTACCGGCGCTTCCGCCCAAGCAGACGGCGCGCCGGACGCCCACGCCGGCGTCCTCCGCGCCGGAGACCGGATCGCACCTGGAGCAGGTGGAGCCCCGTCCGGCGGTCACCCGCAAGGAGAGCACGCCGCCGCGGGAGCTGGAGGATCCGACCGTCACCTCCCGGTCCGGCTCGCGCCGCGTCACGCCGGTGGTCGCCGTCGGCGCGGCCGTGGCGCTGGTGGCCGGCGTCGGCGTCTGGCTCGGGCTGCGCTCGGCCGACGACCCGCAGGCCTCCCCCAAGCCGTCGGCGGCCGCCGCCACCTCCACGGCGACCACGCCCCCCTCGGCCGCGCCCTCCACCGCGGGGCCCTCCTCCGCCGAGCCCTCGGCGACGCCCGAGAGCACCCCGGAGGCCACGCCGTCGGCGGAGAAGCCGAAGGACGCGCTGCCCGAGGGCTGGAAGATGTACAAGGACAAGACCGGCTTCCAAGTCGGCCTGCCCAAGGGCTGGGAGGAGTACAAGCGGGAGGGCTCGCAGGTCTTCTTCCGCGGCCCGGGCGCGGCCTCCAACGCCTTCCTCGCCATCGACCAGATCGACAAGGCCGGCGACGACCCCAAGCGCGACTGGGAGGTCCAGGAGCGCGGCGCCTCCAGCCGGTTCGGCGGCTACAAGCTGGTCCACATCAAGAAGGTGGACTACATGGTCGCCGCCGCCGACTGGGAGTTCACCTGGATCACCAACTCCGGCAAGACCCGGGTGCGCAACCGCGGCTTCGTCACCGAAGGCGGCATGGGCTACTCCATCTACTGGCACAACCTAGACAGCCGCTGGAAGAAGGACCTGCACTTCTTCGACACCTTCGCCGCGACGTTCAAACCACGCAAGTAGGTAGGCTGTCGCGGATGGACAGGCAGGTCGGCAGGCGCTATCGACTGATCGAGCCCCTCGGCGAAGGCGGGATGGGCATCGTCTGGCGCGCCCACGACGAGTTCCTCGACCGCCCGGTGGCGGTCAAGGAGGTGCGCTACACCGGCGTCGGCGAGGCCAAGCGGGCCGAGCTGAACGCGCGCACCATCCGCGAGGCGCGCGCCGCGGGGCGGCTCGACCATCCCGGCGTCGTGGTCGTCCACGACGTCGTGGAGGAGGACGGCCGGCCCTGGATCGTCATGCAGCTCGTGCCCTCCCGCTCGCTGGCCGAGGTGGTCAGGAGCGGCGGCCCGCTGCCGGTCGGGCACGTGGCCCACATCGGGCTGCAGGTGCTCGGCGCGCTGCGCGCCGCCCACGCCACCGGCGTCCTGCACCGCGACGTCAAGCCGGAGAACGTGCTGCTGGCCGACGACGGCCGGGTCGTGCTGACCGACTTCGGCATCGCCACCCTGGAGGCCGACGCCGGGCTCACCGCCACCGGCAACCTCGTCGGCACCCCCGCCTACATGCCGCCCGAGCGGCTGAACGGCCTGCCCGCCACCCCCGCCTCCGACCTGTGGTCGCTCGGCGCGACGCTGTACGCCGCCGCCGAGGGCGTGCCGCCCTTCCGCCGCGACTCCTGGGCCGCCACCGTCGCCGCCGTGCTGCGCGACGCCCCCGAGCCGCCGCGCCTGGCCGGGCCGCTGGCGCCGGTCATCATGGGCCTGCTCAAGGGCGACCCGGCCACCCGGATGGGCGCCGACGAGGTGCAGGCCCGGCTCACCGCCCTGCGCTCCGGCACCGCGCCGCAGCGCCTCGGCGAGGCCACCGTCGACCTGCCCGCCCCGCGCCGCCGCCCGGCCGCGCTGTGGGCCGTGCCGCTCGTCCTGCTGCTGGCCGCCGGCGCGGGCGGCGGCTACTGGTGGGTCTCCTCCCAGTCCGCCGCCGGCGCGCCGGTGACGGCCTCGCCCACGCCCGCGCCGCCGACCTCCGCCCCGGCCACCCCCACCCGTACGGCGAAGCCCACCCCGTCGCTGCCGGCCGGCTGGCGCACCGTCAAGAACGCCGCGGGCGGCTTCTCCATCGCCCTGCCCGCCGGCTGGACGATCAAGCCGCACGCCACCCGCGCCAGCGTCACCCTCAGCGGCCCCGGCGCCCAGGGCGTGCTGATCGTCGAGTGGACCGAGCCGGAGGCCGACTACGCCGACGAGGTCGAGCACTGGACCGACGTCGAACGGCAGATCCTGGCCAAGAACCAGTTCACCGGCTACCGCCGGATCGGGATCCGCCCGCTCACCTACCTCGGCCGCCCGGCCGCCGACTGGGAGTTCATCCGCTCGGTCCAGGGCCGCCAGCTCCACGTCGTCAACCGCGGCTTCCGCACCCGCGACGGCCGGCCCTTCGCCCTGTACTGGGAGGCGCCGCAGAGCACCTGGAACGCCGAGCTGCGTTACCTGCGCACCTTCCGGCAGTCCTTCCGCCCGTCTTGATCCGGGACCAATAGATCACCCGATCCTGGGTAGCTCGCGGCTCATGTCCGATTCTGCGGGGATCATCGGTGGGCGTTACCGGCTGTTGCACCCGATCGGGCGCGGCGGCATGGGCAAGGTCTGGCAGGCTCACGACGAGGTGCTCGACCGCGACGTGGCGATCAAGGAGGTCATCCCGCCGCCCGATCTGGAGGAGGCCGACCGCGCCCTGTTCCTCGCCCGGACCTTCCGCGAGGCCAGGGCGGCCGGCCGGGTCGCGCATCCGGGCGTGGCGATGGTCTACGACGTGCTGGAGGAAGCCGGCCACCCCTGGATCGTGATGCAGCTCATCCCGTCCGACACCCTCGGCTCGCAGACGCCGCTGCCGCCCAGGCGGGTGGCGGAGATCGGCGTGCAACTGCTGGAGGCGCTGCGCGCGGCGCACGCGGCGGGCGTGCTGCACCGGGACGTCAAACCGGACAACGTGCTGCTGAGCGAGGACGGCCGGGCCGTGCTCACCGACTTCGGCATCGCCACCACCGACGACGACGTGACCGTCACCAGGACCGGCGTGCTGGTCGGGACGCCGGCCTTCATCGCGCCGGAGCGGGCGCTCGGCGCCGACGCCACACCCGCCTCCGACCTGTGGTCGCTGGGCGTCACACTCTACGTCGCGGCGGAGGGCCGCTCGCCCTTCCAGCGCGACAATCCGCTGTCCACGCTGGCCGCGGTGATCCACGCCGAGGCGGCGCCGATGAGCCGCGCCGGACCCCTCGCGCCGATCATCACCGGCCTGCTGCGCAAGCACCCCGAGGACCGGATGCCGCTGGAGGAGGCCGACGCCCGGCTGCGGGCCGTCGCCGCGGGGCTGCCCGCCGAGCCGACCAGCCCGGCGGCGGCGGCCCTGGCCGGGGCGCCGAGGTCCGGGCGGCTGACGCGCCGCCAGACGCGGGCGGCCGTGCTGGTGTCGGCCGCGACCGTCGCCGTGGCGCTGGTGGCCGGGGCGACCGCGTGGCTGACCGGTCGCGAGACCACGGGCGGGCCGCCTGCCGTACCTTCGGTGAAGAGCACGGTCTCGGCCGCGTCGGAGCCGCGGCGCAGCGAGCCCGAGAAGAGCCCGGTACGGCAGGCCCCGCCGGTCGCCCCGTCGGTCACGCCGTCCGAAGCCCTTCCGTCGGCCGAGCGCAGCCCGGAGCCCGAGCCCCGCCCCTCCGCCACCCCCACCAAGCCCAAGCCGAAGCCAAAGAAGACGCCGCAGGAGGAGGCCGAGGAGAGCGCCTCGGGCGAGCCCGGCGAGATCGAGCCCACCGACGCCGAGGGCGGCCCCGCCGAGGAGGGCGAGGGCTAGATCAGGACTCCGCCCCGACGACGTCGAGCGCGTGCCGCAGGTCGTCGGGGTACTCGGTGGTGAAGGTCATCCACTCGCCCGTGGACGGGTGCTCGAAACCGAGGCTGACCGCGTGCAGCCACTGCCGCTTCAGCCCCAGCCGCGCGGCGAGCGTCGGGTCGGCGCCGTAGAGCAGATCGCCCGCGCACGGGTGCCGCAGCGCCGACATGTGCACCCGGATCTGGTGGGTGCGGCCGGTCTCCAGCTTGATGTCCAGCAGGGAGGCGGCCCGGAAGGCCTCGACGGTGTCGTAGTGCGTGACGCTGGGCTTGCCGCCGGCGACCACGGCGAAGCGGCCGTCGCCGCTGGGGTGCCGGTCGATGGGCGCGTCCACGGTGCCGCGGAAGGGGTCGGGGTGGCCCTGGACCAGCGCGTGGTAGCGCTTGTCCACGGTGCGTTCCTTGAAGGCGCGCTTGAGCATCGAGTAGGCGTACTCGCTCTTGGCGACCACCATCGCGCCGGTGGTGTTGGCGTCGAGGCGGTGCACGATGCCCTGGCGCTCGGCCGCGCCGCTGGTGGCGATGGTGTGCCCGGCGCCGAGCAGGCCGCCGATCACGGTGGGGCCGGTCCAGCCCACGGTGGGGTGGGCGGCGACGCCGATCGGCTTGTTGACCACGATCAGGTCGTCGTCCTCGTAGACGATGGCCATGCCGGGGATCGGCTCGGCCACCGGCATCGGCGTGGCGACCGGCGGCGGGATGACCACTTCCAGCCAGGCGCCGGCGTGGACCCGGTCGGACTTGGCCGCCGGGGAGCCGTCGACCAGGACGTCGCCCTCGGCGATCAGCTCGGCGGCGCGGGTGCGGGAGAAGCCGAACAGGCGCGACAGGGCGGCGTCGAGACGCTCGCCCTCCAGGCCGTCGGGCACGGGCAGCGTGCGGACCTCGCTCACTTGGCCTCCCTGCCACCGTCGATCTGGTAGCCGCGCCAGGCCAGGACGACGGCGAGGATGCCGCCGCAGACGATGGAGGCGTCGGCGATGTTCCAGATCGGGAAGTTGCCGATGATCGGGAAGTTGTCCGGCAGGACCTCGATGAAGTCGACCACGTGTCCCTGCAGGCCGCCGGGGGCGCGGAAGAGGCGGTCGGTGAGGTTGCCCAGCGCCCCGCCGAGCAGCATGCCCAGGCAGATCGCCCACGGCAGGCTGCGCAGCTTGCGCGCGGTGCGGATGATGGCGAAGACCACGCAGGCGGCGATGATGGTGAAGACGAAGGTCATCCCGGTGCCGATGCTGAACGCGGCGCCCGAGTTGAAGATCACCCGGAACTGCAGCACGCCGGGGATGACCACGTACGGCGGCTCGCCCTCCAGGGTCCGCAGCACGATCGTCTTGGTGATCAGATCGGCGGCGTAGAGGACGAAGGCGAGGGAGCTCAGCAGGATGAGGAGCTTGCGACGGTCACGCGCCGGGGCTTGCGGCGCCGACGCGTCCGGCTTGACGGGCGTGACGGGCGTCCCGGCGGACTCCGGAGCGGAGCCGGCGGCCTCCCCCTGGGTCGCCGGCTCCTGCGCGCCGCCTTCTAGCGGCGTTCCTCCCGCTGCTTGCAGGTCACGCACAGCGTCGCCCGCGGGAACGCCTGAAGGCGTTCCTTGCCGATCGGCTTGTGGCACGATTCGCACACTCCATAGGTCCCTGCGTCGATCCTGGCGATCGCACGTTCGTTCTGCGCGACCAGGTCGCGTGCATTCAGGGTAAGGGCGATCTCGCGTTCGCGCTCATAGGTCTTGGCCCCGGCGTCGGCCTGGTCGTCGCCGGCGCCCTTGGTGACGTCGCCCGAGGCGATCTCCGATTCGTGCCGCGCGATGTCGGCGTTGAGCTCGGCGACCTCCAGGGCCAGAGCGGCCCGGACCTCGGCCAGTTCGTCCTCTGACCACGTCGAGGGGGTGGTGGCGGTCTGCGTGACTGCCGTCATTGCGTCCTCCATGCTGATCAAGGTCCTCAATGGTGCGGGAAGCTTAGGCCGCCGATAACAGCTCGGCAAACGACCCGCCGGTCGGATTACCTCACCCGTACTATCCCGCCCGGCCGCTTCAACTCCCCTCCCGGCCCATCCATTCCCAGCTTTTTGTCGTGACTTGTGACTCGGCTCCCCCAGGCGTCCCACAATCGGGAAGCCTCCCGCGCCGCTCTGCGTTATGGTGGAGACCCGCAAGGCTGTGATGGGGCCCTGTGAGCAAGCTCACAGGGGTATCACCCCGGAGCCGCCGGAAGAACGGCACTCGCCCAGTAGAACCGGCAGCGGTCAAATGAAGAGGGTTTCCCTCCGGGGAGATCAAGAAGGGTGGTACCGCGGAGCCGTCCATCCGGCTTCGTCCCTTCAACGTGTTCATTTCCGTTGAAGGAGGACCCGCCAGAGATGTCCCACTATTTCCGCTCCCTTCCTGCGCAGGTCGACCTGCCCGCGCTCGAGCGTGAGGTCCTGGACCGCTGGCGGGACGGCAAGATCTTCGAGCGCTCGGTCGAGCAGAACGACGGCAACCCGAGCTGGGTGTTCTACGAAGGTCCGCCCACCGCCAACGGCATGCCCGGCGTGCACCACACCGAGGCCCGCACCTTCAAGGACCTGTTCCCGCGCTACAAGACCATGCGCGGCTACAGCGTCCCGCGCCGGGCCGGCTGGGACTGCCACGGCCTGCCGGTCGAGGTCAGCGTCGAGAAGGAACTCGGCCTGTCCGGCAAGAAGGACATCGAGACGTACGGCATCGCCGCCTTCAACGACAAGTGCCGCGAGTCGGTCATGCGGCACGTCGACGCCTGGGAGGCCCTGTCGGGCCGGATGGGCTACTGGGCCGACCTCGAGAACGCCTACCGCACCATGGACCCGGCCTACGTCGAGTCGGTCTGGTGGTCGCTGAAGACGATCTGGGACAAGGGCCTGCTCTTCCGCGACTTCCGCATCACGCCCTACTGCCCGCGCTGCGGCACCGGCCTGTCCGACCACGAGCTCGGCCAGCCCGGCGGCTACGAGGACGTCACCAGCCCCTCGGTCTTCGTCCGCATGCCGGTGACCTCCGGGCCGCTGGAGGGCGCCTCCCTGCTCATCTGGACGACCACGCCCTGGACGCTGGTGTCCAACACCGCCGTCGCCGTCCACCCGGACGTCACCTACGTGGCCGTCCGCACCGGCGACGAGACCCTCGTCATCGCCGAGCCGCTGCTGGCCAAGGTGCTCGGCGAGGCCGAGTACACCGAGGTCGGCCGCTACACCGGCCGCGAGCTGGAGCGCACCCCCTACTCGCGCCCCTTCGACCTGGTCGACATCCCCGGCGCGCACTACGTCGTGCTCGGCGACTACGTCACCGTCGAGGACGGCACCGGCCTGGTCCACCAGGCGCCCGCCTTCGGCGCCGACGACCTCACCGTCTGCAAGTCGTACGGCATGCCGATCGTCAACCCGATCGGCCCCGACGGCCGCTTCCTGGCCGACGTGCCCATGGTCGGCGGCCAGTTCTTCAAGGACGCCGACGAGGGCCTGACCGAGGACCTGCGCGCCCGCGGCCTGCTGTTCCGCGGCGGCCACTTCGAGCACGCCTACCCGCACTGCTGGCGCTGCCACACCGCGCTGCTGTACTACGCGCTGCCCGCCTGGTACATCCGCACCACCGCGGTCAAGGACGCCCTGCTGCGCGAGAACGAGCAGACCAACTGGCACCCCGACACCATCAAGTGGGGCCGCTACGGCGAGTGGCTGCGCAACAACGTCGACTGGTCGCTGTCGCGCTCGCGCTACTGGGGCACCCCACTGCCGCTGTGGGTCTGCACCGCCGACGAGTCGCACGTCACCTGCGTCGGCTCGCTCGCCGAACTGGGCGCCCTGGCCGGCCAGGACCTCTCCGCGCTCGACCCGCACCGCCCCTACGTCGACGACGTCACCTTCGCCTGCCCGCACTGCGGCGAGGAGGCCCGGCGGGTCAGCGACGTCATCGACGCCTGGTACGACTCCGGCTCCATGCCCTTCGCCCAGTGGGGCGCGCGCGGCAAGCCCGAAGGCGTCTACCCCGCGCAGTTCATCTGCGAGGGCATCGACCAGACCCGCGGCTGGTTCTACTCGCTCATGGCCGTCGGCACCCTCGTCTTCGACCAGAGCTCCTACGAGAACGTGCTCTGCATGGGCCTGCTCGTCGGCGAGGACGGCCGCAAGATGAGCAAGCACATCGGCAACGTGCTCGACCCCATGGCGATCATGGACCGGCACGGCGCCGACGCGCTGCGCTGGTTCATGGCCTGCTCCGGCTCGCCGTGGGCGCAGCGCCGCATCGGCCACTCGGTGCTGGAGGAGATCGTCCGCAAGGTCCTGCTGACCTACTGGAACACCACCTCCTTCTTCACCCTGTACGCCAACGCCGAGTCCTGGTCGCCGTCCATGCTGGCCGACGCCGCGCCCGCCGCCGAGCGGCCGCTGCTCGACCGCTGGGCCCTGGCCGAGCTGCACCGGACCGTCGCCGAGGTCACCGCCGCCTTCGACGGCTACGACACCGTGCGCGCCGGGCGGCGGCTGGCGGAGTTCCTGGACGACCTGTCCAACTGGTACGTCCGGCGCTCGCGCCGCCGCTTCTGGTCCGGCTCCGCCGACGCCTTCGCCACGCTCTACGAGTGCCTGGAGACCGTCACCCGGCTGCTGGCGCCGATCACGCCGTTCCTCACCGACTACCTGTGGGACGTGCTGCGCGGCGTCGACCAGGCCCCCTCCGTGCACCTGGCCACCTGGCCGGCGGTGAACGAGGCCCTGCTCGACCCGGCCCTGTCGGAGCAGATGGCGCTGGTCCGCCGCCTGGTCGAGCTGGGCCGCTCGGCCCGGGCCTCCTCCGGCGTCAAGACCCGCCAGCCGCTCGGCCGTGCCCTGGTCAGCGCGCCCGGCTGGGCCGCCCTCTCGCCCGAACTGCGCTCGCTCATCGCCGACGAGCTCAACGTGGCCGAGCTGGACGACCTGTCCGGGTTCAGCGCCGACCTGGTCAACTTCTCGGTGAAGCCCAACTTCCGTGCGCTCGGCAAGCGCTTCGGCTCCGAGACCAAGCTCGTCGCCGCCGCGATCACCGCCGCCGACCCGGCCGCCCTGGCCGCCGGGCTCCGCTCGGGCGCGCCGGTCACGGTGACCGCCGCCTCGCTGGGCGAGGTCACCCTGGGGGCCGAGGACGTCATCGTCACCGAGCAGCCCAAGTCCGGCTGGTCGGTCGAGACCGGCGCCGTCGGCACGGGCACCGGCGAGACCGTCGCGCTCGACCTCACCCTCACCGACGAGCTGCGCCGGGCGGGGCTCCTGCGCGAGGTCGTGCGCCTGGTCCAGGACGCTCGCAAGTCCACCGGGCTGTCGATCACCGACCGCATCGACCTCTTCTGGACCGCTGCCGACACCGCTCCCGACCTGGCCGCCGCCCTGCGCTCCGGTGGCTCCTTCGTGGGCGAGGAGGTGCTGGCCGCCTCCGTCACCGAGGGCACCAGCCCCGGCCTGCCCGCCCACACCGACGCCGACCTCGGCCTCACCTTCCAGCTCCGCCGCGCCTGACCCGAACACGCCACCGGCCCCCGTGCTCTCTCGCACGGGGGCCGGTGTCATGTCGGGCTTCAGGTCGTACGGCAGGCCGCACCGGGCTCGCCTCCAGGCAGGCCGGGGGCCCAGCTGGGCTCGTCCCGGGCCAGGGGTGCGACCCGGCAGGTGCGCCGGACCGTTTTGGTCGTCGCGGATGTACGGGTCAGGCGCCGCTCTGGCACACCGAGCAGGCCGTCAGGCCCGCCGCGTCGGCCGCCTCACGTCGCATGGTCTCCACACCCGCGTCCCCCGCACCCTTCACCAGGGGGCAGGAGCCGGTGTGGTACCGCCGCGTCCCCACGATGACCTTGACCACACCCTCGGGGAGAGCGGCCTCCTCCCCGCGCACGGCGGCGAGGTCCTCGCTCGGGATGGCCCTCAGGGTGAGCCCGGGGTCGGTGTCGTCAGGCTCCCTCGCCGGCTCCCCAGGCTGGGGCGCGCTCGGCGCAGCGGAGTCGCCGAGACCCTCACCGGCGCGGTCAGCCCGAGCCTCAGCCGCACCCTCGGCCCGCCCCGGGGCCGCCTCGGGAGCGTCCTGCGGGCGCTTGGGAGCCGCAGCAGAGGTGTCGTCGGGCCGTGCCGGAGTCGGCTCGGCGGCCTGAGCAGCGTCCTCGGCCACCTTCTCCCGCTCGTCGCCGACCTTGGCGGCACCGCCCGTCCCGGCGACCCGGAACACGGACGTGGCCCCCGCCCCAGGCTCCTCCTCCTCGGCCCGAGACTCGGGCGCAGAGGTGGCAGGGCCGGAACCTGCAGGCGGGCTCGAAGCGGCTACGCGGTCCGACTTGGCAGGCGGGTCAGCGGGCTCGTCGGCCCGGTCCCGGCTCTCCTCGCCGGCCACAGGCTCGTCGGTGGAGCGCTCGGCGGCATACGGGTCCTTGCGCGGCCGGCTGCCCGGCTTGGCGGACTGCTCGGGCTCGGCAGGCTGCTCCGCCGTACCGGACGGACCGTCCTGGCGGGCGAACCACCCCCCACCCGAACCGGACGGCTGCGGGGCGCGAAGCTCACGAGTGGGCCCGGAGGCATACCCGGGCGCAAGACCCTCAGCGGCAGAAGCCGCCGTGGTGGACGGCGAAGCAGCGGACGACCCCGCGGCGGAGGCCGGGGAAGCCGGGGAAGTGGAAGGCGCCGAGTCGGGCTCGGCGACAGGGGGAAGTTGACGGCCGCCGAGGGCGGCGTCGGGCAGGCAGGTGGTGCAGGGCGAGAAGCCCTCCTCCCGCGCCTCCTCGTAGGTGAGCTCCTCGGTGTCCCGCCCCACGAGCAGCCGGCAACCGGCGACGTGGTAGCGCTTGCGTCCGGGGATCACGATGACGAGGGCGTCAGGGGAGACGCCACCGGCCTGGGGGCGGCCCGGCGTACGGCCGGGTGGCTGGGCGGCGGTGACGGCTGCGGCGGCGGCCGGACGGGCGTACGGCGGGCCGACCGGTGCGGCGCTGGGCATGGACGCCGGCGACGGGAAAGCACCCGGCGGGACCGGCACTCCCATGGGGGAGGCCTGGACCGGGGTGCCGTGCTGTCCCGGGTGGGCGGGCCGGCCCTGAGGGACGGGCTGGCCGTGGGTGCTGGGCAGCGTCTGGGTGACGGGCGACCCCTGCGGGACGGGCCGTCCCGGGGTGACGGGGTGCCCGGCGACGCCGGGGGTGACGGGGTGACCCGTGGTGACGGTCTGGCTCTCGCCGGTGAGGGCGTCCTTGACCGGCGGCGCTGTGGCCCCGGCACGCCCATTGCCGGGGAACAGCTCGTGTCGCCGAAGGAAGGCCCCGATCACGAGGAAGAGCGCGGAGAGCACGCAGACCACGATCGACCACATGATCAGGAACGGTTTGGTCAGGACGAAGCCCGCGATCAGGAGAACGATCGCCGTGAGCACCAGTCCAGCACTGATGAGGATCACTAGGGGGGCTCTCTGGAGCTGTTACCTGCGGTCGTTGTGCGGGCCGTCGCCACCGGGGAAGGCACCCTGGTGCTGCGGGGCCTGCTCGCCGAAGGGAGTGGGCGCGCCGCCGGGCAGGGCCTGGGCTCCGCTCTGCGGGAGCGAGTGCGACATGGCCGGCGAGCCGCCGGGCATGACCGAGAACCCGCCGGTGCCGGCCTCGTGGCCTGCGGCGTTGAGCTCGGAGAGCTGGTTCTCCAGGTAGAGCTTGAGGCGGGAGCGGTACTCGCGCTCGAAGCTGCGCAGCTCTTCGACCTTGCGCTCAAGCTCGTCACGGGTGGTGACGAGGGAGCCCATGGCCTGGCGGTGGCGCTCCTGGGCGTCGCGCTCGAGCGTCTCGGCGCGGGCACGGGCATCGCCGATGACCTGCTCGGCCTGGCGGCGGGCCTTGGTGAGGATGTCGTCGGCCTCGCGGCGGGCGCGGGTGACGGTCTCGTCGGCCTCCCGGCGGGCGTCGGCGATCGCCTGGTCGGCGGTCTGCTGCGCCAGCGCGAGCACGCGGGCCGCGGTGTCCATGTTGTCCTCGGCGGGCGGCATGCCCATGCCGACCGGCTGCTGCTGCTGCGGCTGGATCGGCTGCTGCTGCTGCACCGGCTCCGGCTGCTGCATCGGCGGGGCCATCATGGGCTGCTGCTCCGGCATCTGCTGCTGGCCGGGCATCTGCTGGATGGGCGCCGAGGCCATGGGCATCTGCTGCATGCCCCCTGGCACCTTGCCACGCAGGCACTCGGCCAGCTTGGCGCGCAACTCCTCGTTCTCCTGGATGAGGCGGTCAAGCTCAGCCTCGACCTCGTCGAGGAAGGCGTCCACCTCTTCCTCGTCGTAGCCCGGCCGCAGCCGGGTGGTACTGAACTGCTTGTTCCGCACATCAGCGGGCGTCAGCGGCATCTTTTGGTCTCCTTGGCGCGCTTGAGGGTCTGTCCGTCCAGGAGGCAGGCCCCCGAATCACTTCAGCGCGGACACGAGTCGGATCTTGACCGTGACCTCACAGGGTGTTGCTCAGGCCGTTCGTCAGTTGGATCAGGATCAGGACGACGATGAACAGCACTGTGAAGCTTAGGTCAAAGGCCACCGTACCCAACCTCAGGGGAGGAATGAAACGGCGAAGGAACTTGAGAGGTGGGTCTGTTGCGGTGTATGTGGCTTCAGCGAGGACCAGGACGACCCCCGAAGGCCGCCACGAACGGGCGAAGGCCTGCACCGTCTCGAAGATCATTCTGCCGATCAGCAGGACCAGGTAGAGCATCAGGACGAGCGCCACGATCTCAAGGAAGATCTTCACGGCTTACCCGCTCCCCCGCTCCTGGTGTGGGTCGATGACATACAGAGACTCTAACTCTGGTTGAAGAATCCGCGTTCCGCGATTCGGGCCTTGTCCTCGGCGGTCACCTCGACATTGGCAGGGGACAACAGGAACACCTTGTTGGTAACACGTTCAATCGTGCCATGTAGGCCAAAGACCAGACCTGCCGCGAAATCCACCAGACGTTTGGCGTCAGAGTCCACCATTTCGGTCAGGTTCATGATCACCGGGGTACCCTCGCGGAAGTGCTCGCCGATGGTGCGGGCCTCGTTGTAGGTCCGGGGGTGCAGGGTGGTGATGCGCGCCAGATCGGTCGTGCGGCGCTCCAGGACGGTCGTGGCGGGCCGCGGGGCGGGGACTCCAGGCCCGGTGTCCTCCTCGGGCTCCTGGACGGCTACCGCCCGATCCTCGCCGGTTCGAGGCGTCTCGTCCTCGTAGCCGTACTCGTAGGTCTCATACCTCTCGTAGCGGTCGTCCTCCACGAGACCGAGGTAGATTGCCATCTTGCGCATCGCGCCGGCCATCGCTCCGTCGTCCTCCTGCTCCTGGTTCCGAGGCGGTGTTCGCGGCCGGAGCCGCTGCCGTACCCCCCTTGGAGCCCACCGCTGCGCAGGTGTGAACACCCGCGTGAAGGGACATTACCTGACGAAGGGCTTGCGGCGGCCGAGCAACGCCGTACCGACTCGCACGTGTGTCGCCCCATGTGCTACGGCTTCGGACAAATCCCCGCTCATCCCGGCGGAGACCATGGTCGCCCCCGGATGTTCGGCCCGTACGGCCCGCGCCACCTCGGCCAGCCGGGCGAACGCCTTGCCCGGTTCGGCCCCCAGTGGCGCCACGGCCATCACGCCCGCCAGGCGCAGACCCTCGGCCCCGGCCACGAGCGCGGCCAGATCCAGCGCATCGGCCGGCCGTACCCCGCCCCGGGCCTGCTCGTCCCGGGCGGCGCCCGGCCGCGGCGCGGAGCCGGGGTTCTCGTCGAGGTCGATCTGCAGGAGGCAGCCGATCACGCGCTGGGCCCGCTCAGCCTCGCGGCTGAGCGCGGTGACCAGGCGGGAGCGGTCCACGGAGTGCACGTAGTCGGCGTAGGACGCCACCGAGCGCACCTTGTTGGTCTGCAACTGCCCGACGAAGTGCCAGGTCAGCGGCAGCCCGGCGCATTCGCGCGCCTTGCCGGCCGCCTCCTGGTCGCGGTTCTCCCCCACGTCGCGGACCCCGAGCGAGGCCAGGATCCGCACGTCGGAGGCCGGGTAGGTCTTGGTCACCGCGATGAGCGCGACCTCGGACCGGTCCCGCCCCGCGGCCCGGCAGGCGTCGGCGATCTGCGCCTCCACCTCGGCCAGGCCGTGGGCGATCTGCTCCCGGCGGCTCAGATCACTTGAGGAAGTCGGGGACGTCAAGCTCTTCTTCCTGCTCCTCGAAGACCACCGGCCGCCGCTTGCCCGGCTCACCCATCCGCGAGGTGATGGGGGTGGGCGGGTTGGCGGGCTCGGGGGCCGGCTTGGGGATCGACACCGGCGCGGGCGGCTCGGCCTCGGCCTGGACCGGCTCGGGCGCGGCGACGGGCGCCGGGGCGCTCTCCACCGGGCGGACCGGCTCGGGACGGACGGGCTCCGGGCGGACCGGCTCGGGGCGCGCGGGCGCCTCGGACCGCATCGGCTCGGAACGGTACTCCGGCCGCGGCGGCTCGGAGCGGACCGGCTCGGGCCGGCTGGGCTCGGCGCGGTAGTCGCCGCGCGGAGGCTCGGACCGGTAGTCGCCGCGCGGCGGCTCCGACCGGTAGTCGCCGCGGGCCGGCTCGGCCCGCCAGTCGCCGCGCACCGGCTCGGGACGGCCCGGCTCCGGACGCGGGGTCTCGGCCTTCACGGTCGGCCGGTGCGTGGGCGCCGCCGCGGGACGGGCCTGCGGCTTGGGCACCTCCTTGGCCGGCGGCTTGACGTCGTCGAAGCCGGCGGCGATGACGGTGACGCGCACCTCGTCGCCGAGGGCGTCGTCGATGACCGTGCCGAAGATGATGTTCGCGTCCGGCGCGGCGGCGTTGGAGACGAGCTGGGCCGCCTCGTTGATCTCGAAGAGCCCGAGGTCGGAGCCGCCCGCGATGGACAGCAGCACGCCGTGCGCACCGTCGATCGAGGCCTCCAGCAGGGGGCTGGAGACGGCCATCTCGGCGGCGGCGACCGACCGGTCGTCACCACGCGCATGCCCTATGCCCATGAGGGCCGAGCCCGCGCCGGACATGACGGACTTGACGTCCGCGAAGTCCAGGTTGATCAGGCCGGGCGTGGTGATCAGGTCGGTGATGCCCTGGACACCGGACAGCAGCACCTGGTCGGCCGCCTTGAAGGCGTCCAGCACGCTGACCTGCCGGTCGGAGATCGACAGCAGCCGGTCGTTCGGGATCACGATCAGCGTGTCGACCTCGTCGCGCAGGGTCTCGATGCCGGCCTCGGCCTGCATCGCCCGGCGCCGGCCCTCGAAGCTGAAGGGCCGGGTGACCACACCGATGGTGAGGGCGCCCAGCGAGCGCGCGATGTTGGCGACCACGGGCGCGCCGCCCGTGCCGGTGCCGCCGCCCTCGCCCGCTGTGACGAAGACCATGTCGGCCCCCTTGAGGACCTCCTCGATCTCCTCACGATGATCTTCGGCCGCCTTGCGGCCCACTTCCGGGTTGGCCCCGGCGCCCAGGCCACGCGTCAGTTCGCGGCCAACGTCCAACTTGACATCGGCGTCACTCATCAGCAGCGCCTGGGCGTCGGTATTGATGGCGATGAACTCGACGCCCTTGAGTCCCTCCTCGATCATCCGGTTAACGGCGTTCACTCCGCCGCCGCCAATGCCGACGACCTTGATGACCGCGAGGTAGTTCTGCGGTGCTGCCACGACGAGGGGCCTTTCCGCTCGTTGACTTGCCATTTCGGTGCGGACTGATTCCGCGTTTCAAACCCTCAACCTCAAGTTGAGATTCAGATTTATGTCAACCTGAGGGTCGATACGGACAGTAGAAGCCCCACTCCGGGCGGGTCAACTAACCCCGCCGCAACCCGTCCGGCGTGTCGCGGCTGTCCTATTTCAGCGTTACCACTTCCGGCGAGCTCACGTCGTAGACGCGCGCCTTGCGGCTCAGCAGCTCGGCCAGCACTCGGGCCTTGTCGACGGCCCGGTCGGGACCGCCCCAGATCACCTCGCGCCCGTCGGACAGGAGCAAGGAGATCCCGTCCGCCGAAGTCGCCCGGATCTCGTCGACGCGTTGCGCCAGCGCGGGCGGCAGCGCGTTGACGACCTCGAGGGCCGCCTTGGTGGCCGGATCGCCGGGACCCGGCCGGTCGAGCTTCAGGACCGGCAGCCGCGGCGGCCCGACGTCCTTGATCTCGGTCACCACGCCCTCCCGGTCGATCAGCGCCGCCTTGCCGTTGACCGGCACCACCGCCACCGGCTCGCGCTCGACGACCTCGATGGTCAGCGTGCCCGGCCAGGAGCGGGCGGCCCGGGCGGTGGCGATCTTGCGGATCCCCAGCACCCGGCCCTCGACGGTGGCCAGATCGACCGTCGCCAGAGGCTGGAGCTCGGGCACGGCCGCCTGTTTTTTGATCTCTTCGGTAGGAACTGTGAGATTTCCCACGATTTGTACGGTTCGTACCCCAAGGACCGGTGAGACGAAGACGAGCCACGCCGCGGTGCCGACCACTCCGGCGGTCAGCAGGACGATGAAGGCCCGGCGCGCGCCCCCGCCGCGCAGGCCCCTCACCGCGTGGCCCCGGCCCCGTCGCCCGGCCGCGCGCCCGTCGCGCCCCTCACGGGGCGGCCCCGGCCGCGTCGCCGTCGCCCAGGCGCCGCACGATCAGCGGGCCCAGCTCGGTCACGTCGCCCGCGCCCATGGTCAGCACGATGTCGCCGGGCCGCGCCCGGCCGGCCACCGCGTCGGGCACCTCGGCCTTGTCCGGCACGTACACCACCCGCTCGTGCGGCACCCGCGAGGCCACCAGCGCCCCGGAGACGCCCGGCTCGGGATCCTCCCGCGCGCCGTACACGTCGAGCACGATCGCCTCGTCGGCCAGCCCCAGCGCCGCGCCGAACTCCTCGGCGAAGAAGCGGGTGCGGGAGTAGAGGTGCGGCTGGAAGACCGCGATCACCCGGCCCTCGCCGGAGTAGGAGGCCACCACGTCCCGCGCGGCGCGCAGGTCGGCGGCGAGCTCGGTCGGGTGGTGGGCGTAGCTGTCGAAGACGGCCACGCCGCCCGCCTCGCCCTTGGCCTCGAAGCGCCGCTTGGCGCCGCCGAAGGCCGCCAGGCCGGCCCTGGCGTCGTCGAAGGAGCGGCCCAGCGCCTCCACCACCGCCACCACCGCGGTGGCGTTGAGCGCGTTGTGGGCTCCAGGTACGGCCAGCCGTACCTGACCACGGCCCTCGATCTCGAAGACCGTGCCGAACCCGTCGGGACGCACGTCCAGCACCCGGTAGTCGGCGCCCTCGGCCGTGCCGTAGGTCAGCACGCGGCAGCGGGCCCGCTCGGCCAGCGCCATGGCGCCCGGGTCGTCGGCGCACAGGATCAGCAGCGAGCCCACCCGCTCGGCGAAACGCGCGAAGCTGGCGTGGACGGCATGCGGGTCGCCGTAGTTGTCGAGGTGGTCGGCCTCCACGTTGGTGACCACCGCGATGTCGGGGGCCAGCATCAGGAAGGAGCCGTCGCTCTCGTCGGCCTCGGCCACGAAGGCGCCGCCGGCGCCCTCGTCGGCGCCCAGGCCGGTGGTGACGAGCTGCCCGCCGACGCAGTAGGACGGGTCGGCCCCGCACTTCTGCAGCGCCACGGTGAGCATCGAGGTCGTGGTGGTCTTGCCGTGGGTGCCCGCGATGGCCACGCCGGTGCGCCCGGCCATGACCGAGGCGAGCGCGGCGGCGCGCGGGATGACCCGCAGCCCCTTCTTCAGCGCCTCGCCCAGCTCGGGGTTGGAGTCGCGGATGGCGGTGGAGACCACGACGGTGTCGGCGTCCTTGACGTGCGAGGCGGCGTGGCCGATGAAGACCGTCGCGCCCAGCTCGCGCAGCTCGTTGACCATGTCGGAGCTGCGCGCGTCACTGCCGGTGACGCGCACGCCGCGCTTGAGCAGGATGCGCGCGATGCCCGACATGCCCGATCCGCCGATGCCGATGAAGTGCACCCGCCCGAGGTCCTCGGCGGCCACGGGGTCGACCAGTTTCACCAGGCTCATAGCGACAGCACCTGCTTGGCGAGCACGACGTCGGCGTCCTTGCGCCCCAGGGCCGCGGCGGCCTCCGACATGGCGGCGACCCGGTTCGGGTCGCGGAGGATGGGCAGCACGTTCTGGATGATCCAATCGGGTGACAGTTCGGAATCGTCGATCATGAGGCCGCCGCCGCCCGCCGCGATGGTCGCGGCGTTGATCCGCTGTTCGCCGTTGCCGATGGGCAGCGGGACGTAGGCGGCGGGCAGGCCGACCGCGGTCAGCTCGGCGCAGGTCAGCGCCCCGGCCCGGCAGAGCGCCAGGTCGGCGGCGGCGTAGGCCAGCTCCATGCGGTCGACGTAGGGCAGCACCACGTACTGCGGGTCGCCGGGCGGCGGCTCGCGGTCGAGGGTGTTCTTGGGGCCGAGCATGTGCAGCACCTGCACCCCGGCCGCACGCAGCGCGGGCGCGGCGGCCAGCGCGGCGTGGTTGAGCGAGCGGGCCCCCTGGGAGCCGCCGAAGACCAGCAGCGTGGGCCGGTCGGTCTGCAGCCCGAACCACGAGCGGGCCTTGTCGCCCAGCGAGAAGCGGTCGAGGGTGGCGATCTGCCGGCGCAGCGGCGTGCCGATGTAGACCGACTTGGCCAGCGTGCACTCGGGGTGCCCGGTGAAGACGTGGGTGGCGTAGCGCGCGCCGAGCCGGTTGGCCAGCCCCGGCTTGGGGTTGGCCTCGTGCACGACGATCGGGATGCCGCGGCGCTTGGCCGCCAGGTAGGCCGGGGCGGCGACGTAGCCGCCGAAGCCGACCAGCGCCTCCGCGCCCACCTTCTCCATGATCGTCGAGGCTTCGCCGACCGCGCCGGACAGCCGGCCCGGCATGGTCAGCAGCGCCGGGGAGAGCGTGCGCGGCAGCGGCACCGCGGGAATGAGCTGCAGGTCGTAACCCCTGGCCGGCACCAGCCTGGTCTCCAGGCCGCGCTCGGTGCCCAGGCAGGTGACCGAGCTCGAGCGATCGAGCCGGCGCAGGGCCTCGGCAAGGGCGAGCGCGGGCTCGATGTGGCCGGCCGTACCGCCCCCGGCGAGCACCACCCTCATGATCACGACCCTCCTCGTCTGCCTCCCAGGCCAAGCCAGCTTAGAGCCCGTGCGGCCGGTCCGGGGCCACGTGCGGCGAGAGCTTCACGCGCACCCGGTTCCTGTTTGGCGAACGACAGCAGCATGCCGAGCGCGGCCAGGGTGGGCAGCAGGGCCGAGCCGCCGTAGGAGACCAGCGGCAACGGGATTCCGGTGATCGGCAGGACGCCGATCACGGCCCCGATGTTGACGATGGCCTGCCCGGCTATCCAGGCGACGACGGCCGCCGAGGCCAGCCGGATGAAGGGGTCGGTGGCCCGCCAGGCCACCCGCAGCCCGGCGTAGCCCAGCAGCCCGACGATGGTGACCACCGACAGGGTGCCGACCAGGCCGAGCTCCTCGCCGACGATGGAGAAGATGAAGTCGCTCTCGCCGTGCGGCAGCCAGTTCCACTTCTGCCGGCTGGCGCCCAGGCCCAGGCCGAACCAGCCGCCCGAGCCCATCGCGATCTGGCCCTGCACCGCCTGGTAGCCGCCGTCCTGCGGGTCGGCCCACGGATCGAGGAAGGAGGCGATGCGGGCCATGCGGTAGGGCTCGACCCAGATCATCACCAGCGCGGCGAAGACCGCCAGCGCCAGGATGCCGCCGAAGAGCTTGATCGGCGCGCCGACCACCCACAGCAGCGCCAGGAAGATCATGAACAGCACCAGCGTGGTGCCCAGGTCGCGGCCGAGCATGACCAGCACGGCCAGGATGGCCACGCCGGGCATCAGCGGCAGCAGCATCTGCCGCCACTCGATGCGGCCCATCCGCGCCCGCCGCGACAGCAGGTCGGCGCCCCACAGCGCCAGCGCCAGCTTGGCCGGCTCCGACGGCTGGATGGTGAGGCCACCGATGTAGATCCACCGCTGCGCGCCCAGCTCGGCCGAGCCGATGAACAGCACCAGCACCAGCGACAGGATGGCGATCGCCATCAGCGGGTAGCCGGCCCACTTGAAGAAGCGGTGCGGCAGCCGCGAGCACAGCCACATCAGCATCAGGCCCAGCGCCGCGGAGAAGGACTGCTTGCCGAACCAGGAGAACGGGCTGCCGGTCTTCTGCAGCGCCTCGATGCTGGAGGCGCTGAGCACCATCATCAGCCCGAGCGACAGCAGCAGCACGCTGCAGCCGATGATCAGGTAGTAGCTGGCCAGCGGCCGGGCCAGCAGCTCGCGCAGCGCGCCGAACTGCTCGCGGAACCAGGCGGTCGGCCCTTCCTCGGACCGGCGGGCCCGGGCGGCCGGGTCGGCCGCCTTCGCCGGCCGCCCGCCCGCGGCGCCGGCCGTCACCGGGCGCCCGCCGTGCCATCCGCCGAGTCGCCTGCCGGGTCGCCTGCCGAGTCGCTTGCCGGGTCGCCCGTCGGGTCGCCCGTCGGGTCGTGGCCTGCCGGGCTTTCGGTGGCCGGTACGGCCAGCGCGTGGACGGCGCGGGCGAAGGCCTGCCCGCGGGCCGGGTAGTTGGCGAACATGTCCAGGGAGGCGGCCGCGGGGGCCAGCAGCACGGTGTCCCCCGGGGAGGCGAGCCTGGCGGCTTCGACGACGACACGGTCCATCACGCCAGTGTCGCGCCCGTCGATGTCCACGACCGGGACATCCGGCGCGTGTCGCGCCAGCGCCTCGGCGATCACCGCGCGGTCGGTGCCGAGCAGCACGGCCCCGCGCAGCCGCGGCGCCGCCCGCCGGACCAGGTCCTCCACGTCGGCGCCCTTGAGCAGGCCGCCGGCCACCCACACGATCGACTCGTAGGCGGCCAGCGCCGCCGCGGCCGCGTGCGGGTTGGTGGCCTTGGAGTCGTCGACGTAGTCCACCTCGGCGACCCGCTCCACGAAGGCCATCCGGTGCGGGTCGGGCTTGAAGTCGAGCAGGCCCTGCCGTACGGCTGCCGCCGGCACGCCCAGGGTGCGGGCCAGCGCCGCAGCGGCCAGCGCGTTGGCCACGTTGTGCGGCGCGAACGGCTTGACGTCGGCCAGCGTCGCCAGCTCCTCGGCCTGGCCGACCGGGTCGTCGACGAACGCCCGGTCCACCAGCAGGTCCTCGACCAGGCCCAGCTCGCCGGGCCGGGGCACGCCCAGGGTGAAGCCCACCGCCCGCTCGCCGTACGGCTCGGCCAGCCGGGCGACCTCGGGGTCGTCGGCGTTGAAGACCACGTGCCGCGCGCCCTCGAAGATGCGGGCCTTGGCCGCGGCGTACTCCGCCATCGAGCCGTGCCAGTCGAGGTGGTCGGGCGCCAGGTTGAGTATCGCCCCGGCGTGCGGGGCCACGCTCGGCGACCAGTGCAGCTGGAAGCTGGACAGCTCCACCGCCAGCACGTCGTACGGCCCGCCGACCGCCTCCACGACCGGCACGCCGACGTTGCCCACCGCCACCGCCTTGTGCCCGGCGGCCAGCAGCATGGCGGTGAGCATCCGCACCACCGTGGTCTTGCCGTTGGTGCCGGTCAGCGCCAGCCAGGGCGCCGCGCCCTGCTCCTCGCGCAGCCGCCAGGCCACCTCGACCTCGCCGATCACCTCGACGCCCGCCTCGGCGGCGGCCACCATCAGCGGGTGGTGCGGCGCCCAGCCGGTGGTGACCAGCCGCTGCACGCCCTCGGGCAGCTCGACCGGGCCGAAGCGCACCTCGACCCCGAGGCGGCGCAGCGAGTCGGCGGCCACGCGCTGGGCCTCCCCCTCGACCGCCTCGACCACCACGACGCGCTCGCCGCGCTCGGCCAGCACCCGGGCGGCGGCGGCGCCGGAGACGCCCAGCCCGGCGACGCAGACATAACTCACTTGGGCATCCACTCCACGTAGAACAGTCCGAGGCCCAGCGCCGCGCAGAGCATGGCGATCAGCCAGAACCGCACCACGATGGTGGTCTCCGCCCAGCCCTTGAGCTCGAAGTGGTGCTGCAGCGGCGCCATACGGAAGATCCGTTTCCCGGTCAGCTTGAACGAGCCGACCTGGAGGATCACCGACATCGTGATGACCACGCACAGCCCGGCCAGGATGATCAGCAGGAGCTGGGTGCGGGTGCAGATGGCCAGGCCGGCCAGCACGCCGCCCAGGGCCAGCGAGCCGGTGTCGCCCATGAAGATCCGGGCCGGCGGGGCGTTCCACCACAGGAAGCCGATGAGCGAGCCGAGCACGGCGGCGGCGACCACCGCCAGGTCGAGTGGATCTCGCACCAGGTAGCAGTTGGGGCCGAGCTGGTCGATGCAGTTGTTGCGGAGCTGCCAGTTGCCGATCAGCACGTAGGCGGCCAGCACCACGCCGGTGGCGCCGGAGGCCAGGCCGTCGAGGCCGTCGGTCAGGTTCACCGCGTTGGAGAAGCCGACGATCATCACCAGCACCCAGATGGTGAAGCCGATGATGCCGATGGAGGGCCCGAAGTCGCGCAGGAACGACAGCCGCGGCTCGGCCGGGGTGATGTCGTAGGCGTTGGGGAAGTTGGTGACCATGACCGCGAAGACCGCGCCCACGACGAGCTGGCCCAGCGCCTTCGCGCCGCTGCGCAGGCCGAGGCTGCGCTGCTTGTAGATCTTGATGAAGTCGTCGAGGAAGCCGACCGCGCCCAGGCCGGTCATCAGGAAGAGCACCTGCATGCCCGAGGCGGTGGGCTCCTCCAGCATGGCCAGGTGGGAGGCGCAGTAGGCGAGCAGCGAGGCCAGGACGAAGACGATGCCGCCCATGGTGGGCGTGCCCTTCTTGCCCAGGTGCGCCTGCACGCCATCCTCGCGGACCTCCTGGCCGATACCGCGCCGGCTGAACAGCCGGATGGCCAGCGGGGTGCCCAGCATGGACAGGATCAGCCCCACCGCGCCCGCGATGATGATGTTGGTCACTGGACGGCACCCCCGGCGAGCACCAGCTCCGCCGTGCGCTCCAGGCTCATCGCCCGCGGACCCTTGACCAGCACGGCGTCGCCCGGCCGCAGCCAGGCGTGGAGCTGCGCCGCGGCGGCCGCGGCGTCGGGCACGTGCACGATCTGGGTGAGCGGCGCCGCGCCGGCGTGACCGCCCGCGATCGGCCCGCCGCCGGGGTACTCCGGCCCGGCCGGGTGGCCCGGGGCAGGTCGGGTGTAGTCGGGCAGCGCGCTCGGCTGCCGGCCCGCGCCGGCGTAGTCGGGCAGCGCGCTGGGCGCCGCCGCCTGCTGGGCGGCCTCCATCGCGCCGCGCAGCACCGGCTCGGCGTCGGGACCGGCCACGACCAGCCCGGCCAGCCCGGCGCCGCCGGCCAGCCGGCCCAGCTCCTCGTTGAGCTCAGGGCCGTCCTCGCCCAGCTCGCGCAGGGCGGCGATGACCGCGAAACGCCGCCGGCCACGGCCCAGCGCGGCGAAGGCCTCGAAGGCCGCGCGCATCGAGTCGGGGTTGGCGTTGTAGGCGTCGTTGATCACGGTGACGCCGTCGGGGCGCTCGGAGACCTCCATGCGCCAGCGGCTGCGCGGCTCGGCGGCCGACAGCTCCCGGGCGATCGTGGAGACCGGCAGGCCCAGCTCCCAGGCGACCGCGGCGGCGGCCAGCACGTTGGACACGGCGTGCTCGCCGTACAGGCTGAGGGAGACCGGCGCCGAGCCGGAAGGCGTCTCCAGCGTGAAGGAGGCGCGGCCCCGCGCGTCGAGCACCACGTCGGCGGCGCGCACGACGGCGTCCTCCGACCGGCCGAAGAAGGTGACCCGGGCGGCGGTCCGCTCGGCCATCTCGCGCACCAGCGGGTCGTCGGCGTTGAGCACCGCGACGCCGGAGCCGGGCAGCGCCTCGACCAGCTCGCCCTTGGCCTTGGCGATGGCCTCCTTGCCGCCGAAGACGCCCAGGTGGGCGGTGCCGACGTTGAGCACGACGCCGATCGAGGGCGGCGCGATGCGGGCCAGGTAGGCGATGTGGCCGGTGTTGCGGGCGCTCAGTTCCAGCACCAGGTAGCGGGTGTCGGCGTCGGCGCGCAGCACGGTCAGCGGGTGGCCGATCTCGTTGTTGTAGCTGCCGACGGGCGCGACGGTCGGCCCGATCAGCTCGGTGAGCCGCGCGATCAGGTCCTTGGTGGTGGTCTTGCCGGCCGAGCCGGTCACGCCGACGATCGTCGCGGCGGGCAGCGAGCCGGCCAGCACGGTCGCGAGCTCGGCCAGGGCGGCCACCGGGTCGGTGACGATCACGGCGGGCGCGTCGACCGGCCGCGAGGCCAGCACCGCCACGGCCCCGGCGCGTACGGCTTCCGCCGCGAAGTCGTGCCCGTCGACCCGCTCACCCCGGATCGCCACGAACAGGGATCCCGGCTCCACGGCCCGCGAGTCGGTCACGACGGGCCCGCGGACGACGGCGCGCGGGTCGGCCGAGCCGGACAGCGCGCCGGAGGCGATCTCGGCGATCCTCGCCAGCGGCATCGGGATCATGGTTTGACCTTCCTGAGTTCTTCGGCGACGACCACGCGGTCGTCGAACGGGATCACCTCGCCGGCGACGTACTGGCCCTGCTCGTGACCCTTGCCCGCCACGACGACCACGTCGCCCGGCCCGGCCCCGGCCAGCGCCAGCCCGATGGCGGCCCTGCGGTCGGGTTCGACGATCACGTGGGCCCGCTCGGCGAGCGGGACCCGCAGCGCCCCGTCCATCATCGCAACGAGGATGGCCAGCGGATCCTCCGACCGGGGGTTGTCGCTGGTGAAAATGGCCACATCGGCCAGGCGGGCGGCCAGTTCCCCCATGATGGGGCGCTTGCCGCTGTCGCGGTCGCCGCCGCAGCCGAGCACGACCGTCAGCCGGCCCTCGGTGACCTGGCGGGTGGCGGTCAGGACCGACTCCACCGCGCCGGGCTTGTGGGAGTAGTCCACGATCGCCTGGAAGGGGTCACCGGCGGCGGTGACGCGCTCCATGCGGCCTGGCACGCCCTTGAGCCCGCCCACGCCGCGCACCGCGGCCTGGAGCGGCACGCCCGCCTCGACCAGCGCCACGATGGCGCCCAGCGCGTTGGCGACGTTGAACGGGCCCGGCAGCGCGAGCTCGACCTCGGCCTCGACGCCGCCGGGGCCGAGCACGCGGAAGCTGCTGCCCTCGGAGTCCAGGCGCACGTCGGCGGCCCGCCAGTCGGCCTCGGGCGAGCCGAGCGCGGAGAAGGTGGTCATCGGGATCTTCGCCACCCCGAGCAGCTCGCGCCCGTGCTCGTCGTCGAGGTTGGTCACCCCGGTCCTGCTGAACTCGGGCTGGAAGAGCTTGGCCTTGGTGGCGAAGTAGTCGGCCAGGTCGCGGTGGAAGTCGAGGTGGTCCTGCGACAGGTTGGTGAACAGCGCCACGTCGTAGAACAGGCCGTCGACCCGGCCCAGGGCCAGGGCGTGGCTGGAGACCTCCATGGTCGCCGCGGTCACGCCGCGCTCGCGCATGAGCGCGAACAGGCCGTGCAGCTCGGAGGCCTCGGGCGTGGTCAGCCGCGGCACGAACACCAGGTCGCCGGCGTGGATCTCCACCCCGCCGACCAGGCCGGTGCTGTGCCCGGCGGCGCGCAGGCCCGCCTCCAGCATGAAGGTGGTGGTGCTCTTGCCGCTGGTGCCGGTCACGCCGATCACCGCGATGTCGTGGGCGGGCTGGCCGTACACCCAGGAGGCGATCTGGCCGAGCAGGCCGCGCGGGTCGTCGACCACGAGCACGGGCAGGCCGGTCGCGGCGGCGGCCTCGCGTCCCGCGGGGTCGGTGAGGATGGCGGCCGCGCCGGCGGCCAGCGCCTGGGCGGAGAAGTCGGCGCCGTGGGCGGTGCTGCCGGGCAGGGCGACGTACAGGTCGCCGCGGCGCACCGTGCGGGAGTCGATGGTGACTCCGGTGAGCGCCGCGTGCGGGGTACGCGTGACGGCGGCGTCGAGCATGGTGGCCAGGCCGCTCAGCGGGCGCGCGGCGGCCGCGGCCGGTCGCATGACGACCTGGCCGGCGGCATGGGCCGCGGTCCCGGCGGCTTCGGCGGGACCGGCGACAGTGGGATCGGACGGGGAGAGCACGGCGAGAGCGTACCTAACCCGCTCACCCTCCGGCGCGTGTCGCGCCGGACGGTGGAATCTTCTTGCTCTTGATCGCGAAGGTCATCACTTCCTTGAACACCGGCGCGGCGATCTGCCCGCCGAAATGACCTTCCTTGGGGTTCTGCAGCACGGCGAGCACCACGACCTGGGGCGCGTCGGCCGGGCTGAACCCCGCGAAGGAGGCGGTGTAGCCGTCGTAGCCGCCCAGCTTGGAGTCGTAGCGGTTGGCGGTGCCGGTCTTGCCGGCCACCCGGTAGCCGTCGATCGCGGCGGCCTGCCCGGTGCCCTCGGCGCTCACCGCGGTCTCCAGGATGGCGGTCAGCTCCTTGGCGGTGCGTTCGCTGATCACCCTGGTCTGCTTTCCCGGTGCGGCGGTGACGAGCCTGCCGTTGACGTCGGTCGTCCCCGCGATGATCTGCGGTTCGATCCGGACGCCGCCGTTGGCGATGGTCTGGTAGACGCTGGCCATCTGCAGCGCGGTCACCGACACGCCCTGGCCGTAGGCGATGGTGCAGTGCTGGCTGCCCTGCCACTTGGTGTGCACCGGCAGCAGCCCGGCCTCCTCGCCCGGCACCCCGCCGCCCGGCCGGGCGCCGAAGCCGAAGGCCCGCAGCATCTCGTACAGCTTCTGGCTGCCGATCTTGCGCGCGGCCTGGACGGTGGCGGTGTTGCTGGACTGCCCCATCGCCTCCTGGAAGGTCATCTTCTCCGTCTTGTGCGGGTGGGAGTCGCGCAGCACCCGGTCGTAGCACTTGATGCTGTCGGCCACGGTCAGCTCGGTCTCGGGCCGCAGCACCCCGCTCTCCAGCGCGGCGGCGGCGGTGATGACCTTGTTGGTGCTGCCGGGCTCGAAGACCTCGGCGGCGGCGCGGTTGACGTACAGCTCCGGCTTGAACTCGCGCCACTTGCTCAGGTCCACCTCAGGCGCGTTGGCCATGGCCATGATCTGGCCGGTCTTGACGTCCATCACGATCACCGTGCCGCTGTCGGCGCGGCTGGCCTCGACCTGGCGGGCGATCGCCTGCTGGGCGGCCCACTGCAGGTCGCGTTCGATGGTCAGCCGCACGTCGCGGCCCTCCACGGGCGCGGTGCTCTGGCTGCGCGTCATCGGGATGCGCTGGCCGTCGCGGCCGATCTCGACCTTCAGCTCGCCGTTGCGGCCGGCCAGCAGCGAGTCGTGCGCGGCCTCCATGCCGGCCAGGCCGCCGCCGTCGTTGCCGACGAAGCCCACCACGCCGCCGGCCAGGTCGCGGGCCGGGTAGTCGCGGCGGTAGTGCTTCTTGACGCTGACCGTCGGCAGCTTGAGCTTGAGCAGCGCCTCGGCGGTCGAGGGCGTGACGTCCTTGGCGATGAGCTGGTAGCGCAGGTTGGTGCGGGAGAGCTTGGCCATGACCTCGGGCTGCGGCACGCCGAGGTGCTGGGCGAGGATGCCGGCCAGCTTCTCGCGCTGCTGGGGCGCGATCTTGCTGGGGTCGACGGAGATCTCCCGCGCCTCGATCGTCTGGGCCAGCGGGTGGCCGTTGACGTCGGTGATCTGGCCGCGCTTGGCCTGGATCTTCTCGGTGCGGACGCGCTGCTCGGCGGCGGCCGCCTCGTAGACCTTGGAGTCGAGGCCCTGCATCTGGATCAGCCGGCCGGCGAAGATGGACAGCACGAAGGCCATGCCGATCGCGCCGATCTTGAGGCGGCGGCGCGGGTTGCCCAGGCGCAGCACCATCGGCGGGCGCGGCGGCTGGGGCGGTGGCGGAGGCTTGCGTCCCGGGCCCGGCCTCGGTCCTCTCGGCCGCGGTACGGCAGGCCTGCCGTAGTCGCCACGCGGCCGCGACGGCCTGTCCTGGCCCAGGCGCTCACGACGGCGCTCGTCGCCCCGACCGTCCGCCCGTCGCTCGTCGGCACGCCCTTCTGCACGTCGTTCGTCGGCCCGTCGTTCGTCGGCCCGCCGGTCGTCCGCACGCCGGTCGTCCGCACGCCGGTCCTCGCCGCGCCGGTCGTCGGCGGGGCGCTGGTCGCGGCGGCGGTCGTCGACCGGGTTGCGGCGGTCACGGCTGCGCGGGGCGTCGAAGTCGAAGGAGGGCAGCTCGAACGGCCCGAGCGGCCGCCTCGGCTCGTCACCGGGCGGGCCGGAACGGGCGGGCCCCCCGCTCCCCGGGCGACCTGCCCGCCCCGGACCGCCGGGCCCGCGACGAGCGGCGCCTGACCCTCCGGGAGAGCCGGCGCCGCCTGTGCCACGGCCGGGGCCCTGGCCCCGGCCGCCGGAGTCTCTCACTGGCCGGAGCCTCCGCCGGGAAGCCACAGCGGAGGCTGGTTCTCCGTCATGCCCTGGCCCTTGCCCCGCTTGTAGAGCTCCTCCGGCTGCTTGGCGAGTTCGACCTCGCGCTGCAGCTCGGCGGTCCGCTCCTGGTTCTCGGCGATCTGCGCCTTGAGCCGGTCGCGCGTGATCGTGTCACGCGCCAGGACGGTGTTGAGCAGCAACAACGAGACGAGGCCGCCGAGCATGAGCCCGACGACGAGCAACACGAAGGGCCCCCGCTGCTTGCGGCCGGCCACCGGCCGGCGCGCCGGCGCCGGCGCACGCCGGACCTCGCCGGCGGGACGCGGCCGCGGCACGCCGGTGGGGCGGGCCACGCGCGGCCGGGGAGCTCCCGGGGCACGCGTGCTCTTCCGGGGGCTGATCTCCTGCTCAGTCCTCGTCAAGTCGGATCCTCTCTGCCGCCCTTAGCCGGGCTGAGGCCGCCCGCGGGTTGCGGGCCACCTCCTCCTCGGTGGGGAGCTCGGCTCCCCTCGTCAGGAGGCGGAACCTCGGCTGGTGCGCCGCGAGGGGCACCGGCAGCCCTGGCGGGCTGTTGTCCTTGGTTCGCGCCGCGAGGGCCTGCTTGGTCAGCCGGTCCTCGAGGGAGTGGTAGGAGAGCACGACGACTCTCCCGCCCAGCGCCAGCGCGTCGAGGGAGGCGGGCAGTGCGGCCTCAAGGGCGCTCAGCTCCGCGTTCACCTCGATGCGCAGCGCTTGGAAAGTCCTCTTCGCGGGGTTGCCCCCGGTGCGCCGCGTCGCCGCGGGGATCGCCTCGCGAACGATCTCCGCGAGCCGCAAGGTCGACGTTATGGCCTCGCGGGCCCGTTCCTGCACTATTCGCCCCGCGACACGCTGTGCGAACCGTTCCTCACCGTATTCACGAAGGATGCGCGTTAGCTCCGCAGCCGAGTAGGTATTGACCACCACGCCGGCGGTCAGCTCCTGCGTGGAGTCCATGCGCATGTCGAGCGGCGCGTCGTAGGAGTAGGCGAAGCCGCGCTCGCGCTCGTCGAGCTGCGGCGAGGAGACGCCCAGATCGAACAGCACGCCCTGGATCTGCGGGTGCCCGGTGCTCTTGAGCACCGCGGGCAGCTCGTCGGAGGTGGCGTGGACCAGGTCGATCCGGTCGGCGTAGGGCGCCAGGCGGCGGGTCGAGTGCTCGATCGCGAACGGGTCGCGGTCGAGGCCGATGAGGTGCAGCCCGGGGTGCGCGGCGAGCAGCGCCTCGGAGTGGCCGCCGAGGCCGAGGTTGGCGTCGACCACGACGGCGCCGGGCGCGTCGAGGGCCGGTGCCAGCAACTCCAGCACCCGCTCCAGCAGCACGGGAACATGCGTGCTCTCAGTCATCTGCCACCCCCCTTCCGCTCCGCGCGGGCCGCGCCTGCCGTACGAGCTGTCACGGACGGGTCGCTCACGGAGAGCGCCCGCGTCGATGATCGCTCACTGTCTGACGCGCCGAATGCTTGTCGCGTTCGAATTCTCACGCGTTGATTTTTCCGCCTCCGCGCCCCGGCTCAGGCCGGTGGGCACGGGAAGGCCGCTGAAGTCGATGAAGCCGTCGATGTCACCGGCCCCTGCCGGTGATCCCCCGCCCGGTGCCGTCCGGCCAGGTCCCCATCCGCATCCGCTGCTCACATCTCTCCACCTGACACCGGGGAAGGTGCATCAGCTGAAAGAACGCGTGGTTGCGGCTGGAGACCTCGCCGAACGACATCACCGACGGCCGGCCCGCTGGGCCCGGACTCACAAGATCCCTGGCAGCACCTCCTCCGACAGATCGGCGAATGCCTGCTCCTGATCGTTGAGGTAGGTCTCCCAGGCCTCGGCGTCCCAGATCTCCAGCCGGGTGTTGGCCCCGATGACCACGCAGTCGCGTTCGAGGCCGGCGTAGCGGCGGAGGCTCTGGGGAATCGTGATGCGGCCCTGCTTGTCCGGCGACTCGTCGGAAGCGCTGGCGAACAGGACGCGGCTGTAGTCGCGGACCGCCTTGGCGGTCACCGGAGCGGTCCGGAGCGCCTCGGTAATGCGCTGGAACTCCTCTACAGGAAAGACGTAGAGGCAACGCTCCTGGCCCTTGGTGATCACAAGACCCTCCGCCAGCTCCTCGCGGTACTTAGCCGGCAGGAACAGCCGTCCCTTGTCGTCGAGACGCGGTTGATGGGTGCCGAGAAACATCGGTCCCACCTCCCGTGCCTTGTGAAGGGTCGGCGCTGGCGCACCGGCTCTCCACTGCGCACCACCATACTCCACTTCTCCCCACCGTCAACTGATTCCAACCGCGAAAGACGTCTGATCGTTTCGCGTTTGTGCAGGTCAACGGGGTGGAGCAAAGGGGAGCCCGGGCGGGCCCCATGGCCGGGCGCGGGCGTGTCGGTATGCCGGTTCGGTAGGGCGTATGGAGCCCGCCGGACCGGTGGCGGGGCGCGAGTGGGAGGAGGATGGGGGATTTCTGTCACGGGATTCGCACGGTGGCGGGACCGGAACGCGACAGGTCGCCCCAACACTGTCCTTATCTCAGGGTCACCGTCCAACCTGTGAGTGTTCTGGCGGAATGTCCCTCAAAAGTCGCTTGCGAACCCTCGGAGTCGTAGGGTCGGTACACACAATGGAAAAGGAATGGTATGGCGCCCGCTAATAACGTCCCGTCGCGGGAGAGCCTGCACATCTCTCATGGAGGCCTGGTGGCAGTAACCCATGACGTCCCTCACCGGCTGGAGGATCTGGTCTCCACCGCCCACCGGATCCGGCAGGCGATCGAGTCGGTCATCGAGGGCAAGAGCGATGCCGTCCGCCTCACCTTGACGGTGCTGCTGGCCGAGGGGCACCTGCTGATCGAGGACGTGCCGGGGGTCGGCAAGACCATGCTGGCCAAGGCTTTGGCGCGCTCCATCGACTGCCCGGTCCGGCGCGTGCAGTTCACCCCCGACCTGTTGCCCAGCGACATCACCGGGGTCAGCGCCTACAACCAGCAGACCCGCGAGTTCGAGTTCAAGCCCGGGCCGATCTTCGCCAACATCGTGGTCGGCGACGAGATCAACCGCGCCTCGCCGAAGACCCAGTCGGCGCTGCTGGAGTGCATGGAGGAGCACACCGTCACGGTCGACGGCGTCACCTACGAGCTCGAGACGCCGTTCATGGTGATCGCCACCCAGAACCCGATCGAGATGGAGGGCACCTACCCGCTGCCCGAGGCCCAGCGCGACCGCTTCACCGCGCGGGTGGCGATGGGCTATCCCGAGCCCGCCGCCGAGCTGGAGATGCTCGACGTGCACGGCGGCACCTCGCCGCTGGACAAGCTGGAGCCGGTCGCCACCACGCACGAGGTGCGGGCGCTGATCGAGGCGGTGCGGGGCGTCTACGTCTCCCAGGCCGTCCGCAAGTACGCCATCGACCTGGTGGTCGCCACCCGGCACTCCCCCGACCTGCGGCTCGGCGCCTCCCCGCGCTCCACGCTGCAGCTCGTGCGGGCCGCCCGGGCGCACGCCGCGCTGTCGGGCCGCGACTACGTCATCCCGGACGACCTGCAGGAGCTGGCCATCCCGGTGCTGGCGCACCGGCTGCTGCCCAGCGTCGAGGCGCACGGCCAGCGCCGGCTGCCCGAGCAGGTGGTGGGCGAACTGGTCCGCCGGGTGCCCGTCCCGGAGACCCGCGAGCGATGACCCCCACGCGTACGGCGAAGCCGGCCCGCCCGCCGGCCGGCGCCAGGCCGGGGGGCACGCGGTGAGGGCGGGCCTGCGGGCGCTGACCTCGCGCGGCCGCTCGTTCCTGGCCGCCGGGCTGGCGGCCCTGTTCATGGCGATCGTGCTGGGCGAGCACGACCTGGTCCGGGTGGGCGTGCTGATCGTCACGCTGCCGCTGCTGGCGGCCATGGTCGTGGCGCGCACCCGCTACCGGCTGGCCTGCGCCCGCCGGTTGTCGCCGGCGCGGGTGGAGGCCGGCGGCGAGACCACCGTGACCCTGCGGCTGGAGAACGTGACCCGGCTGCCCACCGGCCTGCTGCTCATCGAGGACACCGTGCCCTACGCCCTGGGCGTGCGGCCGCGGTTCGTGCTCGACCGGGTGGAGGCGCGCGGCGTGCGGGAGATCGACTACCGCGTCCGCTCCGACCTGCGCGGGCGCTTCACGATCGGGCCGCTGTCGGTGCGCATCACCGACCCGTTCGGGCTGGTCGAGCTGACCCGCGCGTTCACCATCAGCGACACGCTCGTGGTCACCCCGCAGGTCGTCCCGCTCCCGCACGTCCGGCTGTCGGGCGAGTGGACCGGCGGCGGCGACAGCCGTACCCGCTCGGTGGCGGCGGCGGGGGACGACGACGTCGCGCCCCGCGAGTACCGCCAGGGCGACGACCTGCGGCGGGTGCACTGGCGCTCGACGGCCCGCCACGGCGAGCTGATGGTGCGGCGCGAGGAGCAGCAGTGGCAGAGCCGCGGCGCGCTCCTGCTCGACACCCGGCGCTACGCCCACCGCGGTGAGGGCCCGCGCTCGTCCTTCGAGACGGCGGTCTCGGCGGCGGCCTCGATCGGCGTGCACCTCGCGCACGAGGGACTGGGCCTGCGCCTGGTCACCGACATGGGGGCCGAGCACGTCACCGACTCCGGCGTGTCCTACTCCCTGCTCGACACGCTCGCGGTGGTCAAGAACAGCCCGCAGCGCTCGCTCACCCTGGGCGTGAACGCCCTGCGGCAGGGCGGCGGCGACGGGCTGATCGTGGCCGTGCTGGGCGCGCTGGAGGTGGAGGAGGCCAGGGAGCTGGCCAAGCTCAGGCACGGCGGCGTCACCGGCGTCGCGGTGCTGCTCGACGTGGACTCCTGGGACGTGCGCGAGTACGGCTCGGCCGACCAGTACCAGACGGCGCAGGGCATCCTGGCCGGCTTCGGCTGGCGGATCGTGCGCCTGCCGGCCGGCGCGTCCATCGCGACGGTCTGGCCCGACGCGGCCAACAAGGGCCGGTTCACCCTCACGGGAGGTGCGGCATGAGGTTGTCGGCGGCCTCGGCGGTGGCCACCTTCGCCGCCGCCATCGTGCTCTACCCGCTGCTCGACGGCGGCGCCTGGTTCTGGGCGTCGCTGGGCGCGGTGGCGGTCGTCTTCGGCGCGAGCGCGCTGGCGGGCAAGCTGGCCCTGCCCGCGTGGGCGGCGCCCATCCTCAGCGTCATGGCGTCGGCGTTCTACTTCACCGCGGCCTTCAGCGGGAGCAAGGCCTGGGGTCTGCTGGTGCCGACCAAGGAGTCGCTGCTCCACCTCGGCAAGCTCTACGCCACCGGGTGGGCCGACATCCAGCGCTTCGCCGCGCCGGTCCCGGCCGACGCGCCGGTCGCGCTGCTGGTGGCGACGGGCGTGGCGGTGATCGCGATCGTGGTGGACCACCTGGCCGCCCGGCTGCGGCACGCGGCCCTGGCCGGGCTGCCGCTGCTGGCGCTGGTCTGCGTGCCGATGACGATCCTGCCGGATCCGATCAACTGGCCCACCTTCATCCTGGCGGCGCTCGGCTTCACCAGCCTGCTGATCGCCGACGGCCGCGAGCGCATCGGCCACTGGGGCCGCGCCGTGCTCGTGCGCCGCACCCGGCACGCCACCACCGGCCCCCGCGACGCGGTCGACACCGGCGGGCTGCGGCTGTCGGGCAAGCGCATCGGGTTCGCCGCGATCGGCCTGGCCGTCCTGGCCCCGGCGCTGCTGCCGGTGATGGAGCCGGTCTCCTGGTTCACCTTCGGCGTGGGCGGCTCCGGCAAGGGCGGCACAGGCAGTTCGATCAGCATCCCCGACCCGGTCGCCGGCCTGAAGGGCCAGCTCCAGCTCCCGGACAAGCGGACCGTCCTGACCTACCGCAACAGCGACAACCAGGCCCGCTACCTGCGGATCTACTCGCTCAACCTGTTCAACGGCGAGCAGTTCACGCTGGAGCAGCCCAACGGGCGGCCGGAGAACCGGGTCGACAACGGGCCGCTGCCCCCGCCGCCCGGCCTGAGCGGCTCCACCCCGGTCAAGAAGGTGTCCACCACGATCACCATCAGCGAGGAGGTCAAGCGGCTCAACTTCCTGCCGTTGCCCTACCCCGCCACCGAGGTGCGCGCCGACGGCGACTGGCGGGCCGACACCGACTCGCTCATGGTCTTCTCCACCGAGGAGGAGGCCTCGGGGATGGAGTACGAGGTCGCCAGCGTCGACCCGCAGCTCGACCCGGCCATCCTCAACGCCTCGCGGCCGGTGGAGGCCAGCGACCAGAACCGGCGCTTCCTGGAGCTGCCGGAGGGCTTCCCCGACTCGATCACCACGCTGGCGACCGGCCTGGTGAGCGAGAACGACACGCCGTACCAGGCGGCGGTGAAGATCCAGGACTACTTCAAGGGCAACGACTTCACCTACAGCCTGCAGACCCAGGGGCAGAGCAACGAGGCCCTGGTCGACTTCCTGATCCACAGCAAGACCGGGTACTGCGAGCAGTACGCGGCGGCGATGGCGGTGCTGGCCCGCGTGGTGGGCATCCCGGCGCGGGTGGCGATCGGCTACACCGGCGGGACCAAGACCGACAACGGCTTCGCGGTCAGCACGGCCGACATGCACGCCTGGCCCGAGCTGTACTTCGAGGGCGTCGGCTGGCTGGCCTTCGAGCCCACGCCCACCTCGGCCTCGCCGTACGGGCAGGGGACGGCCCGGGTGCCGACCTACTCGCTGCCCCAGCCGGAGCGCAGCGACACCCCGGCCTCGCCCAGCGCGAGCGGTGAGTCGGCCTCCGACCTGCCGCCCGGCATCGGGCCGCGGCGCGGGCTGCGCGAGCTGGAGGCGCTGGAGGAGCTCAACGCGCTCAACCGGCTCCCGGCCGACGACTCCATGCCGCTGGCGGCCAAGATCGGCCTCGGCGCGCTGGGGCTGGTGCTGCTCCTGCTGATCCCGGCGGCGATCCGCCTGGTGACCAGGAGCCGGCGGGCCCGCACGCTGAGCTGGAAGGTCACCGGGCCGCTCGACGACGTGACCGCCAGGGCGGCGCGAGTCAGCGTGCCGGTGGCGGCGGCCTGGGCGGAGCTGGACGACGTCCTGTGCGACTACGGCCTGTCCAGGGAGCTCAGCGAGACGCCACGGGCGCTGGCCCGGCGGCTGATCGAGCGCTACGAGTTCGACGCCGAGTCCGCGGCGGCGGTCACCACGATCGCCACGGCGGTGGAGCGGGTGCTGTTCGCCCGCGACCCGGGCACGGCCGAGCCGCTCGGCAAGCAGCTCAAGATCGTACGGCGGGCGCTGGCGCAGACGGTTTCGCGGGGCCGGCGCCTGCGGGCGGTGCTGCTGCCTCCCTCGACCATGCGGCGGATCCGCGGCATGGGCGAGCGCGTGCTGGACGGCTTCGACCGGCTGGAGAACATCCGGTTCCGCCGGCCCGGCGACCGGACGGCACGCGAGAAGGAACTCGTGAGCAAGTAAGCGGATGAGGTGGCCGCTCCCCCTTCAGGGAGCGGCCACAGTCATGTACAGGGGCGCTTCCGCACGCCCGCGCTCGTCACCTCGACGGAACGCGGGGCCTGCTAACGCTCGTCGTGTCGACGGCGCCAGCGCTCCTCCATGCGCTCCATGAAGGAGCCACGGTTTCCGCGACGCGGACCTTTGCCCTGCACCGGAGTGCCGGGCGCGGGTGCGTCACCTATTCCACTCATACGCTTCCAGCTCGACAGGCCCCACAGACACGCGGCGAGCATGACCACGAAACCGCCGACGCCGAGCGGGATCTGGTTGATGACCACGCCGACCATCAGCAGAACGATGCCGAGCGCAAAGCCGACGGAGGCCTTGATCAGACGTCGCTTGTAATGGTTGCGTGGGTCACTGATCCTTACGGTGTTGGCCCACTTCGGGTCCTCGGCGTAGAGGGCCTGCTCGATCTGGTCGAGCAAGCGCTGCTCGTGCTCAGAGAGCGGCACGGCGCCTCCCAAGGACGGCCCCATAACGGGGAAGACGGCAACGGACGACACGGGGTGTCCGAACCTCGCGGTCGGTTATCCCCAGAATACGAGGCTGTAGACGTAGGCGAAAGAAAACGGCCAACGCCGACCAAACCGGAGGTGACACGTCGATCATTCCCCCACCCCCCGGAAGAGTCCCGACATCGGCTGACTAGCCCCCATCATGCATCCATTTCATCAAGTCGTCCTCGTACCAGTGAAGCCGGGACCACCGCATCGGGCCCGAAACGCCGTACCGCCTTGTCCATCGCCTGTTCGGCCTCGCGCCATCCGCTCTCGCGCTCACCCAGGCTGAGCTGGTGCGCGGCCTCCTCGGCCGGGGCGAGCTGCTCCATGCGGACCCCGATCAGGCGCAGGCGGACCCGCTCGAGACCGGAGGCGGCGAAGAGGGCGCAGGCCGTGGCGTAGATCTCCTGGGCGACATCGGTCGGTTCCCGGAGGGTCTTGGACCGGCTGATCGTCGAGAAGTCGGCCCGGCGCAGCTTCACACTCACTGTCCTGCCCACGTAGCCGCTCTTACGCATCCTGGCGGCCACCTTTTCCGCCAGGCGGAGCAACTCCCGGCGGATCACCGCGGGATCGTCCACGTCCGTGGCGAAAGTCTCCTCGTTGCCGATGCTCTTGTCCGGCACGTGCGGGCTCACCGCGCGCTCGTCGCGGCCCCAGGCCAGGGCGGCCAGGTGGGCGCCCGCCGCGCCGCCCAGCTCGCGCTGGAGGGTCGCCACGGGCACCTGGGCCAGGTCGCCCACGGTGCGGATGCCCAGGCGGGTCAGGGCCAGCTCGGTGCGCTCGCCGACGCCCCACAGCGCCGAGACGGGCAGCGGGTGCAGGAAGGCGACGATGTCCGCCTCGGGCACCACGAGCATCCCGTCCGGTTTGCACTGCTTTGAGGCGAGTTTGGCGATGAATTTACTGCTCGCCACCCCGACCGAGCAGGTGATCCCGTACCGCTCCAGCACCTGCCCCCGGATCAGCGCGGCGATCTCCGCAGGCGAGCCCAGCCGCCGGCGCGCGCCGCCCACGTCGAGGAAGGCCTCGTCGGAGGCGATCGGCTCCACCAGCGGGGTGACGGAGTGGAAGATCTCCATCACGCCCTTGGAGACCTGGCCGTACTTGCCGTGACTCGGCGGGATGATCGTGGCCTGCGGGCAGATCCGCCGGGCCCGGCTCATCGGCATGGCCGAGTGCACGCCGAACGCGCGGGCCTCGTAGGTGGCGCTCAGCACCACCCCCCGGCCCGCGGGCGAGCCGACGATCACCGGGCGGCCCCGGAGCTCGGGGCGCTCCAGCAACTCGACGCTGGCGAAGAAGGCGTCCATGTCCACGTGCAGGATCGGGCAGCCGGCGTCGTCGGCCCGGCCGCCCGTTCGGGCCGTGACCGGCCCGATCCCGGAGATCTGCTTGCGCGACACGCTTCGATTCTATGTTCGATTCGCGACCACGTGGAGCTGGGCGGCGATGTCGCGCAGCACCGGATGGGTGGCCGCGGCCTGCTCCAGCGCGATCAGCGCCTCGGCCGCGCCCGGCTCGCCGTCGACCAGGCGGCTGGGCACCAGGTCGGCGAAGACCCGCACCCCGTGCACCTGCGTCGCGCCGAACCCGGCCTCGGCCAGGAGCGCGGTGAGGGCGGCGGCGTCGAAGCGGCGCGGCGTCGGGTCCTTCGCGCCCCACCGGCCGGTGGCCAGCGCCTCGCGGGCCTCGTCGAAGTGGCCGGCGACCGCCCGGTGGATCGCCGCGGCGACCGGGTTGGCGGCCAGCACGCTGACCGTGCCGCCCGGGCGCAGCAGGCCGTGGACGGCCACCAGCGCGCTGCGCGGGTCCTCCACGTACTCCAGCACGCTGTGGCACAGCACCAGGTCGGCACTGTCGCGCGACAGGATGTCGGCCAGGTCGGCCGCGTCGCCCTGCAGGCCGCGCACGGCGACCCCGGCCTCGGCCGCCCGGCGCTCCAGCGCGAACAGCGAGTCGGGGCTGGGGTCGACCACGGTGACCGCGTGGCCCAGTTCGGCCAGCGGCACCGCGAACCCGCCCGTGCCGCCGCCGGCGTCGACGATGTCGAGCCGCTCTCGGCCCGCGGCGCTCAGCACCGCACGCAGCGCGTCCCAGACCACTGCCGTGCGCACCGCCGGAGCTCTCGTGACGCCTTGCAAGCCCGCCTCCTCGTGTGTTTCCAGGTTCGGAGTCAGCCTATGCCAGCGGCAGGGCGCCCGGTGGGGCCACCGCCGAGCCCGGGCCCGGCCTTGCGCGAGGCCTGAAGGGGTCATACAGGTACGGCGGGGCGTACGGCGGCACATCGTTCCGCCGAGGGGACGAAGAGGGCCGTAAGGGGCCATCCAGGGCCGCGGAGCAGGCTGTGGCGGGGAACGGAGGGTGGGGTGTGGCTCAGGAGCCGGCGGCCAGGCGTTTGGGCGCGCGCAGCCGCCACGCGTCGGCGAGCAGTTCCCCCAGCTCGGCGGCCCCCACCTCGGGCAGCCGCACCAGCACGACCGCGTGCCCGTCGTAGTGCGGGGTGGTGAAGAACTTGGCCGGCTCCGCGGCGACCAGCTCGGCCTTGTCCTCCTCGGCCGCCACCGGCACGGCCAGGACGTCGCCCTCCTCGCGGATCCGGGTGAACCACTTGCCGCGCACGTAGAAGGCGGGCATGCCGTACATCGGCTTCTCGGCCGTCTCGGGCAGGGCGAGGGCCAGGCGGCGGACGTCGTCCTCGGTCGTCACGCCCCGATCGTCGCACAGCCGGCGCGGGCCATGCCGGATCTGGCGCCGGAGGGGAACCAGATCCGGAGGCGACGACGACCGGCCGAGCCCGGCGCTAGAGCGCCAGGGTCGGCTTGAGCGACTTGAACCGGGCCAGCAGCCCGTTGATGAACTGCGGCGAGTCGTCGGTGGACAGTTCGCTGGCCAGGTGCACCCACTCGCTGATGACCACGCCCTCGGGCACGTCGGGCATCCAGAGCAGCTCGTAGGTGCCGCCGCGCAGGAGGTTGCGGTCGACGGCGGGCATGCGCTCCAGCGTCCACCCCTCGGCGTAGGTGGTGATCAGCTCGTCGATGCGCCCCCGGTGCCGGACGACGCCCTCGACGATGGCGGAGGTGTACTCGTTGACCGGGGGCTCCGCGCGCTCGACCCGCTCGGCGAGGATCGCCAGCGGGTCGCTGTCGCGGAGCTCGGCCTCGAACAGGATGTCGAGCGCACGCCGGCGCGCTTTACCGCGTGCGGACATCAGGCGCGGCCGAGGTACTCGCCGCTGCGGGTGTCGACCTTGACCTTCTCGCCGGTGGTGATGAACAGCGGCACCTTGATCTCGGCGCCGGTCTCCAGGGTGGCCGGCTTGGTGCCGCCGGTGGAGCGGTCGCCCTGCAGGCCGGGCTCGGTGTTGGCGATGATGAGCTCGACCGCGGCGGGCAGGTCGACGTAGAGCGCGGCGCCCTCGTTGAAGGCGACGGTCGCGTTGGTGTTCTCCAGCATGTAGTTGGCGGCGTCGCCGACCGTCTTGGCGGAGACGTTGACCATGTCGTAGGTCTCGGTGTCCATGAAGACGAAGTCGTCGCCGTCCTTGTAGGAGAACTGCATCTCGCGCTTGTCGACGTTGGCCACGTCGACCTTCACGCCGGCGTTGAAGGTCTTGTCGACCACCTTGCCGGACAGCACGTTCTTCAGCTTGGTGCGCACGAAGGCGCCGCCCTTGCCCGGCTTGACGTGCTGGAATTCGACAACGGCCCAGAGCTCACCGCCGTCGAGCTTCAGCACCATGCCGTTCTTCAGGTCGTTGGTCGTCGCCACTCGTACATCTCCCGGGTGCGGCCGCTCCCCTAGAGGACGAGCAGCTCCTTGGTCGTCTTGGTGAAGAGCTCCGGGCCCGCGTCCCGAGTGACGAGCGTGTCCTCGATGCGGATGCCGCCGCGGCCGGGGAGGTAGACCCCGGGTTCGACGGTGACCGGAACTCGATCCTCTAGTTTACCGGTCCGGGAGGGGCCCAGGAACGGGTCCTCGTGGATCTCCAGGCCGACGCCGTGTCCGAGGCCGTGCCGGAAGTGCTCGCCGAAGCCGGCCGCCTCGATCAGGGAGCGGGCGGCTGCGTCGAGATCGCCGGCGACCGCGCCGGGCGCGACGGCGGCCAGACCGGCGCTCTGCGCGGCGTGCACCAGCGCGTACAGGTCGTCCTGCCAGGCGGCGGTGTGCCCGAGGGCGAAGGTGCGGGTCATGTCGGCGTGGTAGCCGCGGTAGCGGGCGCCGAAGTCGACGGTGACCAGGTCGCCCGCGCGGATCGGCCGGTCGGTCGGCGAGTGGTGGGGGACCGCGCCGTTCTCGCCGGACGCGACGATGGTGTCGAAGGCGGGCTTGTCCGCGCCGAGCTCGGCCATCCTGGTCTCCAGCAGCCGGGCCAGCTCGCGCTCGGTCAGGCCGGGCCGTACGGCGGGCAGCACGTCGGCGAAGGCCTGGTCGGTGATCTCGCAGGCGGTGCGCAGCAGCGCGAGCTCGTGCTCGTCCTTGACCTGGCGCAGCTTCTCCACCAGCGGGTCGGTCGGGACGACGCCGTTCAGCCGGCTGAAGGTGGCCACCGTCATGTGGGCGGCCTCGATGCCGACGCCCTGCGCGGCCAGGCGGCCGACCACGTCGCGGTCCTCGACGACCTCGAGGTCCAGGCCGCGGGTCAGCTCGATGTAGCGTGAGTCGGTGGCCAGCGTGGCCGCGCCGTCCGCCCAGACCAGGACCGCGGCGTTGGAGCTGTCCAGGCCGGTGAGGTAGCGCACGTTCACCGGGCTGGTGACGAGCAGGGCGGGCACGCCGGGCAGGATGCGGGCGAGCTCGGCGCGCCGTCGCGCGTAATCCGCAATCTCGGTCATTTGGCCAATCTACGCGTATTGACCTGCCCCCGGTGCCACGGCTAGCGTCCGAGCAACGTTAGGAAACTTTCCTAACTTGACGACACACCCCTTGTCCCCGCCGACCGCTTGGAGCCAGCATGAGGGTCGCCGCTGCCGCCGTCGCGCTAGCCGTACTGACCATGGGAGCACCCGCCATGGCCCAGCCCAGCACCACCGGATTCATCCGCGTCGACCAGGTGGGCTTCGCGCCCGCCGAGGCCAAGCACGCCTACCTGATGTCCGCCTCGGGCGCGCCGGGCGCGCGCTTCTCCGTCGTCGACCACCGCGGCCGCGAGGTCCTCGGCGGTACTGCCGGCCGCGACCTGGGCGAATGGAACGCCAAGTACCCGCACGTCTACGACCTCGACCTGTCCAAGCTCAGCCGGCCGGGCAGCTACCGGATCAAGGTGGGCACGCTCACCTCGGCCGAGTTCAAGGTGGCGCCCGCCGCCCTGCTGGCCCTGCCCGCGGCCAAGGTGGTGACCTTCTTCGGCGGCCAGCGCGACGGCTCCGAGGCGCTGCGCCGGGCCAGCCACCTCAACGACCGGGCCGCCTCCGTCTACGACTGGCCCACCTTCACCGGCCCGGACACCGACCAGATCAAGGGCGACCTGACCAAGGTCGGCGGCCCGGTGGACGTGGAGGGCGGCTGGTTCGACGCCGGCGACTACCTCAAGTTCACCCACATCCTGGCCTACGTGGACACCCTGCTCTGGGCGGCCAAGCGCGACGGCTCCCCCGACCCCCGCCTGCGCCGCGAGGCCGCCCACGGGCTGAAGTACCTCGACAAGATGTGGGACGAGAAGACCAAGACGCTCTACATCCAGGTCGGCATCGGCGCGGGCAACGCCGAGGGCACCTTCGTCGGCGACCACGACATCTGGCGCCTGCCCGAGGCCGACGACGGCGACCAGGCCGAAGGCCACCAGTACATCCGCAACCGGCCGGTCTTCCGCGCCGCCGCCCCCGGCGAGCCGATCAGCCCCAACCTGGCCGGCCGCACCGCCGCCGCCTTCGCGCTGGCCGCCCAGGTGGAGCCCTCGCGCTGGCGCGCCCAGCAGTACCTCGACCAGGCCGCCTCGATCTACGCCATGGCCAAGACCGAGAACGTCGGCCAGCTCGTGACCTCCCTGCCGCACGCCTTCTACCCCGAGAGCGTCTGGCGCGACGACATGGAGCTGGGCGGCGCCGAACTGGCGCTGGCCGCGCTGCGCCTGGGCGACTCGCGCGCCTCCGGCTGGATCGCGCAGGCGGCTCGCTGGGCGGGCGAGTACATGGCCCAGGACTCCGGTGACACGCTCAACCTGTACGACGTCAGCGCGCTGGCGCACGCGGACCTGGTCAAGGCGCTGCGCAAGTCCGGGGCCACCGGGCTGGCGGTGGACGAGAAGGCCCTGCTGGCCGGGCTCAAGGCCCAGCTCGACATCGGCGCCGCCCGCGCCGCCGCCGACCCCTTCCGCGCCGGGGCGCGCTACGACGAGTTCGACTCCGTGCCGCGCACCTTCGGCCTGGCCGCCACCTCGCGCCTCTACCGCCAGGTGACCGGCGACCGCAGCTACGACGCCTTCGGTACGGCACAGCGCAACTGGGCGCTGGGCGGCAACCCGTGGGGCGTGTCGTTCGTGGCCGAGGTGGGCGAGAACTCGATCAAGTGCCCGCACTACCAGATGTCCAACATCACCGGCCGGCCCGCGGTCGGCGCGGTCGTGAACGGGCCCAACAGCGCCTCGCTCTTCGAGGGCGGGCTCGGCGGGCACTTCGAGGAGATGCCCAAGTGCCCGGCCGACGACGTGGACCGGTACGCGGAGTTCACCGGGCACGGGAGCCGGTTCGTGGACGACGTGCGGTCCTGGCAGGCCTCCGAGCCTGCCGACGACTTCGCGGCGATCGCCTTCTACGCGCTCACCCTGATGTCCAAGGACTGACCCCGGGGTTCCCCGGTGTACGGCACGGCCCCCTCGGATCCACCGAGGGGGCCTTCCCCTTTGAGGGGCCTTCGCCGTTGAGGGGCCCTCGCCTTCCGCCGCTTGGGGCAGGCCCGTCCGAGGAGCCGGTTACCAAAGGCCGAAGCGGTCCAGGAGGTCGGCCAGCGGACCGGTCGGCGGCACCTCACCGCGGTCACGAGCCTTGGCCAGCTCGGCAGCGGTCTTCTGCAACTCCGCCACTCCCTTGTCCGTCCGCCCCTCACGCAGCCGTTCAATGGCCTTGTCGAACCCCCGGTGCGCCTTGTCGGCCACCCGCGGATCGATCTCGCCCCGGCCCTCGTGAATGCCGACCGCCTCGTGCAACCGCCCCACGAACTCGCCCCAGCCACCGGGCGGACCGTCCTGCAACTGCGCGGGAATCTGCTGCACCGGACTGTCCGGCGTGGTGGCCGGCGTGGACGAAGGCGTCGGCGTGGGAGTCGGGGTCGGCGTCGGCTCGGCCGTCTCGGTCGGGGTCACCTCGGCCGTGGGCGTCGGCTCGGGCAGAGCCTCCTGACCATCCCCACCGCGCGGCCACAGCGCGAAGACCGCGGTGGCCACGACGATCAGCGCCAGAGCGATGCCGAGCTGGACCAGCATCCGCCGATCCGGCCGATCCACCGGGTCAGCGGGCTCGGAGTCGAAGATCGCCGTCTGCGAAAGCGGCGTAGTACCCCCCGCCCCGCTGTGCACGCCGGTGCCGAGCTGAGGCAGCACAGCCGTGTCCTGATGAGGCGCCAGCGCCTGCCGCACCGCCGCGAGACTGGGCCGAGCCGTGGGATCGGCAGCCAGCAGTGCCAGCACCAGCCTCCGCAACTCCACCGGCACTCCGGCCAGATCCCCGGAATCCGCCGGAACCGCCCGATCCCCGGTGGAAGGAACCCCGGCGGAGGAACCGGCGCTTCGCCCGGCCGGAGGCTGACCGGTGAGAAGCTCGAACGCGATGGCGCCCAGGGCATACAGGTCCGCAGCCCGCCCGGTGTCCCCGCCCCGCTGCTCCGGAGCCTGGTAGGGGCTCTCAGGCGCGGCAAGCTCGTCCGGCAGCGGCAGTCCATCCCCCGCCAGCCCGAACCCGGTGATCTTGAAAACCCCGCTCCCCGCCTTGCGCACGTCGGCAGGCTTGAGGTCCCCGTGCACGACCCCGCCCCGGTGCGCCGCGTCGAGCCCCGCGACGAGCTGCAGCAGGATCGCCCTGGCCTGCTCGGCCGGCAACGGCGCCCCCACCTCGGCCAGGCTCTCGCCGGACAGGTGCTCCATCACCACGTACCGCTCGCCCACGTCCAGGACGGTCACCACGTTCGGGTGCAGCACCGCGGCCAGCGTGCGGGCCCGCCGGGTGACGCGCCCCCGGGTGACGGCGTCCACGCCCGGCTCGACGGTCCGGACCGCGACCGGCCAGTCGGCCTGCTGGTCGTAGGCCCGCCACACCTCGCCCAGCGGTCCGTGGGCGATCCGCTCGTCGAGCCGGTAACGCCCGCCGAGGAGCTGGTCCGGCATTTCACCATCAGTCACACCAGAAACCATAAAGGCTCCGCCGTACTCGCCTGCTTCTTCACAAGCATCGGCGCCGGGGGAAGCGCCGGGGTTACAGGCCGAGACAACGGCCTGACCTCGGAGTGACCATGCCCGCAGGCCCCCGCGGCGGCATCGGCGACGCATCGCCTGCCGGCGGAGCCGGTCGGTCAACCTGTGCGGTGCCGTCTGCGGGTGTCCGGATGCGGACACGGCTGGTTGGTAAACCGTCACAAGATCGCACACGTCTCACGAGTCCCACCGGTGACGAGGAGACGACCATGGGGTACCCGCAGCAGCCGTACGGGCAGCACCCTCACCCCGGGTACGGGCCGCCGCGGCGGCGCAGCAACCTGCCGCTCATCCTCGGGCTGGCGATCGGGCTGCCCCTTCTGCTGCTGGGCGGGTGCGTGGCGATCGTGGTGGCCGCCGGCGGCGACAGCCGGGACCGCACCAGTGTGGCTGGGCAGTCGTCCGCACCGCCCCCCTCCGCCCCCGCTACGGAGGAGCCCGAGGTGGTGGTCACGGTCACGAAGACCGCGCGGCCGAGAAAGACCCCCACGCCGAAGCCGAGCGCGGCCGCGGAGGCCCCGCAGGTGGTGATGCCGAACGTGGTGGGGATGAACTTGCAGGAGGCGCAGGACTTCCTTCAGGAGAAGGGGTTCTTCCTGATCCGGGATCGGGACGCGACGGGGAAGAGCCGGTTCCAGATGTGGGACCGGAACTGGGTGGTGACCCGGCAGGCACCGGCTGCCGGCCGGCGCTCGTCCACGGCGGAGTGGGTGACGTTGTGGGCCAAGAAGATCAGCGACTAGGCCGCTCGTAGCCTTCGAGGGAGAAGGCGCCTGGGCACTCGGCAGAGGACCGAAGTGGTCCTGCCCGAAACGACGAAAGGGTGGGAAGCCGGCCGGCTTCCCACCCTTTCAGGGCGCGCGTCAGACGGTGGCCGGTTCCAGCGGGCGCTGGTCGGCCGGGCGCTCGGCCGGGGCCGAGTCGAGGGGCTGGGGCGGGGCGTTGAAGACGGCCTCGTCCAGCTTGTTCTCCGAGCGGCCCACCAGCACCGGCACGACGAGCTGCCCCGTGACGTTGGTCGCGGTGCGGATCATGTCCAGGATGGGGTCGATCGCGAGGAGCAGGCCGACGCCCTCCAGGGGCAGGCCCAGGGTGGTCAGAGTGAGGCTGAGCATCACGATCGCGCCGGTCAGTCCGGCGGTGGCCGCCGAGCCGATGACGGAGACGAGCGCGATGAGCAGGTAGTCGCCCACGCCGAGCGGCACGTTGTAGATCTGCGCGATGAAGATCGCGGCGAGCGCGGGGTAGATCGAGGCGCAGCCGTCCATCTTGGTGGTGGCGCCGAAGGGCACCGAGAAGGAGGCGTAGTCACGGTCGACGCCGAGGCGCTCGACGGCCACCCGCTGGGTCAGCGGCAGGGTGCCGACCGACGAGCGGGAGACGAAGGCCAGCTCGAAGGCGGGCCAGGCGTTGCGGTAGAAGGTGAGCGGGTTGACCTTGCCGACCAGCGCGAGCAGCGCCGGGTAGATCACGACCAGCACGATGGCGCAGCCGATGTAGACGCCGGCGGTCAGCTTGGCGAAGGGGGCGAGCAGGTCCCAGCCGTAGTTGGCGATGGACTTGCCGATCAGCGCGGCGGTGCCGATGGGCGCCAGCCGGATGACCCACCACAGGGCCTTCTGCACCAGTTCGAGGACGGAGCGGGTGAGGTTGAGGAAGGGCTCGGCCTTCTCGCCGACCGCGATCGCCGCCGCTCCGAAGACGACTCCCAGGAAGACGATCTGGAGGACGTTGGGCTCGGAGAAGGCGGTGAAGATGTTGGTCGGGATGATGCCGACGAGGAAGTCGAACCAGGTGCCGCGGCCTTCGAGGTCGACCGCCTCGGCCTTGGTCAGGTCGAGGGTGACGCCCTGGCCCGGGTTGAGGATCAGGCCGAGCGCGATGCCGACGACCACGGCGGCCAGCGCGGTGATCAGGAACCAGAAGAGGGTCTTGCCGGCCAGCCGGGCGGCGCCGCCGACGTTGCGCAGGTTGGCGATGCTCACCACGATCGCGGTGAAGACCAGGGGCGGCACGGCGAGCTTGAGGAACTGGACGAAGATCTTGCCGACCTCGGTCAGCGTGGTCGCCAGCCAGGTCAGGTCCCAGGTGCGGGCGACGAGGCCGAGGACGACGCCGGCGGCCAGGCCGAGCAGAAGTTGCAGAGAGAAGCTGAATCTCTTCACGGGAGGTGTGCTCCGGAAGTACGGCATGCCGAAACCGTCGGCCATGCGTGAGGTGAAAGGGGGTCCGCGAGAAGGGGGTTCAGCGACAGAGAGTGGCGCCGGTGGCGCGGCACAGGTCGATGTGCAGCCGCTCCACGAGCCACACGACCTTCACGAAATACCTCACGAGCGTTGCCAACATCCGGGCACTGCGCGCATATTCCGACATCCCGGTGTGATTCACACCACACCGGGATAAACGATCATTAGGACGACAGTTCGCGCACCTGCTCGATCAGGCGGAGCCGCTCCTCGTGCGTCCGGCCCAGCGGCGTGACGTTGAGGGTGGTGATCCCGGACTCGCGCATGGCCTGGATGCGGTCGCGCACGAAGGCCTCGTCGCCGATCAGCGACATGCCCTCGATCAGCTCCTGCGGCACCAGCGCGGCGGCCTCCTGCTTCTTGCCCGCCAGGTAGAGCTCCTGGATCTGCTCGGCCTCCTTCTCGAAGCCGTAGCGGCGGGCCAGGTCGTTGTAGAAGTTCTTGCCCTTCGCGCCCATGCCGCCGATGTAGAGCGCGGCCGTCGGACGGCCGAGCTCGACGTAGGGGCGCACCTCGTCGGGGCTGCCGATGGCCAGGAACGCCTGGCCGACGGTGTCGAGCTCACCCAGGGCCGGATCGCGCTTGGCCTTGCCGGCGGCCAGGGAGCCGCCCCAGACGTCGGCGGCCTTCTCCGGCAGGTAGAAGATCGGCTGCCAGGAGTTCGCGATCTCGGCGGCCAGCTCGACGTTCTTCGGGCCGATCGCGGCGATCAGGACCGGGATGTTCTCGCGGACGGGGTGGTTGATCAGCTTGAGCGGCTTGCCCAGCCCGGTCCCGCGCTCCACCGGCAGCGGCAGCGTGTAGTGGCGGCCCTCGTAGGTGACCTTCTCCCGGGCCCAGACCTTGCGGCAGATCTCGATGACCTCGCGGGTACGGCCCAGCGGAGCGGTGTACGGCACGCCGTGGAAGCCTTCGATCACCTGCGGCCCCGAGGCCCCCAGGCCGAGCGTGAAGCGCCCGTCGGAGACGTAGTCGAGCCCGGCCGCGGTCATCGCCAGCAGCGTGGGCGTGCGGGAGTAGATCGGCAGGATGCCGGAGGCGATCTGGAGCCGCTCGGTGCGCGCGGCGATGTACCCGAGCTGGCTGACCGCGTCGAAGCTGTAGGCCTCGGCCACGAAGACGATCTCCAGCCCGGCCTTCTCGTAGTCGGCCAGTTCCGCGACGGTCTCCTTGAAACCGCCCGAATAGTTCAGTGCCATCCCGATTCGCATGCGCCGCCCCTTGAAACCGAACCTTGTTCTGCCGCTTCGCATAATAGCCTGGCAGGATGCTGAGCCGGGCTGTGGTCATCGTCTCCGTCCTGCTGGCCGCGGTCCTGGCAGGACACGGCCTGCTGCCCCCGCTGGGCGGGGCCACCACCATCCTGGAGAGCGTGCTGCCCTGGCTCGGCTGGCTGGTGCCGATCCTGCTGGTGGTGGCGCTGATCTCCCGGTCGGTCCCGGCGATCGTCGCCGCGCTGGTGCCGGGTGTGGTGTGGGCGGCGATGTTCGGCCCGACCGCGCTGGCCTCCTCCCCCGGCGGGCAGGCCGACCTGCGCGTCGGCACGGTCAACGTGGGCGTGGTCAACAACTCCTCCGGCCTGGCGGTCAAGACCGTCGCCGCGAACCTCGACGTGCTGGCCGCCCAGGAGCTCACCCCGGGCGGGCCGGCGGCCAAGCAGCTCAACGCGATGTTCGACCGCGAACCCGCGACCAGCTCCACCGTCGGGCTGTGGAGCCGCTTCCCGATCGTGAGCTGGAAGGGCATCGACCCCGGCCTCGGCTGGAAGCGCGGCCTGCGGGCGGTGCTGCGCACGCCCAAGGGCGAGGTGACCGTCTACGTGGTGCACCTGGGCTCGGCCCGCCCCGGGCACACCGAGCAGCGCGACCGTTCCCTCGCGACCCTGCGCAAGCTGATCGACGCCGACACCAGCAAGCGCATCCTGGTCCTTGGCGACCTCAACACCGCCACCACCGACCGCGGGCTGTCGGGGCTGACGCCGCCGCTGCTCAACGCGCAGACCGAGGCCGGCGACGGGTTCGGTTTCACCTGGCCGTCGAGCTTCCCGGTGACCCGGCCCGACCACATCCTCTACCGCGGCATGACCGCGGTCAGCGCCGGCGTGGCCCCGGCGATGGGCAGCGACCACCGCGCCGCGATCGCCGGGCTGCGCATCTGACCGTCACCGGCACGGCGACTAGTGAGGCTGCAGGCGGCGCAGGTCGTCGGGCGTGTCGATGTCGGCGGGATCGCCCGGCACCGGCACCTCGGTGACCAGCTCGGGGTAGGCGCGCAGGAACGGCCGCGCTCCGACGTCGCCCACGGCCTGCTCGGCGACCGCCTCGAAGTGCTCGCGGGCGATCAGCACGGGGTTGCGGGGCTGCCCGCCGTACGAGGCGACGGCCACGGACGCGCCGCTGGCGATCAGCAGCCGGACCGCCTCGGCCTCGACGAACGGCTGGTCCACCAGGGCGATGACCACCGCTTGGGCCTGCGGCGGAAGGGCCGCCAGGCCGACCCGCAGGGAGGAGCCCATCCCGCTGCGCCAGTCGGGGTTGCGCACGGTGATCGCGCCACGCACCTGGAGGGTCGCCGCGCCCAGCACGACCACCACCGGGTGGCAGCCGCCCTCCTCCAGCATCCGCACCCCGCGGTCCACCAGGCGCTCGCCGTCGAGCTCCAGGGTCGCCTTGGGGGTGCCCAGGCGGGTCCCCGCCCCCGCGGCCAGCAGCAGGCCGGCCACGCCGTCGTTTCTCATGCCCTTCGTGTTCTCCTCCCCTCTCCGGCGGGAAACCTGCCGGCCCCTCTCCCTCCGGATCCGCGGTCACGTCTCGCCGTGGATGCGGCCCTCGGTCTGGGCCAAGGGCCGCCCGCTGCCGCCCCACCGGAGCTGGATCAGCTCGGCCGCGATCGACACCGCGGTCTCCTCCGGCGTACGCGCCCCCAGGTCGAGGCCGATCGGGGAGCGCAGCCTGGCCAGTTCCGCCTCCGGCATCCCCGCCTCGCGCAGCCGGGCCAGCCGGTCCTCGTGCGTGCGCCGGGAGCCCATCGCGCCGACGTAGGCGGCCGGGGTCTTCAGCGCGACCTGGAGCAGCGGCACGTCGAACTTGGGGTCGTGGGTGAGCACGCAGATCACCGTGCGCTCGTCCACGGGCGTGGCGGCCAGGTAGTCGTGCGGCCACTTCACCACGACCTGGTCGGCGTCGGGGAAGCGTTTGGCGGTGGCGAAGACCGGCCGGGCGTCGCAGACGGTGACGTGGTAGCCGAGGAACTTGCCGATCCGCGCCACCGCGGCGGCGAAGTCGATGGCCCCGAAGACCAGCATGCGCGGCGGCGGCGCGAAGGACTGCACGAAGACCGAGAGCTCGTCCAGGCGGCGCTCGCCGTGCCCGCCGTAGTGCCGCACGCCGGTCGCGCCCTGGGCGAGCATGCCGCGCGCGTCGTCGTCCACCGCGGCGTCCAGGCGGTCCACGCCGAGCGAGCCGGAGACGCGGTCGGGCCAGATCACCCGGCGGGCGCCGCGCCGGCCGGGGCCGTCGAGGATCGTCGCCACGGCGACCGGTTCGTGGCGCTGCACCGAGGCGTAGATCTCCCCCATTTCCGGATAAGTCTCGATCGAGATGGGTTCGATGAGGATGTCGATGATCCCGCCGCAGGTCAGCCCCACCGCGAAGGCGTCGTCGTCGCTCACCCCGAAGCGTTGCAGCAGCGGCGTGTCCACCTCCGTGGCCAGCTCGAACACCGCCCCCTCGACGCAGCCGCCCGAGACGCTGCCCACCACCTCGTCCCCGCGCACCGCCATGGCCGCGCCCGGCGGCCTGGGGGCGCTGCTGAAGGTGCTCACGACCGTGGCCAGGCCGAACCTGAGCCCCGAGCGCCACCACCGCATGATCTCGGGCAGCACGTCACGCATGCGCCAACCTCCCGGCGAGCTCCTCGTAGGCCGCCAGGCTGTGCCCGGCGACCAGATCGTCCACGTACGGCAGAGCCGCGCGCATCCCCCCGGTGAGCGGCTGGAACCCCTCGTGCCCCTTGTGCGGGTTGACCCAGATCACCCGGTGCGCCTGCCGGGCCAGCCGGGCCGCCTGCTCGCCCAGCAGGGCCGGGTCGCCGCGCTCCCAGCCGTCCGAGGCGATCACCACGATCGCGCCACGGGCGCTGTGCCGGCGCAGGAAGTGGCGCAGTTCCTCGCCCAGCCGGGTGCCGCCGCTCCAGTCGGGGATGGTCCTGGAGACCTCGGCCAGCGCGGTGCCGGGATCGCGGTGCCGCAGCCCGGCGGTGAGCTCGGTCAGCCGCGTGCCGACCGAGAACACCCGCGTCGCCCTGGGTTCGCGGCGCACCATCGCGTGGGCGAAGCGCAGCAGCGTCTCGGCGTAGCCGCTCATCGAGCCGCTCACGTCCACCAGGAGCACGGCCGGCCGGGGGCGGGTGGCGTGCCGGCGGTGCAGCAGCCTGGCCACCTCGCCGCGCTTGAGCGCCGCCCGGATGGTGCGCTGCCGGTCCAGGGCGCCTCTGCGAGCCGTACGGAATCTCCTGGAGCGGCGCTGGGCGCGTCCGGCGGCCAGCAGCGAGAGCATCCGGTGCACCTCGGCGCGCTCCCGCGCGCTGAGCCGGGTCACGTCGCGCTGCCGCAGCACCTCCAGGCGGCTGGCGCTGACCTGCAGCGCCCGCCCCTCCCCCTCGCCGTCGCCGGTCTCGGCCGCGGTCACGCTCGCGCGGGTGACCTTGGCCGCGGTACGGCTCGCCCGCCGCCCGGCGAAGTAGGCGGCGAAGCAGCGGTCGTAGCGCGGCAGGTCGTCGCGGGTGGCGCACAGGGTGAGGCGGCCGGCCCAGTAGACCTGCTCGGGGTCGGTCGCGTCCAGGCAGGCCATGGCCCGCAGCAGGTTCTGGGTGCGTTCGTGGTCGGCCGCGACCCCCGCCGCCCGCAGCGTGCGGGCGAAGCCGACGAGCGTCGCGGCGAGGCTCATCCGGCCAGCAGCCCCGAGTCGAGCACCGCGCGCACGTCCTCGCGATACTTCAGCGCCGCGCCCAGCGTCGCCGCGGCCAGATCCGGGTCGAGGTCGCGCGCCCCGAGGGTGAGCAGCGCCTCGGCCCAGTCGATCGTCTCGGCGATCCCCGGCGGTTTCACCAGGTCGGCCGCGCGCATCCGTCCCGCCGCCCGCGCCACCTGCTCGGCCAGCCGCTCGGCGCAGCCGGGCACCCGGCGCAGCAGGATCGCCACCTCCCGGTCGAAGCCGGGATGCTCCAGCCAGTGGTAGAGGCAGCGGCGCTTGAGCGCGTCGTGCACCTCGCGGGTGCGGTTGGAGGTCACCACCACCACCGGCGGCGCCGCGGCGCGGATCGTGCCGAGCTCGGGGATGGAGATGGTGAAGTCGGACAGCACCTCCAGCAGGAACGCCTCGAACTCGTCGTCGGCGCGGTCCACCTCGTCGACCAGCAGCACACTCGGCTGGGTCTCGATCGCCTTCAGCAGCGGCCGGGCGATCAGGAAGCGCCGGTCGTACACCTCCGCCTCCAGCGCCCCCACGTCGTGCCGGCCCGCCGCTTCGGCGGCCTTGAGGTGGAGGAGCTGGCGGGCGAAGTCCCAGTCGTAGAGGGCCTGGGCGGCGTCGATGCCCTCGTAGCACTGCAGCCTGATCAGGGGGGCTTCCAGCAGGGCGGCCATCGCCTTGGCCAGCTCGGTCTTGCCGACCCCGGCCTCGCCCTCCAGGAAGAGCGGGCGGCCCATGCGCAGGGCGAGGAAGGCCGCGGTGGCCAGTCCCGCGTCGGCCAAGTAGGCGTGCCGGTCGAGGTGTTCGGCGAGCTGCTTCGGCGACTCGATGTCCATCGCCCTGATTGTCCGCTGTGCGAGCCCGGAGCGCCAGGTTCCACGCCCGGCGGGCTCGCAGGGGCGGGGTCAGGCGGCCAGGCGCTCCTTGGCCCAGGAGACGGCTTCCTCGTGGTCGGTGGTGCCGAAGACCACCAGGCCGCCGGGGCCCGGGTTGACGACGAGGGCGGCCAGGTCGGGGGTGGCCACGACGCTGGCGTAGGCCAGGCACCAGGTGGCGATCTCCTCGGCGTGCGCGTCCCAGAAGGCGTGCACGCCCTCCAGGGCGCCCTTCTCCGGGGCGCGGCGCTCGCGCTGGTCGACGACGAGGGCGAAGCGGCGGTTCTCGGCCTGGGCGCGGGCGAGCAGGGCGCGCATGCCCGTCTCCAGCTCGGCCGCGTCGTCCAGTGTCATGCGCCCGGCCTGGGCGGCCTGGACCAGGGGCCAGGCGGACAGGTCGAGGGAGTTGCTCATGCGGGGTCTTCCTTGGTGTCGTGCGAAGGGGTGTCGTGCGGAGGGATGTCGTCCGGGCCGCCGGGGGCCTCGGCGTGCTGGTGGATGAGCGCTTCCAGCTCGGCCAGCGCGCGGTGGGCCGCGGCCTTCTCCGAGCCCTGGATGCCCATCGCGCCGACGGTCGTGCCGTCGGAGAAGTCGATCTTGGGCCAGGGGTCGCCCTCGGCCATGCCGACGTCGACCACCTCGGCCCAGGAGCGGCGGTGGGTGCGGACCGCGTTGACCAGGGTGAGGCCCTGCCGGTCGGCGACGATCCGGACCCGGGCGAGCAGGTGCAGCAGACCGCAGACCAGGGCGGCGAAGAGGATCAGCGCGATCCGGTCGCCCCAGGTCCAGGGTTCGCCCATCAGCAGGGCCAGCACCACCGCGCCCGCCATGATCACGACGGCGAAGCCGTACGCGACCAGCCGGGTGCGGCGCGGGCGCCAGGTGACCGGCAGCTCGGGAGCTCTCACGCAGGCAAACCTACAGGGTGCGCGGGCCGGGGCCGGTGGCGGCCACCGCCCCCAGACCCCGCAGGACCAGGGCGGTCTCCAGCGCGGCGACGGCCGACTCGTACCCCTTGTCCTCGCTGCTGCCCGGCACGCCGGAACGGGCCACCGCCTGCTCCATGCTCTCGCAGGTGAGCACGCCGTTGCCGACCGGCTTGCGCTCGTCGAGCGAGACGCGGGTCAGCCCCGAGGTGACCGAGTCGCAGACGTAGTCGAAGTGGGCCGTCTCCCCCCGGATCACCGCGCCCAGCGCGACCACGGCGTCGTGCGTGCGGGCCAGCGCCTGCGCGACCACCGGGATCTCCAGCGACCCCGGCACCCGCACCACCGTGGCGGTGGCGCCGCTGTCGGCACACGCCTGTACGGCACGCGCGACGAGCTGGTCGGTGATCTCGGCGTGCCAGGAGGCGGCCACGATGCCGACGCTCAGCCCCTCGGCCTCGACCGCCGCGGCGGCCGGCCGTCCTGCTCCGCTCATGTGTGGTGCCCCAATCGTTCGCGCTTGGCGGCCAGGTACTTCTCGTTGTACGGGTTGACGGCCACCGGCATCGGCTCGCGGCCCAGCACCTTGATGCCGTAGCCGTCCATGCCGCGCAGCTTGGCCGGGTTGTTGGTGAGCAGCCGGATCGACTTGACGCCCAGGTCGGCCAGGATCTGGGCGGCGTTGGAGAACTCGCGGGCGTCGACCGGCAGGCCGAGCTCCAGGTTGGCGTCGACGGTGTCGCTGCCGGTGTCCTGGAGGCTGTAGGCCCGGAGCTTGGCCAGCAGGCCGATGCCCCGGCCCTCGTGCCCGCGCAGGTAGACGACCACGCCCTGGCCCTCGGCGGCGATGGCCGCCATGGCGTGTTCCAGTTGCACGCCGCAGTCGCAGCGCAGCGAGCCGAAGACGTCGCCGGTCAGGCATTCGGAGTGCGCGCGGACCAGGATGTTCTCGCCGCCCTCCAGGTCGCCGAGCACCAGGGCGACGTGCTCGCCGCCGTCGAGGGCGCTGGCGTAGCCGTAGGCCTGCCAGGTGCCGTGCCGGTTCGGCAGCCGCGTCTGAGCGACGCGGGTGACCATCTGCTCGGTGCGGCGGCGGTGGTCGACGAGTTGCTCGATGGAGACCAGCGCCAGGCCGTGCTCGTCGGCGAAGACGCGCAGCTCCGGCAGCCGGGCCATGGTGCCGTCGTCGTTGACGATCTCGGCGATCGCGCCGGCCGGGCTCAGCCCGGCGAGCCTGGCCAGGTCCACCGCGGCCTCGGTGTGGCCGCGCCGGACCAGCACCCCGCCCGGCTGGTAGCGCAGCGGGAAGATGTGGCCGGGGCGGATCAGCTCCTGCGGCTCGGTGGCCGAGTCGGCCAGGGCGCGGATGGTCCGGGCGCGGTCGCCGGCCGAGATGCCGGTGGTGACGCCGTCGCGGGCGTCCACGCTGATCGTGTAGGCCGTGCGCAGCCGCTCGCGGTTCTGGTGGACCATGAGCGGCAGGCCGAGGCGGTCGAGCTCGCGGCCCTCCATCGGCACGCAGATCACCCCGCTGGTGTGCCGGATGGTGAAGGCCAGCAGCTCCGGGGTGGCCTTGGCGGCGGCGAAGACGATGTCGCCCTCGTTCTCGCGGTTCTCGTCGTCGACCACGATGACCGGGCGGCCGTCGCGGATGTCGGCGATGGCGCGCTCGATGGAGTCGAGCCGGATGGGGTCGGCGCTCACTTGGCCACCGCCTCCTGGGTCAGGCGCGACTGCTTGCGCCAGTTGGCGAAGCCGTACAGGACCATCACGAAGAAGATCGCGTACACCGAGCCGTTGAAGTACAGGCCGGACTTGAAGGCCAGCGGCACGCCGACCAGGTCGACGAGCAGCCAGATGATCCAGAAGTCGACCAGGGCCTTGCTCATCGCGTAGGTCGCCACCGCGCCGCCGACGAAGATGTAGGCGTCCGCGGCGACCAGGAAGTAGCTCTCCGGCGCCGGGGCGTGCGCGCCCCACGACAGGCCGGTCAGGTAGAGGAAGACGCCGAAGACCGCCGTCCCGCCGACCACCGCGGCGATCAGCCCGGTCCGCTCGCGCGGCGTGGCCTGGCGGATCACCAGCTCCTGGTCGCCCTGGGTGCCCTGGTGCCACTTCCACCAGCCGTAGATCGCCAGGATGGCCATCATCGCGTTCTTCAGCGCGCTGCCGGTCAGGTGGGCGTTGGCGTAGGCGATGAGCAGCAGGATCGCGCCCACGAACTGGATGGGCCAGTTCCAGATGGACTTGCGCATGGCCAGGAACACCGGCACCAGCGCCGCCAGGCTGCCGACGAGGTCGGTCCAGAGGACCTTCACGCCGAACAGGTGGAAGCCCGCCTCCGCCCAGTTCATCGGGTCACCAGCTTCTCGACATACTTCGCGATCACGTCGACCTCCAGGTTGACCGGGTCGCCGGGCTGCCGGGCGCCCAGCGTGGTCAGGGCGAGCGTCGTGGGGATGAGGCTGACGCCGAAGCCGTCCTCGTCGACCGTGGTGACGGTCAGGCTGACCCCGTCGACCGCGATCGACCCCTTCTCCACGACATAGCGGTTCAACTGCGGCGGCAGGGAGATGCGCACGTCCTCCCACCGCTCGCCGGGGACGCGGTGCACGATCGTGCCCACCCCGTCCACGTGGCCCTGCATGATGTGGCCGCCCAGGCGCTGGTCGGCCCGTACGGCACGCTCCAGGTTGACCTTGGAGCCGGTCTCGAGCGAGCCCAGGGAACTGCGCTCCAGGGTCTCCCTCATCACGTCGACCGTGAACTCCTCGCCCTCGACGGCGACCACGGTCAGGCAGACGCCGTTGACCGCGATCGAGTCGCCGTGCCCGGCGTCCTCGGTGACGAGTTTGCCGCGGACGGTCAGGCGGGCGGAGTCGCCCAGGGGTTCGAGGGCGACCAGTTCGCCCTGCTCCTCGACTATGCCGGTGAACATCAGCGCTCCTTGGGGTGGTGCGGGGTTGCGGGTCGGTGGGCCGCCGGCTCCGCGGTGATCCGCAGGTCGGGGCCGAGGGGGGTGCAGTCGGTGAAGCTCCAGCGGTGCGCCTCGGCGATCGTCGCCACGCCCGCCTCCCCCAGTGCCGCCGCTCCCGCTCCCAGGAACGCCGGCGCCAGGTAGGCGACGACCCGGTCGATCAGCCCTTGCCTCAGGAAGGAACCGGCGAGGGTCGCTCCGCCTTCCAGGAAGACGGTGACGATCTCGCGGCGGGCCAGTTCGTGCAGGAGCGCGGGCAGGTCGAGGCCGCCTTCGGCGCGCGGGAGGCGGACGAGGTCGGTGCCGCCGGGCAGGGCGGCGGTGTCGGCGTCGCGGGCGACCGCGAGCAGGGTCGGGGCCTCGCCGTCCAGCACGCGGGCGGCCGGCGGGGTCTTGGCGCTGGAGTCGACGACCACCCGAAGCGGAGGCGTCCCATCCAGGGGGGTGGCGGGGCGGGCGGTGAGGCGGGGGTCGTCGGCGAGGACGGTGCCGATGCCGGCGACGACGGCGTCGGAGGCGGCGCGCAGCCGGTGGACGTCGGCCCGGGCCTCGGGCGAGGTGATCCACTGGCTGGTGCCGTCGGCGGCGGCGGAGCGGCCGTCGAGGGTGGCGGCGTACTTCCAGGTGACGTGCGGGCGGCCGAGCCGGGCGAAGGTGAGCCACTCCCGGTTCACCGCCTCGGCGGCCTCGGCGAGCAGGCCGGACTCGACGGCGAGGCCGTGCGAGCGGAGCCGTGCCGCGCCGCCGGCCGCCCGGGGGTTGGGGTCGGGCACGGCGTAGACGACCCGGGCCAGCCCCGCCTCGATCAGGGCGCCGGCGCAGGGCCCGGTGCGCCCGGTGTGCGCGCAGGGTTCGAGGGTGACGTAGGCGGTGCCGCCCCGGGCGCGGGGTCCGGCGGCGGCGAGGGCGGCGATCTCGGCGTGCGGGCCGCCGGCCTTGGCGTGGAATCCCTCGCCGGCGACCTGGCCGGAGGCGTCGAGGACGACGCAGCCGACGACCGGGTTGGGGCTGGTGCGGCCGCGGCCGAGCGCGGCGAGTTCGACGGCCCGGGCCATGTGGGCGGCGTCCGGCGGGTGCACCCCGTGGACCTCCTCGTTCGCAAGGAGCAGCCCCGGGGGTTTTACGGCAGGCGCGTACGCACCACAGAGGCGCCCGGCCTAGGACAGCCCGGACACCCGCGCGCTTCCTCCCATCCGGACTTTAACCGTCGGTCCCGGAATTCCACCGGGTCAACCGGCCGATGGCATCGGCCGGGTCGCGGACTGTCACCGCCGGTTCGGACTTTCACCGACCCCGGAGCACGCTAGCTCTGTTCTTCCTACCAGTGTGCCACGCCGCGAAAGCCGGTCGTGACCACCCTGCCCATTGTTGCTACCAAGCGGTAACTTGGTCAAGCGGCGGTGAGCCGGCGGGCCCGGCGGGCGTCGGGGCTGTAGCGCATCTGGGCGGGCACGAGATGCAGCCCCGCGTGCAGCGTGCGCAGGGTGGCGCTCGCCCACAGGTCGCCGACCGGGGTGGCGGGCAGGCCGTACCGGCGGCGGGCCCAGCGCGGCAGGGTGGCGAAGGCGAGCACGGTCACCGCGGGCAGCAGGGGGCGCAGCGGCGTCAACCGGAGCGGGAGCGGCGCGCTGAGCGCCAGGCGCAGCGGATGCTCGGCCTCGGGGACCAGGCGCAGGCCGGGCCGGTAGGCGTCGATGCAGGCCCGGAGCTCGGCCACGCTGGCCGGCACCGAGCCGGGATCGAGGCCGACGACCTCGGCGGCGGCCTGCCACTCCAGCACGAAGCGGTCGGCCTCGGCGTCGGTGAGCCGGACGCCGGCCCGGCGGGCGACCGACAGGTAGGAGTCGACCTCGCCGACGTGCACCCAGCGCAGCGCCTCGGGCTCGTCCAGGCGGTGGGTGCGGCCGGTGTCGGGGTCAGTGAAGGTGAGCGTCGCGTGGATCCGGCGCACCCGGCGGCCGGCCTCCTCGACCTCGGCCCGCGTGCCGTACGTGCGGACGCGGACGAACTCGGTGGTGCGCACGAAGCGCGACCAGGCCTCCCGCGGGTCCATGAAGGAGGAGTTCTGCAGGACGCCGCGCATGGCCAGGGGGTGCAGGCCCTGCATGAGCAGGGCGCGGAAGCCGCCGACGACCAGGATCGGCTCCCCCATCACCCGCCAGGTGATCGATCCCGGGCCGAACAGACCGTGGTCCACGAGGAGGGTCTACCCCGTCCCGCGCCAGATCACACTACGATCCGCGTAGCGTCACAGAACGCGGACGTTGCCTTGGGCAGGTAATGGGCGTGTCACGAATCCGTGAAACACAAAACCCGACTCCCGCACATCCTGATTCATCGGCATTCCCGGGTCAACGCCGCGCGCAGAACATTTCGATCCACCTTTTACAACGAAAATTCGGCGCTATTGTCAGCGGTCGGCGCCGAATGCCATCGTGCGATGCATTCCCCTTTTCCCGCAGGGAGCTCGATGGCTACCGTTCCCCTGGCCGGACGCTCACCCGGCCAGATCGCCTGGCGCCGCTTCAAACGCAACAAGGTCGGCGTCGCCTGCTCATTAGTGGTCGCGTGCTATTTCCTGATCGCCGCCGGAGCGCCGCTGATTTCGTGGCTCTACGGCAAGAACGCCGAGGAACGCTACGGCTACAAACTGCTCGACGCGAGCGGATATCCGCCGCCGCCGACCGGCGGAATGAGCGCGGAATTCTGGCTCGGGATCGAACCGGGGCTCGGCCGTGACGTGTTCATGCAACTCGTGTTCGGCATCCGGACCTCGCTGACGATCGCGCTGATCGCGACGCTGGGCGTGATGCTCATGGGCATCACCCTGGGCATCACGGCCGGCTACGTCGGCGGCAGGACCGACTACTGGATCAGCCGGGTGATCGACGTGCTGCTCGCCTTCCCGGGGCAGCTCTTCCTCATCGCGCTGGTGCCGGTGGTGGACGCGATGCTGGTGGATCCGGAGGAGGCCACGCCCAACTCGCTCCGCTTCACCACCCTGTGCATCGTGCTGATCGCGCTGGGCTGGATGGGATCGGCCCGCATCCTGCGCTCGCAGGTGCTCTCGATGCGCGAGCGGGAGTTCGTGGAGGCCGCGAAGGTGAGCGGGGCCTCACCGAGGCGGATCATCTTCCGCGAGATCATGCCCAACCTGTGGTCGCCGATCATCGTGCTGGCCACGGGCATCCTGCCGGCGCTGGTCGGGGTGGAGGCCGGGCTCGGCTTCCTCGGCGTCGGCCTGGGCCCGGACGTGCCCGACTGGGGGCGCATGTTCCAGGAGGGCGTGCAGTACTACCACCTGGACTTCCCGTACCTGCTGTGGCCGGGACTCGCCATGGTGATCTTCATCATCTCCTTCAACCTCATGGGCGACGCCGTCCGCGACGCTCTCGACCCGAAATCCGGAAGGACATCATGACGGTGAATCGACGAGCCCTGGCGGTGCTCGCCGCCGGCGCGTTAGTGCTGACGGGCTGTGCCAAGGGAGGTGCGGGCGGGTCCGCACCGGGGCAGGCCTCGCAGTCCCCCTCCGTGGCGATGCCGACGCAGGCCGGCGAGTCCAAGCAGGCGAAGGTCAAGGCCGGCACCCCCCAGGACTCGCAGGGACCGGCCATCGAGGTGCCGGGGAGCAAGAAGGGCGGCACGGTGCGGGTGATCGCCTCCAGCGACTTCTCCCACCTCGACCCGGGCCAGATCTACGTCTCCAACAACGCCCAGGCCAGCGAGCTGATCAACCGCGGCCTGATGGGCTACAAGCAGCTCCGCAACGGCGACGTGCTGGTCGTCGGCGACCTGTCGGCCGACACCGGCACGACCACCGACGGCGGCAAGACCTGGACCTTCAAGCTGAAGGACGGCGTCAAGTGGGAGGACGGCGAGCCCGTCACCTCCGAGGACGTCAAGTGGAGCTTCGAGCGCCTCTACGACCCGATCATCAACCAGGGCCCGACCTACGTGCAGCAGTGGCTGGTCGACGGCGACTACCGCAAGGCCTATCCGGGCGCCTACAGCGGCAAGCGGCTGGACACCATCGAGACGCCCGACGCCAAGACCGTCGTCTTCAACCTGAAGAGCGCCCACCCCGACTTCAACATGGCGCTGGCCATGTCGGGCTACGGCATCGTGCCCAAGAAGCACACCATGGACAAGTCCAAGCAGAAGGACTACGACAAGAAGCCGGTCGCCTCCGGCCCCTACCGGGTCGTCTCGCACATCGGTGACAAGTCGATGGACCTGGAGCGCAACCCGCACTGGGACCCGGCCACCGACCCGATCCGCAACGCCTACCCCGACAAGTGGCGCTTCGAGTTCGGGGTGACCGCCCAGCAGTCCACCGACCGGCTCATCGCCGACAGCGGCGACGACCAGACCACGATCAGCATCAACGGCCTGGGCTCGGAGCGCATCCCCGAGGTGGTCGCCGACGGCGAGCTGATGAAGCGCTCGATCTCCGGCTACACCCCGTTCACCGACTACTGGGTGATCAACACCTCCCGGGTGAAGAACCCGAAGGTCCGCGAGGCGCTGATCAAGGCCTGGCCGATCGAGGCCATCCACAAGCTCAGCGGCGGCGACGCCGGCTGGGGCCACCGCGCCTCCACCATGATGAGCCCGACGGTGCCCGGCTTCCGCAAGTTCGACGTCTGGGGCCAGCTCGACAACCCCGAGGGCGACATCGAGGCGGCCAAGAAGCTGCTGGCGGAGTCCGGCGAGCCCAACCCGACCATCGTCTACGCCTACGGCTCCACGCCGCTGCCCGGCAAGGTCGCGCTGCTGGTGCAGGAGGCGCTGACCAAGGCGGGCTTCAAGTACGTCGGCAAGAAGATCGACAGCGGCACCTGGTACGACTCCGTCGGCCAGCTCGACAACGGCTTCGACGTCTTCCGCTCCGGCTGGGCGGCCGACTGGGCCGACGGCTCCACGGTGATGGCGCCGCTGTTCGACGGCCGGCTCATCGCCGAGGGCTCGACGAACTACTCGCAGTTCAACGACCCGGCGGTCAACGCCGCGATCGACGAGGCCAACAAGCTCACCGACCCGGAGGCCCGCGGCGAGGCCTGGTCCAAGATCGACGAGCAGGTGATCAAGCAGGCCGCGGTCATCCCCGGCTTCTACCTGACCTACCTCGACCTGCGCGGCTCCAAGGTCTGGGCGGAGATGGACAACTGGTGGGGCTCCACCAACCTGAAGACCGCCTTCGTCGCCGAGTGACCTGACAGGCCGGTCCCGGGGCCGCGTGCCCCGGGACCTCCCTTACCGGAGCGCCTTCGTGATCCGTTTCCTCATCCGCCGGCTGATCAGCGCGGCCGTGATCGTCACGGTCGTCACCGCCGTGGTCTTCCAGCTCTTCTACGCCCTGCCCCGCGACCCGGCCCGCGCCTTCTGCGGCCGGCTCTGCCTGCCGGAGAACCTGGCCATCCTGCGCCACCAGATGGGCATGGACCTGCCGGTCTGGCAGCAGTTCCTGGTCTGGATCCAGGGCATCTTCGCCGGGCGCGACATCCCGGACATCGGGCGCTGCGAGGCGCCGTGCTTCGGCTACTCCTTCGCCAAGGGGGAGTTCATCCGGGAGACCATCGTCGACCGGCTGCCGGTGACCATCTCGCTGACCGCCGGCGCGATCATCATCATCCTGACCGTCGGCGTGGGCGCGGGCATGCTGGCCGCCGCGCGCCGGGGCACCTGGCTCGACTCGGTGGCCACCTCCACCTCCAACGTCGGCGGCGCGATGCAGATCTTCTTCGTCGGCCCGCTGCTGGTCTACGTGCTCTCCGACACCCTGGGCATCCTGCCCCGGCCCACCTACACCGACATCACCGCCAGTCCCGGCAAGTGGTTCGTCGGGCTGCTCATCCCCTGGCTCGCGCTGTCCATCATCTTCTACGCCAACTACACCCGGCTGACCCGGTCCATGCTGCTGGAGCAGCTCGGCGAGGACTACGTCCGTACGGCACGCGCCAAGGGCCTGTCCAGGCGCGCGAGCTTCTTCCGCTTCGCCTGGCGCGGGGCGATGATCCCGATCGTCACGCAGGTCGGCATCGACCTCGGCGTCCTGCTCACCGGCGCGGTCATCACCGAGTCCACCTTCGGCTTCCACGGCCTCGGCGAGCTGACCGTCCAGGCCTTCGTCAACACCGACCTGCCGATGCTGCTCGGCGTCACCGTCATCGGCGCCGGCGCGATCGTGCTGGCCAACCTGGTGGTCGACGCCCTCTACGCCGTGATCGACCCCCGCGTACGGCTGGCGTGAAAGGACCTTCATGAGCTTCCTGTCGGTCTGCGACCTGCACGTGCGCTTCGCCACCGAGGACGGTGTGGTGCACGCGGTCAACGGCCTGTCCTTCGACCTGGAGCGAGGCCGCACCCTCGGCATCGTCGGCGAGTCCGGGTCGGGCAAGTCCGTCACCAGCCTGGCCGTCCTCGGCCTGCACGACCCCCGCTACACCACCCTGTCCGGCCAGATCTGGCTGGAGGACGAGGACCTGCTGACCCTGCCCGAACCGCGGATGGAACGCATCCGCGGCCGGCGCGTGGCCATGGTCTTCCAGGACTCGCTCAGCTCGCTGTCGCCCTTCCACACCATCGGGCGGCAGATCGGCGAGTCGTTCGTCAAGCACACCGGCGCCTCCAAGCGCGAGGCGCGCGAACGGGCGATCGACCTGCTGCAGCGGGTCGGCATCCCGCGGCCCGAGCTGCGGGTGAACGCCTACCCGCACGAGTTCTCCGGCGGCATGCGCCAGCGCGCGATGATCGCGATGGCGCTGGTCTGCGACCCGGCCCTGCTCATCGCCGACGAGCCCACCACCGCGCTCGACGTGACCGTCCAGGCCCAGATCCTCGACCTGCTCAAGGACATCCAGCAGCAGTACGGCACGGCCATCATCCTCATCACGCACGACCTGGGCGTGGTCGCCTCCACCGCCGACGACGTGCTGGTCATGTACGCCGGCCGGGCGGTCGAGCGCGGCACCACCCGGGAGGTGCTCGGCTCGCCGCGCCACCCCTACACCTGGGGGCTGCTCAACTCGCTGCCCCGGCTGCACTCGCCGCTGGAGGAGCCGCTGCAGCCGGTGCGCGGGACGCCGCCGAGCCTGGCCGACGTGCCGGAGGGATGCGCCTTCCACCCGCGGTGCGACTTCGTGTCGCTGGCCGTACCGGGGATGTGTGCCGGGGAGCGGCCGGAGCTGTCGCCGCACCGGGGGCACGCCGACGCCTGTTACCTGACCCTGACCCAGAAGGCGGCACTGCGATGATCACCCTGCAGGGCGTGACCAAACACTTCCCGCTGCGCCGGGGGCTGGCCGTACGGGCCGTGGACGGGGTGGACCTGAGCGTGGGCGCGGGCGAGACGCTGGGGCTGGTCGGCGAGTCGGGCTGCGGCAAGTCGACCACCGGGCGGCTGGCGGCGCGGCTGCTGGAGCCGACCGCGGGCCGCATCCTGTACGAGGGCCAGGACATCACGCACGCCTCCCGGCGGGCGCTGAAGCCGGTCCGCGCGCAGATCCAGATGATCTTCCAGGACCCGTACTCGTCGCTGAACCCCCGGCACACCGTCGGCGCGATCATCCGCGGGCCGATGGAGGTCAACGGGCTCAAGCCGACCGACGACCGGATCCGCGAGCTCCTGGACATCGTGGGGCTCAACCCGGAGCACATCAACCGCTTCCCGCACGAGTTCTCCGGCGGCCAGCGCCAGCGCATCGGCGTGGCGCGGGCGCTGGCACTCGAACCGCGGCTGATCATCGCCGACGAGCCGGTCTCGGCGCTGGACGTCTCCATCCAGGCTCAGGTCCTGAACCTGCTCCAGCGGCTCCAGCGCGACCTGGGCATCGCCTTCCTGTTCATCGCGCACGACCTGGCGGTGGTGCGGCACTTCTCCCAGCGGGTGGCGGTCATGTACCTCGGCAAGATCGTCGAGATCGGCGACCGCGTGTCGCTGTACGAACGGCCACGCCACCCCTACACGCACGCGCTGCTGTCGGCCGTGCCGGACGCCGACGTGGACGCGCCGCCGCGCGAGCGCATCCGGCTGGCCGGCGACGTGCCCTCCCCGGTGGACCCGCCCTCCGGCTGCCGCTTCCGCACCCGGTGCTGGAAGGCGAAGGAGCGGTGCGCCACCGAGGAGCCGCCGCTGGTGCGCACGCCCGGCAACGACGACGGCCACCTGACCGCCTGCCACTTCCCCGAGGCGCCGACCGTGCACGGGCGGGACGTGGTGCTCGACCCCGCCCTGCGGCACTAGCCGCGCCGGGCGGCGATGTAGTCGCGGTACCAGGCGAAGGAGGCGCGCGGCGTGCGGACCTGCGTCTCGTGGTCGACGTGGACCAGGCCGAAGCGCTGGTGGTAGCCCTGGGCCCACTCGAAGTTGTCCATGAGCGTCCAGGTGTAGTACCCGCGCACGTCCACGCCCTCCTCGACGGCCCTCGCCACGGCGGCGAGATGGCCGTCGAGGAAGGTGATGCGCTCCTGGTCGTCCAGGCCCTCGGCCGTGGAGCAGCCGTTCTCGGTGATGTAGACCGGCGGCAGGTTCGGATAGCGGGCCTTCAGGCCGGTCAGCAGCTCGCGCAGACCGTCCGGGACGACCGGCCAGCCGAAGGCGGTGCGCGGCACGCCCTCGATCGGCCGCTCCTCGAAGGGCAGGAAACCGGGCTCGGCGGGGGCGGCGATCAGGGTGGGGTTGTAGTAGTTGATCCCGATCGCGTCGAGCGGGGAGGCGATGATCTCCATGTCGCCGTCGCGCACCACCCCCTCCGTCGAGCCGTAGGCGCTCAGGTCGGGGTAGGCGCCCAGCAGGATCGGGTCGGTGAACAGCCGGTTGTGCAGGATGTCGTACTGCCGCGCGGCCTCCTGGTCGGCGGCCTCGCTGGAGAAGGCCCGCACCGGGGTGCAGTTGTTGGAGATCATCACCTCGGCCGCGCCGTGCTCCCGCAGCGCCCGTACGGCGAGGCCGTGCCCGAGGAGCTGGTGGTGGGCGACCGGGAGGCAGTCGAACAGCAGCGTCCGGCCCGGAGCGTGCTCGCCGGTGCCGTAACCCCAGGCCATGTGGATGAACGGCTCGTTCAGCGTGATCCACCGCCGGACCCGGTCGCCCAAGGCCTCGCCGACGATCGCCGCGTACTCCGCGAAGCGCAGCGCGGTGTCGCGGGCCATCCAGCCGCCCTCGTCCTCCAGCGCCTGTGGCAGGTCCCAGTGGAACAACGTCGGGGTGGGGGCGATCCCGTGCTCCAGCAGCTCGTCCACCAGCCGGTCGTAGAACGCCAGCCCTTTTTGGTTGGGCGTCCCCTTGCCCGTGGGCTGCACCCGCGGCCACGCGATCGAGAACCGGTACCCGGTCAGCCCCAGCTCCGCCATCAGCGCCACGTCTTCGCGGTGCCGGTGGTAGTGGTCGCACGCCCGCTCCGCGGTGTGCCCGTCACGGACGGTCCCCTCGCGGGCGGTGAACGTGTCCCAGACCGATTGACCGCGGCCGTCTTCCTTGGTGGCGCCCTCGATCTGGAAGGCAGCGGTGGACACGCCCCACACGAACGACGGGGGGAACTGCGACATCGACGCCTCCTTTGGGGGCAACGTGAGCGCTTCTCATGTTAAGCCTTCAAGTTGTTCCCCGGATAGGCCCCACCCGCCACACAGGATCACGCCCGCCTTCACAACTTCCCACCGCATAGAAGACCGGGGCCAAGCGGGCGCGAGTCGGCAGCACAGGCACGAGCACGGACGGACCCGAGGGCGAGCGGACGGGCGGAGTCCGGCGAGCGCGGGCGAACCGCGGCCGGGCGGCCGAGCTCCGGCGGGCGGACGAACTGGAGCGGGCGGACTCGAGCGGGCCGGAGGAAGGGGAGCCGGGACGGCCCCCACGAAACCCCAGCCCGCCCCACCCACCTATGCGGCGAGCACCCCCGCAGAGGCACATGCCCCTGCACACCCGCCAACCCACCGACTACCTGGAAACCCCCCCAGCAAGCCCCCGAAGATGGTCAATGGCCGCCGCCGGATCCTCAGCCCCATAAACCGCATTCCCCGCCACGAACACATCCGCCCCCGCAGCAGCACAACGCTCGATGGTCTCCCCAGAAACCCCACCATCCACCTGAAGCCAAACCTCCCCCCCATGCCGAGAGATCAGCTCCCGAGCCGCCCGAACCTTCGGCAACACCAGGTCCAAAAACCGCTGCCCCCCGAACCCAGGCTCCACGGTCATGATCAACAACATGTCGATCTCCCCCAGCAACCCCGCATACGGCTCCACAGCCGTCCCGGGATTGAGCGCGAACCCAGCCCGAGCCCCCAGCGACCGGATCTGCCGCAGGGTCCGGACCGGCGCCTTGGCGGCCTCGGCGTGGATGGTGACGCTCCCGGCCCCCGCCTCGGCGTAGGCCGGGGCCCACCGGTCGGGGTCCTCGATCATGAGGTGGCAGTCGAGCGGCGTGCTGGTCGCCTTGCGCAGGGCTTCGACGACCGGCAGGCCGAGGGTGAGGTTGGGGACGAAGTGGTTGTCCATGACATCCACGTGCAGCCAGTCGGCATTGGGCACGCGGGCGGCCTCGTCGGCGAGCCGGGCGAAGTCGGCGGACAGGATGCTGGGCGAGATCTGAACGGCCATGATGCCCCAGAGTCTAGATCCCGGCCGCCAGCTCCTCGACGCGGGCATGCAGGGGTTCCACGGCGTGTTCGGACTCGGGCTTCATCAGCACGCTCCGCAGCACCCGCCCGCCGGGCGCATCGGCATGCACACCGGGATGGCGGGCGACCAAGGCCGGGGCGGCGACCTGGAAGGTGCTGAGATAGACGGCCCGGGCCGGGTCGTCCGTCATGCCGCGTTCCATCATCTCCGCCGACTTCCGGTCGATCTCCGAAAGCGACGGCAGGTTCGGGAAGTAGGCCACGATGTCGAGTTCAGGCCGCTGGTACAGCTCCACCACCGGCGACTTCTCCAGCAGCCCCGCCCATGCCAGCGCCGCCCGCCGTCCCGCCGCGAGCACCTCTCCCAGCCCCTGCCGGGTCGGCGGCAGCAGCTCGAAGGTGAACCACAGCGCCGCCGCCGCGGCCCCGGCCCGGGAGCACTCCAGGCTGATCTCCCCCAGGTGCAGCTCGTCGCTGGTGAAATAGGTGTACGGCGAGTCGTGCACGTAGAAGCGGCCCACCGCCGGGTCGCGGAAGAGCACCGCCCCGCACCCGTACGGCTGGAGCCCGTGCTTGTGCGGATCGACCACCACGGAGTCGCACTCGGCGATCGCCCGCCACGGCGCCGGGTCGAGCTCCTGCCCGGCCAGCAGCGTGAAGAAGCCGCCGTAGGCGGCGTCCACGTGGATGCGCGTGCCGTACCGGCGGCAGATCCCCAGCGCCTCGTGGATCGGGTCGACGGCGCCGAGCCCGGTGGTTCCGGCGGTGAGCACGACCGTGCCGATCCGGCCGGTGCGCAGCAGGTCCTCCAGCGCGTCCAGGTCGATGCGCCCGCGCTGGTCAGCCGGTACGGCGTGGCCCTCGACGCCGAGGACGCGGCACATCCGGGCGTGGGTGTAGTGCGCCTCGGCGCTGTAGGCGATGCCCTGGCCGGGGTGCAGCTCGCGGGCGACGAACAGCGCCTCCAGGTTGGCGATCGTGCCGCTGCTGGTCAGGTGGCCCAGGTGCGTGCCGTACCCGAACATGTCCGCCAGCCGGGCGACCGCCTCCCGCTCCATGTGCGCCGTAGGCGGCCCGCCGTCGAGGGCGTGGTTGTTGGGCTTGATCAGCATCGCCGTGACGTAGCCCAGGACGGCGGCCGGGTGTGGGGGCTTCAGCATCTGCCCGGCGTAGCGGGGGTGGAAGAAGGGATAGTTCCCGCTCAGCCGCTCCACCAGCCGCTCGAACGCCGACTCGAGTTCCCCGCCGCCGACCGCCAGCGCCGGATGCCGGACATAGCCGCCGAACCGCTCCTCCCACGCCCCGACCGCCCTTACCGCCCGCCCGAGCCACTCCCCCAGCCACTCACCAGCTCCACCCACCCCCGTCATCCGGGCACCACCTCCAGGACACGCGGCACCCGAACCTGCCGCCCGCGCACCACCGGCGGCCGACTGCAGGCGGCCGAGACGGGGGTGGCCGGCCGGGTGGGCGGGGCGGTGGAGCCGAGCTAGCGGGTGTGGGGTGGGCCGAGGTCAGGCCCGGGGTCCTCGACGGTGATGTCCACGAGCACCTCGTCTTCGCTGTCGTGGTTGATCACCCACAGCTTGACCGCTCGCCCGTGGCCCGTCCAGCACCAGGCCGGACGGGCCGCTCACCCGCCTCAGCCGCGCTTGCGCAGCAGAGCCAGGAACATCGCGTCCGTCCCGTGCCGGTGCGGCCAGAACTGCGCGTGCGGACCCTCCCCGAGACCGGACATCTCAGGCAGATACTCTCGTGCGTCGAGCTGCTCCAGCTCGGGGTGGTTCTTCAGCGCGTCGGCCACGATCACCTGGGTCTCGGCCAGGTGGGGCGAGCACGTCACGTACGCCAGCACACCACCGGGGCGCAGGGCCTCGACCGCGGTGTCCACCAGGCTGCGCTGCAACTTGGTGAGGTCCGGCACGCTGCGGGCATCCCGCCGCCACCGCGCCTCCGGCCTCCGCCGCAACGCGCCCAGGCCGGTGCAGGGGGCGTCCAGCATGATCCGGTCGAACGCCTCAGCCCGCCACGCGGGCCGCGTCCCGTCCGCCGTGATCACCGCGGCCTCGCGGGTGGTCTCCCACACCAGACGGGCCCGGTGCACCTGCACGTCCGCCGCCAGCAGATGCGCCCCACCAGGGAAGGCGAACGTACGGCCAGCAACCCCCGGCCCTGCCTCAGCCCTGGCCCCACCATCCCGGCCAACCACGTCAGCCGACTCCCCCGCGCCGACCGAGCCCTCAGAGGAGCCCGAGGCGGTCTGGGCGGCCAAGCCGGCTTCGTCGCCATAGGCGGCGATGCCGTCGAGGAGGCCGGCCTTGCCGCCTGGGCCGGCGCACATGTCCAGCCAGAACTCGTCCCGGCCCTCGATCGGCACGCGGGTGAGGGCGAGGGCGACGAGCTGGCTGGCCTCGTCCTGGACGGCGGCGCGGTAGTCGGCCACCGGCCGGATCTTGCCTGGGTCGCCCTCGGGCAGGTACGCGCCGTAGGGCGAGAAGCGGGCCGGCTCGGCCCCCCACTCCTGCAGCTCGGCCACGTCGCTGCGGCCCGGGCGGGCGACCAGGGTCACCACGGGGCGGGCGTTGTCGGCCGCCAGGAGGTCGGGCAGCTCGGCCCGGCCGAGGGCGTCGGCGAAGGCGCCGACGATCCAGCGGGGGTGGCTGTGCGCGACCGCCAGGTGGCCGAGGGGGTCCTGGTCGGCGGGCGGGGCGGCGATGGCGATCCACTCCTCGGCGGTCCGCCCGGAGATCTTGCGGAGCACCGCGTTGGCGAACTTCGCCGGGCCGGGGCCGATGCGGAGCCGTACGAGGTCGACGGTGGTGCCGACGGCCGCGTGCGGCGGGACGCGCATGCGCAGGAGCTGGTGCGCGCCCAGCCGGAGCGCGTCGAGCACCTCCGGGTCGGGGCGGCGGTCGACGCACAGGTCGATGATCGCGTCGTAGGTGCCGAGGCCGCGCAGGGTGCCGTAGGCCAGCTCGGTGGCGAGGGCGGCGTCCCGGCCGCCCAGCCCGCGCTCGCGCAGCAACCGTGGCATCAGCAGGTTCGCGTAGGCGTCGCGCTCGTCGACGGCCCGGAGCAGGTCGTAGGCCGCCTGCCGCGCCTCGTCCTTGACCGGCCGCCCCGGCCCCCGCCCCGAGCCACGCCCAGCACCGCTAGACGCCCGCCCGGACCCACCCGAACCGCCCGTACTACGACCCGTGCCGCCCGAGCGGCGGTCGCCGGAACCCCCCTGGTGTCCCCCCTCGCGCATCAGACGAGCCGATCCTCAGCCGTGAGGCGCACGCCGCGCGCCCAGTCCACCGCGCTCATCAGCCGCTTGCCCTGCGGCTGCACCTCACCCAGCTCGACCGGGTGGGTGGCGGTGCCGACGAGGACGGCGGTCTTGGACGCCGACACCTCACCAGGCGCCAGCGGACCACCCTCCGGCGCAAGCCGTACCGGACCCAGCTTGACCCGCTGACCACGGAACTCGGTCCAGGGCCCGGGCGCCGGGGTGCAGGCGCGCACGAGGCGGTCGACCCGCATGGCGGGCGCGCTCCAGTCGACCCGCGCGTCGTCCACGGTGAGCTTGGCCGCGTAGGAGACGCCGTCGAGCGGCTGCGGGCGGGCCTCCAGCGCGCCGTCCTCGACCCCGTCGAGGGTGGCGGCGAGCAGCCCGGCCCCCGACTGCGCCAGCCGCTCCAGCAGCGCGCCACTGGTGTCGTCGGGCCGGACGGCCTCGGTGAGCACGCCGTAGACCGGCCCGGCGTCGAGCTCCTTGACGATCTGGAAGGTGCACGCCCCGGTGATCTCGTCCCCGTGCAGGACGGAGTGCTGCACGGGAGCGGCCCCCCGCCACGCCGGCAGGAGGGAGAAGTGCAGGTTGATCCACCCGAAGCGGGGGATGTCGAGCGCCGACTGCGGCAGCAGCGCGCCGTAGGCGACGACCGGGCAGCAGTCGGGGGCCAGCTCGGTCAGCCTGGCGAGGAACTCGGGGTCGCCCGCCTTGGCCGGCCGCAGCACCTCGATCCCGGCCTCCTCGGCGAGCTGGGCCACCGGCGAGGGGTGCACCTTGCGCCCGCGGCCGGACTGGGCGTCGGGCCGGGTGACGACCGCGACGACCTCGTGCCGGGGCGAGTCGAGCAGGGCACGCAGCGAGGGCAGCGCCGTCTCGGGCGTGCCGGCGAAGACGAGTCTCACAGGGCCTTCCCGCCGGTCGCGTGCGGCGAGAACCGGACGGTGGGCGCCTGGAGCCCGGACCACTCCGCCTCGCGGATCGCCTTCATGGCCAGCTTGCGCTGCTTGATGTCCATGCGGTCGATGAACAGGATGCCGTCGAGGTGGTCGGTCTCGTGCTGGAAGCAGCGCGCCATCAGGTCGGTGCCCTCCAGCACGACCGGCTCGCCGTACATGTCGAAGCCCTTGGCCACCGCGCGCACGGCGCGCGGGGTGGGGTAGCTCAGGCCGGGGAAGGACAGGCAGCCCTCCTCGCCCTCCTCGTCGAGCTCGCTCGACAGGTCGAGGTCGGGGTTGATCAGGTGGCCGAGCTGGTCGTCGACGTAGTAGGTGAACACCCGCAGGCCGACGCCGATCTGCGGGGCGGCCAGGCCGGCGCCCGGCGCGTCCATCATCGTGTCGGTGAGGTCCTTGACCAGCTTGCGCAGCTCCTTGTCGAAGTCGACCACGGGTGCCGCGGGCGTTCGCAACACCGGGTCGCCGAACAACCTGATCGCCTGGATCGCCAAGGTGAACCTCTCCGTCGTGCGTTAGGGGATGTCCTACAGATTACGCGCCGCGAGCGATCTGGCCTTCATCGCCGCCTTGCGCGCCGCCTTGGCGACCGTGGCGTCGTCGTGGTGGGCGGCGAGCAGCTCCAGGACCGCGACGGTGTCGGGGTGGTCGACCTGCTGCATCTGCCCGACCAGGCCGTTGAGGTCCTCGTCGAGGCTGGGCAGGGTGCCGGGCGCGTCGGAGAGGTAGAGCAGCGCGGCGAGGGTGTCCACGGCGATCCAGGCGTGGTCGGCCGGGGTGAGCGGGGGCGCGTCGAGGTCGCGGATGTGCAGCCAGGAGGCGGCGTAGCGCCACAACAGCGGCTCGCTCAGTGCCGCGCGCAGGGCGGGCTCGGCGACCGGGCCGAGCTCGTCGAGGACGGTGCCGCAGGCGCCGCGCTCGCCCGCGTTGCCGGCGGCGGCGATCCTGGTCAGCGCCCACGCCGCCTCGACCGGGTGGTGGCGTTCCAGCCAGGTGCCGACCGCGCTCGGCGTGACGCCGCCGGCGACCATGGCGGCGACCAGTTCGGCGGCGTCGAGCTCGGCGAAGACCTCGACCTGGGCGGCGCTGGGCGCGTCGTGGCCCTCGCGGCGCAGGTCCTGGCGGATGGCCCAGACGCCGAGCGGGGTCAGCCGCACGCCGCCGTGCGCGGTGCGTTCGACCAGGCCGCAGTAGGCGAGCAGTTCCAGCGCGGCTTCGAGCTCGGTCAGGATCGGGCCGCCGGTGTGCGGGCCGCAGGCGACCTCGTGCGACTGCAGGATGCCCTTGGCGAGGGTGGCGGCCGAGACGCCGGAGCGTACGGAGTAGACGGTGGCCAGCGTCTCGGCGAGGTGCTCGTCGAGCACCGCCGAGCCGGTCAGGCCCTCGGCGTCGGCGCGGTCGAGGACGTCCATGACCACGCCGTCCCAGAACTCCAGCGTGGACTCCACGCCGCGCTCGAAGGTGAAGGGCCCGGGCTCGGCGCGCTCCCGCGTGATGCGCAGCAGGCCGCCGTTGACCGCGACGATCCACAGCAGGCGCAGCCGCTCGGGGCGCAGCCCCAGCTCGGCCACCGCCGCCGCGGCGTCGGCGGGCTCCAGCATCGCCTGCGCGTCGACCGCCCGCGAGCCGGTCCAGGCGGCCAGCGCGACCGCGTCGGCCACCAGCGGCACCGTGGGGACCCGGGCGGCCAGCTCGGCGTCGGCGGCCAGCGCCACCGGGGGGAAGCTCAGCCGTTCGCAGGCCGGGCAGCCGCAGGACTGCCCGGGGGGTCTCAGATCGATGACGTTGTTTGCCACTCAGGAAACTTACTGCACACCAGTCCCAGCTTCACCCGATCGCGCGGGACCGGGCCTTGAAGGCGGCCTTGCGGGCGGCCTTGGCGAGGGTACCGTCGGGCAGCGAGCGACCGAGCAGTTCGAGCACCTCGACCACGTCGGGGTGGTCCACCCGCCACATCTCCTCGATCAGGTGCGCGGGCGGTCCGGAGGCCGCCATGTTCTCGGCGAACATCTCGGGGTCGTCCTCGGCCGCGGGCATCGCCAGGGCGAGCATGTCGACGCTCACCCACAGCAGCTCGGCCTGGGTCAGCGCGGGGGCGGGCAGGCGGCGGGCGGTCAGCCAGTGGATGGCGTGCGGGCGCAGCTCGGGGTCGTCGAGGCAGGCGCGGACGGCCGGTTCGGCGCCGGCGTCGAGGCGGTCGACGATGGTGATCGCGATGCCGCGGGCCACCGCGGGCGCGCCGGAGGCGGTGCCGAGCAGTTCGGCGGCGGCCTCGGCGGAGGTGCGGCCCTCCAGCCAGCGCCGGATGTCCTCCTCGGCCAGCTCGGTCGGGATGCCCTGCAGCAGGCCCTCGATCAGGCCCATCGCGTCGGCGTCGGCCAGGTCGGGGGCCTGTGGGGAGTGCAGTCCGCGCTCCAGGTAGAGTTCGCGCAGTCCCCAGATCGCCAGCGGGGTGAGCGTCACGGTGTCGTCGGCCACCTCGACCAGCCCGGCGTACTCCAGGCCGCCGACCGCCCGGTCGAGCTCCACCGGCCCGGCCTCGACGATCTCCTCCAGGTACTCGGCCACCAGCGCCACGGGCACCGGGAGCTGCAGCCGGAAGAGCATGTCGAACAGGTCGAACAGCTCGGCGTCGGCCTGCGGGCTGCCGGTGATCTCGCCGCCGGTGTCGTGCTCCAGCAGCCACTCCACCGTCGCCGCCCACCGGTCGAGCGGGTCGTCGCCGCGCTCGGCCAGCAGCCGTTCGAGGCCCGGCGGCAGCTTGCCGGCCAGCAGCGGCACCTCCGCGACCGCCGCCGCCAGCTCCTCCGGCGGAGCCAGCCGTACGGCGGGCAGCGGTGAGCAGCCCGGGCAGTCGCACATGGCCTCGTCGGCCGGCGCCGACGGCTGCCGCTCCCCCGACGGGATCGAGACCGGCTGCTCCAGCGACTCGGGCCCGATCGAGCTGAACAGGCTCTTGGTCATGCTGAAGTTGCCCGGGTCGGCCAGCGCCTCGGCCATCTTCCCGGCCAGGGCCGCCAGCCGCTCGTCCATCTCCGCCGCGGTCTCGGCGCTCACCTCGCCGATCGCGCGCAGGTAGGCGACGAGCGTGCGGGCCGCCGCGACGGTCTCGGCGGCGCTCTCCGGGGGCGTGATGACCCGGCGTGGGTAGATCGACAGCAGCAGTTCGTCGAAGACGTCCGGGGTGAACTCGCCCACCCGGCTCACGCCGAGGTAGTCGCTGGCGTAGTCGCACAGCAGGCGGATCTCGTCGGCATCCACCTCGACGTGCTCCGCACGGCCCCAGGAACGTAGGTCGTCTATGGCCTGGTTCACCCAATCGATGGACACAGAGGCACGCTAACGGGTTACAGGCAGCCCCGCGAATCGGGGAAATGGGCTAAATCAGGTCGAGCGGGTCGACACTCACCCGCACGATATCCGGCGCCTTACGCGCCGCACGCACCCCGCTGGCCCCCTTGAGCGCAGCGGCCAGCGCCGCGCCGTCGGGCCTCGGGACGCGCACCATCGCCCGCTCCTGGCCCCCGTCGCCCACCGGCACCGGGCCCAGCACCTGGGCGGACGGCGGCAGCCGTACCTCCTCCAGCACCTGCCGGACCGCCGCCGGCGCGCCGGTCAGCGTCGCCATCCGCACCGCGGGCGGGAAGCCCAGTTCGGCGCGTTCGGCCAGCTCGCGCTCGGCGTGGGTCACCGGGTCCCAGCGCAGCAGCGCCTGCACCACCGGGAGCGCGCCGTCGGCCAGCACGACCAGCTCGGCGGCGGGTCTGAGCAGGGCGGCGGCGTTCATCCACCGGCGCAGCGCCTCCTCGGCCGCGCGCAGGTCGGCGCGGCCCAGGAGCGCCCAGCCGTCGAGCAGCACCGCCGCCGCGTAGCCGCCTTCTGCCACCGGCTCCGCCCCGGGCGTGGCGACCACCAGCGCGGGCTTGCCGCCGACCGTCGCCAGCACGCCGTCGCGGCCGGAGGTCTTGACCCGCGTCGAGGGGAAGGCCCGGCCCAGCTCCTCCGCGGTACGGCGGGCGCCGATCACCACCGCCCGCACCCGGCCGCCGCCGCAGGACGGGCACCGCCAGGCCGCGTCCACCCGCCCGCACCAGCGGCAGTACGGCGCGGCATGCCCGGAACGCAACGCGAGCGGCCCGTGGCACACCAGGTCGGTCAGCGCGCGGGCGGGCGGCTCCAGCATCATCCCTTCCATGCTCGCCTGCGGCCCGCTCTCCCCCGGACCGGACGCCGGGACCGAGCGGGTCGGCGGCAGGGCGCAGCGCGCCGGCTCCCGGCAGTTCTGGCAGGCGATCACCGGCACGTAGCCGCGCCGGGGCACCTGGATCAGCACCGGCCCGTGCTCCAGCCCCTCCTTCAGCACCCGCCAGGCGATGCTCGGCAGCCGGGCCGCGCGCGCCGCCTGGTCCTTGGCCAGTTCGGCGTCCTCCCCCGCCGGGCGCACCCGGGGGGCCACCGCGCGGATCGTCTCGCGCCTGGCCAGGATCGGCCGGGCCCAGCCCGAGGCGATGAGCTGCGTCGCCTCGGCGGTACGGCCGTGCGAGCCGATCAGCATGGCGGCGCCGGTGCGATGCGCGCGCAGGGCCAGCACCTCGCGGGCGTGCGGATAGGGGGCCAGGCGCTCGGCGTGCAGGTCGTCGCCGTCGTCCCAGATCGCCACCAGGCCGAGCTCGTGCACGGGGGCGAACATCGCGGCCCTGGTGCCGGCGACGGCTCGCACCTCGCCTCTGAGGACCTTCAGCCAGCGGCGGTAGCGCTCGGACGGGCCCAGGCCGGCGGTGAGGGCCACGTGCCGGCCGGGGCCGAGGTGGGCGAGCAGGGCCTGGTCGAGCAGTTCGACGTCCTTGCCGTCGGGGACCACCACCACCGCGCCCCGGCCGCCGGCCAGCGTCGCGGCCACCGCCTGGGCCATCGGGCCGGTCCACGCGGTTCCGGGGAGGGCGCTCCACACCGCCCGGGGGGCACGGCCGTGCTCCAGGGCGTCGAGGAACGACGGGCCCATGGGGTAGTCGGCCCAGGCACCGGTGGTCTCTTCGGGTGCGGCGTCCGGCAGCAAGGCGGGATCGGGCTGGGCATCGGAAGAAGGGGAGCCCTCCGGCTGGGCGGAGGCGGGCTCGGGGGTTTCGGGGCGGGGTTCGGGGGTTTCGGGGCGGGGTTCGGCCTCGACCTTGGCGTGGCGGGGCGGGACGGCCAGGCGCAGGACGTCGGCCAGCGTGCCCGCGTACCGGTCGGCGACGGCCCGGGCGAGCCCGGCGACCTCCTCGGTCAGCACCGGCTCGGCCGAGACCACCCGTTCGAGCGGCGTGAGCCGCCCTTCGTGCTCGCTGCGTTCGGCCCGGCCGAGCAGGAACCCGTCCACGAGCTTGCCCGCGAACCGCACCCGCACCCGCACCCCGGGCACCGCACTGTCGTGGAACTGCTCGGGCACCAGGTAGTCGAAGAGCCGGTCGAGATGCGGCAACGGCGTGTCCACCGCGACCCGCGCGACCGGCTGCGAAGGAGCGGCGACCGGCGCACCTTTGGCGCTCCTGCCAGGGGTTTTCCCCCGGACGGCGTCGAGCGGGAGGAGGGCGTCGTCGGTCACGCCACAGGTCTACCAGAACCGCTCATGATCGATTGCCAGGACGACGGCACCACCCCGGACGCCACGCCTGCCGTACCGGAAACCTCGGAAAGGGCCGCACCCCCCAGTGGGGGTGCGGCCCGTCCGGAAGCTGACCTACAGGCCGGCGGCCTGGCGCAGGGCGGCGGCGCGGTCGGTGGACTCCCAGGAGAACCCGTCGCGGCCGAAGTGCCCGTAGGCGGCGGTCTCGGAGTAGATCGGCCGCAGCAGGTCGAGGTCGCGGATGATCGCGGCCGGGCGGAGGTCGAAGACCGCGAGCACGGACTCCTGGATCTTCTCCACCGCGACCTTCTCGGTGCCGAAGGTCTCGACGAACAGGCCGACCGGCTGGGCCTTGCCGATGGCGTAGGCGACCTGGACCTCGCAGCGGTCGGCGAGGCCGGCCGCGACGACGTTCTTGGCGACCCAGCGCATGGCGTAGGCGGCCGAGCGGTCCACCTTCGACGGGTCCTTGCCGGAGAAGGCGCCGCCGCCGTGGCGGGCCATGCCGCCGTAGGTGTCGACGATGATCTTGCGGCCGGTGAGGCCGGCGTCGCCCATCGGGCCGCCGATCTCGAAGCGGCCGGTCGGGTTGACCAGCAGGCGGTAGCCGTCGGTGTCGAGCTCGAGCCCGGCGAGCACGGGGTCGACCACGTGCTCCTTGATGTCGGGGGTGAGCATCTCGGCCAGGTCGATCTCGGCCGCGTGCTGCGTGGAGACCACGACCGTGTCGAGGCGGACCGGCTTGTCGCCGTCGTACTCGATGGTCACCTGGGTCTTGCCGTCGGGACGCAGGTAGGGCACCGTGCCGGACTTGCGGACCTCCGACAGCCGGCGGGCGAGCTTGTGCGCCAGCAGGATCGGCAGCGGCATGAGCTCGGGCGTCTCGTTCGTGGCGTAGCCGAACATGAGGCCCTGGTCGCCGGCGCCCTGCCGGTCGAGCTCGTCGGTGTCGCCGGCGACGCGGTGCTCGTAGGCGTCGTCGACGCCCTGCGCGATGTCGGGCGACTGCGCGCCGATGGAGACCGACACACCACAGGAGGCGCCGTCGAAGCCCTTGTGGGAGGCGTCGTAACCGATCTCGAGGATCTTCTCGCGGATGAGCGCGGGGATGTCGACGTAGGTCTCGGTCGTCACCTCGCCCGCGACGTGGACCTGGCCCGTGGTGATCAGCGTCTCGACGGCGACCCGGCTCTTGGGGTCGTCCTTGAGCATGGCGTCGAGAATCGCGTCACTGATCTGGTCGGCGATCTTGTCCGGGTGGCCTTCGGTGACCGACTCGGAGGTGAACAAGCGACGTGACAACTCAGTGGCTCCTATGCAGCGGCTGCTGACGGTGTATCCGCCTGCGGCGGGGTTTGCGACGGCCTCTCGGCAGGCTTCGCCGAAGTCTAGCCCTACCCGTGTCCAGGTAGCGAAATCGTTCACATACTGATCACAGGTCGGGCAGCGGGTCGGGTGGCAGGGTCTCCGGCGCGAAGACCTCGGCGTCGGCCGCCGAGACCACGGCAGCGTACTCCTCGTCGAACTCCAGCGTCATGGAGCCCAGCTCGATGAGGGGACCCGGCCCGTACATGATCGGCCCCAGGCGGGTGGCCCGGGGGTAGGTCGCGTAGATCGACACGGGGCGATCGCTGCGCAACATCCTGGTGGCCAGCACCCGGATCGCCCGGTCGGTGACGACGATGAGGAAGTTGGCGACGCCCGGCGGGCCCACCGACAGGGCGGGGAAGACGTAGCGGATGCTCTCGTCCTCGCCGAGCAGGATCCGGCAGCGGTCACGAACGGTCGAACTCAACGGCATGCACGTACTCCCCCCATGTGGGGCCAGTATCCGCAGCCACACCAAATGTCGCAACAGGTGATCAGACAAGCCGTATATCCCGTATGGCCGGCTCGCCGGGGAGGGTCAGGGCAGGCGGGGGGCGACCAGGTCCCAGACCGCGTCGGCCACGTCTTCCTTGGGACCACGGGGCACCTCGACCGGCGCGCCCCCGGCGACCAGCACGGTGGCCGCGTTGTCCGGGGTGCCGAAGGCCAGGCCGCGCCCGACCTGGTTGACCACGAGCAGGTCGCAGCCCTTTCGTGCCAGCTTGGCCTGCCCGTTGGCCAGCACGTCGTCGGTCTCGGCGGCGAAGCCCACGATCACCGACGGCCCGGCCACCCCGGAGCGGCGGCGCTCGCCGAGCTCGGCGAGGATGTCGGGGTTCTTGACCAGTGAGATCGCGGCGGGGGCGTCGTCAGTCTTCTTGATCTTCGACTCCAGCGCCGTGGCGGGCCGGAAGTCGGCGACGGCCGCGGCCATCACCACGACGTCGGCCGACCCGGCGGCGGCCAGCACGGCCTCGCGCAGCTCGACGGCCGACTCCACCCGCACCACCTTGGCCCCGGCGGGGTCGGGCAGCGCGGCGTTGGCGGAGACGAGCACGACCTCGGCCCCCCGGGCGACCGCGGTCCGGGCGAGGGCGTAGCCCTGCAGCCCCGAGGAGCGGTTGCCGAGGTAGCGCACCGGGTCGATCGCCTCGCGGGTGCCGCCCGCGGAGACGACGACGGTGCGCCCGGCCAAGTCGCGGGGCCGGCCGCGCAGCACCCGCGCGCAGACGGCGAAGATCTCGGCGGGGTCGGGCAGCCGCCCGGGCCCGGTGTCGGCGCCGGTCAGCCTGCCGACGGCCGGGTCGATGACGATCGAGCCCCGCGCGCGCAAGGTCTCGACGTTGGCGCGGGTGGCGGGGTGCTCCCACATCTCGGTGTGCATCGCGGGAGCGAACACCACGGGACACCGGGCGGTGAGCAGAGTGTTGGTGAGCAGGTCACCGGCCAGGCCGTGCGCGGCCTTGGCGAGGATGTCGGCGGTCGCCGGGGCGACCACCACGAGATCGGCGTTCTGGCCGATCCGGACGTGCGGGACCTCGTGCACCGAGTCCCACACGTCGGTCGTGACCGGGTTTCCGGAGAGCGCCGCCCAGGTGGGTTCACCGACGAAGCGCAGGGCGTCGCGGGTGGGCACCACGCGGACGGTGTGCCCGGACTCCGTGAAGAGCCGGAGCAGCTCGCACGCTTTGTAGGCGGCGATGCCCGCGCCGACCCCCAGGACGACGTTCACGGACGGCTCAGACCGCGCCTTCGATGGGCTCGGCGTTGAGCAGGCCCTCGGAGATCTCGCGCAGCGCGATCGAGAGCGGCTTCTCCTGGGCGTGCGTCTCGACGAGCGGGCCGACGTACTCCAGCAGGCCCTCGCCGAGCTGGGAGTAGTAGGCGTTGATCTGGCGCGCCCGCTTCGAGCCCATGATCACCAATGAGTACTTGCTGTCGACGATGTCGAGCAGCGTGTCGATCGGCGGGTGGGTGATGCCCTCCGCCGACGGGGCAATGCCAGCCACGTCAGTCAGACCTCTCGGTTGGAAACTGGGGTGACCCCCTGAGGGTCAGTCATCAAGGCTATCAGCCGCAGGCACACGTCATGGACGTTCGTGTTGACCAGGGTCGTGTCGAACTCGGGCTCGGCGGCCAGCTCGATCCGGCCGGCGGCCAGGCGGCGGGCGATCACGTCCTCCGGCTCGGTGCCGCGGCCGCGCAGCCGCTTCTCCAGCTCCTCCCACGAGGGCGGGGCGAGGAAGACCAGCAGGGCCTCGGGCATGCTCCGCCGTACCTGGCGGGCGCCCTGGAGGTCGATCTCCAGCAGGACGGGGGCGCCGGCGGCCAGCCGCTCGGCGACGGGGCGGCGCGGGGTGCCGTAGCGGTTGCCGGCGAACTCGGCCCACTCCAGCAGCTCGCCTTCGGCGACGAGCCGGTCGAACTCGGCGTCGTCGGCGAAGAAGTACTCGACCCCGTGGCTCTCGCCGGGCCGGGGCTTGCGGGTGGTCACCGAGACCGACAGCCACACCTCGGGGTGTGCCCGCCGGATCTCGGCGACGACCGTGGACTTGCCGACGCCCGACGGACCGGACAGGACCGTCAGGCGCCTGGAGGCAGAGAAGTCACCATCGATGGAGCTGTCGGTCACTTGCTGCTACCCCCTGGGTCGAACCTTGCGCTTGTGGTGCTACCGAGATTAGCTCTCGGCGCCACCGAACTCGCGCTCGAGGGCAGCCCTCTGGTTCGCTCCGAGGCCGCGCACGCGGCGGGACTCGGCGATCTGCAGCCGCTCCATGAGCTGCTTGGCGCGGACCTTGCCCACGCCGGGGAGCGACTCCAGAAGGGCCGAAACCTTCATCTTGCCGATGACGTCGTCGGTCTGCCCGTTCTTGAGCACCTCGGAGAGCGCGATCCGCCCGTGCTTGAGATCGTTCTTGACCTCGGCACGCTCTTTGCGGGCCTTGGCAGCCTTCTCCAGGGCTGCGGCGCGCTGCTCGGGGGTCAGGGGAGGAAGAGCCACGCCGGGTCACCTCGAATTTCTGTCGATGTACTCGGTCGAAAAGGGAAAGTAGCTGGTCAACGACTCCTAGGCAATGTCAGGAGCCGTTTCTCTCACGACAAAATCAACTTCATCACTTTCAGTGATGATAAAACCACGCTCCGTCGATCATTCGAGCTACTTCCGAGGGAGCAGCCTCCTGCCGAGGGAGCAGTAGGCAGACCATACCGAAGATCGACGAAACCCCGGAAACGCCGGGAAACACTGGGATTCATGACAGTCACCCAGCAACGCCCGGACACCGTCGCGAAGCTCCTGACAGCCACCGATCCCGCGCTCGCCGCCCGGCTGCACGGGGAGCTGTCGGCGGTCGAGGAGCTTCTGCGGCGGACGATTTCGGACGGGCCCGCGCTCATGGCCGAGGCGGCCGGATATCTGCTGGCCGCCGGCGGCAAGCGGATGCGCCCGCTGCTGGTGCTCCTCGGCGCGGAGTTCGGCGACCCGGCCCGCCCCGCCGTACGGCAGGCCGCGGCGAGCGTCGAGCTGATCCACGCGGCCACGCTGTACCACGACGACGTGATGGACGGGGCTCCCCTGCGGCACGGCGTTCCGAGCGCGCACGTGCGCTGGAACACCAAGATCGCTATCCTGGCCGGCGACTACCTGTTCACCAAGGCGGCCAGCCTCGACCTGCCGCAGAAGGCCAAGACCGAGCAGGCGCAGTGCGTCGCGCGCCTGGTCGCCGGGCAGATCGCGGAGACCGCGGGCCCGGCGGCGGGGGTGGATCCGCTCGACCACCACCTGGGCGTGCTGCACGACAAGTCCGCCTCGCTGATCCGGCTGTCGGCGCGGCTCGGCGGCCTGTGCTCTGGCGCGGGACGGCGGGTGTCGGGCATGCTGGCCGAGTACGGCGAGCTGCTGGGCATGGCCTTCCAGCTCTCCGACGACCTCATCGACGTGCTGTCGGAGCCGTCGGAGTCGGGCAAGGGGGCCGGCACGGATCTGCGCGAGGGCGTGCTGACGCTGCCCGTGCTGCACGCGCTGGCCCTGGACGGCGGGCGGCTGGCCGAGCTGCTGGCCTCCGGCCCGCTCACCGATCCCGCCCGGCATGCCGAGGCGCTGGAGCTGCTGCGCCGCTCCCCGGCGATCGGCAGCGCCCGTGCCGAGGTCGAGCGCTACGCCGGCGAGGCGGCGGCCATCGCGCGGGCGCTGCCCCCGCGGCCGGCCCGCGAGGTGCTCCTGGCGCTGTGCGAGCACGTCGTGCACCGTACGATCTGATCCGTGCCCCCGACCCGAGACTGGCTGCTGGCGCTGGCGATGGTGCCGGTCCAGCTCGCGGGCGTGCTCATCGTCTCGGTGCCGATCTACGTCTACGACACCGGCGGCAACCCGCCGGTGCGCCTGGTCAACAGCCCGCTCGACTGGCTCGGCCACACGCTGCTGGTCGCCTCGGCGCTGGCACTGCTGGTCCGCTCTCGCCGCCCGCGGCTGGCCCTGGGGCTGACCGTGGGCCTGTTCACCGCCTACATGCTCGGCGGCTACACGGTCGGCCCGGTGGTGCTGCCGGTGATGATCTGCCTGCTCACCGCCGCCCTGACCGGCCGCCACCGCGCGGCGGTGGCGATCGGCCTGGCGGTCTCGGTGCTGGCCGCCGGGCGCTGGGTGCCGCGCATCGTCGAGCTGTACGGCGACGCGGGCGCGGCGGCCGGCACGGTGATCGCCTTCTTCGGCGTGGTGACCGCGATCTTCGGCGGGCCGGTGCTGCTCGGCGAGATGGTCAGCAGCCGCCGCGAGGCCGCCGAGGCCAAGATCGCCGAGGCGCGGCGCGAGGCCGAGCAGCGGGTGGTCGAGGAGCGGCTGCGCATCGCCCGCGACCTGCACGACGTGGTGGCGCACAGCATGGCGGGCATCGCCGTCCAGGCCGCCGCCACGTTGCGGGTGCTGGGCGAGCCGGCGCCCCAGGTGGCCGCCTCGCTCACCGCGATACGGACGGCGGCCAAGGAGGCGCTGGCCGAGCTGCGGGCCACCGTGGGCGACCTCCGGGGCGGCGTCACGCGGGCCGGTGAGGGGGCCGAGGGGCTCGACACCCTGCTCGCGGCCGTGCGGGACGCCGGGATGAGCGTCCAGGCGCGCGTGGAGGGCCTGCCGCGGCCCCTGGCGGACGAGGCCGGGGTCGCCGTGTACCGGTGCGTCCAGGAGTCGCTCACGAACGTGCTGCGGCACGCGGGGGCGGGGGCGAGCGCCGAGGTGGTGCTGGCGTACGGGGAGGCGGAGCTGGTGATCGAGGTGACCGACGACGGCGCCGGGCCTCCGCCGCCCGTGCCGGCCACCCCGACCGGCGGCCCCGGCTTCACGGGTGGCGCCGGGGGCGGGGGCTATGGGCTGGCGGGGATGCGGGAGCGGTTCGCGGCCCTGGGCGGCTCGGTGGTGACCGGCGCGGGCCCTGAGGGCGGCTTCCGTGTCCACGCGCGCCTCCCCTTCCGCACGGTGGCCCGCCCATGACCCACCGCTCCCTTCCGCACGGTGACCCGCCCATGACCGACCGCCCGGCCCCCCTCTCGCACGGTGGCCCGCCCATGACCCACCGCCCGACCCTTCACCGCAGGACGGACCGCCCATGACTCACGAGCGTCCGATCCGGGTCCTGATCGCCGACGACCAGGTGCTGGTCCGCACCGGATTCCGCGCGTTGCTGGGCACGGAGCCCGGCGTCGAGGTGGTGGGCGAGGCGGGCGACGGCGGCCAGGCGGTCGCCCTCGCCCGCGACCTGCGCCCCGACGTGGTCCTGATGGACATCCGCATGCCGCACGTGGACGGCCTCACCGCGACCCGGCTGATCGCCGGCGACCCCGCCCTCGACGAGGTCCGCGTGGTCGTCCTCACCACCTACGTGGAGGACGCCAACGTCTTCGAGGCGCTCGGCGCGGGCGCCAGCGGCTTCCTGGCCAAGGACGCCGAGCCCGAGGAACTACTCCAGGCGATCCGGGTGGTCGCCCGCGGCGAGGCCCTGCTCTCCCCCGGCGTCACCCGCCGGGTGATCGCCCGCTTCGCCCAGTTGCACGCCCACCCCGAGGCGCGGGCCGTCCCGGGCGACCTCGACGTGCTCACCGGCCGCGAACGCGAGGTGGTCGCCCTGGTGGCCGGCGGGCTGTCCAACGACGAGATCGCCGCCCGGCTGGGCATGGCCCCGCTGACCGCCAAGACGCACGTCAGCCGGGCGATGGTCAAGCTGGGCCTGCGCGACCGCGCGCAACTGGTCGTGGCGGCGTACGAGTCGGGTCTCGTACTGCCGGGGAAGCAGCCCGGCGACCCGTCCAGAGGCTGATCCGCCCGGCCCGTCGGGGCGAAAGCATCGAAGCATGCGACTCGACCAGATCATGCCCGAATGGGACCATCGTGAGATCCACCGGATCCCGCTCGGCGCCGCGCCCGACGTGGTGTTCCGGGCGATCGAGGAGACCACCTGGGCCGAGGTGCCGGTCTTCCGTCTTCTGATGGCCCTGCGCTTCCCCAAGGACGGCCATGCCGCCGGCCGCCCGATCCTGGCCGACATGCTCGGCGGCGGCTTCACCCTGCTGGATCGCGACTCGGGCGAGGTGGTGATCGGCTCGCTCAACCGGGTGGGGTTCGGGGCGGACGCGCGGTTGCCCGAGGTTGCTCCAGGGCCGGCGTTGCGGGCCTTCGCGACGCCCGGATTCGTGAAGATCGCCTTCAACTTCCGGCTGGCGGACGGGGTCCTGGTGACCGAGACGCGGGTGCGCGGCACCGACGCGCGGGCGCGGCGGTGGTTCCGGCCGTACTGGATGGTCATCCGGCTGCCCAGCGGGCTGATCAGGCGGGTGTGGCTGGCCGCCATCCGCCGCCGCGCCCTGGCCGCCGTGGCGGGCTCGGCCACCGCCTGACGCTCCCGCGGGAAGACCCGGGTGAGGGCCACTCAAGGAGATCAGGTGGCCGGCCGGCCTTCCCCGGCCCGTCCCAGCGACCCGCCCCGCCTCAGGAAGACACCGTACGGCGCAGCGAGGCCGCGATGGCCGCGGCGGTCGCCCCGGGGTCGGCCGAGCCGGTGATCGGCCGCCCGATGACCAGCAGGTCGGCCCCGTCGGCCAGCGCCTGCTCGGGCGTCGCCACCCGGGCCTGGTCCTGGGTGTCCGCCCCGGCCGGCCGTACGCCCGGGGTGATCAGGTCGATGCCCGCCCCCACCTCGGCGCGGACCGCGGCCACCTCGTGCGGCGAGCAGACCAGGGCGGTGGCCCCGGCCGCCACCGACAGCGCGGCGAGCCGGCGGACCGCGTCGGGCGTCGGCCCGTCCAGCCCGATCGCGGCCAGGTCGGCGGCGGTCAGCGAGGTGAGCACGGTCACCGCGGCGATCTTGGTGTGCGGCGCGGCCTCGACCGCGGCGCGGATCATGGCCGGTCCCCCGGCCGCGTGCACGGTCAGGTAGGCGGGCCGCAGCCGGGCGACCGAGCGGGTGGCCCCGGCGACGGTGTTGGGGATGTCGTGCAGCTTGAGGTCGAGGAAGACCTGCACGCCGCTGGCCCCCCGCACCGAGGCGATCACGTCGGGCCCGTAGCGCAGGTACAGCTCCAGGCCGACCTTGACCGTGCTCACGTGCGGCGTCACCAGGGAGGCCCAGCGGGCGGCGGTCTCGAGGTCGGGCGCGTCGAGGGCGACGGCGATGGGCGCTGGGGTCACGGCGGGCGTCACAGGGAACTCTCCTCGTGCAGGTGCCGCGTGGCGGCGCCTGGTGGTCGGTGGGCCAGGCCGACGGCGTCGGCCAGGCGGTGGAAGCCGCGCGCCTGCAGCAGGTCGGCCAGCTCGCGCTCGATGCGCAGGCACGCGTAGGGGTCGTGGAACAGGGCGGTGCCCACGCCGACGGCGCAGGCTCCGGCCAGGACTAGCTGGAGGGCGTCGGCCCCGCTGGCGACGCCGCCCACGCCGATGACCGGGACGCCGGGCAGGGCGGCGTAGACCTGCCAGACGCAGCGCACGGCCAGCGGCAGCACGGCAGGCCCGGACAGCCCGCCGGTGCCGGCGGCCAGGGCCGGGCGCAGGGTGCGGGTGTCGATGGCCATGCCGATCGGGTTGTTGATCATCGACAGCGCGTCCGCGCCGGCGTCGACGCAGGCGCGGGCGACCGAGACGATGTCGGCCACGTCCGGCGAGAGCTTGGCGACGACCGGCACGTCGCCGGCCAGGATGGAGCGGACCGTGCCGACCACCTCGGCGGCCGAGCCGCCCTCGCGGGCGAAGACCCGGCCGCGGTCCTCCATGTTCGGGCAGGCCAGGTTGACCTCGACCGCGGTCACGCCGGGCGCGTCGGCCAGCCGCCGGGCCAGCGCGGCGTACTCGTTGACCGTGCCGCCGCCGACCGAGACGACCGTCTTGATGCCGCGCTGGGCCAGCCAGGGCAGGTCGCGCTCCAGGAAGGCGTCGATGCCCGGCCCCTGCAGCCCCACGGCGTTGAGCAGCCCGGAGGGCGTCTCGGCCATCCGCGGCGTGGGCCGCCCGGCCCGGGGCGCCATGGTGATCGACGGGGTGACCAGCGCGCCGAGCCGGTGCAGGTCGAAGAACTGCGCCAGCTCCCGGCCGTTGCCCGCGCACCCGGCGGCGGTCATGAGCGGGTTGGCCAGCTCGATGTGCGCCAGGAAGGTCCGCATGTCAACTGACATTGCGGGCCCCTCCCCCGGGCGCGCCGTGCGCGTCGAAGGGGATCGTGCCGACGTCCTCGAAGCGCACCCGCTCGCCGCGGAAGACCGGTCCCTCGGCGCAGGCGCGCACCATCCTGGTGACGCCGTCGTCGCCGATGACCGGCAGCACGCAGGTCATGCAGATGCCGATGCCGCAGGCCATCGCCTCCTCGGCGACGATCTGCACCGGGATCCCGTACTTGATCGCCACCGCGGTGACCGCGCGCATCGTGTCCATCGGCCCGCAGGCGTAGATGACGTCGGCGTGCGTGTCGCCCACCACGGCCGCGAGGGTGTCGGCCACCTCGCCGCGCAGCCCGAGCGAGCCGTCGAGGGTGGCCAGCGTGACCGTCTCGGCCATCCGGCGGGCGCGCATCGCGCCGAACACCCGGTCGGCCGAGGCGCCGCCGAGCACGAAGTCGACCCGGCAGCCGCGCTCCAGCAGCTTGTCGGCCAGCGGGAAGAGCACGGCCGAGCCGTACTCGAAGCCGACCAGGACGACGCTGACCGGGTCGCGCGGCACCGGGAAGGGCCGCCCCAGCGGCCCGACCAGGTCGAGGGTGTCGCGCGCCCGCCGCTCGGCCAGCCACTCGGTGCCCGGGCCGCGCACGGTGAAGACCAGCTCCACCGTGCCGCCGTAGTCGGGCTTGACGTCGTGCACCGAGAAGGCCCGCCGGGTCAGCATGGAGCTGCGCGCGCCGCCGACCGCGACCGAGACGAAGTGCCCGGGGCGGAAGCGGTCGGCGACCGCCGGGGCCACGACCGTCAGGGCATGGTAGGCGTCGACACGGCGCGTGGTCAGCACCGTGCCGGTCACCTGCACCGGTGTCGCGGCCAGAGATCCATCACCTGCCTATCGGAGGGCCCGGGCGTGCTCCTGCAGTGACCGTACGCCCACATCGCCGCGCACGATGGCCTGGATGCCGGCCGCGGCGGCGGCCAGCCCCTGGACCGTGGTGATGCACGGGATCCCGCGCAGCACGGCGGCGGTGCGGATGTCGTAGCCGTCCAGGCGCGGCCCGGACTGGCCCGGGCTGCCGAACGGCGTGTTCACGATCAGGTCCACCTCTCCGTCGAGGATGCGCTGGACGATGGTCGGCTCCCCGGCGGGACCGGTCCCATCGCTCTGCTTGCGCACGATCTTGGCATGGACTCCGTTGCGGCGCAGCACCTCCGCGGTGCCCTCGGTGGCCAGGATCTCGAAGCCGAGATCGGCCAGCGCGCGCACCGGGAAGATCATCGATCGCTTGTCGCGGTTGGCCACCGAGACGAAGGCGCGGCCCTTGGTCGGCAGCTCGCCGTAGGCGCCCGCCTGCGACTTGGCGTAGGCGATGCCGAAGTGCGCGTCGATGCCCATGACCTCGCCGGTCGAGCGCATCTCCGGCCCGAGGACGGTGTCGACGCCGCGGAAGCGGTTGAACGGCAGCACCGCCTCCTTGACCGCGATCGAGGCGTCCAGCGGCAGCTCGCCGCCGTCGCCGGTGGCCGGGAGCATGCCCTCGGCACGCAGCTCGGCGACGGTGGCGCCCATCATGATCCGGGCCGCCGCCTTGGCCAGCGGCACCGCCGTCGCCTTGGACACGAACGGCACGGTACGGCTGGCTCGCGGGTTGGCCTCCAGCACGTACAGCACGCCGGCGGACATGGCGTACTGCACGTTCAGCAGCCCGCGCACCCCCACCCCGCGCGCGATGCCGAGCGTGGCCTCGCGGATGCGCTTGATGTCGGCGCCGCCCAGGGTGATCGGCGGCAGGGTGCAGGCCGAGTCGCCGGAGTGGATGCCGGCCTCCTCGATGTGCTCCATGACGCCGCCGAGGTAGAGCTCCTCGCCGTCGAACAGGGCGTCGACGTCGATCTCGATGGCCTCGTCGAGGAACTTGTCGACCAGCACCGGGTGCCCGCCCTCCTGGGCGGCCATGTAGGTGGTGAGCGTCTCGTCGTCGTAGACGATCGCCATGCCCGCGCCGCCCAGCACGTACGAGGGACGGACCAGCACCGGGTAGCCGATCTCGGCGGCGATGTCGAGCGCCTCGCGGACGGTCAGCGCGGTGCCGTGCTTGGGCGCGGGCAGCCCGGCCTCGGCCAGCACGCGGCCGAACGCGCCGCGCTCCTCGGCCAGGTGGATCGACTCGGGCGAGGTGCCGACGACGGGCACGCCCGCGTCCTTGAGCGCCTGCGCGAGGCCGAGCGGCGTCTGGCCGCCGAGCTGCACGATCACGCCGGCGACCGGGCCGGTCTGCTGCTCGGCGTGGACCACCTCCAGGACGTCCTCCAGGGTGAGCGGCTCGAAGTAGAGCCGGTCGGAGGTGTCGTAGTCGGTGGAGACGGTCTCGGGGTTGCAGTTGACCATGACCGTCTCGAAGCCGGCGCGCGACAGCTCGAAGCTGGCGTGCACGCAGGCGTAGTCGAATTCGATGCCCTGGCCGATGCGGTTGGGTCCGCTGCCCAGGATCAGCACCTTGGGCCGCTCGCCGTACGGGACCTCGCTCTCCTCGTCGTAGGTCGAGTAGAGGTAGGGCGTGCGGGCGGCGAACTCGGCGGCGCAGGTGTCGACGGTGTTGTAGACCGGCCGCAGGCCCAGGGCGTGGCGCAGGTCGCGCACCCGCGACTCGTCCATGCCGCGGATCTCGCCGATCTGCGCGTCGGAGAAGCCGAGGTGCTTGGCGCGGGCCAGTTCCTCCGCGGAGAGCTGCGGCGCCTCGGCCAGCGCGCGGGCCTCCTCGTCGAGGAGGAAGAGCTGGTCGATGAACCACGGGTCGACCTTGGTCGACTCGAACAGCTCCGCGGCGCTCGCGCCCGCGCGGATGGCCTGCTGCATCGTGCGCAGCCGCCCGTCGTGCGGGGTACGGCAGGCGTCGAGCAGCTCGTCCTTGCCGGCGACCTCGCCCGCCCAGGAGAAGGACGAGCCCTTCTTCTCCAGGCTGCGCAGCGCCTTCTGCAGCGCCTCGGGGAAGGAGCGGCCGATCGCCATGGCCTCGCCCACGGACTTCATGTGGGTGGTGAGGGTCTGGTCGGCGCCGCGGAACTTCTCGAAGGCGAAGCGCGGGACCTTGACCACGATGTAGTCGAGGGTCGGCTCGAAGGAGGCCGGGGTCTCCTTGGTGATGTCGTTGGGGATCTCGTCGAGCGTGTAGCCGATCGCCAGCTTGGCGGCGATCTTGGCGATCGGGAAGCCGGTCGCCTTGGAGGCCAGCGCGCTGGAGCGGGACACCCGCGGGTTCATCTCGATGACGATCATGCGCCCGGACCGCGGGTCGACCGCGAACTGGATGTTGCAGCCGCCGGTGTCGACGCCGACCTCGCGGATGACCGCGATGGCCACGTCGCGCATGTTCTGGTACTCGCGGTCGGTCAGGGTCAGCGCGGGTGCCACGGTGACGCTGTCGCCGGTGTGCACGCCCATCGGGTCGATGTTCTCGATGGAGCAGACGATGACGACGTTGTCCGCCTTGTCGCGCATGACCTCCAGCTCGTACTCCTTCCAGCCGAGGATGGACTCCTCCAGGAGCACCTCGGTGGTCGGGCTGGCGTCGAGGCCGGCGCCGGCGATGCGGCGCAGGTCCTCCTCGTTGTAGGCGAACCCGGAGCCGACGCCGCCCATGGTGAAGCTCGGCCGCACCACCAGCGGGTAGCCGAGCTGGCCGGCCGCCCGGAGGCAGTCGTCCATGGTGTGGCAGATGACCGACTCGGCGCTGGAGGCGTTGAGCCCCTGCTCGCGGGCGACCTTGGCGACGATCTCCTTGAACCGCTCGCGGTTCTCGCCGGCCTGGATGGCGTCGAAGTCGGCGCCGATCAGCTCGACCTCGTAGCGCTCCAGCACGCCCGCCTCGTGCAGCGCGACCGCGGTGTTCAGCGCGGTCTGGCCGCCCAGGGTGGGCAGGAGCGCGTCAGGGCGCTCCTTGGCGATGATCTTCTCGACGAACTCGGGGGTGATCGGCTCGACGTAGGTGGCGTCGGCGAACTCCGGGTCGGTCATGATCGTCGCGGGGTTGGAGTTGACCAGGATGACCCGGAAGCCCTCCGCCCGCAGCACCCGGCAGGCCTGGGTGCCGGAGTAGTCGAACTCGCACGCCTGCCCGATGACGATCGGCCCGGAGCCGATGACCAGGATCGACTTGATGTCCTCACGCTTGGGCACGGGCCATGACCTCACAGAACTCGTCGAAGAGATAAGCCGCGTCGTGCGGGCCGGCCGCCGCCTCGGGGTGGTACTGGACGCTGAAGGCGGTGCCGTCGAGCAGCCGCAGGCCCTCGACGCAGCCGTCGTTGAGGTTGACGTGCGACACCTCGGCCTGGCCGAAGGGGGTGTCGAACGGCGCGTCCAGCGGGGCCTGGACGGCGAAGCCGTGGTTGTGCGCGGAGATCTCGACCTTGCCGGTGCGGCGGTCCTGGACCGGCTGGTTGACCCCGCGGTGGCCGTAGCGGAGCTTGTAGGTGCCGAGGCCGAGCGCGCGGCCGAAGATCTGGTTGCCGAAGCAGATGCCGAAGAACGGGATCTTGGCGGCGAGCACGCTCTGGAGCACGCTCACGTCGGCGGTGGCCGGGTCGCCGGGGCCGTTGGAGAAGAAGACGCCGTCCGGCGCGAGCGCCTGGATCTGCTCGAAGGTCGCGGTGGCGGGCAGCACGTGCACCTCGCAGCCGCGCTCGGCCATCCGGTGCGGGGTCATGCCCTTGATGCCGAGGTCGATCGCGGCCACGGTGAAGCGCTTGGCGCCGATCGCGGGCACGACGTACGGCTCGGCCGCCGAGACCTCTTCGGCGAGCGCCGAACCGGTCATCTCGGGCGCCTGCCGTACCTTCTCCACCAGGGCCTCGACCGGCTCGGCCGGGTGGGAGAAGATGCCCGCGCGCATGGCGCCCCGCTCGCGCAGGTGCCGGGTGAGGGCGCGGGTGCCCTGGATGGCGATGCCGACGACGCCCTGCTCCTTGAGGTAGTCGTCGAGGGAGCGGTTGGCCCGCCAGTTGGAGACGACGCGGGAGGGCTCGCGCACGACGTAGCCGGCGACCCAGACCTTCGACGACTCGGGGTCCTCGTCGTTGACGCCGGTGTTGCCGATGTGCGGCGCGGTCATCGCGACGATCTGGCGGTGGTAGGACGGGTCGGTGAGGGTCTCCTGGTAGCCGGTCATGCCGGTGTTGAAGACCATCTCGCCGAAGGTCTCACCCTCGGCGCCGTAGGGAGCGCCCTGGAAGACGCGGCCGTCTTCCAGGACGAGGAGGGCGTGCGTCACGCAAGCTTCCCTTCGAGGACGGTGGGCTTGCCGCGCAGGAAGGTCGCCACGACCTTGCCGGGCAGCGACAGGCCCTCATAGGGGGTGTTGCGGCTCTTGGAGGCGAACTGCGCCGGGTGGATCTCGGTGCGGGCGGTGGGGTCGTAGAGCACGATGTTCGCCGGGGCGCCCACCTCCAGCGGCCGGCCGTGGCCGGACAGCCGGCCGATGCGCGCCGGGGCGGCCGACATGCGCTCGGCGACGCCGGCCCAGTCGAGCAGCCCGGTGTCGACCATGGCCTCCTGCACCACGCTGAGCGCGGTCTCCAGGCCGATCATGCCCATGGCCGCCGCGGCCCACTCGGTCTCCTTGTCCTCGACCGGGTGCGGCGCGTGGTCGGTGGCGACGACGTCGATCGTGCCGTCGGCCAGGGCCTCCCGCAGCGCGGCGACGTCCTCGTGGGTGCGCAGCGGCGGGTTGACCTTGTAGATGGGGTTGTAGGGGCCATTGGGCGACTCCTCCACCAGCTCGTCGGTGAGCAGCAGGTGGTGCGGGGTGACCTCGGCGGTGACGTTCCAGCCCTTGGACTTGGCCCAGCGGATGATCTCGACCGAGCCGGCGGTGGAGACGTGGCAGACGTGCAGGCGCGAGCCGACGTGCGCGGCCAGGAGGCAGTCGCGGGCGATGATCGCCTCCTCGGCGACCGCGGGCCAGCCGGCCAGGCCCAGGCGGCCGGAGACGACGCCCTCGTTCATCTGGGCGCCGGCGGTGAGCTTGGGCTCCTGGGCGTGCTGGGCGACGACGCCGTCGAAGGCCTTGACGTACTCCAGCGCGCGGCGCATCAGCACCGCGTCGTCCACGCACTTGCCGTCGTCGGAGAAGACCCGGACGCGGGCGGCCGAGTCGGCCATCGCGCCGAGCTCGGCGAGCTGGCGGCCCTCCAGGCCGACGGTGACCGCGCCGACCGGCTGCACGTCGCAGTAGCCGGACTCCTGGCCGAGCCGCCAGACCTGCTCGACGACGCCGGCGGTGTCGGCGACCGGCATGGTGTTGGCCATGGCGTGCACGGCGGTGTAGCCGCCGCGGGCGGCCGACTGGGTGCCGGTGCGGACGGTCTCGGCGTCCTCGCGGCCGGGCTCGCGCAGGTGGGTGTGCAGGTCGACCAGGCCGGGCAGCGCGATGGCGCCCTGGCCGTCGACCACCTCGCCGGTGGTCTCCAGGCCGGGCCCGAGGGCGGTGATGACGCCGTCCTCGATCAGGATGTCGGTGGGCTCGCCGCCCAGGACGCGGACGTTGCGGATGAGCATCAGATCTCTCCCCCGAGCAGCAGGTACAGGACGGCCATGCGAGTGGTCACGCCGTTGGCGACCTGCTCGACGATGGTGGAGCGCGGCGAGTCGGCCACCTCGGCGGCGATCTCCATGCCCCGGTTCATCGGCCCGGGGTGCATGACGATCGCCTCCTCCGGCAGCTTGGCGAAGCGCTCGCGGTCGAGGCCGTAGCGGCGGGAGTACTCCCGCTCGCTGGGGAAGTAGGCGGCGTTCATCCGCTCCTTCTGCACGCGCAGCATCATCACGACGTCGGACTTGGGCAGCACCGCGTCGAGGTCGTAGGAGACCGCGCAGGGCCAGGTGTCGACCGACACCGGCAGCAGGGTCGGCGGGGCGACCAGGGTGACGTCGGCGCCGAGCGTCGAGAGCAGGAGCACGTTGGAGCGCGCGACCCGGCTGTGCAGGACGTCGCCGACGATGGTGACCTTGCGGCCCTCCAGCGAGCCGAGGCGGCGGCGCATGGAGAAGGCGTCGAGCAGGGCCTGGGTGGGGTGCTCGTGGGTACCGTCGCCGGCGTTGACCACGCTGCCGCGCACCCAGTTGGCCAGCCGGTGCGGGGCGCCGGAGGCGCCGTGCCGGATGACCACCGCGTCGGCGCCCATGGCCTCCAGGGTCAGCGCGGTGTCCTTGAGCGACTCGCCCTTGGAGACGCTGGAGCCCTTGGCGGAGAAGTTGATGACGTCGGCCGACAGCCGCTTGGCGGCGGCCTCGAAGGAGATGCGGGTGCGGGTGGAGTCCTCGAAGAAGAGGTTGACCACCGTACGGCCGCGCAGGGTCGGCAGCTTCTTGATGGAGCGTTCCGAGACCCTGGCCAGTTCCTCGGCGGTGTCGAGGATCAGCAGCGCGTCGTCCTTGGTGAGGTCGGCCGCGGAAATGAGATGCTTGTTCACTTGATCAGCTCCACGGCGTCGCGTCCGTCCTTCTCCTCCAGGTAGACCTTGACCTTCTCGCTCTTGGCGGTGGGCAGGTTCTTGCCGACGTAGTCGGCCCTGATGGGCAGCTCGCGGTGGCCGCGGTCGACCAGTACGGCGAGCTGGACGGCACGCGGGCGCCCGAGGTCGTTGAGGGCGTCGAGGGCGGCGCGGATGGTGCGGCCGGAGAAGAGCACGTCGTCGACGAGCACGATGACCTTGTCGTCGATGCCGTCGGCGGGAAGCTCGGTGTGGCCCAGCGCGCGGGCGGGCTTGGTGCGCAGGTCGTCGCGGTACATCGTGATGTCGAGGGCGCCGACCGGCACCTTGACCTCTTCGACCTGGCGCAGGCGCTCGCCGATGCGCTTGGCGAGGGTGGCGCCGCGGGTGGGGATGCCCAGCAGGATCACATCCTGAGCGCCTTTGGTGCGCTCGAGGATCTCATGGGCGATTCGCGTCAGTGCGCGGTGGATGTCGGGGCCTTCGAGAACGGCCCGCGACGTCATGCCTATTTCGGACATGGGAAACACTCACCACCTTTCCCGCCTCACGGGACGGGTCATTAAAAGGGTGTTGGACGGAAAACACAGTACCAGGCGCCACCTGCTGCGACGCGCCGGGGGTAGGGTCGTTGATCACCTAACGTCATCGGGGAGACGCAGTGGGTGCTCAGCTACGCCGGATCCGCCAGCGAATCAGGTCCGTGCGCTCGACCGCGAAGATCACCCGGGCCCAGGAGCTGATCGCCTCCGCCCGGGTGGGCAAGGCGCGCGACCGGGCGGAGGCCGCGGCGCCGTACTCCAGGGAGATCTCCAAGGCGGTCTCGGTGCTGGTCAGCCACCATCTGGCGATCGACCACGCGCTGCTGAACCTGCGGCCGGACACCTCCCGGGTGGCGGTGCTGCTGCTCACCAGCGACCGGGGGTTCTGCGGCGGCTACAACCACTCGGTGATCCGCCAGGGCCAGGCGCTGACCGAGCTGCTGCTGGCGCAGGGCAAGCAGCCGGAGTACTACGTCGTCGGCCGCAAGGGCGTGGAGTGGTTCAGCTTCCGCGGCCGGGAGCTGGCCGGGCAGTGGACGGGGATGTCCGGCGAGCCCGGGTACGCCACGGCCGCCGAGATCGGGCAGTTGCTCATCGAGGCCTTCGACCGGCCGACCCGCGAGGGCGGCGTGGGCGAGGTGCACGTGATCTACACCGAGTTCGTGAGCATGCTGACGCAGCGCACGACGGTGCACCGGATCCTGCCGATGGAGGTCGAGGAGGTCGAGGAGGTCACCGGGGACGGCCCGCCGGTCGCGGTGGCGCCCTACGACTTCGAGCCGTCGGCGCAGGACGTGCTGGACGAGATGCTGCGCAAGTACGTGCGCTCGCGGATCTGGTTCATGATGCTCTCGGCCGCCGCCTCAGAGTGGGGCGCGCGGCGCACGGCGATGATGTCGGCGACCGACAACGCCCGGGAGCTCATCGCCTCGCTGACCAGGGAGGCCAACTCCGCCCGGCAGGCCGAGATCACCACGGAACTGACGGAGATCGTCGGCGGTGCCGAAGCGCTCAAGCACGGCCCATGATTTGCCAAAACCGGACAAACTCCTATAAAACCTCCTTCAAGTCATTCCGGGGGAGGTTCCTATGGCGCTGTCCGCGCGCGACCAGTCGGTTCTCGAGGCCATCGCGGGCCAGCTCCGCGCCGACGACCCCGCCTTCGCCCGTCGGTTCAGCGAGCACGGTGACGGCGAGGTCACCTCCGAGCGGATCGTCAGCAGCCGCGAGCTCTGGCCGGTGGCGCTGATCGTGGTCTGCCTCGCCGTCTTCGCCGCCGCCATGATCGTGGCCGGCTCCCCCGAGTCCCTCCCGCACGTCGTGACCAGGTAATTTCCCCACCAACCATCGTGTAGCACCCTCAGTGCCGGGCACGTCACGGAGCGTCGCATGCATAAACGCGTGCGACTTTCGTGATTTCCGGGATTCCGGTGAGCTCCGGGACTCCCGGGATCCCGTGATTCCGGTGATTTCCGGTTGTTTCCGGGCAAGGGGGCGGACATGGCGGCACCGACGGGGGATCGACCGCCGCAAGGCGGTCTCGCGGCCGAGGAAGCTCGGCTCAGGGACGACGAAGCGGCCGAGGTGGCCGCCGAACGCGGCAAGCTGAGCCTGCCCCAGGCGATCTCCCTCGTGGTCGGCAACATCGTGGGCACCGGCGTCTTCCTGCTCCCCGCCTCCCTGGCCGCCTTCGGCACCGTCAGCATCGTCTCGATGGCCATCGTCACGCTCGGCGCGATCGCGCTGGCCGTGGTCTTCGGCAAGCTCGGCGCCCGCATCCCGGCCGGCGGCGGGCCGTACGCCTACGCCCGCGACGCCTTCGGCGAGTTCACCGGCTTCTGGAACGCCTGGTCCTTCTGGCTGACCGCCTGGCTCGGCAACGCCGCCATGGCCGTCGTCTGGGTCAACTACGTCAACTACTTCCTGAACTGGAACTCCCTCGGCGGGCAGCTCGCCCTGGCGATGGTGGCCCTGTGGATCCCGGCGCTGATCAACCTCACCGGCGTCAAGAACATCGGCGCCTTCGCGCTGGTCACCACGATCCTGAAGTTCATCCCGCTGCTCTTCGTCGGCGTCGTCGGCCTGTTCTTCGTCCAGTCGGCCAACTTCGGCCCGTTCAACGCCACCGGCGGTAGCTGGATCGCCGCGCTGTCCACCGCGGGCGCGCTCGCGCTGTTCATCTACTCCGGCGTCGAGAGCGTCACCATCGTGGCGGAGAAGGTGAGGAACCCGACCCGCAACATCGGCCGGGCCAGCGTCTACGGGGTGCTCATCTGCGCCGCGATGTACATGCTCTCCACCGTCGCCATCATGGGCACCGTCCCGCACGGCGACCTGACCGAGTCCAGCGCGCCCTTCGCCGACGCCATCAACAACATGTTCGGCGGCAGCATCGGCGGCGGCATCATGGCGGTCTGCGCGATCATCTCCGGCATCGGCGCCATCAACGGCTGGACCATGCTGGTCGCCGAGATGCCGCTGGCCGCGGCCAAGGACGGCATGTTCCCCCGCGTCTTCGCCAAGGAGAACCGGCGCGGCGCCCCCTGGTTCGGCATCGTGCTCGGCACCGCCCTGACCTCGCTGGTGGCGCTGTACAACTACTTCGGCACCGAGGACGGCTTCAACTTCATCCTGCTGATCGCCACCTTCACCACCGTCATCCCGTACTTCTTCTCGGCCTGCGCCCAGCTGTTCTGGCTCGTCACCCGCGGCCGGCGGGTCGAGGGCGCGCGCCTGACCCGCGACCTCGCCGTCTCGCTGGTGGCCATCCTGTTCGCCTTCTGGATGACCTACGGCGCCGGCCAGGAAGCGATCTTCATCGGCTTCCTCATGCTGCTCGTCGGCATCCCGGTCTACATCTGGGTCAAGTCCAAGCGGGGCGAGTACGGCCCGCGCGAAACCACTCCTGCACAGGGATAGAAGATGACCTTTCATGTCGATTCCGAGGTTGGCAAGCTCTACCAGGTCCTGGTGCACAAGCCGGAGCTGGCCCTCAAGCGCCTGACCCCGACCAACGCCGCCGACCTGCTCTTCGACGACGTGCTGTGGGTCCAGCGGGCCCTGGAGGAGCACGAGGAGTGGCAGCAGGTGCTGCGCGACCGCGGCGTCACCGTCTACCTCCTGGCCGACCTGCTGCGCGAGGTCATCGACCTGCCCGAGGCCCGCAAGCACATCCTCGAGGGCATCATCGACGAGCGCTGGCTCGGGCCGCTGGCCACCGACGCCATCCGCAACCTGCTCGACGCGATGCCCGCCGCCGACCTGCAGCCCTTCCTGACCGGCGGCATCACCAAGCTGGAACTGCAGGAACGCGGCGTCGACCCCAAGTCGGTCGCCTTCCACACCCTGGACGAGGAGGACTTCATCCTCCCGCCGCTGCCCAACCACCTGTTCACCCGCGACACCTCGTGCTGGGTCTACAACGGCGTCTCCATCAACGCCATGAAGAAGAAGGCCCGCATGCGGGAGACGGTGAACCTGGAGGCCATCTACCGCTGGCACCCGCTGTTCGCCGAGGGGTACGGCAAGCCGGAGTCGGGCGGCTTCAACGTCTGGATGCCCGGCCAGGCCGCCGCGCCGGCCACCATCGAGGGCGGCGACGTGCTGGTCATCGGCCGCGGCGCCGTACTGATCGGGATGAGCGAGCGCACCCAGCCGCAGGCGGTCGAGATGCTCGCCAAGAACCTCTTCGCCAAGGGCGCCGCCAAGAAGATCGTGGCGCTGAACATGCCGAAGAAGCGCGCCTTCATGCACCTCGACACCGTGATGACCATGGTCGACGTCGGCGTCTTCACCAAGTACGCCGGCCTGGACCAGCTCCCGTCCTTCACCATCGAGCCCGGTGACAACGACAAGGAACTCAAGATCACCGACCACCCGGCCGAGGACATGAACAAGGCCATCGCCCGGGCGCTCGACCTGGACGACATCAAGATCCTCACCGCCACGCAGGACGTCTTCGCCGCCGAGCGCGAGCAGTGGGACGACGGCTGCAACGTGCTGGCCCTGGAGCCGGGCGTGGTGGTCGCCTACGAGCGCAACACCACGACCAACAACTTCCTGCGCAAGAACGGCGTCGAGGTCATCGAGATCCGCGGCAGCGAGCTCGGCCGCGGCCGCGGCGGACCCCGCTGCATGAGCTGCCCGCTCGAGCGTGACGGCATCTGACTTCCAGAGGACCCGGGGGACCGTCCATGGCATTCAACCTGCGCAACCGCAGCTTCCTCAAGGAGCTCGACTTCACGCCCGAGGAGTTCCGCTACCTGCTCCGGCTCTCGGCCGACCTCAAGGCGGCCAAGTACGCCGGCACCGAGCAGCCGCGGCTCAAGGGCAAGAACATCGCGCTCATCTTCGAGAAGACCTCCACGCGCACCCGCTGCGCCTTCGAGGTCGCCGCGCACGACCAGGGCGCGCACGTCACCTACCTCGACCCGTCCGGCTCCCAGATGAACCACAAGGAGTCGGTCAAGGACACCGCCCGCGTGCTGGGCCGGATGTTCGACGCCATCGAGTACCGCGGCAGCGCCCAGTCCAACGTCGAGGAGCTGGCCCGCTACGCCGGCGTCCCGGTCTGGAACGGCCTGACCGACGAGTGGCACCCGACCCAGATGCTCGCCGACATGCTGACCATGGAGGAGCACAGCGACAAGCCGCTGCACGAGATCTCCTTCGCCTACCTCGGCGACGCCCGCAACAACATGGGCAACTCGCTGCTGGTCACCGGCGCCATGTTCGGCATGGACGTGCGGCTGGTGGCGCCAAAGACGCTGCAGCCGGACGCCAAGATGGTCGTCAAGCCCGCCAAGGACCTGGCCAAGCGGACCGGCGCCCGCATCACCGTCACCGACGACGTGGCCAAGGGCGTCAAGGGCGTCGACTACCTCTACACCGACGTCTGGGTCTCCATGGGCGAGCCCAAGGAGGTCTGGGACGAGCGCATCAAGCTGCTCAAGCCGTACCAGGTCAACGACAAGGTGGTGAAGGCCACCGGCAACCCGGACGTGCTGTTCATGCACTGCCTGCCGGCCTTCCACAACCGCGAGACCAAGGTCGGCGAGGACATCTTCGAGAAGACCGGCATGGACGCCCTCGAAGTCACCGAGAGCGTCTTCGAGTCGCCGCGCTCGATCGTCTTCGCCGAGGCCGAGAACCGCATGCACACCATCAAGGCGATCATGGTCGCCACCCTGGGGGACTGATGCGCGTCATCGTCGCCCTCGGGGGCAACGCCCTGCTGCAACGCGGCGAGAAGCCGGACGCCGAGAACCAGATCGAGAACGTCCGCACCGCGGTCAAGACGCTCGCCCGGGTGGCCGCCCAGCACGAGCTGATCATCACCCACGGGAACGGCCCGCAGGTCGGCGTCCTGGCCGTGGAGAGCGCCGGCGACCCGAACCTGACCAAGTCCTACCCGTTCGACACGCTCGGCGCCGAGACGCAGGGCATGATCGGCTACTGGCTGCTGCAGGCCCTGCAGAACGCCCTGCCCGGCCGCCAGGTGCTGTCCATGGTCACCCAGACGCTGGTCTCGGTCACCGACCCGGCCTTCGAGAACCCGACCAAGTTCGTCGGCCAGGTCTACAGCCAGGCCGAGGCCGAGAAGCTGGCCAGGGAGAACGGCTGGACGGTACGGCCGGACGGCCAGTACTGGCGCCGGGTGGTGCCCTCCCCCATGCCGCAACGCGTGGTGGAGACCCGGCTGATCCGCAAGGCGATGCGCGACGGCGTCACCGTCGTGGCCGCCGGCGGCGGCGGCATCCCGGTCATCCGCGACGAGGACGGCCGGCTGCGCGGCGTCGAGGCGGTCATCGACAAGGACCTCACCGCCGCCCTGCTGGCCGAGGCGCTCGAATGCGACGCCTTCCTCATCCTGACCGACGTGCCCCGGGTGATGAAGGACTTCGGCACCCCGCAGCAGACCGAGATCGCCCACACCACGCCGCACGAGCTGCGGTCCATCGACTTCCCAGCCGGGTCCATGGGGCCCAAAGTGGATGCTGTGTGCCGGTTCGTGGAGACGACCGGCGACATGGCCGCCATCGGGAAGCTCGACCAGGCCGTGGAGATCCTCGCCGGCACCGCGGGCACGATCGTCACGCCCAACGCCACCTGGCCGCTGGCCAGCACCCTGTAGCCCGAGGGGGACCGGATGACCGTGGTGCAGCGGTTGCTCCGCACCAAACCCACCGACGAGATCGTGGCCGAGGCCGGCCGGGGCGAGGGCGGCGAGCTGCGCCGGACCATGGGGCTCTGGCAGCTCACGCTCTTCAGCGTCGGCGCCACCCTCGGGACCGGCATCTTCGTCATCCTCGGCCAGGCCGTGCCGAAGGCGGGACCCGCCGTGGTGCTCGCCTTCGTCCTGGCCGCGGTGACCGCCCTGTTCTCGGCGCTCAGCTACGCCGAGCTGGCCGGGACCATCCCGGTCTCCGGCTCCTCCTACTCCTACGCCTACGCCACCCTGGGCGAGCTGGTCGCCTGGATCTGCGGGTGGTGCCTCATGCTGGAGTACGCCGTCTCGGTCGCGGCGGTCGCCGTCGGCTGGGGCGAGTACCTCAACACCTTCCTCAAGGGACTGTTCGGCTGGGAGCTGCCGGCCGCCGTCACCCACTCCCCCGGCGACCAGGGCGGCGTGGTCAACGTGACCGCCATCCTGATCGTGGTGCTGGCCTGCTGGCTGCTGCTCGGCGGCTCCTCGGAGTCGGCCACCGCCAACGCGGTCTTCGTGCTCATCAAGGTCGCGGTGCTGGCGTTCTTCGTCATCGTCGCCTTCACCGCCTTCCAGACGAAGAACTTCGCGCCTTTCGCGCCCATGGGCATCGCCGGCATCACCGCCGCCGCCTCCCAGGTGTTCTTCTCCTACATCGGCTTCGACGCCGCCTCGACCGCCGGCGAGGAGGCCAAGAACCCCAAGCGCGACCTGCCGCTGGCGATCATCCTGTCGCTGCTGGTGGTCACGGTCATCTACGTCCTGGTCGCCATCGCCGCCATCGGCGCCATGCCGTGGCAGGACTTCGACCCCGACACCACCGAGGCCAGCCTCGCGCTCATCGTGGACCTGGCCACCGGCGCCACCTGGCCCGGCCTGATCGTCTCCTTCGGCGCGGTCATCGCCATCGCCAGCGTCGTCCTGACCGTCATGTACGGCCAGACCCGCATCCTGTTCGCGATGTCGCGCGACGGGCTCATCCCGCGCGTCTTCCAGAAGGTCAACCCGCGCCGCCAGGTGCCGGTGGCCAACACGCTCATCGTGACGGCCTTCATCGCCGTCCTGGCCGGGCTCATCCCGCTCGGCCAGCTCGCCGAGGCCACCAGCATCGGCACCCTGTTCGCCTTCGCCATCGTCAACGTGGGCGTGCTCGTGCTCCGCTACACCCGGCCGGACCTGCCCCGCTCCTTCCGGACGCCGTTGTTCCCGATCACCCCGATCCTGGGCGTGCTCTTCTGCGTGCTGGTCATGGCCGGGCTGGCCGGTGTCACGTGGGTGGCCTTCCTGATCTGGATGATCGTGGGCCTCATCGCCTATGCCGCGTACGGCTATCGCCACTCGAGGTTGGCCTCATGAAGATCAAGAAGATTCTGACCGGGTTCATTCCGGAGGCGCGCGGGCGGGACGGGCTGCTGCTGGCCGTACTGCTGGCCAGGCAGTCCGGGGCCGAGCTGACGGTGGCCACCATCCAGCCGCCGCCCTGGCCGACGCCGGGGCCCGGGCGGGCCGACGAGGGGGCGTGGCGCGCCTACCTGCGCGAGCAAGCCGAGGACTCCCTCTCCGAGGCACGGGAGATCGCCGGGCCGGACGCCTCCTACGTGGTCCACCACAACAAGGGCAGCGGGCGCGGCCTGGTGGACCTGGCCCGGCGGCAGGGCGCCGACCTGGTCGTCATCGGGTCCGCGCCGCACGGCACCAAGGGCCGCATCGCCCTCGGCAGCACCGCCGACCAGCTCCTGCACGCCTCCTCGGTGCCCGTGCTCCTGGCGCCCAGGGGCTGGGGCGAGACGGCGCCGGCCGCCTTCGAGCGGCTCACCGTCGCCTACCGGCGCGGGCCAGGCTGTGACGAGGCCACCCGGCTGGCCGCCAAGGCCGCCGCCCAGCTCGGCGTCTCGATGCGGCTGGTCACGCTGCTCATCCAGGGCGGGCTGATCCGCGGCGGCAACGCGGAGCTGGAGACCGCCATGGTCGAGCGGCTGCGCGACCAGGCCGACAGCGACCTGCGCTCCGCCGCCCGCGGGCAGCGCCGGCGGATCGAGGTCGAGGTGGAGATGGCCGAGGGACGCACGGTGAAGGAGGCCATCGACTCGGTCGCCTGGGTCGACGGCGAGATGATCATCTGCGCGTCCAGCGACAGCGGGCCGCTGCGCCGGGTCTTCCTCGGGGACACCTCACTCAAGATCATCAAGGCGGCTCAGCGTCCTGCGATGATCCTCACTAGGCAACCTGGCAAACAATGACGACGTAGTGGTGCTGAAGGTGCTCATGTGACATTTGTGGCACATCCCGCCGGACCGGATTCGGCATCTTTTTTCCAATCAGCTTGACCTTCGGCGACGGGACCTTTACCGTCACTGTGCGTAACCACACCTCGCGGCCGATCTGGGTCAACCAGGCTCATGGCTACCGATGGTGCCCCTAGGGGCACCACCCCCCGGTGGCTCGGGCATATGCCGCGAGGGAGGACAATTTACTGAGAGCACGTCATAAGAGAAGCCGGGGGGCCACACGATGCCGTCTGAGTACGCAAAGATGCTGGGTGCTCGACTCCGCGCCATCCGCACCCAGCAGGGCCTGTCCCTGCACGGAGTCGAAGAGAAGTCGCGTGGCCGCTGGAAGGCCGTGGTCGTCGGCTCTTACGAGCGCGGTGACCGAGCCGTCACCGTCCAGAAGCTGGCCGAGCTTGCCGACTTCTACGGGGTGCCCGTCTCCGAGTTGCTGCCCGGCGGTGCCGCGCCCAGCCCGCTCGGCCCGACGCCGAAGCTTGTGATCGACCTTGAGCGCCTGGCCCAGCTCCCCAAGGAGAAGGCCGGCGCCCTTGCCCGCTACGCGGCCACCATCCAGTCGCAGCGGGGTGACTACAACGGCAAGGTGCTCAGCATCCGGCAGGAGGACCTTCGGTCCCTGGCGGTCATCTACGACAAGTCGCCCAGTGAGCTGACCGAGGAGCTCATCAGCTGGGGCGTCCTGGACGCCGAGGCCCGCCGCGCGGTCGAGTCCTTCTGACCCCACTTCGCTTAACCGAGGCCGTGTCCCATTTTTCCGGACACGGCCTCTTTTGTCGCCCAACTTCGCCCTCTTGGACGCCCCGCCCCGTCCCCTTGACGCCCCGCCCGCCCTCCTTGCCGCCATCCCCCCTCTTGCCGCCATCCCCGCCCTCTTGTCGCCCCGCCCCGCCCTCCTTGCCCTCTTGTCGCCTCGCCTCGCCTCGCCTCGCCGGCTCCAGGCCGCGCCGCAGTCCCGCCTCTCCGGCCCCCAAGCTGCCCGCAACCGGTTCCCAAGATCACCAGGTGACCCTGGGACCATGCGAAAACCCGCCACCCTCCTGTGCGCCACCCTGGCCCTGGCCGCCCTGCCCATCTTCGGCGTGATGCTGTGGGGTCCGCCCGACCTCGGCGACCTCCCCTGGAACCGCCCCGGCTACGGCGGCCTGCTCCTCCTCGTCACCCCCTGACACCGGGCGACGGTGCCGGCGTACCGGCATCGCTCGGCCAGCCACCCCCTCCGGCGCAAACGTCCGCGTGGACACCTTCCGGCGGAGCGCACAGTCGGGCAGGCCGTGGGGACCCATCACGCAAGGTGAACACCACCGGCACCCAGGCCGCCTCGCCGGGGAACGCGAGACCAGGGTCGGACCGCACCACCTGGGCGGAGGCCAGAACGGGGCGTGGGCGCACGGCGGCACCCGGGGTGGGCCCAGGGCTCGGCCCGGACGCCGAAGCCCGCTACAGGCTCGGCCTGGACGCCGAAGCCCGCTACAGGCTCAGACCGGACGCCGAAGCCCGCTACAGGCCCAGGCCGGACGCCGGAGCCCGCTACAGGTCGTCAGGGGGCCAAGGGGTCGTCAAAGGTCGTCAGTGGCCGTCCGGGGACGCTGCTCTTCAGCCGGCCAAGGGCACGTCGAGGGGTAGAAGGGGCTGGGCGGGGACGCCCAGGATCGCCTCCACTCTGGAGACGAAGGTCTCGGCCTCGGCGAGCAGTTCGTCGGCGTCGGCGGTGGTGATGTTGCGCACCACGCCGGCCTCCGCCGAGGCGCGCTTGGCGGCGCTGGCGGTGAAGAAGGGGGCCCAGTCGGCGAGCTGCGGTTCGGCCTCGGGAAGGAGTTCCCAGGCACTGCGCAGCCGGCGACGGCGGCCCTCGGTGGGACGGGGGTGCGCGGCCAGGATGGCGGCGGCGGCCCGGAGGGCGGCCATGTGCGCCGCCACGTAGCGGGCTGCCGGGGTGCGGGCGGTGGCCGCCTCCGCCAGGCAGGAACGTGAGTCGTTGAGGTGAGCCCGGACCGCGGTCGACAGCCGGGGCCCGTGCGCGTCGTTTCGTCGCGGGGTCATCTCTGCCAGCCTCCTTGGGGTCATGGCGGCTCCCGGCGTTCCCACCAGTGAGGTCAACACTGCCAGACCCCACCGACATTTCCGCCGGGCGGCCGGACGAGGAGCTTCCCCTCTCCCCGTCCGGCCGGGACACGCCCAGCTCGTCTCCGCCGACGACGAGGACGTGCCCTTCGCCCGGGCGAGCCCGGCCGTGGCCGCCGTCCGGGGGGACGACGACCACGACCAGGCTCTTCGATGCGAGCCGCGAGCCTCACATCGCTACATCGAACATAATTTCGATCACTGCTGGTGTCAACCGGATCGCCGAACACGGGTTCGATCAATCGGTCGAGTTCGCGACAGGGCCCAGCCCGCCGGATCCCGGGAAGGCGCAGCGAAAAGGCCGCGTCCCCGGTGCGGGACACGGCCTTTCACGGCGACGGGGCTAGCGGGAGAACCGGCCCCGGACGTGCACGGGCACGCCCTTGCCGAGCATGCCGGGCAGTACCTCGGCGACGTTCATCGGCAGCCGCACGCACCCGTGCGAGGCCGGCTGGAGGGGAACCGACAGCGCGCCGTGGAAGGCGATGCCGCCGTTGAAGAAGATCGGGTTGTAGAGCTGACCCAGGTAGGACCGGTGCCAGCCGTTGGCCCGCCAGGTGGTCTTGTAGTCACCCGTGGGCGTGCGCGCCGAGCCGCAGAACCGCTGCGACTTGCCCTGCCAGACCGCGGTCTCGCAGTACGGCACGCCGCTCCCGGAGGAGATGTGCGAGATCAGCTTCTGCTGGCCGTCCACGTAGAAGACCATGATCTGCTTGGTCAGGTCGACCTCGACCCTGGTCGGCTTGCCACGGGGGACGAGCACCTTGGGCGTCCTCGGGTTCTCCAGCGCCTTCCAGGTGCGGGCGCCGATGGTGCTGGTCGGCTTGATCCCGTTGACCTTCTGGAAGGCCCAGACGGCCGTCAGGGTCGTCCCGCCGTAGCGGCCGTCGGCCTTGCCCGGCTTGTAGCCGAGCCCGGCCAGGCGGCTCTGCAGCCACTTCACCGCCGTGCCCTTCGCGCCCAGCTTGAGCGTCTTGCGCGGCGCCACCACCGGATCCACCACGGAGCCCGCAGCCGTCACAGGGCCCGCCGTCGCCCCCGCGACGGTCGTGGGGACCTGCTGGACCGCGGCGGACGCGGCCTGGCCGCCGCCCGCGAGAAGAACGGCTCCTGCCGCCAGGAGTGCGACAGCCAAACCCCGCTGCCGTTGGCCCACTCCCATCACCCCCATATGTCATTAACAATCGAATCAAGTGACACTAGCGCACCACCATGTCGGAGTAATTCGCCAGTCAAGCTGTTTAGAGTGGCCGCATGCCGGAAAAGTTGCATCCCACCACCGTCCGCGTGGCCGAGGCGCTCCGTGAGCTCGGCGCGGGCGGCGAGATCGTCGTCCTGCCCGAGTCCGCGCCCACCGCGGCGGCCGCCGCCGCGCAGCTCGGGTGCGAGGTCGGCGCGATCGCCAACAGCCTGATCTTCGACGCCGACGGCGCCCCGCTGCTGGTCCTGACCAGCGGGGCGCATCGCGTGGACGTGGAGCTGATCGCGCGCACGGCGGGGGCGGCGAAGGTACGGCGGGCCACCCCCGAGTTCGTGCGGGCGGCGACCGGCCAGCCCATCGGCGGCGTGGCCCCGGTCGGTCACCCGGCCCCGGTGCGCACGCTGGTGGACACCTGGCTGGCCAAGCACGAACAGGTGTGGGCCGCGGGCGGCCACCCGCACACCGTCTTCCCGACCACCTACGAGGAACTGCTGCGCATCACCGACGGGACCGCCGCGGACGTCGAATGATCGAGCTGCGCGACGCCGGCCCGGCGGAGTTCGCCCGCCGCCTCGACGAGGTGGTGGGCGTCTACGCCGCGGCTATGCGCCCGCCCGGCGAGCAGCTCCCGGGGCGCACGGCGATCATGCGCAGCCACACCGCCTACCCGGCCTTCCGCGGGCTCCTGGCCGAGTTGGACGGCACGTGCGTGGGCTTCGCCTACGGCTTCCACGGCGCGTCCGGGCAGTGGTGGCACGACGTGGTCTACCGGGCGCTCAGCGACGACCGTGGCGAGCTCGTGGCGGACGCCTGGCTGGGCGACGCCTTCGAGCTCGCCGAGATCCACGTGCATCCCGACTGGCAGGGCAAGGGCGTGGGCCGGGCGCTGCTCACCCGGCTGTGCGAGGGGCGGCGCGAGCGCTCGGTCGTGCTGTCCACCCACGACCAGCCCACGATCGCCCGCCGCCTCTACCGCGATCTCGGCTTCGACGACCTGCTGTCCGGCTTCGTCTTCCCGGGCGGCTGGGAGCTGTACGCCATCGCGGGCGCACGGCTCCCCCTGATCAGCACCCTGAACGAAGGCTGACCAGGGCTGATCAGGGCCGGTCAGGCCGGGGCCGCGGCGACGGCGGGCTGGATCCGCTGGAAGACCTCGGCGGTCGCGCTGGAGCGGTTGAAGGTGATGAAGTGGATGCCCGGCGCCCCCTCGGCCAGCAGCCGCTCACACAGCTCGGCGCCGTGGTCGATGCCGAGCGCGCGCACCGCCGCCGGGTCGTCCTTGACCCGCTCGAAGCGCTCGGCCACCTCGGCGGGGAACGGCGCGCCCGACAGCTGCTCGGAGCGGGCGATGGTGCTGAACTGGGTCACCGGCATGATGCACGGGATGATCGGCGTCTCGCAGCCCTGGGCGGCGACGCGGTCGCGCAGCCGGAGATAGTCGTCGGCCCGGAAGAACATCTGCGTGATCGCGTAGTCGGCGCCCGCCCGGCACTTGCGCACGAAGTACTCGGTGTCGGCCTCGATGGACGGCGAGCGCGGATGCTTGTACGGGAAGGCCGCCACGCCCACGCAGAAGTCGCCCGACTGCCGGATGAGCCGTACGAGCTCCTCGGCGTACAGCACCCCCTCGGGGTGCTGGACCCACTCCGCGCCCGGGTCGCCGGGAGGGTCGCCGCGCACCGCGAGGATGTTGCGCACCCCCGCGTCGGCGAAGCGCCCGACAAGATGGCGCAGCTCGCGGATGGAGTGGTTGACCGCGGTGAAGTGCGCCACCGGGGTCAGCGTGGTCTCGTGGGCCACCCGCTCGACGATGTCGACCGTGCGGTCACGGGTGGAGCCGCCCGCGCCGTACGTCACCGAGACGAAGGTCGGCCGCAGCGCCTCCAGCTCCCGGATGGCCCGCCAGAGCTGCCGCTCCCCCTCGGCGTTCTTCGGCGGGAAGAACTCGAAGGAGAACGTCTGCCGGCCGGTGGCGAGGAGCTCGCGCACGGTCGGGACGCGGTCGGGGAGAGTGGAGGGGCGACCCAGTGCCATGGGACAAGGGTACCGACACCCGATGGACAGCGGGTGGCACGCCGGGCAGCCATTACGCTCAAGGGCATGACCATGGACTTCCTCCGCAGCGCGGTCGAGAGCTCGCTGACCGAGTTCGCCGACCGGCAGCGGGCGATCGTCAGTGGCCCCGAGCTCGCTCCGCTGCTCGCGGCGGCGCGTGAGCTGCTGGCCGGTGGCAAGCGCCTGCGCCCGGCCTTCTGCTACTGGGGCTGGCGCGCGACCGGCCGGCCGGAGACGCCGGCCATCGTCGCCGCCGCCGCCTCGCTGGAGCTGCTGCAGGCCAGCGCGCTCGTCCACGACGACGTGATGGACTCCAGCGACCTGCGCCGGGGCATGCCCTCGGCGCACCGCCGCTTCCAGGCCCTGCACGAGCGGTCCGGCTGGTACGGCTCAGCCGCGCAGTTCGGCGAGGGCGCGGCGATCCTGCTGGGCAACCTGCTGCTCATCTGGTCGGGCGAGATGTGGCGCACCAGCGGCCTGCCGCCCGAGGCGCTGGCCGCCGCGCAGCCGGTGCACGACCACATGCGCACCGAGCTGATGTGCGGCCAGTACCTCGACCTGCTGGAGCAGGCGCACGGCGAGAACACCTTCGACTCCGCGCTGCGCGTCGCGCTCTACAAGAGCGGCAAGTACTCGGTGGAGCAGCCGCTGCGGCTCGGCCTGACGCTGGGCAACGCCGGCGGCGCGCCCTGGATCGACGAGCTGTGCGTCGGCTACGGCACCCGGGTGGGCATCGCCTTCCAGCTCCGGGACGACATCCTCGGCGTCTTCGGCGACCCGGCCGAGACCGGCAAGCCGGCCGGTGACGACCTGCGGGAGGGCAAGCGGACGATGCTGGTGGCCAAGGCGCTGGCGGCGGCCTCGGCCGCGGAGGCGGCGACGATCCGGCGGCTGCTCGGCGACCCGGAGCTCGACGCCGCGGGGGTCGCGGCGCTCCGCTCGATCATCGAGGACACTGGAGCGTTGCAGGAGTGCGAGGACCTCATCGGGTCCTACCTGGAGGAGTCGCTGGCGGTGCTGGACAAGGCGCCGGTCACCGGCGAGGCCAAGGCGGCGCTGGCCGAACTGGCGGTCGCGGCCACCTCCCGCAAGACCTGAGCCCGCGGGCAGGACAAGTCGCGCCGCCTCCCGCAAGACCTGAGCCCGAGGGCGGGGCAAGCGGGCGGGAAAGAGCCGTGCCCGGGCTTTGCGGCCCGGGCACGAGGGATGGTCGGTCAGGTGGCGGCGGCTAGCCGCTTGGCGAACTCCGCCGCGGCCGCGCCCGGGTCCTCCGCCTCGGTGATCGCCCGGACCACCACCACGCGGCGCACGCCGTACGAGAGGACCTCGTCGAGGTTGTCCAGGTCGATGCCGCCGATGCCGAACCACGGGCGGGCGGCGCCGAGCCCGGCGGCGTGTCTCAGCAGCTCCGGGCCGGGCGCGTGGCGTCCGGGTTTGGTGGGTGTGGGCCAGATCGGCCCGCAGCAGTAGTAGTCGACCCCCTCCTCGGCGGCCGCCGCCGACGCCTCCGCGGTGGAGTGCGTGGAGCGGCCGATGAGGATGTCGTCGCCGAGCAGCTCGCGCGCGACGGGCACGGGCAGGTCGTCCTGGCCCAGGTGGAGCACGTCGGGACGGGCCGCGTACGCGATGTCCGCCCGGTCGTTCACCGCCAGGAGCCTGCCGTGCCGGTCGCAGGCCTCGCGGAAGACCTCCAGGAGCGCGAGCTCCTCGCGTGCTTCCAGGCCTTTTTCCCGGAGTTGCACGATGTCGACGCCGCCGGCGAGCACGGCGTCGAGGAAGTCGGCGAGGTCACCGCGGTCGCGGCGGCCGTCGGTGCAGAGGTAGAGCCGAGCGTCAGAAAGCGAGGGCCTGGGCACGTCGCTTGACCTCGGTGTGACGACCGGCCCTGATCGCCTCGATGGGCGAGCCGGGGAGCGAGTCGTCGGGGGTGAACAACCAGCGCAGAGCCTCGACGTCGTCGTATCCCGAGTCGAGGAGCACGGTGAGCGTGCCGGGCAGTCCCTTCATCACTTCGCCGCCGTCGAGGAAGACGGCGGGCACCTGCGGACCGCCGCTGCCCCGGCGCACGCCGAGGAGCTTGTGGTCCTTGAGGAGCTGCTTGGCGCGGCCGATCGAAAGGTCGAGCCGCTTGGCCACTTCGGGGAGCGTGAGCCACTCGTCAACGAGCTGCTCGGTGTCCCGGTCGATCTGTGCAACAGAGAGCGTCACGACACCACAACTACCACACGCCGTCCTTGCTCAAACTACACAGTCTCGTAGGGGGACCTGTGAATCCGCCAGCAGCGCCGCGTCAAGATGCTGTCCCGCTTCGATGATCCGGCGGCCCTGGACGAGGTCGCGCGGCCGGTCGACGGTGAGAATCGCGGCGAGGCGATCATCGCTGGTCAGCCAGCACGCGGTCCATTTCGGCTCGCCTTCGCCGCGGTAGAGCAGCCGCGCCTCCTGCGGGTCGCCGGCGAACTGGACCATGTGCCCGAACTGCTCCGACCAGAAGTACGGGACCGGGTCGTAGACCTCGTCCTGGCCGAGCAGCGCCGCGGCGGCCACCTCGGGGGCGCCCAGGGCGGTGTCCCAGTGCTCCACGCGCAGCCGGCGGCCGTAGCGGCGCGACCACCACGCGGCGCAGTCGCCGACCGCGACCACGCCGGGCATCGAGGTGCGCAGGTGCTCGTCGGTCACCACGCCGTTGTGCAGGTCGATGTCGGCGTCGGCGAGCCATTCGACGGCCGGCCGTACGCCGATGCCCGCCACGACCACGTCGGCGTCCAGGAACTCGCCGGAGGTCAGCCGGACGCCGCCCTCGTCCACCTCGCTCACCATGGCCCCGAGCCGCAGGTCGATGCCGTCGTACCAGGGGATGATCCGCTCTCCCACCTCGGGCGCGACGGCGTGCGCCAGCGGGGCCCGGCCGGCCTCGACGACGGTCACCGCGCATCCGGCGCGGCGGGCCGCGGTCGCGACCTCGGCGCCGATCCAGCCCGCGCCGACGACGACCACCCGCGCCCCGGCCACGAAGGTGGCCCGCAGCAGCAGGGCGTCGTCGATGGTGCGCAGCACGTGCTGCGGCCCGTCGCCGGGCAGCCGGATCGGGTCGGCGCCGGTGGCGATCACCAGGCCGTCGAAGGGCAACTCGCCCTCGGTGGTCTCCACCACCCCCTCGCGCAGGCCCTTGGCGGCCACGCCGGGGCGGAAGTCCACCTCCATCGCCTCCAGGTCGACGTCCACGTAGGTGCGGTCCGTCTCGCCGAGCAGCACCGCCTTCGACAGCGGTGGCCGGTCGTAGGGCCGGTGGCGCTCCTGCCCCAGCAAGGTGATCCCGCCTTCGTACCCACGGCCCCTCAGGGCCTCCACGCTGCGTACCCCGGCCAGGCCCGCGCCGACCACCACGACATGATTCACGGCTCCGACCCTAGTAGGCTGGAGCCGCAAGACGCGCGGGAGTCCGGCTGCACCGGGCTGAGAGGAAGGCTGGCGGCCTTCGACCGCAGACACCTGATCCGGATCATGCCGGCGAAGGGAGCGGACATGGATGTGATCGTGGGCGGGGGCGTCGCCGGCCTCGCCGTCGCCTGGCGGCTGGCCCGCACCGGGCGTCCCGTCACCGTCGTCGATCCCGCTCCGGGCGCCGGGGCCTCCCACGCCGCGGCCGGCATGCTGGCCCCGGTCAGCGAGACCGCCTACACCGAGACCGCGCTGCTGCGCCTGGGCTCGGCCTCGCTGCGCCGCTGGCCGGAGTTCGCCGCCGACCTGGCCGCCGACCTCGGCGAACCCGACTGGGCGGCGCTGCTCGACTACCGCACCGACGGCACGCTCGACGTCGCCTTCAACGCCGACGACCTGGCCGCGCTCGACGAGCTGGCCGCCTTCATGGCCGGGCTCGGGCTGCCGGTCGAGCGGCTGACCGGGCGCGAGTGCCGGCGGCTGGAGCCCATGCTGGCCCCCTCGGTGCGCGGCGGCCTGCTGGCCGGCGGCGACGCCTGGGTCGATCCCCGCCGGCTCACCCGCGCCCTGCTGGCCGCGTTGACCCGGCTCTCCGTGCCGCTCGTGGCCGCCCGCGCGGAGGCTCTCCTCCGCTCCGGCGACCGCGTCCACGGCGTACGGCTGGCGCGATCCGACGGCGGGCCCGGCAGCGGATTCGACGGCGGATTCGACGGCGGTTTCGGCGGCGGGCTCGACGGCGGGCCCGAGGATCTGGAGGCCGAGCGGGTCGTGCTGGCCGCCGGGTCCTGGAGCGGCGCGCTGCACGACGTCCCGGTCCGGCCGGTCAAGGGCCAGATCCTGCGCCTGCGCTCCCCCGAGCCGCTGCTCACCCGCTGCGTGCGCGGCCTGGTCCACGGCAACCCCGTCTACCTCGTCCCGCGCGGCGACGGCGAGCTGGTGGTCGGCGCGACGCAGGAGGAGCTGGGCTTCGACACCCGCGTCACCGCGGGCGGCGTCTACGAGCTGCTGCGCGACGCCCGCGAGCTGGTGCCGGGCGTCACCGAGCTGGAGCTGGTCGAGTGCGTGGCCGGGCTGCGGCCCGGGACGCCCGACAACCTGCCCCTGATCGGCCCGGCGCCGGAGCCGGGCCTGGCCCTGGCCACCGGGCACCACCGCGGCGGGGTGCTGCTCGCCCCGCTCACCGCCGCGATCATCCAGGGCGAGGAGAGCGAGCTGGCCGCGTTGTGCTCGCCGGGAAGGTTCTGATGAAGGTGACGATCAACGGCGCCGCGCGTGAGGTGCCGGAGGGCACGACCGTGGCGCAAGCCGTACGCACGCTGACGGAGCAGACCACCGGCGTCGCCGCGGCGGTCAACGACGAGGTCGTACGGCGGGGCGCGTGGGAGTCCACGGCGCTCGGCGACGGCGACCGCCTCGAGGTGCTGACGGCGGTGCAGGGTGGCTGAGGGCACGCCGGACCTCGCGGCGGACGAGCTGGTCATCGCCGGCGAGCGGTTCGGCTCCCGGCTGATCATGGGCACCGGCGGGGCGCCGTCGCTGGAGGTGCTCGACCAGGCGCTGGCCGCCTCGGGCACGGAGCTGACCACGGTCGCGATGCGGCGGCTCGACCCGGCCGCCCGCGGCTCGGTGCTGGACGTGCTGCGCAAGCGCGACATCAAGGTGCTGCCCAACACCGCGGGCTGCTTCACCGCCGGTGAGGCCGTGCTGACCGCGCGGCTGGCGCGCGAGGCGCTGGGCACCGACTGGGTCAAGCTGGAGGTCATCGCCGACGAGCGCACGCTGCTGCCCGACCCGATCGAGACCTTCGACGCCGCCGAGCGGCTGGTCGCCGACGGCTTCGTGGTCCTGCCGTACATCGGGGACGACCCGGCGCTGGCCCGGCGGCTGGAGCAGGCGGGCTGCGCGGCGGTGATGCCGCTGGGCGCGCCGATCGGCTCCGGGCTCGGCATCCGCAACCCGCACAACATCGAGCTGATCGTCGAGGCGGCCGGGGTGCCGGTGATCCTCGACGCGGGCATCGGCACGGCGAGCGACGCGGCGCTGGCGATGGAACTGGGCTGCGACGCCGTCCTGCTGGCCACCGCGGTCACCCGGGCGCAGCGGCCGGAGCTGATGGCCTCGGCCATGCGCGCGGCGGTCCAGGCCGGGCGGCAGGCGCGGCTGGCCGGGCGCATCCCGAGGCGGCACCATGCCCACGCCTCGTCCCCGCTAACCCCGTGAGAGTCAATCCAGCATCGGTTTCGGGCGGTCAAACCCTCGCGGTGGCAAATCGCCCGTAAACTCGGCGTGTGGACACGACGACTGCGGACCCCCTCGTCGGGCGGCTACTCGACGGGCGCTACCGCGTCGAGTCCCGGATCGCCCGTGGCGGCATGGCCAGCGTCTACCTGGCGCTGGACGTCCGGCTCGACCGCACGGTCGCGCTCAAGGTGATGCACCGCTCGCTGGCCGAGGACCCGGCCTTCGTGCGCCGGTTCATCGGCGAGGCCAAGTCGGTGGCGAGCCTGTCGCACCCGAACATCGTGCACGTCTTCGACCAGGGCACCGACGGCGACGTGGTGTACCTGTCGATGGAGTACGTGCCGGGCAAGACGTTGCGCGACATCCTGCGCGAGCGGGGCCGGCTGGCGCCGCGCGAGGCGCTGGAGCTGATGATCCCGGTGCTGGCCGCGCTCGGCTCGGCGCACCAGGCGGGCATGGTGCACCGTGACGTCAAGCCGGAGAACGTGCTCCTGACCGACGACGGCCGGGTCAAGGTGGTGGACTTCGGGCTGGCCCGCGCGATCGAGGCGACCAACCAGACGCGCACCGGGATGATGATCGGCACCATCGGCTACATGTCGCCGGAGCAGGTGACGACCGGCGGGGCGGACGTGCGCAGCGACGTCTACGCGTCGGGGATCATGCTCTTCGAGCTGATCACGGGGCGGCAGCCGTACGAGGGGCAGACCCCGATGGCGGTCGCCTACAAGCACGTGCACGAGACGGTGCCGCCCACCGGCACGCCGCTGATCGACGCGCTGATCGGCCAGGCCACCGGGCACGAGCCCGCCTCCCGCTACGCCGACGCCTCGGCGATGCTGGTGGCGGCGGTCGAGGCGCACCGGATGATGCCGCACGCGTCGCTGCCGAACGGGTCGATGGGCCATGCCTCGATGCCCGGCAGCGGCGTGGGGCTGTCGGCGCCGCCGGCGACCGGGCAGCACCTGCAGCCCGGCGGGCCGGGCACGACGCCGCAGTTGAGCCCGTCGCACACGCTCATCCAGCCGCGGGCCGAGGTGCCCGCCGAGCCCCGCCCGGCCAAGCGCAAGGGCGCGGGCTGGTTCCTGATCGTGCTGGCCGTGATCATGGTGGGCGCGGTCGGGGTGAGCGCGTGGTTCTTCGCGCAGCCCACCTACGTCCAGGTGCCCGACCTGCTCGGGCGGCCGGTCGAGGCGGCGCAGCGGGCGATCGTCTCGCGCGGCTTCAAGGTCAAGCTGGCCGAGGGCCGGCACGACGGGAAGGTCGGCGCGGGCCTGGTGCTGTCCACCGACCCGGTCGCCGGCACCTCCGTGGAGGAGGCGTCCACGATCACCCTGGTGCCCTCGCTCGGGCCCAAGCTGGTGACCGTGCCGGGCCTGCGCGACATGACCGAGGAGCAGGCGCGGGTCATGCTGGCCGAGGCCGGGCTCAAGGTCGGCAAGGTGCGCCGGGTGGAGAACCCGCAGGTCGCGCGGGGCAAGGTGCTGGAGTCCCGGCCGCCGGCCGGCGAGCGGGTCAAGACCGGCACCCAGGTCGAGATCCGGATCAGCGACGGCCTGCTCATGCCGGACGTGAACGGCATGTCCCGCGACGACGCCAAGGCGCACCTGGAGTCGCTCGGCCTGCCCGTGCAGGTGCGCGAGGTGGACGACGAGGCCGAGCCGTGCACCGTCATCGCCCAGGTGCCGAAGGCCAAGTCGCCGGTGGACAAGGGCATGCCGGCCGAGATCACCGTGGTCAACTGCGGGTTCAGCCTGCCGGACTGGTGGATGCGCGGCGGCGAGGACTCCGAGGCCGGGGACGACGGCCGCGAGATGCGGCTGGTCCCGACCGTGGTCGGCAAGAACCTCGGCGAGGCCCGGCAGGAGCTGGAGGCGGCGGGGTTCAAGGTGAAGATCCGGCGGCTGCTCGGCACCGGCGTGGTCCGCCTGCAGCGCCCGATCCCGCCGGACGCCGAGCGCCCGGTCGGCGCCACCGTCACCCTCTGGCACTGACCTCCGCGAACCCCGCGCGGCCCGCACCGGGGTAGTGGAGGCATGCGCGTGCACACCGCCGGGTCCACGACTTCGACTGGCACCCGGCGGCGATCAAGACCATCGCGTGGCGGTCACGTTTCTGGGGTGAGGTGGCCGTGCAGGCGGACGCGGGCCAGGCCGCCGTCGGGGTAGATGTCGACCCGCACGTGGGTGACCGGCGGGGCGTCGGTGAGGCGGAAGCGGTGCGGCGCGTCGGGCTGGAGCGGCGTCCTGGGCAGCAGTTCGATCTCCCGCGGCCCGTCGAGGCCGGTGAGCGAGACCCAGCCGGGCGCGTTGTAGATCAGGTTGGTGGTGTCGATCTCGGCCAGCCGGATCACGCCGCGCCCGGCCAGCCGGATGACCAGCCAGTCGTTGCCCTCGGTCCGCCGGCGGGCGGTCTCCCAGCCCTCGGCCTGGTGCCGGGACAGGCCGGGCGCGATGACGTTGTTGGGCGAGGAGTAGAACTGGTTCGAGCACGAGGTGACCAGCCCCCCGTTGGCCAGCGCGGCCAGGTCGAGGCTCAGCCCGTCGTACACCGACAGGTCGGCCCGCACCTCGCCGTGCACCCGCAGCCGGGCCACGCCGCCGTCGGGGTAGATGTTCAGCCGCACGTGCGTGTAGCGGCGCTCGTCGTCGACCTCGAACAGGTGCTCCGCGTCGCCCTTGAGCTCGCTCCTGGGCACGATCTCGACCCAGGTCTCCAGGTCGGCGCTGGCCTCGACGGAGGCGTGCGGCGGGTAGTTGCCCTTGAACCACGCGGTGTCGATGACCACGCCGCGGATCACGCCGGGCAGGCCGAGCCGGACGACGGCCCAGTCGTGGCCGGGCTCGCGGCGGCGGCGGGTCTCCCAGCCGTCGTACACCTGGCCCTTGTTGCCGAAGGTCTCGGCGCGGAAGCCGGGCCGGCCGGGCCGGATGAGACTCTCCTTCTCGGCGAAGGACTCGTCGTTGGCGGCGATGACGGCGCCGCCGAGGCTGCGCAGCGCCAGGTCGGGCAGGGAGGTGAAGGACACGTCAGGAGCTGCCTTTCTGCAGGAGGGTGCCGAGCGGCGGGCCGTCGGGGCGGAGGCGGCGGCCCCGGAGCCAGGTCGCGGTGACCACGCCGCGCAGGGTGCGGCCGTGGTAGGCGGTGACCGGGTTCTTGTGGTGGAGGCGGTGCTGGTCGACCGGCTGGGCGGCGTCGGGGTCGAAGGCGACCAGGTCGGCGTCCTTGCCGGGCTCGATGGCGCCCTTGGCGCTCAGCCCGGCCAGCGCGGCGGGCCCGGCGGCCATCCAGCGGGTCACGTCGGCCAGGCCGTGGCCGCGGGCGGCCGCCTCGGTCCAGATCGCGGCCAGGCCGAGCTGCAGGGAGGAGATGCCGCCCCAGGCGCGGGCGAAGTCGGGCACCTTGAGGTCGGCGGTGGACGGCGAGTGGTCGGACACCACGCAGCTCAGCGTGCCGTCGGCCAGGCCCGCCCAGAGCCGGTCGCGGTTGCCGCGCTCGCGGATCGGCGGGCAGCACTTGAAGGCGGTGCCGCCCTCGGGCACCGTCTCGGCCTCCAGGGTGAGGTAGTGCGGGCAGGTCTCGGCGGTGACCGCCAGCCCTTCGGCGCGGGCGCGGGCCAGGGGTTCGAGGCAGTCGGCGCTCGACACGTGCAGGATGTGCGCGCGGACGCCGCTCTCGCGGGCCAGCTCGATCACCCGCTCGACGGCCCGGCGTTCGGCCGAGGCGGGGCGGGAGGCGAGGAAGTCCCGGTAGCCGGGGCCGGCGGGCTCGGTGAGCAGCTCGGGGTCCTCGGCGTGCACGACCAGCAGGGCGCCGAAGCCCGCCAGCCGGGCCATCGCCTGCCGTACCTCGGGGAGGGTCAGGTGGGGGAACTCCTCGACGCCGGAGGGCGACAGGAAGCACTTGAAGCCGAAGACGCCGGCCCGGTGCAGGTCCTCCAGGTCGTCGAGGTTGCCGGGCACGACGCCGCCCCAGAAACCCACGTCCACCGCGCACTGCCCGTCGGCGGCGGCGCGCTTGACCGCCAGCGCGGCGGCGGTGACGGTCGGCGGGACGGAGTTGAGCGGCATGTCGACGATCGTGGTGACGCCGCCCGCGGCGGCCGCGCGGGTGGCCGAGGCGAAGCCCTCCCAGTGGGTGCGGCCCGGCTCGTTGACGTGCACGTGCGTGTCGACCAGGCCGGGCAGCAGCGCCACGGCGCCCAGGTCGAGCTGCTCGGCCGCCTCCAGGGCGGCGTCATGCGCGGCGACGGTCACGATCTTCCCGTCCCGTACGGCTACCGCCGCCGCCCGCTCCCCTGACGGGGTGATGACCCGCGTCGAGCGGATGACCAGGTCGTTCATGCCAGATGCGCCTCCGCGATCCGGGCGGCAAGCCGCTCCAGCAGGGGTCCCGCCCCGGCCATGCAGCGGGCGGGGTCGGGCTCCAGGTCGGTGAGCGCGTAGGCGGCCTCGAAGCCGGCCGCGCGCAGGTCGGCGTCGTCGAGCGAGCGCCGGCCGCAGACCGCGACCACCGGCACGCCGGCCTTGGCGGCGGCCTGGGCGACGCCCACCGGGGCCTTGCCGCGCAGCGACTGCTCGTCCAGCGAGCCCTCGCCGGTGATCACCAGCCGGGCGTCCCGCAGGTGCTCGCCGAAGCCGAGCAGGTCGAGCAGGTAGTCGATGCCGGGCCGGATCTCCGCGCCGAGGAAGGCCAGGGCGGCGAAGCCCACTCCCCCGGCCGCGCCCGCGCCCGGTGCGCCCGCGACGCCCATCGGGCGCGGGGTGCCGTCGTGCTCGACCGCGCCGACCAGGCCGTGGGTGTGGGTGGCGACGGCGGCCAGGCGGGCGAGCGCGGCGTCGAGGAGCCGGACCTCGCCGGGCCCGGCGCCCTTCTGCGGGCCGTAGACCGCCGCGGCGCCGTGCGGGCCGAGCAGCGGGTTGTCCACGTCGCTGGCGACGACCACCTCGACGCCGGACAGGTCGGCGAAGCCCGACAGGTCGATGCGGGCCAGCTCGCGCAGGGCCGCGCCGCCCGGCGCCAGCTCCCGGCCGTCGGCGTCGAGCAGGCGGGCGCCGAGCGCGGTGACCATCCCGGCCCCGCCGTCGGTGGAGGCGCTGCCGCCCAGGCCGAGGACGATCCGCCGGGCGCCGGAGCGCAGCGCGTGCGCGATCAGCTCGCCCGTGCCGTGGCTGCTCGCGGTCAGCGGCGCGAGCTCGCCGGTCAGCCGGCGCAGCCCGGAGGCCTCGGCCAGCTCGATGACCGCGGTGTCGCCGCGCCTGGCGTAGGCGGCCGGGACCGGCTCGCCCAGCGGCCCGGCCACCTCGACGCCGATCCGCTCGAAGCCGCAGGCGACCACCGCGTCCACGGTGCCGTCGCCGCCGTCGGCGACCGGCAGCTCGACGGCCCGCACCCCCAGCCCGGCGGCGACGTGCCCGGCCACCTCGGCGGCGGTCAGCGACCCCTTGAACTTGTCCGGCGCGACCAGGACGTGCTCACCCACTGCGAACTCCCGTGACGATGATGAAAGGGCGATGATGAAGAATGGACGGACGCGCCTTCCCGCCCGGTGCGAGCGGGCGGGAAGGCGTGCCCATCATCACACCCGGGCCCCAGTAGACCCGGACCGGCCCCGCCGGGGCCAGCGGCGGGAGCTCCGAAGCGCGCCGCCGGTTCGCCGCCGGGAGTTGTGCCATGGTCCAATCGGGCTTGTGAACCAGGCACGCACCATCAACGCGGCCGAGCGCCGCGCCCGGCTCGGGGTCCGGCACGCGCTGGCCGCCCGGGTGGACTCCGTGGCCGCGGCGGCCGAGGCGGTCGTGGCGTTGCACGCCACCGATCCGGCGACCGTCTACCTGTCGGCGGGGGCGCGCGTCACCGCGCCGGCCCTGGAGCGGCTGGAGCGCGAGCTCTACGACGGGTCGCTGGTGCGGCTGCACGGCATGCGGCGCACGGTGTTCGTCGTGCCGGCCGAGCTGGCGCCGGTCGTGCACGTCTCCTCGACCGCGGCGATCGCGGCGCGCGAGCGCAAGCAGTTGCTCAAGCACCTGGCCGAGGGCGGGCTGACGTGGAGCGAGGCCGAGCTCGCCGACGTCGAGGCGTCGGTGGTGAAGCTGGTCGAGGAGCACGGCGAGATCAGCGTCAACCGGCTGGGGGTGCTGGAGCCGCGGCTGCGCGAGCAGCTCGTCTTCTTCCCCGGCAAGCCGTACGAGGCCCGCCAGGCCATCGCCTCGCGGCTGATCACGCTGCTGGGCATGGAGCACCGGATCGTACGGCGGAGCCGTACCTCGGGCACCTGGATCAGCGGGCAGCACAACTGGGCGCCCGCGCCCGCCGTCCCCGAGCTGGACCCGAGGGCCGCGCAGGCCGAGCTGGTGCGCCGGTGGCTGGCCGCCTTCGGCCCGGGCACCGAGGCGGACGTGAAGTGGTGGACCGGCTGGACGGCCGGCGACACCCGCAAGGCGCTGGCCGCGGCCGGCGCGGTGGCGGTGGAGCTGGCGGAGGGCACGGGGTACGTGCTGCCCGAGGACGTGGAGCCGGTCGCCGAGCCCGAGCCGTGGGCGGCGCTGTTGCCGGCGCTCGACCCGGCGCCGATGGGCTGGCAGCAGCGCGGCTTCTACCTGCCGGAGGAGCACCGCGCGCCGCTGTTCGACCGCAGCGGGAACATCGGCCCGACGGTCTGGTGGAACGGGCGTATCGTCGGTGGCTGGGCGAGCCGGCCGGACGGCGAGATCGGCTGGCGGCTGCTGGAGGACGTGGGCGGCGAGGCGGAGGCGGCGATCGGGCGCGAGGCGGCGGCCCTGGGCGAGTGGCTCGGCGGCGCGAAGGTCACCCCGCGCTTCCGCACCCCGCTGGAGAAGGAGTTGGCGCGGTAGATGTGGATCGAGGACGAGACTGACGAGCGGCCGCGCATCCCGCTGAGCAGGCGGCGCGTGCTGCGGACGGCGGTCGCGCTGGCCGACGCGGCGGGGGTCGAGTCGCTGACCATGCGGCGGCTGGCGCAGGAGCTCGGCGTCGAGCCGATGTCGCTCTACCACCACGTGGCCAACAAGGAGGCGATCCTCGACGGCATCGTCGAGGTGGTCGTCGGCGAGATCCTGGAGGCGGCCGGCGCCGTCGAGGGGCCCGATCCGGCGGCCGACTGGCGGGGGGCGCTGCGGGAGCGGATCCTGGCCGCGCGCCAGGTGCTGCTGAAGCACCGCTGGGCGCCCGCGGTGATCCAGACCCGTACGGCGATCGCCGAGCCGACCATCGCCTACTTCGACGGCGTGCTCGGCATCCTGCGGGCGGGCGGGTTCTCCTGGGATCTGGCGCACCACGCGCTGCACGCGCTGGGCAGCCGGGCGATGGGTTTCGCCCAGGAGCTGTTCGAGCCGGACGAGCCGGGTGACACCGACGAGGAACTGATGGCGCAGATGGGACAGCGCTACCAGAATCTGGCGGGCATGCTCGCGGCTATCGCGCACGACGACCCGGACACCACGCTGAGCTGGTGCGACGACCAGGCGGAGTTCGAGTTCGGGCTCGATCTGCTGCTCGACGGGCTGGAGCGGCGCCGGCTCGCCTGAGAACTCTCTCAGCACCACCCCTTGACTTCCTTACGGCGTATGGCAGCCTTACGAGGTATGGGAACCTTACAGAGTACGACGCGCATGAAGGGCTGGGTCTGGGATCGCTACGGCTCGCCCGACGTGGTGGAGCTCCAGGACGTCCCGGCGCCCGAGCCCGGCCCCGGCGAGGTGCTCGTGCGGGTGCACGCCGCCTCGGTCAACCCCTACGACTGGCGGCACGTCCGCGCCGACCCGATGATCGTCCGCGGCGTCGCCGGCCTGCGGCGGCCCAAGCCGGGCTCGGTCCTCGGCGCCGACCTGGCCGGCGTGGTCGAGCGGACCGGCGCCGGGGTCACCGCCTTCCAGCCGGGCGACGAGGTCTTCGGCGTGGTGAAGCTGGGGGCCTTCGCCGAGTACGCCCGCGTCCCGGACAGCGTGCTGGCGCACAAGCCCGCCGCGCTCTCCTTCGAGGAGGCCGCGGCCATGCCGATGGCCGGCCTGACCGCACTGGCCGCGCTGCAGGGGCTGCGCGCCGGGCAGCGGGTCCTGGTCAACGGCGCGGCGGGCGGCATCGGCACCTTCGCGGTGCAGCTCGCCCGGGCCTTCGGCGCGCAGGTCACCGCGGTGTGCAGCACGCGCAACGCCGCGCTGGTCCGCTCGCTCGGCGCCGAGCAGGTCGTGGACTACACCCGCGAGGACTTCACCCGCCTGGGTGAGCGCTACGACCTGCTGATCGACCTGATCGGCAACCAGCCGCTGCGGCGGATGCGCCGCGTGCTCGCCCCGCGCGGCACGCTCGCCCTGGTCGGCGGGATGGCCGGCGGCGGTCGGGTGCTCGGGCCGCTCGGCCAGTTCGCCCGCGCCGCCGTGCTCGACCGCCTGGTCGGCCAGCGGCTCACCAGCGTCTCCTGGCAGCCGTCCGGCGAGAGCCTGCGCCGGCTGGCCGCCCTCGTCGAGGCGGGCCGCGTCCGGCCCGTGCTCGACCGCACCTATCCGTTCGCCGAGGTCCGGGAAGCACTGCGGCACGTGGAGAGCCGCCGGGCCCGCGGCAAAGTCGTCATCGGGGGAATCGCATGAAGGTCTGCATCGTCGGAGCCTCGGGCAAGCTGGGGCGCTACATGATCGAGCACTGCCTGGCGCGGGGCTACGAGGTGGTCGGGGTCTGCCGGGAGAAGAGCGTGCCCAAGCTCGACCGCTTCGCCGGGCGCATCACCGTCGTGCCGGGGCCGACCGACTCGCGCGAGGTCATCGCCCGGGCGGTGGCCGGCTGCGACGCCGTCCTCACCGTGCTCGTGCCGTGGGGCGTCAAGCGGTACTCCAGCGGCACCGCCCAGGCCGTGCTCGACCACGCCGAGCCGGACGCCCGGCTGATCTTCTCCTGCGGCTGGCACATCACCCGCGACGGCCTCGACGTCTACACCCGGCGCTTCCGCGCCTTCGTCAAGCTGTTCACCTGGCTGGCGCGCGGCATCCGGCTGGCCGAGATCGACGACCAGGTGGAGGCCTGCCGGCGGATCTTCGCCAGCGACCGGCGCTGGACCGTGGTGCGCGGCAGCGACCTGGAGGAGGGCGAGAGCCAGGGGCTGCCGGTGTGGAGCCGGCACATCGGCGACCCGGTCCTGGCCAGCAACCTGACCCGCCGGGTGGACTTCGCGCTGTTCATGGTGGCCGCGGCCACCGACGACTCGCTGGTGCGGGAGGCGCCGGCCATCGTCGGCTGCCGGACGCCGTCGGCGCTGGCCCACGCCGCCGCCCGCTGAGTCCGCGGCGGCTCAGCCATGGACCTCCGTGCGCACGGTGAAGCCCTGCTCCCGGGCCCGGGCGAGCAGCCGGTCACGGGCGGCCACCCCGGCGCGCCCCACCTCGTCCTGGGACGCGGTGCGCAGCTCGCCGTCCTCGACCACCGTGCGCCCGCCGACCAGCAGGCGGGCCAGCGGCGGCTGCGGGCCGAAGACCAGGGCGCAGACCGGGTCGGCCACCGCCGAGGTGAACGGCCCGTCCACCCGCCACAGCGCGATGTCGGCCAGCTTGCCGGGCTCCAGGGTGCCGAGCTCGTCCTGGCGGCCGAGGTTGCGCGCCCCGCCCAGGGTGCCGAGTTCGAGCGCCTGGCGCGCGCTCAGCGCGGCGGGCCCGTACCGCGCCCGCTGCATCAGCAGCGCCTGGCGCATCTCCCCGGCCAGCGGGGTCAGCTCGGAGGAGGCGCTGCCGTCCACGCCCAGGCCGACGTTCGCGCCCTGCCGCAGCATCTCCGCCACCCGGGCGATGCCCGCGCCGAGCCGGCCGTTGGAGGAGGGGCAGTGCGCCGAGCCGGTGCCGGTGGCGGCGAAGCGGGCGATGTCCTCGTCGCTGAGGTGCACGCTGTGCGCGAACCACACGTCCGGGCCGAGCCAGCCGAGCTCGGCCATGTAGTCCACCGGCCGCAGCCCGAACTGCTTCAGGCAGTGCTCGTCCTCGTCCACCGTCTCGGCCAGGTGGGTGTGCAGCCGCACCCCGGCGGCCCTGGCCAGGGCGGCGGCCTCGGTCATCAGCTCGCGGCTGACGGTGAACGGCGAGCAGGGCCCGACCGCCACGCGCAGCATCGAGGAGAAGGACGGGTCGTGGTAGGCGTCGATCGCCTCCTGGGTGGCGGCGAGGGCCTCGTCCATGGTCTCGACCACGATGTCCGGCGGCAGGCCGCCCTTGGACCGGCCGCGGTCCATGGAGCCGCGGGCCGGGTGGAAGCGCAGGCCGAGCTCGCGGGCCGCCTCGACCTCGGCGGCGAACAGCTCGCCCCGGCCCTTGGGGAACAGGTAGTGGTGGTCGCTGGTCAGCGTGCAGCCGGACAACGCCAGCCAGCCGAGCGCGGCCCGGGCCGCGCCGTGCACGACCTCGGCGTCCATGGCCGCCCACACCTGGTAGAGCGCGCTCAGCCACTCGAAGAGGGTGGCGTCCTGGGCCAGGCCCTGGGTGGCCCACTGGTAGAGGTGGTGGTGGGTGTTGACCAGGCCGGGCGTGGCCAGGCAGCCGCGCCCGTCGATCCGCCCGTCGATCCGGGTGGCGCTCCCGTCCGCGGCCAGCTCGGACATGGGGCCGAGCGCGGCGATCCGGTCGCCCTCGATGCGGAGGTAGCCGCGCTCGATCTCGGGGCCGGCGACCGGCGCGATGTGGACGTTCTCGATGATCACTTGCGTGGTCACAGAGCGGCCTTCCGCCGCGCGGCCAGCCGTACCGCGTCGAGGATCTTCTCGTAGCCGGTGCAGCGGCACAGGTTGCCCGCCAGCGCCTCGCGGATCTCCGCGTCGGACGGCTCGGGCACCCGGGCCAGCAGGTCGTGCGCCTGCACCACCAGGCCGGGCGTGCAGAAGCCGCACTGGACGGCCCCGCACTCGACGAACGCCTCCTGCACCGGGTCGAGCCGCTCGGGCCCGGCCAGGCCCTCGACCGTGCGCACCTCGCGCCCCTCGACCTGCCCGGCGGCCACCAGGCAGGCGCACACCGGCGTGCCGTCCAGGTAGACCGTGCACGAGCCGCACTCGCCCTGCTCGCAGGCGTTCTTGGAGCCGGGCAGCCCGACCCGCTCGCGCAGCACGAACAGCAGGCTCTCCCCTGCCCAGACGTCGTCGACCGCCTCGGGACGGCCGTTGACCGTGAAGTTCACTCTCATGCCGCTCGTGCCTTCCGGTAGTCGTTCCAGGCCCAGGTCAGCGTCCGCCTGGCCAGCACCGCCAGCGCGTGCGTGCGGTAGCCGGCGGTGCCGCGCACGTCGTCGATCGGCGAGGCGTCCGCGGCGGCCAGCTCGCCGAAGCGGCGCAGCACGCCGGGGTCGAGCCTGGCCTCCCAGTCGAGCTCGGCGGCCAGGAACTCCTCCGCCTCCAGCGCCCGCCGCGGCGTCGGCGCCGCCGAGCCGATCCCGGTGCCCACCCGGCGCTCCGCCGGGTGCAGGGCCAGGGCGAAGGAGCAGACCGCGATGACCATCGCGTTGCGGGTGCCGACCTTGGAGAAGTACTGCGGGCCGGCCGCCGGGCGGATCCACACCGCGCGGATGAGCTCGTCGGGCCGCAGCGCGCTGCGTTTGACCCCGAGGTAGAACTCGCTCGCCGGGATCATCCGGGTCCCGGCGGCGGAGGCCACCTCGACCGTCGCGCCGGCCGCCAGCAGCGGCGGGTGGCTGTCCCCGGCGGGCGAGGCCGCCCCCAGGTTGCCGCCGACCGTCCCGCGGTTGCGGATCTGCGGGGAGCCGACCGTCCGCGCCGCCTGGGCCAGGCCCGGCAGCTCGCCGCCGAGCTCGTCGATGATCCGCGCGTACGGCACGCCGGCCCCGATCCGGTAGGCGCCCTCGACCAGCTCCCAGGCGGCCAGCTCGGCCACCCCGGTCAGGTCGAGCAGCGCCGCCGGCCGGCGCACGTCGAAGTTGAGCTCCACCATCACGTCCGTGCCGCCCTGCAGCGGCAGCGCGTCAGGCCGCTCGGCCTTGGCGGTCAGGGCCTCGGCCCAGGTGGTGGGGCGAAGGAAGTCCATAGGGTTCACTCCCAGGCGAAAGCGGCGTCAGGGGCGTCCTCGCGCAGCACCGCGCCCTCGATCAGCCCGTAGGGCCGGTCCGCGGCGTAGAACACCTCGTTGTCGTTGTCGAGGCCGAACGGGGCGAGATCGACGGCGAAGTGGTGCTTGTTCGGCATCTGGAACCTGATCTCGCAGACCTCCGGCCGGCTCTCCAGCACCCGCGCGCCCATGGCGTAGAGCGTCTGCTGCAGCGAGCGGCTGTGCGTCCCGGCGAAGGCCTCCAGCAGGCACTCGCGGACCGCCTCGTAGGACTTGGCGTAGTCGGCCGGCTCGGCGGAGGCGTGCCGCCACTGCGCGGTGACCGCCGTGGCCAGGATCCGGTCGGTGGTCGGCGCGAGCGTGGTGTACTCGTCGACCAGGTAGCCGTGGAACTCCGAGCCGGTGGAGTTGAGCACCACCAGGTCCTTCAGCCCGGAGACCACGCTGGTGCGGCCGTCGCGGTCGTGGTGGACCACGCAGGTGCGCACCTCCGTGCCGGCGCGCACGAAGGAGTGCTCGCCGCGGCGTTGCCAGGCGTACTCCTCGACGGCGACGCGGGCGTGGTGGATCGTCGGCCGGCCTTCGGTGAAGTGCCGGGCCAGCAGGAGCGCGAACTCCTCGATCTGCCCCACGCCGTGCCGTTTGGCGAAGGCGTAGACGGTGTTCTTCTGCGTGTCGGTCGGCAGCACGGCGGCGTTGTCGCCGGTCAGGTGGACCTCGGTCATCTCCCCGGCGAGGGAGGTGCTGACGTTGAGGTCCTTCAGGTGGTGCAGGGAGCCGTCCCTGGTCACCCGCACCAGCCGGGTCTCGGCCTTGCCGTACCGGTTGGGACCGAGGATTAACCTCACGCTAGCTCCCTCTGTAGGTCGAGTAGGCGAACGGGCTCAGCAGCAGGGGGATGTGGTAGTGCCCGGCCGGGTCGTCGATGACGAAGGTGATCGCGACCTCGGGGTAGAAGGTGAACGGCAGGTCGGTGAAGACCACGCGGTGCACGCCCGCGCCCGGCTGCCAGCCCGAGACCCGCCCGTCGGCGTCGGTGCGGCCCTCACCGACCACCGCGCCCTCGTGTTCGAGCCGGACCGCCACCCCGGCGGCGGGCCGGCCGGTGGCCGCGTTGAGCACGTGCGAGGAGAAGCTCATCCGGCCAGCCGTTCCGCCCGCAGCCGGGCGATCCTGGCGAGTTCCGCCCGGACCACCTCGTGCTCGCGCTCCTCGTCGTTGGCCAGCCGCGTGCGCAGCCGGGCCAGCAGTTCCTCGCCGCGCAGCCCGCTGGCGCAGACCAGGTAGACGTGGCCGAAGCGCTCCTCGTAGGCCCGGTTGCCCTCGGCCAGCGCCGCGCGCGTGCTCTCCTGCACGCCGGACTGCTCGTCCCGCGACCAGGCGGCCTCGCGGCCCTCCCCCTGCGGCCGCTCACCGATGCGCGGGTGGGCCGACAGGGCCTGGAGCACCTCGTCCCACTCCAGGGCGAGCACGGCCTTCTCGGCGGCGTCGCCCAGCTCCGCGGCGTCGCGGTAGGGGCTCCCGGCGGCCACGGCCCGGGCGAAGGACGGCGCGAAACAGCAGCTCAGCAGCTCCGCGTCGGTCGGCTCGATCGGCATGCCAGCAGTACACACAGGGGTGACCTGCCCGGTCCAGCATCGAGAACTCCGAAACGCCGCGCCCCTTGACCAGAGCCTTTCGTGGCATGCTCCAAGATTGCCGAAGGGTGGACTTCGCCCCGGTCCGCCGGGTGGGATGAGGCATGCGCATTCTGCCCCTCTGCCTCCTCGCGCTGCTGCTGGCGCTGACCGCCTGCGGCGGCGAGGAAGAACTCCCCCCGCCCAGCAACCCGCAGCTTCGCGCCGAGCTGTTGAGGCTGCTGGACAAGGACCAGAAGCAACGCACCGACACCGCCTCGCCCGAGCAGTTCGACCGGGTGGAGAAGGAGAACACCGCCCGCCTGGAGCAGATCCTCGACCAGTACGGCTGGCCCGGCTGGAAGCTGGTCGGCAAGGACGGCTCCAGCGCCGCCTGGGTCCTCGCTCAGCACGCCGACCAGCGCCTCGACGTGCAGAAGCGGGCCCTGGCCCTGCTCAAGACCGCCGTCGAGCAGGGCGACGCCAGCAAGGGCGACCTGGCCTACCTGACCGACCGCGTGCGCGTCGCCGAACGCAAGCCCCAGGTGTACGGCACGCAGATCGAGCTGGGCCCCGACGGCGCGCCCCGCCCGCAGATCGGCCTGGAGAACGAGGCCGAGGTGGACAAGCGCCGCGCCGAGGCGGGTCTCAAGCCGCTCAAGGAGTACTACGCGGAGTTCAAGTCCGGCGGCTGAGCAGGTCCCGGCCCGCCTAAACTGAGGCCATCATGACTTCGAAATCCCTGATCGGCGGGCATGTCTCCGTCGCCGGCGGCCTGGCGACGGGCGGCCTGACCTACATGGCCGACATCGGCGCCGAGATGATGCAGGTCTTCGTCACCAACCCGCGCGCCTGGGCGCTCACCGCCGGCAAGCCGGAGGAGGACGCCAAGCTCGCCGAGTCGGGCGTGGAGAGCTTCATCCACATCCCCTACCTGGTCAACTTCGGCTCGCCCAATCCCGAGACGCTGGCCAGCTCCATCGCCCTGACCCGCTACACGCTGCAGCGCGGCGTCGAGACCGGCGCGAAGGGGGTGGTCGTGCACACCGGCTCGGCCGTCACCCAGACGCGGGAGGAGGCGATGCGCCAGTTGCACGAGCACCTGCTGCCGCTGCTGGAGGAGATCCCCGAGGACGGGCCCGACCTGCTGCTGGAGCCGATGGCCGGGCAGGGCGCGATGCTCTGCGCGACCGTCCAGGACCTGGAGCCCTACCTGGCGGCGCTCGACTGGCACCCGAAGGCCGGGGTCTGCTTCGACACCTGCCACGCCTTCGCCGCCGGGCACGACCTGGCCGCGCCCGGCGGGGTCGGCGAGACGCTGGAGGCCCTGCACCAGGTGGCTCCCGGGCGGCTCAAGCTGATCCACGCCAACGACTCCAAGGACGTCTGCGGCTCCAAGAAGGACCGGCACGAGAAGATCGGCCAGGGGCACATCGGGGTGGAGCCGTTCGCCGAGCTCCTGCGCCACCCGCTGGCCGCCGGGGTCTCGCTGTGCATCGAGGTGCCGGGCAAGGCCGAGGACTACCGCAACGACATCGCGCTGCTGAAGTCGCTACGCGACGGGACCCCCGCCGCCTGATCGAGCACCGGTGAGTCCGCCGCTGGGGAGGGATGCCCGCGCACACGATCCGGCCGCCCCCGTCTGGCCGGATCGTGGTTCCTTCCGCGGCCCGGCGGGCATCCCTCCCTCGGCGCGGCCGGCGGACCCCACCCCCCGGTCGCGGGTCCGACAGCCGTGGTGACCTGCCGGTCACCGTGAATCCGACGCACAGGGCCTCGAAAGAAGAGCCTTGCGGCTCCGTACCCCCCCTGCTGCGACGGTGTGGCTCTCACCGATGCGTAGACCCTACGGGCGCGATCTTGGTCTCGAAACCCGCTTTCCCCACAGCTCGACCAACGGTCTGTAGTCATCGACATACGGAGAGTGTCCAAGCGACGAGCGGCCTCCCCGCAGCGACGAGCGGTCATCCGGCTGGTGCATGCGAACCAGCGACACCTCCGCGTCGCCCGGCACCCGACCCGGCGTGACCAGGGAAATCACGACCATGACCGCGAACGAGAGCGGCACCGCGACGGCCACGGGACAGGCGGTCGCGAGCCCCGCGTTCAAGCCCACCGCCCCGGCCCCGACCAGCAGGACGGTGGCTCCGCCGCCGGCCACGAACCCCGCCGCGACGCCCACGTCGGTGAGCCGCCGCCACCAGATCCCGAGCACCAGCAGCGGGCAGAAGGTGGCCGCCGACAGGCTGAAGCCCACCAGCACGAGCACCACCGAACTGCCCAGGCTGGTGGCCGCGGTGACCAGCAGGGCCAGCACCGTCACCCCGCCCACCGCGGCGCGGAAGGAGCCCACGCCGGGCGCGGCCACGCAGGAGGAGACCGCTCCGGCGACCGCGGCCAGCACGCCGCAGGAGGTGGCCAGGAAGGCCGCGAACGCCGCGGCGGCCAGCAGTCCGGTCAGGACGTCACCGACCGGCCCCGGCGCCATGACGGACGGCAGCAGCAACACGATCCCGTCGGCTCCGGCCGCCTCGGGCGGCACATGCGCCCGGCCGAGGATGCCGTAGAGCGGCGGCAGCAGCAGGAACCCGCCGAGCAGCACCTGGGCCGCCACGATGGAGCGCCGCGCCGCCCGCCCGTGCGGGGCCGTGTACACGCGGGCCACCACCTGCGGCAGCCCCATCGTGCCGAGCGCGCAGGCCAGCAGGATGGTCACGATCCCGGGCAGCGCGGGATCGTCCGGCGCCACGAACCCGGTGAACCGGTACGGCCTCGGCCGCGGCGCGATCCACCAGGTGCACCACAACACCACGGCACAGCCGGCGAACAGCACGAACTTGAGCCAGAACTGCCCGGACTGCACCCGGGTCACGCTCCCCATGCCCCCGGCCAGCGCGACCACCACAGCCGGCCCGGCCACCAGCGCCCACCCGCCCCACGCCGGCAGCCCCATGAGCAGCCCCACCATGACCGCGGCGGCGTGGAACTGCGCGACCAGGTAAACCACGCCCACCGCCAGCACCAGGCAGGTGGTCACCCGCCGGAGCGCGGGCGAGCCCAGCCGCCACTGGGCGAAGTCCGGCACGGTGAAGGTGCCCGAGCGGCGCAACGGAGCCACCACCAGGGCCAGCAGCACCACGAAACCGGCCGCCGCGCCGATCGGGTACCAGAACATCTGCGGCCCGTGCGTGGCGATCAGTCCCGCCACGCCCAGGCAGGTCGCCGCCGAGGTGGACTCCGAGCTGATCGCGGCCCCGTTGCGCCAGGTGGGCACGGCGCGGGCGGCGAGGTAGAACTGCTCGACGCCGGTGGGCCGCCGCGGCCTGACCACCCCGAGCAGCAGGGCGAGCACGAGGACGGAGCCGATCCCGGCCCAGGTGGCGACCGTCATCGTTCGAGGCGTTCCGCCCGCCTCACCTGGGCGACGGCCAGCACGATCCAGGCCAGGTGGGCGCCGGCCGACACCAGCAGCCAGGTCCAGGGGCCGGTGGCGCCCGCCGTCAGGGCAGGCAGTGCGGCCAGCGTCGCGGCGACCAGGGCGGTCGTCGCCAGCCCGGTGCGAAGCTGGCGGCGGCGTAAGGCGGTGGCCGCGGCCTGCCGTACCGGATCGGGATCGGGTACGGCGAAGCAGCAGGTCAGGGCCGGCGGCCGGCGCTCGACCGCGACCCGGCGGCCGCTCACGTGGCCAGCCCGGCGCGGAACTGGTGCACGAGCTGCTCGCGCACCTGGCGGGTGTGCCGGCGGCTGACCGGGAGCGTCTCGGTGCCGACCAGGAGCAGGACCCGGCCCTGCTCGAAGCGGAGCTCGCTGACGTGCCGGGCCGAGACCAGCGTGCTGCGGTGCACGCGGATGAAGCCGGCGTCGGCCCAGCGCCGCTCCAGCGCGGCCAGCGACATGCGGACCAGGTAGCTGCCGTCGACGGTGTGCAGGCGCACGTAGTCGCCCTTGGCCTCGGCGAAGTGCACGGCCTGCTGGGGGACGAAGCGGATGCGCCCGCCGAGCTCGACCGGGATGACGTCGTCGGGCCCCTGCTCCTGGTGCTGGACGGTGGCCTCCTCCAGCCGCCGGACCGCCTCGGCCAGGCGCTCGGCGCGCACCGGTTTCAGCAGGTAGTCCACCGCGCGCAACTCGAAGGCCTGGACCGCGCAGTCGTCGTGCGCGGTGACGAAGACCAGGCGGGGCGGGTCGGGGAAGCCGCCGACCAGCCGGGCCAGGTCGAGCCCGTCGATGCCGGGCATCCGGATGTCGAGGAAGACGGCGTCGAGGCGCTCCCCCGCACCGATCATCTGGACCATGTCCTGGAGGGCGCTGACCCCGTCGGAGGCGGTGACGACCTGCTCCACCCGCGGGTCACGGCGCAGGAGGTAGGCGAGTTCCTCGAGGGCCGGCACCTCGTCGTCGACGGCGAGCACGCGCAGCATGGCTACCAACCTGCCGCAAGAAGACCCAGGTCACAAGCGACACGCCTGCTCTGGGTAAAGAATTGACTACAAAGAGCTATGCCGGGTCTTGGGCACGCGCAGCTTGATCTTGGTTCCGGCACCTGGCGCGGTCTCGACCGCGAGGCCGTAGGCGGGGCCGTAGATCTGGCGCAGCCGTACGTCCACGTTGGCCAGGCCGATGCCGGTTCGGCCGTCGGCGCCCTCCTGGGCGGCCAGGCCGTCGAGCAGGCGGCGGGCCCGCTCGGGCTCCATGCCCACGCCGTCGTCCTCGACGCTGATGTGCGCCTCGGGACCGGCGTCGCGCACGACCACCCGGACCGAGCCGCCGCGGGTGGTGCCCAGGCTCTCGCCGAGGCCGTGCTTGATGGCGTTCTCCACCAGCGGCTGCAGGCACAGGAAGGGGACCGGCACCGGCAGCGCCTCGGGGGCGACCTGCACGCTGAAGCGCAGCCGGTCGCCGAAGCGGGCGCGCTCCAGCAGCAGGTAGCGGTCGACGCAGGTCAGCTCGTCGGCCAGGGTGGTGAAGTCGCGGGTGCGGCGCAGGGCGTAGCGGGCGAAGTCGGCGAAGTCGAGCAGCAGGTCGCGGGCGCGCACCGGGTCGGTCCTGACGAAGGACGCGATCGTGGTCAGCGCGTTGTAGATGAAGTGCGGGGAGATCTCCGCGCGCAGCGCCCGCATCTCGGCCTCGGTGGCGCGGCGGCGGGAGGCGTCGAGCTCGGCCAGTTCGAGCTGGCCGCCGATCCAGCCGGCCACCTCGACCGCGGCGCGGATCAGCGCCCCGCCGGCCTCGGCGTCGCTGACGGCCAGGGCGCCGACCACGGTGCCCTCCACGCTCAGCGGGACGGCGACCGTGGCGCCGCTCACGTGCGGGCGGCCGGAGAGCATGGCCGGGCGGGCGCGTTCCAGCAGGTCCTCGCCGCAGGGGCCGTCGGTGGCCAGCACCGCCTCGGTCGAGACCAGCGCGACCGCGTCGGCGCCGAGCAGCCGGCGCACGTGCCGCACGGACCTGCACGCGCCGTCGCGGGTGAGCCCGCCCCGCAGGTACGGCCCGGCCAGCGCGGCGGTGTGCAGCACCGCGAAGGCGGCCTCCCCCGGCCAGGACCCGGCGGGCGGCGGGGAGGGCCTGCGCCGGGCGGCGAGCAGGCCGGCCAGGAAGGTGAGCGCCGGCAGCGCCACCCACACCATGGTCGACATGCGGGCCACGGTAACCAATCACCCACCGTGTTCGCCCGAAAACACCGAGTCTCTACACCGGCCGCTTCGCCCGGGTTCCTCCCCGCTCCCTACACCGGCGGCCCTTCTCCAGGTTCATCCCGGCTCCCTACACCGGCGGCCCTTCTCCTGGTTCCTCCTGGTAGGAGTAACGCTGCTCCCGCCAGGGGTCGGCGATGTTGTGGTACCCGCGCTCCTCCCAGAACCCCCGCCGATCCTCGGCCAGGTACTCCACGGCCCGCACCCATTTCACGCTCTTCCACGCGTACAGGTGCGGCACCACGATGCGCAGCGGATACCCCCGATCGGGCGAGAGCGGCTTGCCCTCGAACTCGGTGGCGAACAGGGTGCCCTCCCCGGTGAAGTCGGCCAGCCGCAGATTGGCGCTGTAGCCGTACTCCGCCCAGATCATCACGTGCCGCACCTCGGGCGCGGGCGGCGCCATCTCCATGATCTGGGCCGGGCTGACCCCGCCCCACTCGTTGCCCATGAGCGAGAACTTGGTGACGCAGTGGAAGTCGGCCAGCACGCTGGTGCGGGGCAGGCGCTCGAACTCGGGCCAGGTCAGGCAGTGCTCCTGTCCGGAGGCGGTGGCGCCGAAGACCCGGAAGTCCCACCGCTCCGCCCTGAACTCCGGAACCCGCCCGTAGTGGATCACTGGGCGGCCACGAGGGATGTACTGCCCCGGGGGCAGGCGGGACTCACTCACCCTCGCCATCCTGCCACCGGAGGGGTTCGCGATCATCATCGGGGCTGCGTTATAGTGACTGCCCTATGCACACCACTTTCCTGTTTTGGTATGGCGACGGACCCTTGAGGACCGCTCGCCACGTGGTGGTGCACTAGCACACACAGGCGTCGAGAGGCCCCGGGTCCGTACAGGACCCGGGGCCTTCTCGTTTTTCCAGGGAGTTCAGATGGTCATCGTCATGGGGCAGGACGCCACGAGCGGCGACGTCGAAGCGGTCGTCGCGGTCGTGGAGGCGGCGGGCGTGGAGGCGTTCGTCAGCCGGGGCGTGCAGCGCACCATCGTCGGGCTGGTGGGGGACGTCTCCCAGCTCGGCTCGGTCAACCTGCGCGGCATGCGCGGCGTGGCCGACGCCGTGCGGATCACCACCCCGCACAAGCTGGTCAGCCGGGACAACCACCCCGACCGCTCCACCGTGCACGTCGGCGGGGTGCCGATCGGGCCCGGCAGCGTGACGCTGATCGCCGGCCCGTGCGCGGTCGAGACGCACCAGCAGACGCTCGACGCCGCCCGGATGGCGCAGGCGGCCGGCGCGACCCTGCTGCGCGGCGGGGCGTTCAAGCCGCGCACCTCTCCCTACGCCTTCCAGGGGCTGGGCGAGGCGGGCCTGAAGATCCTCGCCGAGGTGCGGGAGGAGACCGGACTGCCGGTGGTCACCGAGGTCGTGGACGCGCACGACGTGGCGCTGGTCGCCTCCTACGCCGACATGCTCCAGGTCGGCACCCGCAACGCCCAGAACTTCGCGCTGCTCCAGGCGGTCGGCGAGGCGGGCAAGCCGGTCATGCTCAAGCGCGGGATGAGCGCGACCATCGAGGAGTGGCTGATGGCCGCCGAGTACATCGCCCAGCGCGGCAACCTGGACATCGTGCTGTGCGAGCGGGGCATCCGCACCTTCGAGACCGCCACCCGCAACACCCTGGACGTCTCGGCCGTGCCGGTCGCGCAGCGCCTGTCGCACCTGCCGGTCATCGTCGACCCCTCGCACTCCGGCGGCCGGCGCGACCTGGTGCTGCCGCTCACCCGGGCGGCCATCGCGGTCGGCGCGGACGGGGTGATCATCGACGTGCACCCCAACCCGGCCCAGGCGTTGTGCGACGGGCCGCAGGCGCTGGTGGACGGCGACCTGGAGGAGCTGGCCCAGGTGCTGCGCACCCTGCCGCAGGCGCTCGGGCGCACGCTGGTGGGGGACGTGCTCGCCGTCTAGGAGCGGGTACGGCTTGCCGTACTCATGGGTAACTTGAGTATTTCGCCCCATGTGGCGAGCTGTCCGGAGGGGGTGGACTGGAGGCATGACGACGAAGCCCATCCAGCCCACCCACACCGGGGCCTTCTACCTGCAGGCCGTCATCTCCTTCGCGCTGGCCTTCGGCGCGGTCGTGCTCGGCATCGCCTACGTGCCGGCCGACGCCTGGGTCCGCGGCTTCCTGGCCGTCGGGGTGCTCTACCTGGTGACCTCCAGCTTCATGCTGGCCAAGGTGGTGCGCGACAAGCAGGAGCTGGCCGCGGTCACCACCCGGGTGGACCAGGCCAGGCTCGACAAGCTGCTGGCCGAGCACGACCCGTTCAAGGTCGAGGCCTGAGCCCCGATCGCGGGGCTCAGCAGGTCAGGTTGCCGCCCGGCGCGACCCCGAGGATCTGGGTGAAGCGCTGGTAGGCGTTGACCCGGGACTGCACCTGGGCGGGGTTGCCGCCGTTGCACTCCAGGGCGCCGTTGATGCTGCGGATGGTCTCGCCGAAGCCGCGGCCGTTGACCATGGCGTCGTGCGCGGTCATGGTGCCGGGACCGTTCTGGGTCATCCAGTACCAGATGGCGGTCTTCCAGGCCACGGAGGCGTCCTGCTGGACCAGCCACGGGTTGGTCAGCAGCGGCAGCCCGAGGGCGTCGCCGGCGGCCTTGTAGTTGAAGTTCCAGCTGAGCTGGATCGGGCCGCGGCCGTAGTAGGCGGCCTGGCCGGCCGGGCAGCCGTAGGGCTGCGTGGCGTCGCAGTAGTGCGGGTAGTTGGCGGTGTTCTGCTCCACGATGTGGACCAGCCCGCCGGTCTCGTGGTTGACGTTGGCCAGGAAGGCGGCGGCCTCCTGCTTTCGCACGACGTCGCTGCCGGTCTTGGCGAAGGCCGGGTAGGCCGACAGGGCGGCGACCAGGCCGCTGTAGGTGTAGAAGGAGTTCCGGCTCGGGAACATCTGGTGGAACTGGGCCTCGGAGACCACGAATCCGGACGGGTTGGGCGGATTCGAGGTGGTGGGCGTCGGCGAGGGGGTGCTGCCGGTGCAGGTGTACGGGTCCCAGTACCAGTGGCTGATCACCGGGTCGTAGCCCGGGTTCTCGTGGACGGCGATGTAGTGGTTGCCGTCGGTGTAGCGCACGATGGCGCCGACGGCGTAGGTGGTGCCCGCCGCCCAGTCGGGGTAATCGCAGGTCGTGCCGCCGCCTCCGCCGCCACCTGAGCAGGCGCCCTGGTCGGCCCAGACGGCGGCGGAGCCCGGGGTCTCGCCCTGGGTCCACCACTTGGCGCTGTAGTTGCGCCCGTTGTGCGAGGCCTGCATGCCGCCGGTGTAGACCGCGGACGAGCTCCAGGCGGCGGCGCAGGCGGCGGCGTTGGCCGCCGCCATCGGCAGCACTGTCAGGACGGCGGCGGCCAGCAGTGCGGCGGTGAGTAACGCGTGGATGCTCTTCACCCGACCACTCCTTTAGGAAAGTTTCCTAAGAGTTAGCGCGGCCGGGTGGAGTCTGCAAGGCCCAAAGTCAGATCGTGTACTCCTGGATGGAGTCGGCGAGCTGCACGGCGAGCTCCTCGGCGTCGAGCCGCTTCTCGATCACCTTGAGGTCCTCGATCTTGGCCCGGGTCTCGGCCCGCTTGGGCGCCAGCAGCGAGCAGCAGTCCTCGTCCGGCAGCTCGGAGATCTCCAGGGTGCCGATGCGCCGGGCCTCGGCCATGATCTCGGTCTTGTCCCAGCCCACCAGCGGGCGCAGGATCGGCAGGTCCACGGCCTGGTCCTGGGCGGCGATGTTGGCCAGCGTCTGGCTGGAGACCTGGCCGAGCGCGTCGCCGGTGATCAGCGCCTCGGCCTTGATCCGGTGCGCCACCTCCTCGGCGGTCTTGAGCATGAGCCGCCGCTGGGCGATCACGGCCAGCCGGTCCTGGCCGCTGTTGCGGATGGACTGCTGGGCCTTGCCGAACGGCACGACCCACAGCCGCGACTTGCCCTGGAACCGGTCGAGCTTCTTGACCAGCGCGAACGCCTTGTAGATCGACTCGGAGGTGGTGAACGGGATGCCGGAGAAGTGCAGGAAGTCGACGTGCAGGCCGCGCCGCATCATCCGGTAGGCCGCCACCGGCGAGTCGATGCCGCCGGACATCAGGATCAGCGCCCGGCCGCTGCTGCCCACCGGCAGGCCGCCCTGGCCGGGAAGGCCGTCGGTGTAGACGAAGACCTCGTCGCGGTCGACCTCCACCGAGACGGTCAGCTCGGCGTTGCGCAGGTCGACCGGAAGCCCGAACTCGTCGTTGATGGTGCCGCCGACCAGGCGGTCGAGCTCGGCCGAGGTCAGCGGGAAGCGCTTGTCGCGGCGGCGCGAACGCACCCGGAAGGTGGCGCCCCGCTTGGTCTCCTCGCGGTCGCGCACCAGCTCCAGCGCGGCCTTGACCACCGAGTCCGGGTCCTTCGCCACCCGCCAGGCGCGGTGGATCCAGATCGTGCCGGGCACGTCGGCCACCCGGGCGGCGATCGCGTCGGCGGTCTCGACCGGGGTGCCGTCCGGCAGGAAGATGGCGATCACGCCGTGCCGGACCCGGACCTCGATCCTGAGCTCGAACTCCTTCAGGGCGTGGCGGATGTTGGCGGCCAGCCGGCGTTCGAAGAGCTCACGGTTCTTGCCTTTCAGGACGAGCTCGCCCAGCTTGAGCAGAACGCATGGCTCACCCAGGGCGGACATCGTCATGGCAGGACCTTTCCTCGGGAGACAGCCCTCCAGTCTAGTCCTCGTCCAGACCTTGCTCGATCGCGTATCTGACCAGCTCGACCCGGTTGTGCAGTTGGAGCTTGTTGAGGGTGTTCTGGACGTGGTTCTGCACCGTGCGATGCGACAGCACGAGGCGGTCGGCGATCTGCTTGTAGGACAGGCCCTTGGCGACCAGGCGCAGCACCTCGGTCTCCCGGTCGGTCAGCCGCGGGCCCTCGGCGGGCGCGGGCTGGGCGGCCAGCCGGCGGTACTCCCCCAGCACCAACCCGGCCAGGCCGGGGGTGAAGACCGCGTCGCCCTCGGCGGTCCTGCGCACCGCCTCCAGGAACTCGCCGCGGTCGGCGGACTTGACCAGATAGCCTGACGCGCCCGCCTTGACCGCCTGCAGGACGTCCTCCTGCTCGGCGCTGGCCGACAGCACCAGGATGCGGGGCGGGTCGGCGAGCGCCGCCAGCGCGGTGGCCACCTCGGCGCCGGACAGGTCGGGCAACTGCAGGTCGAGCACGACCACCTGGGGACGGACCGCCTCGGCCACCCGCACCGCCTGGCGGCCCTCGCCGACCGCCGCGACCACCTCGTACCCGGCCTCGGACAGATCACGGGCCACGCCGTCGCGCCACATCGGGTGGTCGTCGACCACCATCACGCGCACCATGCGCCGAACTCTACTTCCTGAAGACTTCCTGGTACGAAGCCCCGTCGAACGCGGGTCAGCGCGGGACGGTGATCTCGATCTCGGTGCCCTGGCCGGGCGTGGAGACGATGTCCACCCGGCCGCCGAGATCGCGCACCCGGCCCACGATCGACTGGGCCACGCCGAGCCGGCCCTGGGCGCGGGCCTCGGGCAGGCGGCCGGCGGCGATGCCGGGCCCCTCGTCCCGGACGGTGACCGCGACGCCGTCCTCGGCCTCCTCGGCGAACACCCACGCCCTGGCCCCGGGGCCGCAGTGGTCGCGCACGTTGTCCAGGGCCGCGCCCACCGCCGCCGCGACCTCCTCGGCCACCCCGGTCGCCAGCACGAGCGGGGTGGCCGGCGTCGAGACGGTGACCTCGGGCGAGGCGTAGGGCAGCAGCAGGTCGCGCAGGTCGGCCGAGCCGGTGGGCTGCGGGCGGACCGCGACGAGCCGGCGCAGCGCCCGTTCCTGCTCACCGGCCAGCCGGCCCAGCTCGGCCGCCTCGCCGCCGAGTTCGAGCCCGCGCCGCTGCACCAGGGCGAGCACCTGGAGGACCGAGTCGTGGATGCCGCGCGCCAGCCGGTCGCGCTCGCGCTGGGCGGCCTCCATCTCGGCGGCGCGCTGCATCCGCGCCTCCGCCTCCTTGGCCAGCCGCGCGACGTGGCCGACGACGACGCCGGCGAGGAAGAGCAGCACCACGCCGTTGACCAGGAGCGGCACGCCGGGCACCCGCCAGCGCAGCCACACGTCGACCGCGCCCACGACGGCCGCCGCCACCGCGCCGGCGCGGCGCCCGCCGTACACCGCCCAGGCCAGGACCGGGGCGGCCACCCAGGTGGCCGGGATCGGCATGGTGCCGGGCCCGGCCTGCTGGTCCCCCTGCGCGTACGGCGTGGCCAGCAGGCAGCCGACCGTGACGAGCAGGTCGAGGCCGAGCAACGGCCAGCGGTGCAGCGAGCGGACGGAGTAGGCCCAGATCGAGGCCGCCGTCCACAGCGCCATGACGGCGATGATCGCCCAGCCGGTCAGCGGGGCGGCGTACCCGTCGTGCTGGATCAGCAGGACCACGGCGTAGGCGAGCGAGGCCACGCGGAAGACGGCGATCGCCCGCCAGAAGGGCCCTTCTATACCCATGAAACTTTCTCGCGTTTCCGACAGAGCCCTTGACAGATAGTCGAGGTATCCATGCGACCCGTCCCTCATTTCTGCCAAAATCCAGAAAGATCACTAATCAGTGCCACATAGCAAGAGGTGACATGGTTAATCATTTCATCCACGGCGCGACCACCCCGGTCCTCGCCTACGTCATGTCCTGTGTCGGCTCGATGCTCGGCCTTCGCCTGACCGCCCAGGCCCACCGGAGCAGCGGCGCCTCACGCGGGCGGTGGCTGGCCGGCGCCGCGGTCTCCATCGGCGGCACCGGCATCTGGGTCATGCACTTCATCGCCATGATGGGCTTCGACGTCGCCGGGACGGTCATCCGCTACGACGTGCCGCTGACCATCCTGTCCGCGGTGGTGGCGATCACCGTGGTCAGCGCGGGGCTGTTCCTGGTCACCCTGGGCGGCGGCCGGGTCCTGGCCCTGCTCGGCGGCGGCCTGCTCACCGGCCTGGGCGTGGCCGGCATGCACTACCTGGGCATGTACGCCATGAACATGTCCGCTCACGTCAGCTACGACCCCCTGGTCGTCGGGCTGTCGGTCGGCATCGCGGTGGTCGCCGCGACGGTCGCGCTCTGGTTCACCCTGCGGGTCAAGCGCCCGGTCTGGATCACCGTGGCCGCGCTGATCATGGGCGTCGCGGTCTGCGGCATGCACTACACCGGCATGTTCGCGATGATCGTGACCCCGCACGCGATGCCCGGCCACGTCGCCGGCGCCGACGCGCTCGACTTCCTCGTGCCTTTGATGACCTTGGTCAGCCTTGCCACCCTGACAATGTTGCTGATGGCCATCCTTTCCCCGTCAGAACGGGAACAACGCGAAGACGAGGAACTGTTGCGAAGGCTTCAGGCCCGCCGCGTGGGGACGCTCCCCCGCTGGTAAGTTGCCACTTTTGCCATTGGTCGGGAATACTCCCTTGAATTCAACCTTCAAGGGAATCCCCGCATGTCCGCCATTGATCATTTCTCCTATGGCTGGCTCACGCCCGCCCTCGCCTATCTCATGTCCAGCGCCGGCTCGATGCTCGGCCTTCTGCTCACCTCGCGCGCCCGGCTGATGAGCGTGCGCGAGGCCCGCTGGTGGCTCGTGGGCGCCGCCGTCTCCATCGGCGGCACCGGCATCTGGGTCATGCACTTCATCGCCATGATGGGCTTCGACGTCGCGGGGACCGCCATCCGCTACGACGTCCCGCTGACCATCGGCTCCGCCGTCCTGGCGGTGCTGGTGGTCGGCGCGGGGCTGTTCCTGGTCGGCCACGGCGGCACCCGCGCGGCCTACCTGCTGCCCGGCGGCGCCCTGGCCGGCCTGGGCGTGGCCGGTATGCACTACCTGGGCATGCACGCCATGAACATGTCCGCGCACGTCAGCTACGACCCGCTCGTCGTCGGGCTGTCGGTGGCCATCGCGGTGGTCGCCGCCACGGTCGCGCTCTGGTTCACCGTGCGGGTGCGCGGCGCGCTCGCCATCGGCGGAGCCGCGCTGATCATGGGCGTCGCGGTCTGCGGCATGCACTACACCGGCATGTTCGCCATGTCGGTGCACCTCTTGTCGGAACCGGCCGTCCTGCACGGCGCCCGGGCGATCGACTTCCTGCTCCCGCTCATCGTGGGCATCAGCATGATCACCGTCGGATTGCTGCTGACCGTACTGCTGTCGCCGTCGGAAAAAGAGCTCCGCGGCGACGAGGAGTTTCGCGCGCGGCTCGCCCGGCGCGACGACGGCCGCGAAAGCGGCAACCTTTTCCAGGCCTAGCCGGAAAAGGCGCGGAAATAGCAGTACGGCTTGCGCCGGTGGTGGGCCGCCGATGGTGGCGCAAGCCGTACTTGGAGGGGTTGCGCGAGGCGAACCCCGCTACGTGCGAAAAACTACGGCGGGCCGCTTGCAGCCCGCCTGCAAGCCTCTATCCGAAGAAGACCTCGGCTTCGGCGTACCGCGCCGGCGGCACGGTCTTGAGCTCGGCGGTCGCCTCGTCCAGGCCGACCCGCACGATGTCGGTGCCGCGGAGCGCGACCATCTTGCCGAAGTCGCCGTCGTGCGCGGCGTCGATGGCCTGGAGCCCGAAGCGGGTGGCCAGGACCCGGTCGAAGGCGGTCGGGGTGCCACCGCGCTGGATGTGGCCGAGCACGGTGGTGCGGGCCTCCTTGCCGGTGCGCTTCTCGATCTCCTTGGCCAGCACCTCGCCGATGCCGCCGAGCCGGACGTGGCCGAAGGCGTCGAGCTCGCCGGTCTGCACCGCCATCGTGCCCTCGATCGGGTGCGCGCCCTCGGCGACCACGATGATCGGCGAGTAGCGGGTGCGGAAGCGCGACTCGACGTACTCGCAGACCAGGTCGATGTCGAACGGCTTCTCCGGGATCAGGATGACGTTGGCGCCGCCGGCCAGGCCCGCGTGCAGCGCGATCCAGCCCGCGTGCCGGCCCATGACCTCGCAGATCAGCGCCCGGTGGTGCGACTCCGCGGTGGTGTGCAGGCGGTCGATCGCCTCGGTGGCGATGTTGACCGCGGTGTCGAAGCCGAAGGTGTAGTCGGTGCCGGACAGGTCGTTGTCGATCGTCTTGGGCACGCCGACGACGTTGACACCGCGCTCCGACAACTGGCGGGCGACACCCAGGGTGTCCTCGCCGCCGATCGCGATCAGCGCGTCGACGCCCGTGGCCGCCAGGTTGTCCTTGATCCGGTCGACCCCGCCCTCGATCTTGATCGGGTTGGTGCGGGACGAGCCCAGGATGGTCCCGCCGCGCGGCAGGATGCCGCGGACCGCCTGGATGTCCAGCGGCATGGTGTCGCCTTCGAGCGGCCCGCGCCAGCCGTCACGGAATCCGACGAACTCGTGGCCGTAAACGCTCACCCCCTTGCGCACGACAGCCCTGATCACAGCATTGAGACCGGGGCAGTCGCCGCCTCCGGTGAGCACTCCGATACGCATCGCGGGGTTCCTCCCGATGGGGTTCACGAACCAGAATCGCATTGTGCCCGCGGGTCCGGGCATTGGTCTAGACCAAAGGTGTCATAAGGAGGGCGTTTCCGTGAGCGTTTTGGCCGTGGACGCGGGGACCACCGGGGTGACCGCACTCATCGTGACCGGCGAGGGCCGGGTGGCCGCCCGGGGGTATGAGGAGTTCGCCCAGCATTTCCCCCGTCCGGGATGGGTCGAGCACGCTCCTGAGGAGATCTGGCAGGCCACCCTCGCCGCCTGCCGTACCGCTCTGGAGGCGTACGGCGAGCGGCCCGAGTGCCTGGGGCTGACCAACCAGCGTGAGACGGCCGTGTTGTGGGACCGGCGCAGCCTGGCCGCGCCGCGCCGCGCCATCGTGTGGCAGGACCGGCGCACCGCCGAGGTCTGCGACCGCCTGCGCGAGCACGAGCCGCTCGTCTCCGAAGTGACCGGGCTGCGGCTCGACCCCTATTTCACCGGCACCAAGCTGGCCTGGCTGGCCGAGCACGAGCCGGAGGTCTGGGCGGGCGTGCGCGCCGGTCGCACCGCGATCGGCACGGTCGACTCCTACCTCATCGCCCGGCTCACCGCGGGCGCGCGGCACGTGACCGACCCGTCCAACGCCTCGCGCACCCTGCTGTACGGCCTGGCCTCCGGCACCTGGGACGAGCGGATGTGCGAGCTGTTCGGCGTGCCGGCGTCGGCCCTGCCGGAGATCGTCCCGAACCACGGCCCGGTCGGCCGCACCGCGCCCGAGGCCTTCCTCGGCCTCGACCTGCCCATCACCGGCCTGGCCGGCGACCAGCAGGCGGCGTTGTTCGGCCAGACCTGCTTCTCACCCGGCGACGTCAAGTGCACCTACGGCACCGGCTCCTTCCTGCTGGTCAACACCGGCCAGGAGATCGTCCGGCCCGAGGGCGGGCTGCTCACCACGGTCGCCTGGCAGACCCCCTCCGGCGAGCGCACCTTCGCCCTGGAGGGCTCGATCTTCGTCACCGGCGCCGCCATCCAGTGGCTGCGCGACGGGCTCGGCCTGCTCGGCAGCGCCCGCGAGTCCGAGGCGATCGCCCGGACCGTCCCCGACAGCGGCGGCGTCGTCTTCGTGCCCGCCCTCACCGGCCTGGGCGCGCCGCACTGGGACCCCGAGGCGCGCGGGCTGATCACCGGCCTCACCCGGGGCGCCACCCGCGCCCACCTCGTCCGGGCCACCCTGGAGGCCATCGCCTACGAGGTGCGGGACGTGGTGTCGGCCATGCCGGCCATCTCCACCCTCAAGGCCGACGGCGGGGCCAGCGCCAACGACCTGCTCATGCAGATCCAGGCCGACGAGCTCGGCGTGCCGGTCGAGCGGCCCGAGATCCAGGAGACCACCGCCCTGGGCGCCGCCTTCCTGGCCGGGTTGGGGGCCGGGGTGTGGTCGTCCCCGGACGAACTGCGCAAGACGTGGCGCCTGGACCGCCGCTTCGAACCCGGCGCGCGGGACGAGTCGGGCTACGACCGCTGGCGCCACGCCGTCCGCCTCGCCACCACCCGCAACTGACCCCTACGCGCAACCGACCCCACCCACCCCTCGCCCCACCCACCTCTCGACCCGTCCACCACCTCGGCCCGACCGTCCGCCCTCCCATCCCACCACCCACGTGCCCAGCCGCCCTCCCAACCCATCTGCCCAACCACCCGCCCACCCCTCGGCCCAGCCACCCGCCCACCCACGTGCCCAGCCACCCGCCCACCCCTCGGCCCGACCGGCCGCCCTCCCATCCCGCCACCCACCTGCCCAGCCACCCTTCCACCCGGCGGCCCCGCCGCCCTCCCACCCTCCCGCCTCCCCGTCCTCTCGTCCCGCCACCCGCCCGCCCCGCACCCTTCCGCCCGGCACCCGCCGTCCTTCCCGCCGGACCGGACCCTCGTGCCGTCCAGCCGTCAGGGGTGCGGGAGCGGCAAGGCTGGGGTGAGCCGGGCTGGCTGGGGCCAGCCAGGCTGGGCCAGCCAGTCCGGCGCCCCCCGTCCGGCGCCCCCCGTCCGGCGCCCGCCGTCCGGCCTCGGGCGAGCCAGGCCAGGGCGGGCCAGGGTTGGGCGGGCGGACTGGGGCGGGCTGGGTAGGCCCGGGTTCTGGGCCTTCCTCCGGTCAGAGGTGCCGGGCGGCGTGCAGGGCTTCGGGGGCGAGGTCGGTGACGACGTGCAGGAGACCCGTGTGGTCGGCGTGCTGGGCCAGGGCCAGGCACAGCAGGCGGGCCGAGAGCCGAGCAGGGGCCTTCCTGGCCAGCTCCGCCAGGGCAGAGGCCCGCTCGGGAGGCCCGTCCATCGCCTCGGCGACGGCCTGGGCCCTGCCGAAGTCCCCGACCGAGGCCCACGCCCCGGCCAACGACCGCCGGGCCTCGTCCCGACTCCGACCGTACGGCAGCGCATCCACCAGCGCGGCCACCTCGGCGAGCAGGGCCAGGGCCGCCGCCTCCTCACCCCTCTGGCGCCGGGCAACGGCCAGCTCGCACAACGCCGGCACCAACGCGTCCCGTCCGTACCGCCCCCGCGCGACCGCCTCCGCCCGCTCCAGGTCCCCGACCCGCAGCCACGTCTCGAACACCTCCTGCAAGGCGTCGGGGGCACTCTCCCAGGCAGTCTCCCCCGTACCACCCGCCACCCGCTCGGCCAGCGCACGTGCCCGTGCCTGGTCGCCCGCCTCCATGGCCTCGTTCACCAGCCACCTGCGAACCTCCGTGCCGGAGTCGAAGGCCGCCTCCCCGACCGCCCGGGCCCGCTCCCGCTCACCCGCGCCCGCCCACCCCTCCAGCAGACGAACCAGATGTACGGCCTGCTCATCGGCCGCCATCCCCAGCACCAGCGCCTCCGCCCCCACCAGGTCACCGTCATCCAGCAATTCCTCGACACTCCGTGCGCGAGCTCGAACCCGACGCCCCTCGTCCAGCACCGCCGCAGCCACCGCAACCGCGGGGGCAAGCTCACGCACCACCGCCTCCAGTCCCGCCCCAAGCGGCCCGGGCTCGGGCTCCTCGGCCCCACCCTCACCGCTACGGTCACGATCACCGCCAGCTCCGGCTCCGCCGGCAAGGTCCCTATCACCGCAAGCCCGGTCTCCACGGCGATCCTCGGCCGGGGCGAACTCGGGAAGGCGGTCTCCGTCTGCGGTGGTGGGGATGGCGGAGCCGGTGGTGGGGATGGCGGAGCCGGTGGCGGGGGTAGCGGAGGCCGGGGGATTGGCGGAGGCTGTGGCGGGGGTGGCGGCGGAGGCGGTGGCCGCGCTGGAAGGGGTGGAGGCGGTGGTCGCGCTGGAAGGGGTGGAGGCGGTGGCCGCGGCGGAGGCGAGGGCTAGCCATCCTCGGACCATCTGTTCGATCGAGGCGCGGGCGGGTGGCGGCATGGCGGACCAGTGTCCCCCTGATTCCGTCCTCAGCTGCTCGAAGGTGGTCTCGGCGGCCTCGGCGAAGGTACGGGCCCGGGCGAAGTCCCCGGCGGCGGCGTGGGCCTGCGCCAGCATGGTCAGGGCCTGGATACGGTCGGTGTCGCCCACGATGCCGGTCTCGGCCAGCCGTTCCGCCCGCTCCAGCGCGCCGACCCGGATCAGCGCGTGGAAGGCGTGGATGGCGGCCGGGTCTCCCCCGCCGGTGGTCAGCCGGGCCAGCAGCGCCGATTCCACGGTCCGAGCCAGCCGGGCAGCGTGGTCGAGATCCCCCGCCGCCGCCCAGACCCGGACCGACCAGATGAGCGCCTCGGCCCGGGGGTGCAGACCACTGTACGGCGCGTCGTTCGACATACGGTGCGCGGCCGCTTCCGCCCGCTCGGCCAAGGCCCTCGCCCCACCTACCCTCGCCCCACCCGGCACCCCACCACCCGGCACCGGGGAACCCGGTACCGCACCGCCCGGCACCGCACCGCCCGGCCCCGCGGAACCAGGCACCGCGGAACCCGGCACCGCGGTGTGAGGGGTTGGGGTGGGCTCGATGCGGGGCGGCGGCTTCTCCGCTGCGGCCAAGGCGCGGGCGATCTTGACGGCCGCGAGGCTGTGTGGTGGGACGATCTCTGCCGCACGGTCCGGTTCGCCCGCCGACAGCCACCCCAGCGCCAGGTCCTCCCGAGCAGCCGACCTGCCTTCCGACTCTGGGAACAGTGACGCGATCCGTTCGGCCCGCGCCCACTCCCCCGCGGCCACGAAGGCCCCCACCAGGTCGTCGACCACGTCGGCGTCCACGCCCTCATCCGCATCGGTATCCGCGTCGCCGTCCATGCCGCCGTCCATGCCGCCGTCCATGCCGCCGTCCATGCCGCCGTCCACGTCGGCTGGCACGTCTGTAGCGACCGGATCAGCGGCGCCCCCAGGGACCTCCGCCGCGGACTCCCGGGCGTCCCCCGTGTCGTCCTCCCCTCCCGGTTCCCCGGCAGCCGCGCTGACGGCTTCGGCCAAGATCCTCAAGGACTCCTCGGCGCGGTCGGGCAGGCCGGCGGCCAGCCAGGCCTGGGCGACGCTCGACTGGAGGCCGAGCAGGAGGTCGGCCCGCAGGTAGGCCAGGGCGAAGCCCTCGACCTCCTCGGCACAGGCGCGAGCGGCCTCCGGGTCACCGAGCTCGTGATGAACCCGCGCCAGGTCGGTGGTCAACCAGAGTCGGTCCCAGAGGCCGGCGACCAGGCCGGTGGTCCAGAAGGCGGGCCCGGCGTGCGCGAGCGCCTCGTCCCGGTCACCGGCCGCCGCCCAGAGCAGCGCCGTCCGGATCTCGGCCCGCGCCAGCACCTCCGGGTCGAGGATCGAGCCGGCGGCGCTCTCGGCCGCCTCGGCCAGCGCCTGGAAGGCCTCCGGGTCGTCGGCGTCCGCCATCGGCCCCATGATCCCGATCAGCGTCCTCGCCCGGTCGGCGGCGCCGCCGATGGCGTTGGCCACGACGGCCGCGTCTCCCAGCCACCCGGCGTCCCGCATCCGAGCGGCCAGTCCGGCCAGCGCCGCGGTCTGCTCGCGGGGGTCGGGGATGTCGTAGGCCGCGTCGAAGGCCGGCTGGGTGACGGCGATGACCCGCTCGTCGATCCCCGACAGGACGGCCTCGCCGTACAGCCGGCTCAACGTCGCGCTGCGCGTGCCGGGGTCGGGGATCTTCGCCGCGACCGCCGCGGCCTCCTCCGCCAGCCCCAGTTGATCGAGCACCCCGGCCAGCGTCTCCAACAGGTCGCCGCGCTCGGCCGGGTGGTCGAGCGCGTCGCCGAGCTCCCCGGCGAGCCGCCCGCAGGCGGCGGCCCGGTCGGGTTCACCGAGCGCGTGCCAGACGGGCATCAGCGTGGCCGTGTCGACACCGCGCGCCCATGGGCTTCCCTCGGAGGCCGCCAGCAGGTCCTCGGCCTGTTCGGCGGTACGGCGGGCGGCCTCGGTGTCACCGGCGTGCACGAGCGCCTCGGCGCGGGCGGCCAGCAGGGCGGCCTCGTCCCACTGCTCGGCCGACTCCTCCAGCACGGCCAGCGCCCGTTCCGCCCACGCCCGGCGGTGTTCCTCCGGAACCTGCTTCGTCAGATCCAGGAGCAGCGCGACCCGCCCACCCGGCGGTTCCGGCTCGAGCAGCGCGGCGGCGCGGTCGGCGGCGCCCGCCGAAACGAGCGCCCTGGCGAGCGGGAGGAGTGCGTCGCCGCGCCGGGCGGGGTCGGCGAGCTCGCGGAAGACCGATTCCGCCAGGCCGGGCTCCGCCTCGTCGATCAGCCGGTAGGTGAGCCAGTGCAGCGCGTCGTCCCGTCGCCGCGCGCCGGCGACGGCCCGTCCGGCGGCGCACGCCTCCGCGTACTCACCGCTCGCGAGGTGGATCTCGGCCAGGACGATCCGGACCTCGTCGAGATGGGCCGGTTCCTCGACCAGGGCCGGCAGATCGCGCAGCCGTTCGTTCTCGCCCAGGTCGGCCAGGACCCACATCAGGTCGAGCAGCGGGCCGGGCCCGCGCATCGGGTCGCCCTCCCGCAGGTTGGCCAGCGCGCCCTCCAGGGCGGGTGCGATGAGCCGCCGGGCGCCCGCCGGGTCACCCAGGCCGATCAGGGCGCGCATCAGCTGGTTGAGCGCGGGCGCCACCCAGGCGTACAGGAAGCCGTCGGCATAGGTCTCGGCGGCCTCGAACCTGATCCGCGCGACCTCCTCGGCGTCGCCGAGCGCGTGCTGGAGCGGCAGGAGCCGCGCCAGCGCGGAGATCCGCAGGTAGGCCCCGCGGCCGAGCGCCTCGATCCGGCCGGCGAGCCGCCGCGCCTGTTCCGGCTCTCCCCCGGCCAGCAGCGCTTCGGCGAGGTCGGCCAGCAGGCCGATCCGCTCGGCGCTCTCCTCCTCGCGGATCTGGTCCTCCGGCCGCGTGGTGAGGTAGGCGGCCGCCCAGCGGGCCAGTTCGCGGGCCTCCTCCGCCCGCCCGGCGGCCCGCAGCGCGCGGGCCAGGCCGGTCAGCGCCGGCATCGCCAACCCGCCCTCGTCGACCAGCAGCGCCGAAGCGGGCGCGTCCGGGTCCCGGTCGGCGATCGAGCGCAGGGCCGCGCCCGCACGGTCCAGCTCGCCGGCGGCCAGGAACGCCTCACCCAGGGCCAGGCGGAGGTGCCGTAGCGCGCCGAAAGGGGTGGCGACCAGCGCCTCGGCGCGTTCGTACGCACCGGCCGCGACGAGCGCCTTGATCAGTTCCGGTCCTGCTCTCCGCTCCCGCCAGGCGAACTCCTCGGCGGTGCCGAGGTCGCCGCTCTCCGCCAGCGCCTCCGACAGCTCGCCGTACGCCTGCCTGACGGGGTCGTCGTACTGGTGCATCGGGATGAGCGAGCGGGCGAGGGTCTCCGCGCGGGTCAGGTGGCCGGCGGCGGCCCAGATCAGCGGGAGGCGAGGCGGCAGGCCGGCGCTGCGCCCGTAGAGGCGGCGCCGGGCGGCGGCCAGGTCGAGCGCCGCCGCGACGTCCGGGTCCTCCTGGGCGCACACGAAGCTCTGGGCCAGGGCGAGGTCGGCGTAGGCGACGGCGTCACCGCCGCTGACGTCGAGCATCCGGTCGAGCCTGGCGCCGTCGGTCGCGTAGGTCACCATGCGCGGCAGATCGCCCTGGCTGTGCAGGAGCCGGAAGTAGCCGCGCAGCAGGTACTCCGGGGTGCCTTCCGGCCAGCCGAGCTCGCGGTGCCGGTCGGCCCAGGCGTGCAGGAGCTCGCGGTAGCGGGCCTGTTCGGCCGCGCTGAGGTTGGCGAGGGCGGCCTGCTGCAGTTCCTCGTGGGCGAGGGTGTAGACCTCGGCGGGCACCCAGCGGCCGGTCCGGCTCTGGAAGGTACGGCCCGCCACCGCGCGCAGGCGCCGGCGGACGACGGGTTCCGGCAGGTCAGCCAGCTCGGCCAAATCGCGGCTGCTCAGGCCGCCGCCCGCGGTCGCGACCAGGCCGACGAGGTCGTGCTCGGGCCCGTCGGTGTCGAGCAGCCGCCACAGCTCGCGCTCGGCGTCGTCCCGGACGGCTCTCGCCTCGGCCGAGGTGCTCAGCGGCCGGACGATCCCTGGATCGCGCAGCGGATGCCAGGCGGGCACGTCCTGCGGCACGGGCGGGCTCGGCCGTCCGGCCACCACCACCCGCACGCCGGGCGGCAGGCTCGCCGGGAGCAGGGCGGCGATGCTGTAGGCGTCGGCGCCGGCGGTCACGCCCCGGTCCTCGTCCAGGCCGTCGACCACGAGGACGAGCCGGTGTCCCGACTGCGAGCAGGCCGCCGCGGCCTCGTCCAGGGCCTGGTTGAGCTGCCCCACCCACATCGCCTCCGACAGCGGGGCAGGCATCGGCTCCCCGGCGAGCTCGGCGAGCTGCTCGACCACCACCGGCAGGAAGCCGGCCCGGTCGCTGTTGCCGGGCAGGCGGGCGGTGACGAAGAAGGACACGATCTTGACCCCGGCCGGAGGGTGCTGCACGAACCAGGCCATCAGCGCCGACTTGCCCGCCCAGGCCGGGCCCTGCCACCAGGCGTAGGACGGGCCTTCCGGCGCGGTGCAGAATCGGGCCAGCTCGGCCAGTTCGGCCTCACGTCCGATGAGCTCGCCGGGGAAGAGCTGCTTGACCTGGAAGGGGTAGGCTGAGCGGGCGGGTCTGGGCGGCGGGGACTGGTAGATGTGCGCCGCCCCGGATACGGCTATGCCACCGCGATCGGCGTACGCGTCGCCGGTGTTCTTGACCGTCACCTTCTGCGGAGGAGGTTCAGCGGTCACGCGTTCCCCTCCTCGGGTGCGTCCTCACTCAGTCCAGCCGGGCGCCGGTGCCGGCTTCCCCGCCGTCGGAGGCCTCGGCGTCTCCGGTGTCCGTCACCCGGATGTCGTCCGGCAGCGCGGTCCCGGACGCGGTCAGCCCGGTGTTCGCCAAGGCCCCGGGGCCGGTGGCGGTCGCGTTGCCCGTCTTGCGAACGTGCACGGCCTTGCCGCGCGTCGCGGCCTGGTCGCGCCGGGGCAGCCCCGCCCACACCGCGACTCCCACCGCCGCCACGCCGGCCAGCGCGGACAGCCCGGTCGCGATCTTGTCCGCGTCGTCCCAGCGCAGCACGGTGAGCACGACCGCGAGCACGGCCACCACTCCTGCGGTCGCCAGGATCGCCACCCGTCGTCCATCCACCCCCGCATCATCCTGGCCGTCCGCGCCGCCGTCCAGCGTCAACTCGGGGTTGACGATCCAGCGATCGTCAACCTATGGTTGACGCATGGAAGCCAACGTGAAACTGGACGACCTCATCCAGGCGATCAAAAGGCGTGAAACCGACCCCCTCAGCCAGTTGTCCGACGCCGTGTCCCTCGGGGAACACCTCGGCGAGGTGGCCGATCACCTGATCGGGCACTTCGTCGACCAGGCCCGGCACGCGGGCGCGTCCTGGACCGACATCGGGCGCAGCATGGGCGTGACCAAGCAGGCGGCGCAGAAGCGGTTCGTGCCCAAGGAGGGCGCCTCGCTCGCCGACGAGCTGCAGACCTACTCGCGCTTCACCGACCGGGCCCGGCACGTGGTCGTGCAGGCCCAGGAGGAGGCGCGGGCCTCGGGGCACGGGCACATCGAGCCCGAGCACCTCATCCTGGGCCTGCTGGCCGAGCCGGAGGGGATCGCCGCCCGGGTGATGGCCACGCTGGGCGCGCCGGACGAGCTGGTACGGCAGGTCGTCACCAACTGCCTGCGGCCGGGGACGGCCGAGGGGCTGTCGGCGCAGTTGCCGTTCGCGGCGCAGAGCAAGAAGGCGCTGGAGCTGTCCATGCGGCACGCGCTGCGCCTCGGGCACAACTACATCGGGACGGAGCACCTGCTGCTCGGGGTGCTGCACCTCGGTGACGGGGTGCCCGGCGTGGTGGCGCTGGAGGAGCTCGGGGTGACCCGGGCGGCCGCGGAGAAGGAGATCCAGCGGGAGCTGGCCGAGGTCATCCGCCGGCTCAGCGACCCCTCCTGATCCCCGTTCCCGCTCTCACGCGGGATCGGTGAAGCGGCGCAGCAGGTTGACGGTGGCGCGGCGGGTGAAGGCGGCCGCGGCGGCGGTCACCCCGTGGCCGCAGGCCGCGCCGCGCAGCCCGCAGACCCAGCGCATCGTCCCCGAGGCGAAGACCATGGCCCCGCTGGGCGCGGTGTAGAGGGTGGAGTGCGCGACCGTCCTACGGCCGCCGCAGTTGACCGGCGACTCGGCGAGGATCTCCACCCCCGGCGGCGAGCCGGGGGACACCTTGTCGGTCTCGACCCCGGCCAGGCCGGGGAAACGGGTGCCCTCGGTGCCCTCGAAGAGCCAGTGCCGGGGCCGCTTGACGACGTAGGCCGCCTCGGCCGGGAAGCAGTCGTACATCTGCCCCACCAGCGAGCTCTCCGGCTTGACCGAGCGCCACAGCCGGCACCGGACGGCCTTGTCGCACTCCACCACCCGCCCCCGCACCGCGATCCGCCAGTAGACCGCGTTGGCGCCGAGGAAGGCCAGGTGGGTGCCGCGGTCGCGGGCCTTGGTGACGGTGGAGCGCATGACCGGCGACCAGTACTCGTCGTGGCCGAGCGAGACGACCGCGGTGGCGCCGTCCAGGCTGCCGGGGACCAGGTCGAGGTCGGTCAGGTAGGCCACGGGCACGCCTTCGGCCTCGGCCAGGGCGATGGCGTCCCGCTCGAAGTCGAGGAAGAGCCGGGCGCCGGAACGGTCGTAGGGCCGGTCGAAGGTGACGGCCGGGGAGCGGTCCCCGAACCCGCCTGGCCCCTTGTACAGGCTCCGGCCGCCCCACAGGTTGTAGGCCTGCCAGGTGGTCACCGCGTTGATCATCACGACCCGGCCGCGCGTGACGGCCGAGCGCACGGTGATCGGCACGAACGACTGGCCCTTGGCCGACTCCAGCCGGACCAGGTAGGCGCCCTCGGGCCAGCCGGTGGTGTCCACGGTGAGCGACGGCTTCCAGTGGGCCGCGCTCACCATGCCGCCGCTCAGCCGGGCGGGCGCCTGCCGTACCGCGGGCACCGGGTCGGAGCGCCAGACCCGGGTCACCCGGCCGCCCATGCGGAAGGCGGTCGCGGTGAAGCTCGGCGCGCGGGTGGAGACCCGCAGGGCGAAGCGCTCGCCGGGCAGGACGCTGACGTGGTCGGCGTAGCCTTCGATGCCGCCCGGCCGGGTCAGCCGCCAGGCGGACTCGGCGACGACCTCCGGCGGCGCCGCCTCGCGCACCGGCGGGCGGGGCCGGTCCGGCGCGACCGGGGCGGTGGGGACGACGGCCGAGCAGCCCGCGGCGGGCAGGGCGGCGAGCAACACCAGGGACAGCAGCAGGGCGGGACGCACGCCCGCATCCTCACGCGCGTCCTGGCCGCGGGCCGCCGCCTTGGCACGACCCTGCCCGGGCCATGGCCTTACCTGTGCCGGCGCACGCGGCCGAGCCGATCAGCCGATCAGCCAATCAGCCGGTCAGCCCGTCAGCCGATCAGAACGCAGGCCACGCCCTCGGCCGCGAGCGACTGCCCGGCCGGCGCGGGGATCCCGTCCTTGAGCGTCAGTACGGCCAGCGTCCCGGAGTTCTGGTTGGCGACGAACATCCGGTCCCCGTCGAGGGCGAAGTGCCGCGGCCAGTCCCCTTCGGCCGGCACCTCGGCGACCGGTTCGAGCGAGCGCGTGAAGACCGACACGGTGTTGGGCCCCCGGTTGGCCACGTACACCAGGTCCCCGGCGACCTCCAGGTGGGAGGGGTAGTTGACCCCGTCGTGCCCGCTGGCCGGCACGGAGCCGAGCAGTTCCCAGGTGGCCGCGTCGTAGGCGTGCACCCGGGCGTCGAGCTCACCGGCGAGGAAGCACACGCCGCCGGCGAAGAACAGGTGCCGCGGGCCGGTCCCGGGCGCGAGCCGTACCGGGTCGAGGCTCTCCCCGGCCGGGGTGTAGCGGCGGATCTCGTCGGTGCCCAGGTCGCTGACGTACAGCACGTCGTCGTGGAAGACGGTCTGGTGCGCGTGCGAGCCCTCCTGCCGGTCGGCGACCGGCCCGCCGCCCCGGTGGGTGAGCACGATCGGGTCGCCGGTGAAGCGGCCGTCGGCGGCGAGGTGGTGCAGGCTGACCGTGCCGTCGCCGTAGTTGGCCACGGCCAGCACCCGCCCGCCGGGGTGGACGGCGAGGTGGCAGGGGTGGGAGCCCTCGGTGGGCCGCTCGTCCAGGGGGCTGAGCCGGGCGCCGTCGCGGGTGAAGGCGCGCAGCACCCCCTGCTCCTGCTCGCCGACGGCGTAGAGCACGCCGAGGCCGGGGTGGAGGGCCAGGAACGAGGAGGCGGGGGCGGCGGCCTCGGCCAGCGGGGCCGGCGTCTCGCTCAGCGTGCGGATCGCGGGGCCGTACCCGCCTAGGTAGAGGTGCTTCACAAACCGCATCCTCTCATGCTTGACTATGGCAATGGATTCGTTGACAGAAGCAAGGGTTGGCGAGGTCCGGGCGTTCAACCGCTTCTACACCCGGATCAGCGGGCTGCTGCAGAGCGGCCTGCTCGACTCGCCCTACTCGCTGACCGAGGTCAGGGTGCTGTTCGAGGTGGCCGCGGCGGGCGAGCTGGAGACCGGTGAGCTGCGCCGGCTGCTCGGGCTGGACGCGGGCTACCTCAGCCGCATCCTGACCCGGTTCGAGACGGCCGGCCTGGTGACCAAGGAACGTTCGGCCGCCGACGCGCGCAAGCACGTGCTGCGGCTGACCCCCGCCGGGTCCGACTACTTCGGCGAGCTCGACCGCCGCTCGGCGCAGCAGGTCGCCGAGATGCTCGCGAGCCTGCCGCCGGACGGCCAGGACCGCCTGGTCGAGGGCATGGCGGCGATCCGCGGGGCGCTGGAGCCGGGCGGGCGGCGCGAGCCGTACGTGATCAGGGCGCCGAGGACGGGCGACCTGGGCTGGGTGGTGCAGCGGCACGGCGAGCTGTACGCGGCCGAGCAGGGCTGGGGCATGGCCTTCGAGAAGACCGTGGCGGGCATTTGCGCGGAGTTCGACCCGGACGAGGACGCCGGGTGGATCGCCGAGGCCGGCGGGCGGCGGGTCGGCTGCGTGTTCTGCTACCACCGCGACCCCGACACCGCGCAACTGCGCATGCTGCTGGTCGAGCCGTCGGCGCGCGGGCTGGGCCTGGGCGGGCGGCTGGTCGAGGAGTGCCTGCGGCACACCCGCGAGCGCGGCTACCGGCGGGTGATGCTGTGGACGCGTGACTGCCTGGCCGGGGCCCGCCGCATCTACCAGGCGGCCGGGTTCGAGCTGGAGTCGCAGAACCAGGGCGTGGAGAACGGCGTCCCGGTGGTCGAGCAGTTCTGGAGCATGGAACTGAAGCGCTAGCGGAACGGGCCGGTCACCTCGAAGGTGTGGCCGTCGGTCCCGGCCCGCGCGCCGGTGCGGCCCCGCTGGGAGGAGAAGTACAGCCGCCGCCCGTCCGGCGAGAAGGCCGGCCCGGTGATCTCGGAGCGCGCGTGGCCGTCCAGGCGCAGGAACGGCTCGACGGTGCGCTGCGGGGTGATCAGGTTGATCTCCATGTTGCCGCCGTCCTCGGCGACGTACAGGTCGCCGGTGGCCGCGCCGGTGAGGTTGTCCACACCGCTGAGCGGCGCCTTGGCGTCGTACAGCACGCGCAGGGCGCCGGCGCGGGCGTCGTAGGCCCACACCTTGTTGTCGTGCTTGGTGGTGAAGTAGCACACCCCGGCGGCGTAGTGGCAGCCCTCTCCCCCGGCGAAGCGGGTGGCCTCGGGGACCTGGTGGCGGGTGGCCTTGATCAGGGCGGCCGGTTGCGGCACCCGCTTCCAGGTCACCCGGTCGCCGGTGCCGCAGAGCACCTCCAGCCGGCCCTCGGTCAGGTCGCCCCAGTCGGTCGGGCGGAACCGGTAGAAGCAGCCGTCCGGCTCGTCCTCGGTGAGGTAGACGACCTCGTTCTCCGGGTCGCAGGCGGCGGCCTCGTGCTGGAAGCGGCCCATCGCCAGCCGGGGACGGGCCGAGCGCTCGCCGTAGGGGTCGCACTCGAAGACCCGGCCGCGGGGCGTCTCCTCGCACGACAGCCAGGTGTTCCAGGGCGTCGCGCCGCCGGCGCAGTTGAGCGTGGAGCCGGACAGGATCCGGTAGGCGTCGCGGACGGTGCCGTCGGCGGCGAAGCGCAGCGCCGAGGCGCCGCCCACGAGGGGCACCTCGGAGTTGGAGACGTAGATCCAGCCCTCGCCGTCGGGGAAGCACGCGCCGCCGTCGGGCGCGGGGTGCCAGGCCAGGCCCGCCACCCGGCGTCCGGTGCGCGCGATCACCCGGCCGGTGAAGCCCGCCGGCAGCGCCAGCCCGTCGGCGTTCGGCGCCTGGAGCGGGCCGTAGGTGGCGGGGGCGGCGGAGACCAGGGGCCGCCCCGGTCCTTCGGCGGGCGTCAGGGGCCGGCCGGCCGCCTCGCACCGCCAGAGGGAGCCGGTGAGCGCGGCGAGGGCACCATTGCGGAGGAGAGTTCTGCGCAACATGGGGACCATCCGACCTGAACGAGATGAATGAAGCTGCCGGGCGACGTCAAACTCTCTGCAAACGCTACGCCGCTGCCCGCTGCGATTCGGCACATTCCTCGCTCATGACTGCGGCTGTGAAGCTGGCCCCCCGGATCGTCTCGCGCCGGGCGCTGGTGTTCCTCGACGGCGAGGCGGCCCGGTTCGCCCACGCCCTGCGCGTGTCCGGTTTCGAGGTGACCATCGACCCGGGCGAGGACCCCCGGCCCGTGCTCGACCGCTTCCTGGCCGCCGCGGAACCGGGCGAGCTGCTGCTGATCCGCTGGCCGTCCGGGGCCGGCTGGGGACCGACCGCGTTCACCAAGCTGATCATGGACTTCGGCCGGGAGGTGGCCGCCTCCGGGGCCACCGCGCTGCTGCTCGTGGTCGACTTCGGGTGGATCGTGCGCAGCGACCCCGCCGACCCCGGCGGCGCGGCCCGGCTCAACGTGCCCGGCGACCCGCCGGTCGCCGCCGCGGCCCTGACCGCCTCGCTGTCGGCCGCGCCCGGCGGGCCGCAACCGCCCGGCGCGGCCCCCTCGCTGACCGGCGTCCTCGCCGACGGCCTGCTCGCCGCCGGCGGGCCGCTCACCGTCCAGGAGCTGTACGGCCTGGCCCGGCGGCACTTCGAGCGGCTCGGCTCCGACCTGTCGCCGATGTTGTTCAGCCACGGCGACATCGAGGAGGTCGAGGTGCGCGACGGCCTCAGCGACCCCGGCCGCGCCGGCGCGAGCCTCGACACGGCGGCGCGGAAGCTCGCCGAGGCGGGCGAGGAGGTGCCCGGCACCGCCGGCGAGATCGTGGCCCGGCTCTACGACCTGCACCTCGGCTCCGAGGCGCAGTGCCTGCTGCGCCGGGCCGGGCTGCTGCCGGGCGAGCTCACCCGCGAGGCCGCCGCCCTGCTCGGCTGCCCGGGCGGCTACGCCGAGCTGGAGGCGTGGGGGCTGACCGGCCCGGCGCACCCGGCGGTGCGCGAGGCGGGCCTCGCCCTGCTCGACGCCGCCGAGGCCGCCCTGGTCTCCGGCCTGCTGCGGCGGCAGAAGGCGCACGCCCGGCCGGCCCCGCCGCGCACCCGGCTCACGCCCGACCGGTGGACCCTCGACGACCGGCTCGGCCACCGGGTGTACGCCGAGGCCATCGCCGCCTTCATCCGCCACCCGGACACCGCGCCGCCGCTGACCATCGGCATCAAGGGGCCGTGGGGGGCGGGCAAGACCTCGCTGATGCGGATGGTGCGCGAGCTGCTCGACCCCGGCTCGGCCGCCACGCTCAAGCTGGCCGCGGCCGCCACCGAGGTGACCAACGCCGAGGTGCTGGGGCGGTTGCGCGAGGGCGGCGTGCCGTACGAGCGGGCCGAGGCGGTGGCCGGCTCGGGCTGGCGGCCGACGGTGTGGTTCAACCCCTGGATGTACCAGAACGGCGAGCAGGTCTGGGCCGGGCTGGCGCACGAGCTGATCAGCCAGATCACCGGCCGGATGTCGCGCACCGACCGCGAGCGCTTCTGGCTGGAGCTCAACCTGTCGCGCATCGACCGGGAGGCGGTGCGGCGGCGGCTGTACCGGCTGGCCTTCACCCGGCTCCTGCCGGTCGCGCTCGGCCTGGTCTTCACCCTCGTGCTGGCCGGGGCCGCCTGGGCGGCCTCCTCGATGCTGCCCTGGCTGTCGGACGCCGCCGCGGCCATCGCCTCGGCGGGCTGCCTGGCCTCGCTCGCGGCGGGGACCGTACGGCTGGGCCGCTTCTTCGCCGAGGGCGCGGGCGGGGCGTTCGGCACCCTGGTCAACCAGCCCGACCCCTTCCTGCAGAGCGGCGTGCTGCCCGAGCACGCCTACGGCGACAAGGCCGGCTTCCTGCACCTGGTGCAGACCGACATGCGCCGGGTGCTCGGGCTGGTGGCGACCGAGGAGCGGCCCCTGGTGGTCTTCGTGGACGACCTGGACCGCTGCTCCTCCAGCACCGTCGCCCAGGTCATCGAGGCGATCAACCTGTTCCTGGCCGGCGAGTTCCCCAACTGCGTCTTCGTGCTGGCCATGGAGCCGGAGATGGTCGCCGCGCACGTCCAGGTGGCCTACCGGCAGCTCCTGACCGAGAGCATCGGCTGGCGCTTCCTGGAGAAGATCGTCCAGCTTCCGCTGAGCGTGCCCCTGCTGGACGACGAGGAGCGGCTGCCGGCGTACGTGCGCGCCCTGCTCGGCGTCCCGGAGGAGCCCCTGGACGCCCCAGCGCTCGCGCCCCCGCCACGGGCGGCCGTGCCGGCGCAGGTCGCGCGCGGCAAGCTCGCCGCGGGCCGGACCGTCGCCGACCCGGGCATCGTGGAGGAGCTGGAGCGGCTGATCCGCGAGCAGCGGCCCTCGGTCGACGGCCTGGACGAGGCGGCCGAGCGCGCCCAGGCCTCACTCGGCTTCGCCGGGCGCAACGGGCGGCTGACCGAGCCGGCCCGGGTGGCCGCCGACCGCGTCTTCGCCGACCTCTACCGCGACGAGAACGCCTGCCGGGCGATCGAGGCGGCGCTGCCCGCGCTGGGCCTGCGCAATCCACGCGAGGTCAAGCGCTACCTCAACGTCTTCCGGTTCTACTCCTTCGTCACCTACCGCCGGGCGCAGTCGGGGCGGCCCCGGGCGAGCGACGCCGAGGTCGCCAAGCTGGCGGCGCTCACCATCCGCTGGCCGCACCTGCTGTCGACGCTGACCCGCGAGTCCCATCCCGGCGCGACGCTGCTCGACCGGCTGGAGGCGGCGGCCCAGCGGGGCGACGGCGACACCTGGGTGCGCGCGCTGCTGGAGGCCGGGCTCCAGGGCGAGGAGGAGCTGCGGCAGTTCCTGGCCACCCGGCCGCTGATCGCCCGGCTGGCGGCCGAACTGCTCTAGACGCGCGAAAGCCGGGGCTCACGACCCCGGCTCGTCGTCGCAGCGCGTCAGCGCTGGGCCTGGAACATCCAGTGCTGCTTGTCGATCTCCTGGGCGACCGCGATGAGCAGGTCCTGGCTGACCGGGTCCGGCTCGTCGGTGGCCTCGATGCGCTCGCGCATGCGCTGCGAGACGCCTTCCAGGATCTCGGTGATGGTCACCACGACCTTGCCGTCCTCCAGCCAGCCGTGCTCCGGCTGGCGGATGCGGGTGGACTCGGCCACCGTCGCCGACCGCCCGTCCGGGTTGACGCCCAGCGCCACCGCGCGCTCGGCGATGGTGTCGGCGTGCTCCCTGACCACCGCGGTCAGCTCGTCGAGCTGCAGGTGCAGCGGGCGGAAGTGCGGTCCGACGACGTTCCAGTGGGCCTGCTTGGCCACCAGCGACAGGTCGATGAGGTCGACGAGCGCGCCCTGGAGGGCTTCGGCGACGGTGTCGCGCGCGGCGCCGGACAGCGGACCGGTGATCTGAGCCATGAGTTCGTACCTCCGTCGTTCGGCGTTGCAACTACACCTTTTCCAACGCATTCGGCCGTCCGGATCTTCCGCACATTGACAGTGCAACAATGACAGTGTCACTGTGGGGGCATGAGCGAGACCTGGACCATCGGCGAACTGGCGCAGCGGGCGGCCGAGGCGTTGCAAGCCGCCTCGCCCACCGGCAGCGGCCGGGTGCGCGACGTGCCCGGCGAGCGCCTGATCCGCTGGTACACCACCATCGGCCTGGTCGACCCGCCGCTCACCCGGCGCGGCCGGGTCGCCCAGTACGGCCGGCGGCACCTGCTCCAGCTCGTCGCGGTCAAGCGGCTGCAGGCCGAGGGCCGCTCCATCGCCGAGATCCAGGTCGCCCTGGCCGGCGCCACCGACGCCACCCTCGAACGGGTCGCCGCAGTGAGCCGCCCGCGCTTCTGGGCCGAACGCCCGGCCCCCCGTCCCACCGCCACCCCCACCCCCGCCCCCAGTCCCAGCCCGCGGCCCGCCCCCGCGCCGCCCGCCCCCGCCGCCTCGCCCAACGGCGCGGGCCCGGCTCAGGCGGCCTCCGGCCACGCGGTCCACGGCGTACGGCTGGCGCCGGGCGTGGTGCTGGTGCTGGACGGCGCGAGCCGTACCCCCTCGGAAGAGGACCTGCAAGCAGTCATGGCCGCGGCCGGACCCCTGGTCGAGGTGCTCGAGGAACGGAGACTCGCATGAAGATCACTTCGCTGGACCCGAGCCGCAGCCGGCCGGTCGAGGAGGCCGGGTTCGGCGCGCTGGAGACCGAGCGCGGCAACCTCCCGCTGGAGAGCCTCGACGTGGACGCGCGGCTGTCCGGCCTGGTGGCCGGGGTCGAGGTCGCCCAGGGCTTCCGCAACCCGTTCGACGTCACGCTGGAGGCGACCTACGTCTTCCCGCTGCCCGACCGCGCCGCGGTGACCGCCTTCCGGATGGAGGCGGCCGACCGGGTCATCGAAGGCGTGCTCAAGGAGCGCGGCCAGGCCCGCGCCGACTACGACCAGGCCATGGCCGAGGGCCGCCGCGCGGCGATCGCCGAGGAGGAACGCCCGGACGTCTTCACCATCCGGGTCGGCAACCTCGCCCCCGGCGAGCGGGTGAGCGTCCGGCTGACGCTGAGCCAGCCGCTACCCTACGAGGACGGCGCGGCCACCTTCCGCTTCCCCCTGGTCGTCGCGCCGCGCTACATCCCGGGCGCTCCCCTCGACGGCCCGCAGGCCGGCGCGGGCACGGTGCCCGACACCGACGCCACGCCCGACGCCTCCCGGATCACCCCGCCGGTCCTGCTGCCCGGCTTCCCCAACCCGGTACGGCTGTCGCTGACCGCCACCGTCGACCCGGCCGGCCTCGACCTGCGCGAGGTCGCCTCCAGCCTGCACGTGGTGGAGCAGGAGGGCGGCACGGTCAGCCTGCGCCCCGGCGAGCGGCTCGACCGCGACTTCGTGCTCCGGCTGGCCTTCGACGCCTCGACCGCGCTCCAGCTCGACGGCGAGGGCACCTTCGCGCTCACCGTGATGCCCCCGGACGTGCCCGAGACCCGGCTGCCCCGCGACGTCGTGCTCCTGCTCGACCGCTCGGGCAGCATGGGCGGCTGGAAGATGGTCGCGGCCCGGCGGGCGGCGGCCCGCATCGTCGACACCCTCACCTCGGCCGACCGCTTCGCCGTCCTGGCCTTCGACAGCGTGGTCGAGCCGGCCTTCGACGGGCTGCGCGAGGCGAGCGACCGCGAGCGCTTCCGCGCCGTCGAGCACCTGGCCCGGCTGGAGGCCAGGGGCGGCACCGAGCTGCTCGAACCGCTGCGCCAGGCGGTCGGCCTGCTCGGCGAGAGCGGGCGCGAGCGCGTGGTCGTCCTGGTCACCGACGGCCAGGTCGGCAACGAGGACCAGATCCTGGAGCAGGTCGGCAGGGCCCTGTCGGCCATGCGCGTGCACGTCGTCGGCATCGACCGGGCGGTGAACGCGGGCTTCCTCGGCCGCCTGGCCGGGCTGGGCGCGGGCCGGTGCGAGCTGGTGGAGTCGGAGGACCGGCTCGACGCGGCCATGGAGCAGATCCACCGCCGGATCGGCGCGCCGCTGGTCACCGACCTGTCCCTCGACGGGCTCGACACCGAGGAGGTCACCCACCTCGGCTCGCTCTTCCCGGGCGTGCCGCTGCAGGTGTTCGGCCGCTACCGGGCGGCCGGGCCGGTGACCGTGCGCGGAGTGGCCGCCGGGGCGACGTGGGAGCAGGTGGTCGAGCCGGTGGTCACCGGCCACAGCGCCCTCAAGGCGCTGTGGACCCGCGCCCGGCTGCGCGAGCTGGAGGACCGCTACGCCATGGGCGAGCACGCGCTGGAGGCCAGGATCGTGGAGCTGTCGCTGGCGGGCGGCGTGCTGTGCAGGTTCACGGCCTATGTCGCGGTGGACACCCGGGTCAGCGCCGACGGGGCGCCGGAGCACCACGTCATCCAGCCGGTCGAGCTGCCCAGCGGCTGGGAGCCGCCGGTCGCGGCGGCGCCCATGATGATGATGGCCGCGCCGGCCGCCGCGCCGCGGGCCTCGTTCCTGGAGTCGGCGCAGCCGCAGTTCCAGGCCGCGGCGGGACCGCCGCGCGGGTTCGCCAAGCGGATGCCCGCGCCCGCCCCCGGCCGCGGGGTGGACCAGGACCGGGAGCAGGGCCGCGAGCAGCTCGCCGCCGAGCTGGCGCGGCTGCGGGCGGTGCCGGCGGCCGATCCGGCCTACCTGGCCGACCTTGGCAGCAGGCTGGCCGCGCTGGCGACCTACCTGCGGGGGCACGGCCTGGCCGACGAGCTCGTCACCGAGCTGGCCGAGCTGGCCGAGGCGCTGGAGCGCGCCGAACAGCCCGGGGCCGACGTCGCCGGGCTGCGGCAGCGGGCCATCGACGTCCTGACCGCGCTTACGGGCGAGCCCGGCGGCTCCGAGGCGGGCAAGCCCCGCCGCCCGTTCTGGAAGCGCGGCTGACCCGCGGGCGGGCGCGGATCGGTGGAACTTCGTTCTGTTCTGCCGGTCCGCGCCGCCGTACACTCCAGAAATGATCACCTATGACGGCTTCGAGGGCCGGGTGGGACGCACCTTCGCCGGGTCGGAGTCCTGGTGGCCGCCGCGCCCCGCCCCGCCGCCCGGCGCGCCGAACGTGGTGATCGTGCTCGCCGACGACGTCGGCTTCGCCGACCTGGGCTGCTACGGCTCGGAGATCCCCACCCCGCACCTGGACGAGCTGGCCGCCCAGGGCGTGCAGTGGACCGACTTCCACACCACCCCGATGTGCTCGCCGACCCGCGCCGCCCTGCTCACCGGGCTCAACCCGCACCTGGCCGGAGTCGGGCACATCGCCAACTCCGACCCCGGCTTCCCCGGCTACGCGGGCGAGATCGCGCCGGACGTGCCGACCCTGGCCGAGCTGCTGCGCGAGGCCGGCTGGAGCACCCTGGCCGTGGGCAAGTGGCACCTCACCAAGGACTCCGACATGTCGGAGGCCGGCCCCCGGCACGCCTGGCCGCTGCAACGCGGCTTCGACCGCTTCTACGGTTTCCTCGACGCCTTCACCAACGCCCACCAGCCGCACCGCCTGATCAGCGACAACTCCCCGGTCGAGGTGGACGCCCACCCCGAGGGCTACTACCTGACCGACGATCTCACCGCCGCCGCCGTGCGCCTGGTCCGCCAGGCCAAGGCCGCCGCCCCGGAGCGCCCGTTCCTGCTCTACCTCGCCCACGGCGCGGCCCACGCCCCGCTCCAGGCCCCCGAGGCGGACATCGCCCGCTTCCGTGGCCGCTACGACGCCGGCTGGGACGAGATCCGCCGCGAGCGCTTCGCCCGCCAGCAGGCCACCGGCGTGCTCCCGCCCGGCCTGGACCTGCCGCCGCGCAACGCCGAGGAGGGCGACGAGGTGGCGGCCTGGGACTCCCTCTCCCCCGAGCGGCGACGGCTGTTCGCCCGCTACATGGAGGTCTACGCCGCCATGGTCGCCGGCCTCGACCGCAGCGTCGGCGAGCTGCGCCGCGCCCTGGCCGACCTCGGCGCGCTGGACGACACCGTCTTCGTCTTCCTCTCCGACAACGGCGCCTCGCGCGAGGGCGAGGAGCACGGCACCACCCAGTACCTGCGGACCCTGCTGTCGAAGAACAGCCGGCACGACCGCGAGGACCCGGAGGCCGACCTCGCCCGCCTCGACCTGGTCGGCGGGCCCCGGGTGCTGGCGCACTACCCGCGCGGCTGGGCCATGGCCTCCAACACCCCGTTCCGGCTCTACAAGTGCAACGCCCACGCCGGCGGGCACAGCGTGCCGTTCCTGCTGTCGTGGCCGGCCGGGCTGGCGGCCCGGGGCGAGCGGCGCGACCAGTGGGCCTACGTCACCGACGTGCTGCCGACGCTGCTGCAGCTGGCGGGGCTCGACGCGCCCCCGGTCTCCGGCGTCTCGCTGGTGCCGGTGCTGCGCGACGCGCAGGCCGCGCACGCCCACCGCGAGCAGTACACCGAGCTGCAGGGCCACCGCGGGTACGTGCGCGACGGCTGGGAGATCGTCACCCGGCACGCGCCGCTGACCCCGTTCGGCGAGCACGAGTGGGAGCTCTACCGCCGCGCCGACCGCACCCAGGCGCACGACCTGGCCACCGAGCACCCGCACCTGGTCGCCGAGCTGGCCGCCGCCTGGGAGCAGGCCGCCCGCGCCAACCGCGTCTACCCCCTGGATGAGGGCTCCCGCCTGCGCTACCTGCTGCGCCCGCCCTGGCACCGCGAACCCGGCCCGGTACGGCTGACGCCGGACCTGCACACCCTGGAGCGCTGGACCGCCCTGCAACTGATCCAGTGGCGTTCCTTCACCGTCGAGGCCGCGATCGAGGCCCCCGGTGACGGCGTGCTGGTCGCGCACGGCGGCCAGGGCGGCGGCTACGTCCTGCACGTGGAGCGCGGCGAGGTCTGCTTCACCCACAACGGCTTCGGCGAGCTGCGCACCCTGCGGGCCGGCCCGCTCGGCGAGCACGTCCGCGCCGAGGTGCACGCGCCCGGCGGCTGGCGCTGGGACGTCACGCTCAGCGTGGACGGCGAGCCGCGCGGCACCTTGACCGGCCTGCCGATGCTGGCCGGCTTCTGCCCGATGGAGGGCATCGACGTCGGCATCGACCGCTGCTCCCCCGTGTCGTGGGAGCACGGCGCCAACCGCTTCACCGGCCGCCTGCGCGAGGTGCGCTACACCCCGGGCGCCTACGCGCCGGACGCCGGGGCCAACTGGGTCGAGCTGGTCAGGGAGCTCGGCCTGCGCTACGCCTGACCGGCCCGGCTAACCTGGGGAGATGCGTTCCCTCATCCTCGACGGCGGCCTGGCCACCCATCTCGAAGCGCTCGGCGCCGACCTGAGCGACGAGCTGTGGTCGGCCCGGCTGCTGCTCGAAGACCCGGCGCTCATCCGCCGGGTCCACGCCGACTACTTCGCCGCCGGCGCCGGCGTCGCCACCACCGCCAGCTACCAGGCCTCGCTGCCCGGTTTCGCCGCCCGCGGCCTGTCCGCCGCCGAGGCCGAGCGGCTCATGCGCTCCTCGGTCCGGCTGGCCGCCGAGGCCCGCGACGAGCACGGCGCCGGCCTGGTCGCCGCCTCGGTCGGCCCCTACGGCGCCTACCTGGCCAACGGCGCGGAGTACACCGGCGCCTACGACCTCGACGAGGACGGCCTGCTGGAGTGGCACCGCCCCCGCTGGGAGATCCTCGCCACGTCCGGCGCCGACCTGCTGGCGATCGAGACCATCCCCTCGGTCGCCGAGGGCCGCGCGCTGGCCCGGCTGCTGCGCGAGACGCCCGACGTCGAGGCGTGGGTCGCCTACTCCTGCCGGGACGAGGGCCACCTCAACGACGGCACCCCGATCGAGGAGGCCGCCGCGGTCTTCGCCGACATCCCGCACGTCATGGCGGTCGGCGTCAACTGCACCGCGCCGCGGCACATCCCGGGCCTGGTCGAACGCCTGCGCGGCGGCAAGCCGGTCGTCGTCTACCCCAACTCGGGCGAGACGTGGGACGCGGCCAACCGCCGCTGGCTGGGCCTGGCCGACCCCGTGGAGTACGGCGAGGCCGCCGCGAGCTGGCCGGCCGAGCTGATCGGTGGCTGCTGCCGCACCACCCCCGAGCACATCCGCCAGATCCGCGAGCACCTGGCGGACTGAGTCACTTCCGGGCGGCGGCCGCCTCGGCGCGGGCGGCCCGCTCCATCTCCACCCGGGCGCTGGCGGCGTACTTGTCGACGTACTCCTGCCCGGACAGCTCCATCAGCGCGTACATGATCTCGTCGGTCACCGCGCGCAGCACCAGCCGGTCGTCCTCCATGCCGTAGTAGCGGGAGAAGTCGAGCGGCTTGCCGAAGCGCACTCCCGGCCGGATGCCGAGCTTGGGCAGCGGGTGCCCGGGCGGCATCATCTCGAAGGTGTTGACCATGGCCCACGGGATGACCGGGGCGCGCGACTCCAGCGCCAGCCGGGCCACGCCGGTCTTGCCCTTGTACAGGCGGCCGTCGGGCGAGCGGGTGCCCTCGGGGTAGATGCCCAGGACGTTGCCCTCGCGCAGGATGCGCAGCCCGGTGCGGAGCGCGGCCTCGCTGGCCTTGCCGCCCGAGCGGTCGATCGGGACGGTGCCGACGCCGCTGAAGAACAGCCGGGTGAAGAAGCCCTTGATGCCCTTGCCGGTGAAGTAGTCGGACTTGCCGAGCGAGATGACCTTGCGCTTGAGCTGGAGCGGCCCGAAGAAGTGGTCGGCGAAGGACAGGTGGTTGCCGGCCAGGATGGCGGGGCCCTCCTGCGGGACGTTCTCCGTCCCTTCGAACCAGGGGCGGAAGACCAGATGGAGAATCGGCGCGAGGATCGCCTTTGCCACCCAGTAGAACACCCGGGCCACCTCCCATGTTGTGCGCGCACCTTGTCGGGGTGCTGAGTCATCTTCGCATCACTTGGCGTGTGCTCCTACACCAGCTCTCGCACAACCGCCCCCAAGCGTGCAACGATCGGGAAATTCGGGATGATTTCCCATCGAGGAGCTTGTTATGCCGCTCATGGCAGGTGCTGAGCCGTACGGGCACGAGGGCGGACCGGTGGGGGTGCTGCTGTGCCACGGCTTCACCGGCACCCCGCAGTCGCTCCGGCCGTGGGGCGAGTACCTGGCCGCGCAGGGGCTGACCGTGTCGCTGCCGCGCCAGCCCGGGCACGGGACGACGTGGCAGGAGATGAGCCGGACCCGCTGGGAGGACTGGTACGCCGAGCTGGAGAAGGCCTTCGAGGTGCTGCGCGGGCGCTGCGCCGAGGTCTTCGTGGCGGGCCTGTCGCTGGGCGGGTGCATGGCGCTGCGGCTGGCGGAGGTGCACGGCGAGGCGGTCAGAGGGCTGGTCGTGGTCAATCCTTCGATAGCCAACGACGTGCCTCTGCTCAAGCTGGCGCCGGTGCTGAGACTCTTCGTCAGGTCGGTGCCCGGCGTGGCCAACGACATCAAGAAGGAGGGGGTGACCGAGCTGGCGTACACGCGCACCCCGGTGAGCGCGGCGGCCTCGCTGCCCCGCCTGTGGTCGCTGGTCCAGGCCGATCTGCACAAGGTCACCCAGCCCCTGCTCGTCTACCACAGCACCGACGACCACGTGGTCAAGCCCACGAGCGTCGCGGTCATCAAGAAGGCCCTGCCCACCGCGACCGTAGAGGAACTGTCGGATAGCTACCATGTTGCGACCCTGGACCACGATGCGGACAAGATCTTTGCCGGGAGCCTCGACTTCATCCGGACACATGCCTCGGTACCCTTGCAGAGGGACTGAACGCACATCGTGCGTCAAGGGGGAAGGCGCGTAGTGACGCCCCAGAGTGACGAGGACGAGGTCTGGCGTCAGATCGTCGCGTCCTTCAACGACACGGCCGAGCGCGACTCGGCGGACCAACCGTGGCCGGACAGCGAGAACGTGCCGCCCGAGCCCGAGCCGGAACGCCGGGTCGTCAAGGCCCCCGAGGTGGTGGCGGAACCGGATCCCGACGAGGAGCCCGAGCCGCCGCACGACCCGGCCGACGAGGACCACTACACCCCGCCGCCGCCTCCCCCGCTGCCGCGGGTGGACGTGGTGACCAAGGTGGCGTGGGTGGCCCTGTTCGGCGGGCCGGCCTACCTGCTGCTGGCGGCCATGCTCGGCTGGGAGATGCACGGCCTGGTCCTGTTCACCGCGGTGGCCGCCTTCATCGGCGGGTTCGTCACGCTGGTGGTGCGCATGGGCGACGGCCCGCCCAACGACTCCGGCTGGGACGACGGCGCGGTCGTCTGACCCCGCCGGAATCAGCCGGGGTCAGGTCGGGATCACAGGCGTCAGGAGATCTTCGGGTCCTTCGGCCCGAAGGTCTCGACCACGCCGGAGTAGCGGTCGGCGGTGTCCACGGCGTGCCCGACCGCCCACACCAGGCCCTTGCCCGGCAGGTAGGCCACCGACTGCAGGCGCACGCTGGAGCGCCCGGCGACGGTGCCGCCGCGGATGATCGTGGTCTCGCCCTTGGCGTGCCGCAGCAGGAACGGCTCGCCGGGCCGGTCGGGGTCGAACCCGGAGACCCAGAAACGCCCGTGCCCGTCACCGGTCACGCCGTACAGCCGCGCGGCGGTGTGCGGCAGCTTCTCCCGCTTCCAGCGCTTGCCGTTCCAGGAGAGCACCAGCGGGTCGATCCGCCCGGAAGGGTGGTAGACGCCGCCCACGGCCAGCGCCCGCTTGGTGCCGTCGGCCCGCACGTCGCGCAGGTAGCCGCCGGGGACCTCCGGCAGCTCCATCGGCTTCCACGACCCGCCCGAGTAGCGCATCACCAGCGGCGAGTGCCCGGTGTCGCCGACCGCGAACGCCCCGGAGACCGAGTAGAGCGAGCCGCGGATCTTGCTCTCCTCGACCCGCCACTCGCTGCGCCCGCTGACGATCAGCGGGTGGCCGCGGCGGCTGCCGACCGCCACCATCTTGCCCGGCCGCGCGTCGATCCCGGCCAGCCGGTCCTGGTTGCCCAGGCCCGGCACCTTGATCCGGTCGAAACCGCCGGGACCGCCTCTGGTGAGGTACGGCAGGCCGTCGTTGCCGTCGCCGACCGCCCAGACCTCGCCGGCCGCGGCCACCGACAGCGCCCGCAGCACGCTCGGGCCCATGGTGTCGCGCACCGGCACGTCGCTCCACGCGGTGCCGTTCCACAGGCGCACCGCGCCGCGGTTGTTCCAGACGTCCCAGAGCTGCTGCTGGCCGACCGCCCACACCTGGCCGTCCGGCAGCGCCTGGACGTCGGAGAGCGCACCGTCGGCGTCGAGGCTGACGCTGGTCGAGCGCTCCCACGCTTCCACGGTGCCCGGTTTTGGATCGCCGTGCGCGGCCGGCCCCGAGAACAGGGCGGCGGCCAGAGCGGCCGCGCAGGTTGCCGTCGCACGCCGTCGGAATCGACGACGGGTCATGACCCAGATCGTACTCGGGCGCATACACCTCCCGTCCCCCGGATCGAGGCGACGGACGCTCTCGATTAGGCCACGGCCGAATGGTGGCCCGGTCAAGGACCGCCGCCCGACCCTGGGGCCATGAACGATTTCGCCTTCCTGGAGGGCTCCTGGACCGTCGCCAACCGCAAGAGGTCGGCCGACGGGACCTGGCACGAGTTCACCGCGCGCGTGCGCGCCGAGCCCCGGTTGGACGGGTGGGTGATGCTGGAGGACTTCGAGGCGGTCTTCCCCGGCGGCCTCCTGGTCAAGGGGCTGGCCGTGATCGCCTACGACCCGGCCACCGACCTGTGGCACCACGCCTGGCTGGACAGCCGGGTCTCGCCCGACTTCACCCCGGTGGTGGGCCGGTTCGAGGGCGGCAAGGGCGAGTTCCACGCGCCGGGGCTGCGCTTCCGCTGGGAGCTCGCCGGTCCGGGGTCCGTGCGCTGGGAACAGGCGGTCAGCGAGGACGACGGGCTGACCTGGGAGACCAACTGGATCATGGAGTACCGGCGGCCATGAGCTCCGCCACGACCGGCAGGTGGTCGGTGGCGGCGGCCAGGTCCTCGCGCGTGGCCGCGACGCCGCCGCACGAGCGCACGGTCAGGCCGGGCCCGGCGAAGATCGCGTCGATGCGCGAGGCGGGGTTGCGCGCGGTGAAGGTGTGGCCGTCGCCGCTGGGGGCCAGCGGGTAGCAGTCGGCGAACCGGGCGGCCAGGTAGCGCCAGGTCGGCTCGTGCTCCTTCTCGTTGATGTCGCCGCACACCACCGGGATCGCGCCGAACCGGGCCGCGGCCCGCTCCACCAGCGTGACGATCTCGGTGGCGTGGTAGAGCCGCTGGGCCGGGACCAGGTCGAGGTGGATCGAGGCGACGGCCAGCCGTACGCCGTCGAGCTCGACCACGGCCAGCGCCAGGCCGCGGATCTCGCGCGGCAGGAAGATCTTCAGGACGTGCGTCTCCTCGTGCAGGACGCGCACGCCGGGGCGGACGTAGACCGCCAGCCCGCCCAGGCGCCGCCCGGCCGCGATCCGCAGGCCGGTCAGCTCGCCCAGTTCGGCGCGGCGGCGGCGCCACCACAGGAACCGGGGAGCCTCCTGCACGCAGAGGATGTCCGGCGCCATCGCGTGGATGACGCGCACGAGCGCGGGGACGTCGTCGGACATCCCCCGGATGTTGTAGGTGCCGATCCTCACCCGCCCATTGTGGGGCCTGGGGGCGGCGCCGCCGCTACCGCCGCCGCGCCAGGTCGGCCGCGCCGACCAGGCCCGCCGAGGCGCCCAGCTCGGCCAGCCGTACCTCGGCGAAGGGGCGGTGGCCGCGGCCGGTCAGCGTGCGGTGGAAGGTGTCGCGCGCCCGGTCGAGGAAGAGGTCGGCGGCGCGGGAGACGCCGCCGCCGACGATGAAGCAGCCGGGGTCGAGGATGGCGGCCAGGTCGGCCATGCCCTGCCCCAGCCAGTCGGCGAGCTCGGCGAAGGCGGCCAGGCAGGCGTCGTCGCCGCGGCGGGCCGCCTCGGTGACCTCCTCGCCCTCGATGGTGCCGCCGGCCAGCTCCAGCAGCACGCGGGCGCGCTCGGGCTGGGCCGCGGCGATCTCGCGGGCGGTGGCGACCAGGGCGTTGCCGCTGGCGTACTGCTCCCAGCAACCGAGGTTGCCGCAGCCGCAGAGCCTGCCCTCGGGCACGACCTGCATGTGGCCGAGCTCGGCGCCCATCCCCCACCGGCCGCGGAAGAGCCGGCCGTCGAGGACCAGCCCGCCGCCGATGCCGGTGCCGACGGTGATCGCCACGACGAAGGCCTCGTCGCGGCCGGCGCCGAAGCGGCTCTCCGCCCACGCCATGGCGTTGGCGTCGTTCTCCACGACCACCGGCAGGCCCACCAGGCCGGCGATCTTCTTCTGCAGGGGCTCCTCGCGCCAGGCGAGGTTGGGCGCGAACCGCACGATCGAGCGCGTCTCGTCGACGAAACCGGCCGCGCCGACGCCGACCGCCTCGATCTCACGGCCCGCGGCGAGCTCGCTCACCACGTCGGCGACGGTCTCGGCGACCAGATCCGGCCGGTCGGCCGGGGTGGGCCGCAACGCGCTCGCGAGGACCTTGCCCTCCTCGTCGACCACGCCGGCGGCCACCTTCGTGCCACCGATGTCCACACCGATCGTGAGCATCCCGCGATCCCTTTCACCCCAGGTCAATGTGCTCCACATTCTGCCTGGTCCCGTCGGCCCCGGTGTCGTCGGCGGGCCGTGTGCGCGGCGCGGGCCTGCTCAGGCTGTCGAGGGCCTGCCGGAAGGCGGCGAACAGCTCCCCGCCGGCCGCGGCCAGATGGCCGGCCACGTCGGAACCGGACTCGCGCTGGGCCGCGATCGCCCGGCAGAAGGGACAGGCGCGGCAGACGTACTCGTCGTGGTCGCTGACCGCCTCGCTCCAGACGTCGCGCTCCTGGCGCCCCGGCTTGAAGGAGTTGAGGACGGTCTTGCCGACCTGGCGGGTGGCCCGCCCCTGGATGGCCTCGAAGAGCTTGCGCGCCTCGTCGGTGACGGTCCCGATGGGGTCCCGCTCGTTGCTGCTCTCACTCATGCTCGAACCGTACCTCCAGGACGCCGTCCTGGAGCGCGGCGGCGGCGATCCGCCGCCGGGCCAGCCCGGCGGGCAGGGCGAGAATCCTGCGGTACGGCCCGGCCGTCACGATCAGTTCCTCGCCCTTGCGCGCCAGGTCGACGTCCTCCTTGCTGGCGCCGGGCAGGCTGAGGCGCAGCACGTGCCCCTCGACGGTGAGCGGCGGCTCGACCCCGGGCGGCGCGAACGGGTCGGCCACGCCGGCGTAGAGCGCCTCGCCCACCTCGGCCAGCGTCTCGGGGCCGACCGGCTCGGCGGGCAGGTAGGGCACGACGTGGATGGGCAGCGGGGCGAAGGACTCCTCGGCCTCGGCCAGGAGCCTGGTCTGCGCGGCCACCCACTGGGCCCGCCAGTCGTCGGCGCCCTCGGCCGGGAAGACGCGGTTGGCGATGGCCGCGTCGACGCGGTAGCCGTACAGGTTGAGCGAGGTGAGCGTGCGGCGGGCCTCGGCCAGCACGACCGACTCGGGGGTGAACACCAGCCGGACGGAGGCGCCGGGCCCGGTCAGCAGCTCGCGCACCTCCTTGAGCGCGCGGTGCAGCCGCTCCCCGGCGTTGAGCACGTCGTCGCCGGGCGCGCTGACCCGGGCCATGCTCTTCACGAACGGGCCGGCGACCTTCATGATCCGGCGGCCGACCGGCAGCAGCCTGGTCACGTGCCAGTCGAGCGCCTCGGGCAGGGCCAGCAGGCGCAGCGTCTCGGCGGTGGGCGCGCAGTCCACGACGATGAGGTCCCAGCGGCCGGCCTGGGCCTGCTGGCGCAGCTCCAGCAGGGCGATGACCTCTTCGGCGCCGGGCAGGACGGTGATCTCCTCGGAGGTCATCACGTCGAGGCCCAGCTCGCCGAGCAGGTCGCGCAGGTAGCCCTGCAGCTCACCCCAGTGCGCCTCCATGGAGGCCTGGGTGTCGACCTGGTGCAGGTGCAGGCCGGGCATCACCTCGACCGGCTCGGGCCCTGGCTCGACGCCGAGGGCGTCGGCCAGCGAGTGCGCGGTGTCGGTCGAGACCACCAGCGTCTTCAGGCCACGGCCCGCGGCCAGCGTGGCGGTCGCGGCGGCGGCGGTCGTCTTGCCGACGCCGCCCTTGCCGGTGAACAGCAGGATCCTCATCGGGCCTCAACGCGCTTCTTCAGGCCCTTGAGCGCGGTGTCGACGATCACCTTCTCCGCCTTGCGCTTGATCATGCCGATCATCGGGACCTTCAGGTCCACCGCGAGTTCGTAGGTCACCTGGGTGCCACTGCCCGTCCCGGTCAGCAGGTAACTCCCGGTCAGGCTGGAGACCATGGTGCCGGACTCGGCGGTGTCCCAGCTCACGCCGGTGTCGTTCCAGTGGTAGCGCAGCGTGTAGGCGTCGCTGATGACCCCGGCGTCCAGCACGAAGCGCACGGTGGCCGCCCGGCCGTCGTCGTAGGTGCTCAGCACCTCGGCCTTCTTCACCTGGCCGGCCCAGTCGGGATAGGCGGGGAAGTCCGAGATGACCGCCATCACACTGGCGGGATCGGCGTCGACGGTGATGCTCGAAGTGGTGCGATCGGCCATGCGACCACCGTACCGGTCAGGTCACCACTCGAGGATGTACGGAACGCCCTTTCCGCGGAAGTGACCGACATTGACGCACTCGGTGCGCCCGATCCGCGTGCGGGCGCACAACGGCTGGTGCACGTGCCCGAAGAGCGCGTAGCGCGGCTGGACCCGCTCGATCAGCCGCAGGATCGCCTCGCTGCCGCGCTCGAAGCGCCGCGCGACGGTGTCGTACAGCAGTTGCGGCACGGCCGGAGGGATGTGCGTGCACAGCACGTCCACCTCGCCGAGCGCCTCGACCTTGGCGGCGAAGCTCTCCTCGTCCAGCTCGTACGGCGTGCGGTAGGGCGTCTTCAGCCCGCCGCCGACGAACCCGAAGACCAGCCCGCCGAGCTCGACCGTCTGCCCGTCGAGCACGGTCTGTCCCGGCCTGAGGTGGTCGGCCCACAGGTTCGGCAGATCGACGTTGCCGTAGGTCAGGTAGGCGGGCGTGGGCATCGCCGTGAACAACGTCTCGTACTGCTGCCGGACGTTGCGCTCGATGTGCTCGCGCGGATCCCCCGGCAGCGTCCGCCACAGCCGCTGCGACATCGCCCGCGCCTCGTCGAACCGCTTGGCCGTGCGCAGCGCGATGAACTCCGCCGCCCGCTCGGCCCCGAACAGGTCGCCGAAGATGCCCTGCGCCGGGTCCTCGTAGTCGATGAACAGGATCAGGTCGCCCAGGCAGACCAGCGCGTCCGCGCCGTCACCCGCCCTGGCCAGCGCCTCGGAGTGACCGTGAACGTCGCTGACGACATGAACCCGCATGGGCGTCATCCTACGGAGCTGCTGCTAGCGTGAGTATCGTCCCTTCTGAGGAGTCTTTCCGTGCGTGAGTTCAGCATCCCTGTGCTGGTGGATGTGCCCGAATCGGCGAATCTGGCCGACACCGTCTTCAGCCGCGCCGAGCAGCAGCCCGACCTCGTGGTCATCCGGCGCCAGGACGGTGACTCGTGGGCCCCCGTGACCGCCCGTGACTTCCGCGACCAGGTCGCCGCCCTCGCCAAGGGCCTCATCGCGGCCGGCGTCGAGCCGGGCGACCGCGTGGCGCTGATGTCGCGCACCCGCTACGAGTGGACGCTCATCGACTACGCGGTCTGGGCGGCCGGTGCGGTCACCGTGCCGATCTACGAGACCTCCTCGGTCGAGCAGGTGCGCTGGATCCTCACCGACAGCGGGGCCAAGGCCGCCTTCGCCGAGCTCGACGGGCACGTCGAGACCATCCGCGAGGCCATGCCCGAGCTCAAGCACCTGTGGCAGGTGACCGACCTGCCGCTCGCCGAGGCGGACGTCCCGGACAGCGAGCTGGAGGCCCGCCGCAGCGCGCCGGTCGGGGCGGACCTGGCGACCATCGTCTACACCTCGGGGACCACCGGCCGGCCCAAGGGCTGCCGCATCACGCACGACAACCTGCTCTTCACCGCGCGCAACGTCGCCTTCGGCCCGCTCGACCCGCTCTTCAACGACCGCTCCGCCTCCGCGCTGCTCTTCCTGCCGCTCGCGCACATCTTCGCCCGCGTCATCCAGGTCGTCTTCGTCGAGACCGGCGCCGTGCTGGCGCACACCCCGAACATGAAGAACGTCGCGCCCGACCTGGCCTCCTTCCAGCCGTCGTTCCTGCTGGGCGTGCCGCGCGTCTTCGAGAAGGTCTACAACGGCGCCGAGCAGAAGGCCACCGCCGACGGCAAGGGCAAGATCTTCGCCAAGGCCGCCGAGGTGGCCATCGCGCACAGCCGCGACGGCAGCCACCGCTTCCTGCACTGGGTCTTCGACAAGCTGGTGTACGGCAAGCTGCGCGCCGCCACCGGCGGCCGGCTCACCGCGGCCGTGTGCGGCGGCTCCGCGCTCGGCGAGCGCCTGGGGCACTTCTTCCGCGGCGTCGGCATCGAGGTCTACGAGGGCTACGGCCTCACCGAGACCACCGCGCCCTGCTCGGTCAACATGCCCGGCGGCAACAAGGTCGGCACCGTCGGCAAGCCCTTCCCCGGCGTCACGCTGCGCATCGCCGAGGACGGCGAGGTGCTGGCCAAGGGCCGACACATCTTCGACGGCTACTGGAACAACCCGGCCGCCACCGCCGAGGCCCTCGACGCCGAGGGCTGGTACCACACCGGCGACGTCGGCGAGCTCGACTCCGACGGCTACCTGCGGATCACCGGGCGCAAGAAGGAGATCCTGGTCACCGCCGCCGGCAAGAACGTCGCGCCGGCGCCGCTGGAGGACGTCATCCGGGCGCACCCGCTGATCTCCCAGGCCATGGTCGTGGGCGAGAACCGGCCCTTCGTCGGCGCCCTGGTCACCCTCGACCCCGACGCCCTGGCGCAGACCCCGCTCAGCGACGTGGAGATCCACGCCGCCGTGCAGTCGGCGATCGACGCGGCCAACCTGACGGTGTCGCGGGCGGAGCAGATCAAGAAGTTCACCATCCTCGACATCGACCTCACCGAGGAGTCGGGGCACCTCACGCCCACCCTCAAGATCAAGCGCAACCTCGTCCTGCGCGACTTCGCCCCCCAGATCGAGGCCCTCTACTCCTAGGCCCCGAGGGGTTCAGGACGGAGGCGGGCCGATCGGGTTGGCGGCCAGGGCCTTGGCGGCGGCGTGCAGGTTGGCGGCCATGGCCCGGCCGGTCTTGGCCGACCACTCGTGCCCCTCGCCGGTCTCGCTGTAGCTGGGGCCCGGGCCAGGGCCGCGGTTCCAGTACGTCCAGGCCTGGCCGGGGATGGTGTAGCCGATGTCCATGAGCCCGCCGGCGATCTCGGAGATGACGTGGTGGGCGCCGTCCTCGTTGCCGGTGACCACCACGCCGGCGACCCGGTTGTAGGCCACCGGCCGGCCGGCGTCGTCGGTCTCGGAGATCATCGCGTCCATCCGCTCCAGCATCCGCTGCGCCAGCGAGGACGGGTGCCCGACCCAGGTGGGCGTGGCCACGACGAGGATCTCCGAGGCCAGCAGCTTCTCGTGCACGGCAGGCCACTGGTCGGCGCCGTCGCCGAGGTCGGTGACGACGCCGGGCGGGATGACCAGGTCGGCCAGCCGTACCGAGGCCACCTCCACCCCGCGCTCGCCCAGGGCGTCGACGACGACCTGGGCGAGCTGTTCGGTGTTGGACGGCGCAGGGGAGGCTTTCAACGTGCAGTTCAGGACCAGCGCCCGCATGGAACAGCTCCTCAACGATCGAGGTGGCCCGGCTACCCGGTGTAACGGCCACGAGTGGAAGCCTTACCCGCCACCCGCCGATCGAACGCCTCCCCCGCACCCTGACCTGCGGCTGTTCAGTCCGCGGGCAGCACCGTGAAGGTGAACCCGGTGGTGGCCGGCCGGCGGAGCGAGGTCTCGGACTTGACCCGGCGAGCCACCTCGTTCCGGCTGAGGCCGAGTGTCTGGGCGATGAGCCGGTCCGGGCGGATCGGCACGGGGTCCTCCAGCACGACCTCCACCTGGACCGGCCAGCCGGCCTCCACCCAGGGCACAGGGACCAGGAGCCGCCAGGCGCCGGTCCAGTCGAGGGCGAAGCGGTTGCGCCGGGCGAACAGCGGGTCGAGCAGCAGGGCGGCCACCAGGGCCGGGTCGTTGGCGTGGTAGCCGTCGAGGACGGCCGGATCGAGCGTCCGGACCGGCACGCGCTCGTGCACGGCGAGCTTGCGGGTCCGGTCGCAGGACACGCAGTGCACGAGCAGCCACACGTCCAGCAGCTTGCCGTTGGCGTTGACCCGGAAGCGGCCCTCGCCGGTGGTGGCCGTCTCCGCCGGGCAGTCCACGCAGCGCAGCGACAGCAGCGGCAGCCTGGTCCGGCGGACGATCCAGGGCAGCGCGATATGGGATTGTGAAGACATGATCTCTCAAGACCTGACACGAGGCCGATTGCGCGCGACCTCAAACGCGGAACGACCGGGTGCGCGAGGGCAGCCCGGCGGAGCCGGCGGCTGGGCGGCCGGCTGGGAATGAGCGGTAGGACGTGTCAGGTCAGGCGAGCGGGCGGCGTCACGCGGTGGAGTCCTCTGTCTTCACGGGGTACGGCGGGCGACGCCGCGGAAAGGGCGTCTCCCGGAGTCGCAACGTACGCGAGCGCGGGAGACGCCCTCAACCGGTTTTCCGGCCGCTCAGATCTCCACGTTCTCCAGCACCCCCAGCGCGTCCGGCACCAGCGGGGCCACGGAGTGGTAGGTCGTCACCAGGTAGTGCAGCACGGCCTGGTCGTTCACCCCCATGAACCGCACCGACAGGCCGGGCTCCCACTCGTCGGCCAGCCCGGTCCGGCGCAGCCCGATCACGCCCTGTTTCTCCTCGCCGGTCCGCATGACGATGATCGAGGTGAGCCCCCGCTCGGAGATCGGGATCTTGTCGCAGGGCAGGATCGGCACTCCCCGCCAGGACAGCACGCCGGGCAGGTCGGACACCCCGGGATTGACCCGGAGCCGGTTGCACTGGCGGGAGAAGGCGGCGATGGCCAGCGGGTGGGCGAAGAAGTAGTGCGAGCTGCGCCGCCGGCACAGCAGCTCGTCGAGGTCGTCCGGGGTCGGCGGCCCGGTGCGGGTGTGGATGCGCTGTTTCAGGTCGGCGTTGTGCAGCAGGCCGAAGTCGGGGTTGTTGACCAGCTCCGACTCCTGCGCCTCGCGCAGCGCCTCCACGGTCAGCCGGATCTGCTGCGCGGTCTGGTCCATGGGCTCGTTGTAGAGGTCGGCCACGCGGCTGTGCACCCGCAGCATGGTCTGCGCGACGCTCAGCTCGTACTCGCGGGGCGCGAGGTCGTAGTCGACGTAGGTGCCGGGCAGGACGGGCTCGCCGGAGTGGCCCGCCGCCAGGTCGATGGCGGCCTCGCCGTGCCGGTTGCTGGGCGGGGCGCCGGGCGGGCGGGACAGGTGGTCGCGCAGGTCGGGGTTGCGCGAGAGCGTCTCGTCGAGCGCCTCGCGCGACAGGACGAGGACGGTGCAGCCGGTGAGCGCCTCGCCCGAGGCCGAGGAGGGCAGGTGGTCGCCGCCGGCCAGCACGCCTAGCTGGGTGCGCTTGCCGTACGCTCCGGGACCGAAGACGGCGACCTTGCCGTGCGCGACGAGGACGATCTCGCCACCGGGCACCGGCTGCCCGGGGTCGAGGTCGTGCTGGACGAAACGGGCGGCCAGCGCGTGCAGGCCCGCCTGGTCGCCGTCGAAGTCACGGAAGGCGGGCAGCTCGCGCAGTTCCTCCGGGACGAGCCACACCCGGGTGCCCTCGTTGACGAAGGACAGCCGGCCGTCGCCCACGGTGAGGGTGAGCCGCCGGTTGACCCGGAAGGCGCCGCCGGGCACCTCCACCCAGGGCAGGACGCGCAGCAGGTGGCGAGGGGTGATCTCGCGCATCTGCGGCGGCGTCTTGGTGATGGAGGCGAGCTTGCGCGCCGCCGCCGTGCTGAGACTCAACTGGTGCTGTTCGGTCATCCCCCGGCCCCCAACCGTGCGGAAAACGTCAACGCCGGCCCCCGATCAGGTTCGCGATCCGGGTCGAGGCGGTCCCGAGGCCGCTCGGACCGGGCTTCCACTGCGCGTAGGCGCGGTAGCGCCCGGTTTCGAGATGCCAGCGAAGCACGCCGGCCATCCAGTCCTTGAGCTCCTGGACGTAGCCCGCCACCCGCTCGCGGACCGCCTCGCCGGCCGCGATGTCGTCGAGCCAGACCGGCAGGTCGTTGGTCTCGACGTGGCCGAACTGCCGCACCCGCGACTCCATCAGCGCGTGCACGATGTCCAGCGCCTCCTGCGTCCCGACGCCGAAGAAGGTCTCCATGACCAGGACGGCGTTGTGCAGCTCCCCCTCGAACTGGATCTCCTTCTGGTAGGAGACGACGTCGTTGGCCATGGCCATGAAGTCCATGGCCGCGTTGGTCATCGACCAGATCGGCCGTGCGCGGTACAGCTCCGGCGGCAGGTTCTTGCCGGGGGTCAGCCGAGCGAGGCCGATGGTCATGTCGGCGCCGAAGGTCTTGCGGCGCATCTCCAGGTAGTCGATCGGGTCGGGCACGCGGTGCTGGATGTGGTTGGCCAGCTCCCAGATCCAGCTGTCGGTCATGGCCTCCACGTAGCGGCGGAACTCGGCGCGCTCGGCCGGGCCGAACGGCTCCGCCGTACGGACCCAGAGGTCGGCGAGGCCGCGCTCCAGGGCGTTGACCGGCACGACGGTCTGCACCAGATCGAGCGGCATGAACTGGGCGAAGCGCGCGTTCTGCGCCTTGGCCCCGGCCAGGTCCCGGGCCTGGCCGAAGATCAGCGGGTAGTAGTCGTCGCCGTAGGTCCCCCAGGTCAGCCAGTGCGCGGACAGGATCAGCTCGGCCTCGGAGGCGTCGGGATCCATGCCGGAGGAGGCCAGCGCGAAGTCGTGCCCGGCGATCTTGCGCTCGTCCCAGACCACGTTGTCGCACATGCCCATCCGGTGGGTCCACTCCAGCTCGGCCGCGAGCGCGGCCTGCCGGTGCGGGCTCTCCCCGCACGGGTACGGCAGGACGACCCGGCACTCCAGCGGCCCCACCTGCCGGAACGGCACGGCCGCCAGGTTGCGCAGCCCGCCGGGCCCGGTCAGGTGGTGCACGGTCAGCCCGCCGGACGACTCCCCCTTGGTGTAGCGGTTGGACCGCATGTGCCACTCGTGCCCGCCGGCCTGCCAGTCCTGCAGGCCCTTGACGTAGGCCAGCACCGCCGCCTGCTCGTGCGGCAGCAACGCGTGGTCGGCGAACAACTGCGGCAGCTCGGTCAGCACGGTGTTCTCGAACTGGTGCAGCCGCGAGGTGAGCAGGTCGTTGGTGATCTCGACCGCGCGCCCGGTGTCGCAGCCGAAGAAGCGCTCGCAGACCAGCACGCAGTTGGACAGCTCGCCCTCCCGCTGCACCTCGCGCTCGTAGGAGAACAGGTCGTTGCGCAGGTGCACGGCGTCGGAGAAGGTCTCCATCAGCACCCGCACCGGCCGGGTGCGGGCGATCCGGGGCGGCAGCTCCGCCCCGGAGACGTGCTCGACCAGGCACGCCGACCAGGGGGCGCCGCCGACCTTGCGGCGCTCCTCGATGTACTCGATGGGGTTGGAGACCTGGCCGGTGTCGATGTGGAACAGCTCCCACATCGACTCCTGCATCAGGTCGCGGGTGACCTCGACGAAGCGCTCGCGCCAGCCCTCGCTGCGGTGCGGCACGGTGCGCGCCCACAGGTCGGCCAGGCCCTTCTCGCACGGGTTCTGCGGCTCCAGGCCGGGCTCGTCGGCCATGAAGGCCTCCAGCCGGTCGAGGTAGGCCTGGCCGCCGGCGATGTCGCGGGTGCGCTTGAAGGTCTCCAGGAAATGATCGTCGAAGTAGAAGACCCAGACGTACCAGTCGGTGACCAGGTCGAGCTCCTCGGCCGGGCAGTCGGGGTGGGTGTAGGCGCACATGAGGCCGTAGTCCATCCCGTCGAACCCGGCCTCGGTCCAGACCACCTCGTCGATCATGTCCATCGCGCAGGCCCACTGCTTGGTGTGGGCCCGGGCCCGCTCCATGTGCGGATTGAGGCGGGCCGGGTACGGAAGGTAGAACTCGGGCAGCCGGTAGGTCACTAGCCGACCTCGACGCTCTCCAGGATGCCCAGCGCGTCGGGCACCAGGACGGCGGCCGAGTAGTAGGTGGTCACCAGGTAGCTGGTGACGGCCTGGTCGTTGATGCCCATGAAGCGCACCGACAGGCCGGGCTCGTACTCGTCGGGCAGGCCGGTGCGCCACAGGCCGACGACGCCCTGGTTCTGCTGGCCGGTGCGCATCACCATGATCGAGCTGATGCCCTTGTCGGTGACCGGGATCTTGTTGCACGGCAGGATCGGCACGCCACGCCAGGCGGGCGCCTTCTGGCCGTTGATCTCGACGGCGTCGGGGTAGAGGCCACGGCTGTTGCACTGGCGGGCGAAGGCGGCGATGCCGCGCGGGTGGGCCAGGATGACGCTGGGCTCCTTCCACACCGTGGCCAGCAGGTCGTCCAGGTCGTCGGGGGTGGGCGGGCCGGTGCGGGTGTGGATGCGCTGCTTGAGGTCGGCGTTGTGCAGCAGGCCGAACTCGCGGTTGTTGACCAGCTCCGACTCCTGACGCTCGCGCAGCGCCTCGATGGTGAGGCGCAACTGCTGCTGCGTCTGGTTCATGGGCTCGTTGTAGAGGTCCGCGACGCGGGTGTGCACCCGCAGGATCGTCTGCGCGACGCTCAGCTCGTACTCGCGGGGGGACAGGTCGTAGTCGACGAAGGTGCCGGGCAGCCGGGGCTCGCCGGTGTGGCCGGCGGTGAGCGCGATCTCCGCCTCGCCGTGGGCGTTCTGGCCGCGGGACCCGCCCTCGGCGCGTTCCCGCAGGTGCTCGCGCAGGCTCGGCTCGCGTTCCAGCAGCTCCTCCAGCGCCGGGCGCGGCAGCGCCAGCACGGTGCAGGCGGTCACCGCCTGGACGGTGAAGCCCCACGGCTCCCGGTCGCCGGTCAGCACCTGCTCGCCCAGATGGTCGCCGTCGGCCAGCACGCCGAGCTGCGCCTGGTTGCCGTAGGCGCCCTCGCCCAGCTTGCGCACCTTGCCGTGCGCCAGCAGCAGCACCTCGTCGGAGGGGCCGCCCGACTCGGCGATGACCTGGCCGGCCTCGTACTCCCGTTGCACGAAGCGCCCGGCCAGCTCGGTCAGCACGTCGGTGTCGTCGAACCCGCGCAGCGGCGCCAGCTCGCACAGCTCCGCCGGGATGACGCGGACGGCGGCGCCGGTGGTGGTGAAGGTCACCCGGCCGTCGCCGACGGCGTAGCTCAGGCGCCTGTTGACCCGGTAGGCGCCACCAACGACCTCGATCCAGGGCAGCACCTTGAGCAGATGGCGGGAGGTGATCTCCTGCATCTGCGGGGCCGTCTTGGTGGTCGTCGCGAGATTTCGCGCAGCCGCGGTACCGAGGCTGAGCTGGCTCTCGTCGTGGCCGTTCACCGGAGTTTCCGTCATTCAGCACAACCCTTCATCGCTTTGCTCATTGCTCTTGCGCACTGCTGTGCTCACCGCTCACTGCTTGCGGTGGGCGATTCGGTCGGCCAGGGCGGTGAGGGCCTCCCTGGCCTCGGTGGCGATCGGTGCGGTGGTGAGGGTCTCCAGCGCCTCGTCGACGCGCTGGGTGATCATGGACTCGACGTGGGCGAGGGAGCCGGTGCCGGCGACGATCTCGCGGATCCCGGCCGCCTGCCGCTCGTCGAGTACGGCGTTGCCGTACCACTGGCGCAGGTGGGCGGCGGCGGGCCCGGAGGCGTGCGCCCGGGCGTGCGCGATCATCACGGTGTGCTTGCCCTCGCGCAGGTCGTCGAGGCAGGACTTGCCGGTCTGGGCGGGGTCGCCGAACATGCCCAGGATGTCGTCACGGAGCTGGAAGGCCTCGCCGAGCGGCAGGCCGAGGCGGGAGTAGGCGGCGAGCAGCGCGGGTTCGGCGCCGGCCAGCTCGCCGCCGATCTGGAGCGGGCGTTCTACGGTGTACTTGGCGGTCTTGTAGCGGATCGTGGTCAGCGTCTGGTCGACGGTGACGCCGGTTCGGGTGGGCGCGAGCAGGTCGAGGTACTGGCCGGTGATCACCTCGGTGCGCATCGCGTCGTAGCGGACCCGGGCGGCGCGCAGCCGTACCGGATCGGCGCCGCAGGTGGCCAGCAGCTCGTCGCCCCAGGTCATGGCGAGCACGCCGAGCAGGATCGCGGGCGACTCGCCGAGCGCCCGGTGCAGCGTGGGGCGGCCGCGGCGGGTCGCGCTGGCGTCCATGATGTCGTCGTGGATGAGCAGGCCGGCGTGGCACAGTTCGAGAGCCGCGGCGGCGTCCACGATCGGGCGCGGCTCCTCGGCCGCGCCGCCCGCGCCGCGCCAGCCCCAGTAGCACAGCACCGGCCGGATCCGTTTGCCGCCGTCGAGCACGAACTCGCGCAGCAGCTCGTAGGCCGCGCTCACCTCCGGATCGGGCACCGGCGAGGGGTGCTCGTCGAAGAAGGCGGCCAGGCGCCGGTCGACCCGGCCGCGGATCCACCCCGTCCGTCCGGCCACAACCATCTCCACGGTCTCGGCAGCCACTGCAGCCCCTTCGTTCCCCCCAGTGCGTGCATACGCAAGGTCATCTATCTGTCACGGGAAGTAAATGCGGCATCCCGGAGAGTGGAACAACTGGTTCCCGAGGCCGCCCGATCCGCCCACACTCGACCACATGTCGACGACTCTGAGCCGGCTGCTGGCCCGCGTCTCCTCCCCGGAGGAGCTCCGCGCGTTGCCGCCGGACGAGCTCCCCGCCCTGGCCGCCGAGATCCGCACCTTCCTGGTCCGGAAGGTCACCGCCGGCGGCGGGCATCTCGGGTCGAACCTCGGCGTCGTCGAGCTGACCATCGCGCTGCACCGCGTCTTCCGCTCCCCCGCCGACACGATCCTGTTCGACACCGGCCACCAGGCCTACGTGCACAAGCTGCTCACCGGCCGCCGGCCCGGCTTCGACCGGCTGCGCAAGCGCGGCGGGCTCAGCGGCTACCCCGAACCCGCCGAGTCCGAGCACGACCTGATCGCCAACTCGCACGCCTCGACCGCGCTCAGCTACGCCGACGGCCTGGCCAAGGCCCGCGCCCTCGCCGGCGAGCGGGACCGCGCGGTCGTCGCGGTAGTGGGCGACGGCGCGCTGACCGGCGGCCTGGCCTGGGAGGCGCTCAACAACCTGGGCACGGCCAAGGACCGGCCGGTGATCGTCGTGCTCAACGACAACGGCCGCTCCTACGCCCCCACCCACGGCGCGCTCGCCGACCACCTGGCCACGCTGCGCGGCAACCGGCTCACGATGACGCTCTTCGAGAACCTCGGCTTCCGCTACCTCGGCCCGGTGCACGGCCACGACGTCGCCGCCCTGGAAGGCTGCCTGCGTACGGCACGCGAACTGCCCGGCCCGGTCGTGGTGCACTGCGTCACCCGCAAGGGCGCCGGCTACCGCCCGGCCGAGCAGGACCTCGAAGACCACCTGCACGCCGTGCCCGCTCCCGGCGCGGGCACCCTGACGAGGGTCTTCGCCGACGAGCTCTGCGAGCTGGGCGAGCTCCGCCCCGAGCTGGTCTGCGTCACCGCGGCCATGCCCGGACCCACCGGCCTGTCCGCCTTCGGCGCGCGCTTCCCCGGGCGGATGTTCGACGTCGGCATCGCCGAGCAGCACGCCATCACCTCCGCCGCCGGGCTCGCCCTCGGCGGGCTGCGGCCGGTGGTCGCGGTCTACGCCAGCTTCCTCAACCGCGCCTTCGACCAGGTGCTGCTCGACGTCGCCCTGCACCGGCTGCCGGTCACCCTCGTCCTCGACCGGGCCGGCCTCACCGGGCCCGACGGGCCGAGCCACCACGGGATGTGGGACCTCGCCCTGCTGTCGGCCGTCCCCGGGCTCGGTGTCGCCGCGCCGCGTGACGCCCGCCGGCTTCGCGAGCTGCTGCGCGAGGCCGTCGCGCTGCCCGGCCCGGCCGCCGTGCGCTTCCCCAAGGGGTCGGCCGGGCCGGAACTGCCGGCTCTGGAACGTTCCGGAACCGTCGACGTTCTCTACCGCAGCGGCTCGCCGGACGTCCTGCTGGTCGCGGTCGGCGCCATGGCCGAGGCCTGCCTGGACGCCGCCGACCGGCTGGACGCCGGCGGCCTGGGCGTCACCGTCGCCGACCCCCGCTGGGCGCTGCCCGTCCCGCCCGACCTGGTCCACCTCGCCGCCGGGCACCGCCTGGTCGTCACCGTCGAGGACGGCGTGGTCTCCGGCGGCGTCGGCGCCGCCGTCGCGCAGGCCTGTTCGCCGGCAACCCGGGTCCGCACGCTCGGGCTCCCCCGGGCCTTCGTCGAGCACGGCACCCGCGACGAGCTCCTCACCGCCGCCGGACTGACCGGCCCCGGCATCGCCCGCTCCGTCCGGCGCGAGCTCTTGGAGCACCAGGTGTGACGGTTCGGCACTCAGGGTAGTCATCGGTTCGTCAACCACCGATCATTCCCCCGGGGCCACAGAGAGGTTCGATCTACCGATGGCGCGGGCCCTCTCCGCTCATGAGGACACCACCCTGCACACCCCCACCAGCCTGGAGAAGGGCGTCGAGATCCTTCGCGCGCTGGCGGGCCACCCCCACCCGGTCGGGCTCGCCCAGCTCTCCCGCCAGATCGGGCTGCCCAAGTCGACCGTGCACCGACTGCTCGGCGTGCTGTGCACGCAACGGCTGGCCCGTCGCGTCGGCACGGGCTACGCCCTCGACAGCCGCATGGCCGAACTGACCGGCGGCGGGCGGCTGCCCGGCGACCGGCGGCTCGTCCTGCCGCACCTGCTCCACCTGTACGAGAGCACCCGGCAGACGGTCAACCTCGCCATCACGCGGGGGCTCGAACTCGCCTACGTCGAACGGCTCTACGGGGGCGACCGGGTGCGGTCCCTCTCCGACGGGCTCGACCGGGCGCCCCTGCACTGCACGGCGGCCGGCAAGGTGCTGCTCGCCTTCGACGCCGAGCTGCGGCGGGCCTTCTTCACCCACGGGGCGCTCGACCGCTTCACCCGCCGGACCGTCACCCGGCTCTCCCCGCTGGAGCAGGAGCTCTCCGGGGTGCAGCGGCGGCGGGTGGCCTACTCGGTCGAGGAGTTCACCGGCGGCGTCTCGTGTGCGGCGGCGCCCGTTTTCGGGGCGGACGGGCGGGTGTGCATGGCCGTGGGGGTGGCGTTGCCCGCCGGGGACGGGCGGCTGGCCGACCTCGGCCTCACCGTGGTGCGGGCCGCCCTGGCCATCACCACCTCCCTCCGCGCCGCCGCCACCACCCTCCGCCAGGCTTAGCCTCGTCAGCTCGTCGCCTTTTGTCCCGCCTCTCTGTCCCGCCCTTATCCCGCCTCTTTGTCCCGCCTGTTCGTTCTGCCGCCCTGTCGGCCTGTCAGCCTGTGGTCAGAACGATCTTGCCCCGGACGTGGCCAGCCCTGCTCAGCTCGAACGCCTCGGCCGCCCGGTCGAGCGGCAACACCCAGGCGACCTCCGGAACGAGCAGCCCCTCCCCGAGCAGCCGCCCCAGCTCCTCAAGGTCGTCCGCGCTGGGCCGGGCGAAGACGAACCTGCCGCCCAGCTCCCGGATGCCGTCGTCAGCCAGCGAGACCGCCCACCCCTGCGGCGTCAGCAGCCGCACCGCCTCCCGCAGGTCGGCTCCGCCGTACATGTCGAGCACCACGCTGACCCCCTCAGGCGCGAGCTCCCGCACCCGCCCCTCCAGCCCAGGCCCGTAGACCACCGGCTCGGCCCCGAGCCCCCGCAGGTAAGGATGGTTCCGAGACGAAGCCGTCCCGATGACCCGCGCCCCGCGCAACCGCGCAAGCTGTACGGCGAAGCCCCCCACCCCACCGGCCGCCGCCTGGACCAGCACGGTGTCACCCCCGGACACCCCGTCCAGGGCCTGGTACGCGGTCAGCCCCGCCACCGGCACCGCCGCCGCCTGCTCCCAGCTCAGCCCGGCGGGCTTGCGGGCCACCGTACGCACGGGCGCGGCCACCCGCTCAGCGAACGTCCCCGCCCCGATCTCATCCCGCCGCACGTAGGCGAACACCTCGTCCCCCGGCCCGAACTCCCTCACCGTGGGCCCGACCCGGCTCACCACCCCGGCCACATCCCAGCCCGGGATCACCGGGAAGTGCACGTCGAACCGGCTGTCCAGCAGCCCGGCCGCCGTCTGCCAGTCGACCGGGTTCACTGAGACCGCCTTCACCTCGATGAGCACCGACTCCGGCCCCACCTTCGGCTCAGCCACCTCAGCCAGCTCCAAGACCTCCGAGCCCCCATAACGGCGATACACGACAGCCTTCACCCGCCCACCCCCCGCCCGCCACCTCGCGCTCGCTGCTCACCACGCCACCTCGTCCCCATTCACGCTCCCCACCGCTCCACCCCGCACCGGCCCTTCATCCACCTGCTGCGGACCCTCACCACGCCGGCTCGCGCCGGTGGCTGCGCCCTTCACGGCCCCACCTCGTGCTCACCCTCCCCCTCCTCCCGTTCCTGCTCCTGCTCCTGCTGACCCGAAGCCGCCGACGCCCTCCCCCGCTGGACAAACCGCTCGATCCCCGTACGAGCCACCCCAGCGGCATCCACCTCGGCAGCCGCCAAAGCCTCCCGCTCCATCGCCGCAGCCACCACCTCTGGATCCGGCCGCAACAACCGCAGATGCACCTCAGCCGCCCCACCCACCGGCGTCCACCGATGAACCAGCTCCACGCAGTGCTCCACCAGCCGATCCCGCGGAACCACCTCATCCACGAGCCCCAGCTCCACCGCCCGCTCGGCACCGACCCGCGCCGACCCCATCACCAGCCGCATCGCCCGGCCACCCACCAGCCTCGGCAACAGCACACTCGCGGCGTTGGAGACGGCCAGCCCGATCGTGTTCTCCGGCAGAAAGATCTCAGCCTCAGGAGCCGCGACCCGCGCGTCGAAGCAGAACGTCATCTCCGCCGCGCCCCCGACCGCGATGCCGTTGAGCGCCGCGACCACCGGCACCCGCGTCTCCAGCACCGCCCGGGTGATGTCGTTGAACAGCTCCGCCTCCGCGGTCAACGATCCTTCCGGCAGCCCGGCCGCCTCCCGCAGGTCCTCCCCCGCCGAGAACGCCCGCCCTTCCCCGGTCACGACGATCCCGCGGACCGCCTCCCCGGTCCCGAACCGCCTGATCACCGCGGCCAGCTCGCGCCGCATCACGCCGGTCAGCGCGTTCAGCTTCTCCGGCCGCCGCAACGTCACCACCGCCACGTCCCTGACCACCGCAATAGCTAAGTGGCCGCTCTCCTCCGTGTACGGCGCCGCATCCTTCCCAGCCATCATCGTTCCCCTTCCTCCTCCTGCCAGGAGCCCGCAGCCCCCGACCCTCGCCACGTATCCGTCGCCGCCTCGTACGCACCCGCCCGCTGATCCCGCTCCGGCTCCAGCAACGCCCGCTTCCGAATCCGCTCCGACGGCGTCATCTCGAACCCCTCGACGAACTCGAGATAGGCCGGAACCTTGAACGGCGCCAGCGACGCCCGCGCGTACTCGATCAACTCCCGCGCCCCCACCGTGCACCCCGTCTTGACCTGCACGAACGCCTTCGGCAACTCCCCGAACAGCTCATCCGGAATCGCCACCAGCGCCACCGCCGCCACCGCCGGGTGCTGCGCCAGCACGCTCTCCACCTCCGCGCACGAGATGTTCTCCCCACCCCGCCGCACGCTGTCCGTCAACCGCCCCGCGTGATGGATCCGCCCCTCCGGATCGCGGAACCCCAGGTCACCCGTGTGATACCAGCCCCCCGCGAACACCTCCGCGGTGGCCTCCGGCTGGTTCCAGTAGCCCAGCATCATGGGCAGCCCCCGCACCACGATCTCCCCGACCGCCCCCGCGGCCACCTCCCGCCCGTCCGGGCCCGCGACGCGCACCTCCTTGCCCGGCGGCGCGCACCCCATCGCCCCCGTCCCCACGGTCTCGTCCTCCTGGGGCGCGACCAGCAGATCCAGCCCGCTCTCGGTCGAGCCGTAGATCTCCCGCCACGGCACCCCCCACCGCTCCTCGAAGACCTCGTGCAGATGCGGCGCGATCCCCGAGCACAGCACCACCCGCATGTCGTTCACCCGATCCAGCGGGCTGGGCGGCTGCTTGTGCATCAGCAGCGGCATCGTCCCCAGCACGTAGGTCAGCGTCGCCCGATGCTCCCGCACCGCCGGCCAGAACCCCGACGCCGAGAACCTGGGCAGCACCACCAGCGGAATCCCCGCATACAGGCACAGCACCGCCATCCACTGGTCATCCATGTACGAGAACGGCTGCGTCATCAGCACCACGTCGTCTTCCCGCACCCTCACCTGCCGCGCCACCAGCCACGCGGTCCTCAGCCAGTAGTCGTGCGTGAGCATGCACGCCTTGGGAAACCCCGTCGTCCCGGACGTGTACTGAAAGTTGGCAATCCCCCCGCCGTCCCCGAGCGCTCTTTCCGAAGCGGCGATGCCACCCTTCGCGGCCGCACTCCCAGCCGAGGACCCCCCGCCCGCCGACCTCCCGCCCGTAGCCAGCCCACTCCCCGACCAGCCCCCCGGCCAGTCGTTCACCCAGCTACCAGGCCAGACACCCACCCCACACTCTGCCCCCTTGCCGCGCGGCCCGACCCCCGCTCCACCCTCTGGCCCCTCACCCCACGGCCAGACACTCGCTCCGCCCGGAGACTCCCCAGCCTGCGACCAGTTGCCCGCGCCCGGCCCCATCTCCCCACCATCCGGCGTAACCACCAGCGGAGTCTCCGGCGCCCGCCGAACCGCCGCCTCCAACCCCGCCAACGTCTGAACCACCGGAGCCCGCTCCAGCCGCCCCACCACCCCCTCGACGACCCCGAGATGCTCCTCTTCCGTCAACACGAAACAGGCGCCCGAATCCCGCAACACAAACCCGAGGTCCGCCTCCCGTAACCGCGGATTCACCGGCACCGCAATCGCCCCGGCCTTCAGAACCGCGAACCAACTCAGCGGCCACCCGAGCGTGTTCCCCATCATGATCGCCACGCGATCCCCCGAGCTCACCCCCTGAACCGCCAGCACGTGAGCCAGCCGCTCACTCCGCGCATCAACCTCCCGAAAACTCAGCGCCCCCTCCGCAAACCGCAAAAACTCCGCCTCCCCGAACCGCACCGCCGCCGCCCGCACCAACTCCGAAACCGAGCCGTACGGCGGAGCCACCCCGTCCCCCATCAGCCCAACCCGCGAACCACCCATGCCCACCACCACACGCCACCTCCACTACGAGCCCTCCACCGACAACGACCACTCACCCACCAGCCCGCACCCACCCACCCCAGAGACCGCCCTCGACACCACTGCGGTCCCCGGCCACCTGCCGCAGTCCAGCAATCACCGCTGCCGACCAGCGCTCACCGCCCCACCCCACCGTTCACCGCCCCGTCCGCCGGTCATCGCCCACTCCGCCGTTCGCCGCCCACTCCGCCGTTCACCGCCGGTCCACCGTTCACCGCCCACTCCACCGTTCACCGCCCGTCCACCGTTCACCGCCTGTCCACTGGTCACCGCCGCAGTGCACCGCCGCTACTGTGATCCAGCCGTCGTAGCCGCGATCTCGACCGCCACCACCACCGGTGCACCGGTGGCCGCCACGGCCACACCAGCCGGCCAACCGGATCTCACCGCGATCCACCGTCACCACTCAGGCCTTCGGGGATCTCCGCCATCCACCGCCGCAGCCGCGCTCCAGCAGAGGCCGCCCCCACGCGCCGCCACAACCGCGGTCCCATCCGTCATCTCCGCGGCCCGCCGATGCCGCCGTGATCCGCCGCTTGCCGCCCCGACCACCGCCACCACCGCAACCGTCGCCGCCACCTACTCCCTACGGCCTCTCAGCTCCACCGGCTCCCACAACTGCCGGAGCTCCCGCGGCCTCCCCAGGCCCTTCCGCTGCTGTGTCTCGAGGCTCAGACCCCAGCATCGAGACCCGAACCTCCGGCCCGCACTCCGCCCGAACCACCGCCCGAGCCCCGACCAACCGACAGGCCAGCTCAAGGTAGAGATCCTGCACCTGCGAGATCGACAACCGCCCACCAGGCCGGAACCAGTGAGCCACCCCGTTGCACATCTCGACCAACGCCAACCGCGTCACCCCGACATCGGTGATGCGAAAGTCCCCTCGCCTGACGCCCTCCTCCAGCACCCCCTGGAACAGGGCCTCGTACTCGTCCCGCATCTCGACCATCGCGACAAGATTGCCCCCCGTCAGCGACCGGATTTCCCGATCGTTCACCGTCGAGGTCAGCGGATTGACCGCCTCCATCGTCACGTGCGCCACCACCAGCCGCCCAAGCTGCACCGTCGGCTCTGTACTCAGACCGACCGCTTCCCGTCCCACCCTGAGCAGTTCCTCCATTCCGGCCCGCATGATGCCGACCAGCAGTTCCTCTTTGCCGCTCGCGTAGTGGTACAGCGTCCCCGAGTTCAGCCCCACTGCCTTGCCGATCTCCCGGATCCCCGTCGCGGCGAACCCCCGCTCCGCAAACAGCCGTACCGCTGCCTGCCGTACTCGGTCGAGATTCGACACTCCAACTCCCAATCAATCGATTGACTGGCTTTACTGTCACACCCCATCCGCGATCCCGTCAACGCCCAGTTCCGCTCTCTGCGCGGGTTCCCATCGCCTCCTCGCCGGCCCGGCTTCGGTCGCCTCCCGGCAGCAGGAGTGGAGCAGGTATGCGTCTCATGAGTCGCCTCATCGGTCGGGCGGCCACTTAGAGATGCCGCAGGAGGCGAAGCCGGAGCGGCGGGCAGTACGGGCGGAGGCGAGGAGCGCAGCCTGGGCGGGATGTCGGGAGCCGAGAGCAGCGGAGCTGGAAGCTGGGGATCAGGCCGCGATCGTGCTGGGCCGGAATTGGACTGACCCAGAGCCGGGGCTGAGAGCGAAACCGAAGCTGGGGCCGTAGACGAACCCGAGGCCGGAATCGGGGCTGAGGCCGATACCGGGCTGACTCAGGAGACGGAGGAAGTCGAGGGCAGCGGAGTCGGGCCGGCAGGCCGAAGAGTAGGCGGGACGGGAACGTCCGGTAGGGCGGAGGTCGCTAGGTAGCCCACGACCAGGGACGACGGCCAAGGCTGCGGGCCAGCCCGAGACAGAGGGCGGGACCGGGACCGGAAGCCCGCGACCGGGACGGAGGCCGGAGACGAAGGCATGGGCCGGGGGGTGGAGACCTGGGCCGGGGACACGCGGAGGGACGGCGAGGCAGGCCGCGGAGGCGGAGACCGGACCGGCGGGCCCGCGGGCGGGGGACGGTGTGGGCGGACGTTGGGGAAGGCAAAGAGTAGGCGGGGCGGGGCGGGGCGGGGCGGGGCGGGGGCGGGGGCGAGGGCGGAGGCGAGGGCGGAGGCCGGGGTCAGCGGACGGCGGGGGCGAAGTGGACGAGTGGGCCGGGGGCGTGAGGGTGCCCTTGGCGAAGGGGTCGTGAGGGTTCCGCTTGGCCGAGGGGCTAGGTGCGGTGGGGGGTGGGGTCGATGGTGTCGGCGAGGTGGTGGAGGGCGGTGGCCATGCGGTGGCGGAGGGGGGTGCGGAGGGTGGAGGGGTGAGGGCGGGGGTGGTGGGGGCGGGTGCGGGCTATCAGGCGGGCGTGCTCGGCTTCGGCGAGGCGCTCCTGATGGTCGAGGATGAGGAGTTCGGTCATGAAGGCGTTCATCGGGTGGCTCCTGCTCGGACGATGGTGATGGAACCGCTGATGGTGCGGACGCCGACCTCGACGGTGGGGTCGCCGTCGGCGGGGGCCGGGCTGTTCTCCAGACGGGAGGAGACGCGGCCGCTGATGGAGGAGACGTCCAGCCAGGCGGCGGTGCCGTCGGGGATGCCGACGGTGACGTCGCCGGAGGCGGTACGGGCGTTCAGGCTTCGGCCCTGGACGTTGGTGAAGTCGAGGTCGCCGGAGGCGGACTTGGCGGTGATGTCGCCGGCGACGTGGCGGAGGGTGTACTCGCCGGAGGCGGTGTCGATTTTGGCGTCGCCGGTGATGGAGGCGATGCGGACGTCGCCCGAGGCGGTGGTGATGTCGGCGTCGCCCTCGATGACGTCACCGGCGACGTCACCTGAGGCGGTCTTGATGCGGGTGGCGCCTAGGCGGTCGAAGTGGATGTCGCCGGAGGCGGTGTGGAGGCGGGCGACGTCGAAGGGGCCGTGGAGGGAGATGTCGGCTGAGGCGGTTTTGACGGTGGGGTGGGAGCCGGCGGGGAGGGCGACCAGGACCTCGACGGAAGGGGAACGCATCAGGCTTTGGCGGGGGCCGAGGATCGAGATGGTGTCGCCGGAGTGTTGGACAGAGATGGATTCGGCGTATTCCTCGCCGCTTTTGTTGAGGCCGCGGATTTCGACCGTGGTGTCGGTGCGGGGGGAGGCGGTGAGGCGGATCCGCCCGGCGGGGATTTCCACGTGGAGGCTGATGGGGGCTGGGGTGGGGAATTCGGGCATGGCAAAGCTCCGGTTCGGTGGGTTATGGGTGGGTTAGGGCTGTGGTTCTGCTGGTGGGCCGCGCGGGGTTGGGTGCGTAGCTCACCTGCACGTTGGGTGGTTCGGGCGCCTCAGGCGTCTTAGGTGCCTCATGTGCCTAAGGTGCCTCACATGCGTCAGGTGCCTCAGGTGCGTCAGGTGCGTCTAGCGGGGGCGGCAAGGGGTGGGCCATGAATCGGCGGGCGGGTGAGGTCGCACCCGCTGACGTCGCACCGGGCGCCACCTTCCGCGCTCGTCAAAACGTTGACGTCGTGGTGGCCGGCGTCGTGGTGCCTGGCGTCCTCCCGCTGTCGTCGTAGCCGAGTTGGGCTGGTCTTGCTCAGAGCAGTGTCCGCCAGGGGTGGTGCTGCGGCCCCCGTGACGAGGCGCTGGTGTCGGCGGCTCCGAGGGGGCTTGGGTGGGCTTTCTAGCGGACCCAACCGCTGAGGCGTTTGCCGGTTGGGGGTGGGGTGGGGTGGGCGGTGGTGGGGTCGGAGAGGGCTGTCGAGAGGGCTCGGACAAGCCAGGAGTTCACCGAGACGCCGGCGGAGCTCGCGGCTTGTTCGATGCGGGATTTGAGGGATTCGGGCAGGCGCAGCGTCATGCGGGCTGTGCCGTCCTCCGTGGGCTCGTAGCCGGGTGGGGGCGGGGGGAAGGGCGGAGTGGGGGGTACGGGCGGGGCCGGGGGGCTGGCGTAGTCGGGGTGGCCCGGGTGGGCGGGGTGGCCTGGGTGGGCCAGGGGGCCGGAGACCACGAATTGGGGCTCGCGGCCGCGGATGCGTAGTTCGACGACGGCCGGGTCGATCTGGCGGGTGACCTCGTCGGCGGCGTCGGACAGGACCTCGATGAGGGTGAGCCGGATCGCCGACTCCAGGACCGAGGTCAGGCGGTCGGCTGCGGACGCGGCCTCCGGGCCGGCGGCCTCTGCCGCCGAGCCGAACTCTTGGCGGAGGCCTTCGATGTACGTCGTCAACTCCATGACGTCATCATGGCATCATCGCGACGTCATGGCAAGCGCAGGATGCTGTCGAAGCGGGTGACTACTTGGTCCCAGGACCATTCCTGGGTGATCCACTCTCGGCCCAGGATGCCCATTTTTCGGGATCTGTCCTGGTCGGAGAGGAGGTCTATGAGGGCTGTGGTCAGGTCTGGGAGGGATTCGCCGTCGACTATCAGGCCGGTTTCGCCGTGCCGTACCGCGTCGGGGGCGCCGCCCGAGGCGCCGGCGATCACCGGGAGGGCGGCGGCTGAGGCTTCCAGGAAGACGATGCCCAGGCCTTCGACGTCTATTCCGCGCCATCTGGTGCGGCATGGCATCGCGAAGACGTCAGCGGCGGCGTACAGTGACGCCAGGTCTTCGGCGGGGATGGTGCCGGTGAAGTGGATGTCGGCGGGTGCGCAGGTTGGTGACAGCGGCGTAATGGGTTGGCCGGATGGAAACGGTTGGACCGCCGCGGGGGGCTGACCCGCCGGAACGGGCGGGGCGGACGTGGTGGGCTGACCCGCCGGAATGGGCGGGGCGGATGTGGGGGGCTGGTTAACCGAAGTGGGGTGGGCCGGCGTAGGGGGCTGGGTGGGAGTGGGCCAGCCGGTGGAGGTGGTGAGGGACAGGGAGGCGGCCAGGCGTTCCAGACGGCGGCGGTAAGGGCCGCCACCGGCCAAGAGGAGCACGGCGTCGGGCAGAGCGCGAAGGACGTACGGCCAGGCCCGGATGAGCTGGTCCTGGCCCTTGCGCGGGACAAGGCGCGACACGCACACCGCGACGGGCCGGTCGCCGAGGCCCAGGCGGGCGCGGACGGCGGAGGCGGCGGCGGGGGAAGGGCGGAAACGGGCGGGGTCCACCCCGGGGGCCAGGCGGACGAGCTTGGCGGCGGGCACGGCGCGCAGGAGCCGCGCACGGGTGTAGTCGCCCAGGTAGGTGACGACGTCGGCCGAGGCGGCGATCCGGCGCAGCACAGAGCGGAAGCCCGGCGCCGCCGCCCAGGAGGCCTCGTGCCCGTGGGTGAGCATGACGACCCGCCGCACCCCCGCGGCCCGCAGGCGCGGCGCGAGCAGCCCGAGCGGAGCGGCGGCGCCGAAGACGACGGTGTCCACGCCGTACGCGGCGACCAGGGCGGCGGCCCGGCGGGCGACGGCGGGCGTGGGCAGCATGACGGAGGAGGGGTGCCGGATCACCGGGTACGGCTGGCGCGCGTCGAACTCGGCGCTCCCCCGCCACGAGGAGGCGTACACGACCACCCCGGGCAGGCGCGAGGCCAGACCGTGGACGAACGACTGGATGCCGCCGGGCCGGGGCGGGAAGTCGTTGGTGACGATCAGGACCCTGCTCACGGCTCGGGAAGGCCGTTCTCCAGGGCCCAGGTGCGGGCCATGGCGATGCGCTGGGGGGCGGTCGGGTGGGAGGCGTACAGCAGGTACTCCAGCCAGTCGGGCGAAAGGTCGGAGATGTTGGTGACGGCCAGCCGCTTCTGCATGGCGATGAAGGTGGCCGGGTCGCGGGTGAGGTCGAGGGAGTTGAGGTCGGCCCGGGCCTCGACGTGCCGGCTGACGACGTTCTGGAGCGGGCCGGACAGGACGGTGGCCAGGCTCATCAGTCCCATGACGACGCCGACCGCGCGGGGGTCGGCGATGGACAGGCCGCCGGTGCGCCGCCGTACCAGACCGTAGACCAGGAAGAGCAGGACGGCGCCGAAGGCGGCGCCCAGCCCGCCGATGAGCGTGCCGTTGAGCACGTCGCGGTTCTTGGCGTGGCCGAGTTCGTGCGCGACGATCAGCTCGACCTCGTCGGCGGGCGCCTTGAGCAGCGTGTCGTACACGACGATGCGGCGGGTGGCGCCGAAGCCGGAGACGTAGGCGTTGAGCGCGGTGGTGCGCCGGGAGGCGTCGGCGATCAGCACGTCGTCGACGGGCACGCCGTCGCGCTGGGCCATGGCGAGCAGGTCGGTGCGGAGCTGGCCGGGAGGCATCGAGCGGAAGTCGTTGAAGAGGGGCTCGAAGACGATCGGGTAGACGAAGGAGGCGGCGAGGGTGAAGGCGAAGGCACCGGCGGCGGCCGGGATCCACCAGCGCTTGAGCCGTCGCGCCAGCGCCGCCAGCACGACGATCATCACGCCGAGGATGGCGACGCGGACGGCGATGTTCTTGAGCCGGTCGGCGCTCCACGAGCCCCAGTCCTGCGTGGACAGCCCGAACTCGCGCAGCCGTACCTCGTACCACATCCCCAGCGGCCAGCGCAGCGCCTCGACCAGCAGGGTGAGCACGAGCACGCCCAGCAGCACCCGCAGCCACCACGGCCCGCGCAGCCGGGCCAGGACGCGGGCGCCGAAGGGCGTGGCGATGAGGATCCCGGCGAAGAGCACGGTGAGGCCGAGCGACAGGTAGGCGGGCGCGCTGAGCGCCGCGTCGAACGCCTGGGCGCGGGCGATCTCGGCCGGGGTGAAGTCACGGGCCGGATCGGGCTGCACCCGCAGCGGCAGCGGGTCCCAGGGCGTGGTGAACGCGACCACGGCCACGATCGCCGTGCCCAGTACGGCCAGCGCGATGCCCGCCTGCCTGCGCAGCAGCCCCGGCCTCGGCGCACCGCGCTCCCCCTCGGCCATCGCCTCTCCCTGAACCTCTCCTTGAACCTCTCCCTCAAGCCCCCGCTCCGTCATCGCCTCTCCCCAGGTGCTTGAGATGGGCGCGCCATCTCGCGGTGAAGTCGCCGAACGGCGTCAGATCAAGCTTGCCCTGCGCGGCGTCCCGGTAGAGCCGCACGAGCCGCGCCTCGCCGTACTCGGCGGCGATGAGCCGGCAGGCGAGCCACGCCTCCTGGTAGGCCTGAGCCTGCCGGGGCGGCCCGAAACCCTCCGGCAGCCGGTACGGCAGGCGTCCCGCCCGGATGTCGGCCAGCAGCTCGGCGGCGGCGGCCTCGACGCTCAGGCCGGAGTCGCGGTAGGCGACGTAGTCGGCGAAGCCCTCGCGCAGCCACGGCGGGACGCGGCCGGTTCCGGCGGCCACGTGGGTGAGCTCGTGGGTGAGGACGACGTCGCGGCCGGTCTCGGTGAGGCGGGTGTAGCCGCCAGGGACGATGATCACCCGGCCCTGGTCGGCCAGGGCGGCGAGGCCGGCGACGGCTTCGGGCGCGGCGCCGATCAGGCGGGCGGCGCCGGCGTCGGTGGCGGGGACCAGGACCAGGGGCCGGACCCGGGTGCCCAGCGTGCGGTCCACGCGGGTGGCGGCGGTGTCGGCGCGGCGGGCCAGGTCGGGGAGGTCGAGGCCGGCCGGCGTGCCCGGCTCGGCGAGCACGCGGGAGGCGGCGCCGTGGGTGGCGGTGGCCCCGCGGAAGGGGGCCGGCGGGTCGAGGGGGGCGGCCGCGGTGCAGGTGAGCGCGAGCAGCAGTGCGGCTCTGCGGGTCACCCGGGTCGGCATCCTGCCAGGTTAGCGGCACCCGCCCACCCAGCCGGAAAAGCCGGGAAGCAGAGGGGGAAACCTGCGAAGGCCCCGCCCGGAACAGGGCGGGGCCTTCACGAGGTCAGCCGCCGGGGCGGACCGCTCCGGCGAAGGCGCGCTTGCGCCAGCCGCTGAGCTTCTCGACCCGCACGGTCTTGCCGGTGCGAGGCGAGTGGACCATCCGGCCCTTGCCGACGTACATGCCGACGTGCCCGCGCCCGCTGAAGAACATCAGGTCGCCGGGGCGCAGGTTGCGCCACGACACCTTGGTCCTGATGCCCGCGTACTGGCTGTGCGTCACGCGCGGGATCCTGATCCCGGCCTTGCGCCAGGCGTACTGGACGAGGCCGGAGCAGTCGAACGAGCCGGGCCCGGTGGCGCCGAAGCGGTACGGGTCACCGATCTGGGCCTTGGCGACGGCGACGGCCTTGGCGGCCCTCACCTTCTGCCTGGCCGCCTTGGCGGCCCGGGCGGACCGGGCGGCCTTGGCGGGCCAAGCGATCTTCGCAGGCCGCCCGGTGGTCGTGACCACCGTGGCGGTACCGCTCGAAGTGACCGGAGCGGCGGCGGGGGTGTTCGTCACGGCCTGTGCCGGAGTGGCGGTGAGGCCGGTGAGGGCGGTGCCGAACACGACTCCGCCCATGGCAAGGCATGACAAACGGGGGATCTGACGGGTAGACAGGGTGTCTCCTCGGGACTTCCACGAACGCCTACCGGGTTAGCTGACGGATTCGGGCGTGGAAGGTCGCCCTACAGCGCGCTGCGCTGATTCACCCCTGGAACTCTGGGTCCCCGGCTCCGCGCCTCCTGGCTGCGCGGATTCGGCAAGCGGATCTCAATCTGTCCGATCGGCGATCTTGCGGCCGACTCGCGAAATCGCGGCGTCCTGGCTGGAACGCCGCGAGGCCAGAAAGTACCCCGCACGCCAACGGAGGGCAAAGCCACCGTCAAGAGTCAGGATTTCCCCGCGCGATAGTCAGAAGAGCGATCCCTGCTCCATCACCGTTTCGTGATGTCTTTGTGATTCGCGTCACACTGACCTCCTCACAATGCCCGTCAAGTCACATCTGTCACATGCGTCACACCAGTTCGAAGATCGCGTGACCGAAGCCGTCGAGCCGGATCCAGTCCGCCGCCGCGCCGGATACGAGCCGGCCTCGCGAACCCGGCAGCTCGACCGACGCCGGCGCGGCGCCCGGGTTGACGGCGACCACGAACCGCCCGCGCCGGTAGACGAACGGGTAACCGGCGTGCAGCACTTCGACCGGCTCCGCCGTACCGAGATCGGGATGGGCCCGGCGCAGGGCGATCAGCTCGCGGACGGTGTGCAGCAGCGAGCCGGGGTCGGCGCGCTGGTCGGCGACGTTGGGGCGCGCCGGGTCGGGGTCGGCGGGCAGGTAGGTGATCTGCGGGTCGGCCTTGTCCCACTGCATGGGGGTACGGGAGCCGGCGCGGTTGTAGCCGGGCAGGAGCCGGCTGCCCTCGACGTCCGGCAGGCCGGGCACGTACCGCATGCCGATCTCGTCGCCGTAGTAGATCGCCGGCAGGCCCGGCCAGGTCAGCAGGAAGGTGAAGGCGGCCCTGAGCTGCTCGCCCTCGCGCGTGCCGCTGGCCAGGCGCGGCCAGTCGTGGTTGCTGGAGGGCAGCGAGATCAGGCCGGAGGCGCCGATGACCTCCATGGCCTCCTGCCACTCGGCCAGGAAGTGCGCGGTCGTGCCGGCCCCGGCCGGGTCGAAGTAGGGCGAGTCGATCTTGTCCCACTCGGTGGTCACCGCGCCGTTGTCCCACAGCGAGCGGAAGGCCAGGCCGGAGAAGTGCAGGAAGAAGTCGGCGTGGAAGCCGCCGGGCACCGAGACCTTGGGATCGCCCCACTCCGACAGCAGCACGGCCTCCGGGAAGGCCTCGTCGAGCCAGCCGCGCAGCTCGCGCCAGAGCTTGGCGGTCTCCACGTGGCCGGGGTCGTCCTTGACCAGCGAGGCGGCCATGTCCACCCGGAAGCCCGACACGCCGCGCTCCAGCCAGTGGGACATGATCTCGCGCAGCGCCCTGCGGTTGACCGTGGGCCCTTCCGCGTCGACCGGCTGGCGCCAGGGCTCGGCCTCGTCCTGACGCGCGTAGCCGAAGTTCAGGGCCGGCTGGAAGGCGAAGAAGTTGGGGCGGTAGGAGCCCGGCCGGCTGCCCGGTGAGGGCACGAAGCCGGGGACCTCACGGTCGGACCAGATGTAGCGGTGGTCGCCGGGGTCGGCGGCGGAGGCCAGGAACCACGGGTGCTGGTCGGAGGTGTGCCCGGCGACCAGGTCGAGCAGGATGCGGATGCCCTTGGCGCGGGCCTTCTCCACCAGGGAGAGCAGGTCCGCCTCGGTGCCGTAGCGGGGGTCGATGCTGAAGTAGTCGCGCACGTCGTAGCCGGCGTCGGCCATCGGCGAGGCGAAGCACGGGCTCAGCCAGAGCGCGTCGACGCCGAGCCAGGACAGGTAGTCCAGGCGCGACTCGATGCCGGCGAGGTCGCCGATGCCGTCGCCGTTGGCGTCGGCGAAGCTCTGGGGGTAGATCTGGTACAGGACGGCGTCACGAAGCCACACGGAAGCGCCCCTTTATAAGGTGATATTTCTCACCACCTTAGGGGCGGACGGCGCCTACCAGCGGTCGGCCGTAGTCGGCGAGGTTGACCACCTTGACCACATCACCGGTCTGCGGCGCGTGCACGATCTTGCCGTCGCCCGCGTACAGGCTCACGTGCCCCAGACCCTCGCTGAAGACCAGGTCGCCCGGCTGGAGCGCCTTGAGGTCCACCTTGCGGTTGGCGCCCCAGGCCCACTGGTCCCACGTCGTGCGCGGCAGCTCCACGCCGCCCGCCCGCCACGCGGCCTGGGTCAGCCCGGAGCAGTCGAAGCCGTCCGGCCCCGTGCCTCCGTACCGGTACGGCTTGCCGACCTGGGCGTAGGCGAAGGTGAGCGCGGCGGCGGCGTTGCCACGGGCCGGGCCGTTGTAGACCAGACCCGGGCTGTTGGGGTCACCGGTCTTGTAGGCGCCCAGCCGGACCAGCAGGGCCTTCTGCTTCTTGATCAGCTTGAGGATCTCGGACCGGTCATCGGCGACCTTGTCCCGCTTGGCGTCGGCGTCGCTCAGCGCGCTCTCGGCCTCGTCCCGCTGGGCCTTCAGGCCCTGGTTCTCCTGGAGGAACTGCGCCAGGCGCTGGCCGCGCTCGGCGGCGAGCTGGTCGGCCAGGGCCATGCCGGTGAGCGTGTCGGCCGGGCTGTCGTTGCCGAGGACCACCGTGGCGGCGGTCAGGTCGGTGCCGGTCTGGTAGCTGTCGACCGCCATGGTGACCACCTGCGAGCGCAGCCCGGCGACGGTGGCCAGCTTGGCCTTGTAGCGCTCGTTCAGCTTGCCGTACCGGCTCTTGGCGGCCTTGTAGTCCTCGGTCGCCTTGTTGTAGCGGTCGACGACCTTGTCGGCCTGGTCGTTGAGCTTCGCCAGGCGGGCCTTGGCCTGCCGGACGGTCGGCTTGGGGTCGGCGACCGCCCCGCCGGGATGTACCAGCAACGCTCCGACCGCCAATCCGGCGACCAGCGGTACCCGGCCCAACCTCACAGCGTCGCCTCCCAGTGATCACACCTGGGGCAAATGGTACAGAAGTTGCAGGTGTGAACTGAACGCTTCGGGGAATCCTGCCCCGGCAAACGCTAGGCGCGGCCGAGCCGGCGCAACAGCAGAGCGGACGGAACCGGTCTGGCTCCCATCTTCCGCACCGATTCGGCCACCTCTCGGTCGGAGGAGACCACGGCCACCGCGCGGCCCGGCGGCTCGGCGCGCACGAGCTGCCGGATGAGGTCGTCGGCGATCTCCCCCGGCTGGCTGAACAGCACCCGGACGCCGCGCGGGGCGTTGACCGCGACGTGCGCGTTGAGCTCGGCGCCGTCGAAGACCACGGTGACCTCGATGCGGGTCTGCGCGACCAGCCCGGCCAGGCCGGTCATCAGCCGGGCCCGCTGGTCGGCCAGGGTCAGCGTGCCGTACCCGGTCTTGGTGACGTTGTAGCCGTCGATGATCAGATGGACCTGGGGCAGCGCCACGATCTGGTCGAAGAGCTGCGGGTCGTCGTCGGCCAGCGCCCGCGCCGCGACCTTGGGCGTGCCCGGGGCCAGGCCGGTGACCGAGTCGGCCGGCCGGTGGATGGTGGTCGGCAGCGCCAGCTCGCGGCGCAGCCCGGCCGAGGCGTCCTGCAGCGCGTCGAGCAGCACGCGGATGCGCGCGTCCTCGATGCTGCGGCCCTCGCGGGCGGCGCGGCGGGAGGCTTCGAGCTGCCGTTCGACGTCGTGGAGCCGTTCCTTGAGCCGGCGCAGCTCGGCCTCGCCCGAGCTGCCCGCGCTGGCGGCCAGCGATCGGGCCTCCTGGGCCTCCTGCTCCAGCTCCTCGGCGCGCCGGTCGGCGGCCTTGGCGCGCTCGCGCGACTCGTGAAGCTTGCGGCGCAGGTCGGAGTTCTCCGCGCGGGCCGCCTTGAGCTGCTCGCGCAGCCGCTCGGCCTCCTCCTTGGCCGCGCTCTTCAGCGCGGCGACCTGCTCGCGCAGCCGCACGACGGTCTGCTCCTGCGCGCTGCCCTCGGCGGCGGCGGCCACCTGTTCGAGGTCGGCGCGGGCGGACTCCACCATCTGCGGCCAGCCGGGCGGGCGGATGAGATAGGCAGCGGCAGCCACCAGCACGGGGTCGGCCGCGGGCGGGACGGTGCCTTCGGCCAGGCTCGCCGCGAGCTCGGGCCAGCCCTTCTCGACGGCCTCGGCGACCAGCTCGCGGAATTCCTTGTCGTTCTCGAGCTGGGCGGCGATCGGCGCGCCGCCGAGCTTGGCGCGCTTGCGCGGATCGAAGCGCGCGATGCCGCGCAGCGGCGGCGGAATGGCGGCAGCGGGCGCCGACCCGAGCACCTGGGCGGCCAGATCCACGACGTTGAGCCGGACTTGCTCGGGAAGCGGACGAGACAGGCCTTCGCCGGCTGAGCTCATCCTTACGCCTCCGTCAGGTTGTCTTTCTTTTCACAAGGGTACGGCTGCCGCACCCGTGACCGAACCTGGACAAGCGCTTGGTAGGGGTATACGACTGTGCCATGCCGGAGCAGTTGCGCACCTCCACCCGCGACCTCGACGACCTGCGCCTGCGCGTCCAGACCTGGCTGCGCGGCCGGACCGGCGAGCGCTCGGCGGTCTCCGAGCTGGAGCGCCCAACCGGCAACGGCCTGTCGAGCGAGACGCTCTTCTTCACCGCCAGGCTCGCCCCGGACGGCCGCGAGCAGCGGTGCGTGGCCCGGCTGGCCCCGGCTCCCGAGGCGGTCCCGGTCTTCCCCAGCTACGACCTGGGCGCCCAGTTCGAGGTGATGCGGCTGGCCGCCGAGCACGTGCCGGCCCCGCGCCCGTTGTGGTTCGAGCCCGATCCGGCGCACCTGGGCGTGCCGTTCCTGGTCATGGCGCGGGAGGAGGGCCTGGTGCCGCCGGACGTCATGCCGTACACCTTCGAGGGCTGGCTGCTGGAGGCCGACCCGGCCGACCTGCGGCGGTTGCAGGACCGCACGGTCGGCCTGCTGGCCGCCCTGCACACGGCGCCCCTGTCCCCCGGCCGGCTGGACTTCCTCGGGCCGCCCGGCCTGCGCGCGCACGTGACGGCGACCCGCCGCTACTACGACTGGGCGCACGGCGCGCTGCCCGTCCCCCTGCTGGAGCGGGCCTTCGCCTGGCTGGAGGACCACTGGCCGGCCGAGCCCGGGCCTGACGTGCTGAGCTGGGGCGACGCCCGGATCGGCAACGTGATGTACCGCGACTTCGAGCCGGTGGCCGTGCTCGACTGGGAGATGGCCGCCTGCGGCCCGCCGGAGCTCGACCTCGGCTGGATGATCTTCCTGCACCGCTTCTTCCAGGACGTGGCCGAGGTGTTCGGGCTGCCGGGGCTGCCCGATTTCCTGACCCGGGAGCAGGTCTGCGCCGCCTACCGGCAGGCGAGCGGCTACGAGCCGCGCGACCTCGACTTCTACGAGACCTACGCGGCCCTTCGGCACGGCGTGATCATGGCCAGGGTCTGGCACCGCCGCATCCACTTCGGCGAGCAGGCCATGCCGGACGACCCCGACGACCTGGTCATGCACCGGGCGCGGCTGGAGGCCATGCTGGGCTAGCCCGCGTCGTAGACCAGCAGGGCGATCTGCACCCGGTTGTTGAGCCCGAGCTTGGTCAGGATGCGCGAGACGTGCGCCTTGACCGTGGCGACGCTCATGTAGAGCTCGCCGCCGATCTCGGCGTTGGACTTGCCCTGCCCGACCGCGATCGCCACCTCGCGCTCGCGCTCGCTGAGCCGTTCCAGCAGGCCGCGGGCACGGGTGCGCCGGTCGGGTCCCGCGCCGTCGGAGACGTGGGTGATCAGTTGGCGGGTCACCGCCGGCGACAGGATGGGCTCGCCCGCGGCCACCCGGCGGATCGCGGCGACCAGGTCGGCGGGCGGGATGTCCTTCAGCAGGAAGCCGGCCGCCCCGGCCCGCAGCGCGCGCAGCACCTGGGCGTCGGCGTGGAAGGTGGTGAGCACGACCACCTCGGGCGGCTCCGGCGCGGCGCGCAACGTCTCGGTGGCCGCCAGGCCGTCGATCTGCGGCATGCGGATGTCCATCAGGACGACGTCGGGCCGCAGGCTCGAGACCAGCGGCGGCACCTGGGCGCCGTCGGCGGCCTCGCCCACGATCTCGATGTCGCCGGCGCCCGCCAGGATCATGGAGAGCCCGGCGCGGACCAGGGCGTCGTCGTCGACGATCAGGACACGGATCACGCGTTCCACGGTAGCCAGGCCTCCAGGTCGAAGTCGCCGCCGGGTGCGGTGCCGTGCGTGAGGCGCCCGCCGAGCAGCGAGACGCGCTCGGCCAGGCCGATCAGGCCCGAGCCCGCGCCCGGCAGGGGGAAGCGGCCGGCGCGCACCGGCTGCGGGTTGCGCACCCGGATGCTCAGCCCCTCGCCGGGCGCGCCCCATACGCGGACCGTGACGAGAGCGCCGGGCGCGTGCTTGCGCGCGTTGGTGAGCGCCTCCTGGACGATGCGGTAGGAGTCGCGCCCGAGCCGCTCGGGCACCTCGCCCGCCTCGACCGACAGCCGGATGAGCATCCCGGCCTGCCGGCACTCGGTGACCAGCTCCTGGATGTCGTCGAGAGTGGGCTGGGGACGTTCGGGCGCGGCCTCCTCGCCGCCCGCCCGCAGCACGCCGATCACCTCGCGCAGGTCTTGCAGCGCCTGGTGCGCGCTGGCCCGGATGGCGCCGGCCGCCTGGGCGATCTCCCGGGGCGAGGCGTCCGGCCGGAACTCCAGCGCCCCGGCGTGCAGGCTCAGGATGGAGATGCGGTGGGCCAGCACGTCGTGCATCTCGCGGGCGATGCGCTCGCGTTCGAGCCGGCGCGCCTCCTGCGCCGAGTCCTCGGCCTGGCGGCGCAACGACCAGACGAGCTGGCGCCGCGCCCGCACGAGCATGCCCCAGGCGGAGAAGACCAGCACCAGGCCGGTGCCGAACCAGAACGCGCCCCAGTAGCCCAGATCGGGATCCGGCCGCCAGGCGCCGGCCGGGAACAGGGTGGCCACGTTGAGCAGCATGAGCGGGCCGGAGATCCGGAACGGCCGGTGCACCGCCACGGTGAACAGCAGGATCGCGGCGGCGACGCCGACCAGGATGAAGTAGGCCGACACCAGCGTCAGCACCACGCACAGCGTGACCGGCCAGCGGCGGCGCAGCCACAGCGAGATGCAGGACAGCGCGGCCAGCACCTGCTCGACCACGTCGATGGGCCGGTCGCCCAGCCGCAGGTCCTCGATGACGAAGAGGGTGGCCAGCGCGGCCAGCACGAAGAGCGCCACGTCGACGATCCAGTCCCGCGTCGAGCGCTTGACCGGCCGGCCCTCCCGCCCGTCGCCGAGCAGGACCGAGGGCAGCAGCCACCGATACTCCGTCACGTTCTCCGAGGTTAGGGGGTGGCGGGCCCCGCTGAACACCGACCAAAGTCGGTGTCGCTCCCGACCGCTGGCCGACGCGGGACGTCCCACCGGGCGGCCATCGTGGAGGCCATGAGCAAGGTCCTGAACATCATCGGCGTGATCCTCATCATCCAGAGCGTCGGCGGCGTCGCCAACGCCATCTGGTGGAGCGGCGACGGCTTCTCCCTGGTCAACCGGCTGGCGCTCTTCGAGGGGTACGAGGTCTTCGCCAACCTCATCGTGGGCGTCCTCGCGGTGGTGCTGATCGTGCTGGTGGATCGGAGCGCCGGTGACGACGCTTAGGCCGCCGCGCCACGCCCCCGACCCGCGCGCGGTCGCGTGCTGGACCGCCGAGCGGCTGATCCTCACCGCCGTGCTGGCCGCCGTGGTCGTGCCGGCGTACTGGTTCCTGACCGACCGGCCGCTCTGGCTCGGCGCGGTGATCGCGGCCGTGCTGCTGGCCTGCTGCGCGATGTCGGTGATCGGGCCGCGCATGCTCTACCGCTTCCAGCGCTGGGAGGTCACCGAGGAGGCCGTCTACACCCGCACCGGCTGGCTGGAGCGGGTCTGGCGGGTGGCACCGATGTCACGGATCCAGACCGTCGACACCCGGCGCGGGCCGCTGCAGAACCTGTTCGGGCTGGCCGACGTGAAGGTCACCACGGCCTCCTCCGCCGGGGCGATCACCCTGCACGCGCTCGACGCGGCCCAGGCCGCCGAGCTGGCCGAGCGGCTGACCGCGATCACCCAGGCCACGCCAGGTGACGCCACGTGAGCGCCGAGGTCGCCGGCACGGACTGGCGCGGCCTCGACCGCCGCAGCCTGGCCGCCTCCGCGGTGCTCTCCTTCACCATCGTCGCCCCGGCGGTGCTGGTGCTGGTGCGCATCGCCTCGGCCAACGACTGGGGCGTCACGCCGACCGTGCTGGCCTGCGCGGGCGCGGGCGTGCTCATTGTGCTGGGCACGCTGGTCTACGACCTGCTGCGGTTGCGCACGACGAGCTGGCGGCTGACCGGCGAGCGGCTGGAGCTGCGCAGCGGCGTCGCCGTACGGCAGCACCGCTCGATCCCGCGCGAGCGGGTGCGCAGCGTCGATCTCAAAGCCGACCCGGTACGGCGGGCCCTGGGCCTGGCCGTGGTGAAGGTCGGCACCGGCGAGCAGGCGGGCGGCGAGCACGCCGAGCTGACCCTCGACCCGCTCACCCGGCAGGAGGCCGAGGACCTGCGGCACGCCCTGCTGCTGCGCGCCCCGGCCACGGGAGCGGCCGGGGCCGCCGAGCACGAGCGTCCGGCGCTGGCCGTGCTCGACTGGTCGTGGCTGCGGTACGCGCCGCTCACGGTGTGGTCGTTCATCGGCGCCGCCCTGGTGCTCGGCGCGGCCTACAAGCCGCTGGACGCACTCGGCCTGGACGAGGGCCTGGCCGAGTCCGCATGGAAGTGGGTCACCGGCGACCCGTGGCGGGCGGTCCCGCTGATCCTCGCGGTGAACGTGCTGGCCGGCGCGGCCGGAGCGGCGGCGGTCTTCGCGACCTCGTGGGGCCGCTACCGGCTGGAGCGCGAGCCGGGGCGGCTGCGGCTGAGCCGGGGGCTGCTCACCACGCGCTCGATGACGCTGGAGGAGCGGCGGCTGCGCGGCGTGGAGCTGGCCGAGCCGCTGCTGCTGCGGCTGGGCGGCGGCGCGCGGGTCAAGGTGGTGACCACCGGCCTGCGCAAGCGGGAGGAGAAGGAGGCCGACGACGTCTCGGTGCTCACCCCGCCCATGCCGCTGGCCGGCGCGCTGGAGCTGGCCGGCCAGGTCTCCGGATCCGCCCTGCCGGCCCGGCTGCACGGCCGGCCGAAGGCGGCGCTCCATCGCCGGCTGCGACTGGGCGTGGTGGAGACGGTCGTGCTGGCCGGCGTGGCCGGGCTGCTCGACCTGTGGTGGCTGCCGGCCTGGATCTGGCTGCTGCCGCTGGTGAACCTGCCGATCGCGCTGCTGTACGCCCGGGCGGAGTACCGGGCGCTGGGGCACGCGCTGGGCGAGCGGCACCTGGTCTCGCGCCAGGGCGTGGCCGCGCGGCGGACGGTGGCGCTGGAGCGGCGCGGCATCATCGGCTGGCGGATCAAGGAGAGCTACTTCCAGCGGCGGCTCGGCCTGATCACGCTCACCGCGACCACGGCCGCCGGCCCCGGGCACTACGACGTGCCCGATCTGGACGGCTCCGCCGGGCTCGACCTGGCGGCGCGGACGGTACCAGGCCTGCTCGACGAGTTCCTCACGAAACAATAACGAACGGATCACCCAGGCCCCTGTGCTGGGTGATCCGTTTTCACGCTATCGGGGGACCTTGCAACTTACTTGCAACGCTTTAGACACCGATGTTGCCGTTCAGGAGGGATGCGCCAATGCTCGCAGCGTGCTTGCCGCGCTGTCCTGCCACGCCCTGACCTGCCGGGCGGGCGGCAGGGAGATCATCACCGACTTCACCTTCGACCTGCGGCCCGCCGAGCGGGTGGCGCTGATGGGACCGTCGGGGTCGGGGAAGACCACGTTGCTCACCACGCTCGCCGGGCTGCTGCCTCCAGCCGCCGGGCGGGTGATGGTCCGGGGCGTGCCCCTCGACGAGCAGCCCGCCCTGCGCGCCGACCTGGCGCTCATCTTCCAGTCCTACGGCCTGCTGTCGCTGCTCACCGCGGCCGAGAACGTCGAGGTCGCGCTGCGCGCCGCCGGGCGGCCGCCGGCCGAGGCGATGGAGCGCGCCGCGCACGCCCTGGACCGGCTGCGGGTCGAGCGGTTCGCCGACCACCTGGTGGAGGAGCTGTCCGGCGGCCAGCAGCAGCGGGTGGCGGTCGCGCGGGCGCTGGCCCTGCGCCCGGCCGTCCTGCTGGCCGACGAGCCGACCGCCGAGCAGGACGCCGGCCACCGCGCCGTCGTCCTGGACGAGCTGATGAACGTCACCGCCGAGGGCACCGCCCTGCTGGTGGCCACGCACGACCCGGAGGTCGCCGAGCGCTGCGACCGGGTGATCCACGTGGGGAGGTCGCATGAGCGTCGTCCGGTGTGACGGGGTCGTCCAGATCTACAAGGCGCAGGACGTCGAGGTCGTGGCGCTGCGGGACGTGGACCTCGTGGTGGAGGCCGGTGAGACGGTCGCCCTGCTCGGCCCCTCCGGCGCGGGCAAGACGACGTTGCTCTGGCTGCTGGCCGGGCTGCTGCGGCCCAGCGCCGGGCGGGTGGTGGTGAACGGCGCCGACCTGGGCGCGCTCGACCAGCGCAAGCTCGACCGGGTACGGGCCGCCAACCTGGGCGTGGTGCTCCAGAACCCGGCGCGCAACCTCATCCCCTACCTGAGCGCGGCCCAGAACGTCGCCTTCGCCCAGCGTGGCGTGCGGCGCGACCGGCGCCGCGTGCGCGACCTGCTGCGCCGCGTCGGCCTGGAGCCGCTCGGCGGCAGCCCGGCGGGCCGGCTGTCCGGCGGCGAGCAGCAACGCCTGGCCGTCGCGGTGGCGCTGGCCAACCGGCCCCGGCTGCTGCTGGCCGACGAGCCGACCAGCCAGCTCGACGGCGACAGCGGCCGGGCCGTGGTCGAGCTGATCCGCAGCTCGGCCGCCGAGGAGGGCACGACCGCCGTCGTGGTCACCCACGACCAGGCCGTCGGCGAGGGGCTGGGCCGTACGGTGACCATCCGGGACGGCCGGGTGGGCGCCGAGGGCCGGCGCGGCGAGGACTTCGTGGTGGTCGGCCGGGAGGGCGCGATCCAGGTGCCGCCCGAGTACCACCACCTGCTGCCGCCGGGCTCCATGGCCAGGATCGAGGCGATCGAGGACGGCGTGGTCCTGCGGAGGGCGGAGCGATGATCTGGCGTGGCCTGTGGGAGCGCCGCGCGCTCGCGCTCATCGTGCTGATCGTCGCGATCGTCCCGGTCGGCGCGGCGAGCATCGGCCCGCTGTACGCCGAGGCCTCGCGCACCACGATCGTGCGCGACGTGCTGCGGGCGGCGCCGACCGACGGCCGCGGCTGGCGCTACACCACCCCGGTCGCCATGGAGTCGGGGCTGCGGGAGTTCACCGCGGGGGCGGACTTCCTCAGCGCGCCGATCCGCGGCTTCGAGGCGCAGAGCCAGGTCGCCCGCCAGGACACCATCGTCTCGCTCATGTGGCAGGACGGGCAGTGCGAGCACGTCACGCTCCTGGAGGGCCGGTGTCCCACGGCGCCGTTCGAGGTCATGGTGGGCGAGGGCTTCGCCGGCCGGTTCGGCGAGGAGGTGATCCTGAGCTCCTTCGCCGCCCACGACAAGAAGACCAACCAGTTCGTCGCCAGGCCGCTGAAGGTGGTCGGCGTCTACCGCGCCAACAGCCCGGCCGACCCGTTCTGGTTCAACCGCAGCCTGTTCGCCGCGCTGGCCACCGAGGGCCGGCTGGAGCGCGCCGAGCCGTTCTTCATCACCCCGGAGACCCGCTCGGAGGGCTACCTGCTCGGCTCGGGCCAGTGGACCGACTACGCGCTCGTCTTCGCCGACCCGGAGCGCATCACCGGCGGCGACCTGGACACCATCGCGGTCATGCAGGCCCGGGTGGAGCGGGTCGGTCGGGTCAGCTCGGCCGCGGTCTTCACCCGGATGGGCGACACGCTGCGAACCATGACCCGCCAGGCCGGGGCGCTGGCCGTGCCGACCTACGTGGTGGTCGGCCAGCTCGTCGCGCTGGCCTGGCTCCTGCTCTTCCAGACCGTCGCCGACCTGGTGCGGGCCCGCTCCCCCGAGATCGCGCTGGCCCGGCTGCGCGGCCACTCCCTGCCCAGGGTCTGGCGCTTCGCGCTGGCCGAGCCGCTGCTGCTGCTCGCGCTGGCCTACCCGCTCGGCGTCCTGACCGGCCGCGCGGTGGCGCAGGCCGTGGTCCGCCACGTGCCGGCCGAGTGGCCGCCCGCCGCCCTGGGGGCCGGGGCGGGCGCGCTGGCCGGCGGGCTGCTGGCCGCCGCGGTCGCCGCCTGGCGTACGGCCCGCCGCCCGGTCACCGAGGAGTGGCGCAGGACGCCGCGCCGGGCCGGCCGGGGCTGGGTGCTCGACGCCGTGGTCCTGGCGCTGGCCGGGATGGGACTGGTCGAACTGCTCGGCGCCGGGGTGATCACCGACGCGTCCGGTCAGCGTACGGGGGCGCTGGCCGTACCGGGGCTGATCGCCCTGGCGCTGGCCCTGCTCGCCCGGCGCGCGCTGCCGGGCCTGGCGAGGCTCGGCTACGGCCGGACCCGGCGGCGCGGCGGGCTGGGCGCCTTCCTGGCGCTGCGGCAGGTGGCCAGGGGGCCGGTGACCGCGGGCAGCATGATCGTGCTGGCCACCGCGTTCGGCCTGGCCACCTTCGCCGTCGCCGCCTGGACCGCCACGCTGGGCAACTACGCCGAGACCGCCCGCTTCCACCTCGGCGCGCCCGCGGTGATCGAGGTGGGCCGGGTGACGCCGGAGCAGCTCGCCGCGGCGGTCGCCAAGGCCGATCCCTCCGGCCGGCAGGCCGCGCCGGTGATCCGGGTGCCCGGCAGCCCGCAGATGGTCGCCGCCGACCCGGCCCGGCTGGCCGAGGTCGCCTCCTGGGATCCCCGGCACGCCGGCGGGATCGCCCTGCGCGAGGCCGCCGCGCGGATGAAGGCGCAGCGCGCGCCCCGGGCCATGCTCGGCGGGGAGCAGGTGCGCATGACGGTGGCGCACGGCCGGATCCCGCCGAAGGCGACGGTCCGGTTCTTCCTGACCATCCGGGTGCCGGGGCGCGTCGGACCGGTGTCGCTGCCGATCGCGCGGCTGGAGAAGGGCGTGACCCGGCACACGTGGCGGCTGCCGGCCGGCTGCCACAAGGAGGCCTGCGAGCTGCGCGGCCTGCGCGGCGAGATGGTGCTGCCCGTGGCGGGCGAGGACGAGTTCGACCCGGTGGTCCTGCCGGTCGCGGTCAACCGCCTGGAGGTGCTGTCCGGCGGACGGTGGCAGGAGGTGGACGCGGGGCTGACCGATCCCGCGCGGTGGGCCCCGGTCGACGACAGCGACCCGGTCCAGGCCGACGAGTACGGCCTGGAGCTGCGGCTCGTCGAGAACTCCGGCTCCGGCGTACGGCTGGTCACCTACCCCGACCCGCTGCCCGCGATCACCACCGGCCAGGTGGGCGCGAAGGCGCTGCCCGGCCTCGACCTGCTGGCCGGGGTCGGCGTGGAGGCCGCCGTGCCGAGCGCGGCCGCGCCGGGGCTGAGCGACACGGGGGCGGTCGTCGACCTCGACCTGGCCGACCGGGCCGCCTTCGGCATCGCCCCGCAGGCGCGCTTCGAGGTGTGGGTGCGCGAGGGCCGGGCCGCGCCGATCGCCGGCGCGCTGGCCGCGGCCGGGCTGGAGGTGATCGCCACTCAGCGGGTCGGCGACCTGGAGCGGCGCTACGCCGGGGAGGGACCCGGACTGGCGCTCCTGCTCATGCTGGTGTCGGCGCTGGCCGCCGCCGCGCTCGCGCTCGGGCGGACCGTCCTGGCGCTCTACACCGCGGCCCGGCGGCGGCGCTACGAGCTCGCCGCCCTGGCCGCCGCCGGGGCGCGGCTGGGCGCGCTGCGCGGCTCGCTGCTGATGGAGCAGCTCGTCGTGGTCTGCGCGGGCATGGCGACCGGGCTGGTCGCCGGGCTGCTGGCGGCCCGGGTGGCGCTGGCGCGGATCCCGCAGTTCGCCGAGGCGCCGCCCACCCCGCCGCTCCCCTTCGACCTGGCGCCCGGGCCGCTGGCGTTGCTGCTCGGCACCGGGGTCGTGGTCAGCCTGCTGGCCACGATGGCGGTCAGCGAGGTGCTGCTGCGCGGCATCCAGGTGGACCGGCTGCGCGAGGCCCAGGCCTGACGCCCGGGCCGCGCGGCTCAGCTCCCGGTGGCCGAGCCTCCGGTCAGGGCGTCGGCGACCGCCCTGGCCACCTGCTTGGCGCCCTCCCCGGTCTCCTGGCGGGTCATCAGCTTCACCTTGGACCCGTTGGTCTTCTCGCCGACCGGCAGATCGGCCCCGGCGTAGGAGACCTCCACGACGACCTCGCCCTGGCGGATCCACAGGCTGGTGCCGCCGTTGAAGACCTCGTTCTTGCGGTCGGCCACGTACTGCAGGAAGGCGGCCTCGCCGTACCCCTTGAGCTCGACCGGCGGCCCCCAGGAGATGTCGCCCGGCTCGAAGTCCTGCATGAGCTTGGCGCTGCCGAACTTCTGGGTGTACAGCCCCTTGGCGGAGGTCGGGTCGGCCTGCCCGGCCCGGTTGGTGAAGGTGTGCAGGGTGATCAGCACGCTGCGGATCTTCTTGCGTCCCTCGCCGCCGGGCAGTTCGAGGTTGAGCCAGCGGCACTCGGTCTGGGTGTCGTTGCCCTGCGCGGTCTGCCGGGTGCGCTTCATCGGCCCGGGGACCAGCGCGGTGGCCGCCTGGTCGGCGGCCTGGCAGGGCGGCGGCATCGCGGCGAGGGTGGTGAAGGTGGGCGTCGGCACCGGCGAGGGCGGGGCGGTGGACGTGGGCGTGGGCGAGGCCTCGGCGACGACGCCGGGGTTGCGGGCCTGCCAGTCGGCCACGCTCTTGGCGACCTGCGTGACCAGCAGGGTGACCTCGCGCAGCGCGTTCTCCTCGGTGATCGACTGGGTGGTCTCGTTGGACAGGATCTGGGCGTCCTTGCGCTGCTGGCTGGCGTCGTACTTGACCTCGACGACCATGTCGCCGAGCCGGGTCCAGGCCTCGCCGTAGGAGTACCAGGTCGTGGTGCCGGAGCGCCGCCAGGTGTACTGGGCGTAGGCGCCCTCGCCCACGCCCGGGATGTCCTTGACCTCGGAGATCTTCTCTCGCTCGTCCGGGTCGAGCTTCGGCTTGGAGGTGGCGCGGAAACGCGCCTGCGTGTAGTCCAGGTCGTAGGAGCGCTGGGCCAGCGCCCGGCCGGTGTCGGCGCCCTCGGCCTTGTACTGCGAGATCGTCACCTCGATCTCGCGCTGGCGCCACCACTCGCCGTAGGAGATGCGGTGGTTCTCCCAGGAGCACTTGAAGATGCCGGCGTACCCGTTGTCCCGTGAGTAGGGGAGGACCTTGGCCTCGGGGACCAGCCGGTCGACCTCCTCCTTGGGCAGCATCGAGCACACCTGGGGCGCGGCGGGCTTGGCCGGGCCGGCCGAGGCCGCCGAGGAGACGGTGGGCTTGATCTCGGTGACCTTCGGCAGCGCACCGGCCGCCGACGTCCTGCCGAAGTAGAGGTAACCGCCGACGCCCGCGCCGAGGAGCACCACGACCGCCGCCGCCACCACCGGCAGGATCCAGGGCCGCCCGGTCCGCACCGGCTGGGTGTACGGCTGGCCCGGCGGCATCCGGTAGGGGTTGGTGGGCGGTTCGGTCACGGGTGCTCCTGGTGTCGCCTGGCAAGACGGTGACCCATGCTAGAAGGGTCTCTTGCAGGATGCTTTAAAGCGCTTTGGATACGTTATGGGCGGCCCGCTGCGCGGCGTCCCGGTCGGCGGGCGTGAGGCTGCCCTTCCGGTACACCTGCATCTGCACCTCGACGAGCAGGTTGCTGACCCGGAAGTACACCGTGCTCGAACCGCGCCAGGTGCGCAGGTTGCGCTCGTCCTGGACGAAGGCGGCCTCGCCGAGTCCGGGCAGGTCGACGACCTCGGAGGTGACCGTGCCGCTCCGCTCGCCGGCCCGGGTGATCCGCGTCGCGCGCTCGCCGGCGAACAGCCGCTGGGCGCGCTGCGGCCCGCTCAGGTCCTCGCCGGGTGCTTGCGGGTACAGCCGCACGACGACCGTCCTGGGCGGCGTGGAGGCGCCCTGGAAGCCCTGCCAGCGGCAGCCCTCGGCGCCCACCATCTCGCGCCGCCCGTCGCCGCCGACCAGTTCCACGGCCTGCTCGTCGGTGAGCAGGCCGCACGGCGCCGGAGCGGCGGCGAACCGGCCCGGCTCCGGGGGCGGGTTGAGCGCGCGGTAGCCGTACCAGCCGCCTAGGGCGAGCACCGGCACCAGCAGCAGGGGCGCCAGCAGCGGCAGGAGCCGGCGGCGGCTCTTCGGCACGGCGACAGGACCGGTGACGGCCCCGGCCAGCCGGGCCCGCACCTGGGCGGCGGCCGGACGGCGTGCGGGGTCCTTGGCCAGCAGGTCCATGATCAGCGAGCCGAGCTCGGGCCCGGCGCGCTGCGGGAAGGGCGGCTCCTGCATGAGCACGGCCGCCGCCACCGCCGCGGTGTGCGGGCGCTCGAACGGCGAGCGGCCCTCGACCGCCGCGTACAGGCTCGCCCCGAGCGACCACAGGTCGGAGGGCGGTCCTGCGGGCAGGCCGTTGAACCGCTCCGGCGCCATGTAGGCGGGCGAGCCGGCGCTGCCGAGGCCGTCGTCGGCGCCGTGCATGGGGGTGGCGATGCCGAAATCGGTCAGCATGGCCGTGCCGTCCAGGTCGAGCAGGATGTTGCCCGGCTTGACGTCCTGGTGCAGCAGGCCGTGCGCGTGCGCGGTCTCCAGCGCCGACAGCACCCGCAGGCCGATTGCCCGCACGTGCTCGGGCGGCAGCGGGCCGTACTCGGCGATCACCTTGTCCAGGGAGCGGCCGGTGGCCAGGTCCATGACGATCCACGGCTGGCCGTGGTCGACGACCACGTCGTGCACCAGCACGATGGCCGGGTCGCGCAGCCGGCCGGCCGCCCGCGCCTCGTCGATGGCCCGGCGGGCGAACGCCTCGCGCCGGGCCGGGTCCTGCGGCATCCGCACCTGCTTGACCGCCACCTCGCGGCCCAGCGTCAGGTCGAAGGCCCGCCAGACGGTGCCCGCCCCGCCCTCGCCGAGGCGCTGGGCCAGCCGGTAGCGCCCGGCCAGCACGGGCGCCTCACCGTGCACGGGTCAGCCCGCGCTCGGTGAGCTGCGCGGCCCGCAGGCCGGTGTCCTTGATGCCCTGGTCGGTGGCCCGGCTGGACAGCGTCGTGTAGTCCACCTTGACCACCAGATTCGCCACGCGGAAGAAGTGCGTCGTGGTGTGCACCCGGCCCTCGGGGCCGGTGAGCTGGAAGGTGAAGGCCTCCTCGCCCAGCCCGCTCAGCCAGGTCAGCGGGCCGCGCTTGGCGTCCACGCCGCCGGCGAGGCCGATCTCGGGCCACGTCCAGCGCAGCTCGGTGCGGCGCTGCCAGGCGCGGTCCTGCGCCGCCATGAGCTGGTGGGCCCGCTCCGGCCGCATGGCCCACGGGCTGGGGGTGTCGGAGTCGTGCTGCACCTGCACCTGGATGCCGGTGTTGGGGATGGTCCAGCCGCAGACCGGGCCCTCCTCGTCGGCGCCGGCGACGCCCGCGGGCGGCTTCGCCGTACCGAGGAGACCGCGCACCTCCTCCACGGTCAGCAGCGTGCACAGGTCCAGCGGCGTGGCGTAGAGCTCGGGCTTGGCCGGCTCACGAGGGATCACCAGGAAGCCGGTGACGGCCAGGGCCACCAGCGCCACCGCCCCGGCGATCAGCAGGGGTCTGGTCCGGCGGGGCCGCCGCGCGGGCTGGGTGACGTCCGGCAGCCGCAGCTCGACCGGCTGCCCGGCGGCGAGCGCGCGCAGGGCGGCCAGCGTGGTCTGGGCGTCGGGCCGGGCGGCCGGGTGCCGGGCCATCATCGCGGCGATCAGCGGCACCCGGGTGGGCGGCGGCGGCGCGGCCAGCGTGGCCCTGATGCGGTCGCCGGGCGGCCCCTCGTAGGCCGAGCGCCCCTCGACCGCGTAGTAGAGCGTCGCGCCCAGCGACCACAGGTCGGCGGCCGGACCGCCGGACTCGCCTTCGAGCCGTTCCGGCGCGATGTAGCCGGGCGAGCCGATCATCGTCCCGGCCTGGGTGAGAGTGACCTGGCCCTCCTGGCGGGCGATGCCGAAGTCGGTGAGCACGACGCGGCCGGAGTCGGTGAGGAAGACGTTGCCCGGCTTGACGTCGCGGTGCTGCAGCCCCCGCGCGTGCGCCGCCGTCAGCGCCTCCAGCACGTCGGCGCCGATGCGGGCGGCGTGCTCGGGCGGCATCGGGCCGAACTGCTGGACCGTCTCCCCCAGCGTGCGCCCGCGCAGCAGCTCCATGACCAGCCACGGGCGGCCGTGCTCCTCGACGACGTCGTGCAACGCCACGATGCCGGGATGGCGCAGGCTCCCGGTCACCTGGGCCTCACGCACCGCCCTGGTCAGCATCTCGGCCCGCAGGGCGTGGTCGAGCCCGTCGGGCAGCGTGAGTTCCTTCACGGCCACGTCCCGGTCGAGCATCTCGTCCCGGGCATGCCAGACCGTCCCCATGCCGCCGCTCCCGAGCTGGCGGATGAGGGTATAGCGCCCGGCTAGGCGTCCCCCAGACATAAAGGGGAGAGTAACGAATAATGCCCCGAAATGAGATCTGAGTCCGCCTCCTCGGGCCGCCAACTGTCGGTCGCGCCTTCTATGGTCTTGGACGTGGACGCGGTTCAAGGCACTCTCGACGAGCTGGGCACCCCCCTCCAGGAGGTGACCTTCGTCGTCTTCGACCTCGAGACGACCGGCGGTTCGCCCGCCGAACACGCCATCACCGAGATCGGGGCGGTGAAGGTGCGCGGCGGCGAGGTGCTCGGCGAGTTCGCCACCCTCGTCGACCCCGGCGGGCCGATCCCGCCGTTCATCTCGGTGCTGACCGGCATCACCGACGCCATGGTCGTGGCCGCGCCGCGCATCGAGTCGGTGCTCCCGGCCTTCCTGGAGTTCATCACCGGCAGCGTGCTGGTCGCGCACAACGCCGGCTTCGACACCGGCTTCATCAAGGCCGCCTGCCAGGCCCACGGCTACCCGCCGCCCAAGAACGCGGTGCTCGACACCGTCGACCTGGCCCGCCGGGTGCTGACCCGCGACGAGATCCCCAACGCCAAGCTCGGCACCCTCGCCCGCTTCTTCCGCAGCTCCACCGAGCCCATCCACCGCGCGCTGCACGACGCCCGCGCCACCGTCGACGTGCTCCACGGGCTGATCGGCCGCTCCGGTTCCTTCCAGGTGCACACCTTCGAGGAGCTCAAGTCCTTCGTCCGCGCGCCCACGCCCGAGCAGCAGCGCAAGCGCCACCTCGCCGAGCACGTGCCGCACGCGCCGGGCGTCTACCTCTTCGAGGACGAGCGCGGCGAGGTGCTCTACATCGGCAAGAGCACCAACCTGCGCAACCGGGTGCGCTCCTACTTCACCGCCAGCGAGACCCGGCCCCGCATCCGCGAGATGATCGGCATCGCCGACCGGGTGCGCCACGTCGTCTGCGCCACCAACCTGGAGGCCGAGGTTCGCGAGTTGCGGCTGATCGGCGGCGCCAAACCCCGCTACAACCGGCGCTCGCGCTTCCCGGAGAAGGTCGTCTGGCTCAAGCTCACCGACGAGCCCTTCCCGCGGCTGTCCATCGTGCGCGAGCTGCGCGCCGACGACGGCACCTACCTCGGCCCCTTCTCCTCCCAGCGGGCCGCCGACGACGCCCGCACGGCCCTGTACGACGCCGTGCCGCTGCGCCAGTGCACCGAGCGCATCTCGCTGACCACCCGCCGCCCCGCGTGCGCCCTGTACGAGATGGGGCGGTGCGGGGCGCCCTGCGCCGGGCTCGAGTCCAGCGCCGACTACTCCGTCCACGCCGAGCTGGCCCGCCGCGCCATGCTCACCGACGTCGGCCCGGTCTACTCGGCCATCTCGGCGCGCATGGAACGCCTGTCGGTCGAGCAGCGCTACGAGGAGGCCTCCGTCGACCGCGACCGGCTGGCCGTCTTCGTCCGCGCCGCCGCCCGCATGCAGCGCCTCAGCTCCCTCACCCGCCTGCCCCACCTCGTCGCCGCCTCCCCCGCCTTCGACGGCGGCTGGGACCTGCACGTCATCCGGTACGGCAGGCTGGCCGCGGCCGGCGTGATGCCCCGCGGCGCCCACCCCACCCCCTTCGTCGAGTCCCTCGTCACCTCCGCCGAGCAGGTCCAGCCCGGCCCCGGCCCGGTCCACGCCGCCAGCGCCGAGGAGACCGAGTGCATCCTGCGCTGGCTCGAATCGCCCGGCGTCCGGCTCGTCCAGGTCGACGGCGACTGGACCCTCCCCGTCCACGGTGCCGCCCGCGTCAAGGCCCGCATCGAACAGGCCTACCGTGGCCTCGACCTGGACCGCTCCCGCTCCCGCGAAGGCCGCCCGCTGCGCTGAGCCGGCCGGGGCGAGGCGCTACAGTGGGCCCATGGTCACGGCAATCGTTCACATCAGCGCCGAGGTGGATCGCATTCCGGAGGTCGCCCAGACGATCGCCGAGATCTCCGGCGTCAGCGAGGTCTACTCGATCACCGGGGAGTACGACCTGCTCGCGATGGTGCGGGTGCCCAACTACGAGCAGATCGCCGAGGTCATCCCGGGGCGGATCAACAAGGTGCCCGGCGTGCTCGCCACCGAGACGCACATCGCCTTCCGCGCCTACTCCAAGCACGACCTCGACGCCGCCTTCTCCATCGGCCTCACCGAAGCCGACTAGCCTCCCGCTTCCTCTGAACCGAAGCCGGCCAGCCTCCTACGGCCCCGGCTGGTTCCTCCGAACCGGAGCCGACCAGCCTCCCCCGGCCCGCCCGGTTCCTCCGAACCCGCCGGCGGTCGGGAGGGCTCCGCCGTACAGGTGGGTGGTCGAGAGCCCTGGGAGCACGCTGGAGGGCGAGCCCAGCAGGACCCCACCATGCCCCACCTACGCCGCCTCCCCTCGAGAACACGAAAAGGCCCGGACGGAAACCCGTCCGGGCCTTTCCTTCACCCCGCTAGTGGGTGATCGACTTGTCGTCGCTGTCGGTGCCGATGGCGGCGTGCCCGTCGTCGTGACCGTGCCCGTCACCGTGCCCGTGGCCGTCGTCGAGCGGGATCTTCTCCCCGCCGTAGGCCTTGGACATCCGCCCGCGCAGCTTGCCGAGCGGTCCACGCATGCCCTTCGGCGGGATGCCCGCCTGGTCGGCGTCGACGTCGACGGTCGGGACCGCCGACTTGCCCCGCAGGTGCGCCTCGATGTCCTCCGACGGCGGCGTGTGGACCTCGATGAACTCACCGTGCGGCAGGCGCTTGATGACGCCCGACTCCACGCCGTGCCCGATGATCGCGGCGTCGGAACGCTGCAGGCCGAGGCAGACGCGGTAGGTGATGATGTAGGCGAGCACCGGCACCAGGAAGACCGCGACGCGGCCCACGTAGGTGGTCCAGTTGAGGCTCACCTGGAAGTTCGCCGCGAGCTCGTCGTTGGCGCCCAGCAGCCACAGCACACCGTAGAAGCTGATCGCGGCCATGCCGATCGAGGTGCGGTGCGGGTTGTTGCGCGGCCGGTCGGCGACGTGGTGCTCGCGCCGGTCGCCGGTGACCCACTGCTCGATGAACGGGTAGAGGGCCAGGCCGGTCATGATGATGCCCATCGGGACCAGCGCCGGGATGATCACGCTCATCGGCAGCGTGCCCCACATGGAGGTGCCGCCCAGGTTCATCTCCCAGGGCACCATGAGGCGCAGCGAGCCTTCGAGGAAGCCCATGTACCAGTCGGGCTGCGAACCGGCCGAGATGTCGGCCGGGTTGTAGGGCCCGAAGATCCAGATGGGGTTGATCTGGGCGAAGGTCGCCAGACCCGCGATCACCGCGAAGGTGAACAGGAAGTACGCGCCGGCCTTGAGCATGAAGGCCGGGTAGAACGGCGCGCCGACCACGTTCTGGTTCGTCCGGCCCTTGCCGGGCATCTGGGTGTGCTTCTGCACCCACATGAGGACCATGTGAGCCGAGACCAGCGCCAGGATGATGCCCGGGATGAGCAGGATGTGCAGCGAGTAGAACCGGGCGATGACATCCTCACCCGGGTATTCACCGCCGAACAGGAAGAACGTGATGTACGTGCCGACGATCGGCAGCGAGATCGCCACGCCCTCGGTGATGCGCAGACCGGCGCCGGACAGCAGGTCGTCGGGGAGCGAGTAGCCCGTCAGACCCTCGGCCAGAGCCAGGGTGAGCAGGAGCACACCGATGATCCAGTTGATCTCGCGCGGCTTGCGGTAGGCACCCGTGAAGAACACGCGGAGCATGTGAACCGTCATGCCGGCGACGAACAGCAGCGCGGCCCAGTGGTGCATCTGCCGCATGAGCAGACCGCCGCGGACCTCGAAGCTGAGCTCCAGCGCCGAGGCGTACGCCTCGGACATCATGACGCCCTTGAGCGGGGCGTACGGGCCGTCGTAGATCACGTGGCCCATGCCCGGCTGGAACCAGAACGTCAGGAAGGTTCCGGTGAGCAGCAGGATCACGAAGGAGTACAGCGCGATCTCGCCCAGCAGGAACGACCAGTGGTCGGGGAAGACCTTGCGCAGGTTGCGCTTCATGAACTGCCCCGCGCCCAGCCGCTCGTCGAGCCAGTTGGACGTGCCGGCGATCGGCTTCGGGACGGTGGTGATGTCGCTCATGCCTTGCCTCCTTCCCGGGCCAGCTGCTCGGCGTCGCCGCGCTCCCAGTAGCTGGGGCCGACCGGGACCGCGAAGTCGCCCTGCGCGATGAGGTAGCCCTCACCGTCAACGGTGATGGGCAGCTGCGGCAGCGGCCGGGCGGCCGGACCGAAGATGACCTTGGCGCCGTCGGCGGCGTCGAAGGTCGACTGGTGGCAGGGGCACAGGATGTGGTGCGTGGTCTGCTCGTACAGGGCCGCGGGGCAGCCGACGTGCGTGCAGATCTTGGAGTACGCCACGATCCCGTCGACGGTCCAGTTCTTGTTCACGCCCGCCTTGAGCTCTTCGGGACGGAACTTGATCAGGATCAGCGTCGCCTTGGCCAGGGCGTTGAGGTCGTGCTCGTAGCCTTCGGGCACGACCGACAGGATGCCGCCGGGCGAGTTGAAGTCGGCCGCCCGGATGCGCTGCGGCGGGTTGGTGCCCTCGACGACCAGGTGGAGGTTGGTGCCCTCCTTGGTCTTGGCACCCCACACCGTGTGCCGCAGCTCCTTGTGGAACTGCGAGGCCGGCTTGTCGGTGTTGTTGTCCAGGTCACGCAGCAGGACCAGAGGAAGCAGGCCCAGCGGCGCCGAGGCCAGCAGCAGGGTACGGCGGAGCAGCTTGCGCTTGACGAAGCCGCTCTCGCGCGCGCCCTGCACGAAGGTGTCGGCCACGTACTCGCGGGTGCCGGCCTCGGTCGCCATCTCGTGGCGCTCCTGGACCAGGTTGTACTTGGGCATGAGCCCGCGCACCCAGACCACGATGCCGACGGCCAGGCCCAGCAGGGCCAGGGTCAGCGTGCCGCCCAGCGCGAAGTTGGACACGCCGGTGCTGTCGATGTCGCCGACCTGGAAGACCACGTAGGACACCAGGAAGCCGATGGCGGCCAGGAAGGTGATCGTGAAGCAGAGCGCCACGATCTTCTCGGCCTTACGGGCCTTGGCCTCGTCCGGCAGGATGACGCCGGGAACGTCGGCGTCCTCCTCCTGCTGCTGCGCCGTGGCGCCGAGCATCGAGGTGCCCGGCGCTGGGGTGCCGATGACGCGCTTGGGTACGCGACTCTCCGGCTGCTCGATCTCGTGCTCGTTGTCTGTCATGACTTTCGCTTCTTCGCGGTGATCCAGATGGCGGCCAGGCAGAGGGCGGCAATGCCTACGATCCACGCGACGAGGCCTTCTGTCACGGGGCCGATGCGCCCGAGGCCGAAGCCTCCGGGGTCCTTCTGCTCACGGACGGTCTTGACATAGGCGACGATGTCGCGCTTCTCCTCAGGCCGGATGGTGGTGTCGTTGAACACCGGCATGGCCTGCGGGCCCGTCACCATGGCCTCGTAGATCTGCTTCTCCGAGGAGTGGTTGAGACTCGGCGCGTACTTGCCCAGGGTCAGCGCGCCACCGGCGCCCGCCCAGTTGTGGCACTGGATGCAGTTGGCGCGGAAGAGCTCGCCACCACGTGCCGGGTTGCCCTGCGAGGCGTCCGTCCACTTGGCCTCGGGCACGGTCGGCCCGCCGCCGAGCGACTGCACGTAGGCGCCCAGGGCGGCGATCTTCTCCTCGGTCACCCACTTGGCCACCGGCTTGCGCGGGGCCTGGGCGCCGGGGTTGGCGGCCGGCATGCGGCCGGAGCTCACCTGGAAGTCGACCGCGGCCGCGCCGACGCCCACGAGCGTCGGGCCGGTCGAGGTGCCCTCGGCGTTGAGGCCGTGGCAGCTCGAGCAGTGCGCCTGGAAGAGCGACTTGCCCTCGGCCACCGGGTCCTGGCTGGTCGCGAGCGTGGCCTCGGCCGGACGCGAGAACTTGGCGATCGCGGTGTAGCCCACACCGAAAATCGCCAAGGCGAAGATCAGGACGGCGTATCTCGCGAGGGGATGCCGCCGTCGAGCGGTGATCCTAGTCACAGAGATCCCGTCCCTATCGAATGATGTAGATGGTCGCGAAAAGACCGATCCAGACGACGTCTACGAAGTGCCAGTAGTAGGACACGACGATCGCGCTGGTGGCCTGCTCATGCGTAAAGCGCTTCGCGGCGTACGTGCGTCCCAGCATGAACAGGAACGCGATCAGGCCACCGGTCACGTGCAGGCCGTGGAAGCCCGTCGTCAGGTAGAACACCGAGGTGTAGGCGTTCGCGGACAGCGTCGCGCCCTCGTGCGCCAGCTCCATGTACTCGTAGATCTGACCGGCGACGAAGACCGCGCCCATCAGGAAGCTGACGATGTACCAGAAACGGAGCTTGCCGACCTGCCCCTTCTCCGCGGCCCACACGCCGAGCTGGCATGTCACGGAGGACAGGACCAGGATGATCGTGTTGGCCGTCGCGAACGGGATGTTCAGGTGAGCGGTGCCCTTGACGCCCTCGGGCGGAAGCGAGGGCTCCCACGAGAAGCCCTCGCCGACACTCACCGACCGGATGGTGAAGTACATCGCGAACAGCGCCGCGAAGAACATGAGCTCAGAGGACAGCCACACGATCGTCCCCACGCTGACCAGGTTCGGCCGGCGCGACGAGTGTGCTGTCGTCGAAGTTATTGCGGATGCTGTCGCCACGGGCAGCATTATTGCGGTTCCCATGGTCGGGTCGCCCCTCGACCCCCCGATAGGGACAACATAGGTCCCACCAAGCAGGGATTTTGGGAATAATTCCCCCACCGGCGCCGCCGCCCTCGGTACCTGCGCAGGCCGACCGGTACGATCCTGTCTGACCATACAAGCTTCGACCGATAGTGAGCCCGTGACGTGAGCAGCGCTACCGCCAACGACACGATGAGGGTCCTCGTGTACAGCGACGACGCCAACACCCGGGAGAAGGTGCGCCTGGCGATCGGCCGGCGGCCCGCCGCCGACGTCCCCCTCGTGGAGATCGTGGAGTGCGCCACCGAGCCCAAGGTCCACCAGTGGCTGGCCTCGGGCGAGATCGACGTGGCCGTGCTCGACGGCGAGACCCAGCCGGCCGGCGGCATGGGCGTCTCCAAGCAGGCCAAGGACGAGGTCTACGACTGCCCGCCGATCTGCCTCATCATCGCCCGCCGCGACGACCGCTGGCTGGCCGACTGGTCCAAGGCCGACGCGGTCGTCCCGCAGCCGATCGAGCCGGTCGCGCTGGCCGACGCCGTGGCCGGCCTGATGCGCCGGCGCGCCGCCTCCCGACTCAACGCGAAGTAGGTACCGCCATGGACTCCCGCACCACCTGGCCCGCCCTGCTGTCCGCCCTGCTCGCCGGTGAGCATCTCACCGCGGACGAGACGGCCTGGGCGATGCGGGAGATCATGTCCGGTACGGCGACGCCGGCGCAGATCGCGGGCTTCGCGATCGCGCTGCGCGCCAAGGGCGAGACGGTGGCCGAGGTCACCGGCCTGGCCCGCACCATGCTCGAACTGGCCACTCCACTGCACGTGCGCGGGCCCGTGGTCGACGTGGTCGGCACCGGCGGCGACCGCGCGCACACCGTCAACGTCTCCACCATGGCCGCCATCGTGGCCGCCGCCGCGGGCGCCAAGGTCGTCAAGCACGGCAACCGGGCCGCCTCCTCCTCGTGCGGCGCCGCCGACGTGCTGGAGCACCTCGGCATCGTGCTCGACCTGACCCCCGAGCAGACCACGCGGGTGGCCGACGAGGCGGGCATCGCGTTCTGCTTCGCGCCGGTCTACCACCCCGCGCTGCGCTTCGCCGGGCCGCCGCGCAAGGAGATCGGCGTGCCGACGGTCTTCAACTTCCTCGGGCCGCTCACCAACCCCGCCCGGCCGGCGGCGCAGGCCATCGGGGTGTACGACCCGGGCATGCTGCCCGTGCTGGCCGGGGTGTTCGCCGAGCGCGGCGTGTCGGCGCTGGTGTTCCGCGGGGACGACGGGCTGGACGAGCTGACCATCGCGACCACGTCCACGGTGTGGGTGGTGAGCGAGGGGTCGGCCACGCAGACGGTGTTCGACCCGGCGGTGCTGGGGATCGCCCGGGCGGACGTGGGGGCCTTGCGGGGCGGGGACGTGGAGTTCAACTCGCAGGCCGTGCACGACCTGGTGCGGGGGAAGCACGGGCCGGTGCGGGACGCGGTGCTGTTGAACGCGGCTGCGGCGCTGGTGGCGCTGGACGGGGCCGGGGATGACCTGGACTCGGCGATGATCGACGGGTATGCGCGGGCGGTTCAGGCGGTTGACTCGGGGCGGGCGGCTGCGACGCTGGATCGGTGGATCGAGGTCAGTCGGTCGCTTCGGCGGTAAGCCGGGGGGTGCTCGCCGCATTGGGCCATCTCCGACGGCGGCTGGCCTCTTCACAGGGGCATGATCCTCGGCTGGGGTGCTCGCCGCACTGGTGGACGCTGGCCGTGGGGGGTGGCCGTGGCGGTGGGGGGCCGTTAGCCGCGGTTCTGGGGGGTGCCCGCCCTTAGGGCGGGCTGGGTAATAAGAGGTCGTAGTCGTGTAAGGCTCCGGGCCCCGCTAATAAGGCGAGTGGGCCCGAGGCGGCCGTCGCTTCGGCCACTTCCCCGCTCTGTCCCGATGAGGCCTCAGGCGCGGCCTGAGCCCCGTCGGGAGCCTCCGCGTCGCCGTACCCGAACCAGGTACGGCCTACGCTCGCCGTCCCCCGGAGGGGGAACGCGCGGCGGGCGACGGCGCAGCGGCCGGGCAGGCCGGTGCGGACGCCACCGCAGGAGCGCGTCAGGCGAGCGGGTCGGTGCCGAAGGACTTGGTGGTGCTCCACTTGAGCCACTGCTTCCAGTCCTCCTGCCAGTGCCCCCAACCATTGGTCGGCTCCAACTTACGCGGTGAACCCGTGATGATGATCGGGTCTCCGATCAAAGTGTTCCTAATGAACCACGAGGCGTTCGATGGGCTGACGTTGACGCAGCCGTGACTGACGTTCGCGTAGCCCTGGGAGCCGACCGACCACGGGGCGCTGTGCACGTACTCGCCGGAGCTGGAGATGCGCACGGTGTTGTAGACGGTCTTGCGGTAGTAGCCGGGCTGGCCGGGGCCGATGCCGGGCGAGATCATGATGGTGACGGGCTCGCGCGACATGGCCAGGTGCACGCCGGAGGTCGTGTAGTACTTCCAGGTGCCGCCCTGGCCGGCGCTCATCGGGATCTGCCGGATGACCTTGCCGTTGCGGCGCACGGTCAGGTGGTGGGTGTCGGTGCTGCCCTTGGTGATCTGCTCGCGGCCGATCTTGAAGTCGAGCACGTGGTCGCGCTTGCCGTACACGCCCTCGGCGCCCCTGACGCCGGCCAGGCGGGCCTCCAGGTGGACCTTGGTGTGCGCGGGCCAGTAGGTCTTGGGCCGGAAGTCGAGGTGGCGGTCGTCGAACCAGTGCCAGGCGCCCTCGATGGGCTTGGAGGTGCGCAGGTGCAGCGCGGCCTCGACGGCGACGCGGTCGGTGACGTCCCGGGTGAACTCGATCATGATCGGCATGCCGACGCCGACGGTGAGGTCGGTGTCGTTCTTGTTGGGGAGCATGCGCTCGATGTCGAAGGTGCGCTCGGCCTTGACCGTGCTGAACGTGCTGGTCGTCTGCGTGGTGGCGCCCTTGGCGTTGGCCGCGGTCGCGGTGACGGTGTAGGTCGTGCCGGGCCTGGCCAGGCGGGTGCTGCGCCAGCGGGTACCGTCGGCGCTGATCGCGCCGGGCAGCTCGCCGCCCGCGTGCCGTACCTTCACGCTCTTGAGCGTGCCGCCGCTGGCGCCGACGACCACGAGCTGGTCGGTCGGCAGGTTCTTGGCCTTGTCGGACGGGAAGACGGTCAGCTTCGCCTCGGCGACCGCCGGGGCCGCGCTCCCCGCCTCGTCGGCGGCGCTGACCGCCGAGCAGGCGACCAGCGAGGACAGGGCCAGCAGGCCGACCGAGCCGCGCACCATGGGTACTCCCCTACCGAAAGATCCAGCTTGACACCTTCTTACTACCCTCAGTGATCGTCCGGCCACAGCTTCGCTGCGGTAAAAACACGAAAAAGCGGGTGCCCCGGGAGGGGACACCCGCTTTGTCCGTTCAGTACTCAGTGGGCGAAGTGGCCCCGGTAGTACTGGAAGACGAAGCCGACCATCGCCATGATCACGAAGGCCGTGCCGATCATGAACATCCACAGGCCCACCGCGAAGCCGGCGAAGGCGAAGGCCGCCGCCAGGCAGACGAACAGCGGCCACCAGCTGCTCGGGCTGAAGAAGCCGATCTCACCGGCGCCCTCGCTGATGTCGGCCATCTTGTTGTCCTCCGGCTGGTCGCCGATGCGACGAGCGGTGAACATCAGGTAGTAGCCGATCATGAACGCGAAGCCGACCGAGATCGCCATGGCCGTCGTGCCGACCGGCTCGCCGACGCCGTTGTTCTCGGCCTTCGTCCAGAACCAGTAGGCCACGTCCACGGCGGCGAAGAACAGGCCGCAGAGCAGGAACAGCCAACCCTGAACCTTCATCGGACCTCACCCTCCACAGCGGGGCGCTTGGCGGAAACGTGCGGGTAGTGCAGGTCGAACGCGGGGCGCTCAGAACGGATCTGCGGCAGCGAGGTGAAGTTGTGCCGCGGCGGCGGGCAGGAGGTCGCCCACTCCAGCGATCCGCCGTAGCCCCACGGGTCGTCGACCGTGACCTTCGGCGCCGACCGCCAGGTCTTCCACACGTTGTAGAAGAACGGAAGCGTCGAGGCGCCGAGCAGGAAGGCGCCCACCGAGGAGAACAGGTTGAGCGAGGTGAAGTTGTCGATCGCGCTGTAGTCGGCGTAGCGGCGCGGGAAGCCCGCGGCGCCGAGCCAGTGCTGCACCAGGAAGGTGGCGTGGAAGCCGATGAACAGCAGCCAGAAGTGCAGCTTGCCCAGCGTGTCGTTGAGCATCTTGCCGGTGAACTTGGGCCACCAGAAGTAGAAGCCCGCGAACATCGCGAACACCACGGTGCCGAAGACCACGTAGTGGAAGTGGGCGACGACGAAGTAGGAGTCGGAGAGCTGGAAGTCCAGCGGCGGCGAGGCCAGGATGACGCCGGTCAGGCCGCCCAGGAGGAAGGTGATGAGGAAGCCCACCGAGAACAGCATCGGCGACTGGAACGACAGGTGGCCGCGCCACATGGTGCCGATCCAGTTGAAGAACTTCACACCCGTCGGGACGGCGATCAGGAAGGTCATGAAGCTGAAGAACGGCAACAGGACCTGGCCGGTGGCGTACATGTGGTGCGCCCAGACGGTGATCGACAGACCCGCGATGGCGATGGTCGCGCCGACCAGGCCGATGTAGCCGAAGATCGGCTTACGGCTGAAGACCGGCAGGATCTCCGTCACGATGCCGAAGAACGGCAGCGCGATGATGTACACCTCGGGGTGGCCGAAGAACCAGAACAGGTGCTGCCAGAGCATCGCCCCGCCGGTGGCGGAGTCGAAGATGTGCGTGCCGAGCTTGCGGTCGGCCTCCAGCGCCAGCAGCGCGGCGGCCAGCACCGGGAAGGCCATGAGCACGAGCATCGAGGTCAGCAGGACGTTCCAGGTGAAGATCGACATCCGGAACATCGTCATGCCGGGCGCGCGCATGCAGATGATCGTGGTGATGAAGTTCACCGAGCCGAGGATCGTGCCGAGGCCGGACAGCGCCAGACCCATGATCCACAGGTCGCCGCCGATGCCGGGCGAGTAGATCGCGTCCGACAGCGGGGCGTAGGCGAACCAGCCGAAGCTGGCCGCGCCGCCCGGGGTGAAGAAGCCGGAGACCGCGATGATGCTGCCGAACAGGTAGAGCCAGTAGCTCACCATGTTCAGCCGCGGGAAGGCGACGTCGGGGGCGCCGATCTGCAGCGGCATGAGCTCGTTGGCGAAGCCGGCGAACAGCGGCGTCGCGAACATCAGCAGCATGATCGTGCCGTGCATGGTGAACAGCTGGTTGAACTGCTCGTTGCTGACGAACTGCAGTCCGGGACCCGCCAGCTCCGCTCGCATGATCAGCGCCATGACGCCGCCGATCAGGAAGAAGATGAACGAGGTGATGAGGTACAGGTGGCCGATGATCTTGTGGTCGGTCGACGACAGCCACTTGGCGATCGTCTTCCCCTTGCTGGTCGGCCGGACCGGCACGGAGGTGATGGGGTGCTGGATGGCGGTCACTGGGCGCTCCCGGCCTGGGTCGCGAGGTACTGGTCAAACTCCTGCTTGGACACGAGCTTGACGTTGAAGAGCATCCGGCTGTGGTCGGTGCCGCAGAGCTCGGCGCACCGGCCCGCGTAGACGCCCGGCTTGTCCAGGGTGGTGACCTCGAAGCGGTTCTTCTCCGGCTTGATGCCGGGGATCACGTCACGCTTGAACAGGAAGGCCGGCACCCAGAACGAGTGGATCACGTCGGGCGACTCGAGCTGGAACTCGACCTTCTGGCCGACGGGCAGCACGAGCTGCGGGCCCTGGCGGTAGTCGCTCACCGGCTTGCCCATGACGACCGACTTCTTGCCACCGGAGTCGGTGGTGAAGCGCCAGCTCCACTGGACGGCCTCGACCTTCACCTTCACCGTGGCGTTGCCCTCGACCCTCATCAGGGCGTTCTGGTCGCGCGCGGTGAAGTAGAAGAACACCGAGACCATGACCAGCGGCACGAGGGTGTAGAAGATCTCGATCGGCAGGTTGTAGCGCACCTGGGGCGGCAGCGCGGAGGAGTTCTTCCGCCTCCGGTGGAAGAGGCACGCCCAGATGATCAGCAAGATCACGACGAGGCCGGTGGCCAGCGCGGCGATCCACGCGCCGTCCCAGAGGGACTTGACGATGCCGCCCTCCGCCGTGATGCGGTCCGGCGGCAGGAAGCTCTGCCCGGCGGAGTCGCTCAGGAACGGCTGCTCTTCACTACTACACGCCGTCGCGAGGACCAGCGGCAACGCCAAAGCGGCGGCGCTCATCACTCCACGCCGGGCCCACGGACGCCGCATCGAACGGCGGGTCGGACTCACGGATCGCCTACCCCACAGATGAAGCCCAGGAGTCGCTCCTGGGTGCTCGTATTTCCATATGCACAGCTTGATTGCAGACACATTAGCGCTAGGGCCCCCCGGCCTCCCGCGCGACCCCTCGATGGGACGATAACTATCGTGGCGTACTTCGACGCGGCCTCGACCGAGCCGCTGCACCCGGCGGCCCGAGAGGCCTATCTGTCCGCCCTCGGCGCGGGCTGGGCTGACCCGGCACGATTGTACGGCCCGGCCCGGCGGGCCCGGCTGCTCCTGGAGCAGTCTCGGGCGGAGATCGCCGAGCTGCTCGGCGCCCGTGCGGACGAGCTCTCCTTCCCATCATCCGGCACGCACGCCGTCCACCTGGGCATTCTCGGGGCGCTGGCGGGTCGCCGCCGGGTGGGTGAGCGCGTGGTGGCCTCCGCGGTCGAGCACTCCAGCGTCCTGCACGCCGCGCCAGAGGCGGCGCTCGTGCCGGTCTCGCTCACCGGCCGGGCCGACGTGGCCGCCTTCGCCGAGGCGGTCGCGGTCGAGGGCACCGCGCTGGCCTGCCTGCAGACGGCCAACCACGAGGTGGGCACCCTGCAGCCGGTCGCCGAGGTCGCCGAGGCGTGCCGGGCCGCCGGGGTGCCGCTGATGGTGGACGCCTGCGTCACCGCGGGCCGGCTGCCGATCCCGGCCGGGTGGTCGGTGCTGGCGGCCAGCGCGCACAAGTGGGGCGGGCCGGCGGGCGTCGGCGTGCTGGCGGTGCGCAAGGGCACCCGGTTCCGCTCGCCGTACCCGGAGGACGACCGGGGCCGCGTGCCCGGTTTCCCCGACGTCCCGGCGGTCGCCGCGGCGGCGGCGGCCCTGCGGGCGGTCAGCGCCGAGGCCGCCGCCGAGAACGCCCGCCTGGCCGGGCTGGTCGACCTCATCCGTGACCGGGTGCCGAAGCTCATTCCCGACGTCGAGGTCATCGGCGAGCCGGTGGAGCGGGCCCCGCACATCGTGACCTTTTCGTGTCTCTACGTGGACGGCGAGGCGCTGCTGACCGAGCTCGACCGGCTGGGGTTCGCCGTTTCGTCAGGCAGTTCGTGCACCGCTAGTACGCTACGACCATCGCACGTGCTGGAGGCGATGGGAGTGCTCACGCACGGCAACGTCCGGGTCTCGCTGCCCCGCGGGGCGAGCCGGGACGACGTCGAGCGTTTCCTGGCCTCGCTTCCCGAGGTGGTGCGCCGGATCCGCCTAGACGCAGGAGTTTCGTGAACGCTCCCGTAACGCCCGCCCTGACGATCGACGCGCTCGGCAAGAAGTGCCCGATCCCGATCATCATGCTCGCCGAGCAGATCAACGCTGTTCCGTTGAACGCGGTGGTCGCGGTGCTGGCCGACGATCCGGCGGCGTACACGGACGTGCCCGCGTGGTGCCGGCTGAAGTCGCACCCGCACGTCGGAACCTACGAGCTGCCGCAGGGCGGGTGGGCGATCCACGTGCGGCGCAACTACTGATCTTCCCCTGACGTACGGCGGGCCGCGGCCAAGGAGCCGTCCGGCGTACGGCGGGCCGCCGCCAGGGCGTCGCGGGCCTCGACGGTCGTGGGGTGGTCGGGCCCGTGCAGGGCCTCGTCGGCGCGCACCACGTGCTCGAGCAGGGCGATCGCCTCGGGCAGCCGGCCGGCCTGCTGGTAGGCCAGGGCCAGCTCGTGCCGGGTGATGACGGCCTCCGGATGGTCGTCGCCGAGTGCCCGCGTCTGTCCCTCCAGCACCTCCTCGTACAGCTCGATCGCCTCGTCCAGGTGCCCGGCGCGCTGGTGGGCGATGGCCAGGACGCCCTGGGTGGCGGCCCGGAGCCGGGGGTCGGCCAGGTCCTGCGCCAGGATCATCCGGAGGATGACGATCGCCACCTGCGGGCGGTCGGCCAGCGCGTGGGCGATCGCCAGGCTCGACCCGGCGGCCACGGTGAGCTCGTGCGTCTCCCCCAGCGTCCGGGCGCACTCGGGCAGCAGGCTCTCCATCATGGCGATCGCCTCGTCGTAGCGGCCGGCGTCGCGGTGGAGCTGGCCCAGGGTCACCCGGGCGAGCAGGGTGTCCGCGTGCGTGGGGCCCTGGGTGCGGGCGCGGGCCTCGGCGACGTCCTGGAGGATCGTGATCGCCTCGGTGAACCGGTGGGCCGACCAGTGGGCGCGCGCCAGGTTGTGCTTCGCGGTGAGCGTGGCCGGGTCGTCCGGTCCGTTCAGCCGTTCGCGGGCGGCCACCACCTGGGTGTAGAGGGGTTCCGCCCGCCGCCCGTCGTAGAGCTCGTTCAGGCAGAAGCCGGCGTGGTGCATGAGCTCGACGATCGGTTCGGCCGCCGCCGGGTCCTCGCGTAACGGCCGCGCGTGCTCCCACAGGGCCTGGCTCTGCTCGGCGACCATGAGCAGGTACGGCAGGCGGTGCCAGAGGTCGGCGTGGCCGAGCTCGAAGATCTCGTCCATGCGGCCGGCCGCCCGGCCGAGCAGGGCGGCGAGCGTGCCTTCCCGCTCGGCCCGCTCCCTGACCACCCGGCCGACCAGCCGGTGCACCAGCACCACGGAGCCGTCCCGGCTGAAGGAGGCCAGGCAGGTGCGGGCGAGGTCGGCGAGGGCGGGCCTGGCCTCCTCGCCGAGCAACGACACCTCGACGCCCGACGCCGACAGGACGGAGAGCTCGCCGAGGAGCCGGTGGGCCGGCTCGTCCAGGCCGGAGACCGCCCGGAGGATCGTCTGGGCGACCCCGCGTGGGTACGGCTCGCCCCTGGGCCGCTCCAGCGCCACCTCGACCGGGGTGGCGCGCAGCCGAGCCAGGTAGTCGTCGTACGCCAGCCGGGGCGGCCCGGCCAGGTCGGCGGCGGCGACGGACAGCGCCAGCGGCAGCCGGTCCACCTCCTCGGCGAGCCGCCGTGCCCCGCCCCGGTCGCCGGGGCCGACGCGTTCACGCAGGTAGGCGAGCGCCTCGGTCACGGTGAAGCGCTCGACGTCGACCAGCTCGGCCAGGTGCCCGAAGTCGCGGTCGTTGGTGGTGATCAGCACCCGGACCGCGCCGCTCGGCGGCAGCAGCGGGCCGACGAGGTCGGGGTCGGCCGCGTCGTCCAGCACCAGCAGGTACGGCTCGGCCCGGGCGGTCAGCCACTCGCGCACCCGCCGGACGGTCTCCTCCGGAGGGTCGCCCTCCCGCAGCAGGCCGAGCTCGTGGGCCATGAGGTCGACGCCGCTCTGGAACTGGCCGGGGGTCTCGGCGCCGAGCCAGGCGACCGGGCGGCCGGCGTCGAGGCTCTCGCGGGCGAGCGCGGCGGCCAGGTGGGTCTTGCCGACGCCCCTGGCGCCGGCCAGCGAGCACACCGCCGCCCGGCCGCCGGCGGCGAAGACGGCGTCGATGCGGGCGCGCAGGGCTTGACGCGGCTGAAAGGCCCTGGGAGCGCGGGGGACTTCACCGAGGCAGAGCGGCGGCCTGGCCACCGGTGCCATCGGCCGCGTGGAGGGCGCTGCGGGCGAGGTCTCGACAGGCTGGGGCGTCTCGCGCGAGGTCCACCAGCCCAGTACGAAGCCGAGCGGCGAGCCGACCAGGCCCACCAGGATGCCCACCCGGTCGAGGTCGGCCCCCAGCCGCTCGCCCAGCCCCCACACCACCGCACCGGCCACGCTGGGCAGCAGGGCGGCCAGGGCGATCTTCAACCAGCGCGGCATGTCCCGTCCTCTCCGGCCTCTCATCCCCGGCAACGCCTGCCGTACCGGAAAAGTGTCACAGGGTCGTGACAAGGCCAAACTGGGTACGAAGCGTCACGGAACAACGTCGACTTTCGGGGGGACAGACGACATGACCGGAACCGCACGGGATCTCATGAGCGAGGGTGTGGAGTGCATCCCGTTCCACGAGTCGCTCGACCGGGCCGCCCAGCTCATGCGTGAGCACAACGTGGGCGCGCTGCCGGTGTGCGGGCCCGACGACCGGATCCAGGGCATCATCACCGACCGCGACATCGTGGTGAAGTGCGTGGCGGCCGGCAAGGACGTCACGCGGGTCACCGCGGGCGAGCTGGCCACCGGCCTGGTGTGGGTGCCGGCGGACGCGACGGCCGAGGAGGCGCTGCAGCGGATGGAGGAGAACCAGATCCGGCGGCTGCCGGTGATGGACGGCGACCACCGCTGCATCGGGATGATCAGCGAGGCGGACCTGGCCCGGCACCTGCCCGACGACCAGCTCGCCGACTTCGTCCACCGGGTCTACGCGGGCTGACGCCGGCGATCACCGGCCCCCACCCCCTTACGGCGAGGCGGTGGGGGCGGGATACGATCTCGCGGTGATACAGGCCTCGCCGGTGATCTCGCAGTTGCTTCCCGACGACCCGGAGAGCGTGGCCGGGTACCGGCTGACGGGGCGGTTAGGGGCGGGCAGCCAGGGCACGGTGTTCGCGGCCCGCCGCGGCGACGGCGTGCTCGTGGCGCTGAAGGTGCTCGGGCCTCCGCTTCCCGGTGACCGCGAGCGGTTCTTCGACGAGGTGGCGCTCGCGCAGCGGGTGGCGCCGTTCTGCACCGCCCAGGTGCTCGACTTCGGGTTCGACGGGGCGCGGCCCTACATCGTCAGCGAGTTCGTGGACGGCCCGTCCCTGCAGCGGTCGGTGGGCGAGAGCGGGCCGCGCAGCGGGGGCGCGCTGCAGCGGCTGGCGGTCAACACCGCCACCGCGCTCGCGGCGATCCACGCGGCGGGCGTGGTGCACCGCGACTTCAAGCCGGGCAACGTCCTGCTGAGCCCGGACGGGCCGGTGGTCATCGACTTCGGCATCGCGCGGGCCGTGGACCTGGGGCGCTCGGCCGTACGCAGCCAGACGATCGGCACGCCCGCCTACATGGCGCCCGAGCTGTTCGCGCGCGAGGTGGCGGGGCCGGAGGCGGACCTGTTCTCCTGGGCGGCCACCATGGCCTTCGCCGCCACCGGCCGGCCGGCCTTCCCCGGCACGCAGATCCCGATGATCATGCACGCCATCGTGTACGGCGAGCCGGATCTCGGCCCGCTGGCCGGTCCGCTCCGGAGGCTCCTGGAGGAGTGCCTGGCCAAGGATCCGGCGAAACGCCCCACCTCGGCGGCGGTCGTCGAGCGGTTGCGCAGCCTGCCGGCGCCCGCCTGGCAGACGCAGCCGCCCGCCACGGGACCGGACCGGCGGCGGCGCCGTACCACCTGGGCCGGGGTGGCGGCGGTGCTGGTGGCCGCGGCGGCGGGGACCGGGTACGCGTTGTGGCCGGCCGGACAGGGTCAGGGCGCCACGGCCCTGTCGACGACGAGCCCGGTGGTGAGCCCGGTGATGAGCCCGGTGGCGAGCGCGCCGGTGAGCCCGATGCCGAGCGGGACGCCGGCGGTCACGCCCGGCACCGCCAAGAAGCCGCCCGGCCGCCGCGACCCGGCCAAGGGCACGGGCGCGAGCACCACCCCGACGGCCAGGCCGAAGCCCAGGAGCACGCCGCAGTCCACGCCGGCCCCGACCAGGGACGACCAGTCATCCCAGACGGGCACCAAGCCCTCGGCGCAGAACTCGCCCGTGCAGAAGCCGCCGGTCAGCAAACCACCGGCCACGAAGCCCGCCGAGGACCCGCCGCCCACCACGCAGCCGCAGAACGCGTCGGGCGGCCAGGTCACCTGGGACGACGCCCACGCCTACTGCCAGTCGCAGGGCGCCAGCTCGGCCGCCGGGTCGTGGTACAACCTGGCCTGCATGGGTTCGCCCGGCATGTACTTCGTCGAGAGCTCGGCGGTGTGCCGGTGGAAGTACCCGGGGACGGTGGCAGCCGCCCCCACGGGCATGAACGACGCGCTCACCTGCAAACCGGCCTGAGCGGTTCAGGCTCAGGCGTAGTGGCAGCGGACGTGCTCGGCCACCTCGGCCGCCGCCTCGGCGCCGTAGGCGGCCCCGAAACGCTCCAGGAAGGTCCGCTGCGACAGCTCGTACTCCTGGCCGCCCACGCGCTCCAGCACGTGCGTGGCGGTGAGGTTGCCGATCTGCGCGCACCGCTCCAGGGTCAGGCCCCAGCCGAGCCCGGCCAGGAAGCCGGCGCGGAAGGCGTCGCCGACCCCGGTCGGGTCGGCCTTGCCCAGCTCGGGGGCGGGCACGACGTGGATGGACGGCTCGCCCTTGCGGTCGATGCGCGCGCCCTTGGGGCCGAGCGTGGTGACGCGGACGCCGACGCGGTCGAGGACCTCCTCGTCGGACCAGCCGGTCTTCTGCTCGATGAGCCCCTTCTCGTAGTCGTTGGAGAACAGGTAGGCCGCGCCGTCGACGAGCTTGCGGATCTGCTCGTCGCCCATGCGGGCCAGCTGCTGGGAGGGGTCTGCGGCGAAGGGGATGCCCCGCTGGCGGCACTCGTCGGTGTGCCGGAGCATGGCGTCGGGGTCGTTCGGGCTCACCAGCACCAGGTCGAGCCCGCCGACGCGGTGAGCGATCGGGTCGAGCTCGATCAGCCGGGCCTCGGCCATCGCCCCGGTGTAGAACGAGGCGATCTGGTTGTGGTGCTCGTCGGTGGTGCACAGGAAGCGCGCGGTGTGGTGCACCTCGGAGGTGTGCACCGACTCGCAGTCGACGCCGTGGCGCTCCAGCCAGGAGCGGTAGTCGGCGAAGTCGTTGCCGACGGCGCCGACCAGGATCGGCGAAAGCCCCAGGCAGCCCATGCCGAAGGCGATGTTCGCCGCGCACCCGCCGCGACGGATCTGGAGCTCGTCGACCAGGAAGGACAGCGACACCCGGTCGAGCTGCTCGGCGATGAGCTGATCCCCGAAGCTGCCGGGGAAGGTCATCAGATGGTCGGTCGCGATGGAGCCGGTGACGGCGATGCGCACGGGATTCTTCTTCCTCGTTGTCTGCAGGCCAAGTTGAAGCCACACGAGGATATGCGAAGGCCCCGCACACGCCAACGTGGACGGGGCCTTCCGCGCCTTGGGGCCGCCGGGGCGGCCTTTCCGGCTAGTTGAACGAGTCGCCGCAGGCGCAGGAGCCGGTGGCGTTGGGGTTGTCGATGGTGAACCCCTGCTTCTCGATCGTGTCGACGAAGTCGATGGTGGCGCCCATCAGGTAGGGGGCGCTCATCCGGTCGGTGACCACGCCGACGCCGCCGAAGTCGGTGACGACGTCGCCGTCCATCGACCGGTCGTCGAAGAAGAGCTGGTACCGCAGGCCCGAACAGCCGCCCGGCTGCACGGCGACACGGAGCTGCAGACCCTCTTCACCCTGCTGCTCGAGCAGGCTCTTGACCTTGGCCGCGGCCGCGTCGGTCAGGTTCAGGCCCTGCGCCGTGGTCTCGCTGCTCTCAACCGTCATGTGCTGACTCCCGTTCTGAGGTCCTACTAAGACGCTACCAACACCGCGCCGATGCCACACATTCCCCGGGGTTGTAGACTCCATACTCGTCACTTCGACGATAAGGGGTTCGGCATGACGATTCCGCTGTTCATCCTGGGGCAGGACACCGATCGGCACAGCGAGAAGGGCGTCGACTGCCCGGGCGAGCTGCCCGCGGCCTCCGACCCCGGCCTGGTGGAACGCGCCCGCAAGGCCAAGGAGGCGCTCGGCGAGCGGGTGTTCGTGCTGGGCCACCACTACCAGCGTGACGAGGTCATCCAGTTCGCCGACGTGACCGGCGACTCCTTCAAGCTGGCGCAGCAGGCCGCGGCCCGGCCGGAGGCGGAGTTCATCGTCTTCTGCGGCGTGCACTTCATGGCCGAGTCGGCCGACATCCTGACCTCGCCGGCGCAGCGGGTGATCCTGCCCGACCTGGCGGCCGGGTGCTCGATGGCCGACATGGCCACCTTCGACCAGGTCGAGGAGGCGTGGGAGGCGCTGGAGGAGGCCGGCATCGCCGACGATGTGATTCCCATCACGTACATGAACTCCAGCGCCGACATCAAGGCCTTCTGCGGCCGGCACGGCGGCGCGGTGTGCACCTCCTCCAACGCCAAGCGGGCGCTGGAGTGGGCCTTCTCACAGAAGAAGCAGGTGCTCTTCCTGCCCGACCAGCACCTGGGCCGCAACACCGCGGTGCTGGAGATGGGCATGTCGCTGGACGACTGCGTCCTGTACAGCCCGCACCGGCCGCCGAAGGCCGAGGAACTGCGCGGCAAGAAGATGATCCTGTGGAAGGGCCACTGCTCGGTGCACGGCCGCTTCACGGCCGAGTCGGTCGACGACGTACGGCGCCGCGTCCCGGGCGTCAACGTGCTGGTGCACCCCGAGTGCCGGCACGAGGTGGTCAACAAGGCCGACTTCGTCGGCTCGACCGAGTACATCATCAAGAAGCTGGAGGCCGCCGAGCCTGGGACGAGCTGGGCCATCGGCACCGAGCTCAACCTGGTCAAGCGCCTGGCGCAGCAGTTCCCGGACAAGAACGTCTCGTTCCTGGACAAGACGGTCTGCTACTGCTCGACCATGAACCGCATCGACCTGCCGCACCTGGTGTGGGCGCTGGAGTCGCTGCTGCTGGGCGAGGTGCCGAACCAGATCACCGTGGACGAGGACACCGCCCACTGGGCGCGCGTCGCCCTCGACCGCATGCTCGCCCTGCCGTAACGAGGCTCTGCCGAAACCGGCTCAGTCGGCGAAGCCGTACACGACCCGGACGGTGACCGAGACGGTCTGCCGTCCGGGGCTCACGGAGCTCTTGGCGTCCATCGCCTCGGCCGCGGCCAGCAGCGGCTGGGGCGGCGCCGAGACCTCCTCGCTGACCGCGACGACGCGGCCCAGCGCCCGGCCGGCCAGCCCGGCGTACTGCGCGGCCTTGGCGGCGGCGTTGGCGAAGGCACGGGCACGGGCGGCCTCCAGCACCTGGTCCGGCTTGGAGACCTCGAACACCAGCCCGTTGAGCCGGATCTCCTCCCCCACCGCCGCCACGGCGTCGATGACCGCGTCGGCGCGGCTCAGGTCGCGCACGAGCGCCTCGACGCCCTGCGCGGCGCGGTAACCGGCCACCTTGGGGTAGGCCTCGTACTCGGGACCGAGGGACAGCTCGTTGGTGCGCAGGTCCTCCTCGGCGACGCCCGCCTCGCGCAGCGTGCGGGTCAGCCGGGCGGCGGCCTCCCTGCTGGCGGCGAAGGCCTCGCCGGGTCCGGCCTTGCGCACCTCCACCCCGGCCAGGAGCCGCATGAGGTCGGGGGCGGCCGAGATCGCGCCCTCGCCGACGACGGTGATCCGCTCGTCCGTGTGTTCCACGCTGGTGACCGTTTCCTGGGGAGAGCTCCGGAAACGTCTAGGGGGTGAAGCGGAAGCTCATCTTGCCGAACTCGGCCACCTTGGTGGTGGCGGCGAGCCTGCGCACCACCTTGCCGTTCAGATCGACCACGACCGCCTCGTAGCCGCCGAGCTTGGTCACCCAGCCGGCGATGTGCCGGTCGTCGTACCAGCCGATCAGCCGGGAGCTGGTGAACGGGATGGTGATCTTCTTCGCCGAGCCGGTCAGCGGCTGGGCGCAGACGGTGGTCGCCGACCGGTCGCAGTGCGACAGGAAGTGCGTGCGCGCGGGCGAGACGTCGTCGCCCTCGACCCAGACCGGGGAGCCGGCGTCGTCGAAGGTGCGGATCCGCTTGCCGCTCAGGTCGTGCAGCTGCATACGACCCCCGACCCAGGTGCCGACCGTGTCGTCGTCCACCCAGAAGAAGCGCCAGCCGTCGCCCTTGACCTCGAAGGCCCGGCTGGTGCGCCGCTCGGCGTCGACGAGCGCGAAGCCGTGGGTGACGCTGGTGCCGCCCTCGGCGCGGTAGAGGGTGAACAGGCCGAACCGGCCGTCCGGCGACCAGCGCGGGGTGGTCGGGTAGACGGGGGCGGCGCTGATCTTCGTGGAGTAGGTCTCGCCGCTGCGGACGTCGATCAGGGAGACCTGGGCGTACTTGTCGACGCTGTACTTCACCTCGGTGGCCAGGGCGCGGCTGCCGTCGGGGCTGGGCATGTACTCGAAGTAGCGCTCGTCCAGGTGGAAGGTGTCGCCCCGGCGGAGGTACATCCGCTTGCCGCCGTCCACGGTGTAGGAGGCCAGCTTGAGCGCGTCGCCGGGCTCCTCGGTCAGGGTGACCGCGGTGCCGGGCAACTGGCCGGCGGTGGTGGGGCTCGGGGTCGCCGTCGGGGTCGCGGTCGGTGTCGCGGTCGGGGTCGTTCGCTGGGAGGAGCGGGTGCCGGCGGTGGGCGTGGTGGTCCCCGCGGTGCCCTTCGTCGGGTCGGCGAGCTGGAGGCCGACGATCACCGCGGCCGCCAGCACCACGAGCGCGGCGGCCGTCGCCGCCACCGCCACCCACGGGCCCGACCGCCGCGGCCCGGCCGGCCGCGTCTGGCCGCCGGCCCCCTGGTAGGGCGGCCCCTGGTACGGCGGAGCGGCCTGGTGGGGGGCGGCCTGGTGGGGGGCGGGCTGGTGCGGCGGGGCGGCGTGCTGGAGCGGAGCGGCTTGATACAGCGGGTTGGCGGGCATCCCGTGCGGCTGCGGCGTGGCGGGCATCGCGTGCGGAGGCAGGGACTGCGGCTGAGACTGCGGCTGGGAGTGGGGCTGGGCGGGGTGGCCGGTGGCGGCGGCGCTGCCCTGGGCGAGCAGCACCGGTGCGGGCGAGGCCGCCCCGCCGCCGAGCAACCGCATGAGGGCCTGGCTCGCGGTGGGCCGCCGGGCGGGATCCTTGGCCAGGCAGTCCCCCACCAGCGCCCGCAACGCCGGATCCTCCAGCACCGACAGATCCGCGTCCGCCGACATGATCCGGTGGAAGAGCGCCGGCAGGCTGTCCGCCGCGAACGGCAGGTGCCCGGAGGCGGCGTAGAGCAACGTGCAGCCCCAGGCGAACATGTCCGCCGCCGGCCCCGGCTGCCCCTCCGTGAGCTGCTCGGGCGCCATGAAGGACGGCGTCCCGATCGCCGAGGCGGTGAGGGAGGAGGTCAGGTCGAGCGCCCGCGCGATCCCGAAGTCGATCACCCGCGGCCCGTCGGCGGCCAGCACCACGTTGGACGGCTTGAAGTCGCGGTGCACGATCCCGGCCTGGTGGATGGCGACCAGGGCGGTCACCGTGCCGACCGCCAGCCGGTGCAGAGAGGAGCCGGTGCGCGGCCCCTCGGTCCTGACCACCTCCGACAGCGTCGGCCCCGGCACGTACTCGCTCACGATGAACGGCCGCTCGCCCAGCAGCCCGGTCTCGATGACCTGCGCGGTGCAGAAGGGCGCGACGCGCCGCGCGAGCGAGACCTCGCGCACGAAGCGCTGGGAGGCCTCGCTGTCGCCGGCCAGGTCGGCCCGCATCAGCTTGATCGCCACCTTGGCCCCGGCGCGGCTCTGCCCGAGGTACACGGTGCCCTGCCCGCCCTCGCCCAGGCGCGCGGTCAGGGCGTACTCCCCCACCCAGGCGGGATCTCCTGACCGTAAGTCCAGCATGCCCCTATTCTGGCAGTCCGTTACCCCGGGCCGGGCTCCGACTCGTCCAGACACGCCTTGACGATCGCCGCCGGGTCCTCACGCAGCACGTCGACGCCGGGCAGCGTGAGCATCGTGCCGCCCAGCAGGCCGGCCAGCTCCTCCAGGCACGCGTCGCCGCGGCCGGAGCTGATCACCACGACCGGCACGGGCGGGAACGGGTGCTCCTCGCGGATCGTGCGCAGCTCGGCGGCCATCTCCCGGATGGCCAGCCACTCCCCCGTGACGGCCGCGGCCACCCGGCCCTCCGCGTAGACGCCGCCGGGGTCCGCCCGGCCGGTCAGGAGCCGGTGCCCGGCCGGTCCCGCGCAGCGCGCCACCGCGTGCGCGCCCCACGTGCCGCCGAACGCGGGCAGCCACCGCCCGGCCGTCTGCCCCCAGCCCGATGGATGGCGCAGCGGGCCCGAGCGGCACTTCGGGTCCACCAGCACGAGCCGGTTCACCCGCAGCGGGTGCAGGCGGGCGAACGCTTCGGCGTGCCAGGCGGCGACCGAGTGCGCGACCACCGTCACCTGCTCGGGGTGGGCGGGGGCCAGCGCGGCCAGGCGGGCGGCTTCGCCGTACAGGGTGGGGCGGAGCGGTTCTGCGGGGCTCAGGCCGAGCCCGGGGCGGTCGAAGCGGATGGCGGTCGCCTGCGGCGCCAGGCCGGCGGCCACCTCGTCCCAGTGGAACCACGCCCCGCCCAGCCCGGCGCAGAGCAGCACGGCGGGCCCTTCGCCCTCGCGCAGGACGTGCGGGAGCCGGGTGTCGGCGGGCGGGCACCGGGTCAGCAGCCGGGCGGCCAGGTAGAGCAGCCACAGCGCTATCAGGACGAGCTGGGCGCGCTGGGCCAGCCCGGCGAGGTTGCCGAGGACCATCGAGGCGAGCGCGAGCGAGGTGGCGGCCAGCGAGGCCGCGGTGATGACCCAGGCCAGCACGGTACGGCTCAGCAGCACCATCGAGACGGTGACGCCGGCGACCGACAGCGCACTGGTGACGGCATGCAGGTGGTGAGCGAGGGAGCGCTGGCCGCGTTCGCAGGCCGGGTCGCTGACCGAGGCGCAGTCGAGCGGCAGGAGCGCGCCGCCGACGGTGAACAGGCCGAAGGCGGCCAGGCCGAGCCAGCCCAGCCACTCGCGCGGGATCCGGGGCACCAGCGCCACCCCGGCCAGGCAGGCCAGGCCCGCCCCGGCGTCGGCGAGCTGGAACAGCCCCGACCACGGCTGATCACGCGCGGCCAGCTCGCTGAGGTAGCCGTGCATCCGGTCGAGGGCGGGCGTGGTGAACTCCCCCGGGATCCAGGCGCTGTACAGCACCGCGGCGAGGGCGAACGCCACGGCGGCGGCCACGCTCAATCTTCGCTCCACGTGATCATTAGATCACTATGGGTGATTATCGGGTGAGGGCGGGGATGTCCCAGAGTGCGAACCAGCGCGCGCGGTCCGGCTCCACCGGCAGTTCGGGACGCAGCGCCTCGGCTGCGCGGTCCTCCAGGACGGTGTCCCTGCGGTGCCCGTCGAGCGGGGCGAACGGGTAGAAGGTGCCGCGTTTGTACAGGTAGACCACCAGCAGCCCCCGGCCGCGCGACTCGAAGCGGAAGGCCGAGCACAGCAGCGACGGCCCGAACCCGGCGTCCTCCAGCGTGGAGTTGACCCCGTGCACCCGCTTGACCAGCTCGTCCGCCGACGGGTCGCGGGCGAGGAACCAGGTGTAGTCGTAGGCGTCCTTGATCTCCTCGCGTTCGCCGAGCAGGTCGCCGGCCTGCCGGTGCACGCCGGCGAAAGCCCGCCCCTCGGCGGCGCGGAAGCCGACGCCCGCCAGCCCGGCGGACGCGAACCCGGTCGCCGTGCCGAGCACCGCGGCGGCCGGCGGCAGCGCGAAGAGCGTGTCGAGGTCGGGCTCGGCCACGGTGGCGCGGCCGAGCAGGGCGTCGAGCCATCTCCTCCGGCGCACGTCAGCCCCGGCCTCAGGAGCCGAGCTCGGTGGCCAGCCAGCGCAACTGCTCCTGGCGGCGCGGGATGGGCGGGTGGGTGTCCAGCAGGTCCGGCAGGCGCTGGCCGGCGAACATCAGGGCGTTGGTCACCCGCGGCCCGTCCGCCGCGGCGGCGTCGATCTTGCCGAGCGCGGAGGCGAGGGCCGACGGACGCTGGGTCAGCAACGCGCCGCCCCGGTCGGCGGCCAGTTCGCGGTAGCGCGACAACGCGCGGGTGAGGACGAGGCTGATCAGGTAGACGACCCCGGAGGCGAGCGCCGCCAGCAGGCCGAGCGGCACCAGGGCCCGGCGACGGCCGCCGAGACCGAGGAAGAGCGCCAGCCCGGACAGCAGCCCGGCGACGGTGGAGAAGACGGAGACCGCGGTCGACAGGGCGACGTCGCGGTGGGCGAGGTGGCTGACCTCGTGCGCCAGGACGCCTTCCAGCTCACGCTGGTCGAGCCGGTCGAGCAGGCCCTGGGTGACGCACAGGGCGGCGTTGCGCGAGGTGTGCCCGGCGGCGAAGGCGTTGGGCTCCGCGGCGGGACTGATCGCCACCCGCGGCTTGGGAAGGTCGGCGAGCGCGCACAGCCGGTCGACGAGCGCGTGCAGCTCGGGCTCCTGCTCCGGGGTGACCTCCCTGGCCCCCATCGCCGACAGCACTAATCGGTCCGACATCAGGTGGAGGGTCACCAGGACGGCCGCCAGGGCCACCGCGGCGACGGCCGCCCCCACGCCTGCGGCGATGAGGGCGGCCACGAAGGCTGCGTACAGCAGCCCGAGCAGCAGGATGGTCACGAGCATGCGCCGGACCAGACGGCTGTCGGGGGCGAACCGCGAGCGCATGGCCGGGCGCCTAACCGGGGATGAGGCCCTGGTCGCCGAGCATCGCCCGTACCTCTTCCATCGAGGCGTCGGCGGGCGGCAGGATCAGCTCGGAAGGCTCCAGGCTCTCGTCCGGCAGCGACTTGCCGACGTGGCGGACCTTGTCGAGCAGCGCGTGCAGCCGCTCGCGGAAGGCGCCCTCGTCACCGGCGACGATGGCGCCCTCGAGCTCGTTGTCGAGCTCGTTGAGCGTCGCGATGTCGTCGGGGGCCACCTCGACCTGGCCCTCGCCCATGATGCGGATGATCATGAGTTCTCCCCCGGCTGCTGGTGCTGCTGGGTGGGGTGCGCCTGGGTCTGCGGCTGCTGCTGCGGCGCCGGCTGGCCCTGCTCGATCGCGGACTTGGGCGCCGGGGCCATGCCCAGCTCGGCCTTCATCCGGGCGAGCTCCAGCTCCACGTCGCGCCCGCCGCCCATGCGGTCGAGCTCGAGCTGGATGTCGTCGCCGCGCTGGCCGCTGAAGTCGTCGAGCACGCCGCTGGCGAGCAGCTCGTCGATCGCGCCGGCCCGGGCCTGCATCTGCGCCGTCTTGTCCTCGGCGCGCTGGATCGCGAGACCGACGTCGCCCATCTCCTCGGAGATGCCGGAGAAGGCCTCGTTGATGCGGGTCTGCGCCTCGGCGGCGGTGTAGGTCGCCTTGATCGTCTCCTTCTTGGTGCGGAAGGCGTCGACCTTGGCCTGGAGGCGGTGGGAGGCGGTGGTGAGCTTCTCCTCCTCGGCCTGCAGGTTGTCGTGCTGGACCTGGAGGTCGGCGATCTGCGTCTGCAGACCGGAACGGCGGCTCAGCGCCTCACGCGCCAGGTCCTCACGCCCCACCGACAGCGCCTTGCGGCCCTGGTCCTCCAGCCTGGTCGCCTGCTGGCGGATCTGGTTGATCTGCAGCTCCACCCGCTTGCGCGAGGTCGCCACGTCGGCCACGCCCCTGCGAACCTTCTGCAGCAGCTCGAGCTGGCGCTGGTAGGAGTAGTCCAGCGTCTCGCGCGGATCCTCCATCTTGTCCAGGGCCTTGTTGGCCTTGGACTTGAAGATCATGGAAAGTCTCTTCATCACGCTCATGCGCGTCGGCCATCCCCTTCTTAGGTCGTGCTGTCGGTCACCCACTGCAGCGCAGCCGCCTTGGGATTACCCTACGCATAACGTACGGGGGCGTCACTAAGTTGCAGTCCAGGTAGGGTTGACGTCGTGTTGCGACGCCGATCCCAGACCTCGGTGGACACCCCCGTCCCCGAAGACGATCCTAAGCCCCAGGGCAAAGGACGACCGACTCCCAAGCGCCGGGACGCCGAGGGGCGTCGGCGCCAGCCTGTCAGCGCTCCGCGCGACCGGAAAGAGGCCTACCGCCAACTGCGGGCCAAGCAGAACGCCGAGCGCCAGCGGGCCCGTGAGGGCATGCTGCGCGGCGAGGAGAAGTTCCTGCCGGTCCGTGACCGCGGCCCGGTGCGCAAGTTCGCCCGCGACTGGGTCGACGCCCGCCGGCTGCCGAGCCAGTACTTCCTGCCGTTCTCGCTGCTCATCCTGCTGCTGACCTGGATTCCGTGGGGCAACCAGCAGACCCAGATGACCATCTACTACTACGTCATCACGATCGGCTGGCCGGTCATGATGGTCGGCGTGGTGGCGACCTCGATCTTCGTCGCCTGGAAGGTCAAGAAGCTGGCGGCGGAGAAGTTCCCCAACGAGTCCATGAAGGGCGTCGGGTTCTACGCCGCCATGCGCGCGCTGCAGATCCGCAAGCTCCGCTTCCCCCCGCCCACCGTGCTGCCCGGCGGCAAGCCGGTTCCCCCGAAGAAGTAGCGGGCCCTTTCTCAGGGTCGGGTCAGGGTCCGGACCCCCGAGATCGGGGTCCGGGTCAGGGAAAGATCAGGGTCAGGGCAGCGGCACCCATTCCAGTTCGCCGGAGCGGACCACCGGGCGCTGGTCGTCCAGCGGGCGGCCCCGCTCGAGGGCGTCCGCCATGTCGCGCAGCAGCGCGTAGTAGGACGGGCGGCCGTCCTCGAACGCCGGGCCGGAGATCCTGCCCACGACGCCCATCCGGCCGGTCTCGGCGTGCACCACGTCCAGGATGCCGACCGGGATCAGGTCGCGGTAGCGCAACTCCTCCTCGCCCCACGAGACGCACTGCGCCCGCCACCGGTCGCGCATCCCCCGCACGTTGAGCGGCGTCGGCAGGCCGCCGTCGTGGCGCAGGAGCGAGGCCCGCAGGTCGTCGGGGAAGCGCAGGTTCATCTGGGCCTCGGCGATGGCGATCGTGCGGGCCCTGGCCGGGCGCGCGAGCGTGGCGCGGGTGACCGGCGCGTTCTCGGCCAGCCACCTCTCGATGCGCCGCCACTGGCGGTTGACCGCACGGACCACCCTCGGGTTCAGCGGGCGGACGACGGGGGCCGCCTGCCGTACGCACTCCGCCGGGGTGGGCGTCACGCTGGGCGACGGGGCGCTCTGGGCGGTGGCCGGCGCGGCGACGGGCGGGCGCATCCGGACGGCGCTCTGGCCGAGCGAGGCGCGCGGGACCAGCGGGACGACCGCCACGGCCAGCGTCACCGCCGTCGCGGCCAGTACGGCCAGCACGGCGCCCCAGAGGGGTCGCCGGCGTTCGGGCTGGGCGGTGGCCGCACCGCCGCCGGCCTCGGCCTTCACCCGGCGCGCGCGGCGGCGCAGCCGTACGCCGATCGCGGCCAGCACGGCCGCGGTGAGCAGCGTCCGCAGGAGCTTCGTCACGAGGGGACCCTACCGTTCAGTGGTTTGCAAGTTGATCTCGATAGAACTCACGCCATGAATCTTCGCGTGGTGGCGCCCAAGGCCTGGGGCGCCCTTGTCATCGGTTTGTTCGCTCTGGTGGTGCGGTTGAGCTCCCTGAGCACCGTGTCGCTCAACGGCAAGGTGACGTCGTGCTCCTACACGGACTTCGCGGGCATCGGGCTGGGCGGGCTGAGCGTGCTCCTGGCGCTGGTCGCCGGCTGGGAGGTGGCCACCGGCCTGCGGACCGACGCGCGCAAGGCGCCGACGCTGGCCGTGATGGCGGTGGCGTGCCTGCTGGGCGTGGTGGGCGTCATGAAGGGGCTCGGGATGATCTGGAGCCCGTGTACGGGCTGACCGCCGGTCGCCGGTGCCCGTGTACGGGCCGCCTGCCGACTGCCCCTAAGGTCGGATGTATGGAATTTCGTCACCTCGGCCGCAGCGGTCTCCTGGTCAGTGAGATCAGCTACGGCAACTGGATCACCCACGGCTCCCAGGTCGAGGAGGAGGCGGCCAAGGCCTGCGTGCACGCGGCGCTCGACGAGGGCATCACCACCTTCGACACCGCGGACGTGTACGCGCGCACCAAGGCCGAGGAAGTCCTCGGCCGGGCGCTGAAGGGCGTGCGCCGGGAGTCGCTGGAGATCTTCACCAAGGTCTACTGGCCCACCGGCGACGGGCCCAACGACCGTGGCCTGTCGCGCAAGCACGTCACCGAGTCCATCAACGGCTCGCTGCGCCGCCTGCAGACCGACTACGTCGATCTGTACCAGGCGCACCGCTTCGACCACTTCACCCCGCTCGAGGAGACGCTCAAGACCTTCGACGACCTCGTACGGCAGGGCAAGGTCCTGTACGTCGGGGTGAGCGAGTGGACCGCCGACCAGATCGCCGCGGCGCTCAAGATCGCCGACGAGATGGGCTTCGACCGCCTGGTCTCCAACCAGCCGCAGTACTCGATGTTGTGGCGGGTCATCGAGTCGGAGGTCGTGCCGCTCAGCGAGAAGGAGGGGCTCAGCCAGATCGTCTGGTCGCCCATCGCGCAGGGCGTGCTGACCGGCAAGTACCTGCCCGGCCAGCCCCCGCCCGCCGGTTCGCGCGCCACCTCCGAGGCCGGTGCGGGCTTCATCAACCGCATGCTCACCGACGACGTGCTGACCCGCGTGCAGGAGCTCAAGCCCATCGCCGCCGACCTCGGGCTCACCATGGCCCAGCTCGCGGTGGCCTGGGTGCTGCAGAACCCGAACGTCGCCAGCGCCATCGTCGGGGCGACCCGGCCCGAGCAGGTGCGTGACAACGTCAAGGCCTCCGGGGTCAAGCTCGACGCCTCCGTCATGGAGCGGATCGACGCCGTCCTCGGGCCGGTCGTGGAGCGCGACCCGGCCAAGACGGTCAGCCCGGCCACCCGGCCGTAGCCTTTCCCGGAAATCCCCTTGCGCCACAGGAGGCGCAAGGGGATTTCTTTTTTCACTCGGAGCGCAGTGACAATCCTGTGTATTCGGTGCGGTCATCCTCCAGCAGCGCGACCTTTTCCACACCGGATTCCAGCAGCTCACGCCAGTTCTCGCCCAGCCACGACTCCGCGTCGGCCTGGCTCGGAAAGACCTCGCGCGGCAATGGCCGATCTGTTACCTCACCACCATTGGCATTTTCATAACGCCACCGCCATGTCATGAATTACGCTCCCTTTTCGTTACCGGTTACGCACGAAGTCCTCAACAGCCTGCACCCTACTCCCGAGTATGGAGGCCGATCGATGCTGCGCGCCTTTCGTGTCGCCGCTTTCTCCCTAGCCGCCGCCTTTACTCTCTCCTCTCCTGCCCTTGCCGCACCACCTACCGGCGATCCGGCCGGGCCGCGGGCCTGGAGCCTCTGGCAGAGCGACGGCACCGCGTGGCTGTCGTTGCCCGCCACCGCCGAACGTCCCGCCGACGGCACCGTGCTCGGCTGGCGCTTCGCGGCCACCACCGACTTCGAGTCGCCCGCCGTCGAGGTGCCCGACTTCACCGCCCTGTGCGGGAAGACCGCCCTGCCCGAGGGGGGCAAGCGGGTGGGGCTGGCCATCGACTTCGGCGACGCCGAGCTCGACGCCTACCCAGGGGACACGCCGCCTCAGCAGGTGGTTACCTGTGTCACGGGGGCCGCGGACGCCACCGCCCTGCAGTTGCTGGCCGCGGCGGCCAAGGTGAAGGTGGAGGGGGAGACGGTGACCTCGGTCAACGGCTACCCGTCCCGCGCCCAGGGCACCGACCTGCCTGCTCCGGCTTCCGCCTCCGTCGCCGCTCCGGAGGCTTCCGGGGTGCCGGTGGGGTGGATCCTGGGGGGCGCTGGGGCATTGGCGCTGCTCGCGGGCGGCGCCGTGGTGGCCACCCGCCGCCGCTCCCGCATCTCCGCCTGACCCCCGGAGCGCTGCCTGAGCCGGCCCCTTACCGGTTGGGCCCGGTTACGGCACGTGGAGGGCCGCCCTCGGTTCCGGCGGGTTGGGCAGGTTGGGGCCCGCCACCCGCCGGTTCCTGCGAGCCGGGGCCGCAGCCCGGTGGTTCCTGCAGCTCTGGGCCGACCCCCGCCGGTTCCTGCAGGTCGAGGCCGACTCCCACCGGTTCCTGCAGGTCTGGGCCGACTCCCCGGCGGTTCCGCGCTCTCCCCCTGTTTCCACTCCCCTGCTACTTCGCCAGCCCCAGCACCTGCGGCCCGAGCCTCTGGCCCGGCCCGGTTGCCCGTGGCGGTCCCGGGATGACCGTCCGCTGTGGTGACCGGGCCTTCCCGGTGGGGCCGCCGCCCGCCTCGGATCCCTCCCCGGCCGGGCGGCGGCCTCACCCCCTTCCAGCCGGTGTCCTACGCTCGGTCAGGTGAAGATCCTGTTCACCGGTACGGCAGGCCAGTACGGCTGGCCGGAGCCGGGCTGCCGGTGCGCCTCCTGCCTCTCCCTCCCCCAGTCGGCCTGGCGCGCCCCCCTGGCCCTGTCCGTCGACGGCACCCCCGCCGACCTCCGCCGGCCGATCATCACCGGCACGGCCGGCGACCTCCTCCTCAACGCCACCCCCTTCGCCGACGCCGCTCCCGCAGAGGCGAGTTACGCAGCCGTCCTGGTCGACCCCACCACCGCCCCCCACGTGCTGGCCGACCTCCGCCGCAAAGGCCTCATCTCGGACGCGACCCACCTCCTGGCCGCCGCCCTGGACCACCGGACCCGCTCGGAAGCAGAACTCACCCGCCACTGCACCCTGTGGGGCCTGCAAGCCGTACAGGACGGCCAGGAGGTGGACACCGCAACCCCACCCACGCCCCGCACCCCGCTCCCCCTGAGAACCCTGCTCCTGGGCGGCTCCAGATCCGGCAAATCCGCCGAAGCCGAACTCCTCCTGGCCGCCGAGCCGTACGTCACCTACGTCGCCACCGGCCCCACAGGCGACGACGACCCCGAGTGGCGCACCCGCGTCGAGGCCCACCGATCCCGCCGCCCCGCCCACTGGACCACCACCGAAACCACGGAACTGGCCAAGACGATCGCCGAGGCCACCACGCCCCTGCTGATCGACGGCATCGGCTCCTGGCTGGCCACCCTCCAATGGCGCGAACCCACCCGCGTGGCCGACCACTGCGACGCCCTCATCGAAGCCTGGCGCCGCACCTCGCAACCGATCGTCGCCGTCTCCGACGAGGTCGGCCTGGGCGTCATCCCCGCCACCGCCTCCGGCCGCGCCTTCCGCGACGCCCTGGGCCGCCTCAACCAACGCCTGGCCGCCGAGTCCGAGCAGGTCGCCCTGGTCGTCGCCGGCCGCCTCCTGCCCCTCTAACTGGCAGACGCCGAAGCCGAGGGGGAGGGACCCGGCCGCCCACTCAACCCGCCCCACCGGGCCCACCGGGCCGGGCCCACCGGCCCACCCGACCGCCGCCCGATGACTTGGGCCCCCTGAGCCGCTTGGGCCCTGGACCATCTGGACCATCTGGGCCACCTGGGGCACCTGGGGCACCTGGGGCACCTGGACCACCCGGACCGCTTAGTCCGTCTGGAGCGCTCGGGCCGTTTGAATCGCTAGGCCGTTTGAATCGCGTGGGCCCTTAGGACCCCCTCACCCACCGCCGGCTAGCCCGCCCGCCGCGCATACCAGCGCCCGTCATGCCGCTCCACCCGCAGCCTCCGGTCAAAGCACGCCGACAGGTTCTCCGCCGTCAGCACCTCCTCCGCGGTCCCCCGAGCCAGCACCCGCGCATCCCGCATGAGCATCGCGTGCGTCGTAGTGGCCGGGATCTCCTCCAGATGGTGCGTAACCGTCACGGTCGTCAGCACCGGCCGGTTGTTCGCCAGATCCTCCACCGCCGCGATCAGATCCTCCCGAGCCGGCAGATCAAGCCCGGCGAACGGCTCGTCCAGCAACAACACCGCCGGATCCGGCATCAACGCCCGAGCCACCCGAATCCGGGCCCGCTCCCCCTGCGAGCACACCCGGAACCGCCGATCCGCCAGATCCTTGCACCCGAGATCCGCCAGCAGCCGATGCGCCCGCTCGTGCTCCGCCGGCCCGTACCGATCCCACAGCGGCGCACTGGTCCCGGTATGCCCGGTCAGCACCACGGTGTGCGCCGTGGCCCCTTCCTCCTCCAACAGCTCCTCGTCGATCAGCCGCTGGCTGGCCGTCACCAGCCCGAGGTGCTTGCGCAGTTCTCGCAGGTCGACGCGTCCCAGCCGATGCCCGAGCACCTGTACGACGCCCTCAGTCGGGTGCCGCACCGCGGCCGCCAACGACAGCAGCGTCGTCTTCCCGGCCCCGTTCGGCCCCAGGATCACCCAGTGCTCGCCGTACCTCACCTGCCAGTCGAGCTCCGCGAGCAGCGTCCTGCCCACGACCTTCACCGACACCCCGGCCACCTCAATCGCATGCATCCGGCCACGATAACGTCACCAAATGTGCGCCATGCCAGGATCCAGGACCTGATCACCCACGACGCCCACGGCCGCCCGATCCCCACCGACCGGGACGAACTGACGGCCGCCCTCGCCGCCGCCCGCGCCGCCACCCCGCTCACCCACACCGCCGCCCGCTGGTCCGCCGTAGCCCTTCTCGCCCTTGCCACCCCGCGCCCGTACGGCAAGCCCCACGGCCCCACGCCGCATGGTCCCGACGGTGGCCTGCCTGCCGCTCACGACCACGGCGACTCCGTGCAGGCCGCGCACAACGACACCCGCACCCCGGTCGACCCCGCCGCGCCCCACGAGACCGCTGCCCTGTGCGGCTCCGCTGCGTACGACGAGGCCCGCGACCTGCTCGACCGCGCCCTCGCCCTGGCCCCCGCCCCAGCCGACCTCGTCGCGACCCGCCTCGACCTCGCCACCCTCCACCACCTCCGGGGCGACCTCTACGCCGCCACCACCCTCCTCACCCGCACCCTCCCCCTGGCCCGCGACCACGCCCCCGCCTTGGAACAAACCGCCCTCAACCACCTGGCCACCCTGACGAGCGCCGACTTCCGCCAGACCCTCCCGCCCGCCATCGCCGCTCTCCTCGGCCCGTCCCCCACCTGGTCCGACGACCACGAAGGACTCAGCGGCTCGGTCTCCCGCGTCAAAGCCACCACCGGCACGTTCTGGATCAAGCACGGCCCCGCCGCCACCGCCGAACACACCCGCCTGACCTGGCTGACAGCCCGAGGCCTCCCCACCCCCGAGATCGCCGCCTACGAGCCCAACGATCCGGCCCTCACCCCGGCCCTCCTGGTGCTGGCCGACGCCGCCTCCCCCAGCCTCGCCACCGCCTCCCTCTCTGGGGCCGAGATCGGCGCCCGCCTGGGCCGTACCCTCCGCGCCCTGCACACGCTCCCGCCCTGCCCGTTCGACGGCAGCTTGGACGTCATGCTCGACGAGTCCCGCCGCCAGGTCCTGGAAGATCTCGTCGACGCCGACGACTTCGACCCCGACAACGAGGGCCAGACCCCGGGCCAGGTCCTCACCCGCCTCCTCACCACCCGCCCTCCCGCGGAGGACCTCGTGGTGACCCACGGCGACTTCACCCCCTCGAACGTCCTGCTCAACGGCACCATCCTCGACGTCTCCCGCCTGGGCATGGCCGACCGCCACCGCGACCTCGCCCTGGCCGCCCGCGACCTCACCGAGGACTTCGGCCCTGCCGCCGTCACCGCCTTCTTCACCGCGTACTGCCTGGCCACCCCCGACCCGGCACTCCTGGAGTACTACCGCCTCCTCGACGAACTCTTCTAACCCCGCCCCTCCAAGCCCCGAACCACACCTCCAAGACAGCCGGCCACACCTCCAAGACAGCCCGGCCACACTTGCAAGACAGCCCGGCCACCCCTTCAAGACAGCCCGCTCGCCCGCCCAAGACACCCCGGCCACCCGTCCCTAGGCCATCCCCACGCCGTCGCTCCGACTGGCCCACCAGCCGCGAGCCCAGTTCCGACCGGCACGCCCGGCCAGCCACCCAGTCCCGGCCACTCCCCCGCCCCGACCGGCCAGCCGCCCCAGCCCCACCCGCGGCCACCCCATACGATCAACCGATATGTCATGGGTCGACGGCGCCAAGTTCGCGGTGGGAACGCTCAGCATCTTCCGCGTCCACGTAACCCGAGTCGACCGAGAAGTCGTAGGCCAGGCAATGACCCTGGCCCCCGTCGTCGGCATCGCCCTGGGCCTGATCGCCGCCATCCCCCTGCTGCTCTCCCCAGGCCTCCTCGGCGCAGTCCTGGCGCTGGCCGTCCTGGCCTACCTGACCCGGGCCCTCCACCTGGACGGCCTCGCCGACCTCGCCGACGGACTGGGCAGCGCCAAACCCGCCCCTCAAGCCCTCGACATCATGAAGCGGTCCGACATCGGCCCCTTCGGCGTCGCGACCTTGATTTTCACCGTCCTCGCCCAGACCGCCGCCCTGGCCGGCCTCCCGCCCGCAGCCTCTGTCGCGGCCCTGATCACCGCCACCCTCACCGGCCGTCTCGCCCTCACCTGGGCCTGCCGGTCAGGTGTCCCCTCAGCCCGCCCCGACGGCCTCGGCGCCATGGTCGCGGGCACAGTACGGCGCAGCACGCCCTACCTCGTCACCCTCCTGGCCCTTGCCTTCGCCGCCCTGCTTGCCGTGACCTCCGTCACCTTCCTCGCTCTAGAGGGCACCACCCCAGCCGTGAGCAACCCCACCTCGACCGCGGGCAACCCCACCCCAGCCGTGGACGGCACCAACCCAGCCGTGGGCGGTACCAACCCAGCCGTGGACGGCCCCACCCCAGCCGTGGACGGCCTCAACCCGGCCGTAGGCGGCCCCACCCCGGTCCTGGGTGGCACCACCCCACAAGCCCTGACTCCCGCCGCCCTGCTCCTGCCCGGCGGCCTGCCGTTGGTGGTCGTTCTCCCGATCTCCGTCCTCGCCGGGCTCGGGGCCGCGCTGCTCCTCCTCCGCCGGTCCGTCAAGCGCCTGGGCGGCATCACCGGCGACGTCCTGGGCGCCCTCGTCGAAACCGCCACCACCGCCGCCCTCATCACCACCGCCGTCCTCGTCTGAGGGCTCAGCCCCCTAGGTGGGAGCGGGCGACACGTGACAGGGGCGTGTTCTGAGGGCGTGAGGACTTGAGAGCGGGCGAGGTGGGATGAGGCGCGGTTGGCCTCAGCGCACCAGCCTCGCCCGTCCGGTCTCACCGCGTCTCGTCGCGTGGGTCGATGGATCATCCGCTGCGTACGGCCTGTCGTACAGCTCGGCCCGCGAGTACGGCCTGCCGTACAGCTCTACCCGCGGGTACGGCCCGGCGTACAGCGGCCCGCAGGTACGGCTGAAGCGCGACCAGTGTGCTGGTCGCGCTTGGCGAGCCTCGACGGTCCGTTACGCCTGCCGTACTGGCCAGAAGCGGAAGAGGCAGGCGGCGGTGAGGGCCATGAGGGCCCAGCCTGTGAGGCCGGTGATGCCGGCCAGGACGTAGTTGGGCGGGGTGTCCGGGGCGGCGAAGAGGGCGATCATCGGGGCGACGGCGTTGAGGGAGCCGTGGGCGATGACGGCGGGCCACACGCTGCCACTGCGGAGGCGCAACCAGGAGAAGAGGGCGCCGATGAGGACGGTGGCGCCGGTGAACATGAGGGCGGCCCACGGGCCCAGGCTCGGGTAGTTGTAGCCGAGCAGGGTGAGGGGGGCGTGCCAGGCGCCCCAGATGAGGCCCGAGATGAGGACCGCCTGCCCTACGCCACGGGACTCGACGAGGCGGGGCAGGAGCCAGCCACGCCAGCCCCACTCTTCGCCGAGGGAGGGCAGGGCGTTGAGGACCGGGCCGATGAGGGCTGAGCCGATGATCTGGGCGGTGAGGACCAGGGGGAGGTTCTCGGGGACGGGGAGGCCGGCTGTGCGGAGGTTGGCGGCCATGCCCGAGAGGTCTGCGGGGAGGAGGCCCAGGGCGATGCTCAGGCCGAAGGCCAGGACGATCAGGACCGGGGTGCCCAGCCAGGCGGTGAGGAGGATCAGGAGGGTGCGTTTGCGGTTGGGGCCGAGGGTGAGGCCGGTTTCGGTGGCCATCTGGCGGAAGGGGGTGGTGCGGCGGTTCACGACCCAGACGGCCAGTACGGCGATGGTTGGGGTGGCCATCATGGCGACGGCGTAGACCGGGGCTGTTGGGGAGTTCAGGCCGGTGCCCAGCCAGAGTGGCAGGGCTATGAGCCAGGACAGGCCGAAGGCGACCGCTAGGAAGACGGTCAGGTCGCGTTTCCGTGCGGCTTGGTTTCGGGGTGGGGATGAGGGCTGGGAGGGAGTCGGGGGCATCGGGGGCTCCGGAGGAGGCAGGGGCCGCGCTCGGTGGCGGCACGGGCTGTCTGGGGGCCGAGGGTGTTGGCGCGTGGGTCGGGGTGGGTGGGGCTGCGGCGGTGGCCGCGACCTAGGCAGGTGGCTGGCTAGGAGGGACGGGCAGTTGAACCGGCGGACGGCCGCCTCGGCGGACGGCTGACCGGGCGGCTCGGCGGACGGCTGACCGGGTGAACGGACGGCTCGGTGGGACGGACGGCTCGGTGGGACGGACGGCTCGGTGGGACGGACGGCTGACCGGGCGTCGTGGATTGCATGCTCACCGCGAAGTCCGCGTGTCCGCTGGGAGGGTGTCGCCCGGGGGTGATGGGCGAGGCGGACGGACAAGGGTGGCGGACGGACGAGCGACGGCGACGGACGGCAAGGGTGCCAAGCGGACGGACGGTGACGGTCGGTGACGGACGGATGAGGGTGGCGGACCAAGTGGTGGGCCACAGTGGTGGGCGGGTCTAGTAGCGGGTTAGGCGGGTGGGCGGGTCTAGTAGCGGGTTAGGCCGGTGGACAGGTTGGGCGGTTGGGCTGGTGGGTGGGTGGGTTGGGGGGCGGGGCGGCTGGGTTGGGGGCGGGGCGGCGGGGGGTGGGGCTAGGGGGTGGGGGTTTCGGCTATGAGGGCGTTGATCAAGGAGGCGCCGTTGCGGGCGTCGTCGGTGCTGATGATCAACTGGCCGCCGGAGCGGTAGCGGAGGACGAGGCAGTCGCCGCCGCGGATCATGATGGCGGCCATGCCCGGGACGCCGCGGATGCCCCAGCCGCCGACCTGGCTGGGGAAGCGGTCCTCGGCCCAGGCGGTTTCGATCTTGGCGAGGGGGATGCGGCGCACCGGCCAGCCGAAGGGGCCGAAGCCGACGGCGACGCCGGCCGGGCTGACGCGGACGGAGACGGTGTAGGTGAGGATGCCGGCCACGAAGACGATGACGGTGCCGGCGAGGCTGGCCCAGAGGGTGGCGGAGGGCAGGACGCCGATGAACCACAGGACGAGCAGGACGAGGGCGACGACGGCGGGCAGGGCGGCGAGGAGCGCAAGCCAGGGGTTGAGGACCCGGCTGACCCAGACGGAACGCTCGCCGGCCCGCAGCCGCAGGGCGGGAGGCGCCTCGCCGTCGGGGACGGGCTGGTCGGGGGCGCCACGGAAGGCGAAGCCGGCGGCCACCGCGCCCAGGACGGAGACGAGGAGCACGGTGACGGCGGCCCAGACGGGGCTTCGGGCCTCGGTCCAGGCAGGGGCGTCGAGGTTGGCCAGCACGGTGGAGAGCTCCATGCCGGCGGCGAACAGGCCGGACCAGGCGAGGACGGCCCACCAGTAGCCACGGCTGAGACGCCGGTCGAAGACCTGGCCGTGGACGGCCACGCCCATGGAGACGGCCCACAGCACGAGGAAGATGCCGATGGCGAAGAGCAGGCTGACGGGGAGGCTCATCGAGGAGTCGGGCCGGCCGCCGCTGCTCCAGTGGGTGGCGAGCGGGTCGGGCAGGCGGTCGCGCAGCAGCAGGGCCGGTATGAGGATCGCCGCGACGACCAGCGGGGCCCAGAGGCCGCCGAGGGTGAGGGCTCGCGTGCGCGGGCTCATGGCAACTCCTTCAACATTTCGATGAGGTCTTCACGGCTGTAGCCGTACCGACCGGCTTCCTCCAGCAGCTCACGCAGGCGCAGGACGATCGCGAGGCGCCCCTCGACGAGGCTGGCGACGCTCACGCCGCGGCCGCGGCGGAACTCCAGGACGCCCTCGTCGCGGAGCTCGCGCAGGGCGCGGAGGACGGTGTTGGCGTTGATGCCCAGGGCATCGGCCAGGTCTCGGGCCGGCGGGAGGCGATCTCCGGGGGCGTAGGAGCCCTCGGCGATGGCGCGCCGGATGGCGCCGGCGACCTGCTCGTGCAGGGGCCGTTGATCGTTGAGATCGAGGGTGAGCAACATGGTGATAATGACGATAGCACCATCGGATCGCTTGGTGCTAATCGAGATAGCACCAAGCGCCTTGCTCGAACGCGAAGCCCCGGTGGGGGTGAGGCGCGCGCGCCCGCTCGACGGCGGGCGCGCGCGGGGGCACCAGGAGACAAGGCTGCGCGGCGTGCCAACCGCGACCGCCGAGGCAGGAGACGCCGCTGGGAGCGGGGTCAATTGGTGGGATGATCCTCTATGCTGGATCAGGCAAAAGATGGGATGACCCTCTGTTATGCGTAGGGACAAACCCTGGATAGCATCGGTTTACGTGACCACTGTGCGGCTGAACTCAGCAGACCCTGTCTCATATGACACCGACGCTCTGATCGTCGGATTCCACTCCGGCGCGGCCGGTCCCGCCGTCGCGGCGGGCGTCGAGGGGCTCGACGGTCTCGACGCGGCCTTCGGCGGCAAGCTGGGCGCCACGCTGGCCCAGCTCGGCTTCCACGGCAAGGCCGGGGAGCTCGCCAAGGTGCCCACGTTCGGCGCCGTCACCGCCCCGCTCCTGGTCGCCGTCGGCCTCGGCGAGGAGACCAGCGTGGAGGGCCTGCGCCGCGCGGCCGGCTCCGCCGTACGCTCGCTGAAGGACACCAAGCGGGCCGCGCTGGCGCTGCCCGCGGGCAGCGCCGAGGAGGCCGAGGCGGTCGCGCTCGGCGCGCTCCTGGGCGCCTACACCTTCGACCGCTACCGCGCCGACAAGCAGCAGGCCGTCGAGACGATCGAGGTGCTGTCCGGCGCCGGGTCCGAGGCCGGCGAGCGCGCCTCGGTGCTGGCCGAGTCGGTCGCCCTGGTCCGTGACCTGGTCAACACCCCGCCGTCCGACCTGTGGCCGGGCAAGTTCGCCGAGATCGCCGAGGAGCGCGGCGCCGAGGCGGGCATCAAGGTCGAGGTGCTGGACGAGAAGCAGCTCAAGGAGGCCGGCTACGGCGGCATCCTGGGCGTCGGCCAGGGCTCCTCGCGCCCGCCGCGGCTGGTCCGCCTGTCCTACACCCACCCCGAGGCCGCCAAGACGCTGGCCTACGTGGGCAAGGGCATCACCTTCGACTCGGGCGGCCTGTCCATCAAGCCGTCGGCGGCGATGGACTGGATGAAGTCCGACATGGGCGGCGCGGGCGCGGTGCTCGGCGCGCTGATCGGCATCGCCAAGCTCGGCCTGAAGGTCAACGCGATCGGCTACCTCTGCCTGGCCGAGAACATGCCCTCCGGTACGGCGCAGCGTCCCTCCGACGTCCTGCACAGCTACAGCGGCAAGACCGTCGAGGTGCTCGACACCGACGCCGAGGGCCGCCTGGTCCTCATGGACGGCATCGCCCGCGCCGCCGAGGACGACCCCGACCTGATCGTCGACGTCGCCACCCTGACCGGCGCGCAGATCGTCGCCCTGGGCTGGCGTACGGCCGGCGTCATGTCCAACGACGACGAGGTGCGCGAGGCCGTCGTGGCCGCGGCCGACGCCGCCGGCGAGGGCGCGTGGGGCATGCCCCTGCCCGAGGAACTGCGCAAGGGCCTCGACTCGCCGACCGCCGACATCGCCAACCTGCACCCCGAGCGCTGGGGCGGCATGCTCACGGCGGGCATCTTCCTGCGGGAGTTCGTGCCCGCGGGCGTCAAGTGGGCGCACATCGACATGGCCGGCCCGGCCTTCAACAAGGGCGAGCCGCACGGCTACACCCCCAAGGGCGGCACGGGAGCCTACGTCCGCACGCTGATCGGACTGGCCGAGCGGCACGCATCCAGCGCCGGCAAGTGAAAAGATGACGGCATCGAAACCGGACAAGGAGCAACCCCGTGGCCTATGACATCGTCGTCCTGGGTGGCGGTAGCGGCGGCTACGCCTGCGCGCTGCGCGCGGCCGAGCTGGGCAAGTCCGTCGCGCTGATCGAGAAGGACAAGATCGGCGGCACCTGCCTGCACCGCGGCTGCATTCCCACCAAGGCGCTCCTGCACTCCGCCGAAGTGGCCGACGAGGCCCGTGACGCCGCGGCGTACGGTGTGAAGGCTCGCTTCGAGGGCATCGACCTGCCCAAGGTGCACGAGTTCAAAGACAAGATCATCACGCGCGCCTGGAAGGGCGTCCAGGGGCTGCTCAAGTCCGCCGGGGTGACCGTCATCGAGGGTGAGGGCCGCCTGGTCGGCCCCAACCGCGTCCAGGTCGGCGACGAGGTCGTCGAGGGCGCGAACGTCGTCCTGGCCACCGGCAGCGCCCCGAGGTCGCTGCCCGGGCTGGAGATCGACGGCGAGAAGATCATCACGAGCGAGCACGTCCTGAAGATGGACCGCCTGCCCAGCTCGGTGGTCGTGCTCGGCGGCGGCGTCATCGGCGTCGAGCTGGCCAGCGTCTACAAGTCGTTCGGCGCCGAGGTCACCATCGTCGAGGCCCTGCCGCACCTGCTGCCGACCGAGGAGGAGTCCAGCTCCAAGCTGCTGGAGCGGGCCTTCCGCCGGCGCGGCATCAAGTACGAGCTCGGCGTCTTCTTCGAGGGCGTCAAGACCACCGACACCGGCGTCGTCGTCTCGCTGGCCAACGGCAAGACGCTGGAGGCCGACCTGCTGCTCGTGGCGGTCGGCCGCGGCTCGGTCAGCGCCGGGCTGGGCTTCGAGGAGCAGGGCGTCACGGTCGAGCGCGGCTCGGTCGTCGTCGACGAGTTCTGCCGCACCTCGGTGCCGGGTGTCTACGCCATCGGCGACCTGATCCCGACGCTGCAGCTCGCCCATGCCGGGTTCGCCGAGGGCATCCTGGTCGCCGAGCACATCGCCGGGCTCAACCCGCCGCCCATCGACTACGCGGGCGTGCCGCGCATCACCTACTCCGACCCCGAGGTGGCCTCCGTGGGCCTGACCTCGGCGCAGGCGGCCGAGCGCGGCATCGAGATCGTCGAGCAGGTCTACGACCTGGCCGGCAACCCCAAGAGCCAGATTCTCGGGACGGGTGGCGCCGTCAAGGTCATCGCCCAGAAGGACGGGCCCGTCGTCGGCGTCCACATGGTGGGCCGCCGCATCGGCGAGCTCGTCACCGAGGGACAGCTGATCTACAACTGGGAGGCGCTCCCCGCGGAGGTCGCCCAGCTCATCCACGCCCACCCGACCCAGTCGGAGGCTGTCGGCGAGGCCATGCTGGCTCTCGCGGGCAAGCCCCTGCACGTACACAACTAACAGGCCCTCGAAAGAGCGAGAGAAGAAACGATGCCGGTCTCCGTACAGATGCCCCAGCTCGGCGAGAGCGTGACCGAGGGCACCGTTACCCGTTGGCTGAAGAAGGAGGGCGAGCGCGTCGAGGCTGACGAGCCGCTCCTCGAAGTGTCGACCGACAAGGTCGACACCGAGATCCCGTCTCCGGCCGCCGGCGTGATCACCAAGATCGTCGTGGCTGAGGACGAGACCGTCGAGGTCGGCGCGGAGCTGGCCATCATCGACGAGAACGGCCAGGCCGGCGCGCCCGCCGCGCAGGAGGCCCCGGCCGCCCAGCCGGAGCCGGAGCCCGAGCCGGAGCCCGCTCCGCAGCCCGAGCAGCCCGCCTCCTCGATCCCGCAGCCCGCGCCCGCGCAGCCCGAGCCGGCCCAGGCGCCCGCGCCGCAGGCCGCCCAGCCCGCGCAGCAGGCTCCGGCCGCGCCGCAGCAGTCCGCTCCGGCCCAGCAGGCTCCGGCCCAGCAGGCTCCGGCCCCGCAGGCTCAGCAGACGCAGGCGCAGTCGACCGAGCCCGCCCCGCTGCCCTCCTCCGGTGAGAGCCCCTACGTCACGCCGCTGGTGCGCAAGCTCGCCAGCGAGCACGGCGTGGACCTCAACACCCTGACCGGCACCGGTGTCGGCGGCCGTATCCGCAAGCAGGACGTCCTGGAGGCGGCCAAGGCCCAGCGCGAGCAGGCCCCCGCCCCGGCTCAGGAGGCCCCGGCCGCCCAGGCGCCCGCCGCCCCGGCTCCGGCTCCGGCCGCCCAGGCCCCCGCGGCCCAGGCTCCGGCCGCCGCTCCCGAGCCCGTCGCCGTCGACACCACCCTGCGTGGCCGCACGGAGAAGATGTCGCGCCTGCGGCAGACCATCGCCAAGCGCATGGTCGAGTCGCTCCAGACCGCCGCGCAGCTCACCACGGTCGTCGAGGTCGACGTCACCAAGATCTCCCGGCTGCGTGACCAGGCCAAGGCCGAGTTCCAGCGTCGTGAGGGCGTCAAGCTCTCCTTCCTGCCCTTCTTCGCCATGGCCGCCGTCGAGGCGCTCAAGCAGCACCCCAAGCTCAACGCGGTCATCAACGACGAGACCAGCGAGGTGACCTACCACGACGTCGAGAACCTCGGCATCGCGGTCGACACCGACAAGGGCCTCATCGTGCCGGTCGTCAAGGGCGCGGGCGACCTCAACATCGCCGGCCTCGCCCGCAAGATCGCGGACGTCGCCGACCGGACCCGCACCAACAAGATCAGCCCGGACGACCTGGCCGGCGGCACCTTCACGCTGACCAACACCGGCAGCCGCGGCGCCCTGTTCGACACCCCGATCCTGAACAAGCCGCAGGTCGGCATGCTCGGCACCGGGTCCGTCGTCAAGCGCCCGGTCGTCGTCGACACCCCCGAGGGCGAGGTCATCGCCGTGCGGTCGATGGTCTACCTCGCGCTCACCTACGACCACCGTCTCGTGGACGGCGCCGACGCCGCGCGCTTCCTGACCACGGTCAAGAAGCGCCTGGAGGAGGGCCGCTTCGAGGCTCAGCTCGGGCTCGCCTGAGCTACGCGGTAGGCGGTAACCGAACCCCGGCCGGGGCTTCCCGGCCGGGGTTCCTCTTTTCCGGCCGCCGCGTGCCGCGCCGTCCTTCTTCTCTCGTACGGCAGGCAGACGAAAGGCCGCCCGCCGTAACCGGCGGGCGGCCTTCCAGGGATACGGTCACCGGCCGCGCCGCGCACCCGCCGCGACGCCGGGCCGGGGGTCAGGAGTCGCGAGTGTCGGTCCAGCCGCGCTGGATCTGGGTGACGGAGTTCCAGACCGCCCCCGCCTCGAAGTCCTTCTGCAGCCCGCCCGGCGTGACCACCACGCTCTCCCGGGCCAGCGCGGCCCCGGCCGCCTCGTCGATGATCAGCCGGTCCTGGAGCACGCCCCGCTCCCCCGTCCGGGCGATCGAGTCGGTCTCGATGGCGACAGCCGTACCGGCCCGCCCTCGGGCGTCGGTGACCTGGCCGGTGGCGGTGACCGAGGGCAGCGCGGCCAGCATCCGGAAGGCGGCGGCCCGGACCCGGGCGCTGACCGGCATGTCGGTGATCAACCCGGCGGTGGTCTGGAAGAGCCACGCGTCCTGTCCCATGGGCCGGTCGGACTCGGTGTCGTGCCCGGCGTAGTAGCGCAGGAGCCACTTCTTCAGCCCGTCCGGGTCGTCCGGCAGGGCGCGCAGGTCGGCCATCGTGACGTTGCGGCCGAGCCAGAAGATCTCCTCGCCCGCGGCGTGCCCGGGCGACGGCTTGCCGGGCGCGGTGGAGAGGGTGATCGTGCCCTTGCCCGGCACCGCGACCTCGATCTCGGTGGGCGCGCCCGCCTCCTGCCACTTGGCCCGGTCGGCCTCGGAGGCGGGCTGGACGCCCAGAGGCTGGGTGACGCTCCAGTGGCCGCGGGCGGAGACCCAGGTGCGGATCCGGGTCTCCTCGGCCACCAGGTAGCCCGCTGAGGCGCGGTAGAGGGTGCGCTGGAGGAACTCGGTGTGCCAGTAGGTCCCCGAGGCGGGCGGCTGCTTCTCCGCCGAGGTGGCGGCGACCAGGAGGACGTCCCTGGCCGACAGCTCGACCGGAGCCGGCGGGCCGGACGGGGTCGCCGTGCCGCCGGAGGCCGCGGTCGGCACGGGCTGCGGGGCCGTACCGCCGGGCAGGCCGCCGGTCACGACCACGGCGGTCGCCGCGGCGGCGGCGACCGCCAGGCCGAGCGCCCAGCCCCGGCGGCCACGCGCCGGGGCGCGGCGCGGCTCCGCGGGCTCGCCCTGGGCGAAGGCGTGGGCGAGTTCGGTCTCGCGGGTGCGCTCGTCCGGCGTGGAGGCGGCCAGGTGGGCCGGCCGGGCGGCGCGCAGGTCGTCGATCGGGTTCATGAGGGCTCCCTGGACAGGTCGAACCGGGACACGGCAGTAGGGGCGGGGCGGTCCAGCTCCTGCTGGAGGCGTTTGCGCGCCCGGTGCAGCCGGACGCGGAAGGTGGGCGCCGAGCAGCCGACCACCTTGGCCGCCTCGCGCGGCGTGAGCCCCTCCCAGGCGACCAGCAGGAGCAGGTCACGCTCGTCCTGGGTGAGGCCCTCCAGGGCCTTCAGGAGCGCGAGCCGCTCGGCGACCTGCTCTCCGACGTCGCCGGCGACCCATTCGCGCAGCTCGCGGCGGAAGCCCTCGCGGCGGGCCTCCTCCCTGATGTTCTCGCGCAGGACGTTCCTGGCGATCCCCAGCAGGTACGGCAGGGCGTCGGCGGGCAGGTCGCGGAACTTGCGCCAAGCGATGGCGAACGTCTCGCTGACCACCTCGTCCGCCACCTGCCGCCCCGCCCGGCTGACCACGTAGGCCCAGACCTGTTGCCGGTGCCGGTCGTACAGGGTGGTGAACCGCTGTCGATCGTGCGTCACCGCCTCAACTCCTCATGTCCCGGTTTCGGATTGACACTAGGGAGTGCTCCGGGCGGCCCGATCGTTACCGGCGATTTTCGCAACCGGGCGAAAACGGTTCGCCCGGGGGACACAACCCTTCTAGGGTGGCCGACCATGACCGACTCGATGCCGCAGTTCACCGGGGCCATGCTCGACTTCAACGCCCCGCTCTCCCAAGCCCGTGCCGACCGTCTGGTCGCCCTCCTGGCCGCGCGGAAGCCGGCCACCGTGGTGGATCTGGGGTGTGGCTGGGGCGAGTTGCTGCTGCGGCTGCTGGAGGCCGTGCCGGAAGCGCACGGGACCGGGTTCGATCTGCGGCCGGAGGCCGTCGCGCGCGGGCGGGCGAACGCGAAGGCGCGCGGCCTGGACGGCCGGGTGGAGCTGAAGGAGGAGAGCGCCGAGGGGTTCGGCGGCACGGCCGACCTGGTGCTCAACATCGGGGCCTACCACGCCTACGGCACCATCGACGAGGCGCTCAAGGAGATCCGGCAGCGGCTGGCGCCCGGCGGTCGGCTGGTTTTCGGGGCGGAGTTCTGGGAGCGGCCGCCCAGCGAGGAGCGGCTGGCGCAGATGTGGCCGGGCACCTCGGCCGACGACTGCGTGGACCTGCCCACGCTGGTGGACCGGGCGGTCGCCGCCGGGTTCCGGCCGCTGGACATCGGGACCGCCACCCGGGTGGAGTGGGAGGAGTTCGAGTCGGGCTTCGCCGCCGAGGTCGAGGCGTGGCTGCTGGACAACCCCGGGCACCCCGAGGCCGAGGCCACCCGGGCCAAGCTGGACGACAACCGGCGGTACTGGCTGCGCGGCCACCGCGACCTGATGGGCTTCGCCTACCTCGTGCTCGGCTGAGCGAGGTCAGATCTGGACGTGCTCGCCCAGCGCGCGTAGGACCGCCTCGCGGACGACCCCCTTGAGCACCTCGGGGTCGTCCAGGTCGGCGCCCACGGCCAGGCCGTCGCGCAGCAGCACGAGGATCGAGGCGATCCGCTCCGCCTCCGGGTGTCCCGCCGCCGCGACCAGGTCGCGCACGGTCGAGCGGAACCACGCCCGCTGCGCGGCCACGGCCTGCCGTACCGGGTGGGCCGGATCGGGGTACTCGGCGGCGGCGTTGATGAACATGCAGCCGCGAAAGCCGGGCTGGCGGCTCCACTCGCCCAGGGCGTCGTACAGGGCCAGCAGCCGCTCGCGCGGCCCGTCGCCGGGCACCCCGGCGATGGCGGCCCGCTGGAGCCGGCCCTGGTCCTCGATGTAGGCCCTGACCAGCTCGTCCTTGCTGGGGAAGTGGTGGTAGAAGGTCGCCTTGGCCACGCCGGCCTCGGCGATGATGCGGTCGATGCCCACCGCGTGGATGCCTTCGGCGTAGAAGAGCGCGGAGGCGGTCGCCATGATCCGGTGGCGGGCGGGAGATTCCTGGCGGGCCATGACTTGACGATACCAGACAGATCTGTCTACTGTGGGCTCAAAGCCAGACAGACCTGTCTGTACAGAAGGAGTCCAGCATGAGCGCGCTCTACACCGCGATCGCCACCGCCAACGGCCGCGAAGGGCGCGGCGTCACCAGCGACGGCAAGCTCGACGTCACCCTCGCCCCGCCGAAGGAGCTGGGCGGCAGCGGCGCCGGCACCAACCCCGAGCAACTGTTCGCCGTCGGCTACGCCGCCTGTTTCAGCAGCGCGCTCCAGCTCGTCGCCAAGCGGATGAAGGTGGACGCCGCCGACGCCTCGGTGACCGCCGAGGTCGGCCTGGGCCCCAACGGCGACGGCGGCTTCACCCTGGACGTCACGCTGCGCGTGGAACTGCCCGACCACGTGGACCGCGAGCAGGGCGAGGCGCTGGTCGAGGCGACCCACCACGTCTGCCCGTACTCCAACGCGACGCGCGGCAACATCCCGGTCACCCTCGTGATCGAGTAGGACCCGGCATAGGCTGGACGCATGGTGATCGTGGTCACGGGAGCGTCCGGCCTGCTCGGCACCGCGCTGGTCCGCGCGCTGACCGAGGAGGGTCACGAGGTCGTCCGGCTGGTACGGCGAGCACCACGCGACCCCGGCGAGCGCACCTGGGACCCGACGGCCAAGGAGCCCGCGCCCGGCCTGCTGGACGGCGCGCAGGCCGTGGTGCACCTCGCCGGCGCCCCGATCGGCCGCCGCTGGAGCGCCGCGGTCAAGCGCGAGATCGTGCGCAGCCGCATCGACTCCACCCGCCTGCTCACCGAGGCCGTCCGCCGGACGGCCACCCCGCCCGAGACGCTGGTCTCGGCCTCCGGCATCGACTTCTACGGCGACACCGGCGAGGCCGTGATCGACGAGAGCACGCCGCGCGGCACGGGCTTCCTCGCCGAGCTGTGCGAGCGCTGGGAGCAGGAGGCCCGCAAGGTGCCCGCCCGCTCCGTGCAGCTCCGCACCGGCCTGGTGCTGAGCCGCGACGGCGGCGCGCTCGGCCCGATGCTGCCGATCTTCAAGCTCGGCCTGGGCGCGCCGCTGGGCTCGGGCCGGCAGTTCTGGCCGTGGATCGCGATCGACGACTGGGTCGGCGCGGTCCAGCACGTGCTGCGCACCCGCGAGGTTTCCGGCCCGGTCAACGTGGTCGGCCCGGACCCGGTGCCCAACCGCGACTTCACCCGCGAACTGACCGCCGCGCTGCGCCGGCCGATGATGCCGATCCCGGTCCCGAGGCTCGCCCTGGGCCTGGCGCTGGGCGACTTCGCGCGCGAGGCGCTGCTGTCCAGCCACCGCGCGCGGCCGAAAAAGCTGGAGGACAGCGGCTACGCGTTCCGCCATACCCGCCTCGATGGGGCACTGGCCGCCGTACTCTAACCAAGCGCCCTGGCGAGGCGAAGGGGTAGGGTGCGGGCTTGTTCGACCAGCACAACCACGTGGGAGTTCCAACCATGAGCAGCGGCCAGTCTCACATTCTCGCGATCGGCGGCGGATCGTTCCGCGCCACCGAGCGGCACGGATTCATCGAGGCCAGTCCCCTGCTGCGCTACGCGCTCGATCTGACCGGCCAGGACCGGCCGAAGCTCGGCCTGCTGGCCACCGCCACCGGCGACGACAGCGACTGGCTGCTGAAGATGTACGGCGCCTTCGCGGGCTGGGACGTCGAGGTCAGCCACCTGACCGTCTTCCCGATGCCGAACGTCGAGGACCCGCGCGCCTGGATCCTCGAGCAGGACATGATCTACGTCAGCGGCGGCAGCGTCGCCAACCTCGCCGCGCTGTGGCGGCTGCACGGTCTCGACGAGGCCTTCGCCGAGGCCTGGAAGGCGGGCGTGGTGCTGTCCGGGCAGAGCGCGGGCGCGCTGTGCTGGCACGTGGGTGGCAACACCGACTCCTTCGGGCCGACGCTGCGGGTGTGGGCCGAGGGGCTGGGACTGCTGCCGTACTCGTGCGGGGTGCACTACAACTCCGACCCGCAGCGGCGCGAGCTGCTGCAGGCCTCGGTGGCCAGCGGCGAGCTGCCCGAGGGGTACGCGGCCGACGAGGGCGTGGGGCTGCACTACGTCGGCACCGAGTTCATCCAGGCGGTCACGGTGGACCCGGCAGGCTTCGCATACAAGATTGAAAGGGACAAGGAGTTCCGGATCGAGCCTCGGCTGCTGACCGCCTGACATACCCTTGCCTATGTGCGCACGAATCCCTCCCGTCTCGCGCTTGTCCGCCTTGGGGTAGACGTCCCCTATGAACAGGCCTGGACCTTGCAGCGGAGTGTGCACGCCCAGCGGGTGGCCGACGCCGTCGCCGACACCGTCCTGATGCTGGAGCACGCGCCGGTCTACACCGCGGGCCGGCGCACCGCCGCGCACGAGCGGCCCGCCGACGGCACGCCCGTCATCGACGTCGATCGCGGCGGGCGCATCACCTGGCACGGGCCCGGGCAGCTCGTCGCCTACCCGATCATGCGGGTGGCCGACGTGACCGAGTACGTGGGCCGGCTCGAAGAGGCGATGATCCAGATCTGCGCCGACTTCGGGGTGACCGCCCGGCGCATCCTGGGCCGCGGCGGCGTGTGGGCGGTCGGCGACGCCGCGCTCGGCCTGCCCGACCGGCAGCTCGGCGCGGTCGGCGTCCGGGTGGCGCAGGGCGTGTCGATGCACGGGCTGTCGCTCAACTGCGCCAACGACCCGCGCTGGTTCAACCGGATCGACCCGTGCGGCATCGCCGGCGCCGGGGTCTCCAGCCTCAGCGCCGAGACCGGGCGGCGGATCGTGGTGGAGGAGGTCCTGCCGATCGCCGAGAAGCGGCTGGCCGAGATGTTGCGGCGCGAGCCGTACGACCTGCACGAAGAGGACCTGCGGCGGATGTGACCGGGCCGGTGCGGCCGGATCCCGCGATGGACGTAAGCTGGAACAGTGACCGTTGCTCCTGACGGGCGCAAGCTCCTCCGCCTGGAGGTGCGAAACGCCCAGACCCCAATCGAGCGCAAGCCCCCGTGGATCAAGACCAAGCTGAAGACGGGTCCCGAGTACACCGAGCTGAAGTCTCTGGTGCGCCGCGAGGGCCTGCACACGGTCTGTGAAGAGGCGGGCTGTCCCAATATCTACGAGTGCTGGGAAGACCGCGAGGCGACCTTCCTCATCGGTGGCGACCAGTGCACGCGCCGGTGCGACTTCTGCCAGATCGACACGGGCAAGCCCAAGGAGTACGACAAGGACGAGCCGCGGCGCGTGGCCGAGTCGGTCCAGCAGATGGGCCTGCGTTACGCCACGGTGACCGGCGTCGCCCGCGACGACCTGCCCGACGGCGGCGCCTGGCTCTACGCCGAGACCGCCCGGCAGATCCACACGCTGCTGCCCGGCTGCGGCGTCGAGCTGCTGGTGCCCGACTTCAACAACATCGACGAGCAGCTGGAGGAGGTCTTCTCCAGCAAGCCCGAGGTGTTCGCGCACAACATCGAGACGGTGCCGCGCATCTTCAAGCGGATCCGGCCCGCCTTCCGCTACGAGCGCTCCCTCGAGGTGATCACCAAGGCCCGCGCGGCCGGCCTGGTCACCAAGTCCAACCTGATCCTGGGCATGGGCGAGACGCGCGAGGAGGTCGTCGAGGCCATGCGCGACCTGCACGGCGCCGGCACCGACCTGCTCACGATCACGCAGTACCTCCGTCCCACCCCGCGCCACCACCCGGTGGAGCGCTGGGTCAAGCCGGAGGAGTTCGTGGAGCTCCAGGCCGAGGCCGAGGCGATCGGTTTCGCCGGCGTGCTGTCCGGGCCGCTGGTCCGGTCGTCCTACCGCGCCGGACGGCTCTACCAGCAGGCCATCGAGGCCCGGCAGAGCGCCTGACCCGTCGTCCCGTCGAAGGGGCCGCACCGTCATCGGTGCGGCCCCTTCGCGTTTCCCACGAACCGGCAAAGGTAACGCAATGGTCTCAAACCTATCGAGCAGTCGGTTAGTTGGGTAACACTACCGACGTGGACTTCGACGCATTGATCAACAAGCTGGACCTGCCGACCAAGATCCGCCTGCTCACCGGCGCGGACATGTGGTCGCTCACCCCCCTCCCCGAGATCGGCCTGGACCGCCTGGTCATGAGCGACGGCCCGATCGGCGTGCGCGGCGAGCAGTGGAGCTCGGCCGACCCGTCGATCGCGCTGCCCTCCCCCACCGCGCTGGCCGCCACGTGGGACCTCGACCTGGTCCGGCAGGTCGGCCGGCTGCTGGCCCAGGAGGCGCGCCGTAAGGGCGTGCACGTGCTGCTGGCGCCGACGATCAACCTGCACCGCAGCCCGCTCGGCGGGCGCCACTTCGAGTGCTACTCCGAGGACGTGCACCTGACCGGCGAGATCGGCGCGGCCTACGTCGAGGGCGTGCAGGACGGCGGCGTCGCCACCACCCCCAAGCACTTCGTGGCCAACGACTTCGAGACCGACCGCTTCACGGTGAACGTGAAGGTGACCGACAAGGTGCTGCGCGAGGTCTACCTGCGGCCGTTCGAGCGGGTCGTGCAGGCCGGCGCGTGGGGTCTGATGTCGGCCTACAACTCGGTCAACGGCACGACCATGACCGAGCACTCCGACCTGGTCAACGGCGTGCTCAAGGACGAGTGGGGCTTCGACGGCTGCGTCGTGTCCGACTGGACCGCGGTGCGCAGCACCGAGGCGACCGCGCTCGGCGGCACCGACGTGGCGATGCCCGGCCCGCACGGCCCCTGGGGCGAGAAGCTGGAGGCGGCCGTCCGCGAGGGCCGCGTGCCCGAGTCGGCCGTGGACGACAAGGTCCGCCGGATCCTGCGCCTGGCCCACCGCACCGGCGCCCTGGGCGGTGCCGAGCGCGCCGAGCAGGCGGAGATCGACGGCATAGCCCTGGCCCGCGAGGTCGCGGCCCGTTCCTTCACCCTGCTCAAGAACTCCGGCGACCTGCTCCCGCTGACCGGCGTGCGCACGCTGGCGCTCATCGGCTCGGCCGCCGCCGAGGCCCGGATCATGGGCGGCGGCAGCGCGCAGGTCTTCCCCGACCGCGTCGTCTCCCCGCTCGACGGGCTGCGCGAGTACGGCGGAGCCGAGGTGCGCTACGCGCTGGGCACCGACCCGCGGCTCAAGCTGGCCCCGATCGCCGAGCCCGCCCGTGCGCTCTTCCTCGACGCCGGCGGCGAGCTGCTCGCCGAGCACGAGCTGCCCAACTCCGAGGCCCGCTGGGTCGGCCAGGCCCCCGCCGACGTGGACGTGGAGCGGCTGGCCGCGGTCGAGATCCGCGCCACCTGCACCGCCGAGGTGGCCGGCGAGCACCAGTTCGCCATCTCCGGCGTCGGCCGCTTCACGCTGACCGTCGACGGCACGACCGTCTTCGACGACACCATCGCACCCGCCGGCGACGACCCGGCCGTGGCCTTCCTGCACGCGCCCGAGAAGCGCTTCCCGGTCACCCTCGCCGAGGGACAGCGCGTCGAGGTCACCCTGCGCCAGCACTCGGTGGCCAGCTTCAACGGCATGGTCCTGATCATGTTCGTGCTCGGGCACGCCAACCCCACGCTCGGCGAGGACGAGCTGCTGGCCGAGGCCGCCGAGCTCGCCGCCGCCAGCGACGTGGCCGTCGTGGTCGCCTCCACCACGCTGGAGGTGGAGAGCGAGGGCTTCGACCGCAAGAGCCTGGCTCTGCCCGGCCGCCAGGACGAGCTCATCTCCGCCGTCGCCCGCGCCAACCCGCGCACGGTCGTCGTCGTCAACGCCGGCTCGCCGGTCGAGATGCCGTGGCTGGACGAGGTCGCCGCCGTCCTGCTCACCTGGTTCCCCGGTCAGGAGGCCGGCGGGGCCCTGGCCGACGTGCTGTACGGCGAGGCCGAGCCCGGCGGGCGGCTGCCCACGACGTGGCCGGTACGGCTGGCCGACTGCCCGGTCGTGGACGTCACGCCGGTCGACGGGGCGGTGCCGTACGAGGAGGGCGAGTACATCGGTTACCGCGCCTGGGCCCGGCACGCCGTGCCGCCCGCCTTCTGGTTCGGGCACGGCCTCGGCTACACGTCGTGGTCCTACGACGCGATCGACGCGGGCAACGGTTCCGTCACGGTCTCGGTGACCAACACCGGCTCGCGCCGGGGCCGCGAGGTGGTCCAGGTCTACCTCGCCGCGCCCGGCGGCGACCCCAGGCTGGCCGGATTCGACGTGGTCGAGGCCGGGCCCGGGGAGAGCGTGGTGACGACGGTCTTCCTGCCCGAGCGGGCGGTGCAGGAGTGGGACGGCTCCGCGTGGCGGGCCGTTCCCGGCGAGTACACCGTGACCGCCGGGCGTAGCTACGCCGACCGCCCCCTGACCGCCTCCCTCACCGTCTAGCAGGATTTACTGCCACAAAGCGGGTCCACTCCGATGCAGGAGTGGGCCCGCTTTCTCGATATCCTGGACAACATGGCGACGTCCGACGAGAAGCCGGGGCGCATCAAGCAGCTCCGCATGATCGCGCAAATCATCCAGCAGGCCAACCCCAAGGGCATGCCCATCGTCTTCCTTTCGGCGGTGGCCACCCTGGCGGTGGTCGTCGTGGTGGGTGTGCTGCTGGGCTTCGTCTGGTATGCCGTCTTCCTCGGCCTCATGCTGGCCGTGCTGGTCGGCCTCATCGTCTTCGGGCAACTGGCCCAGAAGGCGCAATACTCCATCCTCCACGGCCAGACCGGCGCCGCGGCGGCCGTGCTGCAGGGCATGCGCGGCAACTGGCAGGTCACCCCGGCCATCGCGGTCAACCGCGACCAGGACCTCATCCACATGGTCGTCGGCTTCCCGGGCGTCATCCTCGTCTCCGAGGGCCCGAAGAACCGCGTCGGCAAGATGCTGGCCGCCGAGAAGAAGCGCGTGGCGCGCGTCGTGCTCGGCGTGGAGATCTACGACATCCAGTGCGGTGACGACGAGGGCCAGGTGCCCATCGCCAAGCTGCAGCGGCAGATCATGAAGCTGCCGCGCAACCTCAAGAAGCCCGCGGTCAACGAGGTCAAGGACCGGCTGCGCTCGCTGCCGAAGAACCTCCCCATGCCCAAGGGCCCGATGCCCAAGGGCACGCGGATGCCGCGCGGCCCCAAGATGCGCTAGGTGCGCGGCTCCACCCCGGACGCGCCCGGCTCGGGCGCGTCCAGCGCGGCCAACCGGCACTGGTGGGACGGCAACGCCGACGACTACCAGCTCGAACACGGCTCCTTCCTCGGCGACGCCCGCTTCGTCTGGGGTCCCGAGGGCCTCGACGAGGCCGCCGCCCAGCTCCTCGGCCCGGTCTCGGGCCGGGCCGTCCTGGAGCTCGGCTGCGGCGCCGCCCAGTGCGCCCGCTGGCTGGCCGGCCAGGGCGCCCGGGTCGCCGCCTTCGACATCTCCCACCGCCAGCTCCGCCACTCCCAGCGGCTCGACCTGGAGACCGGGCTGCACGTGCCGGTCGTGCAAGCCGACGCCGAGGTGCTGCCCTTCGCCTCCGGCGCGTTCGACCTGGCCTGCTCGGCCTACGGCGCCCTGCCGTTCGTCGCCGATCCGCTCGCCGTGCTCACCGAGGTCCGGCGCGTGCTGCGGCCCGGCGGCCGGTTCGTCTTCTCGGTCAGCCATCCGATCCGGTGGGCCTTCCCGGACGATCCCGGGCCTCGTGGCCTGACCTCTGACCGGTCCTACTTCGACCGGACCCCGTACGTCGAGCGCTCGGGGGCGGTGGTCACGTACGTCGAGCACCACCGGACGCTGGGCGACTGGATCTCGCTGATCGTCGCCTCCGGGCTGCGGGTCGACGGCCTGGTCGAGCCGGAGTGGCCGGAGGGGCACGACGGCGTCTGGGGAGGGTGGAGCCCGTTGCGCGGGCGCCACCTTCCGGGGACGGCCATCTTCACCTGCTCGGCCGGCTGATCGGCCGCCTGCCGTACCCCGTCAGCGGACGGTGTTGCGGTAGGGCGGCATGAAGCGCAGCCGGGGCATCTGGTCGGCGAGGACGCCGCCGTCGACCACCAGGGTGGAGCCGGTGACGTAGCGGGCCTGCGGCGAGACCAGGTAGAGGACGGCCGCGGCGACGTCGGCGGGGGTGCCGTAGCCGCCGCGCAGCGGGATGCGCGCGGTCCAGGCGGCCTCGAAGGCCTCGCGGTCGAAGGGGAAGTCGCCGTCGATCGGCGTGGCGATCATGCCCGGGGCGACCGCGTTGACGGTGATGCCGTGCGGGCCGAGCTCGGCGGCCAGCGACTTGGTGACGAGTTCGAGGGCGCCCTTGGAGGCGTTGTAGTGGGCCAGACCGGCCTCGGCCATGAGGCCGTTCTTGGAGGAGATCATCACGATCCGGCCGGGGATCCGGTCGGCGATCATGTGCTCGGCGGCGCGCTGGGCGAGGAAGAAGGGCGCGTCGCAGTTGACGCGCATGACCCGCCGCCAGTCGGCGACGGTGATCTCGTTGAAGTGCTGGAGGGCGGCCACGCCGGCGTTGTTGACCAGGATCGAGACGGGGCCGTGCTCGGCGCGGACGGTGTCGATCAGGCCGGGGAGGGCTTCGGTGTCGGCCAGGTCGAAGCCGTAGGCGGCCGGGTCGTCCTCGGGGAGGGTGCCGGGCAGGTCCACGGAGACGACCCGGGCGCCGGAGTCACGCAGGAGGTCGGCGATGGCCCGGCCCAGGCCGCGGGCGGCGCCGGTCACGACGGCCAGCTCACCCTCGAGGCCGCCGGGGAGGCCGGTCATGACAGGCCCAGCAGGTCGAGGGACGGGCGGTGGATGAGCTTCTCGATCTCGTCGCGGTCCAGGGGCGGCAGGCCGGGGATGCCGGGGACGGCGCCGACCGCGCGCAGGCCCTCGACGGAGGCGTCCACGGTGGTGAAGGGGTAGTCGCTGCCGAACAGCAGCTTGCCCCAGACGCCGTAGTCCTGCGCCAGGCGGAGGCTGTGCCAGAGCTGGAAGGGCCGGTAGTGCAGGGCCGAGACGTCGGCGTAGACGTGCCGGTGCTTGCGGATGACCGCGATGCACTCCCCCTCGTAGGGGTGGCCGAGGTGGGCGAGCACCATGCGGAGCGAGGGGTGGCGGATGGCCACCTCGTCCAGGTGCACCGGCAGGGCGTAACGCAGCGGGGCGGCCGAGACGAAGGTGGTGCCGGTGTGCACGAGCAGCGGCAGGCCGTGCCGCTCGGCGTAGCCGTACAGGAACTCGTAGGCCGGGTCGGCGGGGTCGAACCCGGCGTACATCGGCATGAGCTTGATGCCGCGCAGCCCGAGGTCCTGGTGGCCGTGCTCCAGCTCGTCCTGCCAGCCGGGCTGGGTGGGGTCGAGGGCGAGGTAGCCGATCAGCCGGGCGGGGTGGCCCGCGACGTAGCGGGCCACCTCCGCGTCGTCCACCCAGAGACCTGACCTGCGCGCCTTCCCGCCGACCACGATGGTGCGGGTGTCGGCGGGGCTGCTGGCCGCGTACTCCTCCCACCGCACGGTCAGGTCCACGTGACCGCCGTGCGCGCGGGCCGACTCGGCGGCGAACGGGTCGCCGACGTGCGAGGGGCAGGAGAACAGGTGCGAGTGGACGTCGATGATCATTTTTCCGGCCTAACGGTCACGCTTTTCCCAGCCTTCGGCGAACATGTTCCAGAAGCGGTGCGAGGGCGGGTGCTCCTCGAAGACCTCGTCGACCAGTTCGATGCCGAGCCCGGGCGCGGTGGGCAGGCCGATGTGGCCGTCCACGATCGGCAGCGCGCCGCGCACCGCGTCGTGCACGTGCGCGTCCACCATGCCGTCGAAGGTCTCCAGGATGTGGAAGTTCGGCAGGCCCAGGACGGCGTGCACCGAGACGGTGGTGCAGACCGGCGAGTTGGAGTTGTGCGGCGCGACCAGCATGGCGTGCACGTCGGCCTGGGCGGCGAGCTTCCTGACCTCGGTGAAGCCCCCGGCCATGGACAGGTCGGGCTGGATGATGTCGACCGCGCCGGTGGCGAAGAGCCGGGCGTACTCGTAGCGGTTGTGGAAGTGCTCGCCGCCGGAGATGGGCATCGTGGCGCGCTGCCGGAGCTCGGCGTAGCGCTCGATGTGCGTCCAGGGCAGCGGCTCCTCGAACCAGCCGAGGTCGAACGGCTCCAGCTCGTGCACCAGCCGCATCGCGGTGGGCATGGCGAAGCGGGCGTGGCCCTCGACGAACAGGTCGGCCTCGGGCGCGGCCTCGCGCACGGCGGCGACGATGTCGATCGAGCGGCGCAGCTCGGCCCGCGACAGGGTGCCGAGTCCGGCACCGAAGGGGTCGAACTTCAGCGCGGTGTACCCGCGGGCCAGCGCCTCGCGGGCCTTCTCGGCGAAGGTGGCGGGGTCGCGCTCGCCGGTGTACCAGCCGTTGGCGTAGACCCGGACCTCGCTGCGGCAGGCGCCCCCGGTCAGCCGGTAGGCGGGCACGCCGAGTGCCTTGCCCATGAGGTCGTAGAGCGCCTGGTCCACGCCGGACACGACGATCCCGCCGACGTCGCCGCCGCGCAGGAAGTCGCCCTGGTACATGCGCAGCCAGATCTCCTCGACGTCGAACGGGTCGGCGCCCAGCAGGTGGCGTTCGGCCATCGCCTCGGCCAGCGAGCAGGTCTCGCGGCCACGGTAGGGATGGGTGATCTCGCCGACGCCGGACAGGCCCTCGTCGGTCCAGATGCGGACGTAGGAGAAGTCCCGCCAGGCGGTCCCGAGGGTGAGGGTCTCGACCCGGCTGATCCGCCCGGCCGGGCCGGTGGGCCGGCTCTTGTCGATGGTGAGCATCAGCCGGCCGCCCCGCCCATGGTGCTGGCGCCGGTCAGGTCGAGCTCGCCGCCGGCGGCGAGCTGCGCGCGGGCCGCGACGGCGGCCGACTCCAGCAGGTGGTCGACGTCGGCGTCGGTGTGCGCGTAGGACACGTGACTGCGCTTGAGGTTGAGCGGCAGCTCGAAGATGCCGTGGTCGAGCAGCCGGCGCCGGTAGCCGATGAACATGGTGGCATCATTGCGCAGCAGGTCGTCGTAGGTGCGGGCGGGTCCGGTCAGGAAGTACTCGACGAAGACCGAACCATAGCCGGTGACCAGCGCGGGGATGCCGAGCGAGCCGAACACCTCGCCCAGGCCGGTGCGGATGCGCTCGCCGAGGCGGAAGACGTGCTCGTGCACGGGCTCGGTGCGCAGCTTGCGCAAGGTGGCGAGGGCGGCGGCCACGACGGCGGGGTGGCCGTTGTAGGTGCCGGCGAAGAAGGCGGGTCCGCCGGGCCGGGAGCTGAACAGGTCCATCAGGTCGGCGCGGCCTCCGAGCGCACCCACCGGGTAGCCGTTGGCGATGGCCTTGCCCAGGGTGGTCAGGTCGGGCGTGACGCCGGAGATCGCCTGCCAGCCGCCGAGGTGGTGGCGGAAGCCGGTGATGACCTCGTCGAAGACCAGGACGCTGCCGGCGCGGGTGCACTCGGCGCGCAGCGCCTCCAGGAAGGGCTGCTCGGGCAGGAGCGCGCCGACGTTGTGCGGCACCGGCTCGACGATGACCGCGGCGATGTCGGCGCCGTGCTCGGCGAAGGCGCGGCGCAGCGCCTCGACGTCGTTGAAGGGCAGCACGAGGGTGGCGTCGAGCACCTCGGGCAGGATGCCGGTGGAGATCGGGTCGTGGCCGCCCACCCGGTCGGGCGCGGAGATCACGTTGAGGCTGACCGCGTCGTGCCAGCCGTGGTAGCAGCCCTGGAACTTGACCACCAGGCGGCGGCCGGTGGCGGCGCGGGCCACCCGCAGGGCGTGGAAGGTGGCCTCGCTGCCGGTGCTGGTGAGCAGCACCTTCTCGATGCCGGGCACCAGCTCGGCGAGCGTCTCCGCCAGCTCGATCTCGCCGCTGGTGACGCCGACGCCGCACAGGTCGAGGGTACGGCCGGCCTCGGCGACCGCGGCGCTGACGTCGGGGTCGTTGTGGCCGAGCAGGGGCGGGCCGAAGGCGGCGTGGTAGTCGACGTACTCCCGGCCGTCCTGGTCGCGGAAGCGGGCGCCCGCGGCCTCGGCGATGACGAGCTCGCTCAGGCCGGGGACGTTGCGCTGCCCGCTGTTCACGCCGCCGGGGATGACCCGGCTGGCGCGTTCGGAAAGGACACGCTGGTTCAAGATCTCTCCTCGGGTGCGCACGCCGGGCCCAGCCCGGTCCGGCGAGCGCTGCTCTTCCGCCGCGTTTCGAAAAACACCGAACACTGTTTGGTCTTACCGAACAGATGTGGAGGACGATAAACAGCCATGAGGCTGCGTGTCAACGGGGACAGCGGCTAAGCTGTTCGGCTGTGACGAACACCCCTGCTGAGGATTCGCGTTATTGGGTGCGGAGCGTGGCCCGTGCCGCCGAAGTGCTGGAGGCCCTGGCGCGCAGCCACGGGCACGAGGGCATGAGCGTGACCGACCTCGCCGCCGCCTGCGGACTGAGCAAGAGCGCCGCCTTCGCCACCCTGTACACGCTGCGCCAGTACGGGCTGGTCGCCGACGACGGCGAGGGCATGAACCGGCGCTACCGGCTCGGCATGGGCCTGGCCAGGCTCGGCGCCCGCGCCCAGGACCAGCTCAGCCTGCGCGACGTGGCCCGGCCCGCGCTGGTCGAGCTGACCCGGCTGACCGGGATGAACTCCCGGCTGGCCGTGCCGGACAACGGCCAGGCGGTCGTGGTCGACCAGGTCAGCAACGGCGAGCGCATCCAGGTCGACCTGCGGATGGGCACCCGGGAACTGCCGCACTGCACCGGGCTGGGCAAGGCGCTGCTGGCCGAGATGGACGACGCCGAGGTCGCCGAGCTGGTCGGCCGGATCGGCCTGCCGTACCGCACCGGGCACACGATCACCGAGCTGCCCGTGCTGCTGGCGCACCTGCGGACCGTGCGCGAGCTGGGCTACGCGGTCGACGACGAGGAGGACGCCGACGGCGTCTTCTGCATCGGCAGCGCGTTGCGCGACCACACCGGCGCCTGCGTCGGCGCGATCAGCATCACCTCGCTCAAGCGTGACCTGCCGGCCTGGCGCTACCAGGAGCTCGGCAGCCAGGTCAGGACCGCCGCCGAGCGCATCTCCCGGGAACTCGGCGCTTGACAGACCCCCCGGCGCTTGTTTAGCGTCCTCGCCAATCGTTTCGGGCGAATTCTCTGGCTCCCGTCGCGCCGCAGCCCCGGCGCCGGAAGTTCTGGCCAGCAGCACCGCCGCCTGCACGCCTTCCCTGCGTGTCGCCCGGCATGGACCCCCTTGATCCGAAGGCCAGAACCCCATGAAACAGGTGGCCGGCGTCGCGCGCCTGCTCGCGCTCGATGCCTCCAAACTCGCCGACGGCACGCTCGTCCGTGTCGCCGGCTACCACGCCCCGGGCGACGGGGGCGGGATGCTGGTGCGCTGGGACGCGGCTTCCACCGCCCCGGCCAACGGCGGCACCGTCCTGGGCGGCTCCCGGAAGGGCCGCTGGCACCAGTTGCACGACGGATGCCTGGATTTCCGGACATTCGGCATCTTCAACGCCGACACCCCCGCCGACGACGCGCTCGACGCCATGGTCAACGACCCCGCGGTCGCCCGTATCGAGGCCCACAGCGACCTGAACTTCGTCCGGCGGCACACCTTCCGCCGCTCCGGCCTGGAGCTCGACTTCGGCGGCCACCTGGTGAGCACCGAGGGCATCGAGAAGAACGCGCACGACAACCCGTTCGGCGCGGTGCTCTTCTTCCAGGGCGAGCGGACCGACACCACGCTCACCACCACCCTGACCGCTCCCATGCCGGATATGTCCGATATCTTCGAGGCGGATTCGAGCAGGTTCCAGGTCGGCCAGTGGTGGACCGTCGAGGTCGACCCGCTGGCCGGGAAGTACGAGCGCGAAGTGCAACGGCTGGTCCAGGTCACCCAGATCGTCGACGCGACCCACATCCGCGTCGGCTACAAGAACGGCTGGGACCTGGCGCCCGGCCGCACGCTCACCTGGACCAGGGTCCACCCGGTCGAGCGCGTGCACGTGCGCAACCTGCGCTTCACCGGCGTGCCCGCGGGCGACCAGTACACCGGCTCGCACCCGCTGGCCTACGAGTACGCCGTGCACTGCGACGCCTCCGACATCCACGCCACCGGCTCGTTCTGGCCGGTGATCATGCGCCGCTGGAACACCCACTTCACCACCCGCCGCTGCAGCCTGAAGAACCCGCCCACCGTCATGTACGGCGGAGCCGGCTACCTCACCCAGCAGATCTACTGCCTCTACGGCCACGTCGCCGACTGCACCACCTCCAACGTCCGCCACCTCAACGACTTCACCGCCAGCGCCTACTGCACGGTCGAGAACTGCCACGGCGACGGCGACGACGAGGGCGGCAACCCCTTCACCACGCACGGCCAGTACGAGCACGACCTGGTCTTCACCGGCAACTCCGGCCTGATGGACCTGGCCAACTCCGGCGCGCTGTGGGGCACCAGCGCCAAGCGGATCACCGTCCGCAAGCACCTGTGCTCCTGGTTCGTCGCGATCACCAAGATCACCGACCTGACCCTGGAGGACGTGCGGGTCATCCCCCGCTCGACCTTCGACCCGGCCGGAACGCTCCAGGTCAACGCGGACGGCGTCCAGATGCGCGGCTGCACCGCGAAGACCTTCGCCATCGGCCAGCGCTCCAACCGCTCCGGCCGCCCCAACGTGATCGAGGGCTGCGCCTTCGACCTGCCCAAGGACCAGGTCGTCGTGCAGACCCCGGTCAGCAACCCGGTGCACTTCAAGGAGTGCGTCTTCACCGGCCTGGACGGCGCAACCCTGCGCGGCTCCGGCCCGCTGACCTTCACCGGCTGCACCCTGTCCGGCACGGACCTCACCCTGGGCAGCGCCCGCACGGTCGTCACCGGCGGCCGGATCGACGGGGTGCGGGTCAAGCTGAGCGCGGTCCGCGACCAGTCGCTGCGGCTGCAGGGCGTCGAGCTCGAGGACGCCACGCTCACCCGCGCCGAGGGCCCGGGCCGCACCTCGTGGGAGCTGGCCGGTTGCCGCAGCACCACCGAGGGCGCCCACCTCGACCTCACCACCGGCGACAACCGCTACGTGGCCACCGGCAGCTCCTTCACCGGCGGCCGGCTCGTGCTGAGCGCCGCCTCCGCGCTGCTGCACAGCGGCAACGTCGAAGAGCGCGTCGAGCGCGCTTTACCGCAACCCGGACCGCGTGTTCTGGTCGCCCGCACCCTCACGGTCTGACATCCCCCCAAAGGAACCCCCATGGAACGTCGTGACATCCTGCGTGTCTCCGGCCTGGCCGCCGTCGGCACCGCCCTGCTGGCCAAGCCCGCGCTCGCCGACCCGGTGAAGAAGCCGAAGGACGAGGTCCAGGCCGTCGGCACCGTCGCCGAGCTGCTCGCCTTCGAGGCCGCCAAACTGGAGGACGGCACCCTCGTCCAGGTCGCCGGCTACCACTCCCCCGGCGACGGCGGCGGCATGCTCGTGCGCTGGGACGCCGCCGCCACCGCCCCGGCCAACGGCGGCACCGTCCTGGGCGGCGCGGCGAAGGGCCGCTGGCGGCAACTCCACGACGGCACGCTCGACTTCCGGACCTTCGGCCTCTTCGACGCCAAGACCCCCGCCGACGACGCGCTCGACGCCATGGTCGGCGACCCGGCGGTCTCCCGCATCGAGGCCCACACCGACCTGAACTTCGTCCGCCGCCACACCTTCACCCGCTCCGACCTGGTCCTCGACTTCGGCGGCCACCTGATGAGCACCGAAGGCATCGAGAAGGCCGGCGCCGACGACCCGTTCGCCGCCGTGCTCTTCTTCCGCGGCAAGGTCACCGACACCAAGCACACGCACACCCTCACCCAGGTCATGCCCGACCTGTCGGACGTCTTCGAGGTCGGCGACTCGGCCCGGTTCAAGGTCGGCCAGTGGTGGGCCGCCGAGGTCAACCAGGCCACCGGCCGCTGGGAGCGCGAGCTGCAGAAGCTCGTCGAGGTCACCCAGATCGTCAGCCCGACGCAGATCCGGGTCAACTACAAGAACGGCTGGGAGCTCAAGGCCGGGCGGGCCATCACCTGGACGCTGGTCGAGCCGGTGGCCCGCGTGCACGTGCGCAACCTGCGCTTCAAGGGCGTCGTGCCCGGCGACCAGTACACCGGCTCGCACCCGCTGGCCTACGAGTACGCCGTGCACTGCGACGTGGCCGACATCCACGCGGAAGGCAGCTTCTGGCCGGTCATCATGCGCCGCTGGGCCACCCACTTCCGCACCGACCGGTGCACGCTGAAGAACCCGGCCAGCGTCACCTGGGGCGGAGCCGGTTATCTGACCCAGCAGATCTACTGCCTCTACGGCCACGTCGCCGACTGCCACGTGGCCAACTCCAGGCACCTGAACGACTGGACCGCCAGCGCCTACTGCTACGTGGACAACTGCCACGGCGACGGCGACGACCAGGGCCCCTTCGTCACCCACGGCCAGTACGAGCACGACCTGGTCTACACCGGCAACTCCGGCCTGATGACCTTCGCCAACTCCGGCGCGGCCTGGGGCTCGGCGGCCAAGCGCATCACCGTGCGCAAGCACGTCTGCTCGTGGTTCGTGGCCCGGGTCAAGGTCACCGACCTGACCCTGGAGGACGTCCAGGTCATCGGCAAGCCGTCGCTCAGCGGCTCGGGCATGATCTGGGTCAACGCCGACGGCCTGCAGATGCGCGGCTGCTCGGCCAGCCACACGCTGATCGTCTCGCAGGCCTCCAAGCTGTCCGGCCGGCCCAACCTGATCGACGGCTGCACCTTCACGATGCCCGCCAAGAGCGAGATCGTGCAGGCCAACGTCACCAGCCCGGTGCACATCAGCCGCTCGGTCTTCCACGGCCTGGACGGCAACACCATCAACGGCGCCGACGTGCGCTGCACCGCCGTGACCTTCAACGCCGCGCAGAACGCCGCCCCGCTCACCTTCGCCGGTGCCCTCGCGCTGACCGGCTGCACGGTCAACGGGCTCGGGCTGCGCGCGGCGGGCAAGGCCGACCAGCGGGTCCGTCTCGACGGCGGCACCGAGGTCGGCGCCGAGGGCGCCCTGCTGTCCAGGGCGGACGCGACCGGCCTGGTGTCCTGGGAGCTCAACGGCTACCGGGGCCGGACGTCGGGCTCGCAGGCGCTGCTGGAGTCCGGCCGCAACCGCTGGCTGGCCACGGGCAGCCAGTTCGCCGGCGGCAAGCTGACGATCAAGGCGTTCGAGGTCGTGCAGCACACCGCCAACGTCGAGGAGGGCGTGACGCGGGAGCTGCCCGCCGACGGCCCCAAGGTCCTCACTTCAGGAAATCTGGTGATCTAGTTGCGCACAGTCACGCTGGCAGTCGCGGGAGCGGGCAACCGGGGGCAGACCTACGCCTCCTGGATCGCCCGCCACCCCGAGCGCGCCACCCTGACCGCGGTGGCCGACCCCGACCCCGCCCGCCGCGCCAAGCTGGCCGGGCCGGGCGTGCGGGAGTTCGGCGACTGGCGGGAGCTGCTGGAGGAGCGCGTCGCCGACGCGGTCGTCCTGTCCACCCAGGACCGGCTCCACGTCGAACCGGCGATCGCGCTGGCCCGGGCGGGCTACGCGCTGCTGATGGAGAAGCCGCTGGCGCCCACCGAGGAGGAGTGCCGCCGCATCGTCGAGGCGGTCTCCGAGACCGGCGTGCTCTTCGCCGTCTGCCACGTGCTGCGCTACACCCCCTACACCGCCCTGGTGAAGCAGGTCGTCGACAGCGGCGTGCTCGGTGCGATCATGAGCGTCGAGCACCTGGAGCCGGTCGGCTGGTGGCACCACGCGCACTCCTACGTGCGCGGCCCCTGGCGGCGGGAGGACCTGGCCAGCCCGATGCTGCTGGCCAAGTCCAGCCACGACCTCGACTGGCTGGCCTACGTGACCGGCCTGCGGATCGAGCGGGTCTCCAGCTTCGGCTCGCTCGGCCACTTCCGGCCCGAGCGGCGGCCGGCCGAGGCCGCCGATCGTTGCCTGGACTGCCCGATCGAGCCGAGCTGCCCCTACTCGGCGCCCCGCCTCTACCTCGGCCGCGGCTACGACTGGCCCACCAGCCTGCTCGGCTCCACCGAAGCGCAGGTCATGGAGTCGCTCCGCACCGGACCGTACGGCAGGTGCGTCTACGACTGCGACAACGACGTGGTCGACCACCAAGTGCTGGCGATGGAGCTGACCGGCGGGGCCACCGCCACCTTCACCATGACCGCCTTCACCGAACAGACCCACCGGCAGACCAGGATCTTCGGCACGCACGGCCGCCTGGCCGGCGACGGGGAGTCGGTCGAGGTGCTCGACTTCCGCGACAGCCGTACCACCAGGCACACCACCGGGAACTCCGGCTCGAACGCCGGGGACGGCCACGGCGGCGGGGACGACGGCGTGATGGACGCCTTCGTCTCCGCGCTGGCCACCGGCGACCGCACCCACGTGCGCTCGGACCACACCGAGTCGCTCCACAGCCACCTCGCGGTCTTCGCCGCCGAGCGGGCCCGCCACAGCGGCACGGTCGTCACCGTGCCCGCGTCCTGAGAGGAAACCCCCATGCGCATCCGTGCCCTGGCCGCCGCCGCGCTGGCCACCGCGTCCCTGTCCTCCACCCTGGCCGCCTGTTCGTCCGGCGGAGGCGACGCCGCGGGCGAGAAGCAGACCGTGACGATGTGGATCTATCCCGTCATCGCCGACCAGGCCAAGCACCAGGCCTTCTGGGACGAGCAGGCCAAGGCGTTCGAGGCCGCCAACCCGGCGATCGACGTCAAGGTGGAGATCTACCCGTGGGCCAAGCGGGACGAGGCCCTGGCCACCGCGATCGCCGGCAACAAGGCGCCCGACGTGGTTTACCTGATCCCCGACCAGCTCCCCAAGTACGCCAAGACGCTGGAGCCGGTCGACGGCTACCTGACCGACAAGGGCGACTACCGGGACAACGCCCTGAAGTCGGTCACCATGGACGGCAAGGTGCTCGGCGCGCCGATCCTGATGTCGTCCAACCCGCTGGTCTGCAACCAGAAGGCGTTCGACGCCGCCGGCGTCACCGAGTTCCCCAAGACCTGGGACGACCTGATGAAGCTGGCCCCCGCCTTCAAGGCCAAGGACATCGACGTCACCAACTACTGGGCCGACCCGGCCGCCACCCTGAACCAGTCGTTCTACCCGCTGCTGTGGCAGGCCGGGGGCGACGTCTTCGCCCCCGACGGCAAGTCGGTCGCCTTCGGCGGGCCCGAGGGCGTCAAGGCGCTGACGCTGCTCAAGCAGCTCGCCGACGGCGGCTTCGTGGAGAAGGACCTGCTCACCGGCCTGCCCAAGTTCGAGCAGACCCGCACCGCGCAGAACAAGGTGGCCTGCACCTGGCAGCAGTTGCCCGGCGACGTCGAGTCCTTCTGGGGCAAGGAGAACGTCAAGGTCCAGCCGCCGCTGACCGGCGCCAAGCAGGTCGCCTACGGCACGGTCGGCTCGCTGTCGCTGCTGAAGGGCTCCGACGTCAAGGAGGCGGCCGGCAAGTGGATCGGCTTCGCGACCGGCGCGGCCCCGAGCAAGGCCTTCAACCTGGCCTCGAACTACTTCTCGCCCCGCAAGTCGACCGGCGCCCTGTACGCCGCAGACCCGGTGCAGTCGGCCGTCGAGCAGACCCTCGACCTGACCACCGCCGGACCCCTGCACGAGAAGGCCCGTGACGTCATGGGCGTGCTCGCGCCGGAGATCCAGGCCGCGCTGATCGGCAAGAAGACGCCGGAGCAGGCGCTGGCCGACGCGACCGCCGCCGCCGACGCGCTGCTGGGCCGATGAGGGTTCCGCTTCGCTGGGAGGCGCGGACCGGACTGCTGTTCGTCCTGCCGTGCCTCCTGCTCTTCCTGGCCTTCCGCTTCGGCCCGTCGATCGCGGGGGTGCTGCTCGGCTTCTTCGAGTTCGGGATCGGCGACACCCCGTCCTGGACCGGCCTGGACAACTACCGGCGGATGGCGGCCGACCCGGTCTTCTGGGAGTCGCTGCGGATCACGCTGATCTACACCGTGCTCTACGTGCCGGCCTCGATCGCCGCCTCGGTGGGCATGGCGTTGCTGGTGCGCCGCTCCTTCCGCGGCGTGCGCTTCTTCCGCTCGGTGTTCTTCCTGCCGGTCGTCACCAGCCTGGTGCTGGCCGGAACCGTCTTCACCTGGCTGTTCTCCTCCGAGGGCCCGATCACCAAGCTGACCGGCGTGTCCTGGCTGGCCTCGCCGACGCTGGTGCTGCCCGCGCTGGTGCTGGTCTCGGTCTGGTCGAGGTTCGGGTACGGCATGCTGATCATCCTGGCCCGGCTGCAGGACCTGCCGCGCGAGCTGGAGGAGGCCGCGCTCACCGACGGCGCCTCCACCTGGCAGCGTTTCCGCCACATCGTCGCCCCGCAGCTCCGCCCGGCGTTGTTCTTCGTCGCGGTGATCGAGACCACGAACTCCTTCCAGGTCTTCGACCTGGTCTACGTGATGACCGGCGGCGGCCCCGCGCACGGCAGCTACACCCTGGTGATGGCCCTGTACGAGCAGGCGTTCAAGAACTTCGACTTCGGCTACGCCAGCGCCATCGGCGTCGCGCTGTTCGTCATGACCCTCGTGGTCGCGCTGATCCAGCGCCTGGTGATCGGGAGGACCAAGTGAAGCCTCGGCCGTACCGCGCGCTGGAGCCCACCCGCGGCGGCAAGATCGCCCGGATCGCGCTGCTGGCGGTCGCCACCCCGGTGACGCTCTTCCCGTTCTACGCGATGGTCGTGCTCTCCCTGAAGCCGGGCGCGGCGGTCACCTTCCCGGAGAGCATGCTGCCCTGGCCGGTGGACTTCGCCGCCTACGGCGAGGTGCTGGCCGGGCGCGACCTGCTCAAGTGGACGGTGAACACGCTGATCTACTCGGTGGTCAGCGTCGTGGCCGTGCTGCTGCTGGCCTCGCTGGCCGGCTACGCCTTCGCCAAGAAGCGCTTCCCCGGCCGCGAGCCGATCTTCTGGTCGTTCCTGGCCATGGTGATGGTCCCCTACCACGTCACGCTGATCCCGACCTTCGTGCTCATCGCCGAGCTGGGCGGCGTCGACACCTACTGGGGCCTGATCCTGCCGACGCTGGCCAACGCCCAGGCGGTCTTCCTGATGCGGCAGTTCATCATGGGCCTGCCGGACGAGCTGTTCGAGGCCGCGCGGCTGGACGGCGCCTCGGAGTGGCGCATCTTCACCCGCATCGTGCTGCCGCTGTGCAAGCCGATCCTGGCCACGCTGGGCGTCTTCGTCTTCCTGTGGCACTGGAACGACCTGCTGTGGCCGCTCATCGTCGGCGGCAGCGCCGACATGCGCACCCTCACCGTCGGCATCGCCTCGCTGCACCAGGAGAACGTGCCGCTCAGCGTGGTGCTGGCCGGGGCGACCGTGGCCTTCGTGCCGATCTTCGCCGCCTACCTGGTCGGCCAGCGCTACTTCACCGAAGGAGTCACCATGTCAGGAATCAAGGGCTGATGTTCGCTTCTGTCGAGGAACTGGAAGAACGCCTGACCCGGCCGTCGGAGGCGCTGGTCGCCTCGCTCGCGACCGGCTCCGGCGACCTGGCCGTGCTGGGCGCGGGCGGCAAGATGGGGCCGACGCTGTGCCGGCTCGCGCGGCGCGGCCTGGACGCCGCCGGGCGCGGCGGGGACCGCGTGCTGGCCGTCTCCCGCTGGTCCGACGCCACCGCCGCCGCCGAGCTGGCCGCGCACGGCGTGGAGATCGTGCCGGCCGACCTGCTCAACGGCGACCTGCGCGAGCTGCCGGAGGCCGCCGACGTGGTCTTCATGGTGGGGGCCAAGTTCGGGACGTCGGCTTCGCCGTACCTGGCGTGGATCGTGAACGCGGCGCTGCCCGCGCGGGTGGCCGAGCGGTACGGCACGGCCCGGATCGCCGCCTTCTCCACCGGCAACGTCTACCCGCTCTCGCGCACCGGCTCGGTGGAGAGCGACCCCGTCGGGCCGGTCGGCGAGTACGCGATGAGCTGCCTCGGCCGCGAGCGCGTCTTCGAGCACGCCGCCGCGCAGGGCGCCCGGGTGTCGATCCTGCGCCTGAACTACGCGGTGGACCTGCGGTACGGCGTGCTGACCGACATCGGGCGGAGCGTGCTGGACGGAGCGCCGGTGGACGTGACGACCGGGCAGGTCAACGTGGTGTGGCAGGGGTATGCCAACGAGGTGGCGTTGCGCTCGCTGGCCGACGCCACCGCGGGGACGCCGTTCGTGCTCAACCTGACCGGCCCGGAGACCGCCTCGGTGCGCCGGCTGGCCGCGGCCTTCGGCGAGCGCTTCGGCGTCGAGGCGGCCTGCGTCGGCGCCGAGGCCGAGACCGCGCTGCTCAACGACGCCACCGAGTGCCACCGGCGCTACGGCTACCCGGACGTGCCGCTCGGCACGCTGCTCGACTGGCAGGCGGCCTGGCTGGCCGCCGGGCTGCCCACCTCGGGCAAGCCGACCAAGTTCGCGGTCAGGGACGGGAGGTTCTGATGCTGGACGTGCTCAGGGCCGGGACGGTCATCCCGGCGCACCCGCTGGCGCTCACCGCCGAGCGGGCCTTCGACGAGCGGCGGCAGGCGGCGCTGACCCGCTACTACCTGGCCGCGGGGGCGGGCGGACTGGCCGTGGGGGTGCACACCACGCAGTTCGAGATCCGCCAGGCCGGGCTGCTGGAGCCGGTGCTCCGGCTCGCCGCCGACGTCGCCCGCGAAACCCGGCCCACCGGCGAGGCCCGGAGCACCGAGGCCGGGCGCGAGGCGCGGCCCGCCGAAGCCGGCGGCGAGGGCCGGTCCGCTGCCGGGCCGGTGCTGATCGCGGGGGCCTGCGGGCCGGTGGCGCAGGCGGTCGCGGAGGCCGAGCTGGCCGCGTCGCTGGGCTACCACGCGGTGCTGCTGTCCCCCGTGGTGCCCGGCGCGTCGGAGGCCGACCTGCTGGCCCGCGCCGCCGCGGTGGGCGAGGTGCTGCCGGTGGTCGGCTTCTACCTGCAGACCGCGATCGGCGGCCCCGAACTGTCCCGCGCGTTCTGGCGGGACCTCGCCGCCCAGCCCTCGACGGTGGCGATCAAGGTGGCCGCCTTCGACCGCTACCGCTCCCTCGACGTGGCCCACGGCGTCGCCGCCTCCGGCCGCGCCGGCCAGGTCGCCCTGTACACCGGCAACGACGACCACATCATCGCCGACCTGCTCGCCGACCTCCCGGGCGGGCTGCGCTTCGCCGGCGGGCTGCTCGGCCAGTGGGCGGTCTGGACCAAGGCGGCCGTGGACCTGGTCGCCGACCTGGAGCGGAACCCCGCGCTGTGGGCCCGCCGGGCGAGCGCCCTGACCGACGCCAACTCGGCCGTCTTCGACACCGCCCACGCCTTCCGCGGCTGCATCGCCGGGGTGCACGAGGTGCTGCGCCGCCAGGGGCTGCTGGCCGGGACCTGGTGCCTCGACCCGGCGGAGGGCCTGTCGCCCGGCCAGGCCGAGGAGCTGACCAGGGTCGCCGCGGCCTACCCGTGGCTGACCGACGACGCGTTCGTGGCCGAGCACCTCGACGAGTGGCTGCGCTGACATGGCCGCCGCGAAAGTGCTGGTCAGCGTCTCCCCCGAGCTGCGGGCGCAGTTCTTCCCCGACCCGGGGGCGCTGCGGGCGCTCGGCGAGGTGACCCTGCTCGACACCCACGCCGGGCTCGCCGAGGCTCTGCCCGGCGCCGAGGTGCTGGTCACCTCGTGGGGCATGCCGCCGCTGGAGGCCGGGCTGCTGGATCTCGCGCCCGGCCTGCGGCTGGTCGCGCACACCGGGGCGACGGTCAAGCCGTTCGTGACCGAGGAGCTGTGGGCGCGCGGCATCCGGGTGACCCAGGCCGGAGCCGGGATGGCCCGCTCGGTGGCGGAGGTGGCGCTCGCCTTCACCCTCGCGCTGCTGCACCAGGTGCACCGCTTCGACCACGCGCTGCGCGGCGGCATGCCCTGGGCCAGGGCCGAGGACGTGCCCGCGCGGCACGAGATCCTCGGCTGCCCGATCGGCGTCATCGGCGCCTCCCGTACCGGCCGCGCCTACCTCGACCTGGTCACCGCGCTCGGCGCGCGGGTCAAGGTGGCCGACCCGTACCACCCCGGAGCCGTCGAGCTCGACGAACTGCTGGCCACCAGCCGCATCGTCGCCGTGCACGCCCCCGCGCTGCCCGAGACGCGGCACCTGCTCGGCCGCCGCGAGCTGGCCCTCATGCCGGACGGCGCCGGGCTGGTCAACACCGCCCGCTCCTGGCTCGTGGACGAGGCGGCGCTGCTGGCGGAGGTGGCTTCGGGGCGCCTGGACGCGGCGCTCGACGTCTTCGACGAGGAGCCGCTGCCGGTCGGGCACCCGTTCCGCGCGCTGCCGAACGTGTTGCTCACCCCGCACCACGCGGCCGGCACGGTCGAGTGCCGTCGCCGGCAGGGGGACGTGGTCACCGCCGAGATCGCCCGGTTCCTGGCCGGGCATGGCCTGGAGCACGAGGTCACCCGCGACCTGCTGGCCAGGATGGGATGACCGGTTCGCGGCCCTTCGATACGGGCGTGCGCCGTGCCACGCCCGCCGACCGGGGCTCGCTGTACGCGCTGTGGGCGGCGTGCTTCCCCGGCTCGGCGCACGTCCGGCCGCTGTACGAGAGCGACCCCGGACGCTACGAGCGCACCTTCGTCGCCGGGGCGCCGGGCGCGGTGGTGGCGAGCGTCTACTACCTGCCGCGAGCCGTGCGCGACGGGCTCGGCGGGGTCCTGCGGGTCGGCGGCGTGGCCAACGTCGCCACCCTGCCGGAAGCCCGCGGGCAGGGGCTGGCCCGGCGGTTGCTGGAGGCGGCCTGCGCGGCGATGACCGCCGACGGGTGCGCCTGGTCGTTGTTGTTCACCGGGACGCCCGAGGTCTACGCCGGCTGGGAGTCGTTCTCGTTGCCCCTGGTCAGCGGGCCGCTCGCCCCGCCGGTGGCCGGTGCGCCGCCGCTGCGGCGGGCGCACGCCGCCGACCGGCCCGAGCTGGCGGCGCTGTACGAGCGGCACAACGCCGGGCGGCCGCTGACCACCGTGCGCGACCAGGCGCACTGGGCGGTGCGGGTCCCGGTCTGGTACGGCGAGCCGGTCGAGGTGCTGGTGCACTCCGGCGGCTACGCGGCGGTGCGGTGGAGCGGGGACGGGCTGGAGGTGCTGGAGGTCGCCGGGGAGACGGCCTCGGTGTTCGCCTCGCTCACCGCCCTGGCCGCGCGGCGCGGGGTCACCCGGGTGCGGGCCCGCGTCTCGTGGGCGGAGTCCGGCCTGCCGTTCCTGCTGGGTGAGGTGCGGCGGGAGAGCGACCGCACCGGGATGGCCCGGCCGCTCCTGGCCGACCCGGCTCCCGTGGTGCGGGCGCCGGGTGCGACACACTGGCCGGCGGACTACTTCTGAGGCGCGGTCACGCCGGCCTGCCGGGACGGGTCAGGCCGGGCGGCACTGGCCGGTGCTCGGGCCGCCGACGGTGTTGGGCAGGCCGTTGTCGGACGGCTTGGGATCGTTGCCGGTGCAGGTCATCGGGCCGCCCACGGTGCTGGCGGCCACGACGGTCGGGCCCCGGTTGCCGGTGAGCGTCACCGGGCCGCGCGAGCGCGACCCTTCGACGGTGAGCTCGCCGGTGGTGCCGGTGGCCGTGATCGGGCCGCCGACGCCGGTGTCCAGCAGCACGACCTGCGCGGCCCCGGTGGCGGTCAGCGGGCCGCCGATGGTCGCGCCCGTCGCCAGCAGCGAGGCGCCCTGCCGTACGGTGACCGGACCGGAGACGGTGGCCCCGGCGGCCAGGCAGGTGACGCCGTCCCCGACGGTCAGCGGCCCGCGATGGGTGCCGGTGACGGTCGTGGTGCACGCCGGGTCGGGCGCGGCCAGCAACTCCAGCTCGGCCAGATTGCCCGAGGCCGCGGTGAGCCGGTAGTGGGCGTAGCGGCCGGGCTGGGCGATGCGGAACGGCCGGGTCTGCCGCCGCCAGTCGAACACCTCGCCCTGGCGCTCGTCGATGACGGTCCAGGTGGTGCCGTCCAGCGAGCCCTCCAGCTTCCACGCCGGCGGATCGGTGGCCTGGGCGCCGGAGGTCAGGGTGTAGTGGGTGACCCGCTGTCGCGCCCCGGCGACCGCGAGCCGGACCGGGCCGCTGAAGACCGCCTCGGTGGCGGAGGTGTCGTCGCTCAGCGCCGCCGGGCCGCCGGTGACCTTGACGTCGGCCAGCGGAGCGGGCAGCCCGGTGCTGATCGACTTCGGGGCGTCCTCGGGGCGGGTGCCCCACGCCGACGGCTCCGTGCCCATGGTGAAGTCGAGCACCGCGCCCTCGGCCAGCACCGAGTGCGGGATCGAGGTCGAGGTCCACGCCTTGCCGTTGACCTTGAGCGACTGGACGTAGACGGTGGCGTCGGTGTTGCCGGGGGCGTTGACGACGAGCTTCTTGCCGTTGGGCAGGTTCACCGTCGCCTTGGTGAACAGCGGCGAGCCGATGGCCCACTCGGCGCTGCCGACCTGGAGCGGGTAGACGCCGAGCGCCGAGAGCAGGTACCACGCCGACATCTCGCCGTTGTCCTCGTCGCCGGGGTAGCCCTGGCCGATCTCGCTGCCCAGGTAGAGCCGGCGGAGCACCTCGCGCACCAGCGCCTGCGTCTTGTACGGCCGGCCGGCATAGGTGTACATGTACGGGATGTGGTGCGAGGGCTGGTTGGAGTGCCCGTACTGCCCCATCCGCACGTCACGCGCCTCGCGCATCTCGTGGATGACGCCGTTGTAGGAGCCGCCGAAGGTGGCCGTCTCCGGGGTGGCGAAGAACTGGTCGAGCTTGGCGGCCAGCTTGTCCCGCCCGCCGTACAGCGCGGCCAGGCCGGCGCCGTCCTGCGGGGCGTGGAAGGCCATGTTCCAGCCGTTGGTCTCGGCGTAGTCGAAGCCCCACACGCGCGGGTCGTACTGCTCCGGCGCCAGCCGGAAGTTCCCCGCGCCGTCGCGGCCCTGGAAGAAGCCGACCCGCGAGTCGAAGAGCTTGACGTAGTTGAGCGCGCGGTTGCGGAAGTACTCCGCCTCGGCCTGGTAGCGCGCCTGCTCGGCCCCGGTCGCCGTCTTGGCCAGCTCGGTGGCCATGTTGGCGATGCCGAAGTCGTTGAGGTAGCCGTCGAGCGCCCAGCTCAGGCCCTCTTTGGCCAGCTCGCTGGTGGAGGTGTAGCCGAGGAAGGGCGCGGTGCGCATGCCCTTGCGGCCGTAGTTGGCCAGGTCGGGCACCACGGTGGCGTTGCGCACCGCCGCCTGGTAGGCGGCCTTGGCGTCAAAGCCGCGCACGCCCTTGACGTAGGCGTCGGCGAAGGCGACGTCGGAGCTGGTGCCGGGCATCAGGTCGGCGTAGCCGGGCGAGGACCAGCGGGCGATCCAGCCGCCGTCTCGGTATTGCTGCACGAAGCCGTCGACCAGTTCGCCGGCGTTGGGCGCGAGGAGCGAGTAGGCGGGCCACGCCGTACGGAAGGTGTCCCAGAAGCCGTTGTTGACGTAGATCTTGCCGTCGACGATCTTCGACCCGGCCCTGGTCGGGGTGTCCTGGCCGGTCTTCGGGGAGACCGGGCTGGCGTAGCGGAAGCCCTCGGGGGTCTTCTCGAAGCCGGAGTTCGGGTAGAGGAAGAGCCGGTAGAGGTTGGAGTACAGGGTGGTGAGCTGGTCCTCGCTGGCGCCCTCGACCTGGATGATGCCGAGCTTGTCCTCCCACGCCCGCTGGGCCTTCGCCTTGACCTCGTCGAACGGGCCGGCCTCCTGCTCCAGGTTGAGCTTGGCCTGGTCGAGCGTGATGAACGAGGTGGCCAGGCGCAGCTCGACCGTGCGGGCGGCGAAGGCGGCGTAGCCGGTGACGTTGTCGCGGCCCGCGCCGGTCAGCTTGCCGCCGGCGGTGGGGGTCTGGTCGAAGACGCCGTAGACGAACATCCGGCCGTCGCCGGCGTTGTAGCCGCTGGGCGAGTCGGTCCAGCCGGTGACCACGTTGCCGGAGACGGTGAGGCCGCCGTCGTTGTTGATGTTGTCGAAGATGACGCTGCCGGAGTCGGCGGGGAAGGTGAAGCGGAAGACCGCCGCGTGGTCGGTCGGCGTCATCTCGGTCTTGATGCCGTTGGCGAAGGTCACGCTGTAGTAGTGCGCCTTGGCCACCTCGTCGGCGTGCGAGAAGCGCAGCGCCCTGGCCTCGCGCACCGCGCTGGGCCTGGCCAGCGGGGAGGGCATGAGCTGGAAGGACTGCCGGTCGCCCATCCACGGGCTGGGCATGTGGCTGGCGGCGAAGGCCTGGATGGTCGGCACGTTGTCCGGGTTGCCGTTGCGGTGGTACTCGTACACCCAGCTCCGCGAGCCGGAGCCGGTCATCGGGGTCCAGAAGTTGAAGCCGTGCGGGACCGCGGTGGCCGGGAAGTTGTTGCCGCGCGAGAAGCCGTTGCTGGAGTGCGTGCCCCGGGTGGTGAGCACGTAGTCGGCCGGGCTGGTGCGCGTCTCCTGGCGGGCCGGGCCGAGGGTGATGTCGTCCACGTAGCCGCTGAAGGACAGCGGCCCGGCGGGGATGTCCACGGCGAGCAGGATGCGCTTGATCCGCTTGCCCAGGGCGAGCTTGCCGAGCGGGACGCGCTTGAGGTTCCACTGGTCGACCGAGAGCGTCTTGGAGACGCCCTGACCGCGCGCGCTCGCCTCGGCGCCGTGCTGGTCCTTCGCCTTCAGGTCGCTGAGGTAGGTGCCGTCGTCGAAGGCGAGGTCGAGGGCGGCGTAGGTGCTGGGGTAGGCCAGGTCGCCGTTGGCGAACTCGGGCGCGATCACGTAGGACAGCTCGGTGTCGGCCTTGACCTCGACGTCGGTCTCGAACACCTTGTTGTGCGCGTGGCCGCCCTGGGCCGACAGGGTGCTGCCGGAGTAGCGCAGCGACTTCAGCCCGGTGAAGCCGGCCTTGAACTTCGCCGTCCACGAAGCGCCCGGGCCGAAGTCGACCAGGGTGCTCATCGGGGTGGGCGGCTGGGAGTTCGGGTCGCCGTCGGACAGTTGCAGCTCGGCGAGCTGAATCAGGCCGCCGGAGCCGTTGGCGGTGATGTTGAGCCGGTAGTGGCTGAAGGCCTGCGGCCTGGCGACGTCGAACAGGCGGGTCTCGAAGCGGGCGCTCCAGCTCTGCCCGGTGCGGGTGTCCACCGGGGTCCAGGTCCGGCCGTCGGCCGAGCCCTCCAGCGCCCAGGCGCGCGGGTCGCGCTCGGGGGCGTCGTTGGCGGAGGCCATCGCGTACTTCTTGACGGCGATCGGCTTGGCGAGCTTGACCGCGACCCAGCCGGTCGGCTGGAAGACCAGCCACTTGGTGTTGGTGTCGCCGTCGAACAGGTTCTGCCGCACCTCGCCCGAGCCGGCGTTCTCGCCGCTGGCGGTGATCTCGGTGATCTGGTCGACGATGGTGCCCGGGATGCCGATCCGGCCGGTCACGCCCTCGGCGGGCTTGCCTTCCTCGGCCGTGCTCGTCCAGGTGGGCTGCGGGTCGGCGGCCTCGACCGAGGTGTGGAAGAGCGCGCCGGGCGGGGCCTGGCTCGCCGCGGCGGCGCTGCGGCTCTGGGCGGGCGTCTCGCCGCCCTGGCCGGCGCCGGGTCCGTGGGAGGGCCGGGCGGAGGGCTGGTCGCTGGGGACGGTCTGCGAGGTGGCGGGGCCGGAGCCAGGCGGGTCGCCGGGTGACGGGTCGGCCAGGGCCAGGCCGGGTAAGGCCAGGACGATCGCCGTGGCGGTGGCCGCCGCGACGAGGCCCAGCCGGTGGGGGCTGCGCATGGGGCTGCTCCTGGGGGGCTGACAACGTTGTCAGCGCGATCTTCAGCCGGAAAAGACAACGTTGTCAACAGGGCACGCGAGAAAGGGCCGCCACCAGCGCGGTGACGGCCCTCCTCCGGCGGGAGCTACATACGCACGACCATCGTGTTGGACACCCGGTCGTGCAGGCCGCGCTGGTCGCGGTCGAAGATCGCCGCCGGGACGACCAGGCAGAGCAGGATCGTGCGGACCAGCACCGGGAACCACCTCGGCCGGCCGCCGTCCATCGCGGCCACCCGGATGCCCATCAGGCGGTGGCCGAACGTCTGGCCGAGCAGGCCGGTGAGCAGCAGGTACTGGGCGGCGAACACCAGGGCGGGCACCCAGGGCGAGCGGCCCGGGTTCACCCCGAGGACGAACTGCGCGATCGCCCAGGTGCAGATCAGCCAGTCGATGACCAGGGCGCCGATGCGCCTGCCGTACCGGGCGATCGACTCGGGACCCTCCTCGGGCAGGCCCAGCCGCTCGCCCGGGTAGCCCAGGTCGATCCCGGCCGAGCGCACGCCGCCGATCCAGGTCTGCGTCCACCTCGGCTCGGGCCGCGCGGCCTCCCGCGCCTCCGCGTCCGGCTTGCGCGCGCCCTCGGCCGCCTTCGTGCTCGTACGGCCGGCCGCCCCGGCCTTCGCGGGCCGCCGGGATCGCTGCTTGCTCATGCCCTCCACGGTATCCGCCGTGGTGCGCGGTCGGGATCGTGACCCAACCGCGCTTCACCCGGTCCTGCCCCACCCGCATCATTGACTGCATGTCTGACGGGGATGACATCGACGCGCGTTTCGACGAGCTGGTCGCACAGTTCGACGAACGCGATGTCAAGCGCCTGCGGCGGGAGGCCGGCCGGGGGGCCAGGAGCGCCCGCCCGCGCGGCAGGAGCGGCGCGCCGAGGCGCTCGCGGGGCGCGGTACGCGAGTACGACCGGGTGGCGGCCGGCCGCAGCCCGCACTCGCGGCGCAAGGTCTGGCTGGCGGTGTGGCTGGTGATCGCCCTGATCGCGGCGGCCGGAACCGTCGTGACCGTCGATCCCGACCTGCTCACGCCCAAGGCCGCGCCGACACGCACGCCCGGGCCGGCCGCGACGGTCACCGCAGCGCCACCCTCGCCTGGCGGAGCGTAACAACCTCGAAACAATCGGGACACTGTCCGGAAACCACGCGGTCCTAGCGTCGGGCTGATAACCGGGTCCCTGGGAGGTTTCGAGAGTGTTCAACTCCGCCGACGACGTCCTGAACTACATCGGGGCCGAGGAGGTGCAGTTCGTCGATGTCAGGTTCACCGACCTGCCCGGGACGACGCACCACTTCACCTTCCCGGTGGAAAACTTCACCGCCAGCGTCTTCACCGACGGGCTGATGTTCGACGGCTCGTCCATCCGTGGCTTCCAGGCCATCCACGAGTCGGACATGCTGCTCCTGCCCGACCCGACGACCGCCGTGCTCGACCCGTTCCGGCAGCACAAGACGCTCAACATCAACTTCTTCGTGCACGACCCGCTGACCGGCGAGGCCTACAGCCGCGACCCGCGCAACGTGGCGCGCAAGGCGGAGGAGTACCTCAAGGGCACCGGGATCGCCGACACCGCCTACTTCGGTCCCGAGGCGGAGTTCTACATCTTCGACGACGTGCGCTTCGAGACCCGGCAGAACGCGGGTTACTACTACATCGACTCCATCGAGGGCGCCTGGAACACCGGCAAGGCCTCCGAGGGCGGCAACCTGGGCTACAAGCCGCGCTACAAGGGCGGCTACTTCCCGGTGCCGCCGATGGACCACTTCACCGACCTGCGTAGCGAGATGGTCCGCAACCTCATCGAGTGCGGCATCGACGTGGAGATGCAGCACCACGAGGTCGGCACCGCGGGCCAGGCGGAGATCGACTTCCGGTTCGGCACGCTGCTCAAGACCGCCGACCAGCTCATGCTCTACAAGTATGTGATCAAGAGCACCGCGCTGGAGTACGGCCACACGGTCACCTTCATGCCGAAGCCGATCTTCGGTGACAACGGCTCGGGCATGCACTGCCACCAGTCGCTCTGGAAGGACGGCGCGCCGCTCTTCTACGACGAGGTGGGCTACGCCGGGCTGTCGGACACCGCGCGGTACTACATCGGCGGCCTGCTCAAGCACGCCCCGTCGCTGCTGGCGTTCACCAACCCGACGGTCAACTCCTACCACCGGCTGGTGCCCGGGTACGAGGCGCCGGTCAACCTGGTCTACTCGCAGCGCAACCGCTCGGCCTGCGTCCGCATCCCGATCACCGGGTCGAACCCGAAGGCCAAGCGCATCGAGTTCCGGGTGCCGGACCCGTCGTGCAACCCGTACTTCGCCTTCGCGGCGATGCTGATGGCCGGCATCGACGGCATCCGCAACAAGATCGAGCCGCCGGAGCCCGTGGACAAGGACCTCTACGAGCTGCCGCCGGAGGAGGCCCGCAGCATTCCGCAGGTGCCGGGTTCGCTGCCCGAGGTGCTGGCCGCGCTGGAGGCCGACCACGACTACCTGCTGGAGGGCGGAGTGTTCACCCCCGACCTGATCGAGACGTGGATCGACTACAAGCGCACCAACGAGGTGGACCCGATCCGGCTGCGGCCGCACCCGCACGAGTTCGAGCTCTATTACGATGTCTGACCGCTGACGTGCGAAGGCCCGGGACGCTACGGCGCTCCCGGGCTTCTCGTTCGGCGTTTGCCCGGCCTGGGCCAGGGAAATGTCCGGTATGGCTACTCTCTTGTGGATCATCGCCGTCGTTCTCGTCATCGCCGGCGTCTACGTGCTCATCGCCCGCCGCGACATCCTGTGGGGTGTCGTGCTCATCGTCGTCGGCCTGCTCGTCGGGCCGGGCGGCGTCAGCATCTTCAACCCGTAACCCGTGACCGGTTCCACCGGCCCGGCCGTCAGGGGAGCGCGAAGGTCATCCTGATCGTGGTCCCCTCGGCCGACCGGCGGATGTCCAGGTCCGTCGCCGCGCGCCGGGCCAGCCACAGTCCACGGCCACCTGGGGCGTCGTCCGGCGGCGCCTCGTGGCCTTCCGCGTAGCCCCCCGCCCCTGGATCCTTCCACCGGCCCGAGTCACGCACCTCCACGACGAGGTGCCCGTCGGCCCGCCACATGAGCAGGTGGGCGGGCATACTGCCGTGCGTGACCGCGTTGGTCGTCACCTCGTTGACCGCGATGACCAGGTCGACGAGGGAATCGCGGGCCAGACCGTGCCGGCGCGCCACGCGGGTGACCACGTCGCGCAGCCCCGGCAGATCGTCCAGGGTCACAGGGGCCGCCACCAGGTCGGGCGCGAGCGTCGCGTGCTCCATCACTGTCGCGTCCCTCCTTCTGCTCGCTTCCGGTTTGCGGGCCCACCCGTCCTCTCCCCAGGCTGACCCGCCTCATTCCTCACCCAGGCATCGACCCGTCCTGACCGAGGCCGGTTGAGGGAGCGCTCTCCATACCGATTGACGCGTGGTCAAAGCTGTGTCAGCTTGTCGAGAGAGCGCTCTCAGACGTTGCGTATTCGCGGTGCCACCCCCCGAAGGAGCAGCAATGCCTCGCAGCCGCCTCGCGGTGCTCTGTGCCGCCTTAGCCACCCTCACCGTCCTGTTCACCCCCGTCGCGCCGGTCGCGCACGCCGCCGTGCCGCCGCCGCCCGCCGGCTGGTCGCTGGTGTGGGCCGACGACTTCACCGGCCCGGCGGGCGCCCTGCCCGACGCGGGCAACTGGATCATCGACACCGGCCACAGCTACCCCGGCGGCCCGGCCAACTGGGGTACCGGGGAGATCCAGAACTACACCGCCGACCCGGCCAACGTCAGCCTCGACGGCTCCGGCAACCTGCGCATCACCCCGATCGGCGGCGGCCGGTCCTGGACCAGCGCCCGCATCGAGACCCGGCGGGCCGACTTCAAGCCCGCCGACGGCCGCATCCTGCGCATCGAGGGCCGGATCCAGATGCCGAACGTCACCGGCGACGCCGCCCTCGGCTACTGGCCGGCCTTCTGGGCGCTCGGCTCGCCCTTCCGCGGCAACTACTGGAACTGGCCGGGCATCGGCGAGTTCGACGTGATGGAGAACGTCAACGGGCTCAACTCCGTCTGGGGCGTGCTGCACTGCGGCGTCGCGCCGGGCGGGCCGTGCAACGAGTTCTCCGGGCTCGGCGCCAGCCGTACCTGCCCGGGGGCCTCGTGCCAGTCGGCCTTCCACACCTACCGGTTCGAGTGGGACCGCAGCGTGACCCCCAACCAGTTGCGCTGGTCGGTGGACGGCCAGCAGTTCCACAGCGTCAGCCAGGCCCAGATGGACGCCACCACCTGGGCCAACATGACCGGGCACGCCGGCTACTTCCTGCTGCTGAACGTGGCGATGGGCGGGGCCTTCCCCGACGGCGTCGCCGGGTTCGCCACGCCCACCGCGGCGACCGTCTCGGGACGGCCGATGGTCGTCGACTACGTGGGCGTCTGGCAGAGCGGCGGCCCCACCCAGCCGGGCGGGGTGGACGCGCGCTCGACCATCCAGGCGGAGAGCCGGCAGGCGCAGTCGGGCACCTTCAACGAGCCCACCACCGACACCGGCGGCGGCCAGAACGTCGGCGGCATCGGCAACGGCGACTGGCTGCGCTTCGACGGGGTGAACTTCGGCTCGGTGCCGGCCGCCCAGTTCAGGGCGCGGGTCGCCTCGGGCGCGGCGGCCGGGGTCAGCGGCCTGGTGCAGGTACGGCTGGGCAGCCCGACCGCCCCGCCGATCGGTGACTTCGCCCTGGCCAGCACCGGCGGCTGGCAGAGCTGGCGGACCGTCCCGGCCAACATCACGCCGGTGGCCGGGACGCACACGGTCTACCTCACCTTCTCCTCCGGCCAGCCGGCCGACTTCGTCAACGTCAACTGGTTCACCTTCTCGACGAACTGACCGGCTGCCTGACCAGCTCGGCCAGCTCGGGCAGCACCGCGTCGGCGACCACGACCGGCCGGTCGATCAGACCGGCCGCGTGGAACAGGTCGGCGGCGCGCTGCTGCTCGGCGACGAACTCCTCGCTCACCGGCTCCAGGCCGAAGGGCCGGTGACGCAGGGCGTGCTCCCAGGCCGCCACGTCACCGCCGTCGTCGGCGGCGAACAGCTCGGCGGCCTCGCGGTAGTTCTCCTTGATCCAGGCGTCCGACTCCTGGAGGGCGTGGACGATCGCGGCGAGCTCGGCGGGGTGCTCGGTGGCGAAGTCGCGGCGGGTGAACCAGAGCGAGCGGTGGCTGAACAGCCCGTCGGTCTCGACCAGCGTGCGGGTGCGGGCCTCGATCGCGCCCAGCGCCGGGTAGGAGCCCACCCAGGCGTCGACCTCGCCGTCGAGCAGGAGCCGGGCGGCGTCCACCCCGGCGTCCACCGGCTCGATGTCGCCCCACGACAGCCCGGCGTCGTCCAGGGCGAACAGCAGCAGCGTGGTCTGCCAGCTCCCGTGGCCGAGCGCGACCTTGCGGCCGCGCAGGTCGGCGACCGAGGTGACCGGCGAGTCGGCCCGCGTCACCAGCCGCCCGTTCTCGTGCCTGGGCCCCGAGACGGCCACGTAGACGATGTCGTGGCCCTTGCCCTGCGCGGTGACCGGCGGCGTCGAGCCGGTGCCGATGAAGTCGTAGCCGCCGTCGAACAGGTGGTCGCCGTGCACCGACGGCAGCCCCTCGCGCGGCGAGGGCCGCTCGCCCGGCGGCAGCTCGCGCAGGTCCACCCACTGCACGGACGGCAGGGACCGCTCCAGGATGCCGCGGTGGCGCAGCACCCACAGCGAGTTGTTGTGCGGGAAGAATCCGACCTTGACGCTCATCTGGTGCTCCTCTGCAACAGGGGCAGGACGTGCTCGCCCACCCGGTAGGCCTCCTCCAGGTGCGGCACACCCGCGAGGATGAAGGACCCGACCCCGAGCTCGATCAGCTCGTCGAGCCGGGCGGCGACCTGCTGGTAGCTGCCGACCAGGCCGAAGGCCGGCCCGCCGCGCAGCAGATGGAAGCCGCCCCAGACGTTGGGCTCGACCTCCAGGTCGCGGTGGCCGGTGACCCGGCCGGTGACGAAGGAGCGGCTGCGCTCCCAGCCGATGGAGTCGCCGGTGGCGTCCTGGAGCACGGCCGGATCGATGTTGTCCCAGCCGCGCCGGATCTCCGCCCAGGCCTCCTCCTCGCTCTCGCGCGCCACCACGTCGATGCGCACGGCGAAGCGCGGGTCGCGGTCGCTGTGCTCGCGCACCTGGCCGAACTTCTCGGCCAGCGGCCCGAACGGCTCCAGCCAGGACAGGTAGTAGTCGGCGTGCCGCCCGGCCGCCTCGATCGCGGCCTTGGACGAGCCGGAGAAGTAGATCTCCGGGAAGGGCTGGGCGGCCAGCTCGTCCGGCAGGTGCGCGCCGTCCACCTGGTAGAAGCGGCCCTTGTGCCGGTACGGCTCGCCGCTCCAGACCCCGCGCAGCACGTCGAGGAACTCCGAGGTGCGCGCGTAGCGGTCGTCGTGGTCGACCTTGTCGCCCCACCAGAGCTGCTGCGGCCCGCCTCCGCCGGAGATGATGTTGTAGACCAGCCGGCCCCCGGTCGCCTGCTGCAACGTCGCCGACATGCGGGCGGCCTGCACCGGATGGAGGAAGCCCGGCTGGTAGGCGACCATGAAGCGGTAGGTGGAGGTCTCGGCGGCCAGGCTCGCCGTCGCCGCCCACGGGTCGTCGGTGAACGGGAAGCTCGGCAGCAGCCCGCCGACGAAGCCGGCGCTCTCGGAGGCACGGGCCACGTCGCCCATGTGCTCCAGGTGGCTGTAGCCGTCCGGCCGGCCCCCGCGCAGGCCGGGGGCCAGGCTGCCGGGACCGAGCGGCGCCCAGCCGCCCCGGCTGGCCACCCGCCGCCGCAGCGACGGCTGGTCGCCGTGGGTCCCGATCCGCCAGTAGACGTCAACGGACACCGGCGTCCTCCTTCGCCAGCAGCGGCAGCAGGTGCTCGCCGATCCGGTAGGTCTCCTCCAGCGCGGGCGCGGCCTCCAGGTGGAAGACGGTGACGCCGCGCCGGGCGAACTCGCGCAGGGCGGCGGCCACGCCCTCGTAGCCGCCGGTCAGGTCCCCGTCCAGGCCCGCGGCCTCGGCCGCGTCCTCGCGGGCGGCGATCCGCAGCCGCACGCCGTACCGCAGGCCGGGCAGGCGCTCGGTGGCGGCCTCGATGTCGTCCCAGGGGTCGAACAGGTGCACGTCGCCGTGCTCGGCCGACAGGTCCAGCTCCTCCGGCGAGGTGCCGGACAGCACCACCCTGGGCAGCGGGTGTCCGGCCAGCGGCGGCTCGCCGAAGCCGCCGTCCAGCACCTCGAAGTGGCGGCCGCGGAAGCTGAAGCCGCCGCCGCTCCACACCCCCTTGGCGATGGTCAGGAACTCGGCGGCACGGCGGAAGCGCTCGGGGCCGTCCACGAAGTCCCCGTGCGCGCGGGCGAGCACGGGGTCGAGGTCGGCCAGCTTCCAGTCGAGCCGGTCGGCCGAGAAGCGGGCCAGCGACAACGAGAGCTTGGCCGCGTAGACCGGGGTGGCCACGGCCGGGTGGAACTCGGCGGTGACCCGCAGGTAGCGGGTACGGCGCAGCACCGCCCCCGCCAGCACGAAGCTCTCCGCCCCGCCCGGGTCGAAGGGGAGCACCGCCCCGCTCAGCCCGGCCAGCTCGGCGGCCCGGGCGACCTGCGCGACGTGGTCGTGGGGGCCGGCGGCCCGGCGCGGGTCGGTCAGGGCGGCGGCGAAGCGCCGTCCCCGCCGCGAGCGCGTGGGCAGGATGATGTGGAACTCCAGCTCCGGCGGCTGGGGGGCCATCACGCCACCGCCCGTTCGGCCAGGATCTCGCGGGCCCGCTCCAGCGGCTCGTGCGCGGCCCAGGCGGCCACGTCCACGTCGGCGGCCAGGAAGCCGTGCTCCAGCAGGAAGTCCTTCTGCAGCCCGAGCAGGTCCAGCCGCTCGGGTGACAGGTCGGGGCGCAGCCGGGTGTGGAAGCCGTCGCGGTAGGCCGCGCGCACCCCGGCCGCCCCGGACCGGGTCTCCCCCGCCAGGATCCGGCGGACCCCGGCCAGGTCGCCCGCCGCCCAGTCGGCGGCGCGCAACGTCTGCACCAGGAAGCGCACAACCAGGTCGGGCCGCTCGGCCAGCAGGTCCTCGTGCACGGTGATCGGCCGCGGGGTGCCGTTGTTGACCCGGGTGGCCGGATCGGGGTGGGCGTCGAGGTCGACGGCGACCACGGCTCCGGCCGCGACCGCCTGCTCGGCGGCCCGCGCGCCCTTGACGTAGACCGCGTCCACCGCCCCCGCGGTCAGCTCGGCGAGGCCGGGCCACGACCACTCGCCCGGCGGCTGCTCGACCTCCACGAACTCCACCGCGTCGAGGGTGAGGCCGCCCTGGCCGAGCGCGCCCTTGGCGCCGTGCAGGGCCATCGCGCGGGGGAAGCTCTCGGCCCTGGTGGCGGCCCAGCGGGACAGGGCGAAGCGCGCTCCCCTGAGCCCGGCCGCGCCGGCGATCCCCGAATCGGGGCGGACCAGGACGGACTGCGCCTCCTCGATCCAGGTGAGGCCGATCAGCCGGGTGCGCGCCCCTTCGGAGCGGGCGGCCAGCGCCGGCACGTTGCCGCCCTCGCGGAACAGGCCGGGCAGGTCGTGGTCGAAGTGGTGCCGGGCGATCTCGGGCGGGGCGTCCTGCAGGACGCCCACCTCCCCGAGTTCGTCGGCCAGCCAGCCGAGCCGGTGGGCCAGGCCGCTGGCCGTGGGGACGGGGCAGCGGGTGTACCAGAGGGTGGTCATGACACTCCCAGGGTCGACAGGAACAGGCGGCGGGCGGCGAGGAAGGCGGGGTCGTCGCGATCTCGCGGGTGGGGCAGGTCGATCGGGCGTTCGACGGCGAAGCGGCCCTCGCGCAGCACCGCGACGCGGTCGGCCAGCCGTACGGCCTCCTCCACGTCGTGGGTGACCAGCACGACGGCCGGGCGGTGGCGCGCGCACAGCTCGGCGACCAGTTCCTGCATCTGCAGGCGGGTCAGCGCGTCCAGCGCGGCGAAGGGCTCGTCGAGCAGGAGCAGTTCGGGCTCGCGGACCAGGGCTCTGGCCAGCGCGACCCGCTGGGCCTCACCGCCGGACAGGGTGGCGGGCCAGGCTCTGCCGTACCCCTCCAGGCCGACCTCGGCCAGCGCCCGCGCGCCGCGGGCGGCGGCCGAGCGCGGCAGCCCGAGCACGACGTTGGGCAGCGTCCGGCGGGCCTGCACCAGCCGCGGCTCCTGGTAGACGGTGGTACGGCGGGGCGGCGCGAGCACGCTGCCGGCGTCCGGCCGTTCGAGGCCGGCCAGGATGCGCAGCAACGTGGTCTTGCCGGTGCCGCTCGGCCCGAGCAGGGCGAAGAACTCGCCGCGCCGGATCTCCAGGTCGATGCCGTCGAGGACGGTCTTGGGCCCGAAGCTCTTGCGCAGCCCGCTGATGAGGACGGCGGTCTCGCTCATCGCGCCGCCAGGTGCTCGCGCCAGGGCATGGCCAGCCGTTCGAGTCCGCGGATGCCCAGGTCGATGAGGAGCCCGAGCACCGCGTAGAGCAGCACGCACAGCAGCATGTAGTCGTTGCGGTAGTACTGCTGGGACAGGGTGACGAGGTAGCCGATGCCCTCGGTGGCGCCGATCTGCTCGGCGGCGATGAGGCCGGTGAGCGAGATGCTGAGGCAGACGCGCAACGCCATCAGGATGTTGGGCAGCGCGCTCGGGATGATCACGCCGAAGGTGAGCCGCGCTCCGCTCAGGCCGAAGCCACGGGCGGCCTCGACCACCTTGCGGTCCACGCCGCGCACCCCGAGGTAGGTGTAGGCGTACATCGGGCCGACGGCGGCGACCGCGATGAGCACGACCTTGAAGGTCTCCTGCACCCCGAACCAGGAGATGAACAGCGGGACCAGCGCCAGGAAGGGCACCGCGCGCTTCATCTGCAGCGTCGGGTCGACCAGGTCCTCGCCCAGCGCCGACAGCCCGGAGACGACGCCGAGCAGCAGGCCGGTCCCGGCGCCGAGCGCCACGCCCAGCCCGGCGCGGCCGGCCGAGGCCAGCAGGTAGTCGCCGAGCTGGCCGGTGGCCAGGAGTTCGCCGAGCGCGCCGGCGACCGCGGGCGGCCCGGCGAGGATGCCGGGGTCGAGCGCGCCGGTGGCCGAGCCGATCCACCAGGCGGCCAGCAGCAGGAGCGGGACGCCGGCCCGCACGGTCAGGGTCAGGGCCGGGTGCCTGCGGCGGGTGCCGAGGTGGCGCGGGGTCTCCAGCGCGAGCGCGCGTTCGGCCAGGACGGTCATGGCCGCGCCTGGTGGATGACCGCGCCGGCGTCGAGCGTCGCGGGGAGCACGCCGTACTTGGCGAACAGGGCCGCCACGTCCTTGACGAAGCCGGCGTCGGCGGGGAGCGCCGGGCGGGGCAGGCCGGCGAAGCGGGCCTTGGCCAGCTCGACCTCCAGGCGGGCTCCGCTGACGGCGGTGGGTCCCTGCTGGAGGAAGACGTTCTGGAAGCGCTCGGGGCTGGTGCGGGCCTCGCTGGTGAGCTCGCGGACCACGTCGAGGTAGACCTTGACCGCCTCCGGGTGCTCGTCGAGGAGTTCGGTGCGGGCGGCGTGGATGCTGAGGTCCTGGTCGGGCAGGGCGGTGCTGTCGACCAGCACGCGGGCGCCCTTGGCGACCACCTCGGGGTAGGCGCGGACGATCGCCCACCAGGCGTCCACCTTGCCGGTGGCGAAGGCGGCGGCGGCCTGGTCGGGGTTGAGGTAGACCCGCTTGACCTGGTCGACCGGGACGCCCTCCTTCTCCAGGGCGAGCAGCAGGAGGTACTCGCCCCGGCCGCCCTTGTTGACCGCCACCTGCCGGCCCGCCAGGTCCTTGACCGTCTTCACCGGGCTGTCCGGGTGCACGACGAGGCCGTCGGTCTTGGGCGCGGCCGGGTCGGTCACCCGGTCGGTCACGGAGAAGATCTTGAGGTCCTTGGCGCCGGACAGGTAGCCGAGGACCGGGGAGATGGCGCCCTGCAGCACGTTGACCGAGCCGGAGCGGACCGCGTCGATGGTGGCGGTGAAGGAGGCGTAGCTGCCGCCCCACTCCACGCGGGCTCCCACCTGGGCCAGGCGCTTCTCCAGGATGCCGTGCTTCTTGGCGTAGGCCAGGGGGCCGGCGTTGCCGGGGTCCTGGAGCTTCAGGACCGCTCCCTCGGCGGCTCCGGCCGAGGAACAGGCGGTGGCGGTCAGGGCGGCGGCGAGCAGGAGGAGCAGGAGGCGATGGGGAATCCGCATATTCCCCATAATTCAGGTAGGTATTTAGGAAGTCAAGCCGTGGGCGAGCCCGGTCTGTGCTCGTTCCAAGGGTCAGCCTCGTTTGAAGCCGGTGATCCGCCGCAGGATGTCCCACCAGAACGGCGCCCCGAACAGCAGCGCCAGGTAGGTGAGCAGGAAGCCCGGCCAGTGGCTCGGCGTGGTGATCCGGTCCCACCACCCGCCGCCGTTCCAGTGCACGCTCGGATCGCCGTCGGCCGGTACGGTCACCTTCACGATCGCGTTGCCGAGCGCCTTGATCAGCGCGGGCGAGCTGAGCGTCTCGGTGATGCAGTCGGCCAGTTCGACCGACTCGCCCGGCTGGCTGCACTTGGCCTTGAGCTGCTCGATCGCCTCCGGGCCCCCGGCGGTCGCGGCGGCGACGGCCGCGCGGTAGGCGTTGTCGCGCAGCACCGACTTGGCGAACTCCACCCCGTCGAGGCTGAACAGCAGCGTGATGACCAGGCCGAGGGCGGAGACCACCCACCTGACGTAGCGCCGGTACAACATCGACAGGCGTTGCATCTCGGAGTCGAACCAGGTCTCCACGCCCTTGCGGAAGCGGTCGAGGTCGCGCTGGGCGCCCTCCCACAGGCCCTTGAGGTGGCTGTGCAGCGGGCTCTTGAGCTCCTGCAGCTTGCCGAGCAGCCCCTCGACGCCGTCGGGCTCGGCGGCGGCCATCTCCATCACCGCCACCGCGAAGCGCTCCGGCGGGATGTTGGCGATGCTGGTGCGGCCGGTCTTGGGGTGGTCGATCTCCCGGACCCGCTCGTACAGGCGCTTGGTCATGTCGTCCTGGGCGGGCGCCTCCTCGGCCTGCTCGGCGGGCGCGGGACGGGCGTCGCTGGGGGCGGGCTGGTCGCTGAAGACGGGGCGGGGGTCGTGGGTGAAGGGCAGGGCGGCGAAGACGTCGCGCACCTTGGCCGGCAACCAGGAGCGGCCCTGCGCGTCGCTGCCGTCCATCGTGTCGCGCAGGTAGGCCCACAGGAACTTGCTGCGGATGGACAGGAGCCGGACGAAGCCCTCGTTGAGGCCGCTGACCAGGAGCGACATCAGGAGGAACAGCATGACCAGGCCGACTGCCAGGTCCACGTAAAGAGACAGCAAAGCGATCACCCCGCGCCTTGATACACCCGAGGGGATCTCCGCGCAACGAACCGCGCCGAACGAGCCGGCCGTGCGGGGGTCAGTCGCCGTAGAAGGCGCGTTCGGTCACCTGGCGGGCGCGGCGGGTGATGCGGCGGTAGTCGTCGAGGAAGTCCTCCGAGCCGTCCGGCGGGTAGCCCAGGGTGCGGGCCAGGCGGCGGCGTTCGCGGGTGTCGGCGGGGACGAGGTCGCCGGGCCGCCCCTTCACCAGCATGATCGCGTCCCGGATCCGCGAGGCGAACCGCCAGGCCTCGGCCAGCACGTCGGCGTCGGCCGCCTCCAGCAGTCCCTCGGCCACCGCCGCCCGCAACGCCTCGACGGTCCGGGTGGTGCGCAGCGCCGGGCGGTCCCCGGCGTGCCTGAGCTGCAGGAGCTGGGCCACCCACTCCACGTCCGACAGCCCGCCGCGCCCGAGCTTGGTGTGCAGGGCCGGGTCCGCGCCGCGCGGCAGCCGCTCGGCCTCCATCCGGGCCTTGAGCCGCCGGATCTCCCGCACCGCCTCCTCGCCGATCCCGCCGGCCGGGTAGCGCAGCTCGTCGGCCAGCGCCAGGAAGCGCTCGCCGAGTTCCCGGTCCCCGGCCGCGAACCGGGCCCGCAGCAGCGCCTGCGCCTCCCACGGCGACGACCACCGCGCGTAGTAGGCGCGGTAGGAGGCCAGGCTCCGCACCAGCGGGCCCTGCCGCCCCTCTGGCCGCAGGTCGGGGTCGATCAGCAGCGGCGGGTCGGGCGCGGGCAGGGCGAGCAGCCGCCGCACCTCGTTGGCCACCGCGAAGGCCGTCTCGGTGGCGTCGCCGTCGCCGTGCACGAACATCACGTCCGCGTCGCTGGCGTAGGAGCACTCCAGGCCGCCGAGCCGGCCCATCGCGATCACCGCCAGCCGTACCGGCGGTTGCCGTTCGAGGCCGACCTTGGCCTGTGCGGCCTGGAGCGCGGCGTGGAGCGTCACGTCGTTGAGCGCCGACAGGCTCTCCCCCACGCCTTCGATGTCGATCGTGCCGGACAGGTCGGCGACCGCCGTACGGAACAGTTCGCGGCGGCGCAGCGAGCGGACGGCGGCGACGGCGGCCTCGGCCTCCTCGTGCCGGGCCAGCGCGGCCTGCGCCTCGGCGAGCAGCGCCTCCGCCGGGCGGGGCGCGACGTCGGCGCCGAGCAGCTCGACCGCCTCGGGGGCGTGCAGCAGCAGGCCGGTGGCGTAGCGGCTGGTGCCCAGCAGCCGGGCCATCCGCCCGGCGACGGCGGTCTCGTCGCGCAGCAGTCGCAGGTACCACGGGGTGGTGCCCAGCTTGTCGCTGACCTGCCGGAACCCGAGCAGCCCTGCGTCGGGGTCGGGGGTGTCGGCGAACCAGCCGAGCAGCACCGGCAGGAGCGTGCGCTGGATCGCCGCGCGCCGCGAGACGCCTGTGGTCAGCGCGGCGATGTGGCGCAGCGCGCCCTCGGGGTCCTCGTAGCCCAGCGCGCGCAGCCGTGCGACGGCGGCGGTCGGCGAGAGCCGGTCCTCCGACTCCGGCAGCCGCGCGACCGCCTGCAGCAGCGGCCGGTAGAACAACTTCTCGTGCAGCCGCCGCGCCTGGCTCGCGTGCTGCCGCCAGCGGGCGAGGAAGGCCGCCGCCGGGTCGGGCTGCAGGCCCAGTGCCCGGCCGAGCCGCCGCAGGTCCGCCTCCGCCTCCGGCACCAGGTGCGTACGGCGGAGCCGATGCAGTTGCAGCAGGTGCTCCACCCGGCGCAGGAAGGTGTACGCCTCGGCCAGCGCCCTGGCGTCCTCGCGCCCGACGTACCCGCCCCGCGACAGCGCCGCCAGCGCGGCCAGCGTGGAGCGCCGGCGCAGCAGCGGGTCGAGCCGGCCGTGCACGAGCTGCAGGAGCTGCACGGCGAACTCGATGTCGCGCAGCCCGCCCGGCCCGAGCTTCAGATGGCGTTCGCCCTCCTTGGCCACGTGCTGCTCGACCCGGCGGCGCATCGCCTGGACGTCCTCGACGAAGTTGTCGCGGGTGGCGGCCGTCCAGACCAGCTCGTCGGCCATCTCGGCGTAGGCCGCGCCCAGCTCGGCGTCACCGGCCACCGGCCGGGCCTTGAGCAGCGCCTGGAACTCCCACGTCTTGGCCCAGCGGCGGTAGTAGGCCTGGTGGCTGGCGAGGGTGCGGACCAGCGGCCCGGCCTTGCCCTCCGGGCGCAGCCCGGCGTCGACCTCCCACAGGGCGCCCTCTGCGGTCACCGTGGAGCAGGCGCGCATGAGGGCCTGGGCCAGCCGGGTCGCCGCGCGGGTGTCGTCCTCGGCGGCGGAGACGAAGATCACGTCCACGTCGCTGATGTAGTTGAGCTCGCGGGCGCCGCACTTGCCCAGGCCGATGACGGCCAGCCGTACCTCGTGCTCGCCGGTCTCGGCGCGGGCGACGGCCAGCGCGGCCTCCAGGGCGGCGGCGGCCAGGTCGGACAGCGCGCCGGTGACCTCCGGCAGGCTCAGCTCGCCGGTCAGGTCGCGTCCGGCCAGGGCCAGGAGCCGGCCGCGGTAGCCGACCCGGAGCGCGTTGAGCGGCTCGGGTGCGCTCGCCACCGGGCGGAGGTGGGCGGGGTCCGCGCCCACGGCTTCCAGCAGGGCGGCGCGCGGGTCGGTGGCCGGTGGGCGCTCCAGCAGGGCCAGGTCGGCGGGGTGCCGGGCCAGGTGGTCGCCCAGCGCGGCGCTCACCCCCAGGACGCTCACCAGGCGCGGGGTCGGCTCGGCCCCGGGCAGCCGGGTGAGCGCCGTCAACGCCAGATCGGGATCGGCGGCGCCGGCCAGCAGGCTCTCGTAGGCCCGGGCGGCGTCCGGCGGGCTCTCCGGCGACCGGGCAGTGTCCGTCGGGCTTCCCTGCGGCACAACGGTGTCCGGCGGGTTTGCCTGCGGCACAACGGTCTCCGGCGGGTTTGCCTGCGGCCGGGTGGCGGTCAGTTCGGTGAGGAGGCGTTCTGCCCGGGCCACGTCGGTGAAGCCCAGCTTGGCCAGCCTGGCTGCGGTCGACTCGATCCGGGGCACCCGGCCATTGTGGCAGGCGCGGGCCCGCCGGTCCCGGACCCGCTCACGGGCGCGGGCACGAGCCGGACAGCACCACCTCGACCGCCCGCTCGGCGAAGCCCGGCTCGGGGACCTGCCGCCGGAGCAGCACCCGGGTCCACACCGCACCGCTGAGCAGGTCGATGACGAGCAGGCGGTCGAGGTCGGCGGCGACCTCCCCGCGCTCGACCGCCCGGTCGAAGATGGCCTGCTCGCGGGCGAAGCGGTCGGCGAAGAAGGTGGCGAACAGCGGCCCGAGCTCGTCGTCCCGTCCGCCGCCGGCGATGGCCGCCACCACGGTCTGCACGCCGGGGTCTGACAGCAGCTCGATGACCCGCTCGACCAGCGCGACCAGGTCGCCGCGCAGGGAGCCGGTGTCGGGCGTGTCCAGCGCGAGGACCTCGCCGTCGGTCAGCGCGGCGCTGAGCAGGGCGGCCTTGGACGGCCACCAGCGGTAGATCGTGGTCTTGTTGACGCCGGCCTCGCGGGCGACGCCTTCGACGGTGAGCCCCTCGTAGCCGTGCTCGCCCAGGAGCCGCAGGGTCGCGGCGAAGATCGCTTCGGCGGAGCGTGGCGGCATGGCGGGCCCTCGGCGGATAGACGCGACGTTGCGTCGCGCAGTCTAGCCGTCCGTCCGGCGGTGCATCGCGAGCAGGGCGATGTCGTCACCCGACCCGGTGCCCGACGCTGTGCCGGAACCGGTGCCGGAACCGGTGCCGGCCGCAGGGAGGTCGTCGCGCGGGTCCGTGCCGGTCATCGAGCGCATGGCCAGCGCGCACAGTCCCTCCGGGTCGCCGCCGTGGCCGCTCAGCGTCCGGCACAGCTCGGCCATGCGCTCGGCCAGCGGCTGGGTCCTGGTCTCGACCAGCCCGTCGGTGTACAGCAGCAGGGTCGCGCCGGGCGGCACCGCGAAGGTCTGGCCGCGGTAGGGGAAGCCGGGATCGACGCCCAGCGCGAGCCCGTGGTGGACCGGCAGCAACCGGGCCGGGCCGTCGCGCGGCACGAGCAGCGGCGGCAGGTGCCCGGCGTTGGCGAGCTGGAGCGCGTGCGTGTCCGGGTCGTAGATCGCGTAGCAGAGGGTGGTGAACTGCCGCTGGCCACCGGCGTGCAGGAACTGGTTGACCCGCTCCAGCAGCGGCGCGGCCGGGAGCCCTTCGAGGCTGTAGGCCTGGATCGCGGTGCGGAGCTGGCCCATCAGCGCCGCCGCGCGCACGCCCCGGCCCATCACGTCGCCGATGGTCAGCGCGATCCGGCCGTCGGGCAGTTCGAGGGCGTCGTACCAGTCGCCGCCGGCCTGCTGGCCCGCGCTGCCCGGGCGGTAGCGGGCGGCCAGCCGTACGGGCGCCATCTCGGGCAGGGCCTGCGGCAGGAGGGAGCGCTGGAGGTGGACGGCGATGCGGTGCTGGCGGTCGTACTGGGCGGCGTTGTCGAGCGCGAGCGCGGCCCGGCCGACCAGCTCGTCCAGGAACGGCCGCCGGGCCGGGTGCGTGGCGGCGGGCGTCGGCCCGGCCAGGACGGCCAGCCCGATCACCCGCCCGCGGTGCCGAAGCTCCACGACCTCGTCCGGGCCGAGCTCACCCGGCGGTCGGTGGAGCGCCTCGGCCGGCAGCGGGTCGGCCGCGCGGGTGGCCTGCAGCACCGGGGCGAGGTGGCCCTCGTTCTCCTCGGCCTCGGTGTGCAGCCAGACCGCGCACCCGGCGGCGAAGGCGGGCACGATCTCCGCGCACAGCACCCGGCTGATCTCGGCCGGGTCGAGGCTGGCGTTGAGCCGGCGGCTCACCTCGGCCAGCGCGGTCAGATGCTCGGCCGCCTCGCGCTGCTGGCGGGCGGTGCTCAGGTGGGTGCGGACGCGGGCGATCAGCTCGGCGGTGGTGAACGGCTTGATCAGGTAGTCGTCGGCGCCCGCGTGCAGGCCCTCGATGGCCGACTCCTGGCCTGCCCTCGCGGAGATCATGATCACCGGGAGGTGCCGGGTGCGCTCGTCCGCCCGGAGCGCCTCCAGCAGGCCGAACCCGTCGACGCCGGGCATCATCACGTCGGTCAGCACCAGCTCGGGCGGGTCGGCCTCGACCGCCGCCAGCGCCGCGCGCCCGTCGGCCACCGCCCGCACCCGCCAGTGCGGGGCCAGCACCCGCTGCAGGTAGGCCCGCATGTCGGCGTTGTCATCCACGACGAGCACCTCCGGCCCGCCCGCCGCGGCCTGCTCGCCCCCGGCCGCCCAGCCCAGCGCCTCCCGCAGATGCGCCCCAGCCGTCCGCGGATCCCTCTCCGCGCGATCCGGCAGGCCGTCCGTCTCCCCGCTCCGGCCCGGCAAGCCGCCCGCCTCGGGCTCCGCCGTACCGTGCGCCAGGCCGCCCACCTCCGCCTCCTCCGTCCGGTACGGCAGGCGCACGGTGAACGTGGAGCCCCGCCCCGGCTCGCTGGCCACCTCGACCGTCCCGCCATGCAGATGGACCAGCTCCCGGACGAGCGACAGCCCGATCCCGCTGCCTTCCTCGCTCCGCCCCCCGCTCCCCGGCACCCGGTGGAAGCGGTCGAACAACCGCGGCAGCTCCTCGGCGGGGATGCCCACCCCGGTGTCGGCCACCTCCAGCCGCACCTCCTCCCCCACCGCCTCCAGCCGCACCCGGATCTCCCCGTCCAGGGTGAACTTGAAGGCGTTCGACAGCAGGTTGAGGATGATCTTCTCCCACATGTCCGGATCGACCGGCACCGGCCGCGGCAGGGGCGGGCAGTCGGTGACCAGCCGGAGCCCGCCCCGCTCGACCGCCACCTCGAACAGGCTGGCCAGCTCGGCGGTGAGCGCGGCCAGGTCGAGCGGCTCCAGGCGCGGCGTCATCCGCCCGGCCTCGGCCCTGGAGAAGTCGAGCAGGGTGTTGACCAGCTTGAGCAGCCGCAACGCGTTGCTGTGGATCAGCTCGGCCCGCTCCCGCCCGCCCTCGCTCAGCGCCTCGCGTTCGGCCAGCAGGTCCTCGACCGGGCCGAGCAGGAGGGTGAGCGGGGTGCGGAACTCGTGGCTGATGTTGGAGAAGAACATGGTCTTGGCCCGGTCGAGGGCGGCCAGTTGCTCGGCGCGGTGCCGCTCGGCCTCGAAGGCCACGGCGTCGGCGACGGCGGCCGAGACGTGGTCGGCGATCAGGGCGGCGAAGCCGCGGGCGCTGTCGTCGGCCGGGCGGGCGCTGTTGATCCCGGCCACCAGGAGCCCGGCGGGCTGCTCGCTGCCGGGCCGGGCGACCGGCAGCACCCAGGCTCGGGCGGGCGGCTCGAAGCCCTCCCGGGCGTGCCCGGCAAGTTCGGGGGCGCCGGGCTGGGCCACCTCGATGATGCCGGTGCGGGCTCGGCCGAGCGACCACACGTCCGCCTCGGCTGCGGCGCCTGCGGCGAGGTCCACCTCGCGGGGGCTCAGCCGGCCGCCCGGCGGGAGGCCTGCCGTACCGGCGAGCCGGGCGCGGTCGCCGTCGAGCAGGTAGAGGAGCGCGAACGGCACGTCGGCGGGGTGGCCGGAGAGCACGCCGGCGGCGCGGGCGCAGGCCTCGGCGGCGGTCGTGGCGCTGCGGGCGCGTTCGCCCAGCTCGCGGATCAGGGCCAGGCGGCGTTCGGTGACCACCCGTTCGGTGGTCTCGGTGACCGCGCAGAAGACGCCGCCGATGCCGCCCGACTCGGCGCGGATCGGGCTGTAGGAGAAGGTGAAGTAGCACTCCTCGGCGAAGCCCGAGCGTTGCAGGATCAGCAGCAGGTCGGTGGAGTAGGTGGCCTTGCCCTGGTAGAGGACCTGCTCCAGCATCGGGCCGATGACCGTCCAGGCCTCATGCCAGCACTCGCGGGCGGCCTGGCCCAGCGAGGCCGGGTGCTTGGCGCCCAGGACGGGCAGGTAGGCGTCGTTGTAGACCTGGGCCAGGTGCGGACCCCAGAAGATGATCATCGGGAACTCGGAGGCCAGGCAGATGCTGAGCGAACTGCGCAGGCTCTGCGGCCAGTCCTCGGCGGGGCCGAACGGGGTGGCGGACCAGTCGAGCTCGCGCATCAGCGCGCCCATCTTGCCGCCGGCGGCGAAGACCGCCTCCAGGCCGGACGTCTGCGCCGCGTGCGGATCCATGCCGGCCCTCCACCGTCAACGGGACTTGTCCCTGACCGGCGGAGCCGCTAAACAGGTCAGGTGCACGCGGGACGGCCGGGATGACGAACCTACAACTTTCCACCCTCACCCGGGGGGAGATCGTGATCATCTGCGTCGGCGGTGAGCTCGACGCGGTCACCAAGGCGCCGCTCGATCGCAGCCTGCGCGGGCGTTTCCAGCGGCCGGGCGAGCGGGTGGTGCTCGACCTGTCGGACGTCACGTTCATGGACTCGGGGTCGCTGGGGCTGATCACCGACCATCATCAGCGGGCCGCGGCGGCCGGGTGTGAGCTGGTGCTCGCGGGGGCTTCGCCGACCCGGATGCAGGTGTTGTGGCTGACCGGGCTGGCCGACTGGCTGCCGCTCTACCCCGACGCCGACGCGGCCTGCGCGGCACTCGGCTGAGCCGTCCCCTGGGCAGCCGTCCCCTCGGTTGAGCCCCCATCCCTCCGTGGCCGCCCCCTCTGCACCCGTCCCCTCGGTGGAGGTCAGGAGAGGCGGTGGGGTGGGAGATCGGGCCGGGTGGGCTGGTCAGGCGGGGCGGCGCATGCGGAGGCGGACGCTGGAGTGGCCCTCGCCGCCCTCGATGGCGACCTCGTCGCAGAGCGAGCCCATCAGCCACAGCCCCCAGCCGCCGGTCGCGCCCTCGCCGGGGCGTTCGCGCGGCACTTCGCGGCCGGTCAGCCGGCCGGCGTTGTCACTGATCTCCACGGTCAGGAAGTCGGCGTCCTGGCTGACCCGCACGCGGCCCTGGCCGCCGGCGTGTTCGAGGACGTTGGCCATGGCCTCGCTGACCGCCAGCACCAGGTCGATCTGACGGTGCTGCGGCAGGCCGGCGGCAATGGCGCACCCACGGACCCGGTCCCGTAATTCGCCCAGGTCGTTATGGATGGCCCAGCTCCGTGACTCTCCCGGATACACCCGCCGCCGCTCCTCGCCGATGGCTCGCCCCCGGGGCGGCCCACAACCGGACACCCCGCCGGAATGCCCGCCAGGATATCTCGTCCCACGCGCGCCGCCCGACCCCCGGGCCAAACACAACGGTGCGTTGCACTTTGCGGAGATATGGGAGTAGGTTCCAACGCAACGTTGTGTTGCACTTTTGGAGGGGTCATGACAGCGGCGCTCACGTGGGGTCTGCTCGGGGCGTGGATGGTGCACGACGCGGAGGAACTGGCGACGATGGCGGGCTGGCTGGAGCGCCACCATCCCGAGCTGGCGGAGCGGTATCCGTGGCTGAACCTGTCGCAGGAGCGGGTGAACACCGCGATCGGGCTCATGGGCGTGGTGGTGGCCGCCGCGGCGGCGGACGGGGCCAGGACGGGTGGGCGGAGCGCGTTCTTCCAGGCGGCGGTGGCCGGGTTCGGGCTGCACGGGCTGACGCACCTGGCTCAGGCGGCGGTCGCCCGCGGGTACACGCCGGGGGTGGTGACCGCGCCCCTGGTGGTGCTGCCGTACTCGGCCTGGGCCTGGCGGCGGCTCAAGCGCGACGGCCTCCTCCGCCCTGGACGGCCGGCAGCCGGGGCGGCCTGGGGCGTCGCCGCCCTGGCCGGGGTGCACGCGCTCGCCCATCTGCTCACCGGCAAGCCCACCCCGTCATAGGGGAAGAGCGGCGGTGGGTTAGCCGACGGTGGCGCGGGTCTTGACGAGGGCGGCGAAGCGTTCGGCGACGGGGCGCCAGGCGGCGATCAGGCCGGGCTCGGCGGCGGCTACCGCCTCGTCGAGTCCCTGGACGCCGGAGGCGGCCGTCCAGGAGGCGAAGATCGCGGGCGTCGCCTCGGGGTGGAACTGGACCGCCCAGGCACTGTCCCCCAGCCGGTAACACTGGTTGGGGTACTGGGTGCCGGTCAGCAACGGCACGGCCCCCTCGGGCAGCCGCGTCATCGCGTCCCGGTGGTACTGGATGGCGACAGCCGTACCGATCCCGTGGAAGAGCACGTCGTGCTCGGCCGCCGGCAGCGCGGTGACCGCGCACGCGCCGACCTCCAGCCCAGCCGCCCCCCGCTCGACCGTTCCGCCACAGGCCAGGGTGAGCAACTGCGCCCCCAGGCAGATGCCCAGCGTCGGCACGCGGTGCTCAACGCTGGCGCGGAGCAGGTCGCGGGTGGCCGGCAGCCAGGGGTGGTCGTCGTCCTCCCAGGCCGCGGCCTCGCCGCCGAGCACGATCAGCCCGTCGGCCGCCCGCTCGGGCACGGGCTCACCCAGGTACGGCCGGACGACGTCGCAGGGCAGGCCGAGCCAGTCGGCCAGGTAGCCGAGGCCCGCGCCGGCCTCGTGCTCGATGACGGTCATTCGCATAGTGGCTCATAGGGTAAGCCCATGGACATCGACTCCGTAAAGGGGCTGCGGATCGCCCGCTTCGGCCAGGGCGAGAAGAAGATCGTCGCCGTGCACGGCATCACCGCCTCGCTGATGGCCTGGGGCGCGGTCGCCGGGAACCTGCCCGCCGGCTGGTCGCTGATCGCGATGGACCTGCGCGGCCGCGGGCACAGCCGCGACCTGCCGGGGCCCTACGGGCTGGAGCGGCACGCCGAGGACGTCCTGGAGATCGTCGAGCACGTGGGCGGGGCCGAGGTGCTGACCGGCCACTCGATGGGCGGCTACGTGGCGGTGCTGGCCGCGGCGCGGCGGCCGTTCGAGCGAGTGGTGCTGGTCGACGGCGGGCTGCCGTTCCCGCCACTGCCGCCGGGCACCGACGTGGACGCGGCGATGGCGGCCACGCTCGGCCCGGCGATCCAGCGCCTGGAGCAGACCTTCGACTCCCCCGAGTCCTATGTCGCCTTCTTCCAGGCCCATCCGGCCTTCGCCGGGGCCTGGAACGCCGACGCCGAGGAGTACGTCCGGTACGACCTGGTCGGCGAGCCCGGCGCGTTGCGCTCGCGGGCGGTGCCGGAGGCGGTGCGGCAGGACGGGCGGGCGCTGCGGCTCGACGGCGACCGGCACGGGGCCGCGCTGGCGTCGATCACCTCGCCGCTGACCTTGTTGCGCGCGCCGCGCGGACTGCTCGACCAGCCGGTCGGGATGCTCCCGGACGAGCTGGCCGCGTTCTGGACGGCGAAGGTGCCGGGGCTGCGGGACGAGGTGGTCGCCGACTGCAACCACTACACGATCCTGCTCGACCCCCGCTGCGCCGCCCTGGTGGCCGAGCGGCTGACCGGGAGCTGACGCCCGTGTTCCGGTACGGCTCGCGCGAGCCGTACCGGATCGAGACCGGCTACTTCGGAGCGATCCAAGTGGCCTTGGCGGCGGCGACGAGCGTGCCGTCCACCTCGTAGACGGCGCTCTCGCCGAAGAGCTTGCGGCCCTCGCGGCCGGTGGCGCGGCCGACGACGGAGTAGGTGCCGCCCGGGTAGACGCGGCGGTGGAGCTGCAGGGTGAGGCGGCCGAGCAGGGCGGACTCGCCGGGGCCGAAGTGCGCCCAGCCGGTGATGCAGTCGAGCACGGCGCCGATGATGGTGGCGGGGACGCCGTCCTCCTCGACCACGGTGTGCGGGACGCGCCAGCCGGCGGCGACCAGCTCGCCGCCGTCGAGGGTGCCGGGGAAGATGCGCAGGCCGTCGCCGGGCTCGCGCAGGCCGCAGACGAAGCACTCGGGGAAGGCGTGGCCCTGGTGTCCGGTGAAGCGGGCCTCGGCGCGGGCGGCCTCGGCGAAGGGCACGAAGGCGGGGGCCTCGAGGTCCTGGGCGACGGGGATGGCCTCGACCAGGAGGCGCTCGCCGTCGGCGAGCTGGACGGCGTGGCCGAGGTGCTCCAGGCGCAGCTCGGTCTCCAGCGGGGTGGGCGCGTGCAGCGTGACCTCGACCGTGGAGTGTTCACCGAGCAGCGTTTCCGCCACGGCGCCGGAGATCCAGCCGCCGTTGGCGATCCCGGCGGGACCGCGGAAGCGCTCGGGAACGGTCAGTACGGTCTGCAGGGCAGCCGTCGTCATGCCACACCCTCCAATATCGCCCCAATGGGCGTTACGTCCGGAAATATGGTTCTAAACAGACCGATTTTACCGGACATCAAGTTTCACCAGCGCATCAGGGGGTGCAGGCACTCGTAACGCTCCTGTTGCGACTGAGCTTCCCTGGGACGCGAGTGATCCGCGCCACATCCCCGGCGCACACACGGAAACCGCCGGCCGGGAGTCGTCCCGGCCGGCGGCTTCGCAGGGGTTTTAGTAGCTGGTGGACACCGTGACGCCGGAGAAGGCGGCGGTGCCGTACAGGCTGATGTAGTTGTAGCCGGACGGCGGGTTGGTGACGGTGAGGGTGTGCGCGTTGCCCGCGCCGGTGGCGCGCTGGTGGTAGGAGCCGGTGGTGGCCCAGGAGGAGCCGTTGTAGTACAGGTCGGCGTTGCCCGAGCCGCCCGTGGTGGTGATGGTCAGGCGGGTCGTGCCGGCCGGGACCAGCAGGTAGAAGTAGGCGTAGCCGCCCTGGCCGGCGGAGATGCCGGTGCGCTGGCAGTTCTTGCCGAGGGCCCGGGTGTCGGAGCCGGAGCAGGTCGGCAGGCTCGGGTTGGTGACGGTGACGTTCTTCGACGCGGTCGCGGTGGCGCCCTTGTCGTCGGTGACGGTCAGCTTGACGGTGTAGGTGCCGGCCGTGCCGTACGTCTTGACCGGGTTGGCCGAGGTGGCGGTGGTGCCGTCACCGAAGTCCCAGCTCCGCGAGGCGATGGTGCCGTCGGAGTCGGTCGAGGTGTCGGCGAGGTTCACGGTCAGGCCGGTGGCCGTGGCGGTGAAGGAGGCCGACGGCGGCTGGTTGGTGGTGCCGCCGCCCCCGCAGGCCCCGGCGGCGCAGGCGGTCAGCCAGGCGTCGAAGTCGGCGTTGTGGTTGAGCGACTTGAGGTGGGTGCGGGCCGCGGCCCAGTTGCCGGTGCGGTAGTGGCCGAGCACGATGTCCAGGTCGGCGCGGCGCTTCTCCACCATGTACCGGGTGGCGAGGTAGCCCCAGCGGTAGATGCGCTGGCTGTCGCCGTTCTCGTAGGTGGTGTCGAACAACTCGCTCAGCGTGTAGGTGTGCTTGGCCGCCTCGGCGATCGCCGCGTCGTAGGTGACGCCGCGGTAGCCGTAGGAGATGAGCTCGGCGAAGCCCTCGATCCACCAGATGGTCGGGGTGGAGACGCCGTCGGTGAAGTCGCCGTGCATGTTGAAGCGGCCGTCGAGGTAGTGCGTGTACTCGTGGTTGAGGTTCCAGATCTGGAAGTCCGGGCGCAGCCACTCGGCCTCGTAGGCGATGAAGCGCGGCTGGTTGCCCGCGGCGCTCGGGTCGCCCTCCAGGTACATGCCGCCGTTGTTGGTGTCGATGCCGAAGATGGCGCCGGCGTAGGTCTGGTAGTCGGTGCTGGAGTCGAAGGCGTTGACCTCCAGCGCGGTGTTGTTGTCCCCGGCCACCGGGCCGTTGTCGCGGGCGACGTTGTGGAAGTAGGCGTCCTGGTTGGCGAGGCTGGCGCAGGTGCTCTGGAGCTGCGCGGCGGTCATCTCCTGGGCGCGGATGCGCAGGCTCGGCGAGCAGGTGTGGTTGATCGGCAGCGCCACGGCGAGCAGGCGCGCGGACAGGTCGCAGGTGCTGTAGTAGGTGCAGTTGCCGGCGTCGTAGTAGTTGACCATCTCGGCCACGCCCACCCACAGCGGCGCGGTGGGGCCGGTGATCTGGCTGCGCTGGAGCAGGTCGCGCAACATCGGCCGGACGGTCGCCCGCAGCGCGGTGTGCTGGGCGAAGCGAGCCAGCTCGCGGCCGGCGTTCGAGGTCAGGTAGCCGTCGTCGGTGCCGAGCAGGTCGAGGTGGCCGGTGGCGAAGTCGCGCAGCGTGGTCAGCAGGCTGGTGTCGGCCTGGACCGCGGTCACGAACTCGGGCACCTGGTGGCCGCGGAAGAGCACGGTGTAGACGTTGTTGACGGCGTTGGTCATGTACCAGCCGTAGCTGGAGGTATAGCCGGTCAGCAGGCGCTTGACGACGTAGAGGTAGCGGGCGTTCTCCTGCGCGCTGTCGATCAGCGTGACCGCCTCGCCCAGGATGGCGCCGTTGGCCTCGCTGACCGTGCTGGAGCGGCTGTTGCCGTAGAAGGCGTCCAGGCCGCCGCGGATCGCGGTGCGCAGGCTGGTGCCGTACTGGCCGACGTCGCCGGAGTTGTACCACTGCACGTAGTAGCCCGCGCGCAGGTACATGACGAGCTGCAGGGTGCTGGTGCTGTTGTCGCCGGGATAGGCCGTGGCGTTGTCGCGCAGCGCGTTGGCGACGGTCACCATCTGCGCCTCGCGGAAGGCGTCGCGGGCGGGCGTGCCGGTGAGCGAGAACAGGGTGCCGATGCAGTCGACGTCGGCGGCCTTGATCTTGGCGACCAGGGCGGCGCCGGTGTTGCCGGTGAAGTCGGTGGTCTCGCAGGGGGCGGCCGCGGCGGCCTGCGAGCGCTGGACCTGGGCGGGGGCCTTCTGCTCGACCGGGGCGATCGGGGGGCGCTCGTCGGGCTTGAGCGGCGTGCGGTTCGCCTCTCCGTGCTCGACGGCGCTGCTCTGCGCCGGCCGGGGCGGCGGCGTGGCGGCGGCTGGGCTGGACTGGTTCTGCGGGGTGGCCGCCGTCGCCGGTACGGCCAGGCCGCCCACGGTGAGGGCGGCGGCGAGCGCGAGGGGTAACGCGATGCGCATCGAGACTCCTGGGGGGTCGGAGCACCTCTGGAATGTGATATGTAAAATTGCATACAAGTTCACCCTCCGGCAAGACCCAATTGCCCCTTTAGCTAGTGTCTGTCGCATGGTGCCTTGGGTACGGCTGGCGCTGGACGTGGCCGCTTTCGACGACTCGCCCTTCCGTGATCACCTGGAACGGGCCCGGGCCGCCGGCGTCACCTTCACCACCTACGCCGACCTCGCCGACGCCCGCGCGCTCTACGAGCTCAACCGGACCTGCTCCGCGGACATCCCGGGGCGGGGCGCGTTCCACTCCTTCGACGAGTACGTCGCGCAGCGGATCGACGTCCCGTCCTTCGACCCGCGCGGCGTCGTCCTGGCCCTGGACCCCGCCGGGCGCTGGATCGGCATGGCCGCGACCTCCGTGCACCCCGGGGGCGCCTTCAGCGAGATGACCGGGGTCGTGCGCGAGTGGCGGGGCCGGGGGCTGTCGCTGGCGCTCAAGCTGCTCGCCGTCCGCTTCGTGCGGGATGCCGGGCTGCCCGTGCTGCGGACCGTCCACCATCCCGCCAACGCCGCCGCCATCGGCATGAACCGCCGGCTCGGCTTCGTCGACGACCCCGGGCCGCGGGTCCGCTCCGCCGTACCCTCCGACGCCCCGGACCTCACCGCCCTCATGCACGCCTCCGCCGCCTACCGCGGCGAGTACGCGGCGATTCTGGACGGCTACGAGGTCACCCCGGACTACCTGGAGCGGCATCCCGCCTTCGTCGCCGTCGACGTGTTCGGCCGGGTGCTGGGCTTCGCCTCGCTGCTCACCGACCCGCCCGAGTTGGACCTGCTGTTCGTCTCCGACGCCGCGCAGGGTGGCGGCGTCGGCCGCCTGCTCGTCGAGCGGACGCTGGAGCGGGCCCGCGAGCTGGGCCTCGCCTCGGTCCGGGTGGTCTCCCACCCGCCGGCCGAGGCGTTCTACCTGCGGCTGGGGGCCGAGCGCACCGGCACCGTCCCGCCCCGGCCGCCCCGGGTCACCTGGGAACGTCCGGACCTGCGCTTCGTCCTGGCGCCTGGCGAATCACTCGGTGCCGCAGGTAGACCACTTTCGAGCTGAACGACCGCGTCTCGACCAGTTCGAGATCCACCCGCCGCCCCTGCCGGGGAAAGAACGGGATGCCGCCCCCGACCAGCACGGGGTACACCATGGCGCGGTACTCGTCGATCAGATCCGCCTCGGCCGCCTCCGCGGCCAGCCCCGCGCCGCCGATCGCGATCTCGCCCTCCCCGGGCTCGGCCCGCAGCCGCTCGATCTCCTCCTTGAGACCACCCGAGCGCAGCCGCGCGTTGCCCTGCACCGCCTCCAGGGTGGTGGAGAACACCACCTTGGGCAGCGCCTTCCAGAGCGCCGCCCATTCGCGCTCGTCCTCGCTCAGGGAGTCCTCCTGCTCGGCGGTCTCCCAGTACACCATCGTCTCGTACAGCCGCCGCCCCAGCAGGTGGACGCCGACGTGGCGGATGTCCTCGAGCCAGAACCGGAAGACGTCCGGCTGGGGCGCCGTCCAGTCGAAGGTGCCGTCCGGGCCGACGATGTAACCGTCGAGGGAAACGCCCATCGAATAGGTCACGCTGCGCATCGCCCCACCCTACGACCGGCGTGGGCGGTTCAGAGGGCGAACAGCAGGGCGGCGGTGATCAGCATGACGACGGCGGTGGCGAAGTGGATGCCGAACGCGGCCGCCTTGGTGCCGCCGTTGCGCAGCACGATCACGGTGTCGCCGAGCGGCAGCAGGGTGGCGATCAGCATGAACCAGGCCTCGGCCTGCGGCCCCACGAAGGCCAGCAGGGCCAGGCCGATCAGTCCGTAGGTGCCGTCGCGCATGCCCTTGATCGTCAGGTAGGCGCGGTCGGTGGTCGCGGGCACGCCGTAACCCTCGGCGGCGGCGTACGGCACGAGCAGGAAGCGGGCGCCGATCAGGAGGCACATCAGGTTGAGGGCGATGGCGAGGCCGTAGGCGACGACGGTAAGCATCAGGGGGCTCCAAAAACTAGCGGTGCTAGGAACAAGTGTGACGCTATCAGAGCATTGGCATTTGCGCTAGCAGTGCTAGATTGAGGAGCATGTCCATCCAGACGCGCAAAGAACGTGAACGGGCCGAGCGGGAGAAGCTCATCATCACCGCGGCCCGCGACCTCGCCGAGGCCGAGGGCTGGGAGGCGGTGACCACCCGCCGGCTCGCCGACCAGGTCGAGTACAGCCAGCCGGTGCTCTACAGCCACTTCAAGGGCAAGGACGCCATCGTGACGGCCGTCGCCCTGGAGGGCATCACCGAGATGGCCGCCGACCTCCGGGCCGCCCGCCTCTCCGCCCCCGGCCCGGACGCCGTCCTGCCCGCCATCTGCGCCGCGTACGTGGCCTTCGCCGAACAGCGGCCGGCCCTGTACGACGCCATGTTCCGGCAGCGCGTCGACCTGCCCTTCGCCACGCCCGAGGCCCCGCCCGCCCTCCAGGAAGCCTTCGGCGAGTTCCTCGAGGCCGTCCGCCCGCACGCCCACGGGACCGACCTCGGCCTGCTCGCCGAGACCCTCTGGGCCGCCCTGCACGGCCTGGCCACCCTGATGCGCGGCGGCCGCATCCCCCGCGAGTTCCACGACCAGCGCCTGGCCATCCTGGTCGCCCGCTTCACCGGGGAGGCCTCCGACGGAACGGCTCGCCCCGCCTGATCAGCCGTGCCTATCCACCTCGTGGCCGCTGCCATAGAGCCGCCGCACACACGGGGGCGAGGGGGTGTGGGGGAGCTGGGCTCCCCCACAGGCACAGCCCGAAGGGCCAAGCGGTCAAAGGACGGGAAGGTACCGGTCGAGCTCGAACTCGGTGACCTGCCGCCGGTAGTCGTTCCACTCCGACCGCTTGTTCCGCAGGAAGAAGTCGAACACGTGCTCCCCCAGCGTCTCCGCCACGAGCTCGCTCTGCTCCATGATCCCGATGGCCTCGTCCAGCGACTGCGGCAGCGGCCGGATCCCCAGGGCTCGGCGCTCGGAGCTGGTCAGCGCCCAGACGTTGTCCTCGGCGGCGGGAGGCATCTCGTACCCCTCCTCGATGCCCTTGAGCCCCGCGGCCAGGATGATGGCGTAGGCGAGGTAGGGGTTGCACGCCGAGTCCAGGGAGCGGAACTCGATCCGGGTGGAGCCGCCCTTGTGCGGCTTGTACATGGGCACCCGCACCAGGGCGGAGCGGTTGTTGTGCCCCCAGCAGATGTAGGAGGGCGCCTCGCCGCCCATGCCGGCGATGGCCTCGGCCCCGCCCCACAGGCGCTTGTAGGAGTTGACCCACTGGTTGGTGATCGCGGTGATCTCGGCGGCGTGCTTGAGCAGCCCGGCGATGAAGGAGCGGCCGATCTTGGAGAGCTGGTACTCGGCGCCCGGCTCGTGGAAGGCGTTGCGGTCGCCCTCGAAGAGCGACATGTGGGTGTGCATGCCGGAGCCGGGGTGCTGGGTGAAGGGCTTGGGCATGAACGAGGCCCAGATGCCCTGCTCCAGCGCGACCTCCTTCATGACCAGGCGGAAGGTCATGATGTTGTCGGCGGTGGTGAGGGCGTCCGCGTAGCGCAGGTCGATCTCCTGCTGGCCGGGCGCGCCCTCGTGGTGGCTGAACTCGACGGAGATGCCCATCGACTCCAGCATCATGATCGCCTGGCGGCGGAAGTCGTGGCCGGCGCTGTGCGGGGTGTGGTCGAAGTAGCCGCCGGCGTCGATCGGCTCGGGGCGGTCGCCCGGGGCGGGCCGGTTCTTCAGCAGGAAGAACTCGATCTCCGGGTGGGTGTAGAAGGTGAAGCCCATGTCGGCGGCCTTGGCCAGCGCGCGCTTGAGCACCCAGCGCGGGTCGGCGTGCGAGGGCGAGCCGTCGGGCATCAGGATGTCGCAGAAGATGCGGGCCGCGCCGGGGGTCTCGCTGCGCCAGGGCAGGATCTGGAAGGTCGCCGGGTCGGGCTTGGCCAGCATGTCGGATTCGTAGACGCGGGCGAAGCCCTCGATCGCCGAGCCGTCGAAGCCGATGCCCTCGGCGAAGGCGCCCTCCAGTTCGGCGGGGGCGATGGCGACCGACTTCAGGAAGCCCAGGACGTCGGTGAACCACAGGCGGATGAACCTGATGTCACGCTCCTCGAGCGTGCGCAACACGAACTCCTGCTGACGGTCCACTTGCGCTCCTACAGTGTGCGGCTACCCCTACAGGATGCCCTGCCCGTGTTTCGCACACGTTACGAGGTGCGCCTCGCTGACAAACCGCCCCGCCGTTGCCTAGTGTGATCACGCAGAGTCTCGGGGGAGGCGAACATGCCTATTGACCTGCGTGATCACAAACTGGATCGCGCCTTCGGGCATCTCGACGTCGACGGTGGCGGCGAGATCGAGCGGGAGGACCTGCTGGGGCTCGGCGCGAGGTTGCTCGTGGGCTTCGGGGAGTCCCCGACCTCGCTGACCGGACGCCGCCTGGTGGACGGGTTCGACGGGATCTGGGCCGCGCTGGCGGCGGCGCTCGACCGCGACGGCGACGGGCGGCTGACCGCGGCGGAGTTCAAGGCGGGCATGACGGTCGCGTTCATCGAGGGGGGCGGGTTCGACCCGGTCTTCCTGCCCGCGGCCGAGGCGGTGGCGGATCTGTGCGACCAGAACCGCGACGGCCAGATCGGCGTGCACGAGTTCAGGATGCTGCTGTCGGCGTTCGGCACGCCGTACGACGACGTGGCTGAGGCCTTCGACCGGCTCGACCGTGACCACGACGGCACCCTGACGGTGTCGGAGCTGGTCACGGCGGTCAGGGAGTACTACACCGGCGACGATCCCCACGCCGCGGGCAACTGGCTGTTCGGTCCGCTCTAGGAGTCGTTGTGAGGTCCGTCCTGAAATCGCTGTCCAGCCTCATCCCACGGTCGCGCGTTCCCGCCCGGACCAGTGCCGAGCTGCTGCTGCCGCTGACCGAGCGGGTGCCGGCGATGGCCGCGCCCTGCCGCATGCACCCGTCGGTCTACGCGGTGGAGGCGGCGCTCATCGACTGGGCCCGGCGCACCGGCCTGCGGGCCGACGCGGGGGCCGGCTACCACCGGCTGGCGGCGCGGGCGTTCGCCGAGTTCGACGCGGCCGCGGCGGCGCTGTTCGCGCAGTGGCTGACCTGGCTGTTCCACCTCGACGACGAGCTGGACGAGGGGCCGTGCCCGCTGGAGGTCTTCCCCGGCCTGCTCAACGGTACGGCGGGGCATCCCCTGGAGGCGGCCTTCGCCGACCTGTGGCGGGTGACCAGCGCGCGGATGAGCGACCACTGGCGGTCGAGGTTCGCCGGGCACCTGAAGACCCAGTACGACGCCTGCCGTACCGAGGCGGAGAACCGGCTCACCGGGCGCACGCCGACGTTGCGCGAGTACCCGGCGCTGCGCCGGGGCACGGTCGGCCCCTACGTCTACGACCTGATCGAGCCGTGCCTGCGGGTGGAGGTCCCGGCGTGGCTGCACGGCGGGCCGCCGTGGCAGGAGCTGGTCGCGGCCTGCTCCGACGTCGTCGCCTGGTGCAACGACGTGGCCAGCCTGCCGAAGGAGCACGGGGATCCGCACAACCTGGTGGTGCTGGCGACGCACGAGTACGGGCTGGACGAGCACGCGGCGGTCGCCTGGGTGCTGGACCGCATCGCCGAGCGGTGCGCGGACATGCACGCGGCGACCATGGCGCTGCCGCTGGGCGACGTGGATCCGAAGACCGCGCGGGACGTGAGCAAGGTGGCGTGCGCGTTGCTGGCCGCGCCGCGGGCGCACCTCGACTGGCTGCTGGAGTCCAGCCGCTACGCCTAGAGCGGCAGCGGCGTGAGCCCGGCCGCGCTCAGCCTTCCGGCCACGTCGCCGGGGCGGCCGGCCGGGTAGACGACGAGAGCGCAGGGGTGGCCAGGCCGGCCGTCGAGCAGGTCGCCGAGCAGGGCGGCCGGGTCGGGGCGCACCAAGACGGCCAGCTCCAGGCGCAGGGTGTACGGCTCCGCCGTACCGAAGCGTGGTGAGGGGATGCGCGGTTCGGCCGCGGCCATGAAGGCTTCGAGGTCGAGGGCGTGGAAGCGTTCGGCGGGGTCGGGCCGGACGTCGAGTTCGACGGCGGCCAGCAGGTCGGCCCCGAGCGCGCCGGCGCGCAGGGCGGTCACCCGCACCGCGGCGATCTCGGCGGCCCGGCCGAGGACGCGCCGGGCGAGGGCGGGCGCGGCCGGGACGAGCGCCTGGGCGAGCATGGCTGGATCGCCCAGCCGCGCGAGCGCGCGGTCGCGGAAGCCGGCCATGCCCCGAGCATCGGCAGCGCCGTGAGCTGGGACAATGGGTAGCAGTACGTAGGGCACCCGGTGATCGGGCTAGGCGCAGGCCAGCGAGTCGCCGACGGAGGTGCGGCGGTACAGGACGCGCTTGCCGTCCCGCAGCCCGACGGTGAGCCCGCTGCCGGTGAGCACGCCGAGGTGCTGGCTGACCGCGCCGGGGGTGAGCGCGATGCGGCGCGCGAGGGCGGAGGTGGTGGCGGGCTCGGCCAGCGCGAGCAGGATCTGCGCGCGTGTACGGCCGATGAGCGCGGCCAGGGCGTCGGGGGCGGGCGGCGGCCCCTGCTCCCACAGCGTGCCGACGCCCTGGACCGGATAGACCAGCATCGACTGGTAGGGCGCGGTCATGACCGCCACCGACGGCCAGTAGAACGCGCTCGGCAGCAGCACCAGGCCGTCGCCGTGCAGCCCTTCGGTGGTGCACCAGGGGCGGTCGATCAGCAGCCGGTCGCCGGTCCAGACGACGGCCGGGTCGAGCGAGGAGAAGAGCGCGTGCGCCCCGCCCTGGGCCAGCAGCCGGGAACGGCGCAGCACGTCGCGTTCGAGCAGGCCGTACACCCGGGGCCAGTACTCGGCGAAGCAGGCCTCCCAGTAGGCCTCCAGCGCGTCGGCCACCCGCCGGACCCCGGCCGCGGGGTCGGCCTTGAACCGGTCGAGCGGCCCGGACAGCAGCCCGGCCTCGTGCCGCGCCCGCTCGGGGTCGGCCCTGCGGACCCGGTCGAGCTCGGCGGCGAAGTCGGGCAGCGGGGTGTCCGGCGGCGGGGTGAGGAAGTCGGCGAGGTAGCCGTCGGCGGGCACCAGGGCGAGCAGCTCGGCCAGGTCGAGCCCGGCCAGCCGGGGCCGCACCGCCTTGATCCACGGCAGGTGGAGCGCCTGCCGGGCCGGGTCCTGGAGGGTGCGCAGGCTGGCGACCAGCTCCCACATCGGGGAGAAGGCGAAGCGGATGCGAGCCATGTCCTCCGGCTTGAGACGCCATTCGATGCCCATGCATTTAGTCTGCACTAAATCGATGGCTCTCTCGACCCGTCCCCGGCCACCATGCTTCGCATGAGCGCGACGACTTTCATGCAGGCCAAGGTCGGTGGCCTGCCCCGCCCCTTCTGGGCCCTGTGGGGCGGCACCCTGGTGAACCGCCTGGGCACGGTGGTGGCTCCCTTCATCGGCGTCTACCTGACGCAGAGCCGCGGCCTGTCGGTCACCGACGCGGGCCTGGTGCTGGGGGTCTACGGAGCCGGGACGGTCGCCTCGCAACTGGTGGCCGGCGCGCTGACCGACCGGATCGGCCGGCGGGCGACGCTCTCGGGCGGCATGCTGGCCACCGCGGCCACGCTGCTCGCGCTCGGCTACAGCACCACCATGCCGACGCTGCTGGCCTCGATGTTCCTGCTCGGGCTGGTGATCGACGTCTACCGGCCGGCCTCCAGCGCGCTGGTGGCCGACCTGATCTCGCCGCAGGACCGGCCACGGGCCTACGGGCTGCTGTTCTGGGCGATCAACCTCGGCTACGCGGTGGGCATGACGGCCGGCGGGCGGCTGGCCGAGATGGGCTTCACGCTGCTGTTCTGGATCGACGCGGTGTCCAGCGTGATCTTCGCGGTGCTGGTGTGGCGGGCCGTACCGGAGACCAGGCCCGAGCGGGTCAGGTCCGGCGGCTTCGGCGAGGTGCTGCGCGACCGGCTGATGGTCGTCTTCACGCTGCTCACGGTGGCGCACGCGCTGGTCTACCTGCAGACGGTGACCATGCTCCCGGTGGCGATGGTCGAGGCCGGGCTCACCAAGAGCGAGTTCGGCCTGGCGATGGCGCTCAACGGGGTGCTGATCGTCATCGTCCAGCCGCTGGTGTCCGACCTGCTCACCCGCTACGACCTGGCCCGCGCCGAGGCGCTCGGGCTGGCGGTGATGGGCGTGGGCTTCGGGCTGACCGCCTTCGCCACCAGCACGCTCGGGCTGGCCGGCACGATCGCCGTCTGGACCTTCGGCGAGATCATCACCGCCGGCGTCGGCGGCACGATCGTCGCCACGCTGGCCCCCGCGCACCTGCGCGGGCGCTACAACGGGCTGTACGGCCTGTCCTGGGCGGTGGCCATGGTGCTGGCGCCCACCCTGGGCGGCGTGCTGCTCGGCGTGAGCAGCCAGGCGTTGTGGTTCACCGTCGCCGGGATCGGCCTGCTGGCGGCGGCGGGGACGCTGGCGATCGGCCCGGCGATCCGGCGGCGGGCGGCCGCGTTGACCGAGCATTGATCCGTCGTTGGCAGATGTCAGCTATGTTCCCCTTCAACCATGGGGAACACGCGGCTGAGCTGGCAGGCGAGCGTGGCGATCGCGATCGCCGCGCTCGCCGTCATGCTGGAGGTCGCCGACATCTGGATCACCGCGCAGCTCCCGCCGGTCCCGGGCAACCCGCTGCCCTTCCAGCCCGAGGACATGGCCGGCACGACCTTCCCGGTCTTCGGCGCGATCCTGGTGCACAGCCGGCCCCGGCTGCCGATCGGCTGGCTGCTGTGCGCGGGCGGGCTGGCCTCGGCGGTCAACATCGTCTGCGGCAACCTCGACAAGCTCTACGGGCCGCACCCGCTGCGCTGGCCGCTGGCGCTGCTGGCCTGGCAGGTCTACGCGCTCGCGGTGGGCGTGCTGCTGCCGCTGCTCTACCCGACCGGCCGGCTGCCGAGCCGGCCCTGGCTCGCGGTAATCGTTGTCAGTGCCCTGCTCGCCGTCGCCGACTGGATCTCCTGGATCTGGTACGCCCCGGCGTTGCCGCAGCTCGGTGAGGTCTACCTGGCCGTGATGGCCGCCGCCGTCTCCTCGCTGGCGTTACGGCTGCGCGGCGCCGGGCCGGTCGAGCGGCGGCAGATCCTCTGGCTCCTGCTCGCCCTGCCCTTCGCGCTCGTGCCCTACCTCGCCGGCTGGCCGGCCTGGTGGCTCGCCTCGCTCACCCTGCCGCTGCTGCCGGCCGCGATGTGGGTGGCCATCCAGCGGCACCGCCTGTTCGGCATCGACACCCTGATCAGCCGGGCGCTGGTCGGCACCGGGCTCGCGGTGGTGATCGCCGGGGCCTACCTGGCCGCCGGCGCCGCCTCCAGCCTCTTCCTGGCCGACGTGGACCAGCTCGCCGGCCTCGCCGCCGCGCTCGGCGCGGGCGTCTTCCTGCAGCCGATCCGCCGCCTCATGCAACGCGGCGTCGACCGGCTGCTGTACGGCAGCACCGGCGACCCGGCCACGCTGGCCGAGGAGAGCAAGCGCCGCCTGCAGCAGGCCGATCCGGCGCAGGGCCTGCTCTCGGTGCTCGAGGTGCTGCGCGAGGGCCTGGCGGTCACCGGCGCGGCGGTGGACGTGGACGGCGTCCGCACGGTCTCCGGCGAGGTCCCGCACACCGCCCGCGCGGTCGCGCTCACCTGGCACGGCGAGCCGGTGGGCACGCTGCTGCTCGGGCCGCCCGGCAAGCGCCGTTTCCCGGCGGCGCACGACGAGCGGGTGCTGGCCACGCTGGTCCCCTTCATCGCCGACGCCACGCATGCCGTACGGCTGACCGCGGACCTGCAGCGCTCGCGTGAGCGCATCCTGTCCGCGCGCGAGGAGGAACGCCGCCGGCTGCGCCGCGACCTGCACGACGGCCTGGGTCAATCGCTCAGCGGCATGGCCATGTCGCTCAACGCCGCCCGGATCACCATGCGCCACTCCCCCGACCAGGCCGAACGGCTACTGGCGCGGCTGCGCGAGGGCATGGACGAGGTGAGCGGCGACATCCGCCGCCTCGTCTACGGCCTGCGCCCGCCCGCACTCGACGAGCTGGGCCTGGCCGGGGCGATCGCCGACCTGCTGGACGAGCCGCCGCCCGGCCTCGCCGAGCAGGCCGAGCTGGGCGAGCTGCCCGCGGCCGTCGAGGTGGCCGCCTACCGGATCGCCCAGGAGGCCATCACCAACGCGCGCAAGCACTCGGGCGCGACGCGTATCGTGGCCACGCTGGAGCGGGAGGGCGGAATGTTGCGGATCACCGTTCAGGACGACGGCTGCGGCCTGCCACGACACCTTCGCGCCGGCATCGGGCTCGGCTCGATGCGCGAGCGCGCGGCCGAACTCGGCGGCGCCTGCACGGTCCGCCCGGCAGAGGGAGGCGGCACGCTTGTCAGCGCCGTGCTACCAGTATGAAAGTGGCGGATCTACGCTTACTGATGCCATGTTGACCTTTCACACGCTCGGACCGTTCCAGGTCTGCATCGACGCGGAACCGCTTGACCTGGGCGGACTCCGCCAGATGGCGGTTCTGGCCCGCCTTCTGGTCGCCCGGGGCCGAGCTGTGCCCGTCACCACGCTCATCGACGAGCTCTGGCCGGGCACCCCGCCCGCCCAGGCCCTGTCGACCATCCAGGGGTACGTCTCCCGGCTGCGCCGCTCGCTGGAGCCGGCCCGTGCCCCCCGAGAGGAGGCCTCGGTCCTGGTGACCGCGCCGCCTGGTTACGGCCTGCGCGCCACGACCGAGCAGGTCGACTCCTGGCGGTTCGAGACCGTCGTGCTCCAGGCCGGGGGCGATCCCGGCCAGGTGTGGGACGAGATCGACGCCGCCCTCCACCTGTGGCGCGGGCCCGCGCTGGCCGAGTTCGCCGACCTGCCGTGGGCCATCACGGAGGCCGGCCGGCTGGAGGAGCTGCGCCTGGTCGCGGTCGAGCGCCGCGCCGACGCCGGGATCCTGCTCGGCAAGGCGACCGCGCTCGTGCCCGACCTGGAGGCGCACGCGTTCGCGCACCCGCTGCGCGAGGAGGCCTGGCGGCTGCTGGCGCTGGCCCTCTACCGCACCGGCCGCCAGGGCGACGCCCTGGCCGCGCTCCGCCGTGCCCGCGCGGCCTGGCGGGACGAGCTGGGCCTCGACCTGTCGGCCGCACTCCAGCGGCTGGAGAGCGACATGCTCGCCCAGCGCCTCGACCCCGAACCGGCCCCCACCGCGCCGGTCGCGGTGAGCACGCCCGGGCCTGCCACCCGGAGCCTGCGGGTGCTGGTCACCGACGACCAGGCGCTAGTGCGCACCGGCATGCGGGTCGTGCTGGACTCCGAGCCGGGCCTGGAGTTCGCCGGCGAGGCCAGCGACGGCGAGCAGGCCATCGCCGCGGTCGCCGAGCTGCGGCCGGACCTGGTGCTGCTCGACATCCAGATGCCGCGGCTCGACGGGCTGACCGCCGCACGGCGCATCCTGGCGCAGCCGGATCCGCCGAAGGTGATCATGATGACCACGTTCGGCACCGACGACAACCTCTACGCCGCGCTGCGGGCCGGGGTCAGCGGGTTCATCCTGAAGACCTCGCCGCCCGAGCAGCTCATCGCCGCCCTGCGGGCCGCCGCGGCGGGCGACGCGCTGATCGACCCCGCGGTCACCACCCGGCTCATCGCCTCCTTCGCCGGGCGGTCCGACCCGGCCGCTCCCCCGGCGCTGGCCGGCGTGACCGACGACCAGCTCGACCTGCTGCGGCTCATCGCGCGGGGGCTGACCAACAAGCAGATCGCGCTCACCCTCCACCTGGACGAGCCCGCGGTGGGCGCGGCCATCTCGGGGCTGCTGGAGCGGCTCGGCCTGATCGACCGGGCGCAGCTCGTCGTGCTCGCCTACGAGTCGGGGCTGGTGAGACCGGCGCGATGACGGGTGCCCTCTGATGGTGCGGACGCCGGTCGCGGCCGGGCTGGCGGTGCTGTCCGCCGTGCTGGCCGTCGGCGGGCTGGTGCTGGGCCTCAGCCTGCCCGAGCCGTGGCAGCCGGCCCGCGCGCAGCAGGGCGTCGTGGTGCTGCCGGACTTCGCCGCCGCCCTCGTCCTGCCGGCCATCGGCGCCTTCATCGTCAGCCGCCAGCCCCGCCACGGGCTGGCGTGGCTGGCCATCGCCGGCGGGCTGGCCTGCGGCCTGCGCGGGGCGGGCGCCTCGGCCATGGCCTTCGCCGCCTCGATGGGCGAGCTGACCGCCGCCGGCTGCCTGCGCTGGGTCTCGCACACCGGCTGGGCCGCGGGCGGCATGCTGCTGGCCGTCATCTTCCCGCTCTACCTGCCCGACGGCCGGCTGCCGTCCAGGCGCTGGCGGCCCGTCGTGGTGATCGCCACCGTGCTGGTGACGCTGGAGATCGTGCGCGGCATCGTCCGCCCGGACCCGCCGCTGGCGGGCTACCCGTGGCCGGTGGTCATCCCCAACCCGCTCGGCTGGGACGCGCTGGCCGGCCTCGGCCCGGCGCTCAACCGCACCTACTACGTGTCCGTCCAGATCCTGCTGCTGGTCAGCCTCCTCGGCATGGCCCTGCGCGCCCGGCGCGGCAACGCCGTGGTGCGGCGGCAGATCGCCTGGCCGCTCACCGGCTTCGCGCTCTACGTGGCCGGCATGCTCGCCGGGCCCGACTTCTCCGTGCCCGCGGTGCTAGGCGTCTTCCTCACCGCGCTCGGCATCTGCTTCTCGGTGCTGCGCTACCGATTGTTCGACCTCGACGTCATCGTCAGCCGCGCGCTGGTCGGCGCGGGCATCGCCGCCGTGGTCGGCACCGTCTACCTCGCCGTCTCCGGCGCGGTCGGCCTGGCCGTCTCCGGCTACGACCGGCAGGCCGGGCTGGCCGCCGCCCTCGTCGCCGGGGCCTTCTTCCATCCGCTGCGCACGCGGCTGCGCCGCCTGGTCGACCAGCACATGTACGGCAGGCACGGCGACCCACGGCACCTGGCCGAGCGCCTGTCGGCCGAGGCGGGCAGCACCGACCCGGCCCGGGCGCTGACCACGATGGCCGAGATCACCATGGACGGCCTCGGCGTCGCCGGCCTCGCCGTCGAGGTGCGCGACACCCGCCGGACCGAGCTGGGCCGGCTCGGGCCCCGACCTCGTGAACTGCCGCTCGTCTGGCACAACGACCTGGCCGGCACCCTCCTGCTGGGGCCGCCCGGCGAACGCCGCTTCTCCCGCGAGCACACCGACCGGCTGATCGCGGCGGCGCTGCCGTACCTCGCGGACGTGGCGCACGCGATCGGCGTCTCGGAGGACCTGCAGCGTACCCGGGAGCAGATCATGGCCGCCCGCGAGGAGGAACGGCGGCGGCTGCGGCGAGACCTCGACCACGGGCTCGGCCAGGCGCTGGCCGGGATGGCCCAGTCGCTGAACCAGGTGCGCACCAGCCTGCACAGCGCGCCCTCCTCCGCCGAGCAGCTCCTCGGCGACCTGCGCGAGGGCATGGACGGGGTGGCCCAGGAGGTGCGGGAGCTGGTGTACGGGCTGCGTCCGCCCACGCTGGAGAGCCTCGGGCTGGAGGGCGCGGTCCGCGCGCTGGCCGGGAGCGAGGCCCGGGTGAGCGTGCGCGGCTCGCTCACCGGGCTGCCGGTCGCGCTGGAGGGCGCGGCCTACCGGATCGTCCGCGAGGCTCTCGCCGACCTGCGCCGCCACGCCCGGGGGCACGACGTGCGGATCCTGCTCGACGCGGGCGCCGAGGCGCTCGTCGTCCGGGTGGAGGACGACGGGCCGTGGGCGGCCGGGTCGCTGGGGAGCGGCCTGGAGGCGATGCGGGAGCGTGCTGCCGAGGTGGGCGGGACGTGTGTCGCGCTTCCCCGTCCGGGCGGCGGGACCAGGGTCGAAGCGGCCCTCCCCTGGTTATCGTCAATGTGACGATAGGTGTTAGGCTTGATCCATGGGACAGCTCCGCATCGCCCTGGCACAGACCAACCCGGTCGTCGGCGACTTCGCCGCGAACACGGCCAAACTGCTCGACTACACGCGTGAGGCCGCCGCGCGCGGCGCGCACCTGGCCGTCTTCACGGAGATGTTCCTCACCGGATACCCCGTCGAGGACCTGGTGCTGCGCACCTCCTTCGTGGAGGCCTCCATCGCCGCCCTCGACTCGGCCGCCGCCGCGCTGGCCGAGGCCGGGCTCGGCGGGCTGCCCGTCCTGGTCGGCTACGTCGACCGCGCCGGGCTCGCGCCCCGGGTCGGCCAGCCCAAGGGGGCGCCGCTCGACGCCGCCGCGCTCCTCTACGAGGGACGGGTCGTCACCCGGACGGCGAAGCACCACCTGCCCAACTACGGGGTCTTCGACGAGTACCGCTACTTCGTGCGCGGGGACCGGCTGCCGATCTTCCGGCTGCACGGGGTGGACGTGGCGGTCGCGGTGTGCGAGGACCTCTGGCAGGAGGGCGGGCCGGTCGCCGTCGTGGGGCAGGCGGGGGCGGGGCTGCTGGTGGTGCCGAACGCCTCGCCGTACGAGCGGGAGAAGGACGACGCGCGCCTGGAGCTGGTGGCCCGGCGCGCCCGCGAGGCCGGGTGCGCCCTGGCCTACGTCAACCAGGTCGGCGGCCAGGACGAGCTGGTCTTCGACGGCGACTCGCTGGTCGTCTCCGCCGAAGGCGAGGTGCTCGCCCGGGGCGCGCAGTTCCAGGAGGACCTGCTCGTCGTCGACCTCGACCTGCCGCTGGCCACCGCGCCCTTCGGGCAGGCCGCCCACGACGCCGGGGACGGCACGACGATCACCGTCGACCGGTTCGAGCTGTCGGCCGAGCCGGTGGCGCCCTACCCGGCCGAGCCGCCGGTCATCGCGCCCCGGCTGGACGACGTGGGCGAGGTCTACGCCGCCCTGGTGCTCGGCGTGCGCGACTACGTCGCCAAGAACGGCTTCGAATCGGTCATCCTGGGGCTGTCCGGTGGCATCGACTCGGCGCTCACCGCGACCATCGCCGCCGACGCCATCGGCCCCTCCCGCGTGGACGTCGTCCTCATGCCCTCGCGCTACTCCTCCGACCACTCCATCGGCGACGCCGAGGAGCTCGTGCGGCGGCAGGGGCTCAACTCGCGGGTCGTGCCGATCGCCGAGATCGTCACCGCCTTCGAGAAGGAGATCGACATCTCCGGCCTGGCGGCGGAGAACCTCCAGGCGCGGGTGCGCGGCATGCTCCTGATGAGCCTGTCCAACCAGCACGGCCACCTGGTGCTGACCACCGGCAACAAGAGCGAGCTGGCCACCGGCTACTCGACCCTCTACGGCGACTCGGCCGGCGGTTACGCGCCGATCAAGGACGTGCCGAAGACGATGGTCTGGGCGTTGTCCCGCTGGCGGAACGAGCACTCCTACCCGTGGTTCCTCCTCGACGCGGCGACGCCGATCCCGGAGAACTCCATCACCAAGGAACCCAGCGCCGAGCTGCGGCCCGACCAGCGCGACACCGACTCCCTGCCGCCCTACGAGGTGCTGGACCGGCTCCTGGACGACTACGTGGAGAAGGACATGGGCTCGGCCGAGCTCGTCGCAGCCGGGCACGACGCCGCGCTGGTCGCGCGGGTGATCCGCCTGGTGGACCTCGCCGAGTACAAGCGGCGGCAGTATCCGCCGGGCCCGAAGATCACGCCCAAGAACTTCGGCCGGGACCGCCGCCTGCCCATCACCAACCGCTGGCGCGAGACGCTCTGACCCGGCCGCGAGGAGTCTGCGCCGCGCCTCAGGCCGGGGGCAGGCCGGCCGCCGTTCTGGCCGCCTGCTCCAGCCTGGCGTGGTAGGCCTGCCACCAGGCCTGGTCGCCCTCGACCAGGTTGTCGTTGCCCTGGACGAGTCCGGCCGACCCGTCGAGGGTCTCGCGCAGGATGTCGGCCTGGCCGGCGTGCCGGTTGAGCTCCGCGACCAGGTGCACCAGGATCTGGTGGAGGCTGACCTCGCGGCGCGCCTCCCCCCACCAGGGCACCGTCCCGCGCGAGTCGAGCTCCAGCGCCTCGACGGTCGCCGCCGCGTGCTCGCGCACCCGCCGGTAGAGGTCGAGGATCTCCTCCCGCGACTCCTCCTCCGTGGCCCACATGTCCGCGTTGGGCTCGGCGTCCCCGAGCATCCACGGCCGGGTGTCGGGGAACGGCCGGTCGAACACCAGCCCCAGGTAGCCGGCTTCCACCGAGGCCACGTGTTTCACCAGGCCCAGCAGGTTCGTGCCGGTCGGGGTCAGCGGGCGGCGGACGTCGTACTCCGGCAGCCCGTCGAGCTTCCAGAGCAGCGCGTCACGGACGCTGTCGAGGTAGCGGAGGAGGGTGGCCTTGGGGTCGGGGAGGGTCATGCGCAGCCTTTCGTCAGGTGCGGGAAGTCTACGAAGGCCCACCGACAGTTCCCTCCGCCCGCCCGGGGGTCAGGCCAGGCGGCGGGCGAGGTAGGAGCGCAACATCTCCTTGGTCTCCTCGACCATCTCCGGGTCGGCGTGATGGGTGCGCAGCAGGGCGTCGGCGGTCTCGACGGCCAGGAGCAGCGCGCGGCGGGCCCGGGGCGCCGGGGTGACGCCGAGCAGCGCGGCGAGCGCGTCGGCGACCTCCGCGTTGGCCCCGAAGTCGAGCACCGCGAAGCCGGGCACGGTGGCCTTCATGTCGAGGTACTCGTCCACGACGAGGTCCACGACCTGCGCCCAGGACAGGCCCGGCGGCTCCCGGCCGGCGAGGCGGGCGGCGAGGCGGGCGGCGATCCGGCCGAGGAAGGAGTCGAGGTTGCGCCGGGCCAGGGCGTCGGCCAGAGCGCGTTTGTCCTGGAAGAAGCGGTAGATGGAGCCGATCGGCAACCCGGTGCGGGCGGCGACGGCCCGGGTGCTGAGCGCGTCGTACCCGCCCTCGTCCAGCAGGGCGGCGGCCACATCGAGCATCTGGTTGACACGCTCGACGCTGCGCTGCTGGAGCGGGGCGCGCCTCATGCGGCGAACAGCAGGGTCAGGCCGCCCAGGGTGTAGCTGAGCATGAGCACGAACAGCGGGATCTGACCGGCGACCGCGCGCTCGGGGCGCAGGAGGCGGACCGAGCGGTCGTGCGCGGCCACGACTCCCAGGACGTGCCCGACGATGATCGCGGAGACCTGGACCGTGGCGATGACCGCCGGAGACACGATCTCCTGGTCCACGGTGGCGCCGTCCAGGCCGAGGGCGAGGATGGCGGCCCGTTGCCCCTCGATGACCAGCAGCGAGAAGTAGTGCGCGACGAGGTAGCCGATGGCGACCGGGACCAGCGAGTGCGCGAAGCGGGCGGGCAGGTCGCGGGCGCCGCCGATGGCCGCGGCCAGCCGCAGGCAGGCGGCGTAGAGCAGCGCGACCAGGACGATCGCGGTGAGGAGGCCCAGGGTGCCGGTGCCGACGCGGCCGAGCGGGGCCGACTGCAGCGTCTGCACCCAGACCGGAGCGGTGGAGAAGCCGTCGTAGCCGGTGCTGCCGAGCAGCACGCAGACGGTGGCGACCAGGCCGGGGGCCGGGGCGAGGGCGTCGAGTCCGTTGAAGGGGCTGCGCAGCACCCATCGGCCGTCGCCGCGCCGGCCCAGCGGGGACAGGTGGCCGATGAGCGTGGAGTAGACCTCGAACGGGTCGCCGCGCTCCAGCCAGGCATGGCCGTGGCGCAGGGTGCCGGCCAGTTGGGCCAGGCCGTACCCCACCAGGAAGACCAGCAGGGTCGGCGGCGCGGCGGGCTCCGGCGCGACCAGTTCCATCCAGGTGAAGGCGAACAGGCCCGCGGCGGCGGGCCAGTAGCCGAGCCGGGCGGGCAGGGGGCGGCGGGCGGTGTCCGGGAGCAGGCGGAAGGGGTTGAGCGTCCGCCAGACCGGGCCGAGGAGCATCGAAGCGGGCACCAGGCCGACCCAGAACACCACGTAGATCAGGTACGGCGCGGCATTGTCCTCGGCCGGACCGGCGATCAGCCAGGCCGCGGTGTAGAGCAGTGCGGCGAGGGTGAGCAGGCGCAGGCCGCGCACCAGCCACGGCAGCGGCCGCACCGGCAGCACACGGCCCGCCAGCTCGCCGCGGAAGCGCGAGTCGGCCCACAGCAGGCCGAGCGCGAGGAAGGAGATCACCAGCGCGGCGAAGGCCCCGGCGTAGGCGTAGAACAGCGGGATCGGCAGGTCGCTGCGGCTGCCGACCCCGTGCGCCAGCACCCCGTCGACGACGCTCACCCGAGCCTCGCCCAGCTCGCGTGCCGGCCAACCGGAGCTCCCCGGCTCATGTGACGGCCACCTGCGTCAGGACCAGGCCGCTCCCGGCTCACTTGACGGCCACCTGGGTCAGGACCAGGCCGCTTCCGTGGGTCTCCACCTCGAAGACCCCCGTCATGTCCGCGGTGAAGCGCAACGTGACCGGCACGCCGGGAGTGACGGCGGCCTCGACGTCGTAGCCGTGCACGTGCACGGTGTCGGCCACGTCGCTGGTGACGGTGAGGCTGACCGAACCGCCCTTGGCCACCTCCAGCCACCCGGGCGGCGGCGACACCCGGCCGCCCTTGATCACGATGTCCGCGTGCCGCTCCCCGGGAGGCACGCCGGCCGCGCCGGTGACCACCTCGTGGCTGGTCCCGGGCCGGTGGTGCGTCTCGGCGAGCGTCCCGCACCCGGCCACCAGCACCGCACCCATCAGCACCGCGCCCTTAAGCACCGCGCCCTTAAGCACCGCGCCCTTAAGCACCGCGCCTATCAGCACCGGGACCCCCGCCGGAACCAGCCCCCGCGCCGCCGGCCTCAAGCGGCCACCTCCCGGACCGGCTCGGCCGGCTCGGCGGTACGGCGAGGCCGCGGCGCGAGAACCACGACCGCCCACAACACCCAGACCCCGGTCAGCAACCCCCGGATCCACCCCGGTCCCAGCGGCAGGAACGGCAGGAGGTGCACGCCACGGTCGAAGGCGTCGGCGAAGCACAGCACCCCGAGCACGACGGTGAACCAGCCGAACACCGGCCGCGCCCGGCGCGACTCCCAGCCGAGCCCGGTCAGCCACATCCCCATCCCCACCAGCGCGACCGCGGTCAGCCAGACCGATCCGGCCGCCGCCGCCCACACGTCGAGCGCCAGCCCGGCCAGCCCGGCGGCCGTGGCCACGCCGAGGAAGAGCCCGTCCACGCCGCGGCGGAGCCGTACCCAGAACAACACCGCGAGCAGCCCCAGCACCACGGAGCCGCCGAGCGCGAGCTGCGCCTCGACCTTGCCGAGCGCCCGGGCGCCGAACCAGTCGCACCCGGCCGGGAGCCGGACGTCCTGGGCGCTGAAGTCGGCGCAGAGATAGAGCTTGAGCACCTTGATCGGCTCGGCGACCAGCCGAGTGGCGCCGCCGGACAGCTCGGGCGCCTTGGCGGCGCAGACCGGGAGCACGGCCGGGTCGGAGCGGCCGGTGTCGCCCTGCCAGCAGTTGCCGGTGCCCTGCCCGTCCCACCAGACGTCCAGGCCGTTGCCCTCGAAGCGGTTGGCCTCGTAGCGGTTGAAGTTGGAGGTGTCGGCCTGTTTGGCCAGCGCCTCCTCGCCGCGGATGAAGGCGGGCACGCCGAAGAGCTGGAAGGCGGCCCGGTCGTGGCCGGTGATCTGGTTGCCGCGGAAGACGTTGTAGTTGCCGCCGGCGACCAGGATGCCGGTGCCGGGCGGGACGCCGACCTGCGGGCAGACCACGCCGTTCTCGTAGCCGCGCTCGGCCGGGGGCTTCTTGCAGGTGCCGTCGCGCAGGTAGCGGTAGTAGTCCTCGTTGTTGTCGTAGATCTTGTTGTTCTCGAACTTGGCGTGGTTCTGCGGCAGGCCGGGGTGGTCGGGCCAGAGCGAGTCCATCGTGGCGCCGACCATGTTGTTGTAGAACTCGTTGTCGTGCACCCACATGCTGTCGCCGGCGGTGCCGGAGTAGCCGAGCGCGTTGTGGTGCGACTTGCAGCGGGTGATCTCGATGGCGTAGCGCGGGACCTCGTGGCCCCGGCCGTCGTTGAGGTTGGAGGCGCTGCCGGGGTAGAGGCCGCCGTCGCCGTTGCCGTAGGCCTCGCAGTCGGTGTAGAGGCCGTGGTCGCTGGCGAAGGTGAGGAAGCCGTACTCGTCGGTCCAGCGGCCGAGCACCCGGTCGATGACGAAGCCGTCGGTCTCCAGGATGTAGACGCCGTTGAAGGTGGTGCGCTGGGCGGTGAAGTTGCGGAAGTAGATGCCGTCGGCCCGGTCCGCGCGGATCGCGTTGAGCTTGCGGTACTCCGCGTCGATGACGACGTCCTTGGGGTCGGCGCCCGTGCCCTCGATCTGCAGGTCCTTCTTGCCGAGGATGGCGACGAGGTTCTGGTTGTGCGGGCACTGCTGCTGTTGCTCGAAGCTGAGGATCTGGTAGCCCCAGCTTGACCAGCGGGCGGGGAGCGCGGCGCAGGCTCCGGTGGGGGCGGCCTGACCGGGTTCTTCACGGTAGAGGCCGGGGAGGATCGCGATGGTCATGCCCGGGCGGTCGACCTTGTCGACGGCTTCCTGGAGGTGCCGGGATCCGGATTGCTGACATTTCTCGAAAAGGCCGATATTTCGGGCTTTGAGGTCGGCGGGGAAGGCGGCGATGCGGCGGTCGAAGTCGGATTTGTCGCTCTTGCAGACGAGGAGGTCGGGTTCGGCGTCCGCCCGGTAGGCCGGGACCTTCCCCGATCCGTCGGGGATGGTGACCTTGCGTTCCTCGTGGGCGAAGGCGGCACCGGCGGGTAACAGCAGGCCTAAGGTGAGCGCGAGGAGGGTCAGTAACCTGCGCGAGGGGGGCATGGCGGCGAGATTAGAGCATTGTTCACCTTCTGCCTAGGCCCAGCGCTCGGGCCTGCCCGAGCCTTGAGCCCGGGCCTGCCCAGGCCCAGCGCGCGGAGCCTGTTCGGGCCCTGTGTCCGGGAATGCGAAAGGCCCGCCGCAGGGTGCGACGGGCCGCTTGCCGTACATGACCTGAGTCAGGGAGCGAGGCCCCGCAGGGCCAGGTCGACCACGCGCTCGGCCAGGTCGTCCGGCAGGACCTCGCCGTGCGCCGCCCACTTGCTGTGGATCACCATGGCCCCGGTGAGCGCGGTCATCGCGAGCTGCACGTCGAGGTCGGCCCGCAGCTCGCCGGTCCGCTTGCCCCGCTCCAGCACCTCGCGGACCGCCCGCTGCCGCGGCTCGATGGCGATCCGCCGGAAGCGCTCGAACAGGTGCGGGTAGCGGTCGGACTCGCCCATCGCGATGTTCATGACGCACCGCGTCCGGGTCGAGCCCGCCTCGCTGCGCATCGTCTCCAGCATCGTGACGAGGTCCTCGCGGACCGAGACCCCGGCCAGCTCGGGGACGGGCGCCTTGAGCGCGGCGAGCGCGTCGACGACCAGGTCCTCCTTGTTGGACCACCGCCGGTAGATGGTGGTCTTGCCCACACCGGCCCGGGCCGCGATCGCCTCGATCGACAGCTCGGAGACGCCGACCCCCTCGCCGATCAGGTCGAGGGTGGCCTCGATGATGGCCTTCTCGGCCTTCTCGCTGCGCGGACGGCCCGCGGGCCGGGCCGCCGTGGTCTCAGTCCTGTTCATCGCGGCCTCACACTACCGCTGGTTCCTTGCTTTCCCGCAGATCCGGTACGGCAGGCGCCTTCCCGGGCATCCAGCGCGCGACCACGACCACGCCCACCAGGGTGATCGCCGCGGAGACCAGGGTGGTGACGTGCATGCCGTGGATGAAGGCGTCGAACGCGGGATCGATCAGCGCCTTGCCCTGCGGGCCCGCCGAGGCGACGACGCCCATGGTGCCGGTCAGGCCCTCACCGGCGGCGTGCCGTGCCGCCTCGGGCAGCCCGGCCAGCGCGGGCTCGATCTCGCCGCGGTAGATCGCCGACAGGACCGAGCCGAGCACGGCCACGCCGAGCGCGCCGGCGACCTGGCGGACGGTGTTGCTCATGGCCGAGCCGACGCCCGCCTTCTCGCGGGGCAGCGCCTCCATGATCGCGGTGGTCGCGGGCGGCATGATGTTGGCCATCGCCGCGCCCTGGATGAAGAAGACGACCTCCATCAGCAGCACGGGCGTGTCCCGGTCGAACAGCGCGTAGGTCAGCAGCGCGCCGGTCACGACCAGCAGGCTGACGGTCGAGGTGAGCTTGGCGCCGAAGCGCTCGTTCACCCGCTGGCTGAGCGGGGCGAAGATGAGCTGCGCGGCGGCGAACGGGATCATCAGCGCGCCCGCCTGGATCGGGCTGAACCCCTTGACGATCTGGATGTAGAACGTCAGGAAGAACATCCCGCCCATCATCGCGAAGAAGACGATGCCCATCATGCCGATGGCGGTGGAGAAGCGGACGTTGCCGAAGTTGCTCACGTCGAACATCGGGTTGGCGACGCGCCGCTCCCACCAGATGAACACGCCCAGGATCACCACGCCGCCCAGCAGCGGCAGGAGCACCTGGACCTCGGCGAGGGTGGCCAGCTCGCCGGCGCGGATGATGCCGTAGGTCAGCGCGACCAGACCCAGGATGGACAGCACCACGCCCACGAGGTCGAGCCGGGCCGGCTTGGGGTCGCGCGACTCGGGCACCAGGGTGGCGATGAGCACCATGCTGATCAGCACGATCGGCACGTTGATCAGGAAGACCGAGCCCCACCAGAAGTGCTCGATCAGGAAACCGCCGGTGATCGGGCCGATGGCGACCGCGAGGCCGACGCCGCCGGCCCAGATGCCGATGGCCTTGCCGCGCTCCTTGGCCGGGAAGACGTTCGAGATGATCGCCAGCGTGGCCGGCATGATCGCCGCACCACCGATGCCCATCGCGGCCCGCGCCAGGATCAGTTGCATCGGGTCCTGGGAGTAGGCGCTGGCCAGCGAGGCCAGGCCGAACAGCAACATGCCGATGAACAACATCCGCTTGCGGCCGGTCCGGTCACCGATCACCCCGAAGGTGAACAGCAGGCCGGCGAAGACCAGCGTGTAGGAGTTGATCGCCCATTCCAGCTCGGCCTGGGTGGCGCCCAGGCCTTCGACAGGATCGGAGATCGTTTTCATCGCGACGTTCAGGATGGTGTTGTCCAGGACGACGGCCAGGAGGCTGAAGACCAGGACGCCAAGGATGGTCCAGCGCTTTGGATGCCCGGCTTCGGCATCTCGGAGATCGGACATGACGGCCCCTTATTTCGATACGATTGAGTTTCGCAACGCCACCGTATCGCGAGCCATTCCGATACGCAACGGTTTCGTTTCGTAAACTCCGCTCTGACTTCCGGTCAGCCGGCTCCGGTCAGATCGGTTCCGGGCAGATCGCTTCCGGTCAGATCGGTTCCGGGGCAGATTGTCGGGGGCGCTGGCTAGCCTGACCCGATGCGCGAAACCACCCACGAACTCGCCGAGCTCCAGACCCTGCTCGACGCCTCCCTCACCGGCTCCACCGCCCACCTTCGCTCGATCATCAACGGGGAGCGCGCCCTCTCCGCCGAGCAGCTCACCCGGGTGCTCACCGGCATGTGCACCCTCGCCCTGTCGACCGTGACCGCGAAGGGCGAGCCGCGCATCAGCGGCGTGGACGGGCACTTCCTGCACGGCAAGTGGATCTTCGGTACGGCCCGCAGCGCCGCCAAGGCCCGCCACCTCGCCGCCCGCCCCGCCGCCAGCGTCGCCCACCTGCGGGGCGAGGACCTCGGCGTCTTCACCCACGGCACCGTCGAGACCCTCAACCCGCAGGACGGCCCGCCGGCCGCCGACTGGCCCGACGTGCTGGCCTACCTCAAGGACTTCTACGGCGGCGACGCCTTCGACTGGGACCAGGACATCGTCTACTACCGGCTCCAGCCGCACTGGATGACCGCCTATGCCCCGGATGTGGCGAAGCTTCTGTAAACGGCGCACTGTCCGGCCTATACTCGCAGCGGAGTATTCCGCTGCGAGGAGATCTCATGCCCGTCCGCCGCAAGGTCGGCAACCTGCTCGGCCTGGCCGTGCTGACCGTCCTCGTCGACCGGCCGATGCACCCCTACGAGATGGCCACCGTGATCCGGGCCCGGGGCAAGGACCAGGACATGGAGATCAAGTGGGGCTCCCTGTACCGGGTGGTGCAGAACCTGGAGCGGCACGGCTTCGTCGAGGCGGCGGGCAGCGAGCGGGCCGGGGCCCGTCCCGAGCGCACCGTCTACCGCCTCACCCCCGCGGGACGGGCCGAGCTGGAGGACTGGGCCCGGGACCTGGTCGCCGTCCCCGAGCCGGAGCATCCCCGTTTCGAGGCTGGGCTGTCGGTGCTCGCCATCCTCGACCCGGACGAGGCCGCCGGCCTGCTGCGGGCCCGGGCCGCCCTGGTCGAGCGGCGGCTCGCCGCCCAGCGGGCCGAACTCGCGCACGACCGGGGAGAGACGCCGCGGCTGTTCCTGCTGGAGCGGGAGTACGACCTCGCCGTCGGGCAGGCCGAGCTCGACTGGACCCGCGCGCTCCTGGCCGAACTCCTCGACGGCACCTTCCCCGACCTGCCCCTGTGGCGCTCCCTCCACCCGCCACCCAGCCCCCCTCATCCAGGAGGACGCGATGGTCGTCACCGGTGAAACCGCCCTCTCCCCCGACGGCACCCCGATCGCTTTCACCCGCATGGGCAAAGGCCCCGGGCTCGTGCTCGTCCACGGCGGGATGGAGCACGCCGCCAGCCACCTCCAGCTCGCCGAGGCGTTGTCCGGCCGGTTCACCGTCACCCTCTACGACCGGCGCGGCCGGGGCACGAGCGGCCCGTACGGCGGGGCGTACACGATGGCCAAGGAGGTGGCCGACCTGGGCGCGCTCCTGGCGGCGACCGAGACGGAGCAGGTGTTCGGCGTCAGCTCCGGAGCGTTGATCGCGCTGGAGGCGGCCCTGGCTCTGCCCGCCGTACGCCGGGTGGTGGCCTACGAGCCGCCGCTGCTCGTCGAGGAGCCCTTCGAGCCCGCGTACATGGACCGATATGAGCGGCTGCTCGCCGCCGGGGACCTGGCCGGGGCGATGGTGACCGGGATGCGGGGCGCCGAGATGGGGCCGCCCCTGCTGAACCGGCTGCCCGGCTGGCTGCTCAGGCCCATGGTGCGGCTGGCCATCCGCCAGGAGGACCGCCGGGCCGGGGCGTACGCCTTCACCATGCGGCAGGCTGCTCCCACCCTGGCGCGGGACTTCCAGCTCGTCCGGGAGGTGGCCGGGCGGGTGGACCGGTATGGGGACGTGGAGGCGGACGTCCTCCTGCTCGGTGGCGACCGTAGCCCGCGCTACCTCAAGGCGGCCTTGGACGCTCTGGAGGCCGTCCTTCCCCGGGTGCGCCGGGTCGTCTTCCCGGGGCTCGGCCATGGCGGCTCCGGCAACACCGACCGCGGCGGCGCCCCCCGCACGGTCGCCGCCACCATGACCTCTTTCCTGCACGCCTAGCTCCCGCCGGCTCACGGTCTCGGTGGCCCACCCCGGGCCCCCTACCTCCCGGCCCGCCCCAGCTCCTCGGGGTCGGTGGGCTGGAACTGGGGGTCCTCCAGGGTTGCCTGGCTCCGGTTCCCGGAGTCCCCCAAGCCGACGGCCGGGGTCAGGTGGTGAGGTTGGCCACCGGCGGCTGGTCGGGTTCCGTCGTTGACGGCTCGGTGGGCTGGTCGGGGGTGGCGAGGGCGTCCTGGGGGCGGCGGCGCCAGAAGGGGAGGGCCAGGGCCACCATGCCGACGCCGACCAGGCCGGCCACCAGGAAGGCCCAAGGAGGTCCGACGCCGTCGATGATGGCGCCGGCGATGGGGGCGGAGGCGGCCCCGCCGATGAGCAGCGCGGTGCCGTGGAAGCCCATGGCCTCACCACGCGCCCCGGCGGGCACCCAGCGGCTGAGGACGTCGACGGTGGAGGACAGGGAGGGCGCGCAGAGAAGGCCGGCGGGCAGCAGGGCGAGGACGAGCAGGCGCCAGTCGCCGGCGAGCAGACCGACGGGCACGGTGAGCAGGCCCATCCCCGCGATGAGCACGAGCGGCGAGAAGCCGCGCGGCAACATGCCGTAGACGAACCCGCCGACCAGCGAGTAGACGCACCAGATGCCGATCGCGAGCCCCACCCAGGCCTCGGCGCCGGCCGTGTTCATCGTGGCGACCAGCGACAGCTCGGTGGCGGTGAGCACGAAGGTGGCCGCCATCGTGGTGCCGAGCAGCGCGAAGAAGCCCGGCGTGAACCAGGTCCTGCGGCTGACCTTGGCCTGCGGCTGGCGCAGTTCCTCGGCCGAGCGGACCGGCGGGTCGAGCAGGAGCAGCCCCACGCCCGCGCCGGTGAGGCCGACGGCGATGAGGGCGAAGGTCCAGGTGCTGCCCAGCGCGATGATGCCGGCGACGGACAGGGCGGGGCCGGTCATGTAGGACAGCTCGACGAACATGGAGTCGATGGAGAAGGCCACCCGCCGCTGCTCGACCGGGACCATCGCGGCCAGGCTCTGCCGTACGGCGCTGAAGACGGGTAGCGCCAGCAGCCCGGCCACAGCGGCGGCGACGGCCAGCAGCCAGTACGGCATCGCCCACGCCGTGCTCCAGAACAGGGCCTGCGCGATGGTGGTCACCAGCAGCACGGGGCGCAGGCCGTACCGGTCGACGAAGCGGCCGGACAGCGGGGAGCCGACGGCCATGCCGATGGTGCTGACCGCGGTCACCAGACCGGCGAGCGCGTAGCCCAAACCCATGCGGCCCATGCCCTGCTCGGCCACGTGCAGCGTGAGCGCCATGCCCGTCGCGGTCGAGGGGATGCGGGCGAGCAGCCCCACGAGCAGCAGGGTGCGGACGCCCGGCAGCCGAAGCAGACGCCGGTAAGGTTCGATAGCCATCTTGATTACTTACCTCCGCCTCTATTGTGGCGTGAGGCACCGACAGTTTCGCCACCGGATTACCTGTTCACCGCCGGGTGTTGAATCCTGTGCAGCGCATGCAATCATCAGAAACGTCCGGGTACGCCACAGGGGCGCCTCGAGACTCATCTGGAGGGATCGCTATGTCCTCTACCAGCCAGCCGACCACTCTCTATGGCGGCCAGGCGGGACGCAGGGTCACCGTACGCGACCTGGCCGCGGCCAAGGACCGCGGCGAGAAGTGGCCGATGGTGACCGCCTACGACGCGATGACGGCGCGGGTCTTCGACGAGGCCGGCATCCCGGTCATGCTCGTCGGCGACTCGGCGGCGATGGTCGTCTACGGCTACGACTCGACCCTGCCGGTCACCGTGGAGGACCTCCTCCCGCTGACCGCGGCGGTGGTGCGTGGCTCCAGCCGGGCGATGGTCGTCGCCGACCTGCCGTTCGGCTCCTACCAGTCCTCTCCCCAGCAGGCGCTCGAGACCGCGGCCCGGTTCATGAAGGAGTCGGGCGCCCACGCGGTCAAGCTCGAAGGCGGCCGGCGCGTGCTTCCCCAGGTGGAGGCGCTGGTCAGCGCGGGCATCCCGGTGATGGCGCACCTCGGGCTCACCCCGCAGTCGGTCAACGTCTTCGGCGGCTACCGCGTCCAGGGGCGCGGCCAGGCCGGTGACGAGCTCATGGCCGACGCCAAGGACCTGCAGCAGGCGGGCGCCTTCGCGGTCGTGCTGGAGTGCGTGCCGTCGGAGCTGGCGGAGAAGGTCACCACGTCGCTGGCGATCCCGACGATCGGCATCGGCGCCGGCCCGTCCACCGACGCGCAGGTGCTGGTGTGGCAGGACCTGATGGGCCTGACCCCGCACCCGGCCAAGTTCGTCAAGCAGTACTTCAACCTGCACGAGGCCATGGACCAGGCGGTGCGCTCCTTCGCCGACGAGGTCGTCGCCGGCGCCTTCCCCGCCCCGGAGCACAGCTACCGCTGACCCCGCCGGACGGTCAGGAGAGGGTGGCGGGGTCGGTGTTCGAGCCGCACACCACGACCGCCACCCGCTCCCCCGGCTCCGGCGTGTACGCGCCGGACAGCAACGCCGCGTAGGCGGTCGCGCCCGAGTGCTCGGCCGCGATCCGCTGCTCGGCCCAGAGGGTACGGCGGGCCGCCACGATGGCGTCGTCCGGCACCAGCACGCTCCGCGCTCCGGCCCGCACCAGCAGGTCGAAGGCGAGCCCGCCCAGCCGTGAGGCGCCCAGCGCGTCCGCCGCGACCCCGCTGACCGGCACCCGCACCGGTTCTCCCGCGGCGAGGGCGGCGTGGAAGGTGGGGATCAGCTCCGGCTCGACCGCCACGACCCGCGGCCCGCCGGCGCCCATGCCGAGGGCGATGCCGCCCGCGAAGCCGCCGCCGCCCACCGCGACCAGCACGGTGTCCACCGCCCCGAGCTGCTCGACGAGTTCGAGTCCCGTGGTCCCCTGCCCCGCGATCACCTCCGGCTGGTCGTAGGCGTGCACGGACAGCGCCCCGGTCTCGGCGGCCCGCTTGGCCGCGGCCTCGGCGGCCTCGGCGTAGACCGCCCCGGTCTGGGTGATCTCCGCCCCGAGCGCCCGCAGCCCGGCGACCTTCACCGGGCTGGTCACCTCGGGCACGAAGATCTCCGCCCGCACCCCGAGCACCCGGGCCGCGTAGGCCACCGCGAGGCCGTGGTTGCCGCCGCTGGCCGCGATCACGCCGGCCGGCGGCAGCTCGCCCGCCGAGATCATCCGGTTGAAGGCCCCGCGCACCTTGAACGAGCCCGACCGCTGCAGCAGCTCCAGCTTGAGGGCGAGGGTGGGCGACAGGTCGAGGACCGGCGTGCGCAGCACGTAGGGGGCGATGCGGGCGGCGGCCGCCCGGACGTCGTCGAGGGTGGGGGTGTTCACGTCATCCATTGTTCAGGACAGCGCCTGCTCGATGTCCGCCCACAGGTCGTCGGGGTGCTCGATGCCGACGGCGAGCCGTACCGTCCCCTCGGTGACGCCGGTGCGGGCCAGCTCGGCGGCGTTGAGGGCCCGGTGCGAGGTGCTCGCCGGGTGCAGGACGAGGGTCTCGACCCCGCCGAGCGAGGGCGCCAGGAGCGCCAGCCGGATGGAGGCCATGAAGGAGTCGGCGGCGGCCCGTCCGCCGGCGATGTCGAAGGCCAGCACGCCGCCGAAGTCGGCCAGCACCTTGCGGGCGACCTCGTGGGAGCGGTGGTTCTCCAGCCCGGCCCAGTGCACGGCGCTGACCGCCGGGTGCGCGGCCAGGCGGGTGGCCAGGTGCCGGGCGTTGGCGCAGTGGCGTTCCATGCGCAGCGCGAGCGTCTGCATGCCGCGCAGGCTGAGCCAGGCGGCGAACGGGTCGGGGGTGGCGCCGAGTTCGATGGCGAAGTGCCAGACCTTGCCGTGCAGTTCCTCGTCGGCGAAGACCGCGATGCCGCCGACGACGTCGGCGTGGCCGGAGAGGTACTTGGTCACCGAGTGCAGCACGATGTCCGCGCCGAGCTCCAGCGGCCGGCACAGCAGCGGCGTGGCGAAGGTGTTGTCGACGACGGAGATCAGGCCGAGGTCGCGGGCGGCCGAGCACATCGCGGGCAGGTCGGCGACCTGGCCGACCGGGTTGGCGATGGTCTCCAGGTAGACCAGCTTGGTGGCCGGGGTGACCGCGGCGCGCAGGGCGGCCGGGTCGTCCTCGGGCACGTAGCTGACGGTGATGCCGAAGCGCGAGACCAGGTCGTTGATCATCGCGGCGGTCCCGCCGTACAGCGCCTCCTGGGCGATGAGGTGGTCGCCGGGCTGGAGCAGGCCGAGCAGCACGCAGTTGATCGCGCCCATGCCTGAGCCGGTGGCGATGGCCGCGGCGCCGCCTTCGAGGCCGGCGACCGCCTCCTCCAGGGCGCGGACGGTGGGGTTGGAGTAGCGCCCGTAGACGTAGGCGCCGCCCGGCCGGCCCATCTCCTCGGCGAAGGCGGCCGGGTCGTCGAAGACGAAGCCGGAGGTCTGGTAGATCGGCATCGAGATGGGGACGCTGCCGGTGACGGAGGGCTTGGGCAGGTGCACGGTCCGAGTCTCAGGTCGCATATCACCAGGATTGTCGGTTTCCGCGTGCGAGATGAGAGCCAATGCGGCAAAATTGGTCCATGAATGGGGCCAATCTTGACGACCTGGTCGAGCTGCTCGGCCGGTGGGGGTCCGGGCGCGGGCCGCTCTACCTGCTGCTCACCACCCGGCTGCGGGCCCTGATCGACGACGGCATGCTCGCGCCCGGCGTGCTGCTGCCGCCTGACCGGGTGCTGGCCGCCCGGCTGGCGGTCGGCCGCGGCACCGTGGTGGCCGCCTACGACCTGCTCCAGCAGGAGGGCCGGGTGATCCGCCGGCAGGGCAGCGGCACCCGGGTCGCCGAGCCGGCCGGCCCGCCGGCGAGCGAGCGGCCGCCGGGCGACGTGGTGCCCAACCCGCTGCTCATGCACATCCTCAACCCGCCGGACGGGGTGCAGTTGCTGACCTGCGCCGCGCCGGACGAGCCGCCGCCGCAGCTCGCCGAGGCCTACCACGCCGCCGCCCGGCGGCTGTCCGGGCTGCGGCACGACCTCGGCTACCAGCCCGCCGGGCACCCGCTGCTGCGCGAGGCGGTCGCCGCCCGCTACCGAGCCCGCGGCCTGCCCACCACGGCCGAGGAGATCATCGTCACCACCGGCGCCCAGCAGGCGCTCACCCTGCTCACCGGGCTGCTGGTCAGCCCCGGCGACACTGTGCTCACCGAGTCGCCGACCTACCCGGGGGCCCTGGAGGTCTTCCGCCACGCCTCGGCCGTGATCCGCCCGGTCGCGACCGACCCGGTCTCCGGCTCCCTGGGCGCCGCCCTGCGCGAGCGGGCCGCCCTGCTCTACGTCGTGCCCACCGCCTCCAACCCGGCCGGCGGCGTGATGGACAACACCACCCGCCGCCACGTCGCCGACCTGGCCGCGCGGCACGGCGTGCCGGTGATCGACGACGAGGTCTGCGCCGAGCTGTGCTTCTCCGGCGAGGTGCCGCCGCCCCTGGCGCTGCACTCCCGGCAGGCGATCACCATCGCCTCGCTCAGCAAGGTCGTCTGGGGCGGCCTGCGCGTCGGCTGGGTGCGGGCGCCCGCTCCCCTGATCTCCCGCCTGGCGCGGCTGCGCGCCATCCACGACCTCGGCGGCGACACCGCCGGTCAGCTCGCCGCCGCCTGGCTGCTCGACCACCACGAGGAGGTACGGCAGGCCCGCATCGCCACCCTGCGCGCCCGGCACGACCACCTGACCGCCGAGCTGCGCACCAGGCTGCCCGGCTGGGAGTTCGAGCCCGCGCTCGGCGGCCAGACGCTGTGGGTGCGGCTGCCCAGGGGCGACGCCGACTCCTTCGCCCAGCTCGCGCTCCGGCACGGGGTGGCGGTCGCGCCGGGCCGCGCCTTCGACCCGCTGGGCGGGTTCGGCGACCGGCTGCGGCTGCACTTCCTGTTCGAGCCCGCCGAGCTCACCCGCGCGGTCGAGGCGCTGGCCGCGGCCTGGGACGCCTACGACGGCAGCCGCACCCGGGTGAGCGGCCACGCGCTCATCGTCTGACCCCGCGCGTCCCGGATCCGGGCCTGAAACCGGGGCCGCCGGGGAAGGACATCGGCATGGCCCCCACCTACGTGCTGCTGCACAGCCCCCTGCTCGGCCCCGCCTCCTGGGCGCCGGTCGCCGAACGCCTGCCGAGCGCCGTGGTGCCCGACCTGCGCGGCCTGGCGGCGCCGCCGTATTGGCGGGAGGCGGTGGAGACGGTCGCCGCGCAGGTCCCGGACGGGCCGCTGGTCCTGGTGCCGCACAGCAACGCCGGGGTGTTCACGCCCCTGCTGTGCCGGGCGCTGGAGGTCAGCCGGTGCGTCTTCGTCGACGCCCTGCTGCCGCCCGCCCACGGCGAGGCCTCGGCGGCGCAGGGCGAGCACCTGTCGTTCCTGCGCAAGCTGGCCGACGTCGACGGGCTGCTGCCGCGCTGGAGCGAGTGGTGGGTCGGCTCCGACGTGGCCGCGCTCTTCCCCGACCGCGAGACCTGCGAGCGGGTGCTCGCCGAGCAGCCGCGGCTGCCGCTGGCCTACTTCGAGGAGAACGTCCCGGTCGAGGCGGGCTGGGACGCCCTGCCGTGCGCCTATCTGTGGTACTGCGAGCCGTACGCGGAGGACGCCAAGCGGGCGGCGGCTCGCGGCTGGGCGGTGGAGCGGCTGCCCGGCAACCACCTGCACCACCTGAGTGAACCGGACGCGGTGGCGGAGAAGTTGCTGAAGATGTGAATTCCTCACTGCCGCCGGAGCGCTGAGCGGCCGACCATCGAGGCATGACAGCGATCACGGTTCGGGACTTGCGCAAGTCCTACGGCGGCTTCGAGGCGGTACGGGGCGTCTCCTTCGACGTCGCCGCCGGGGAGATCTTCGCGCTCCTCGGCCGCAACGGCGCGGGCAAGACCACGACGGTCGAGCTGCTGGCCGGTTTCCAGCGCCCCGACGGCGGCCAGGTGCGCATCCTGGGCCACGACCCGGTGAAGGACCGCCGCCGGGTACGGCAGGCGTGCGGCATCCTCCTGCAGGAGGCCGGGTTCTTCCCCGACCTGACGGCGGCCCAGACCGTCGAGGCGTGGCGCGCCTTCACCCCGGCGGCCCGGCCCGCGGGCGAGGCGCTGGAGCTGGCCGGGCTGGGCGAGAAGGCCGGCACGAAGGTCCGGCAGTTGTCGGGAGGCGAGAAGCGCCGCCTCGACCTGGCGCTCGCCCTGCTGGGCCGGCCCGAGGTGCTCTTCCTCGACGAGCCGACCACCGGCATGGACCCGGCGGCCCGGCAGGCCACCTGGCAGGTCGTGCGCGACCTGGCCGCGGCCGGCACGGCCGTGCTGCTGACCACGCACTACCTGGAGGAGGCCCAGCAGCTCGCGCGCAGCCTGGCCATCCTCGACCGGGGCGAGCTGGTGACCTCGGGCGGCATGGCCGAGACGCTGGCCGGCGGCTCGGGGCGGGTCAGCTTCGAGGCGCCGCCGGGCGTCGGGCCCGAGGACCTGCCGCTGCCGGTGACGCTGGAGGGGGGCCGGATGCTCTGCCGTACGCAGGACCCGGACCTGGCGGCGCAGGAACTGGTGGGCTGGGCCGCGGCGCGCGGCCTGCGGCTGCGCGGGCTCGAGGTCCGCACGGCGTCGCTGGAGGAGCTCTTCCTGGAGGTGGGCGGAGATGCGTGAGACCGTCGCGGTGGCCCGGTTCGGGGCCAGGCTGCTCTGGCGCGACAAGGTGGCGCTGTCCACCTCGGTGGCGCTCTCGCTGGGGCTGGGGATCTTCCTGCCGCTGATGATGCACAAGCTGGGCGTCTCCGGCGGGCTCCGGGTGCACCTGGGCCTGCTGGCGATGATCGCCACGATCAGCGCCTTCCAGCAGACGGTGATCACCCTCACCGCGCGGCGCGACCAGCTCATCCTCAAGCGGATGCGGGCCACCGGGCTCGGCGACGGGGCGATCCTCGCCGGGGAGATCGTGAACGTGGCCGCCCAGGCGCTGGCGGTGATGCTCGCCATCACGGCGACGTTGCTGCTGGCCGGGGTGATCGAGCCGCCCGCGCAGCCGGTGCTCGTGGTGCTGATCCTGGCGCTCGGCGCGCTGGCCCTGGCGGTGCTCGGCGCGGCCTACACCCTCGCGGTGCCGCGCGCGGAGCTGGCGGCCGTGCTGGCGATGCCGTTCTTCCTGCTCGGCGGGGTGGGCGCGGGCGGCTTCGGGCCGTTGACCGAGTTGCTGCCCGGCTGGATCACCCAGGTGCTGCACTGGCTGCCCAACGTGGCCTTCGCCGACCTGCTGGAGCAGGCGCACACCGGGGCAGGCGGCTACCTGCCGCCCCTGGCCAGGCTGGCCGTCTTCGTCGCGGTGGCGGTGCTGGTCATCCGCCTGCGGTTCCGGTGGGAACCACGGCGGACATAATGGACATCTGATGACCCTCTCCGCTCGCAGGCTGGCGATCACCGTGATCGCCGGCCTTTCCCTTCTGTACGTCGCCTGGGCCGCGGTCCTGTACCTCGGCCGCGGCATCCCCTGGCTCACCGCGACGGTCTGCGCCGCCCTGCTCGGCGTCTACCTGCCGCACGTGCTCAACATGCGCGCCGCGCTGGCCGGCCGGCGCCCGCCCCTGCATCCGCTGCCGCTGCTGGTCCAGGTGGCGGCCACCTACGTGCCGGACCTGATGCTGCCCGACGGCTGGTCCGGCGTCACCGCCCCGCTGCTCGGCGGCGCGGTGCTCGCGCTGCTGCCGCTGCGCTGGGCGGGCCCGGTCCTGCTGGCGATGAGCGGCTACCTGTTCCTGCAGCTCCTGCGCTCGGTCGGGCACCTGGCCATGCCCACCGACGTCCTCGTCGTCACCTTCGCCACCCAGGCGTTGCAGATGGCGCTCACCAGCACGGTCATCTACGCCCTGATCCGGCTGGTCCGGGTCACCACCGAACTGGAGCAGGCCCGCGCCGACCTGGCCGAGGCGGCCGTGCTCAAGGAGCGGCTGCGCATCTCCCGCGACCTGCACGACGGCCTGGGCCGCAGCCTGACCGCGATCGCGCTCAAGGGCGACCTGGCCGCCCGGCTGCTGGATCGCGACCCGGCCGCGGCCCGCACCGAGGTGGGCGAGCTGGTCAGCGTCGCGCGGGAGGCGGCCCAGGACGTCCGGCAGGTCGTGCGCGGCTACCGCGAGCTGTCGCTGGCAGGCGAGGTGCACCGGGGCCAGGCCCTGCTGGAGGCCTCGGGGATCGCCTGCCTGGTCAACCTGGCCGAGGTACGGCTGCCGCAGCCCGCCGAGGCGGCCCTGGCCTGGGGCGTGCGCGAGGCGGTCACCAACGTGCTGCGGCACAGCCGGGCGACGACCTGCTCGATCAGCACCGCGCTCGACGCCGGGCGGGCCCGGCTGGAAGTGGTCAACGACGGGGTGGCGGGCTCCGCCGTACCGGACGGGCACGGTCGCGGGCACGGGCTGACCGGGATGCGGGAACGGGCCGAGCAGGCAGGCGGGCGGCTGGAGGCCCGCGCCGACGGGGAGGCCTTCCGGCTGACGATGGAGGTGCCGGTGTGATCCGCGTGCTGCTGGCCGAGGACATGCACATGATCAGGGCCGCGCTCACCGCGCTGCTGCGGCTGGAGCGCGACATCGAGGTGGTCGCCGAGGTGACCAGGGGCGACGAGATCGTGCCCGCCGCGCTGGAGGTCCGGCCCGACGTCGCGGTGCTCGACATCGACCTGCCGGTGCTCGACGGCATCACCGCGGCGGCCACGCTGCGCGAGCGCCTGCCCGGCTGCCGGATCCTGATCCTGACCGCGATGGGCCAGCCGGGGCAGGTGCGCCGCGCGCTGGCCGGCGGCATCGAGGCCTTCCTGGTGAAGGACGCGCCCGGCGACCGGCTGGCCGACGCCATCCGCCGCACCGCGCAGGGGCTGCGCGTGCTCGACCCGGAGCTGGTCGCCGCCGCGATGGAGTACGGCGAGAGCCCGCTCACCCAGCGGGAGGCCACCGTGCTCAGGGAGGCGGCGCACGGCTCGTCGGCCGAGGAGATCGCCCAGCGGCTGCACCTGTCCACCGGCACCGTGCGCAACTACCTGACCGGCGCGATCACCAAGACCGGCGCCCGGAACAAGATCGACGCCATCCGCATCGCCGAGGACGCGGGCTGGTTGTGATCGCCGGGCGCGGGGCAGAATCAGCTCCATGAGCGAAGCAGAGGACGGCGGACCCTGGTGGTTCTGCCTGACCCACCAGCGGGTCGAGCCGGACCGGGGCTGCCCGAACAAGGACCGCATGGGCCCCTACGACTCGCGCGAGGAGGCGGCCGGAGCCCTGCGCCGCGCCAGGGAGCGCAACGAGTCCTGGGACAAGGCAGACGAAGACTGAGTAACGGGGTACTCATGCCGACGACGCCGCCCGCGCCGCAGACTCTGAGAGGTTCCGCCTCTCGGAAAGGTCCGGCCATGTCGCGGTTGACAGAGCTGTTGCAGTCCCTCCCCGACGGCCTGGTGGTCACGGCCGTGTCCCCGCACGCGATCCTGATCACCGAGGCGGGCCCCGACGACGCCCTCACCAAACGCGAGAGCGCCGTGCTCGGCCTGGTCGCCCGCGGGCTCACCAACGGGCAGATCGCCAGGAGGCTGGAGATCAGCCCGCGCACCGTCGAGAAGCACGTGGAGAACGCCCGCGGCAAGCTCGGCGCGGCCAACCGCACCGAGGCCGCGCTCCTGGCCTACGGGATGACCGCGTAGGCCCGCACCGGGAAGGTGCCCATGCCGGCGATCATGGGCGGGGCGGCGTGGAAGCGGAACCCCTCGGCGGGCAGCGCGCCGAGCCCGGTCAGGTGCTCCACCACCGGGATCTCCTTCCCCAGCAACAGCGTGTGGGCGGGCCGCTCGCCGCGCGGCGGGGTGTCGTCGATGTTGAGCGAGTCGATCCCGACCAGCGCGGCCCCCTGCTCGGCCAGCCAGGCCGCCGCCTCCGGCGCCAGGTAGGGATGGCCGGAGAAGTACCGGTCGGTGGCGAAGTGCCGGTCCCAGCCGGTGTGCAGCAGCACCGCCCGGCCCCGCACGTCCAGGCCGGCGAACCGGTCCAGGCCGACCTCGCGGCCCTCGCCCGCCCGCACGACCAGGCCGGGCAGGTCGGCCAGCTTCTGGATCGGCACCCCGGACAGGTCCGCGCCCCCGGCGTAGCGGTGGAAGGGCGTGTCGAGGTAGGTGCCGGTGTTGGCGGCCAGGGTGATCGTCCCGATGTGGAAGGTCGTGCCCGGCGCGTAGACGTCCTTCGACGCCTCCCGGCTCAGGTGCTCGCCCAGCACCGGCGCGGGCACGCCCGGGTAGGTGATCATGCCTTCGACGATGCGGTGGCTCAGTTCGACGATCACTGCGCCACCTTCGGCCGGGCCAGCTTCACCAGGGCGGCCACGCCGATCCCGGTCCACACCACGTTGAGGATCGCCGACGGCCAGGCGCCCTGATAGGCCGAGTTCAGCATCAGCGTGAGCGCGCCGACCAGGTTCACGAGCTGGTACGGCAGGCCGTCCCCGGTCATCCGCCCGGCGGAGACCATCGCGTACCCGAAGACCAGGAGGGCGGCGCCGAGCCAGCCGATCACTGTCAGGAGGATGTCCATCCCCGAATTCTGGGGAGCGGCGCAGGTAAAGGACAAATAAAGGTCTCTAAAGCACAGCGTAAGCTGGGCTGCATGGACATCGACCCCCGGCGGCTGCGGGTGCTCCACGAGGTGGCGCGCCGCGGCGGGGTCACCCGGGCGGCCGAGGCCCTGCACCTGACCCCCTCGGCCGTCTCCCAGCAGCTCGCCCAGCTCGAACGCGAGGTCGGCCTGGCGCTGATCGACCGCTCCCAGCGCACCGTCTCGCTCACCCCCGCCGGCCGCGTGCTGGCCGGGTACGCCGAGCGGGTCGAGGAGGAGCTCACCGAGGCGCGGCGCGAGCTGACCCGGTTCACCGAGCGGCTGTCCGGGCCGGTGACCATCGCCGCCTTCCCCACGGTGATCCGGCACATGCTCGTGCCCGCCATGCGGGAGCTGGCCGTACGGCACCCGCGCATCACCCCGGTCATCCACGAGGTGTACGGCGCGCCCGCCCTGCAGGAGTTGCGGCTCGGCGCGGTGGACGTGCTCATCACCGAGCAGGACATGAGCCTGCCCGCGCTCTCCCAGCCGTCGCTGACCACGCGCACGCTCTACATCGACGAGTACCGCATCGTGGTCCCGCCGCACTGGACCGCCTCCTACCGCACCGTCGCCGAGCTGGCCGAGGTGCCGTGGGTGGCCGGCGAGCCGTCCCAGGCCTGCGGCCAGGCGCTCGAACGGCTGGCCGCCCGGCACGCCTTCGAGCCGCGCCGGGTGCACGTCATCACCGAGTTCGGGCCGACGCTGGCGCTGGTCGCGGCGGGGCACGGGGTGGCGATCGTGCCCACGCTGGCCCTGCTGGACGTGCGCGAGGGCGAGGTGCGGGTGAGCGAGATCACCGACGTCGGCGCGCGGCGGCTCGACGTGGTCACCCGGGTCAGCCGGACGCGCTCCGGCGAGCCCGACCCGGTGCAGGCCGTGGTGATCGGCGCCATCGAGGAGGCCACCCAGTCCATCGGCGCCGGCCTGGCCGACCGCCTGCCCACCTCGACGGAACCCGCCCTCGACTGAGCCGGAGGGCCGGGGGGTGGGCGCACCGGGGTGCCCGAAGCCTGGCGCTGGTTCGCCGAGGTTGTTGGTGCGGGGCGTGTCAGTCGGTGAGCTGGGGGCCGCTGACCTTGTCCAGCAGGCGGGCCAGCCGATCACGCAGGCTCTGGCGCCGCCGTACCTCACCTGCCGCCGAGCTGACCAGATGCTGCGCCCCGTCGAAACTCACCGGACCCTGAAGCGGCACCGCGATCGCGTCATGCGCCAGCCCCGCCAGCTCGGCGTCCCCGTTCTCCAGCGCCAGGATGGTCGCCCCGGTCCGCCGCGCGTCGTCCACCCGCTCCAGCAACGGCACCGGCGCGGCGCTCTCGGCCACCACCAGCAACGTCTCCCCCCGCCGCGCCGCCTCCAGCCGGTCGAGCCCCACCCGCAGATGCGGCGGCGCGTCCACCGGAGGCCGCCAGCGCACCAGCGTCGGAGCGAGCTGAGGCAGTTCCGCCAGCCGCGCCTCGTCCCCGAGATGCGCGGTCAGATGCCAGGGCTCCTCCTCGGGCGTGCCCACCAGCAGCAGCCCGCCGGGCGAGCGGGTGGCCCGCAGGGCCAGGCCGAACTCCCTGGTGCGCTCGATCCACCCCGAGCCCTCCAGCAGCTCGCGCAGGAAGGCCACCGACCCAGAGTCCATCCGACCATGGTGCCCGACACCACGCCGCGGCGCGGGCGATTCCGGACTGATCGCCGGACGCCGGACCCACCCGCTGGATCCGCCAGCCGGAACCGGGCCGCGGCCGCTCCGGCGGCACCTGGCATGATCTCGGTATGACTGACGTGAGCGGACTTTCCATCGGCATCCTGGGCGGCACCGGCGACCAGGGCAAGGGCCTGGCGCGCCGGTTCGCCCTGGCGGGCCACCAGGTCATCATCGGATCCAGGAACGCCGGCCGGGCCGAGGAGGCCGCGGCGGAGATCGGGCACGGCGCCACCGGCGCGGAGAACGCCGCCGTCGCCGCCGAGGCGGACCTGATCATCGTCGCGGTGCCGTGGGACGGGCACAAGGCACTGCTGGAGTCCCTGCGCGAGCCCCTCGCCGGGAAGATCGTCATCGACTGCGTGAACCCGCTGGGCTTCGACAAGCAGGGCGCCTACGCGCTGCCGGTCGAGGAGGGCAGCGCCGCCCAGCAGGCCGCCGCCGTCCTCCCGGACAGCCGGGTCGTGGGGGCCTTCCACCACGTCTCGGCCGTGCTGCTGCTCGACCCGGCGGTGGAGAAGGTGGACCTCGACGTGCTCGTGCTCGGGGACGACCGGGAGGCTACCGACCTGGTGCGGGAGCTGGCTGCGGTCATTCCCGGGGTGCGGGGGGTTTATGGGGGGCGGTTGCGGAACGCTCACCAGGTTGAGGCGTTCACGGCCAACCTCATCTCGATCAATCGGCGGTACAAGGCTCATGCTGGGCTTCGGATCACTGATGTGTGAGCTGGTCGGCGGCGCCGTACAGGATCACCGCCCGCCGCACGGGGTTCTCGCCGCATAGATGCCCGGGACCGGCGGCCGCCTCCCAGCGCGCCGCCACCCCGCCCCCCATCCCCGTCCCTCCCGCCACGCCGGCTCCCAGCCCCGCCCGCCCCTCTGGCCTGCCCATTCGTCCCGCCCTCTCCCGCCCCGCTCCGGCCGCCTCCTCCACCCCCTCCCCCGTCTTCGGCCCACTCCTGACCGGCCCTCAGAGCCCGGCCCGCACCTCTGACCGGCCCTCTCCAAGCCCAGCCCAGACCAGCCCTCTAGCTCCCCCTTCCGCTCAGCCCCTCCCCCTTCCTCCCAGCACCCCTCCTCCCGAGCACCCCGTCCCCCGCGGCGAGTGTTCATCGGCGGGTGGCCCCCGTTCATCCTGCGGCCACCCCGCAGACCACCGCCGCCGCTACCTTTCGTGCCATATGTCCCCTTTGGTGCACGAGAGGTCCCTGAACGTGTCTCGCCTCCTGGCCTCGGCCGCCGCGCTCGCCGCGGGTGCCGCGCTGGCCGCAACCGTCCTCACCCCCGCCGCCGCCACGGCCGCCCCGCCGGTCAAGGCGCCGAAGGTGGTCTCCGACGTCGAGCTCCCCGCCCCGGCGCTGGCCGACTTCCAGCCGGTCGCCGACGACCGCGGCGTCAAGCTGGGCGGGCTGGGCAGCGGCCTGTTCCCGGCCAACCGCAAGGGTGACTTCTGGATGGTCACCGACCGCGGCCCGAACGGCGAGCTGGGCGACAAGCGCACCTTCCCGGTGCCGGACTTCGCGCCCGCCATCGTCCGGGTCGAGGTGCGCAAGGGCAAGGCGGAGATCACCCGCGCCCTGACGCTCAAGAAAAGCGACGGCACCCCCATCACCGGCCTGTCCAACCAGGAGGGCCAGGAGAAGCCGTACTCGTGGGACGGCTCGGAGGTGCTGCCCTTCGACCCGAACGGCCTGGACGCCGAGGACATCGTCCGCGACCGCGACGGCACCTTCTGGCTGGTCGACGAGTACGCCCCGTCGCTGGTCAAGGTGGGTGGCGACGGCCGCATCCTGGCGCGGTACGTCCCGCAGGGCCTCGGACTGAAGGGCGCCGGCTACCCGGTGCACGAGACGCTGCCCGCGATCCTCGCCAAGCGCCAGGACAACCGCGGCTTCGAGGGCCTGGCCATCCGCGGCGGCAAGCTCTTCCTCGCCGTGCAGAGCCCGCTGGCCAACCCGGACAAGAAGGCCGGCAAGGCCAGCCGGATCGGCCGCCTGCTGGTCGTCGACCTGAAGACCGGCAAGCCGACCGCCGAGTACGCCTACCGGTTCGAGGAGGGCAAGGCCTTCGGCGCCGAGCAGAAGGACCTGAAGATCTCCGGCCTGGTCGCGCTCAGCGACACCCGCCTGCTGGTCGAGGAGCGCACCGACGAGGTCGCCCGCCTGTACACCGTGGACCTGCGCAAGGCCACCGACCTGCTCGGCGGGCAGTACGACAAGACCCTGGAGTCCGGCGCCAGCGGCGCGGTCCCGGTGAGCAAGGAGCTCGCGGTGGACCTGGAGGCCATCCCCGGCGTCCCGGACAAGATCGAGGGCATCGCGCTGCTCGACCCCCGCACGCTGGTCATCGCCAACGACAACGACTTCGGCGTGGGCGAGTTCGGCGAGGACGGCCGGCTCAAGGACTCCGGCGTCAAGGGACGGATCCTGACGATCCGCCTGCCCAAGCCGCTCCACTAGACTCGGCTCCATGACGACTGTGCTCCAGCCAGGGCGGATCTCGCCCCTGCGAAAGGTTCCGGCCCACATCGCGAGGCCGGAGTACGTCGGCAAGGCCCGCCCCAAGGTCGGCGAGGACGACGTCAAGACGCCCGAGATCATCGAGCGCATGCGGGTGGCCGGCCGGATCGCCGCACAGGCGCTCGACGAGGTCGGCCGCAACGTCCGGCCGGGCATCACGACCGACGAGCTCGACCGGATCGGCCACGAGTTCCTCCTCGACCACGGGGCCTACCCCAGCACGCTCGGCTACCGCGGCTACCCCAAGTCGCTGTGCACCTCGATCAACGAGGTGATCTGCCACGGCATCCCGGACGACACCGTCCTCAACGAGGGCGACATCGTCAACGTGGACATCACCGCCTTCATCGGCGGCGTGCACGGCGACACCGACGCGACCTACCTGGTCGGCGAGGTGGACGAGGAGTCGCGGCTGCTGGTCGAGCGCACCCGCGAGGCGATGATGCGCGCCATCAAGGCGGTCGCCCCCGGCCGGCAGCTCAACGTGGTCGGCCGGGTCATCGAGGCCTACGCCAAGCGCTTCGGCTACGGCGTGGTGCGCGACTTCACCGGGCACGGCATCGGCACCACCTTCCACTCCGGGCTGATGGTGCCGCACTACGAGGACCCGAAGCTGCAGGTCGAGCTGAAGCCGGGCATGACCTTCACCATCGAGCCGATGCTGACGCTCGGCACGATCGACTACGAGATCTGGCCCGACGGCTGGACGGCCGTCACCCGCGACCGCAAGCGGACCGCCCAGTTCGAGCACACCATCCTGGTGACCGACTCCGGCAGCGAGATCCTCACCCTCGCCTGACCGGAGACGGGACCGCAGGCCTAACCCGCGACCGCCGTCATGGTGGTGCCCTCGCCGGGCACGTGGTTGACGGTCACCTTGCCGCCGAGCTCCGCGAAGATCGCGCGGAGCCGGGTCTCCTCCCAGGGCGTGCCCCCGCCGTCGTCGCTGACGGTCATCCGAAGGCCGCGCCGCGACCGGGTGACCGCCACCGACACCGTGCGGGCGCCGCTGAAGCGTTCCACGTTGGCCAGCGCCTCCCGCAGCGCCGCCTCGGCCCCCTTGGCCAGCGGCGCGGACACCCCTCCGTCGGGAAGCGCCCAGATCTCCACCGCGACCCCCGTGCGGGCGGACCACTCGCGGAGCACGTCCGTGAGCGTCTCCGCCAGATCGCGGCCCCCGAGCATGCGCGTCTCTTCCACCATTCACTCGCCTTCCAGAGCACCGACAACACCGGTCCCCGTCCGGCGCGTGACGATCCCGGAGCCGCTAGGCGCGAGCCGTCGTCATCCTGATGCCCGATCTCCCCCACCATCAAGGCTACCCGCGGGTCGGGAAAGCTGGAGGAAGTAGTACGCAGAACCTAGCCCCGGGGCTACTGGACTGCCAGCCACCTTGCAGGAACGGGTGTCATTCGCCCCGGTCCGCCTTGTTCAGCTTGGCGAGGTAGGCGTTGTAGGAGTCGAGCTCGGTGTCGCCCTTCTCCGCCCGGCGATCGGAGCGGCGGGCCTTGCGCTCCTCGTCGTGGTACCACTGGTAGGCCAGCGCGATCAGCACGATCAGCGTCGGGATCTCGCCGAAGCCCCAGGCGATGGCGCCGCCGTCGCTCTGGTCCTCCAGCAGCGGCGCCCCCCACAACCGGCCGAGCTGGTCGTACCAGTCCTGGGCGATGACCGTCCCGTACATCATCAGCGCGATGCCGAAGAAGGCGTGGAAGGGCATGGTGACGAAGAGCGTCAGCAACCTCCCCACGTACGGCAGGCGATACGGCGACGGATCGACCCCGATGATCACCCAGAAGAACAGCGACCCGCTCAGCAGGAAGTGCGTGGTCATCACGATGTGCCCCAGGTGCTCCTGCATGGCCTCCTGGAACAGCGGCGTGAAGTAGAGCGCGTAGGTCGAGGCCACGAAGATCGCGGTGGCGATGGCCGGGTGCCCGATGACCTTGATGAACCGGCTGTGCAGGATCGTGGTCAGCCACTCGCGCGGCCCCCGGTCGCCGCGCCGGGCGGCGGGCTTGAGCGCGCGCAGCGCCAGCGTGATCGGGGCGCCGAGGACGAGGAAGATCGGCACGACCATGGTGAGCGTCATGTGCTCGACCATGTGGGCGCTGAACATCACCATCGCGTAGCGGGCCAGGCCGCTCTGCGTGGCGACGACCAGCACCGCGATGCCGACGAACCAGGCCGCGGTGCGGCCCCACGGCCACTTGTCGCCGCGCCGGGCCAGCCGGAGGACGGCTGCGCCGTACAGGCCGGCCAGGACGGCGGCGATGGTCGCGGTGAACAGGTCGAAGCGCCACAGGGTGGCCAGGTTGGCCAGCGAGATCTCCGGCGGCATGGTGTAGCCGAGCAGCTCGTAGGCGCGGTCGGCGGGCTGGACCACCGGCGGCGGCGGGGTGCGCGACAGCGCCACGGCCAGGCCGACGGTGGCCGCCATGACCAGCACCTCGCCCACGGCCAGCCGCAGGAACGCGCCGGGCGTGCCGGCGGCCAGGCCGGCGAGGGTGCGCTGGCGGTGCCACCAGCCGGCGTAGCCGAGCAGGACGAACGCGACGGTCTTGGCGACCAGCAGCACGCCGTAGGAGGAGGTCCAGAGCGCCTCGACCGACTCCAGCCGGGCCAGCACGCTGAACAGGCCGGACAGGCCGACCACGACGTAGCACCACAGCGCCATCCGGGAGAACCGGTCGGCGGCGAGCTCCAGCTTGGGGCCCCGGCGCAGCGCGTGCGCGACCACGACGGTCAGGCCGCCCACCCAGAGCGCGACGCCGATCACGTGCAGCGCCAGGCCGGAGATGGCCATGTCGTGGTTGGGCGAGCTGGCGGAGTGGCCGGTCAGCGCGGGCGGCAGCAGCGTGGCCACGGCCAGCACCAGCAGCCCGCCCGCCGCGCCGACGGTGATCGCCCCGCGCGCGAACAGCGCGAGGGCCAGCGCGAACAGCACCACGAGGGTGAGCGCGATGCCCTGGCTGGTCTGGCTGGCGAAGCTCGGCAGGTAGTCGGCCGCCACCACGTCCAGCGGCTCGGGGAAGTTGTCGGCGGCGGTGAACAGCATCAGCGCCGCCGCCGCGCCCGCCCACACCACGGCCGACCACGAGGCCGCCTTGACGTAGCCGGTCGCGGCCGGGCCCAGCATGCCCTTGTCGCTCACGAAGAAGGTGGCCGCCGCGACCAGCAGGCCGACGGTCAGCATCCCGCCGAGGTCCATCGTCAGCTTCGACAGCGGCAGCGCCCAGCGCACGAACGCGCCGGCGTTGGGCAGGCCCGCGATGATCCGCGGGAAGGCGGCGCCGCCCGCCACCATCGCCAGGGCCAGCCCGGCGACCGCCGCCGCCGCGGCGGCGAATCCGAACCGCGCGACCCGGCCGCCGGTGAGGGCCGGGGTCGCGGACCCGCTCGCCGCCGTCGTCATGGCTTGGGGCCCGCCTTCTTCGCGCTGATCAGGAATCCGATGCCGATGCCGACCACCGCGCCGACCACGATGATCAGCCAGATCGGGAAGCCGCCGCCCTCTTCCTGAGGCTGCTCGGCGGCGGCCGGCGAGGCGGCCTCAGGCGAGGCGGCGGGCGAGTCCGTCTCGGGCAGCTTGGTGGCGCTCCAGGTCGCGGCGCCCGCGGACTCCGTGGGCGCCGGGGTCGCCTGGGTCGCGGGGGCGCTGGTCTCGGGGGCCTCGGCTCCCTCGACCTTGAACGGGATCTCGCCCTCGATCGGGTGCCCGTCGGAGGAGATGACGCGGTAGGCCATCGTGTACGCGCCGTCCGGCAGCGTCTTGACCGCCTGCGTCACCACCTTCCCCTCGACCTCCGCGTCGCCGTCCTCGAACTGCTTGCCGCCGGAGTCGCGCACGATGACGTACGGCATGCGCACCGACGCGCTGAACTCGAGCCTGACCTGCTCCAAGGCCTTGACCGTGGAGCCCTTCTTCGGGTCGCTGCCCTTGAGCACGTCGTGCGCCAGGGCGGGGCCGGCCGTACCGGCGACCAGGACGGCGGCGAACAGGGCGGCGAGGAGCGCGGTGAGGGCCGCGAGTGGGGATCTCTTCATGGCATCACCAAGGCTACCCACGCCACCGCCCGGTCCGGACGCCGCTACAGCCCCGCGGCGGCCAGGGCCCGCTGGTAGGCGTCCACGGAGTTGTCGGAGTCGCCGAGCAGCTCGTAGGACTCGGCCACCGCGTACCACGAGGCAAGCCCGTAGGTGCCGCCGCTGAGCTCGTCGATGCGCTCGCGGGCGGCGCGCAGCTCGGCGCCGGCCTGCTCGCCCTCGCTGCGCAGGGTGAGGATGCGGCTGCGCAGCAGGTGCATCTCCACCACCGAGCGCGAGGCCATCTCGGGCAGGTGGCGCTCGACGTCGGTGACGAACTGCAGCGCCCGGTCGAGGTCGCCGCCGATGATCTCGGCGCGGGCCTGCTCCAGGCGGGCGTTGGTCTGCTCGAAGGAGCTCGCCGAGGTCTCGGCCATCGTCTGCGCCGCGCGGGCCAGCAGCTCGCGGGCCCGGCCGATCTCGCCGGGACGGACGCCGAGGTAGAGGTGGGCCAGCGTGACCTGCATGCGCGCGGTGTTGCGCGCGGCGCCGTTCTCCTCCTGCACCGCGATCGCCCGCTCGGCGAAGGTCAGGGCGTCCTCGCCGTGCTGGGTCCAGAGGGCGGCGTAGGCGGCGTTCCAGTTGGCGGCGACGATGGCGCGCGGGGTGCCCAGCGCGTCGGCGGCGTCGAGCAGCTCGGCGGCGAACTGGCGCGAGCGCAGCAGGTCGCCGCGCTCCAGGTAGGCGGCCAGCAGGGTGGCGCCCAGCTCGACCAGGCCGTCGGTCCAGGCCGGGCGGCTGGCGGAGGTGAGCATGCCCTCGGCGACCTCGACCGCCTCGGACAGCCGGCCGCCGACGCGGTAGACCCGCGACAGCGCGATGGCGACCTCGATGCGCCGCTCGGCGGGCAGGTCGTCCTCGCGCAGCCGGCGCAGCACCGCCACCGCCTGCTCAAGGTCGCCGCAGGCCTCGTGTGCGCGCGCAAGTCCGAATTCCACCGCTTGACGTAGTGTGGCGAGCCCTGTCAGGTTGTTGTCCGCCATCAGTTCAAGGAACCTGGTGCGGGCCTCCCGTGCCTCTCCGTTCTCGAGCGCGAGCTGCGCGTACCCGAGAGCGAGCTCCAGATCCTCCATCTGCTCGGCGGTCACGCCGTTGAGCAGGTAGGACAGCGAGCAGTCCAGTTTCTGGGCGAGAAGTTCCAGGACTGCGGGCGTGGGAGTCCGCTTACCGCTTTCGATCAGGGAGATGTAGCTGTCCGACAACTCCGGGTGCGCGAGTTGCGCCTGCGAGAGCCCCCGCTGGCGGCGGACCGTCTTGATACGCAGCCCGACCAAGTCCGTTGTGGTCATAGCCACCACTCCCTGAGAAGATATGTCCGAGCACACTCACCTGGCGAGGGAGATCCCCCATGCGCACGCGCCTTGCCCTGTCCGTACTCGTTGCCACTATCGCGGCCTTTGTAGCTATCGGGGCCAATAGTACGACCGCTACCGCCGCTACGTCCCCCCGAGTTTCCTTCCAAGGGGACCTCTGCTGCTGAGGACCCTGGCGCATTCCGCACCGCACGCGGAATGCGCCAGGCACTCACCTGGCGGTGATCGGCCGTTGCGACCGGCCGCCCGCCTCCTCCGGCCCTGGCATCGCCGGAGCGGCCCTCACGCTAACCGTCGCTTCTACATTCCATCTACACGGGCCTTTACGTGATCCCCGATTTGGTTAGGCTGCTTTACTGACCCCATCCTCGTCGGCCGGGAAGACCGTGTTGACTGACAGCGTGTTCGTGCGCCTGCTGGGTCCCGTCGCCGCATCGCGCGGATCCGAGGAGATCCCGCTGGGCCCCCCGCGGCAACAGGCCGTGCTGGCGATGCTGGCCTGCGGAGCCGGGCAGCCCTTCTCGCTCGACCAGCTCGTGGACGGCCTGTGGGGCGAACGCCCGCCGCGAAGCGCCCGGCAGAGCATCTACACCTACGTCGCCGGACTGCGCCGCGCGCTCGACCCGCGCCGGGGCCGGCGCGCCCCCTCGGGCCTGCTGCACGGCGTCGCGAACGGCTACCTGCTCGATCTCGGGCCCGACGGGGTCGACTGCCTCCTGCTCGCCCGCCGCCTCGACGAGGCCCGCACCTCCCCGTCCGCGCACGCCCTCGACCTGGTGGAACAGGCGCTGGAGCTGTGGCGCGGGCCGGCCCTGATCGGCGTGCCGGGCCCCTTCGCCGAGAGCGAGCGGCTGCGGCTGGACGACCTGCGGCTGCGCGCGGAGGAGGAGCGCGGCCGGCTCCTGCTGACGCTCGGCCGTCCCCGCGAGGCGGTGGCCGGGCTCACGGCGCTGACCAGGTCGCACCCGCTGCACGAGCCGGCCCGCGAACTGCTCATGATCGCCCTGGATCGCGCCGGGCGCGGGCCCGAGGCCGTGGAGGTCTTCGAGGAGGGCACCCGGGTGCTGCGTGAGGAGCTGGACACCGCGCCCGGCGACCGGCTGGTCCGCTGCCGCGAGCTGGTCTCGCTGGGCCGGCTCGCCCCCTCCGTCCCGCGCCAGCTCCCGCGCGACCTGACCGGCTTCGTGGGCCGGGAGGCGGTCAGCACGCTGGTCCGGGCCCGGCTCGCCCCGGCCGACGGCTCCGGGCCGACGCCGGTGGTGGCGATCTCCGGCGCGCCCGGCGCGGGCAAGTCCGCCCTCGCGCTGCACGTGGCCCACCGGGTGCGAGACCGCTTCCCTGACGGGCAGCTCTACGTCAACCTGCACGGTGCGACGCCGGGGGTGAGCCCGCTGGCGCCGCTCGACGTCCTCGGGCGCTTCCTGCGCGCGCTGGGCGTGCCAGGGGCGCAGGTCCCGCCGAGCCTGGACGAGGCCTCCGCCCTGTGGCGCAGCACGCTGGACCAGCGGCGGCTGCTCGTGGTCCTCGACAACGCCGCCGGTGCGGCCCAGCTCCGGCCGCTGCTGTCGCTGCCGGCCGGCTGCGCCGTCCTGGTGACGAGCCGGGAGTCGCTCTCGCATCTGGACGACTGCGCGCAGACGACGCTGGAGCGGATGGGCGACACCGAGGCCTTCACCATGCTCTCCCGGCTGATCGGGCCCGAGCGGTGCGCCGCCGAGCGCGAGGAGGCCGAGCGCATCGCCCGGCTGTGCGACTGGCTGCCGCTCGCGCTGCGCATCGCCAGCGCCCGGCTCGCCGACCAGCCCGGCTGGAGCCTGGCCGCCTTCGCCGCCCGTCTGGACGACGAGCAGCGCCGGCTCCAGGAGCTGGAGACGGGCGACCTCGCGGTCCGGGCCAGCTTCACCACGAGCTGGCGGGTCCTGCGCGACAGCGGCAGCCGGCTCGACCGGCAGGCCGCGCGGGCGCTGGCGCTGTTAGGCCACCTGCACGTCCCCGACGTCACCGTGGAGGCCGCCGCCGCGCTGCTCGGTTCCGGCACGGCCCAGGCCGAGGCCGCCCTGGAGCGGCTGGCGGCCGGCCACCTCCTCGACCGCGGCGGGCCCGGCCGCTACCACATGCACGATCTCGTGCGGCTCTTCTCGGCGGGGCTGACGCCGGCCAAGCACCGCGCGGTCCTGCTGCGCGCCCTGGGCCACTACGCGGCGACCGCGCGGGTGGCCGCCCGCCTCACCGACCCGCACCGGGTGCAGCCGGTCGGGCCGCCGGTCCGTGCCCGGCCGATGTTCCTGGCCGACGCCGAGCAGGCCCGCGACTGGCTGGGCACCGAGCAGGCCAACCTCGTCGCCGCCGCGAGCCAGGCGCTGGCCGAGCCGGACGACGACGTCGCCAGGCTCGGGGTGGCGGTCACCTTCGCCCTCTACTGGTTCCAGCACGTGAGCTGCCAGGCCCACGACCAGCTCAGGCTGAACGAGCGGGTGCTGGCGGTCAGCGAGCGGCTCGGCGACGACCGCATGGCGCTGGAGGCCCACAACCACGTCGCCGCCGCCCAGAACATGATGGGCCGCGTCACCGAGGCGCTGGCCCACCACACCACCCATCTGGGCCTGGCCCGGCGGATCGGCGACCGCTTCTGCGAGCAGCGCGCGCACGCCAACATGGCGGCCACCCTGCACACCGCCGAGCGGTACGAGGAGTCCCTGCACCACGCCGAGTGCCAGCTCCGGATCGCCACCGAGATCGGCTCCGAGGTCGGGCAGCGCTACGCGCTGATGATGGCGGCCTCCTCGCTGCTCGGCCTGGGCCGGCCGGCCGCCGCCCGCAGCCGGTTGGAGCGGGCGTGGCGGATGGCGCTGGAGTCGGGCGACCGCTGGCATCTCGGAGTGGTGCTGTGCAAGCTGGCGGCGGTCTGCCTGGAGCAGGGCGAGCTGGCCGCCGCCCTGCGGCACTACAGCGAGGCCAAGGTGGTGATCGTCTCCGGTGCGCGGATCACCGAGATCGAGTGCGCGCTCGGCCTGTCACGGACCCACCGGCTGCTCGGCGACCTGAAGACCGCGCACCGGCACTGGGCGGAGGCCGAGCGGCTGGCCGGCAGCAGGGCCGGTAGCTGGGACAAGCCCCTGCACGAGGAGAGCCTGCTGCTCCAGCAGGCGCGCGACGCGAGCGCGTGGTCTCACCTGGCGCGCAACGCCAGGTAGAAGTCCACCCGGTCGGCCATCGCCGACAGGTCTCGCCCGGTCAGCTCCTCCACCCGCCTGATCCGGTAGCGCACCGTGTTGACGTGGACGTGCATGCGCTCGCCGCACAGGTGCCACGATCCGGCGCAGTCGAGGAAGACCTCCAGCGTGCGCAGGAGCTCCGACTGGTGGCGGCGGTCGTAGTCGAGCAGCGGGCCCAGCAGCCGGCGGGTGAAGGAGGCGCGCACGTCGGCCGGGGCGGTGGCGATGAGCAGGGCGTGGGTGTAGATCTCGGCGCTGGTGACCACGCCGCCGGAGCGCGACTCGGCCAGGTGCCGGGCGTGGCCGGCCTCCTCCAGGCCGCCGCGCAGGGCGTCGGCTCCGGTGAGGGTGCCGCTGAGGCCCAGGGCGAGGGCGGGGTCGCCGAGCACCTCGACGCCGCGGCGGAGCCGTACGGACAGGTCGCCGGGGTGGGCGACGAGGCAGACGGCCGCGCCGGCGAAGGGCGCGGCCACGGCGGTGCGGCCGACGAGCTGCTCCAGGATCTCGGGCTCCGTGCCGGCGCTGACCACGGCGTAGGGGTCGCCGGGGCCGATGCCGCAGGTCTGCAGGCGCGGGCCCAGGTCGGTGCGGGCGGCCAGCAGCTCGGCCAGCAGGCGCCGCTCGACGCGCCGGCCCTCGTCCAGGCGGCGGCGTTCCAGGGCGACGCAGGCGGCCAGTTCGTAGCCGACGTCGGCGCGCTCGGTCAGGTCGCCGTCCACGACCAGCGCCCACCCCGCGGCGCGGGGCATCCGCCCCACGCCGAAGACGGTCCTGCCCTCCACCAGGTACGGCAGGCGGGGCGCGGTGAGGTAGGCGCGCGCCAGCCGTACCGGATCCTCGGCCGTGCCCACGATGAGCTCGCCGGTCGCGGAGACGACCGCGCCGGTGACGCCGAGCTCGGCCGCGGTGAGCGCGAACAGCTCGGGCAGGTCGGCCCCCTCGGCGACGGCGGCGACGATGCGGCGGTGCCGGCCGAGCGCCTCGCGCACGTCACCGGCGAGCCGCCCGACGGTGACGTCGACGATCTCGCGGAAGGAGACCTCGGCCGGGATCTCGATCAGCGGCAGCCCGGCGGCCTCGCAGGCCCGCACCAGGTCCTCGGGGATGCGGCCGAGCCACGCCTGGCCGGCGCCGAGCGCGGCCACCCGCGAGCGGACGAGCGCGGCGACGAAGGCGGCCGAGTCCTCCTCGCCGTGCCACCACATCAGGCCGCTGAGCACCAGCTCGCCGCCGGACAGGTAGCGGCCCGGATCGGGCAGGTCGGTGACGTAGACCGCGCTGAACTCCCGCTCGGCGTCGCCGGTGAGCAGCCGGACGCCGAGGCGCTCCAGGTCTCTGATCCGCACTTGGAGGAATATACAAGCCAAGCCTTACCGCGATCTGCCGTGATTTCACGCGCGGGGCATAGGACCGCTCCGCACGCCGGTGCTGTACTCGGAGGATGAGTCACACCGCGATCTCCCAGGGCGTCGGCGCGAGCACGCTGCGGCCCGACGCCACGCTCAAGGTGACCGGCGAGTTCGCCTACGCCTCCGATCTGTGGCTGGAGGGCATGGTCTGGGGGGTGACGCTGCGCAGCCCGCACCCGTCGGCGTGGATCCGCTCAATCGACATCGGGCCGGCGCTGGCGGTGCCGGGCGTGCTGGCGGTGCTGACGCACGAGGACGTGCCCGGTGAGAAGTTCTACGGCCTGGAGCACAAGGACCAGCCGGTGCTCGCCATCGACCAGGTGCGCTACCAGGGCGAGGCGGTCGCGCTGGTGGCCGCCGAGCACCCGGAGACCGCGCGGCGGGCGGCGGCGGCGATCGTGGTGGACTACGAGGTGCGCGAACCGGTCACCGATCCGCGCCTGGCCACCGAGGTGCTGCGCCGCCAGCCGGTGACGGTCGGATCCGTCTTCGAGGCCGAGGTCGTGGTGCGCGGCGAGTACGAGGTCGGCATGCAGGACCAGGCCCCGCTCGGGCCCGAGTCGGGGCTGGCCGTACCGGCCGAGGACGGCGGCGTCGACCTCTACATCGCCACCCAGTGGCTGCACGTCGACCGCGACCAGCTCGCGCCCTGCCTGGGCCTGCCGCCGGAGAAGGTACGGCTGACGCTGGCCGGGGTGGGCGGCGCGTTCGGCGCCCGCGAGGACCTGTCGATGCAGGTCCACGCCTGCCTGCTGGCGCTGCGGCTGAACCGGCCGGTCAAGATGTCCTACAGCCGCGAGGAGTCCTTTTTCGGCCACGTCCACCGCCACCCCGCCTGGATGCGTTACGAGCACGGCGCCACGCGCGACGGCCGGCTCGTCTACGTGCGCGGCGAGATCCTCCTGGACGGCGGCGCCTACTGCTCCTCCTCCCCCGCCGTCGTCGGCAACGCCGCCTCGCTCGGCGTCGGCCCCTACGAGGTGCCGAACGTGGACCTGGTCGCGACCGGCGTCTACACCAACAACCCGCCCTGCGGCGCGATGCGCGGCTTCGGCGCGGTGCAGGCGTGCTTCGCCTATGAGTCGCAGATGGACAAGCTCGCCGAGGCCTGCGGCCTGTCGCCGCTGGAGGTGCGCCGGATCAACGCCGTCTCCCAGGGCTCGCGGCTGGCGACCGGCCAGCTCGTCGACTCCCCCGCGCCGCTGGCCGAGATGCTGGTACGGCTGGCCGAACTGCCCGAGCCCGCGCCGCTGGAACCCTCCGACCTGCGCTCCCTGCCCGGCGGCGTCTCCCAGACCACCCACGGCGAGTCGGTACGGCGGGGCATCGGGTACGGCGTGGGCATCAAGAACATCTGCTTCTCCGAAGGCTTCGACGACTACTCCACCGCGCGGGTGCGGGTCGAGCTGGTCGACGGGGAGCCGCACGCCACCGTGCACACCGCCGCCGCCGAGGTCGGCCAGGGCCTGGTCACCGTCCAGGCGCAGATCGCCCGGACCGAGCTCGGCGTGGAAAGGGTCACTGTGGCCACGGCCGACACCACGGTCGGCTCCGCCGGCTCCTCCTCGGCCTCGCGGCAGTCCTACGTCACCGGCGGCGCGGTGCGCGAGGCGTGCCTGGCCGTCCGCGAACGCTTCAAGGGGCTGCCGGTACGGGAGGCGCTGGAGCGGTTCGGGCCGGTCGAGGAGACCCGCGAGTACCGGCACCGGCCCACCGTCGCGCTCGACCCGGTCACCGGGCAGGGCGACTCGCACACCCAGCTCGCGCTCTGCGTGCACCGGGCGGTCGTGGACGTCGACGTGGAACTCGGGCTGGTGAAGGTGGTCGCGCTCGACGCCGTTCAGGACGTCGGCAAGGCGCTCAACCCCTTGGCGCTCGAAGGGCAGATCCACGGGGGGTCGGCGCAGGGGCTGGGGCTGGCGTTGATGGAGGAGATCCAGGTCAAGGACGGGATCGTGCGGAACCCGTCGTTCACCGACTACCTGATCCCCACCGTGCTCGACATGCCGCCCATGACCGTACAGATCCTGGAATTTCCGGATCCGCATGCCCCCTACGGGCTTCGCGGCGCCGGTGAGCCGCCCACCCTCTCCTCCACCCCGGCCATCGTCGCCGCCGTCCGCGCCGCCACCGGCAAACCCCTCGCCCGCGTGCCCGTCCGGCCCGAGGACATCGTCTTCGGCTGACCTCCGACGCGCGGCCCGGCTTGGAGTCGGTAGATTGGCCGCCAACTAACGGGAGGTATTGCGATGTCTGACGTGCGTGACGCGGCCCGCGCCGAGTTCGAGCGGTTCGACGTGGACGGCAACGGGCGGATCTCGGCCGCCGAGATCCGCCAGGTGAACGAGGCCCTCGGCGCCGACGGGCTGTCCGACGGCGAGATCGAGGCGGCCATCGCCGCGGCCGACGCCGACGGGGACGGGCTCATCGGGCTGGACGAGTTCGTGGCCTTGGTGGGCGGCGGCAAACACGAGAAGCACTGACCCTTACGGCCGGCCGGTCACGGGGGCGTAAGCGGGGGCCCCACGGCCCCCGCCCAACCGGCCCCCCCATCATGGTCCGGCCCGGCCCGAACCACCCTGGCCCGGGCCGGCCCCCGCCCTTGGCCTCCCCCACCGTCCCAGCCCCACCCCCCGGCACCGCCCAACACCCCAGCCCCACCCCTCGGCACCGCCCAACACCCCGGCTTTGCCCATCGGTAACAGCCCAGCACCCCCGCCTCGCCGCGCCCCTGAAGCGGGTCGGCCCCCTACCGCCGGTCCGCCTCCTCGTGCTGGCTGCCGGCCCAGCCCCCAAGGGTGTGGGCCTGCGCCCTCGGTTCCGCCGCGTCTTCTCCGAGGGTCGCCGCACCGGCTGCTTCGCCGTACAGGATCATCTCCCGCCGCACCCTCATCCCGCCGCATCGATTCGCGGGGGCGGAGGGCAGGCGGGGGTCGGGCACGTGGCGGGCGGCGTGTAGCGGGCGGGCGTGTGGCGGGCGGGCGTGTGGCGGGCGGCCATGTGGCAGGCGGGCGTGTGGTGGGGAGCCCGGAACCGGAGGGATTTTGCTCCACCCCCCGCGGGTAAGGACACCGGCATCCCCCGTGATCGTGAAGGGGGCTGTCATGGACCGGTTCTTCGAGCTGTCCGCGCGCGGGACCACGCCCGGGCGTGAAGTGCGCGGCGGGATCACCACGTTCATGGCGATGGCCTACATCATCCTCCTGAACCCGATCATCCTCGGCGGAGCCACCGACGTCACCGGCGCCAAGCTCTCGATCGCCCAGCTCACCACCTCAACCGCCCTGGCCGCCGCGCTGTGCACGCTGCTGATGGCGTTCGTGGGCAACGCGCCCTTCGGGCTGGCAGCCGGGCTGGGGCTGAACGCGGTGGTGGCCTACCAGGCGGCGCCGTACATGACGTGGGCCCAGGCGATGGGCCTGGTGGTCCTGGAGGGCCTGGTCATCATCCTGCTGGCCGTCTCCGGCCTGCGCACCCTGATCATGAACTCCATCCCGCTGGCCCTGAAGCACGCGATCGGCGTCGGCATCGGCCTGTTCATCGCGCTGATCGGCCTGGTCGACGCCGGGTTCGTCGCCAAGGGCGCGGGCACGCCGGTCCAGCTCGGCGCCACCGGGCACCTGACCGGCTGGCCGGTGGCGGTGTTCTGCTTCGGCCTGCTGCTGATGATCGTGCTGTACGTCCGCCGCACCCCCGGCGCGATCCTGATCAGCATCGTGCTCACCACGGTGGTCGCGGTGGTGGTCAACTCGGTCGGCGTCATCGACCCGAAGAGCTGGGGCGTGGTGGTGCCGCGAATGCCCGAGTCCCTGGTCGCGTTGCCCGACTTCGGGCTGGTCGGACAGTTCGACGTGTTCGGCGGTTTCGCCCGGGCCGGGGTGCTCACCGCCTCCGTCGTGCTGTTCACGCTGGTGTTGTCCGGGTTCTTCGACGCGATGGGCACCATCATCGGCGTCAGCGACGAGGCCGGGCTGGTGGACGAACGGGGGCGGGTGCCGCGGCTGGGCCGCATCCTGACCGTGGACGGCATCGCCGGCGTGGTCGGCGGCACGATGAGCGCCTCGGCCAACACCGTCTTCGTCGAGTCGGCCGCCGGCGTCGGCGAGGGCGCCCGTACCGGCCTGGCCAGCGTCGCGACCGGCGCGCTGCTGGGGCTGACCCTGCTGTTCACCCCGCTGGCCGCCGTCGTCCCGGCCGCCGCGGCGGCCCCGGCGCTGGTGCTGGTCGGGGCGCTGATGATGACGCAGAGCCGGAGCGTCCCGTGGGACGACCTCGACCTGGCCATCCCGGCCTTCCTGACCATCGCCCTGATGCCGTTCACCTACAGCATCACCAACGGCGTCGGCGCCGGCGTCATCGCCTACACCGTCATCAAGGCCGCCCGCGGCCGCTTCCACGAGATCCCCTGGCTGCTGTGGATCGTCTCAGCGATCTTCGTGCTCTACTTCGCCGTCGGCCAGTTCGGCTGACCCGCCGGGCAGTTCGTCCAGCCAGCGGGCCAGCGTCAGGTCCTGCTCGACGAGGCCCGCGCCCAGGGGGTCCCAGAGCCAGATCGGCCCGGCGGGATCGCGGCGGTCCACCAGGGACCAGGTCGAGTCACCCCAGTCGCGCAGCCACAGCAGATGGGCCGGGACGTAGGCGTCCGGCCCCGAGCTGAACAGCCGGTGCCGCTCGACGACCTCCGCCAGCCCGGCCAGCTCGACACCGGCGCCTCGTTCGAGGTAGCGGCGACGCAGCAGCGGCGGCAGCGGAGCGCCGATGACCCGCTCCGCCTCGGCGAGATCGTCCGAGGACACAGGCCCGCCGCCGGTCACCAGGCTCGACGTTGCGCCGGGCTGGAAGCGGTTGGCGATCGCGGTCAGGCCGGAGGTCTCGAAGGCCCGCTCCAGGCGGCCGTCGAAGGCCGCGCCGAGCCACTGCGCGAGCGTCATGTGCTGCGTTGTCAGCCAGGGCCGCTCACCGCCGGCGTCCCAGATCCACAAAGGCCCGGCCGGGTCGCGGCAGTCCAGGACGGTCCAGATGCCGCACCCCCAGTCGAACCACCACACCAGTCCGGGGGCGGCGCCGAAGGCCCGGCGGGCGTCGAGGAGGTCGGCGAACTCGGGGTGGTGCGCGTAGTCGCTGCCCGCCACCCCGAGCACCCCGTCACGAGGGCCGAAGCCGCCGTTGGCCACCTCCAGGTAGAGCCGCCGGAGCAGGGGCGGCAGCGGGGCGCCGATGGCCTCCTCGGCGTCGGCCACCGCCTCGGCCGAGGCGGGTGGCAGCAGGTCCGGCCGCAGCCGGGCGGACGCCACGAGGTCGTCGTCGGCCGGGACCGGAGGGGTCACAGGTCGCCGGAGTTGCAGGCGACGCCGTTCCTGTCCTTGTCGACGTAGTAGTCGTACTCGGGGCGGCCCTTGTGGTACGGCCCGCCGTACCCGTTCTCGAAGGCTTCGGCGCAGGTGGCGAACTTGGGGTCGACGCCGCCGTCGCCGGCGCGCGGGGAGGCGGTGGCCGGGGCGGTCTGGGGGGTCGGGGTGGTGGGCGGTGGCGTCGCCGGGGTGCCGGGGGGCGGGGTGAAGGTGCCGGGGGGCGAAGCGGGTTCAGGGGCGGTGGTGGGGGCGGTCTCGGGGCCGCGGAGGCGGGCGGCGAGTTCCTCGGCGGCCTCCTGGGTGAAGCCGGAGATCATCAGGCTGTCCCCGGTCATCTCCTGGGTGACGGCGGGGGCGGCGACGACGGTGAGGTTGTGGACGACGGCGAGCTGACGCTGGTCGGTGTAGAGCTCGTTGACCAGGTCGGCCATGCGCGGCAGGAAGGCGGGCGCGAAGGCGATGCGGACGGCGTAGCCGCTCTTGAGCTTGAGCGCCTCGATCTCCTGGACGGCGGTGACGGTGACGCCCTCCTCCAGGATGTAGCAGGTCATCTTGGCGTCGAGGAAGCCCTTCTCCCCCGGGCAGGCCGGCTTGGCCTCCTTGACCGGGGCGAAGTGGATGCTGAGCGCGAGTTGCTTCGGCGGCCGTCCGCCGAGGAGGGGGCTGTCGGGGTTCTTGGTCATCAGCACCGCGACCGTGCCGAGCACGCCGGCCGTCAGGACGACGAGCACCAGGGAGGTGAGCAGCACGATGGTGGTCAGCCTGCTCGCCCTGGCCGCCTCCGCCTCCGGTGCGGGCGGGGGCGGGGTCTCGGCGGGCGGCTGCTTGTCCGTCGACGACACGGGGCGAGCCTATCGAGGAGGAGCGGCGGCCGGGTAATCGCAGATTCCTCCCGCTTTGTGGGGGAAGTGGGTTGGTATGAAGGTCGGAGTTCCACGCGAGGTCAAAAACCACGAGTACCGGGTCGCCCTCACCCCAGCCGGCGCCCACGAGCTCATCCGGCAAGGCCACCAGGTCTACGTCGAACACGACGCGGGCGCGGGCTCGGCGATCCCGGACGAGTACTTCACGGCCGCGGGAGCGGTCATCCTGGGCAGCGCCGACGAGGTGTGGGCCGAGGGCGACCTGATCCTGAAGGTCAAGGAGCCGGTGGCCGAGGAGTACCACCGGCTGCGCAAGTCCCAGATCCTCTTCACCTACCTGCACCTGGCCGCCTCGGCCGAGTGCACGCGGGCGCTGCTGGAGGCGGGCACGACCGCGATCGCCTACGAGACGGTGCAGACTCCGGACGGCCGGCTGCCGCTGCTGGCGCCGATGTCCGAGGTGGCCGGACGGCTGGCGCCGCAGGTGGGCGCCTACCACCTGATGCGGCCGGAAGGCGGCCGGGGCGTGCTGATGGGCGGCGTCTCGGGCGTGCGCGCGGCGCACGTGGTGGTCATCGGGGCGGGCGTCTCGGGCATGAACGCCGCGGCGATCGCGCTCGGCATGCAGGCCGAGGTGGTCCTGCTGGACCGCAACATCGACAAGCTGCGCCAGGCGGACGTCATCTACCAGGGCCACTGCCAGACGATCGCCTCCAACGCCCTGGAGATCGAGAAGGCGGTGCTGGAGGCCGACCTGGTCATCGGGGCGGTGCTGGTGCCGGGCGCGAAGGCGCCGACGCTGATCAGCAACGAGCTGGTCAGCGCGATGAAGACCGGGTCGGTGTTGGTGGACATCTCCATCGACCAGGGCGGCTGCTTCGAGGACTCGCGGCCCACGACGCACGCCGAGCCGACGTACCCGGTGCACAACTCGCTGTTCTACTGCGTGGCGAACATGCCGGGCGCGGTGCCGCACACCTCGACCTACGCGCTGACCAACATGACGCTGCCCTACGCGCTGGCCCTGGCCGAGCGCGGGCTGAGCGCGCTGCGCGAGGACCCGGCGCTCGCGCTGGGCCTCAGCACGCACGAAGGGCACCTGGTCAGCGAGCCCGTGGCGCAGGCGCACGGGCTGGACTGGGTGCCCTTCGAGGAACTGCTGACGTGACCGGCTAGCTCTTGGTCGCCGAGGGGACGGCCGACGGCGTGGCCGAGGGAGCGCCCGAGGGGGCGGTCGACGGCACGGTCGCCGGGTCGGCCTTGGGCTCCGGCGGCAGCGGCTGCTCTGCGGTGGTGGTGATGGCGTTCTCCCCACCGCAGGTGGCGCCGGGCTCAGGGGTGTCCGGGCCGTTCTGGTACTTCTTGATGAAGGCCCGCAGGCGCGGCTCCTCCAGCGTCTGGAACTTCAGCTGGTGGCCCCACGAGCTGGCGACGATCGGCGCGGGCAGGCCCTCGTACGGGCTGACCAGCATGTACTCGCTGTTGCCCGTGCTGCCGGCGATCTCCTTGATCTTGTCCACCTGGTCCTTGGGCAGGTCGGGGCGGTAGGTGATCCAGACCGCGCCGTGCTCCAGCGAGTGCACCGCGTGCTCGTTGTGGATCGGCTTGTCGTAGACGTCGCACTGCTGCCAGTAGTTGTTGTGCTCACCGCCCATGGGCGGGGTCTGCGGGTACTTGACGGTGTTCCAGACGTGGTTGCCGCCCTCGAACTTGGCCGAGATGGCGCCGTCCAGCGAGGTCTCGCGGCCCTGCTTGACCAGGTAGAAGCCGACCAGCCCGACGAGGAGCAGGATGACGGCACCGCCGGCGCCCCACATGATCAGTGCGGCGCGTCGTTCCTTGCGCTGCTGCTGGGCACGGGCCTTCGCCAGCTGCTCGCGCCTGGCGACGGCCTTCTCCTTCGTCATCGTTCCTCCATCGGGATGGCAATCAGGGGTCACCTTATGCCCTACGGGCGTATATGGAGAATAAGCTGCCTTTATCTGCTGGTCGGTACGCTGGACGTGCCATGCAAAAGCCCAGAATGATCATCGCCGGCGCCCTCACCCTGCTCCTGGTGGCGGCCGCCTTCCTCTTCCTGCGGGACGGCACGCCGTCCGACGCCTCGGCCGAGGCCGGGTTCGCCCGTGACATGGGGACCCATCACGGCCAGGCGGTCGAGATGTCGTTCCTCGTCTACAACCGCACCCAGGACGCCGACGTGCGCAACCTGGCCTTCGACATCATCAACACCCAGGCCACCCAGCGGGGCCGGTTCACCGGCTGGCTGGAGCAGTGGGGGCTGCCTGAGGTCGGCGAGCGGCCGTCGATGGCGTGGATGGCCGGGCACGCCGGGCACGGCGCCGCACCGTCGGCGGGAGCACAGTCGGCAGGAGCACCGTCGCCAGGAGCATCGGAAGCGGGAATGCCGGGGATGGCCTCCAAGGAGGAGCTGGCCAAGCTCAAGAGCCTGACCGGCAAGGAGGCCGAGGTCCTGTTCCTGCAGCTCATGATCCGCCACCACGAGGGCGGGGTGCAGATGGCCGAGGCGCTCATCGAGCGCTCCGACCGGGACGAGGTGGTGCGCATGGCGCAGAAGATCGTCGGCGGGCAGAGCGGGGAGATCAAGCTGATGACCGACCTGCTCCGGCACCGGGGCGGCCGGCCGTACCCCTCGATCCTCACCCGCTGAGGCGGGGCGTCAGCGGCGGCGGGTGGCCAGGATGAGGCCCGGGGCGTGCGGGAGCTCGGCCGCGACGAGGCCGGGGTCGCCGAGCAGGCGCTCGCGGACCGCCCGCTGCCGCGCGCGGAAGTCCTCGGGCCAGGTCGAGCCCGGGTACTCGGTCATGTCGTCCACGATCAGCGTCCCGCCGGGCGCCAGGGCGGCCACCGACAGGTCGAGCCCGTGCTGCTTGCCCGCCGCCGCGTCGGCGAACAGCAGGTCGCAGCGGCCTCGCACGGCCTGAAGCAGTTCGAGGGCGTCGCCCTGCTGGAGGTCCACGAAGTCGGGCCACGGCAGCCGGGCGGCCGCGGCGGCGCGCTCGGGGTCGTTCTCGATGGTGGTCACCGTGACGTCGGTGCGCGGCAGCAGGCCGGAGACCAGCCAGGCCGCGCCCGCGCCGGTCCCGGTGCCGATCTCGATCACCCGGCCGCCGGCGCGGACGCCCGCGGCCAGCGTGGCCAGCAGGCGTCCGGTGCCGGGGTCGCAGGAGTGGGGGAAGGCCGCCGCGTCCGCCGCGGCGAGCGCGGCCCGCACCAGCCCCGGAAGGGCGGTCACGCGGAGGCCATCTCCTCGCGCAGGGCCGCGGCGAAGGCGTCGATGTCGGCCTCGGTGGTGTCCCAGGCGCACATCCAGCGCACCTCGCCGCTGACCTCGTCCCAGGTGTAGAAGTGGAAGCGCTTCTGCAGCCGCTCGGTGACCTCCTTGGGGAGGATCGCGAAGACGCCGTTGGCCTCGACCGCGCGCGGGATCCGCACGCCGGGGATGTCGCGCACGGCCGTGACCAGCCGCTGCGCCATCGCGTTGGCGTGGCGGGCGTTGCGCAGCCACAGGTCGCCGGACAGGAGCGCCTCGAACTGCACAGAAAGGAAGCGCATCTTCGAGGCGAGCTGCATCAGCGACTTGCGGATGTACTCGATGCCCTTGGCCGCCTCCGGGTTGAGCACGACGACCGCCTCGCCGTACAGCAGCCCGATCTTGGCCCCGCCGAAGGAGAGCACGTCCACCCCGGCGTCGGTGCTCAGCGCGCTGAGCGGGACGTCGAGCGCGGCGGCGGCGTTGCACAGCCGCGAGCCGTCGAGGTGGACGAGCATGCCCAGCGAGTGGGCGTGCTCGGTGATCGCGCGGATCTCCTCGGGCGTGTAGACGGTGCCCTGCTCGGTGGTGTTGGAGATGGACACCACGCGCGGCTGGGCGCGGTGCACGTCGCCGAAGCCCCAGGCCTGCAGGTCGATCAGGTCGGGGGTGAGCTTGCCGTCCGGGGTGGGGACCGTGCGGAGCTTGATGCCGCCGGCCACCTCGGGGGCGCCGCCCTCGTCGGTGTTGATGTGCGCGCTCTCCGCGCAGACGACCGCCTCCCAGGGGGCGGTCATCGCGCGGAGCGAGACGACGTTGGCGGCCGTGCCGTTGAAGACCGGCCAGACGGTGGCCCTGGGGCCGAAGTGCCGCCGGAAGACCTCCTGGAGCGCCTCGGTGTAGACGTCGTCGCCGTAGGGGCTCTGGTGGCCGCCGTTGGCCTCGACGATCGCCTGGAGGATCTCGGGGTGCACGCCGGCGTAGTTGTCGCTGGCGAGTCCCTTGCTGGAGGGGTCGTGCCTGGGTGTCACTGGGTGAGGTCCAATCGCGTGCCGTTGATCTGCTCGGCGGGCCGCTCGTACAGGGCGGCGGCCGCCTCGGCGAGGGTATCGACGTGCGTGAAGCCGGCGAACTTGGCCTCCGGCTTGGCGGCGATCATCGCGTCGTTGAGCAGGGCCTTGACCACCAGGACGGTCGCCGCCGAGCCGGTGTCGCGCAGGCCGTCGGCCAGGGACATGACCCACGCCTCCGAGGCGGCCTTGGCCGCGGCGTAGGCCGCGCCGCCCGCGGTCGGGCGCTCCGCGGCCTTGGCCGAGACGATGGCGAAGCGGCCGTTGCCGCTCTTGCGCAGCAGCGGCTCGAAGGCCAGCGAGACGTGCTGGAGGGTGCGGACCAGCAGGTCGTGCAGCAGGTCCCAGTCGGCCAGGTCGGTCTCGGCGAAGGTCTTGCCGCCGCGCCAGCCGCCGACCAGGTGGAAGACGCCGTCCACCCGGCCGTGCTCGGCCTCGACCGAGCGGGCCAGTTCCTGTACGGCGGCGCGGTCCAGGAGGTCGACGTCGTCCTTGTCGACCGCGATCACGGTGTGGCCGTGCTTGGCGAAGTGCGCGGAAAGGGCCTGGCCGGTCGGCCCGCCGCCCCCGGTGATGAGGATGATCATCCCTTGATCCCCTTCGTGGACTCGACGACGTCGGTGAGCTTACGCCGCAGGGCCTCGTAGAACATGCTCAGGGGGAACTCGTCGGACAGCACCGCGTCCACCATGGCCTTGTTCTCCTCGGGCAGCTCGCGCCGCTTCCAGTTCGAGGAGGGGTGCGGCTCGACGTAGGCCGAGACCAGGTCGTAGGCGGCCAGCCAGTGCGCGGCCTTGGAGCGGTCGATGCCGTCGCGGTAGAGCTTCTCCACCTCGCCGCGCAGGTCCGCGACGCCGTCGGCGACGCGCGCCCAGTCGACCAGGAGCCGGTTGTCGGTCCACCGGACGATGTCGTTGCGGTGCAGGTAGGCGAAGAGCAACTGGCCGCCGAGCCCGTCGTAGTTGCGCACCCGGTCCCCGGTGATCGGGAAGCGGAAGAGCCGGTCGAACAGGATCGCGATCTGCACGTAGCGCGCCTGCGGCACGCCCTCGGCCTCCAGCTTGACCGCCTCGCCGAAGGCGGTCAGGTCGCAGCGCAGCTCCTCCAGGGAGTACATCCAGTACGGCATGCGCTGCTTGATCATGAAGGGGTCGAAGGGCAGGTCGCCGTGGCTGTGGGTGCGGTCGTGGATGAGGTCCCACATGACGAAGGTGTCCTGGGCGAGCCGCTGGGAGGCCAGCAGCCGCTCGGCGTCCGGCGGCAGGTCGAGCTTGAGCGTCCGGGCCGCGGCCTCGGAGACGCGGCGGAAGCGGGCCGCCTCACGGTCGGCGAAGATACCGCCCCAGGAGAACTTCTCCGGCTTCTCGCGCACCGCGACGGTCTCGGGGAACAGCACCGCGGAGTGGGTGTCGTAGCCGGCGGTGAAGTCCTCGAAGGCGATCGGCACGAACATCGGGTTGTCGTAGCCGGAGGACTCCAGCTTGGCCAGCCACTCGGGCCAGATCGTGCGCAGCCAGACCGCTTCGAGGTTGCGGGCGGGGTTGCCGTTCTGGGTGTACATCGGGAAGACCACGAGGTGCTCCAGGCCGTCCACCCGCTGGGTGTCGGGGTGGAACAGGTCGAGCGAGTCGAGGAAGTCGGGCACGCCGAGGTCCCACTTGGCCAGGTCGGCCCGGACCTGGGTGAGGTAGGCGGCGTCGTGCGGGAAGAAGGGCGCCAGCTCGCCGATCTTGGCGGAGATCGCGGCGATCAGGGCGCGCGCCTCGTCCTGGCGCTCGGGGACGGAGCCGTCCTTGACCTGGAGCGGGCGCAGCTCCTCGACCAGGGCCTTGAGCTCGCCGAAGAGGGCGGCCTTGCGCTCGTCGCGGGCGGCGGCCGAGCCGGCGTCGGCGGGCACGCGGGCGGCCCAGGTGACGACGTTGCCCCACAGGGTCAGGTGGTCGTAGTCGGCGATGGAGTCGTCGCCGAACAGGTCGGAGTCGGCGAAGACGACCACGCGGCCGTTGCCGTGGATGAGGGCGACGGCCAGCGGGGCTCCGGCGGGCACGGCCTCGGCGGAGCTGGCGAAGAGCACGGTGGCGTCCTCGGGGGCGGTCAGCGCCCCGGCACGGTAGAAGCAGGCCTGCTCGACGCCGGCCAGCAGGCCGCCGCGGCCCGGCACGCCCAGCACCCAGGTGGCCACGTCGCGGTGCGCGTGGCGCACGTCCCGCACGGTGGTGTGGGTCACGCCGACGCCGAAGCGGCCGAGCAGGGCGGCCAGGTTGTTGCCGTACTTGTCCTGCTCCTCCTCGGCCAGCACGACCAGGCCGCCGCCGCCGCGGACGAACTCCTCGATCGCCGCCAGCTCGGCCTCGCCGTACACCGGGCTGCCCTGGCCGGTGGTGCGCTCCCAGCGCTCCTCGGCGGGGTGGGCGATCACCAGGACGTCGGCGCCGGCCAGCACCTCGGCGGTGAGCTCGCCGCTCTCGTGCGCGCTCACCGTGTGCCCGAGGTGGCGCAGCCGCTCGGCCGCGCGGGCATAGCTGCTGTCGTCGGGATGGCCGGGGTTGCGGGTCACGGCCAGTTCGCGGCGGATGGTCCACGCCTGGCTGTGGGCCTCGTCGACCAGCACACGGGGGAACGCGCTCATAGAAAATCTCCTGCCGAAGACGCTATCTGACGAAAAATATACACATAGTCGGCGGAAACTCCACCAGAGTGTCCACCTGGCGGACGACGAGGAGTAGGCCCCCGGAGGGACGACCGCGCCCTGGACGCGCGATTAACGTCCCGTTCGACAACCCCTCTGACGTCAGGAACCACCGTGCTCACCGACCATGTGCGATTCCGCCGGATCACCTCCGGCCTCCTGCTGATCGCCGGCCCGCTCCTGCAGGGCCTGGCGGTCGTCGTCGACCCCGGCACCTGGGGCGACGACCGCGAAGCCGTCAGCTTCGGCGACAACCCCGCGCTGGCCCAGCTCCAGTCGGCCTTCTACCACTGGAGCTGGATCCTGACCGCGCTGGCCGCGCTCGGCCTGATGCACCTGATCCGGCGCAGCCACCCGCGCTCCGGCGCGATCATCGGCTCGATCACGGTGCTCGGCTACATCAGCGCCTCGGCGCTGCTCATGACCGACCCGGTCGAGTGGTGGCTCGGGCAGCACCACACGCCGGAGCAGGCCCAGAAGATCCTGGACGAGATGATGAACCTGCCCGGCATGCTCGTCGCCTTCCAGATCCCGGGACTGGTCGCCATGTTCGGCGCGCTGCCGCTGCTGCTGGCCCTGGTCTGGCGCTCCGGCTTCGTCGGCTGGTGGGTGCCCCTGGTCACCGCGGCCGGGTACGTCGGCAGCATGTTCGTGCCCTACGGCCCGGCGATGGTGCCCATGTGGTGGCTGCCGGTCGTCGCCGTGGGCTACGTCGGGATGAAGATCCTCCGCATGTCGGACGAGGACTGGGCGGGCTTCTACGCCCCCGGCCGGACCACCCCGGCCTCGTACGCGAAGACGACCGCCTGAGCGCGGTCGCGCAGCCGCAGCTTCATGAGCACCCGGGCGACGTGGGTCTTGACGGTGGCGTCGCCCACGAACAGCTCCCTGGCGATCTCGGCGTTGGTCAGGCCCCTGGCCAGCAGGCGCAGGACCTCCAGCTCGCGCGGGGTGAGCTCGTCGAGCTGCGGCGGCGGCGCCGGGTCGTAGCGCCCGGCGAAGGAGGCGATGACGCGGCCGGTGACCGCCGGGTCGAGCAGCGCCTCGCCGGTGTGCACGACCCGGATGGACTCGATGAGCTGCTCGGGCGGCGAGACCTTCAGCAGGAAGCCGCTGATGCCCGCCCGGAGGGCGGCGTAGAGATTCTCGTCGGTGTCGAAGGTGGTCAGGATGATGACCCTGGGGGCGAGGGAGGCCTCCAGGATCTGCTTGGCCGCCGCGATCCCGTCGAGGCGCGGCATGGTGATGTCCATGAGGACGATGTCCGGACTTGTCCGGCGGACGACCGAGACGGCCTCGAGCCCGTCGGAGGCCTCTCCGACGACCTCCATGTCCGGCTCGTTGTCCACGACCATGCGAAGGCCCACCCGGACCATCGCCTGGTCGTCGGCGATGACGACGCGAATACCCACAGCGGGAGGGTAATCCCCCGAGGTCAATCGGCGACAGCCCGGCCAAGCCGTCCGCAAGTGAGCCGCAAGTACCGCCGCCCGCCGTACAAGATCGACGCCGGGCGGGCGGCGTCCGGTCAGGTCAGCCTGGCACTGCCCCGCATGCGCTCCTCGGTCGCCGGCCGGCACGCGGTCGGCGCGCAGTAGTAGAGCAGCAGCAGCCGCTTGCCCGCGCGCTCGACGACGTACCCGGTGAAGGCCAGCCGGGCCGCCCGGCCCTGCCGGTCCACCATGACGCCCTCGAACTTGCGCGCCGGGGTCGTGCCCAGGGCGTCGTCCACCGGCTTGCCGGTGATCTCCACCTCGCCCGGCAGCATCGTGTCCAGGGTGGCCTTGAGCTGCGCCGCGTCGGCCTTGGTGTCGATGGTGTCGGCGAGCTGCGCGTAGAAGCCCGCCGCCGCCTCGGGATCGGCGGAGATGACCGGCCCGACCTCCGACCAGTCGGCGGTCGCGCCCGCGACGAAGAGCCGCTCGAACTCCGTCACCCGCGGCGAGACCACCGCGAACAGGTCGGAGTGCGTCTTGGCCGTCCACTCGGCCGGGTACTCGAAGGTCACCGGCGCGGCCGGCGAGCCCGGGTAGACCGTCCACTCCGGCTCGTCCGCCCCGCCCAGCACCAGCAGCGCGACCAGCGTGATCGCCGCCACGGCCGCCACCAGCGAGGCGAGGATGAGCGGCAGCCGCCCGCCGCCCGGCTTCCGGCCGATCGCCGGCACCGGCCGGGTGGGCGGCGCCTGCCCGCTGATCGCGTCGCGCAACGCGGCCACGAACTCGCCGCAGGAGTCGAAGCGCTGCTCGGGCGACTTGGCCAGCGCCCGCATCATGACCGCGTCCACCGCGGGCGGCAGCTCGGGCCTGAGCTGCGACAGCGGCGCGGGCGACTCGGCCAGGTGCGCCCACAGCAGCGCGATGTCGTTGTCGCGCTCGAACGGCAGGCGCCCGGTCAGCGCCTCGTAGACCACGCACGCCAGCGCGTACTGGTCGCACCGCCCGTCGATGACCTCCTTGTTGATCTGCTCCGGCGCCATGTACCGGGGCGTGCCGATGAACTGGTCGGTCTGCGTCAGCCCCGAGATCGAGGTGCGGTGCTTGGTGATGCCGAAGTCGGTCAGGTAGACGTGGTCACCGGCGACAAGGATGTTGGCCGGCTTGACGTCGCGGTGGATCAGGTCGTGGTTGTGCGCGGTGTCGAGCGCGGCGGCGACCTGGGCGAAGAGCTGGTTGGCCTGGCCGAGTGGCAGCGGCCCGCGGTCGATGATCAGGCGGCGCAGGTCGAGGCCCTCGACGTAGCGCATGGCGATGTACAGCACGCCGCCCGGATCGGCGCTGGCCTCGTAGATCGGGATGATGTTCGGGTGCTCGATGCTGGCGACGGTGCGCGACTCCAGGATGAAGCGCTGGCGGAAGCGGTCGTCCACGCTGAGCACCGGGTTGAGGATCTTCAGCGCCACCCGGCGGGACAGCCGGGGGTCGAGCGCCAGGTAGACGACGGCCATGCCGCCCTTGCCGATGATGTCCTCGATGTAGTAGCCAGCCACCTCCTGGCCGATGAGGGAACGCTCGTTCAAGTGCATCACGTCTCGCTGGGATGTCCGCAGAAGCCGCAGAACCGGTGGCCCCGGCCCAGTTTCATGCCGCAGGCCGTACAGAACTTGACCTCCTGCGCGGTCAGCACCGGCTGCGGCTGGGAGTGGGATTGGGAGTGCTGCTGCAGGGCGTCCTGGATCTGCGAGCGGCGGACCACGACCGTCTGGTGGGCGCCCTCGTCGACGGGCGTCCTGGCGGCCGCCACCGGTGGCGGCACCGGCCCGGGCGGCGGGGCCGCCGGTTCGGGTGCGGCGGCGCGGCGGCGGCGCCACAGCAGGAAGATCCCGGCCAGCGCCGCCACCAGCAGCACGGCCGCGGCGGCGATGAACGGCCACAGCGGCAGCGCGGACTTGACCGGCTTCTTGGCCGCCTGCCGGGCGGTGCCCTGGTCCTCGGCGGTGCCCCGCTTGGCCAGCGAGGTCTTCAGGTGCTCGGCGGCGACCGTGTGGCCCGGGTAGAGGTCGAGCACCCGCTGGAAGCCGGGCGTGGCCTCGGTGTAGTACTTCGTGTGGAAGCGGGTCAGGGCGTGCTCGAAGGCGGCGTCGACCGCGCCGCGCCGCGGCGGGATGCCGGCCTTGTTCAGGGCCGCGGTGATCTCGCGCACGCCGATCATCCTGGCGTCCTTGCCCCCGCCGATCAGGAGGCCGATCACGTGCCCGTCCTTGTCGCCGATCACCGGCGCGCCGAGCATGCCCTTGTCGACCAGGGCGCCCAGCTTCACCGGCTCGTCGACCTTCTTGTACGGGTCGGAGAAGGGCCGGCCGCCCTCGCCGGCGCCGCCCTTGCCCAGGTGGGCGATCTCGGTGGTGAGCTTGAGGGTGGGCGAGGGCCGGCCGAGGAAGCCGGCGATCGAGGTGGGCGAGCCCTCCTGGTCGGGCACCTTCTGCGCCAGCGGGGCGGTGGGCAGGCCCACGCTGCCGTCGGCGCGGCCGGAGGGCACCAGCACCGCCGGGCTGTCCGGCTTGTCGCCGGTCGAGGCGACCTCGGCGGCGAAGCCCTTGGCGTCCGGGGGGTTGATGTTGGGGAAGACGGTGACCGTGGTGGTCACCTTGGCGATGCAGGTGGCGGTGCTGCGCTTGGGCGGGTAGCAGGCCTGCAGGTGCCGGTTGAGCAGCGGGTCCTTGAGCTCGTGCTTGGCGAAGTCGCCCGGCACCTTGACCTTGTGGTGCTCGGCGAAGATCTTGTTGGCGGCGTAGATCGCAGCGTCCTGTTCGGACTTGACCACCCGGGTGAGGGTGACCACCGCGCCTTCCGGGTTGACCACGATGCCGGTGCCGCTGCCGAGCGGCACCTCGTAGCTGCGCTCGATGTGCACGAGGTCGCCGATGTGGTCTAAGAGGGTGATGTCGACGCGCTGACTCGCCTCGACTCGTACGACCGACGGGGTCACCAGATCGGTGATGCCGCTGGGATGCTCGTGCGCCAGGGCGGGCAGTGCGCACACGAGGAGCGCAGCGGCCGCGCCCGCGGCGAGAGCGGTGACTCGGGCCATCTCTGTCTCCCCTGCAGAGCCTAGGACCAGGGTCCCAACCGATGGGCGGAAGTCAAGGGCGACAAGCGCTTGGTACGTGATTTACCGTACTGCCGTGACCTTCGGTTCGGCCGGCCTCGCCATCGACGTCGGCGGCACGTTCACCGACGTGGTCCTGCGTGACGAGACGGGCTCGTCGTCGGTCGCGAAGGTCCTGACCACCCCCGACGATCCCATCGCCGCGATCGTCTCCGGCGTTACTCGCCTCGTCGCCGAACCGGCCCGGATCGGCCGCGTCGTGCACGCCACGACCCTGGCCACCAACGCCGTCCTGGAGGGCGGCGGCGCCCGCGTCGCCTTCGTCACCACGCGCGGCTTCCGATCGATGATCCCGCTGGGCCGCTACGCCCGGGTCGAGGAGGACCGCTACGACCTGCGCTTCACTCCCCCGGTGCTCGACGCCGAGTGCTTCGAGGTCACCGAGCGCACCGGCAGCCGCGGCGAGGTGCTCCTGCCCCTCGACCCCGAGTCGGTACGGCAGGCCGCCCGGGAGATCACCGCGCGCGGCCTCACCTCGGCGGCGGTCTGCCTGCTGCACTCCTACGCCAACCCCGCCCACGAGGAGCGCGTCGCGGCCATCCTGCGCGAGTCGGTCCCGCACGTGGTGACCTCGGCCGAGGTCTGGCCCGAGATCCGCGAGTACGAGCGCGCTACCACCACCCTCGTCTCGGCCCGGGTCGGCCCGCTCATGGCCGCCTACCTCACCCGCCTGGGCGAGGCCCTGCGCGCGCTCGGCATCACCGCGCCGGTCTACGTCATGGACTCCGGCGGCGGGGTCGTCTCCGCGCCGCTGGCCGCCCGGCGGGCCGTGGTCACCATCGAGTCCGGCCCGGCCGCCGGCGCGCTCATGGCCGCCCGGTACGGCGAGGCCGTCTCGTTCGACATGGGCGGCACCACCGCCAAGGCCTGCGTCATCCGCGCCGGCCGGCCCGCGATCACCCGCGAGTTCCACGTCGGCGGCAAGGGCAGCTTCGGCGGCCGGCGGGCCGGGACCGGCATCCCGATCCGCACGCCCGCCATCGACCTGGCCGAGGTCGGGGCGGGCGGCGGCAGCATCGCCTGGCTGGACCCGGCCGGGTCGTTGCGCGTCGGCCCCGTCTCGGCGGGCTCCTCGCCCGGACCGGCCTGCTACGGGCTGGGCGGCCTGGAGCCCACGGTCACCGACGCCGACCTCGTGCTCGGCTACCTCGGGGCGGCCTCGCTGCCGCTGGATCCGCTCCTGGCGGCCAAGGCGCTCGACCGGCTGGCCGCCCCGCTGGGCGTCGGCCGCGCCGCCGCCGCGCACGCCGTGCACGAGATCGTCAACGCCGCCATGGCCTCGGCCGTGCACGTGGTCACCGTGCAGCGGGGCATCGACCCGAGGGGGTTCGCGCTGGTCGCCTTCGGCGGGGCCGGGCCGGTGCACGCCTGCCGGATCGCCCAGCGGTTCGGCATCAGGCACGTGATCGTGCCGCCGCTGTGCGGCGTGGCCTCCGCCGCCGGGCTGCTCGCCGGGCCGCTGGCCACCTCCCGGGTCCGCACCCGGCTCGGCGCGGCCGACCCCGAAGCGATCTTCGCCGAGCTCGCCCGTTCGGCCGCCGACGATCTCGAGGTCGGCCTGGACGATCCGGGCGTGAGCGTCTCGCGGGCCGTGGACGTGCGCTTCCACGGCCAGTCACACGATCTCACGGTGGACTGGAGCGAGTCGCGCGCCGAGCTGGCCGCCCGCTTCCGCGCGCGCTACCGCGAGGTCTACGGCATCGACCAGGAGGGCGAGATCGAGGTGGTCTCCTACCGTGTCCGGCTCGCCCGCGACTTCCCCGCCGCCCCGGTCGTGGCGGCCGAGCCCCAGCCGCCGCCCGCCGCGCGGCGCCGGGACGCCTACTTCCCCGAGCTCGGCGGGTACGTGGCCACCCCGGTGCTGACCCGCGCCGAAGCCGACGGCGTGCGCGGCCCCGCGATCGTCGAGGACCCCGGCTCCACCCTCGTCATCCCTCCCGGCTGGCAGGCCCGCCTGGCCGCCGACTCCAGCCTCCGCCTGCACCGGCGGCCCGCGTGACCGCCCCCGACCCGCTGACCGCCGAAGTACTGCGGCACGCCTTGGTGGTGGCGGCGGAGGAGGCGAGCATCGTGGTGGTGCGCTCGGCCTACTCCACCTTCATCGTCGAGGGCTCCGACGCCTCGGCCGCAGTCCTGGACGCCCAGGGCCGCCTGGTGGCCCAGTCGGTGGCCACCACGCTGATGAACAGCATGGCCCTGCGCACCGCGCTGCCCGAGCTGCTGCGCGACATCCCCGCCGAGCGGATGCGCGAGGGCGAGGTCTACGCCATGAACGACGCCTACCGGGGCGGCGTGCACACCAACGACCTGCTGGTCTTCCGCCCGGTCTGGGCCTCGGGCCGCCCGTGCTACTTCGCCGCCACGATGATCCACGTCTCCGACCTGGGCGGCCTGTCGGCGGGCGGGATGGCGCCGCTGGCCACCGACATCTTCCTGGAGGGCCTCCAGCTCCCCCCGGTACGGCTGGCCACCCGCGACGGCCTGGACCCGGCGATCGAGGCGGTCCTGCGCGCCAACAGCCGCACCCCCGACAAGGTGATCGGCGACGTCCGCGCCCTGGTCGCCGGCACCGCGGTGGCCGCGGCCCGGCTCGACCGGCTGCTGGCCGAGTACGGCGAGGCGGGCCTGGCCGCGGGCGTCGAGGCCTACCTCGACCACGCCGAGTCCCGCACCCGGGCCGCCGTCGCCGAGCTGCCGGAAGGCCGCTTCGAGGCGGCTTATCCGATCGACGACGACGGCTTCGACCTGGACCGCTCGCACACCGTCCGGGTCGCGGTGGAGATCTCCGGCGGCGCGGTGCGGCTCGACTTCGCCGGCACCGGCCCCCAGGTCCCCGCCGCGATCAACGCCTCGGCCTCGCAGTCGCTGGCCGCGGCCGTCTTCGCGGTGCGCTGCTTCCTCGACCCCACGATCCCGATGAACGAGGGCTGCCTGCGGGCGCTGGACATCCGGCTGCCGGAGGGCTCGCTGCTGAACGCCCGGCCGCCGCACCCGTGCGGGGGGCGGTTCGTGCCGATCTACGCGGCGATGGAGGCGGTCTTCCAGGCGCTGTCCACCGCGCTCCCGGAGCGGGCCATCGCACCCAGCGGGATCCTGCAGCCGTTCTCCGTCGCGGCGGTCGGCCCGCCGTACTGGATCCACCTGTCCTACGACTTCGGCGGGGTGGGCGCGCGGCGCGGCCTGGACGGGCCGGACGCGACCGGGGTGCACTTCGGTGTCGGCCGCAACTCGGTGCCGCAGGTGGAGCCGGTGGAGAGCCGGTGCCCGCTGGTGGTGGAGTCGGTCGAGACCATCGACGGCTCCGGCGGCGCCGGGCGCGACCGCGGCGGGCGGGGCACCAGGACGGTCTTCCGCTTCCTGGCCGACTGCCACGTCAGCACCCGCGGCGACCGGCTCCGGCTGCCCCCGCCGGGCCGCGAGGGCGGGCTGCCGGGCCGGGCCGGCGGCTTCTTCAAGCGGCACCTGGACGGGCGGCTGGAACGCCTGCCGTCCAAGGCGGGCAACGTGCGCTTCGCCGCCGGCGAGGCCTTCGTGGTGGAGACCAGCGGCGGCGGCGGGCTGGGGCCGCCGGCCGCCGGGTGAGGCACGCGGTCCTACTGCGGGAAGCGGTTCTCGCAGTTCAGGAAGGGCTCTTCCTTGCCCGAGTCGAACGCGACCCGGTCCGGCCCGTCGCCGCAGTCGAGGACCAGGTCGCGCAGCCCGTCGGCGGCGCGCAGCAGGTCGTCGCCGCCGAAGCCGCGCAGGGTGTCGGCGCCGCCGTTGCCGGTGAGCTGGTTGGGCAGCGCGTTGCCGCTCAGGGTGTCGCCGAAGCGGCTGCCGATGAGGTGCTCGACCTCGGCGTTGTCGGTGTCGGCCGCGCGGCCGTCGACGGCGGGGCGGCCGTCGTTGGCGGCGTTGTCGAGGGTGGCCACCACGCGGTCGGTGGCCTGCTCGAAGCTGACGGTGTCACCGCCGTTGCCGCCGACGTACCGGATCGAGCTGGCGGCGCCGGCGGCGCGGCCGGCGTGGAAGGTGTCGAAGCCCTCGCCGCCGCTGACCGTGCCGGTCAGGCCGATCAGGCTGGTGAACTGGTCGCTGGCACTGCCGAGGTCGGCGACGACGCGGGTGACGCCGGCGCTGCACCGCACCACGGTGGCGTCGGCGCCGGGCTGGCAGCCGGGGCCCGGGGTGATGGCCACCGAGTCGTCCACCACGGTGGCGCCCGAGGCGTCACGGGAGACGGTCACGGCGTTGACCAGGGCGGTCCCGGTGTACACGAGTTCCAGGCGGCCGTTGCTCTGCTGGACGCGGGCCTGGGAGGTGTCCATCGCGGCCTGGCCGGGCGTGGCCAGCGTGCCGAGCGCGGCGAGCGAGGCGGCGGTGAGAACGGCCAGCCGGAGGTGCTTCTTCATGGGTCTCTCCTTCGGAAACGGCGCGCGGGACGGCCTCTCCGCCCCCGCGACGTCTCCCAGGATTGCCCTGTAAACGTTTTCCGTCTGCGCACAAATGCGCACAGCGCCGATCAGGCGAACCGGGACGCGACCGCCTCCCACTCGGTGGCGCCCTGCCGTACCGCGCGGTGGACGGCGCGGGCCAGCCGCGCGCCCCACACCGAGCGCGGCCCGCCGAAGAGCTCCTCCTCCCCCGCCGAGGGCACCACGACGCAGACCGCGTCGGACGCGGTGCCGGTGCCGGCGAAACCGGTCTCGGCCAGCGCCTGCGACTTGGCCTCGGTGACCGTCATGACCGCGTTGACCAGCGCCGCGTCGGTCATCGCCACCGGCAGCACGGCGACGATGTTGATCGTCCCGACCCGCATCGGACGCAGCTCGGGATCGGCCGCGCCGGGCGGGGCGGCGGCCCAGGTCGGCACGCGCAGCCCGACCGTGGCCACGGCGGTGACGCCCTCGTCCTCGGCCTCGACGAAGGCCGGGACGTGCGCGGCGGTCATCATGCCGACGCCGGGCCCCTCGGCCGGGCCGAGCGAGCGCAGGTGCTCGACCGGGTCCATGCGCGAGTAGCCCGCGATCACCTGGGCGTTCAGCACCCAGGAGACCGGGCCGATGCCGCCGCCCAGCATGGCCGAGGAGATCGCCCGGTGGCCCGGCCCGAACTCCCACAGCAGCGCGCCCAGCCGCGCGCCCTCCTCCTCGCGGTAGCTCAGCCTCATGGCCCGCCTCTCACCAGATGCACGACGGGCCGCCCGTCGGGGCCCGGCTCGATCTTCACATGCGCGCCGAAGTGCCGGCTGACCAAGGCCTCGGTCAGCACCTGGGCCGGGCGGCCCGTGGCCGCCGCGCGCCCGTCGGCGACCAGCAGGAGGGAGTCGGCGTACTGCGCGGCCAGGCTGAGGTCGTGCAGCGTGGTGAGCACGGTCAGCCCGTCGGCCCGGCGCAGCCGGTCGACCAGCTCCAGCACCTGCTGCTGGTGCCCGAGGTCGAGCGCGGTCGTCGGCTCGTCCAGGAGCAGCACCGGCGCCTGCTGCGCCAGCGCCCGGGCCAGCACCGCGCGCTGCCGCTCGCCGCCGGACAGCCGCTCGAGCTGGCGTCCGGCCAGGCCGGTGAGGTCGAGCCGCTCCAGCACCGAGGCGGTCACCTCCCGGTCGTGCCGGCTCTCCCGCCCCAGGTAGGGGATGTACGGCGTGCGCCCCAGCAGCGCGTAGTCGAACACCGTCATGTCCGGCGGCAGCGAGGGCGACTGCGGCGCGTAGGCCACGAGCCGGGCCAGCGCCCGCGGCTTGAGCGGCCCCGCCCCCGCACCGGCGAGCGTGACGCTGCCCTCGTGCTTGATCAGGCCCATCAGGGCGCGCAGCAGCGTGGACTTGCCCGCGCCGTTGGGCCCGATGACCGCGAGCCACTCGCCGCGCTCGACGCGGAGCTGGACGTCGTGCAGGACGCGCCGCTCCCCGAGCGTCACCGACAGCCCGTCGACGGAGATCATCACACCGTGACCTTCCTGGTCATGCGGAGAACCGCGACGAAGAACGGCGCGCCGACGAACATGGTCACGACCCCGATGGGCAGCTCGGCCGGGGCCAGCACGGTGCGGGCGACCAGGTCGGCGACCACCAGGAAGGCGGCCCCGGCCAGCAGCGAGAGCGGCAGCACCACGCGGTAGCTGCCGCCGAACAGCCGCCGCACCACGTGCGGCACGACGATGCCGACGAAGCCGATCAGCCCGCTCACCGCGACCGCGGCGGCGGTGGCCAGCGAGGCCGCGAGCAGCACCATCAGGCGCACCCGGGCGGCGTTCAGCCCCAGGCTGGTCGCCTCCTCCTCGCCCACCGAGAGCACGTCGAGGGTGCGGCCGTGCAGGAGCAGCACCACCGCCGAGAGCGCGGCGTAGGGCAGCACCAGCGTGAGCTGGTCCCAGCCGCCCCCGACGTCGCCGAGGATCCAGGAGTAGATGCGCTGCAACTGCTCGACCTTGAGCTGCTGGAGGAAGGTCTGGATCGCGGTCAGGAAGGAGGTGACCGCCACCCCGGCCAGGACCAGGGTGGCGGTGCCGCCGGCGCGGCCCGCGGTGTTGCCCAGCGCGTAGGCGAGCAGCACCCCGCCCAGCGCGCCGAGGAAGGCGGCCAGCGGGATGCCGAACGACGGGTCCGGCACCATCACGATGACCAGCGTCACCGTCAGTCCCGCGCCGGCCGCCGCGCCCAGCAGGTACGGGTCGGCCAGCGGGTTGCGGAAGACGCCCTGGTAGCCGGCGCCCGCGATGGCCAGCAGCCCGCCCACCACGGCCGCGATCAGCACCCTGGGCAACCGCAGCTCGTACAGCAGCCCCTGCTCGACCGGGCTGAGCCCGGAGTCGAGGTCCACGAGGGGCAGCCAGTCGAGCGCCTGGACGACGACCTGCCCGGGCGAGATGTCCGCCGCGCCGCCCAGCAGCCCGGCGACCATGGTCGCCAGGAGCAGGACGGACGTCGCCGCGACCGGGACGAACCGGGCTCTCGTCGCCTTCATCGGCTCAGGCGGCCTTGCCCACCGCGGCGGAGATGGCCTTGGCCAGGTCCACGACGCGCGGGCCCCAGCGGGAGGCGATGTCGTCGTCGAGCTGGATCACCTGGTCGTTCTTGATCGCCGACAGGTTCTTCCAGCCCGGCCGCTTGGCCAGGGTGTCCTTGCTCTGCTGGCAGCACTTGACGTCGGCGAGGAAGATCAGCGCCGGGTCGGCCTGGGCCACGAACTCGGCCGAGAGCTTCGGGTAGCCGCCGGCCGCGTCGGGCGCCTTGTCGGCGATGTTCTCCAGCCCGAACAGGCTGTAGACCTGGCCGATGAAGGTGGTGGAGGTGGCGGCGTAGGGCGTCTGGTCGAGCTCGTGGTAGTAGCTGAGCTTCTTGTCCTTGGGCGCCTCGGCGGCCAGGCGCTCCAGCTCGGTCTTCATCGTGGTGACGGTCTGCTGGGCCTTGTCCGGGTTGCCGGTCGCGGCGCCGAGGTCGGCGATCTCGTCGTAGGCCTCCTCCAGCTTGGTGGCGGCCGGCTCCAGCAGGACCGGGATGCTGAGCTTGGTCAGCTCGGCGACGACCTTGTCGGTGTCGTTGGCGACGACGACCAGGTCGGGCTTGTGCGCGACGATCGCCTCGACGTTCGGCTTGAAGCCGGACAGCTCGGTCTTCGGCGCCTCGGCGGGGAAGTTCGACTGGTCGTCGACCGCGACGACCTGCGGGCCCGCGCCGATGGCGAAGAGGGTCTCGGTCGCGGTGGGCGAGAGCGAGACGATGCGCTCGGGGCGCTTGGCGATGGTGACCTGGCCGTTGCCGGCCTCGACGGTCACCGGGAAGGCGGCCTCGGCCTGCGGGGAGGCGGAGCCGGATGCCGCCGGTGCGGAAGCGGAGGGTGCGGAGGCGGGGGTACTGGACGCCGGTGCGCCCGTGCTCTGACCGCAACCGGCCAGAGCGAGAACACCCAGCATCGCACCCGCGAAAGCCTTTCCTACGGGCCTCACGAGTAGTCCTTTCACTGCTGGAACCGAGAGACCCGCGTCGATGTCGACGGATCACCCTTTTCCACGAGGGTTGATGACGTCAGCGCGGAGGCAGGCGACCTGGCTATGACAGTTGCGGGACAGCGCCGGATTCCCACCGGACTTCGCTGCAACTCTGCGCGTCGGACAAACGCTATCAATTCTCCGGAATGCTCTTACGTCAAGAGCTGCTTCTCGGCGTCGTCGATGATCCGCTGCAGGTGGAGGCCGTGCTGGGCGTCGAGGGGGTGGCCGCCGCCCCGCCGTACGGTCTCGGCGAACTCGGCGGCGATCACGTCGAGCGGGTCGTCGCCGTCGTAGCCGCCGAACTCGGCGCTGCCCTCGGCGCCGAAGACGGCGTAGCGGGAGGTCCAGGTGCCGGCGGCCATGGTGAGGGACATCTCGCTGAGCGCGCCGCCCTCGTGCTCCAGCAGCAGGCCGGTCCAGCCCAGCGTGTTGCCGCGGGCGCGCACGCCGGTGATCGTGCCCAGGGCGGCGTCCATGAGGTCGAGCGAGTGCGGGGCGACGTCGAGCAGGACGCCGCGCTGCAGCCGCCACGGGGTGGCGTAGGCGCCGCCGTGCCGCAGCAGGCCGCCGACGACCAGGGCGTTGCCGCCGAAGGGGCGCACGGCGCCGGCCTGCTTGAGGAACTCGCGCGTGGGCGCGGCGTAGCGCAGCGTCAGCATCATCTGCGAGGGCACACCGGTCTCACCGATCACCTCGGCCAGCCGTACCGCGTTGTCCAGAGTGTCGGCGAGCGGCTTCTCCAGCAGCAGCGCCTTGCCCGCGCGGGCGGCGCGGACGGCCAGCTCCGCCTGGACGCCGGGCGGCACGCAGAAGGCCACCGCCTCGCAGTGCTCGAACAGCTCGTCGAGCCGCTCGAAGACGGGCGCGCCGAGCCGGGCGGCCGCCTCTGGCCGCCGGGCCCAGACGCCGGCCAGCCTGGTGTGCGGCCCCGCCTTCAGCATCGGCGCGTGCGCGTCCTCGGCCCAGGGCCCCGCCCCGATCAGTCCCACCGAAATCGGTTCCACAGAATGAGTATGGCCTACTCATGCAGGCCGGCTCCGGGCGGCCGACGCTCGTACCATGACTGGTCTCGCCACCACTCCCCGCTCGGGCGCCGACACCTTCGCCCGGTACGCGATGATCGCCTGCGCCTTCGTCTCGCCGCTCACCATCCTGGCCGGGCTGCTGCTGAGCCCCATCCAGGCCACCGCGGAAGGGCAGGCCTACGTGCAGGCCCTGGTCGACCACGCCGGCAGCTACCCAACCGCCGCCTGGCTGGCCGCGCTCGGCGCGCTGACCATCATCCCGGCGCTGCTGGCCGTCTCCAAGGTCGCCCGCGCCGGCCGGCCGGTGCTCGGCCTGGTCGGCACGATCCTGGCCTTCAGCCTCGCCGTCCCGATCTCCACCGACAGCGACGACCTCATCTACGCCGCGCACAAGGCGGGCCTCGACGTGCCCACGATCACCAGGATCGAGCAGGTCTACGTCGACGGGTTGCCCACCTCGCCGCTCGGCCTGCTCTGGTTCGCCGCGATGCTCGGGCTGCTCCTGCTCGGCCTGGCGGCCCTGCTCGGCCGCACCGCGCCGGCCTGGGCGGCGATCGCGCTGGTGGTCGCGCCGGTGCTGGTGCCGCTGCCCTGGATCCTGGGCCTGTCCACGCTGCTGGCCGCGGTGCCGTGGGCGATCATGGTCGTCGGGATGGGCGGCGTGGCCCTGAGCCTGCTCAAGCAGCCGGTCCGCTGAGGCCGGGGGCGGCTCAGGTCCTGGTCCAGGCGACCGGGAGCGAGGTCAGCCCGCGTCCCACCAGCGACCTGCGGTAGCTGGGGGCTCCCCCGGTCAGCCGCAGGTACGGCAGGCGCCGCCCCAGCACCTCCAGGGCGGTGCGAAGCTGCAACCGGCCCAGCGCGGCCCCCACGCAGAAGTGGATGCCGTAGCCGAAGACCAGGTGGGCGTCGGCGTTGGGCCGGTCCGGCACGAAACGTTCCGGGTCGGGGAAGACGCTCTCGTCGTGCCCGGCCGAGTCGCTCGACAACAGCACCAGCGCGCCGCGCGGGATGGTGACCCCGTGCAGCTCGACGTCGGCGGCGGCGTAGCGGAAGGAGCCGAGCGAGGCCCCGTCGATGCGCATGCACTCCTCGACCGCCCCCGCCAGCAGCTCGTCCGGCACCGGCCACAGCCCCTCGCGCAGCAGCCGGTGGACGCTGTTGCCGAGCTGGTTGGGCACGGTGTCGTTGCCGCCGAGCAGGATGGTGGAGATCAGCTCCACCACCTCGCGGTGGGCCAGCCCGCTGCGGGTCATCAGGGTCACGAAGTCCTCGCGCGGCTCGTCGCGGCGCCGCGCCACCAGCCGGTCCACGTAGTCCAGGTAGGTCAGGAAGCTCCCGGCCAGCTCCAGTTGCCGCTCCGGCGGCTGGGGCGACAGGAAGAGCTGGAACCAGTCCTTCACCCTGGCCTGGACGAACGCCTCGTCGGCCGCGGGGACGCCGATGAAGCCGGCGGTCAGCCGGACCGACGGCTCGTGACCCAGGTCGGTGACGAAGTCGGCCTCGCCGCGCGGCTCGACGCGGTCCAGGAGCTCCTCGTTGAGCCGGCGGAACTCCCGCTCCAGCGCCGCCACCGCGCGCGGGGTGAAGGCGCGCGAGACCGAGCGGCGCAGCCGGGTGTGGTCGGGCGGGTCCACGTTGGCCACGAAGCTGGACAGGAACGAGCCGTGCTCACCCAGCTTGGCCCGGGTCTCCTCGGTCAGGCTGCGGGAGATGGTCAGCGAGCCGCGCGAGGAGAACCGGCGGGGGTCGCCGTAGGCCGCCCGCACGTCGGCGTAGCGCGTCAGCACGTACGCGCCCAGGTGCTCGCTGCGGAAGACCGGCTGCTCGCGGCGCAGCCGGCTCAGGAAGGCGTACGGCGAGGCGACGTGCCAGGCGGCGGTGACGTCGAAGTCCATCCGAGGATCCTTCGCGGGTTGGCGACGAGCATCTGGTCGATCTGCTCCGCGGTGACGCCCCGCCGGCGCAGCTCGGGCAGCACGTCGCGGGTGAGGTGCAGCAGGTGGTAGTTCGGGTGGCGCCGCCGTACCACCTCGGCGTCGAAGCGGTCGTTGAAGCAGTAGGAGTCGTGGCCCAGCACCAGCCGGCCGGCGTGGCCGCGCTCGCACAGCGCGGCGACGGTGGCCACGCGCTGCTCGAAGGGCGTGATCGCGTCCAGGCCGAAGCGGTCCATGCCCAGGTAGGAGCCCGCGGCCAGCAGTTCCTCCAGGTAGGCCAGGTCGGTGGAGTCACCGGCGTGGCCGATGATCACGCGGCTCAGGTCCACGCCGCAGGCGGCCAGCAGCCGTTGCTGCTCCAGGCCGCCGGGCTCGTGGCTGTGCGTGCTGATCGGCGCGCCGGTCGCCAGGTGGGCCTCGGCCACCGCGCGGAAGACGCGCTCGCAGCCGGGCGTCATGCCGGGGCGGTCGGTGGCGCACTTGAGGATCGCCGCCTTCACGCCGGTGCGGCCGATGCCCTCGGTGAGGTCGCGGACGAAGAACCCGGCGAGCCGGTCGGGCCCGCCGAACAGCGAGCCGGGGCCGCGGTTGCCGAAGTACGGCGGCAGCGCGTCGTAGGTGTACAGGCCGGTGGCGGCGACGATGTTGACCGTGGTGAGCGCGGCCACCTCCTGCACCGCCGGGACGTAGCGGCCCAGGCCGACCACGGTCAGGTCGACGATGGTGTCGATGCCCTCGGCCCGGAGCGCCTCCAGCTTGGCCGCCGCCTGCTCGACGTCGCGCTGCTCGGGGATGTCCGGCCAGTTCCAGAGGATCTCCGGGCTCAGGCCGAAGACGTGCTCGTGCATGAGCGTGGCGCCGAGGTCGGCGACGGGACCCCTCACGGTCTCAGGCACGGGAACCTCTCGTGCTCGAACGGCTCGTTGACCGTCAGGCCGAGCCCGTCGGTCTGCGCGTACGGCGCGCCGGTGTAGAGGGTCGCGGCGTCGAAGTAGGTGGCGGTGAACGACAGCCGGGCCCGGCCCAGCCGGTTGGCGGGCGCCCCGTGCACGGTGAGCGAGTGGTGCACGGTGGCGTCCCCGGCGGCCAGGTCGAGGGGCGGCGACAGGTCGTGCTCGCGCAGCCAGGGATGCACGCTGAGCTGGTCGTCGCCCGCGCGCAGGAAGCTGCGGCCGAGCAGCCCGCGGGTGTGCGAGCCGGTGAAGAAGCGCAGCGAGCCCATCTCGGCGGGCACGTCCACCAGCGCCAGCCACAGCGTGAGCATGGCCGAGCGGTCCATCGGCATCCACGGGAAGTCCTGGTGGAAGGCGGTCTCGCCGTGCTCGCCCGGCTCCTTGACCAGCAGGTTGCTGACCTGGACCCGGACCGCGGCCACCCCGTGCAGCAGCTCGACCGCGCTCGGGCCGAAGGCGGTCATCACCGCGCCGAAGCGCTCGTCCTCGGCGGCCACGTCGCGGGACTGGCCGAAGGCCTCGTCCACCCGGCCCGCGTGGCGGGTGGTACGGCTCGCGAGCCGGGCCCTGGCGCGTTCGGCCAGGTCGGCGACGGTGGCGGGATCCACCAGGCCGGGCAGGTGCGCCCAGCCGTCGCGGTCGAAGGCGGCGGCCTCGGCCTCGGTGACCCGGCGCATCTCCATGCGCCCCAGTGTTGCTCGTAGCAAGCGCTTGGTAAAGTCCGCTCATGCGGCGGTTCAGATTCGCGGCGGTGCTGCGCGGGGCCGAGTCGGCCCGGGCCTGGCGCGAGGCGGCGCGGCGGCTGGAGGACACCGGCTTCGACGTCCTGCTCGTTCCCGACCACCTGGTCGGGCCGCGCTTCGCGCCGCTGGCCGCGCTCACCGCCGCCGCGTGCGCGACCACCCGGCTCAAGGTCGGCACGCTCGTGCTGGCCAACGACTTCCGGCACCCGGCGGTGCTGGCCAAGGAGGCCGCCACGCTCGACCTGCTGTCCGGCGGGCGGCTGGAGGTGGGGCTGGGCACCGGGTGGATGGCCGGCGAGTACGGCGCGGCGGGCCTGCCGTACGATCCGCCGGGGGTGCGGCTGGCGCGGCTGGCGGAGGCGATCACCGTGCTCAAAGGGCTCTGGACGCCCGGGCCCTTCACCCACCACGGCGAGCACTACCGCGTCGACGGCCTGGAGCAGTGGCCCCTGCCCGGCCGGCAGCCCCGGCTCCTGCTCGGCGGCGGCGGGCCGCGCCTGCTCGACCTGGCCGCCCGCGAGGCCGACACCGTCCACCTGACCATGCGCATCCGCGCCGACGGCAGCGGCCCCGACCCCGGCGACGGCGGCGAGGCCGCCTTCCTCGCCAAGCTGGCCCGGCTCCGCGCCGCGCCCCGCTACCCGGGCCTCGAACTGGGCACCAGCATCCTGCGTGCCGGCGAACCGCGCCCCGAGGAGCCGTGGAGCGCCGCCCGCTCGGCCGCCCTCGAAGGCACCCCGCAGGTGCTCCCCGGCACCTCGGCCGACATCCGCGACCGCCTCCGGCACTGGCGCGACACCCACGACCTGTCCTACTTCGCCGTCCACCACGAACGCGACCTGCCCGCGCTGACCCCGGTCGTGGAAGAACTCGCCGGGACGTAGATGATGGCGGTATGGATGAGATGGTGCTGCTCAGGCATGGCGAGACCGAGTGGAGCAAGAACGGGCGGCACACCGGCCGGACCGACCTGCCGCTGACCCCGCACGGCGAGGACCAGGCGCGGGCCCTGTCCCCCGTGGTGAAGGCGCGCACCTTCGGGCTTGTGCTGGTCAGCCCCGCCGCCCGCGCGCGGCGTACCGCCGACCTGGCCGGATTGACCGACTACGAGATCGACCCCGACCTGTGGGAGTGGGACTACGGCGGCTACGAGGGCATCACCACGCCCCGGATCCGCGAGGACCGGCCGGACTGGTACCTGTGGCGTGACGGCGTGATCCCCGGCACGACGCCCGGCGAGAGCGCCGCCGACGTCGGCGCCCGCGCCGACCGCGTCATCGCCCGTGCCCTCCGTGAACCCGGGACCGTCGCCCTGGTCGCCCACGGGCACTTCCTGCGCGTGCTCGCCGCCCGGTGGCTCGGCCTTCCGCCGGAGGACGGGCGCTTCTTCCGCCTGGACACCGGCACCTACTCCCGCACGGGCTTCGAGCACGCCAAGCCCGTCCTCCTCACCTGGAACGCCCCCGTCTGACCACGGCCCGGACGAGAGCGGAGGTCAGGGGGCAGGGGCTAGGCGGCAGCCGGGGTAGGGGACCAGGAGGGTTTCCCGCCAAGGCCCGTCAAGGAAGTGGCGTGCCCGCCGCCCCCATTCCAGCAGCCGCGGGTCGCCCTCCACCTCGTCGTCCAGCCCGAGGGCGGCGTCGCGGGCGCGCTGGGTGGCGAGGTGGTCGTCCAGGGAGACGGCCCATAGGGTGACCACCTCGCTGTCGGCGAAGAGGACCTCGTACAGCCCCACCAGGGTGTGCCCGTGCTCGCGCAGCACCGGCTCGCGTTCGGTCCGGACGGCCTCCAGGTAGTCGAGGGCGCTGCCGGGCCGTACCCGGGCGCGCTCGTAGAGGTAGAGCGGCGCGACCGCCTCCCCCAGCACGGGTGTGCCGGGGACGGAGCCCAGGGGCCGGGAGACGGCGGAGAAGCGCAGGTCGTCGATGTCGGACAGGAAGAGCTTGTCGTCGACCCGGTCGTAGATCTCCATCATCTGCCGCCAGCCGCCCTCCCAGCCGCCGTGGCACTCCCACAGGGTGATCACCTTGAACTGGCGGTGCCCGGTGATGCCGACGGCGTAGAAGGCCCCGGCGAGGTCGATGTCGCGGGAGCGGATCGACATGCCGCTGGTCAGGGCGTGGGTGGCGCGTTCGCGGTCCTCGCGCTTGTAACGCGTCAGCCAGTCCAGGTAGTCGAGGGGCCGGCGGGCGTTCATGGGCCGGAAGTCGACTTCTTCGATCAGGTAGATGCCGCGGCGCACGGGGCCTCCTCGCCAGGTAATACCAAGCGATTGCTAGGCTACCATCGGCTGCGGCCCCCGTCCGGTGAGCCAGTCCAGGACCTGCCGGTGGCCGGAGGCGGCCTCCTCGAACCGGCCCCAGTGCCAGTAGCGCGGCTGGTCCCGCAGGCCGGTGACCCAGGTCCGGTAAGCGATTCCAGCGGGGTCGGCGGCGATGCCGTACGTGCGGACGACGACCTTGCCGCCCGGGGCGATCAGCACGTCGTCGGCGATCGGGTAGAGAGTCATCTGGTCGAGCATGGGATCGATGGTGCCCGGCGTCCGATCTTGACCGGTTACGCCTCCGGCGCATCCGCGTTAACGGATCCGCCGGAGGTTAACTCCGCATTTCCGCGCCGGCCGCGGACAGAGTCACACCAGGAGGCTGTCGAACTCGCCGTCCTTGACCCCGAGCACCAGGGCCCGGATCTCGTCGCGGGTATAGATCAGCGCGGGGCCCTCGGGGAAGCGCGAGTTGCGGACCGCGATCCCGCCGTCGGGGAGCTCGGCGAGCTCCACGCAGTTGCCCTGCGAGTTGCTGTAGCGGCTCTTCCGCCAGTCGACCTGCTGCAGGTCGGTGGCGGGCATGCCGTTGTAGGTGTGCTTCATCTACATCTTTCTGAGATGGCGGTCGATGAGCTCGACGGTGCCGCCCGGCGTGGTGCTCTCCACGCACAGTTGATCCATGGCGGTGAGGTAGGGGTCGATCTCCTCACGCTTGTCCAGGTACAGGGCACCCCAGAGCTGTTCGACGTAGACGACGTCCGACAGGTCGGACTCGGGGAAGCGCAAGATGCTGAAGGCGCCGCCCTCGGCCGCGTGCGAGCCGAACTTGAACGGCATCACCTGGATGGTGATGTGCGGAAGGGTCGCGACGTGCAGAAGGTGCTGGAGCTGCTCGGCCATGACCTGCCTCCCGCCGATGATCCGCTTCAGGGCGGCCTCGTCGATCACCGCCCACAGGCGCGGGCCGTCCTTCTGGGTGAAGCGCTGCTGGCGCTGCATGCGCGCGTGCACGAGCTTCTCGATCTGGTCGGGAGTCTTGTCCGGGTTGCCGAGCTGGTAGACCGCCCGGGCGTAGTTGGCGGTCTGGAGCAGGCCGGGGACGAACTGCACCTCGTAGGTGCGGATCAGCGCCGCGGCCTCCTCCAGCCCCACGTAGGTGGTGAACCACTGCGGCAGGACGTCGGAGTACTTGTGCCACCAGCCCGGGGTGTTGGCCTCGCGCACCATCTCCAGCAGCGCGCGGCGTTCGGCGCCGTCGACGACGCCGTACAGGGTGAGCAGGTCTTCGACGTCACGCGTCTTGAAGCCGACACGTCCGAGCTCCATGCGGCTGATCTTCGACGCCGACGCTCTGATGTGGAATCCGGCTTCGTCCCGCTCCAGCCCGACACTCTCGCGCAGTCGGCGCAGGCTGGCTCCGAGCATGATGCGCCGAACGGTCGAACCGGTTCCCGGCGGATCCATGGACACGTGCTGCTCCTTAGTCGGTCCTGAGTCAATAGTCTGCCAGGAAGGGTTCCTTTCCCCCGCAGTTCCCTTTTTCCTGCGGCAACCGTAGCGAATGCACCGGGCTTCTGCACGTGCATCCGATCTTGCACATGCACGACATTCTGCATCAGAATGATCGTCGTGCAGTCCACGAGCTCCACCTGGACCACCTTCGACTGGTGGCCGCCGGTCGGCTGGTGGCCCGAAGCCGCCCGTGACCTCCTGGAACACCCTCCGGGGCCGGTCGCGAGCGCCACCTTCGCCCTCCCGCCGCACGCCTCCTCGGTCCACAGCGCCCGCAGCTTCACCTCCGGCGTGCTCGCCGGCTGGGGGCTGGAGGGCGTCATCGAGACCATGGAGCTCGTCGTCTCCGAGCTGGCCACCAACGCCTTACGGCACGGCCTGTCGCTCGGGTCGGCTCCGCCTGCCGTACAGATGTCACTGGTACGGCGGGGCGCCCTGGTGACCTGCGCCTTCACCGACCCGGGGCCGAAGGTCCCGGTCCTGAGGTACGGCGGGCCGCTCGATGTGGGCGGTCTGGGCCTGCACATCGTGGACTCGGTCAGCCTCCGCTGGGGCTGGTCGGCGCTCTCACCAAAAGGGAAGATCGTCTGGGCAGTCCTCTCCTGACGGGCGTTGATCTGCACTACCGTGGATGGTCATGGCTCACGGCGAGTCCCGCGCGCGACCCCTGAGAGTGCTGACCGATGGATGATCACCTGCTCGGCTGGCTGCGAACACTCGACGAAGACAGGCTTGCCCGCGTTCTCACGAACCGTCAGGACGCCATCGCGGCCCCCTGGCCCCGGCGGCTGGAGTCCCTGGCCCAGCGGCTGGGCAACGGCTTCGCCGTCATGGAGGCCATGCGCAACCTCCCCCTGCCGTGCCTCGAACTCGCCCAGACCTGCCTGGTGCTCGACAACCCCACGGTCGACCGGCTGGCCGCCTTCCTCGACGCGACGCCCGCCGAGGTCACCCGCTGGCTCGACCGCCTCTACGACAACGCGCTGGCCTGGCCCGACCGTGACGGCCGGGTGCACCTGGCCGAGGCGGTCGCCCGCTGGTGGACCGCGCCGCTGGGCCTCGGCGAGCCGCTCGACCACTACCTGAACTCCTGGACGATCTCCAACGACACCCTGCGCCTGCTCTCGCGCAACCTCGGCCTGCCCCCGCACGGCAACCGGCGGCGCACCATCGCCCAGGTCGCCGAGGTCCTCGGCGACGAGCACCGGCTGGCCGCGCTGCTCACCAACGCCCCGCCCGGCACGCGGCGGCTGCTGGAGGAGTTCGCCTGGGACGGCCCCATCCGCGACGTGGACGGCAACCGCTTCGTCGCCCCCGGCGCCCCCGAACGCTGGGCCTCCGACCACGGCCTGCTCTACCGGCCCAACTGGCACGTCGCCGAGATGCCGCGCGAGGTCGCGCTGAGCGTGCGGGGCGGCGACTACCACCCGCCCTTCACGCCCGACGCCCCCGAGGTCGCCACCCTGCCGGTCGATCCCGAAGAGGTCGACCACCTCATGACCCTGGCCGCCCCGCACCTGGTGGAACGGTGCGCCGCGCTGCTCGACAACGCCGCCAAGACGCCGCTGCCGCTGCTCAAGACCGGCGGCGTCGGCGTGCGCGAGGTACGCCGGCTGGCCAAGGAGACCGGCTGCGACGAGGACGAGACCCGGCTCCTGCTGGAGGTCTGCGCCGTCGCCCGGCTACTGGCCTGGGACGAGAAGTCCGGCGGCATGGTGCCGACCGACCGCTTCGACCGCTGGCGGCTCGACGAGAGCGCCGCCCGGCTGCGCGTGCTGCTGTCGGCCTGGTGGCGGATGGAGCGCTCCTCGCTGCGCAAGATCGACGGCAAGTACCCCACCGCCCTCGGCGACGACCAGGCCGGCCCCTCGGTCGCCCGGGTACGGCGAGCCGTCGTGCAGGTCCTGGCGCACCTGCCGGCCGGCACCGCCTTCGCCGACCGCGGCGGCCTGGTGCGGGCCGTGCACTGGCACGCCCCCCTCCTCGACCAGGCGCTCCTCGCCGAATGCGCGCCGGCCGTGCTCGACGAGGCCCGGCTGCTCGGCGTCCTGGCCAACAACGCCCTCACCGACCTCGGCCGCGCCCTGGCCGGGCTGGCCGGCAAGGCCGGCGACGAGAACGCCGACTCCGTGCCCGCCGTCGAGCACGACCCCGCGCTCATGGAGGCCTCCACCCGGGCCCTGGCCAGCGTACGGCGGAGCGCCCTGTTCGGCCCCGACCTCACCGCGGTCGTGACCGGGCCGCCCTCGGCCGAACTCGCCGCCCTCCTCGACCGGGTCGCCGAACGCGAAGCCCGGGGCGCCGCCTCGGTGTGGCGCTTCACCCCCGAGAGCGTGCGCAGCGCCCTCGACCAGGGCCACGACGCCGACGAACTGCTCGAAGAACTCGCCGGCGTCGGCACCGTGCCGCAAGCCCTCGACTACCTCGTCCGCGACGTCGCCCGCCGGCACGGCGAGGTCACCGTCACCACCGTCGGCTGCATCGTCCAGGCATCCGACCCGGCGCTGCTCGCCGAGATCGCCGCCCACCGCCGGCTCACCCGGCTCGGCCTGCGGCTGCTCGCCCCCACCGTGCTCGTCAGCTCCGCGCCCGCCGAACGCACCCTCAACGCCCTGCGCGACAACGGCTACGCCCCCGTGCCCGTCGCCGACACCGGCGAGATCACCATCCGGCGGACCTTGCTCACCGAACCCGCCGAGCGGCAGCAGAACGGCAAGCTGATCCTCCTGCCCGGCGGTCAGGTCGCCGAGGTGGCTCCGCCGTACATCATCGCCGAGCCCACCCCCGACCCGCACGAGCACGCCAAACGCCTCGTCGCCACCCAGACCGACGGCGAGCAGCACGGCCGCACCTGGGCGGTCATCGGGCGGATGGCCACCCGGCTGCCCACCGCCCAGCAGTCGCTCCTCGGCTTCGTCGTGGACCGGGGGGTGCGGGCCGGCATCCGCCTCACCGACGGCCTCACCGCGACCGTCAGCCACGGCGAACTCCGCGGCGCCACCCTGGACGCCTGGTGCGAGGAGGCGGGGGACTACCTGGAGTTCCCCCTCGCCGACATCGTCGAGGTCCGCGGCGCCTTCTGACATTCGGGCCTCGCCCTTCGGGCTCGGGCCGTTCTTCGTGGGGGCGGAGCCCCCCCCACACCCCCACTCCACCGGGATGAAGCACTTCACCACGAGGCCCCCATAAGGCCGGGAGCGCAGCCGAGGGCGACCAGGAGCTTCCCGTGTGCGGCCCCAGACGATCCGCGGATGACCTACAGAAACCTCCGATGAGTCCCCGCACATTCGCCGATCTCCCTTGTGAGCAAACGAAAGATCGGGTTATGTTTCATCCGATCTCTCCCCCCACATAGGAGTGCCATGCTCCGCCTGAAGCGCATCCTCGCCCTCTCCACCCTCCTCGTCATCGGATGTATCCCGGCCCAAGCCGAAGCCCAGACCATCCCCGACCCCTACGAGCCAACCGTAGAGTCGTTGAACAGCCATCCGACCCCTAAGTGGTTCAACGACGACAAGTTCGGCATCTTCCTGCACTGGGGCGCCTACTCCGTCCCCGCCTGGGGTCCAAGGGGCAGCTACGCGGAGTGGTACTGGTACTACATGAACTCCCCCGGCAACGCGACCAACGCCTACCACCGGGCGACCTACGGGGAGGACGCCGACTACGACCGGTTCGCCCAGCAGTGGAAGGCGGAGAAGTTCGACCCGGCCGACTGGGTGAAGCTGTTCAACGACGCCGGGGCCAAGTACTTCGTGCTCACCTCCAAGCACCACGAGGGCGTCGCCCTGTGGGACAGCAAGGTGAGCGAGCGGGACACGGTGGCGATGGGGCCGAAGCGCGACCTGGCCAAGGAGCTGTTCACCGCGGCCCGCAAGGACGGGAAGTTGCGCGCGGGCTTCTACTACTCGCTGATGGAGTGGTACAACCCGCAGTTCACCGGGCAGCCCGCGCGCAACCCCTACACGGGCCAGCCGGTGCCGTACACGGGCGGGCAGCAGGGTGGCGACTACGTCAAGGACTACATGCTCCCGCAGATGCGCGAGCTGATCGACGGCTACGACCCGGACATCCTGTGGTGCGACGGCCAGTGGGACCGCTCGGCCGCGCAGTGGCAGACCGCCGGGGTGATCGCGGACTACTACAACAAGGCCGCCAAGGCGGGCAAGGAAGTGGCCGTCGCCAACCGCTGCAAGATCGAGAGCGGCGCGCTGGAGAGCCCCGAGCTCGACTTCCAGACGCCGGAGTACTCCGTCAAGCCGGACATCGACCCGGTCAAGTGGGAGTCCAGCCGCGGCATCGCGCACTCCTACGGCTTCAACCAGAACGAGCCGGTCGAGGACTACCTGACCTCCGACCAGCTCGTGGACTCCTTCGTCGACATCGTCAGCAAGAACGGCAACCTGCTGCTCAACGTGGGCCCGAAGGCCGACGGCACCATCCCCGAGCTGCAGCGGCAGCGGCTGCTCGACATGGGCGCGTGGCTGAAGGTCAACGGCGAGGCGATGTACGGCACGACGTACTGGACGCGCGCCGAGGAGAAGGGCGGCCCCGACGACCTCAGGTACACGGTCAAGGACGGCGCCCTGTACGCGACCGCGCTGAAGTGGCCAGGCGAGCAGCTCACCCTGGGCGCGGACGTGCCGGTCGGCCCGGGGACGCGGATCACGCTGCTCGGCTCCGACGGCGGCGCGCTGCCGTGGACCCGGGACGGGCAGGGCCGCGTGGTGGTCACGACCCCGGCCGAGACCGGGCAGTGGGCCTACTCCTTCAAGATCGAGACGCCGGGTGTGGCGGCCCTCCCCCGCTTCGCCGACGACGTGCCGCAGCACGTGCAGGCCGGGCAGAGCGTCACCGGCAAGGTGACCGTCACCAACACCGGCTCGCGGCCGATGCGCGCGGCGACGCTGTCCGTGGCCGCGCCCGAGGGCTGGACCGTCACCCCGGCCACCAGCCGGCTCGGCCACGTGGAGCCGGGCGCGAGCGTGGAGGTGCCGGTCAGCGTGAGCGTGCCCGAGGGCGCGCAGCCGGCCGACCTGAGCCTCCAGGCGACGCTCAAGACCGGGCGGCTGCGCGTGCCGTACTCCATCCCCGTCTCGGTGGTCCTGCCGGACCTGGCACAGGGCAAGCCGGCGACGCAGCAGAGCACCGGCTACGACGCGCCGGCCTCGCGGGCGGTGGACGGCAACACCGATGGCGCCTTCTGGGCCGGCTCGGTCAGCCACACCGCCGAGCCGGCCAGGCAGGCGTGGTGGCAGGTCGATCTGGGCGCGGCGGCGTCCCTGGACAGCGTCGAGATCTGGAACCGCACCGACTGCTGCGCCGACCGGCTGCGTGACTACTGGGTGATCGCCTCCGAGCAGCCGATCACCGCCGACGGCCTGGAGGAGGCCCGCTCCGCGCCCGGCGTGACCGCGGTGCACGTGCGGGAGCAGGCCGGCCGGCCGAGCACGGTCAAGCTGCCCGCGGGCACGACCGGACGGTACGTCCGGATCCAGCTCGCCTCGGAGACGCACCCGCTCACCCTGGCCGAGGTGCGTGTCAGAGGGCGTTGACCGCACGCAGGAACCCGGCACCCGGCATGATCGTTCACCTGGACGCAGATCCGCACATCCGACAGGAGAACAAGCTCGTGGTCTTCAAACGCATGCTGGGTGCCTTCGGCGTCGGCGCGCCCTCGGTGGACACCGTCCTGGCCACGCCGAGCATCCAGCCGGGCGGCTCGCTGTCCGGTGAGGTACGGCTGGCCGGCGGCGACTTCGACGCCGAGATCGAGCACGTCACCCTCCACCTCGTCGCCCGGATCGAGGTGGAGCACGGCGAGGCCGAGTCCGGCGCGCTGTCGGAGTTCGGGAGCGTGCGCGTCTCCGGCCCGTTCACGCTGGCCAAGGGCGAGCAGAAGGTGATCGGCTTCGAGCTGCCGACCTCCTGGGAGACGCCGGTCACCCGGATCGGCGGCCGGCCGCTGACCGGGATGGCGGTCGGCGTCCGGACCGAGCTGGCCATCGCCAAGGCGGTGGACAAGGGTGACCTGGACGTCTTCGCCGTCGAGCCGCTGCCCTCGCAGCGGGCCATCCTGGAGGCGCTGCTCGACCTCGGCTTCCGCGTCAAGTCCGCCGACCTGGAGGCGGGGAGCCTGTACGGGGTGCGCCAGGAGCTGCCGTTCTACCAGGAGATCGAGTTCCACCCGCCGGCGCAGGCGCCGGTCGGCGAGATCGAGATCACCTTCGTGGCCACCCCGCACACCCTCGACGTGGTCATCGAGGCGGACAAGGCGGGCGGGCACTACACCGACGACGCCATCGGCCGCTTCGCCCTCACCCACGAGGAGGCGCTGCGCACCGACTGGCCGCTGCGGCTGCGCGAGTGGCTGACCGGCCTCAGCTCGTACGGCACGCCGCACTACCGGCCGCACGGCCTGTCCGGCCACCACGAGGGCGGCGGCTTCGGCGGCGTGGCCGTCGGCGTCGCGGCGGGCGTGGCCGGCGGCCTGATCGTCGGCGAGGTCGTGGAGGAGGTCGTGGAAGAGGCCGCCGAGGAGGTCTTCGACGGCGGCGACGAGGGCGGCGACTGGTGACCCGGCCGTAGACCGGGCGGCCGGCCGCGGGAACATTCGTCCAAGACGGGCGGCCGGCCACCCGGTCATGCTCCCAGCATGACCGAGCACACAACCGAGCACACAACCGAGCACACAACTGGGCGCACCATCGAGCACTCGCACGGCATGCACGTGGTCCACGACGGGCCACGACAGGCGCCGCCGTTGCTGCTCATCCACGGTTCGGGCGCCTCGAGCGGGTTCTGGCAGCCGATGGTCCCGGCGCTGGCGGCCCGCCATCACGTCATCCGGGTCGACCTGCCGGGCTGCGGCCAGTCCCCGCCCGCCTCGTCGTACGAGGTGCCCGCGCAGGCGGCCCAGGTGGCGGCGCTGCTGGACGAGCTCGGCCTGCGGCACGTCACCGTGGCCGGGCACTCCAGCGGCGGCTACGTCGCCACCGCGCTGGCCGAACGCCGCCGCGACCTCGTCGGCTCGCTGGCCCTGATCAGCAGCGGCCCGAGCCCGGACGCGCTTCTCCGGCAGCCGCTCATCCTCCGGATCATGCTGGCCCCTCCGCTGGGCCCGCTGGTGTGGTCGAGGCGCTCGGATGCGCTGATCCGCAAGGGGATCAGCGCGACCGCCGCGCTCCCGGTGAACCTCCCGGACGACGTGGTGGCCGACGTCCGCGGCATCTCCTACCCCGTGATGCGGACCGTGCTGCGCCGCAACACCGAGTACCTCGCCGAGCGCGGCGTGCCCGAGCGGCTGGCCGGCCTCGGCCTGCCGGTGCTGGTGATCTTCGGCGCCGCCGACCCCCGCTGGGAGCCGTCCTCCGCGCGCCGGTACGAGGCGGTGCCCGGCGCCCGGGTCGAGCTGCTGCCCGGCGTCGGGCACCTGCCCATGCTGGAAGCGCCCGAGGCGACCGGCGACCTGCTGCTGAGCTTCGCGGCGCGCTGAGCTACGCGACCGGAGTCGCCCGCGAGTGCGGCACCACCATGGGCGTCGCGGTCCGGGGATCGGGCAGCACGTCGCAGCCGAGCTGGAACACCTCCTGGACCAGCTCGGAGGTGACCACCTCGGCGGGCGGCCCCTGCGCGACGACCTGCCCCCGGTGCATGACGATCAGGTGGGTGGCGAAGCGCGCCGCCTGGTTGAGGTCGTGCAGCACGGCCACGATGGTGCGGCCCTCGGCGTGCAGCTCGCGGCACAGCTCCAGCAGGTCGTACTGGTGGGCGATGTCCAGGAAGGTGGTCGGCTCGTCGAGCAGGAGCAGCTCGGTCTGCTGGGCCAGCACCATCGCGATCCACGCGCGCTGGCGCTGTCCGCCGGACAACTGGCCGGCCTGGGCGTGCGCGAGGTCTCCGAGGCCGGTGCGGTCCAGGGCGAAGGCCACCGCGCTCTCGTCGCCGGGCGACCACTGGCGCAGCAGCGTGTGGTGCGGGTAGCGGCCCCGCCGTACCAGGGCGCCGACGGTGATGCCCTCGGGGGCGAGCGGGTTCTGCGGCAGCAGCGCGACGTGCCGCGCGGCCTCCCGGCCCCGGTAGGACCACAGGTCCTTGCCGTTGAGCAGGACCTGGCCGGAGGCGGGCTTGTGCACCCGGCCCAGCGCCTTGAGCAGGGTCGACTTGCCGCACCCGTTCGGCCCGATGATCATCGTGAACTCGCCGGCGGGGAGGTCGAGGGTCAGGTCCCGCACGACGGGGGCTCCGCCGTACGAGATGGTGAGATCGCGGGCTGCCAGGCTCACAGGGTTCCCTTTCGCCATTCACGGATCAGCAGGTAGCCGAGGTAGAGGCCGCCGAGGGCCAGGGTGTAGATGCCGACCGGCAGCGCGGTGGGCAGCGGGAGCTGCTGCGCGGCGAGGTCGGCCAGGACCAGCAGGAGCGCGCCGGTCAGCGCGGAGAGCGTCAGGTGCGGGCCGGGCAGCCGGGTCAGCCGCCGGGCGATCTGCGGGGCGGTGAGCGAGATGAAGGAGATCGGCCCGGCCACCGTGACCGCGCCCGCGCTGAGCACGATGGCCAGCACGACGGCGGCGGTCCTGGCGCTCTTGGGCTCGGCGCCGAGGCCGGCGGCCAGCTCGTCGCCGAACTCCGAGACGTTCAGCCGCTGCGAGACGAGCATGGCGAACGGGACGACCGCCGCCAGCACCACCCAGATGGTCAGCGCCTGCTCCCAGGAGCGGGTGTTGAGGCTGCCGTTGACGTAGGCGGTGAGCACGGTGGCCTTGTCGCGCTCGACCGCGTAGACCACGTACTGGATGATCGCGACGCCGATGGCGTGCACGCCGATGCCGGCGACGATGAGCCGGCCGGGGTGGCGGAAGCCGGAGCCGGTGGCGAGGTACACCACGAGCATGGCCAGCGCCGCCCCGGCCAGCGCGCCGAGCGGGGTGGGCACGACGCCGGGCAGGAGCAGCGCGACGAAGGCGGCGCCCGCTCCGGCTCCGGCGCTGAGGCCGATGACGTCGGGGCTGCCGAGCGGGTTGCGGGTGACGGTCTGGAAGAGCGCCCCGGCCAGGCCGAGCGCGACGCCGACGCCGAGGGCGACGACCAGGCGGGGTCCGCGCAGCCGTTCGAGGACGAAGGCCTGCTTGCCGTCGGCCGCGCCCTGGGTGAGCGCGGTGTACAGGTCCTCGACGCTCAGCCCGAGCCGGCCCAGGGTGAAGGTGGCCACGCTCGCGGCCAGCAGGCAGGCCAGCAACGCGGCGAAGGTCACGACGGCGGCCCGCGCGATCGGGATGCGGACGATCCGGCTCACGAGGTGCCCCGCATCCGGCGTACGGCCAGCAGCAGCGCGGGCGCGCCGATGAACGCGGTGATCACGCCGACCATGAGTTCCTGGGGCTGGAGCACGATGCGGCCGGCCACGTCGGCCAGGAGCAGCAGGGCGGGCCCGACGACGGCGGAGAAGGCGATCTGCGCCCGCATGTCCACCCCGGACATGGCCCGCGCGATGTGCGGGACGGCGAGCCCGACGAAGGCGATCGGCCCGACGGCGGCGGTGGCCGCGGTGCTGAGCAGGATCGCGGCCAGCAGGCCGCCGGCGCGCATCAGGGCGGGGCTGGCGCCGAGCGCGGCGGCGGACTGGTCGCCCAGCGCGAGGGTGTTGAGGCCGGGGGCGAGCAGGACGGCGAGCACCAGCCCGGCCACGGCCAGCGGGAGCACCGACCACAGGACCGGGAAGTCGCGCCCGCCCAGCGCGCCGACCACCCAGTAGCGGTAGCTGTCGAAGACGCGCGGCAGGCTGAGCGTGACCGCCTGGACGTAGGCCGAGAGCACGGCGGTGACCACCGCGCCGGCCAGCACGAGCCGGGCCACGCCGCCGCCCCCGCCGGCCGAGCCGATGACGTGCACGACCAGGCCGGCCAGCAGCGCGCCGGGCAGCGCCCACCAGACCGCGCCGCCCTGGCCGGCCGCGCCGAGGAAGGCGATCGAGGTGACGACCGCGGCCGAGGCTCCGGCGGTGATGCCGAGCAGGCCGGGGTCGGCCAGCGGGTTGCGGGTGACGCCCTGCATGAGCGTGCCCGCGACGGCCAGGCAGAGCCCGGCGAGGATGCCCAGCGCGGTGCGCGGGTAGCGGCTCTCGACCACCGTCACCAGGTTCGGGTCGGCGGTGCCGGACAGGACGGCCACCACGTCGCCGAGCGAGGTGGGATGGCTGCCGAAGGCGATGCTGGCCAGCACGGCCAGCGCCAGGGCCAGCACGGCCCCGGCGAAAAGCAGCACCCGCCGGCCGGTGGCCGGCGGGGCTTTCACGGTGGTGAGGGTCACTTCTCGGCGGTGGCGACGGCCTTGTCGATCAGCGGCAGGTACTTGTCGATCACCCACGGCACGGTCAGCGGGGTGATGATCGAGGAGGCGGTGACGAAGGGCGCGTCGTGGCTGTAGACGACGCCGCCGCGCTTGATCGCGGGGATCTCGGCATAGAGCTTCTGCGCCTCGATCTCCTTGCGGGTCTTCTCGTCGGTGTAGAAGGTGAAGATCACGTCGCTGTCCTTCAGCTTCTGCGCGTTCTCCAGCCCGATGATCGCCGAGTCGGTGCCCTCGGTCTCCTTGAAGGTCTCCACGACCGGGTCGGGGGTCAGGCCGAGCATGCTCACCATGGCCGCGCGCTGCTCGGTGGGCTTGAAGACGCCGAGCGTGCCGGGGCCGGTGGTGTAGATGTAGGAGAAGGTCTTGCCCTGGTACTGCGGGCGGGTCGCGGCGGCGTCGGCGAGCTGCTTCTTGACCTGCTCGACGAGCTTGGGGCCTTCCTCGGCCTTGCCGAGCGCCTTGGCGACGATCTGGATCTGCTCGTCCCAGTTCGTGCTCCAGGGCAGGTCGGGGTAGCCGACCGTGGGCGCGATGTCCTTGAGGACGGCGTACTGCTCCTTGGTCACGCCGGACCACGGGGCCAGGATGACGTCGGGGTCGAGCTCGACGATCTTCTCCACGTCGATGTTCTCGCCGCCGTCGAACTGCACCGGCAGGGTGGCGCCGGCCTTGGTCACCGCCTCGTGGATCCACGGCAGGTAACCGGTCTTCGGGTCGCTGCCCCAGGCGTAGCTCTCGATGCCGACCGGGACGACGCCGAGCGCGATCGCGGTCTCCGCCGAGCCCTGGCCGAGGGTCACCACGCGCTTGGGCTCCGCGGGGATCACGGCCTGGCCCAGGGCGCTGTCGATGGTGACCGGGAAGGCCGCGGCGGGCGCGGCGCTGGAGGCGGCCGGCGCGGGGGCCGAGGCGCTCGGCTGGGCCGAGGGGGTGGCGGAGGAGCAACCGGCCAGGGCGAGCGCCGAGGTGACGGCCGCCGCCAGGGCGAGCTTGCGGGGGAAGCTGAGCGACATGCGTGATCCTTGTCCTTGTGGCACGGCGGAGCGCGCCCACAGGGGGTAACCGAACTTAGGTAAGACTAACCTACCTAGCCCCGATCCTTCACATTCGCCCCACCATGTCGCTTATCGCCGCACGCGCCCGCCCCTCCCCGCACTCCTCGACCAGCGCGCCGGCCTCCTCCGCCGACAGCGCGGCGAGCAGCACGCCGGCCAGCGCGCCGGCGTCCCGTTCCGGCGCCGCCTCGGCCAGCAGCATCGCCACGTGCTGCCGCCAGAAGCGGTAGGCGCCGATGCGCTGGCGGGCGCCGGGGCTCGCCGTCTCCGACATGCGCACCAGGTCGAGGTGGGCGAGCAGGTAGTCGAGATAGGCCGAGACGAAGGCGGCCAGCCGCTCGCGGGCGGGCGCGCCGGGGCCCAGCGGCGGCGGGCCGGACAGGATCGCGGTCTGCAGCTCGCGCTCCCGGGCGTCGAGCAGCGCCACGGCCAGCCCGGACTTGTCGCCGAAGCGGCGGAACAGGGTGCCCTTGCCGACGCCCGCCTCGGCGGCGACCGCGTCCATCGAGACCGCCGCCACGCCCTTCTCGCGAAAGAGCTTGGCCGCGGCCTTCAGCACCTTCTCCCGGTTGCGCGCGGCGTCGGCCCGCTCCTTCGGCCTTGACGAAGCGGACTGCGGTCCGCTAATTTCTGAGGCATCCACAAAAACGGACTGTAGTCCACTTCGTTCGGAGGCCGCAATGTCCACACCCCTGATCAGCCGCACCGAGCTGCGCGCCGCCATCGAGGCCGGCACGGTGACCGTGGTCGACGCGCTCGGCGGCGACTACTACGCCCAGCAGCACCTGCCCGGCGCCGTGGCCCTCGTCGAGAGCGAGGTCACCGCGCGCGCGGCCGAGCTCCTGCCCGACCGCGACGCGGCGATCGTCACCTACTGCTCCAACCCGGCCTGCCCCAACAGCGAGGCGGTCGCCCGCAAGCTGCTCGCGCTCGGCTACACCGACGTGCGCAAGTACCGCGAGGGCATCCAGGACTGGGTCGAGGCCGGGCTGCCGGTCGAGAGCGGGGTCGCCGTCTAGCGGATGCCGCAGCGCCGTACCACCAGGAGGGCGAGCGCGCGGGTCACCTCGCGCAGCTCGCTCAGCTCCACCTGCTCGCGCGGCGCGTGCGCGAAGCGCACGTCGCCGGGCCCGTAGTGCAGGGTGGGGATGCCGCCGCCGTTGTACAGCCGCAGATCGCTCCCGTACGGCGCGGCGGACTCGGCCGGGACGCTCCCCCGCACCTCGGCCACGACCGCGTTCACCTGGTCCAGCAGCTCGTGCCCCGCGGGCAGTCGGCCGCTGGCGAACTGGCCGCCCGGCCAGGTGACGACCGGCGGGTTGTCCCGCAGCCACGAGCCGGCCGCCTCGGCGAGGGCCTGCTCGAAGGCGGCGCGCGCCTCGGCCGGGTCCTCGCCCAGCCGCACCCCCAGCCGCCCCTCGGCCACCAGCAGGTCCGGCACGCTGCTGGACCAGTCGCCGGCCCGCACGGTGCCGACCTCGATCGGGTACGGCAGCGCGTTCCCGGCGAACACCGCGGGCAGGTCGCGGTTCCGCTCGCCCTCCAGCCGCCGGATCGCCTGGAACAGCGGCCAGAACACCTCGATCGCGCTGACCCCCTCCTGCCGCGAGGCGCCGTGCGCGGCCCGGCCCGGCACCTCGATGCGGAAGGTCAGCGCCCCGGCGTTGGCGGTGATGACGGTGCCGCTGGTCGGCTCGGTGATCACCGCCGCCTCGCCGGTGTGCCCGCGGGCCAGCGTCGCGAAGGCGCCGAGCCCGCCGTCCTCCTCGCTGATCACGCAGTGCAGCGCCAGCGGCCGGGCGAGCCGGATCCCCGAGCGCCGCAACGCCCGCACCACCGCCAGGTTGGCCACCAGCCCGGCCTTCATGTCGCACGCGCCGCGCCCATGCAGCGTGTCGCCGGTGATCCGCGGCGCGAACGGGTCGCTGCCCTTCCACTTGGTCAGGTCGCCGGTGGGCACCACGTCCACGTGCCCCTGCAGGATCAGGGCAGGCGTGCCCTCGCCCTCGGTCACGCCGACCAGACCGTAGCCCTCGCTCCTGGGCGCCTCGATGCCGGGGAAGTCCGGCCGGGCGCACAACCGCTCCAGGTCGAGCTTCCAGAGGTCCACGTCGAGATCGGCCTCGCCGAACAGCCCGGCGTAGTGGTGCAGCAGCTCCGACTCGGCGTCGGTCCCGGTCACGCTGGGCACCCGGATGGCGTCGGCCAGCAGGTTCACCGTCTCGGCGTCGTCGATCGCGTCGAGGATTCTGGTTTCGGCAACGTGCATGCCGCCATCCTGGGGGACGAACCGGTCCGCGCGCGAGTGGAGATACCACGACATGAGATGGATCTTCTGGCCGGTCGCGGCCCTCCTGGCGGTCTGGGCACTCCTGCGCACCTCGGGAGTGGAGGGGCCGTGGGCGTGGGTGGCCCTCGTGGCCTTCACGCCGTACGTCGCGCTCGGCTCGGCGCTCACCCTCCTGGCGGCGACGCTGGCGCGTGACCGGGTGGCGACCGGCGTGCTGCTGGTCACCACGCTCGTGCTCGCCGGCGCCGTGACGCCCCGCTACCTCCCGGACGGCGAGCACGCCACCGGGCGGCCGCTGCGGGTGTTGTCGGCCAACCTCATGCTCGGCGTGGCCGACCCCGAGGCCGTCCTGGCGCTGGTGCGGCGGCTGCGGCCGGACGTCTTCGCCGTGCAGGAGCTCACCGCCGAGTCCCGGGAGCGGCTGGCGCCGCTGCGCGAGCTGCTCCCGCACGCGGTCGAGCGCGCCACGCCGGGGGCGGTCGGCTCGGCGATCTACTCCCGCCACCCGCTGAGCGAGCTGCCGATGCTGGAGTTCGGCGCGTTCCGGCAGAGCCGGGCGCTGGTCCGGCCGGCCGGTGGGCCGGAGTTCGAGCTGGTCTCGGTGCATCCGTGCGCGCCCAAGCCGGAGACCCGGCTGCCCTGCTGGCGCGACGGGCTGCGGGCGCTGCCCCGGGGCGGCCCGCGGCTGACCGTGCTGGCCGGGGACTTCAACGCCACCCTCGACCACGGGCACCTGCGCGAGCTGCTGGACAGCGGCTACCGCGACGCCGCCGAGGTCACCGGGCACGGGCTCACCGCGACCTGGCCGATGCTGGCCTACGGTCCGGTGCCCGGGGTGACCATCGACCACGTGCTGGCCGACCGGCGGATCGGCGTCACCGCCTTCGAGGCGGTCACCGTGCCGGGCACCGACCACCGCGCGGTGTTCGCCGCCCTCACCCTGCCGGCCGTTGGATCTGGCCCTCGGTGAGGCGGACGTCGGTGAAACGCACCGGGAAGCCCTTGCCGGCCGGAGCCGCCGCCATCACCCCGGCGAGCGCGGGCTGCTCCGGCGGGAAGTAGGCCAGGCGCACCATCTCCTCCGGCTCGGCGCCGTCGAGGCCGTAGCGGACGAAGACCGCGTCGCCCTCGCGGCGCAGGTCGAGCGTGACCGGCCCGGCGGCGCCCGGCAGCGGCAGCACCGACCAGTCGGAGACCTCGCGGGTGACGACCGTGCTCAGGTGCAGGCCGCCGTCCACGTACTCCACGCCCGCCTTGATCCAGGTGCGCTCGTCGATGCGCAGCACCACCCCGGCCTGGTCGTACTGCTCGCCGTACTCGCCGGCGAAGGTGGCGGTGAGCCGCAGGTCGCCGGGCAGGACCCGGCCGAACAGGTGGGCGGTGTCGTAGACGTAGCCGTAGTGCGTCCGGCGCCACAGGTCGGTGCCGGGATCGCAGAAGACCCGCAGGCCCCCGTCGGCCACCCATTCGCGGGGCGGGTTGATCCACTGCCAGCCGGTCGTGCCGAAGGCCATGATCATGGCGTCATCCTGCCACGAGCGGCCTGCCGTGGTAAGCCGGAAGATCACCCCACGGCTGCGGCCCGGAGCGGTCGGTGGCGTAGGCCAGACCGGCGAAGCGCACGGCCCGGCGCATCGTCGGTTCGAGCTGGCGGGAGGGCACGTCGTGGACGAGGTGGCAGAAGCGGCCACGGGCCAGCGAGCGGGCCCAGGCCGGCTCGCGCATCGCCTTGTAGGCCGACAGCGGCCCGTCGAAGGTGACCAGCACGTCCGCCAGGTCGGCGTAACGCGGGTCGGGGTAGACGCCCGGGTTGAGGACGATCGTGCCCCGCACGCCGTCGACGATCTCGCGGTAGTGGCCCAGCCGGTCCTCGCCCGCCGCGGTCTGGTCGAGGAAGACGCCGCGCACGCCGTACCACGCCCGGTAGCGCCGCAGGTCCGCGCGGACCTCGGCCACCGGGCGGAGCCCGAAGTCGGTGTCGACGTAACCCAGCACCTCGGTGCCGGCCGCCAGCAGCCGCGCCACCAGCGGCGGGAAGGCGGGGTCCTTGGCCTCGCCGGGCCCGTCGCCGAGGTTGAGCACCACCATGCGCGGCGGGTGCGCCAGCAGCCGCCGCCAGGCGTCGCCGCCCTGGCCGGGGTGGAAGTAGGCGAGCACGCAGGCCGGCACCGGCGCCGCGAGCAGCCGGCTCGCCGGCTCACTCATCGCCGGCCTCCTCGGGCTCGCGCGGGGCGTCCTGCTGTCCGGCGGCCTCGCCGGTGAACTCCCAGGCGTGCTGCAGGGCCTGGCGCAGGCTGATCTCCGGGCGCCAGCCGAGCGCCTGACCGGCGGCCGTCGCGTCCGCGCACAACCACGGCACCGCCTCCGGCGCGGTCTCCCCCGGCGTCACCCGCCGCCCGGGGTCGGCCAGCTCGACCAGCGTGGACACCAGATCCCGTACGGCTGTCGCCTCCCCGCCGCCGAGGTTGAGCACCGGCGGCAGGCTCTCGTCGCTCAGCGCCGCCAGGGCCACCGCCCGGGCCACGTCCCGCACGTCCACGAAGTCGCGGTAGAGCTCCAGCCCGCCGACCACGAGGTCGCCGCCCGCCCGCAGGTCGCGCACCAGCTTGCCGACCATCGTCGCGCCCGGCCCGACGACGTTGAACGGCCGCAGCACCGTCGCCTCGGCCTCGGAGGCGCGGATCAGCTCGGTGGCGGTCAGCTTGGTCAGCGCGTAGGGGGTGACCGGCAGGCACGGCGTCTCCTCGGTCACCGGCGGCCCCATGGGCACCCGGCCGTACTCGGTCGCGCTGCCGACGTGCAGCAGCCGCGTGCCCGGCTCGATCATCGCCAGCAGCCGGGAGACCAGCACGACGTTGGCGGCCACCAGCTCGCCCGGCGTGCCGCGGGTGGCCCCGGCGCAGTTGATCACGACCTTGGGCGCGAGCGGGCGCGGGTCCTCCCCCCTCGGCAGGACGACGACGTCCTGCGGGGTCAGTTCCCGCAGCGCGGCCTCGACGTGACGGCCGATGAATCCAGATCCCCCGAGCAGCACAATCACCGGACGGTTATAACCGACCAGGGAGATCATGCACCGGCGAAGACACTTACCTGCGCAAATGTCCGGGGGCCTACACTACGTGGTGTGCCAGACCCGAAATTCGAGATCCAGATGCTGCACGACCGGGTGATGATCCGGCTGGAGCAGGAGGCCGAGGAGCGCCGGAGCGGAGCGGGCATCGTCATCCCCGCCACCGTCAAGACGCCCAACCGCCTGGCCTGGGGCGAGGTCTGCGGCGTCGGCGCCAACGTCCGCACCGTCAAGGTGGGCGACAAGGTGCTGCTCAACGCGGAGGACCAGATGGAGGTCGAGCTGCACGCCACGACCTACCTCGTGCTGCGCGAGCGCGACCTGCACGCCGTGGCCACCCAGGAGACCGACCACGGCACGGGGCTCTACCTCTGAAGCAGGTCGTGACCGACCTGGACGAGGTCGATGCCGATGCTCTTCATGCCCAGATAGATGATCGCGGCCATGGTGGCCAGGGTCACCAGCAGCACGATGATGCGGACCGTCCAGCCCTGCCGCTTGTACCACTCCGTCCAGGCGTGCAGCACCCGCTTGCCGAACTCCAGCAGCCGGTGCGCCCAGTGGAACTCGGTGGCCAGCACCGCCAGTCCCGCGAAGACGACCAGCCAGCCGGGGCCGGGGAAGGGCACCATGATCAGCCCGCCCACCACCATCACGGCGCCGATGGTGCCGATGACGATCTTGAGGGTCAGGGCGCCGGTGCGGGTCGAGCGGACCCGCTCCAGCCACGTGTGTATGGGTGAACGCCGCGCAGCCTCGTCTTTGAGCTGGTCGGCGTCTCCGGTCTCCTTAACGGCCACGACTCCAGGATACGAGCCACGACTTGCAACCCGGTTGATGCACACTCGTCCCGACTAACCGTTTCCTCGGTAAAGCTTTCCGCTCAGGTAGTAAGTTTTCACGATTTTTCGGTTAATGTCTGGCATGCCCGAGGTCATGCTCCGCGCCGTCACCGGCCCGATCCGCGTCTCCACCCTGCACGGGACCGTGCTCCCCCACGAGCGCCTGCGCACCGATCTGCGCTGGGCCGTGGGCATCGACTCCGACCCGCACCGCTGGCTGGACGAGGAGCAGGCGGTCACCGCCGAGCTGCGCGACCTGCGCCAGTCCGACCAGCTCGGCCTGGTCGTCGAGCTGAGCTGCATCGGCACGGGCCGCGACGCCGCCTCCCTGGTCCGCATCTCCTCCGGCAGCCGCGTGCCGGTCATCGCGGCCACCGGCCTGTTCGCCGAGCCGTTCGTCCAGGCCGGCGACGCCGACGTCGAGGAGCTCACCTCGCGGCTGATGTTCGAGATCACCTCCGGGCTGGACGGCACCGGCGTCTTCCCCGGCGTCATCGGCGCCGTCGGCTGCTGGGGCGCGACCCCGACCGCGGTCGAGGAGCGGTGCCTGGTCGCCGCCGCCCGCGCCTCGCTCTCCTCCCACCTGCCCATCGCCACCCACGGCCAGGACGGGCTGGGCCTGCTGGAGATCCTCATCGGCGAGGGCGTGCCCGGCTCGCGGATCAGCGTCTCCTACACCGGTGACGACGTCGCCGTCGCGCGCAAGCTGGCCGAGGCCGGGGCGTACGTGGCCCTGACCTCCATCGGCGGCGCCGACCCGCTGCCGCTGGCGCTCGGCCTGCTCGCCGACGGGCTGGGCGACCGCATCCTGCTCAGCTCCGGCGTCAGCCGGGTCGCGCAGATCCAGCGTTACGCCGGGCCGGGGTACGCGCACCTGTACCACCTGCTGCTGCCGCGCCTGCGCGAGGCGGGCGTGGCCGAGGAGCAGATCACCGCGATCACCCGCGACAACCCGCTGCGCTGGCTGTCCGGCTCCTGACCCGGGCCGCGGCCGCCCGCCCGGGTGGCTAGGATCGGGGACACCATGGGGGGATTGCGCGAGGCCCGTCCGGGCCGCCTGCGGAGGTCGCTGGCGGCCGTCTCCCGCGTGGGCGACCTGCCCGCGGTCGCCATGCTCGCCTGGGCGGGCTGGCTCGCCGTCCCGTGGCCCTTCGCCGCCGCGGCGGCCCGCACCGCCACCGAGAGCCTCCAGCCGCCGGCCCCGCCCGCCGCGACCGTCACCAGCGCCGCCCGCACCGACCTGCCCTCCGGCCCTCCGGTGGAGTCCGCCGGCTTCGCGGCGGGGCCTCCTGGTTCTTCCGGGGAGCCAGCCGGCTTCACAGCGGGGCCTCCTGGTTCTTCCGGGGAGCCCGCCGGATCCGCGGTGTCTTCCGCCGATCCGCTGGCGGCCGAGCGGGCCCGGCTGGCCGCGCAGGTGCACGACGTGGCCGGGCACGGGTTCGCCGCCATCTCCCTCCAGGCCGGGATCGCCCTGCGCCTGCTGGAGCAGGACCCCGCCCAGGCCAGAGCCTCCCTGGAGGCCATCAGGGCGACCAGCGCCGAGGCCCTCACCCGGCTGCGCGGCGCCCTGGACGAGCTCGACCGCGCCCCCGTGGAGCCCGGCGACCTGCCCCGGCTCCTCGACGGCGTGCGCGCGGCCGGGCTGGAGGTGGCCGTCGAGCAGTCCGCCCCCGCCATCCCCGCCCACCTGCGCGAGCCGGTCTTCGGCGTGGTGCGCGAGTCCCTGACCAACGTCCTGCGGCACGCCGGCTCCGAAACCGCGCTGGTACGGCTCGCCGCCGACCCGTGCGAGTTCGTCGTCGAGGTGGCCGACCGGGGCCGCGGCTGGGACGGCGGCGGCGAAGGCCGCGGCCTGGCCGGGATGCGGGCCCAGGTGACCGCCGCCGGCGGCGACTTCAGCGCCGGCCCACGCGACGGCGGCGGCTTCCGGGTCCTCGCCCGGTTCCCGGCCACGTGAGCGCCCCCGACCCCGCCGGCATCACCGTCGCGGTCGCCGACGACCAGGCCGTGGTCCGGATGGGCCTGCGGGCGCTGATCGACAGCGAGCCCGGCCTGAGCTTCGCCGGCGAGGCCCCCGACGGCCGGGCGGCGCTGGCGCTGCTCGCCCGCGTCCGGCCCGACGTGCTGCTGCTCGACATCCAGATGCCCGGCCTCGACGGCCTGGAGACCCTCCGGGCCATCGCCGCCGATCCCGCCCTGCGCGCGACCCGGGTGGTGATGGTCACCACCTTCGCCCTCGACCAGTACGTCTTCGCCGCCCTGCAGGCCGGGGCGAGCGGCTTCGTGCTCAAGGACAGCCCGCCCGAGGAACTGATCAACGCGATCCGCGTCGTCGCCGCCGGCGAGGCGCTGCTCTCCCCGGCGATCACCCGCAAGGTCATCGCCCGCTTCGGCGGCCGGGGCGAGGCCGCGCCGGTCGAGGGGATCGAGACGCTGACGCCGCGCGAGCGGGAGCTGGTGGCGTGGGTGGCCGGCGGCCTGTCGAACGAGGAGATCGCCAGGGAGCTGGTGATCAGCCCCGACACGGTCCGCACGCACGTGAGCCGGGCCATGGTCAAGCTCCGCGCCCGCGACCGGGCCCAGCTCGTCGTCTTCGCCATCCGCGCCGGCCTCGCCCAGCCGTAGCCCGGGGTCAGAGCGCGCCGTTGCGCAGCAGGCCCTCGTAGTCGCGCTGCTGCACCTGCGCCTCGACCTGCTTGACCGTCTCCAGCCCCACGCCCACCATGATCAGCACCGTCGCGCCGCCGAACGGGAAGTTCTGCTGGGTCGCCGGATCGCGCAGCACCGCGAAGGCGATCAGCGGGATCAGCGACAACGCCGCCAGGTAGGCCGCCCCCGGCGCGGTCAGCCGCGACAGCACGAAGCCCAGGTAGGCCGCGGTCGGCCGGCCAGGACGCAGGCCGGGCACGAAGCCGCCCTGCCGCCGGATCGCGTCGGCCACCTCGACCGGGTTGAAGGTCAGCGAGACGTAGAAGTAGGCGAAGGACACGATCAGCGCGGTGTACACCAGCATGTAGACCGGGTGGTCGCCGCGCATGAGGTAGACCGCCACCCAGTCGCCGAGCACGGGCTGGAGCAGCACCGGCAGGTACAGCAACGACGAGGTGAAGATCACCGGGACGATGCCCGCCTGGTTGACCTTGAGCGGGATGTAGGTGCTGCTCCCGCCGTAGACGCGCCGCCCGACCATGCGCCGCGCGTACTGCACCGGCACCCGCCGCTGCGCCTGCTCGACGAAGACCACCGCGGCGACGAGGAAGACGCCGCTGGCCAGCATGACCGCCAGCGCGAACGGGCTCATCACGAAGATGCTCGACAGGTAGGACGGGAAGACCGCGACCACCTGGGTGAAGATCAGCAGGGACATGCCGTTGCCGATGCCCCGGTCGGTGATCAGCTCGCCGAGCCACATGACCACGCAGGCCCCGGCGACCATGGTGAGCACCAGCACCACCAGCGCGAACGGGCTGGTCGTGTGCAGCAGCGGGGTCGCGCAGTTGCCGATGAGCTGCCCGGTGGCCGCCATGGTGACGACCGTGGCGGCGTTCAGCACGGCCAGCCCGACGGTCAGGTAGCGGGTGTACTGGGTGAGCTTGCGGGTCTCGCCCGCCTTGCGCAGCGCGTCGAGTCGCGGGATCAGGGTGCCGAGGAGCTGCATCAGGATGCTGGCGGTGATGTACGGCATGACCCCGAGCGCGAACACCGACAACCGGAGCATCGCGCCGCCGCTGAAGAGCTGGAGCATGTCGTAGACGCCGCCCTTGGCTCCGGCGGCGCACTGCCGTACCGCGACCACGTCCACCCCGGGGGCGGGCAGGACCTGCCCGAACCGGAACAACACGATCACCCCGAGGGTGAAGAGGATCTTCTTCCGCAGATCGGGCAGGCGCAGGGCGGTCAGCAGCATGCCGCGAGTCTGGCCGCGGCACGCGCGCGGGTCGTCCGCTCAGGCGCGGCACCGCCGTACGCGAAATAGCGTAGGCCGCATGGTTCCAGCATGGGTGATCAGCGGCCCGCCCGGCGCGGGCAAGTCCACCGTCGCCGCCGAGCTGCTCACGCGGCTCGACCCCGTGCCCGCGCTGCTCGACAAGGACGTCGTCTACGGCGGCTTCGTGGCGGCGGTGCTGGAGGCGTACGGCAGGCCGTTCGGCGAGCGCGAGGGGCCGTGGTACGACGAGCACGTCAAGCGGCACGAGTACGGCGGGCTGACCCGGCTGGCGCGCGAGATCCGCTCGCGGGGCTGCCCGGTGATGCTGGACGGCCCGTTCACCTCGCAGATCCACGACGCCGAGCTGTGGCGCGAGTGGGTGGAGCAGCTCGGCGGCCCGCCCGTGCACCTGGTGTGGGTCCGCTCGGACGCGGCGACCCTGCGCGAGCGGCTGCGCAGCCGCGGCCGGGCCGAGGACGCCGCCAAGCTGGCCGATTTCGACGCCTGGACCAGGGCGATCCGGGTCGACGAGCCGCCGGTGGTCCCGCACCTGGAGGTGGACCGGCGGCTGGGGGCTAAGCTCGCAGCCGATGACGAGCACCGAGCCGAGCCCTGGGACGAACCATGGGACCAGCCCTGAAACCAGCCTTGGGACGAGCGCTGAGCTGATCGCCCTGCCGCCCGGCCGGGTGACGCTGTCCGACCGCCGCACCAGCCGGAGCTGGACCGTCGAGGTCGACGCCTTCCACCTCGGCGCGACGCCCGTCACCCAGGAGCGGTACGCCGAGGTCACCGGCCTGCGCCCGAGCGCGGCCACGGGCGATCGGCTGCCGGTCGAGAACGTCTCCTGGCTGGACGCGGTCCGTTTCTGCAACGCGCTGTCGGCGGCCGAGGGCCGCACCCCCGTCTACCGGGTCGAGGGCCACAGCGCCGAGCGGCTGCCCGGCGACGGCTACCGGCTGCCCACCGAGGCCGAGTGGGAGTACGCCTGCCGCGCCGGCACCACCGCGGCGCGCTACGGCGAGCTCGACGAGATCGCCTGGCACCGCGGCAACTCCGGCGGCCGGGTGCACGAGGTCGCCGGGAAGCGGCCCAACGCCTGGGGGCTGTCCGACACCCTGGGCAACGTCTGGGAGTGGTGCTGGGACGTCTACGACGCCGAGGTCTACGGCGGCTACCGGGTGCTGCGCGGCGGCGGCTGGTTCGACGAGCACTGGAGCTGCCGCGCCTCGGTGCGGCGGCGCAGCCACCCCACCCTGGTCATCGACGACGTCGGCTTCCGCGTCGCCCGCTGAGGCCGCTGAGGCCGCGGCCGGTCAGTCGAACAGGTCCGGCTCCGAGCGGACGATCTGGTCGTACAGCGGCTGGAAGTTGATCCAGCCGACCAGGTCGTTGCCGATCTGGCCGTGGGTGAGCTTGGCCTGGTCGTGGTCGATGGCCACGGTCGGCCCGGCCGCCTTGGCCAGGAGCTGGGCCTGGCAGGAGCGCTCCATCGTGATGAACCACCACGCGGCCGCGTCCACCGAGTCGCCCACGGTGAGCAGGCCGTGGTTGCGCAGGATGACCGCCTTGTGCGAGCCCAGCGCGCGGGCGATCCGCCGGCCCTCCTCGGTCTCGACGACGACGCCGGTGTAGTCGTCGAACAGGCCGTGGTCCTCGTAGAAGGCGCAGGCGTCCTGGGTGAGCGGTTCGAGCAGCGTGCCGAGGGAGGACAGCGCCTTGCCGTACACCGAGTGCGAGTGGGCGGCGGCCACCGCGTCGGGCCTGGCCTGGTGCACCATCGCGTGGATCGCGAAGGCCGCCTGGTTGACGTGGTACCGGCCGTGCACGACCTGCCCCTCGTGGTTGACCAGGATCAGGTCGCTGACCTTGATGTGCTTGAAGCTCATGCCGAACGGGTTCACCCAGAAGTGGTCGAGGTGCTCGGGGTCGCGGGCGGTGATGTGCCCGGCCACTCCCTCCTCGAAGCCGAACCTGCCGAACAGCCGCAACGCGGCCACCAGCCGCTCCTGGCGATGACGGCGCGTCTCCTCGACGGTGTCGAAGGTCTGCGGCAGGCGGAAGGTGAGCTGGTCGGCGGGGACGGGGTCGAGGTTCACGAGGCCTCCGGCGCGGAGTGGGCGGTTGCCGGTCACGGTACCCGAATCTTCTTCTGGCTTGAAGCGAGGCTCTTGACGAAATCAAATGAACGACTTTTTAATTCGGACATGGGCCGCATAGCCGGAGTGACCGCCGCGGAGACCCGCGAACGGCTGCTGCACGCCGCCGCCGATGCCTTCGCGACGCGGGGCTACGACGGCACGCGGGTGGCGGACATCGCGGCCGCGGCCGGGGTCAGCAACGGCGCGCTCTACGCCCACTTCGGCTCCAAGGCCGACCTGCTGGTGGCGGCGCTGCGGGCGCACGGGCCGCGGATGCTGGCCTGCCTGCTGGCCGCCGAGCCCGACCGGCCGATCACCGACCTGCTGCTGGAGGTCGGGCGCGGGCTGCCGCGGCGGCGCGAGCCGCTGGGCTACCTCATCGTCGAGGCGCTGGTGGCGGCCCGGCGGGACGAGGAGGTCGCCGGGCCGATGCGCGACTACGTGGGCGAGCGGGCCGGGTTCCTGTCCGGCCTGGTGGAGCTGGCCCAGCACAGCGACGAGATCGACGGGGGTCTGTCCCCCGCGGCTCTGGCGCACTTCTGCCTCGTGCTGACGATGGGCAGTGCGCTGCTTCCGTCCGACCTCCACCAGGTGGACGAGGAGGCCTGGTCGGCGTTGCTCGGCCGGGTCGTCGCCGCCCTCGCGCCACCCCGCGCCGACATCCCACAGAGCGGAGCCCAGCCGTGAGAGTGCAGATCAGCCCTGACCGCTGCCAGGGACACGGTCGTTGCTACGACCTGGTCCCCGGCCTGTTCACCGAGGACGAGGAGGGATACGGGCAGGTCGCCGGCGACGGCGCGGTCTCCGCCGAGCACGAACGCGAGGCCAGGCTGGCCTCCCAGAACTGCCCGGAACGCGCCATCGACCTGCTGCGGGAGGTGTGAGGTGACGACCGACGAGCGGTTCGTCCGCAGCCCGCGCGAGGGGATCGATCCGGAGACCCCGCTCGGTGTCCGCAACGAGATCGTCGTCGGGCCGGTCACCGACTGGGCCACCGACTTCTCGCACACCGAGCCGGAGTGGGCCGCCGACCCCTACCCGATCCAGGACGAGCTGCGCGAACGCTGCCCGATCGCGCACACGGAACGGTTCGGCGGCGGCTGGCTGCCCACCCGCTACGAGGACGTCGCGGCCATCGCCTACGACACCGAGCGCTTCTCCTCCCGCGCGGTCGTCATGGCCAACTTCCGGCCGCCCAAGGAGACCGCCCCGGTCGGCGGGGTGCCGCCGATCTCCTCCGACCCGCCCTTCCACCACGACGCGCGCAAGCTGCTGCTGCCCGCCTTCACCAAGACCGCGGTCAGCCGGCGCGAGGCCGCCACCCGGGCGCTCTGCCACGAGCTGATCGACGCGCTGGCCGGGCAGGACGTGGTCGAGGCCGCGCACGACTACGCCCAGCACATCCCGATGCGGGTCATCGCCGACATGCTCGGCTTCCCGCCCGAGGACGGGCGCAAGTTCCGCGGCTTCATCGAGGGTGCGCTGGAGGGCGTCAACCTGCCGCCGGAACAGCGCATGGCCAACATGGACGCGCTCTTCGACTACCTGCTCGACCAGATCCACGACCACCTGGAACGGCCGCGCGACGACCTGACGACCTACCTGATCAACGCCGAGCTCTACGGCCAGAAGCTCACCTCCGGGCACGTGGCGGGCACCATCGCGCTGCTGCTCATCGCCGGCATCGACACCACGTGGAGCGCCATCGGCGCCTCGCTGTGGCACCTGGCCAAGACGCCCGCCGACCGGCGGCGGCTGGTCTCCGAGCCGGAGCTGCTGCCGACCGCGATGGAGGAGTTCCTGCGCGCCTACGCGCCGGTCACCATGGCCCGGCTGGTCAAGGAGGACACCAGCTTCAACGGCGTGGAGATGCGCGCCGAGGACTGGATCCTGCTCTCCTTCCCGGCGGCCAACCGCGACCCGGCGCACTTCGACCGGGCCGGTGAGGTGGTCATCGACCGGGAGGTCAACCGGCACGTCGCCTTCGGCCTCGGCATCCACCGCTGCGTCGGCTCGCACCTGGCGCGGATGGAGCTGCGGGTGGCGCTGGAGGTGTGGCTGGAGCGGTTCCCTGAGTTCTCGCTGGCCGATCCGGAGGCCGTCACCTGGGCCACCGGCCAGGTCCGCGGCCCCCGCACCCTGCCCCTCCGCGTCACCCCCGCCGCTCGCTGAGGGTCGGGCGCCTCAGGGTCACCCCCGCTGTTCGTTGAGGGGCGGGCTCCTCCGCGAGGAGGAGCCCGCCCCTTCGACCGGCCGGACCGGGACCGTTCCCCGGCACGACCCCGCCGCCGGATCCCGCCCGTAGCGTCGATCCCATGATCCGCCCCGCCCTCGCCCTGTGCGCCACCCTGACCACCACCACCGTCTCCCCCACCCCCACCCTCGCCGCCGACCTGGACCACATCCGCCGCGCCGGCGCCCTCGCCGTGATCGCCGAGGTACGGCAAGGCGACCGGATCCAGCGAGCGGCCACCGGCCGGACCAAGCTCGGCTCGCCCGCCACCCCGACCGGCCGCGAGCACTTCCGCGCCGGCAGCATCGTCAAGTCGTTCGTCGCCACCGTGATCCTGCAGCTGGTCGGCGAGGGCCGGCTCGCCCTCGACGACACGGTCGCCACCGTCCTGGAGCTGGGCGAGGACCGCGTCGAGCTGGCGTCGCGGGTGACCGTACGGCATCTGCTGACCCACAGCAGCGGCGTGCCCGAGTACCTGCCGGACGGCGAGATCCCGGGCGGCACGCTCGCCTCCCGCTTCCGCACCTGGGACCCGCGCGAGCTGGTCGCCCTGTCCCGCCGCCACGAGCGGCCCTTCGAGCCGGGGGCGGCCCAGGCCTACTCGAACACGAACTACGTCCTGCTCGGCATGATGATCGAGCGGGTGACCGGCCGCGACTTCGGCGAGGAGATCCGGCGGCGCATCGTGATCCCGCTCGGGCTGAAGGACACCGAGGTGCCGGGCGCCCGCACCACCATCAGAGGCCCCCACCTGCACGGCTACCTCGACGGTTCGGTTGACGTGAGCAGGTTCAACCTGACCGTGGCCGCGGCGTCGGGCAACCTGAACTCCACCACCGCCGACCTCAACCGCTTCTACCGCGCCCTGCTGACCGGCCGGCTGCTCCCGCCTGCGCTGCTCCGGCTGATGACCACCGGCCAGGAGTACGGCATGGGACTCGGGCTCAAGCAGACGCCCTGCGGCCTGGTCGTGGGCCACACCGGCACCGCGTTCGGCTACCAGACCATGTCCTTCCACCTGGCCGACGGCAGCCGGCAGGCGTCGATCTCCTACACCCCGCGCACCGGGCGCGAGCTGGCCGCGACCAACGAGGTGCTGTGGCGGCGGCTCTGCCCCAGCGTGAAGCCCTGATTTCACGGGATTTCTCAGCATTTTCCGGGGTAGCGACGGCGGATGCGGCTCGACGTCAACCTCCTGGACTACGCGCTCATCGCGATCTACTTCGCGACCGTCCTGGGCATCGGGTTCGCGGCACGCAAGGCGATCACCACGAGGGACGACTTCTTCCTGGCCGGACGCGGCCTGCCGGCCTGGGTGACCGGCCTGGCGTTCGTCTCGGCCAACCTCGGCGCGATCGAGATCCTCGGCATGGCCGCGAACGGCGCGCAGTACGGCGCCATGACCGTCCACTACTACTGGGTGGGCGCCATCCCCGCCATGGTCTTCCTCGGCATCGTGATGATGCCCTTCTACTACCGCTCGCGGGTGCGCAGCGTGCCGGAGTTCCTGCGGCGGCGCTTCAACCCCTCCACGCAGTTGCTCAACGCGCTCACCTTCGCCACCGCGCAGATCCTGATCGCCGGGGTCAACCTGTACGCGCTGGCCCTGGTGATGGAGGCGCTGCTGGGCTGGCCGCTGCCGGTCTCGGTGGTGGTCTCGGCGCTGATCGTGCTGGCCTACATCACCCTGGGCGGGCTGTCCGGCGCGATCTACAACGAGGTGCTGCAGTTCTTCGTGATCCTCGCCGGGCTGATCCCGCTGACCGTGCTCGGGCTGATCAAGGTGGGCGGCCTCGGCGGCCTGGCCGACCGGGTACGGCAGAGCGCGCTCGGCGAGGGCGGCCTGCACACCTGGTCGCACACGGCCGGCGACAACCCGATGGCCGCGCACTGGATCGGCATCGTCTTCGGCCTGGGGTTCGTGCTGAGCTTCGGCTACTGGACGACCAACTTCGCCGAGGTGCAGCGGGCGCTGTCGGCGCGCAACACCAACGCCGCCCGGCTGACCCCGATCGTGGCGGCCTACCCGAAGATCTTCATCCCGCTGATCACCGTCATCCCCGGCCTGATCGCCCTGGTGCTCTTCAGCGACCTGGGCGGCAAGCACGACTACAACGACGCCATCCCGCTGCTCATGGCCGACCTGCTGCCCAACGGCGTGCTCGGCGTGGCGGTCACCGGCCTGCTGGCCTCGTTCATGGCGGGCATGGCGGCCAACATCTCGGGGTTCAACACGGTCTTCACCAACGACCTGTGGGGCGCGCACATCGCCAAGGACCGCGACGACGCCTACTACGTGCGGGTGGGCCGGATCGCGACGGTCGCGGGCGTGCTGCTCGGCGTCGGGACCGCCTTCATCGCGGCGGGCTACTCCAACATCATGGAGTACCTGCAGGCGTTGTTCTCCTTCTTCAACGCCCCGCTGTTCGCCACCTTCCTGCTGGGCCTGTTCTGGAAGCGCATGACGCCGTGGGCGGGATTCTGGGGGCTGCTGGCCGGCACGCTGGCCGCCTTCGCCTCCTACATCCTCTACAAGACCGGCGTCCTGGACTTCGGCACCGAGCTGAACGCCAGCTTCTGGGGCGCGGGCACCGCGTTCGTGGTCGACCTGCTGGTGTCGGCCGTGGTCACGCTGGTCACCACGCCCAAGCCCGCCGAAGAGCTGCGCGGCCTGGTCTACGGGCTGACCGTGGACCTGGAGGACGACACGCTCTCCGGCGACGAGCGCTGGTACCGCTCCCCGCTGATCCTCGGGATCGGCGCCCTGATCCTGGCGGCCGCGATGTACGGAGTGATCATTTGATGGACATCAGACAGGTCATCGGCGGGCTGTTCCTGCTCTACGGCGTCATCCTCGTCGTGACCGGCGCGGTCGGCGGCGAGGCGGTCAACCTGTGGACGGGGCTGGCCATGGGCGTGTTCGGCGCGGCCTTCCTGCTGTGGGTACGGCTCCGCCGTACCGGGGACAAGCCCTAGTAGTCGACCCCGAAGGTGTGCTCGCCCAGCCGGTAGCCGTCGCCGCTGGGCACGAGCGCGCCGAGCGCCACCAGCTTGGCCAGGCTTCGCCGTACTCCCGGGTCGGTGAAGCCGGTCAGCCGGGTGACGGTGTCCGGGTCGGTGGACTCGCCGGCGGTCGCCCGGGCGGCCACGGCCTCGTAGACGTGCAGATCGGCGTCGGACATCGCCTGGACGTCGTGGTCCTTCATCGCTTCCTCGCCCCTTCGCGCAGCCGCTCCGGATCGACCTCGCGTTCGGGGTGGCGGCGCAGGTATTCGCTCTCCAGCTCGGCCGTGCGCGAGGTGTGCCGCGCCAGCGCCTCGTCGGAGCCGTGCAGGAACGCGTCGGTGCGCGTGGTGTGCAGGTGACGCAGCTCCCGGCGCAGGTCTTCCTCGGTCAGGTCGCGCGGGTCGATTCCCATCTCTGTCATGAATCAGCCTCTACCCAGGAATCCCCGACACTTGCTCGTCATATTTCCTGACAAATGTGTCACACTCCGCATATGGACCTCGAGCTCCGGCACCTCAGGATCGTCCGGGCGGTCGCGGACGCGGGAAGTGTCAGTAAGGCGGCGACCCGGCTGGGGCTGGCACAGCCGGCGTTGACCGCGCAGCTCAAGCGCATCGAACGCCTCCTCGGCGGCCCCCTGTTCGAGCGCGACCGCACCGGCGCGCGCCCCACCCCCCTCGGCGAGCTGGTCCTCGACCGCGCCCGAGTACTCCTGCCCGCGGCCAAGGAACTGCAGGAGGAGGCGGTGCGCTTCGCCAACGGCCCGACCACGCGCTTCCGCATCGGCGCCACCAGCGGGGCGATCCTCGGCGGCCTGGTCGAACGGCTGACCGCGCACGGCCCCGTCCGCACCTGCACCTCGTGGTCGGCGCGCGAGCTGGCCACCATGACCGAACTCGGACGCCTGGACTACGCCCTGGTCGGCGTGTGCGGCGACAGCGGCCCGCCGGGCGACTCGATCAGCTGGACCACGATCGGCGTCGACCCGGTCTTCGTGCTGCTCGGCCTGGGCCACCGATTATCCGGGGAGAAGGAGCTCGACCTGGCCGAACTGGCCGAGGAGAGCTGGGCGGTCAACCCGGGCGACGGCTGCTTCGGCGACTGCTTCGCCACCGCGTGCACCCGCGCGGGCTTCACGCCGGGCACGATCTACGAGACCGACGTGGCCACCTGCGTGCACCTGGCCCGCATCGGCCGCGCCGCGATCCTGTGCCAGGCCACCCACCAGCCGGCCACCGGTCTGGTGATGATCCCGCTGCGCGGGGCGCCGCTGCGCTGGCGGCACGTGCTCGGCTGGCACCCGGCCACCCCCGGGGCCTCCTGGGTGCTGGCCCAGGCCAGGCAGGCGCACGCCGAAGCGGTACGGCAGAGCCCCGTCTACGACGCGTGGCTGGCCCATAACCCCGCGATAGGGGCGAAATGGTAGCTCCTCGACTGCTGGACCCGCCGTTACGTTGACGGCACCCCCAGCCAGCAAGGAGAGACCATGCGACGCATCATCGCGCTGCTCTCGCTCGGCGCGCTCGCCATCCCCCTGAGCGCGGTCCCCGCCCACGCGGCCCCGTCCGCGGCCGATCCCCCGCCCGGAATGGTGGACGCGATCGAACGCGACCTCGGCATCACCGAGGCCCAGGCGATCAAGCGCCTGGCCAACGAGGCCCGCGGCAACGCCCTGGCGCCCTCGCTCGGCAAGCGGCTCGGCGCCGACTACGCCGGGGCCTGGTACGAGGGCGCCGAGAGCACCCTCGTCGTGGCCACCGTCAACGCCGCCCACACCAGGACGATCCGCCGGGCCGGCGCGGAGGCGCGGGTCGTCACCCGCTCCCTCGCCCAGCTCGACGCCCTCAAGGCCGCCCTCGACCAGGCGCCCCGCCCCGCCTCGACCATCCACGGCTGGGGCGTCTCCCCGCAGGACAACGCGGTCGTCCTGCACGCCTCCGACCCCGCCGCCGCGCAGGCCTGGGCCGGCGGGCGCGACGGCATCAAGATCGTCGCCTCGGCGGAGCAGCCCAAGCCGTACGCCGACATCCGCGGCGGCGACGCCTACTACATCCCCGCGGCGGGCTACCGCTGCTCGGTCGGCTTCGCGGCCCGCCGTACCAGCGACAACGCCCTCGGCTTCGCCACCGCCGGCCACTGCGGCGACGTCGGCCAGGCCACCAACGGCGTCAACCAGCAGGCCCAGGGCACCTTCCGCGTCTCGTCCTTCCCCGGCGACGACTACGCCTGGGTCGAGACCAACTCGAGCTGGACCGCGCCCGGCGTGGTCAACGGCTACAGCGCCGGCATCCTGCCGGTGCGCGGCTCGGCCGTCACCCAGCCGCAGGGCGCGGTCTGCCGCTCCGGCTCCACCACGCAGTGGCACTGCGGCACGGTCACCTCGCTCAATCAGACCGTCAACTACCCCGAGGGCACCGTCTCCGGCCTGACCCGCACCACGGTCTGCGCCGAAGGCGGCGACTCCGGCGGCGCGTTCATCAGCGGCGACCAGGCGCAGGGCATGACCTCCGGCGGCTCGGGCAACTGCAGCTCCGGCGGCACCACCTACTTCCAGCCGCTCGGCGAACTGCTCAACCGGGGCTACAGCCTGGTCCTGTACGGCGGAGGCCCGCCGCCCACCGGCTGCCAGAACTCCCCCGACCGCTACACCGGCTCGCTCACCTCCGGGCAGAGCGTCTACCAGCCCAACGGCTCCTACTACCACGCCGCGGCCTCCGGCACCCACGCCGGCTGCCTCGACGGGCCCGACGGCGCCGACTTCGACCTCTACCTGCAGAAGTGGAACGGCTCGTCCTGGGCGGTCGTCGCGCGCGGCGACAGCGCCAACCCCGACGAGACGATCAGCTACAACGGCACCTCCGGCTACTACCGGTACCGCGTGCACTCCTACAGCGGCTCCGGCTCCTACACCCTGGGCATCACGCGCCCCTGACCCGCTAGATCCTCCGGGCCCCGTCGCCATCGGCGGGGCCCGTTTGCGGGTGATTCCGGGGCGAAGGTGGTGATCGTTGGTGTATAACCACGCTGACGCTGACCACCGGTGAGGGCAGGGGAACGACGACGTGACACTGTCGTGGGCGGAACTGCCCGTCGGCCGCGCCGTGCGGCTGACCGGCGGGGACGCCGACGTCCTGGCGCTCGCGGTGAACCCGCTGCCCGACCGCTCCCCCGCCATCGCCGTCCTGGCCGCGCCCGGTCCCGACCTCATCGACACCGCGCTGGCCGAGATCGAGCGGGCCTGCCTGGCGCTGTTCCCGGCATGGTTACCGGGCGCCGAGGGGTTACGCGGCTCGGGCGGGGCTGGGCCGGCCGCGGCGCGCTCGCTCGCCCTGGAGCTGTCCCGGCGGACCAGCCACTTCGGGCCCTGGCTCGGCGACCTGGCCGAACGTGCCCTCACCGGCGGGCCAGGCCGCCGCTTCCCGGTCGAGACGCGGGCCGCCGGGCTGGCCAAGGTGCTCGCCGCCAGCTACGGGCGCAAGGCCGCCGCCCTGCTGGTGCGGGTGCCGCCGGGGCTCAGCCCGTCCGATGAGCACCGGCTGGTGTCGGGCGCCTCGTGGCTGGCGCAGCGGGGGCGGTTCGGGGTCTGGCTCACCGGCGCTGAGCTGCGGGAGGCGGTCGAGCGCGCACCCGTTGGAACGTTGGAACCCGCGACCGGAACCGGGCCTCCGGACTCGGGAGTCCCCGGTCTGTTCCCCGCGCTCACCTACCCCGCGGTCGCCGGTCGGCCGCACCCGGGCAGCGCCGCCGAGCGCGCCCTCGAAGCGGCCCTGGCCACCCGCCCCTGGGCGGAGGGCCGCGAGTGGAACCGCCGCTACCACCCAGCCCCGCTGCGCGAGCCGATCCACCCCGACCTGCTGTGGCCCGCCGAGCGGTGCATCGTCGAGATCGACGGCCCCGACCACCGGGGCGCCGCCAAGTTCGCCCGCGACCGCCGCCGCGACGTCCTGCTCCAGCTCGACGGCTTCGCCGTCCTCCGCTTCACCAACCACGACGTGCTCACCGACGTGGCCACCGTTCTCGCCCAGATCGCGACACTCCTCCACACCCGCAGAAGAGGCTGACCCCATGACGCTCACCCTCCCCCAGCTCGGCGCCCTGCTGATGCTCATGGCCGAGACCGGCGAGGCCGACAACACCCTGCTCAAGGAGCGGTACGGCGCCGCCATCGACGGCAAGGTCAGGACCGCGCTCAACGAGGCCAAGCTCGTCGAGAGCGAGAAGGACGGGCGGGTCTTCCGCCACGTCCTGACCGACTCCGGCTGGGCCCGCGCCGGCGAGGAACTGCGGGCGGGCATCCCGCTGCGGACCGGCGGGGCGGTGATCGCGCGGGTCATGCTCGCCTGGCTCACCACCTCCCTGCGCCGCGGCGACCGCAGCCTGGCCGAGATCTTCGCCCCCGACCTCCTCACCCCGGCCCCCGCGCCCGGCGTTGCGGAGCCCCCGCTGCCGGAGGCCCCGGCCGCGGCTTCAGAAGGCTCGACTCCCGAGGATCGCGTCCGCCAGGCCTACGCCGCCCTCGCCCCCGCCCCCGGCGACTGGGTCCGCCTGGCCGACCTCCGCCCGCTGCTCAGCGACCTGCCCCGCGAGGCCGTCGACACCGCCCTGACCGCCATCAACCGCTCCGACGGCGCGCTCATCCCCGAAGGCAACCAGAAGTCCCTCACCCCCGCCGACGAGGCCGCCGCGCTCACCCTCGGCAACCAGGCCAAGCACCTGCTGGCGATCGGCGTCTGATGCACGACCTCGACGCGCTCGCCGCACTCCGGCTCCATCCGGTCGAGGTGGCCGACGACGTCTGGCGGCCCTCCCCCTTCCACGTCGACGACCTCTACCCGAACATCGAACGCGTCCTGCGCGCCGCCCTCACCGAGACCCGCACCGACGGCAACCCGGTCGGCCTGGCCGTACGCGGCATCCGGGGCACCGGCAAGACCCACCTGCTCGGCTGGCTGCGCGAGCAGGTCATGCGCGACGGCGGCTACTTCTTCCTGTTCAGCCTCCTGGACGCCAAGGGCTTCTGGGAGAGCGCGGTCGTCTCCATGCTCGACGGCCTGGCCCGGCCCGGGCCCGAGGGGCAGACCCAGCTCCGCGTCCTGCTGTCCCGGCTGGCCCACGAGGTGAACCTGCCGCGGATGAAGCGCCGCGAGGCCGCCGGCCGCTCGCCCCTGACCCGCGAGACCCTGGACCTGTTCGTGGAGGAGGTACGGCGACGCCACCCGAAGGCCGGGCGCGAGTGCCGCGACGTCCTCCGGGCGCTGGTGCTGCTGGCCGGGCCCGACCTCGGGCTGCAGGACATCGGCGAGGCCTACCTCACCTGCGTCCCCGAGGGCCACCCGGGCGAGCGCGCCCACTGGGGCCTCGGGCCCGCGGTCCCCTCCCCTCAGGAGATCGTCCGGCACCTGTCGCTCGTGCTCTCCCTCACCGGGCACAGCGTCATCGCCGTGGACCAGGTCGACACCCTGATCGCCCAGTCCGGCCTGAACACCGCCGGCGAGGAGACCATCTCCTGGAACGACAAGCTCGTCGTCGAGCGGGTCGGGGGCGGGCTCATGACGTTGCGCGAGTCCACCTTCCGCACCCTCACCGTGCTGAGCTGCCTGCCCGCCTCCTGGGCGATGATCAAGAAGGTCGCCACCGACTCGGTCCAGGACCGCTTCCGCGAGGTGCCGCTCCTGCACACCACCCTCCACCGCGACCTGGCCCAGAACCTGGTCGAGCGCCGCTTCACCGGCCGCTTCGCGGAGATCGGGTTCGCTCCGCCGTACCCCACCTGGCCGGTCTTGCCGGCCTTCTTCGACCGGGTCACCGACTTCACCCCGCGCGAGCTGCTGCTGGAGATCGACCGGCACGTGCAGGCGTGCCTGGCCGAAGGCGTCGTGCGCGAACTCGACGGCTCCGGCCCCGTCCCGGTCACGCCCGTCGCCCCCGCGCCCGGCGACCACGACGAGCTCGACGCCCGCTTCGCCGCGTTGCTGGCCCGCGGCGACCTGGGACTCCGTCTCGACGCCGACTCCGAGGACGAGGTCATCCCGCCGCTGCTCGACGCCGGCCTGTCCGCCTGGATCATGGAGCAGGGCGAGGCCGGACGCCGCTACTCCCGCGACGCCGCCCCCAGCTCCCGCCCGCCCCTGCACGCCCGGCTGCGCGAGGTCCTGGACGACGCCACCGGCGACGAGATCCACTGGGCCTTCCGTGCCATCGGCGCCAAGCACCACAACGCCGTCCTGGCCCGGCTGCGTGCCGCCTCCGTCGCCGCCGCCCTCGACGCCGCCACCCCCAAGCGGCGGCTGTTCGTCCTGCGCAACTCCGCCTGGCCCAGCGGTCCGATCACCCGGCTCACCGTCGAGGCCTTCGAGGAGGCAGGCGGCCGGGTCCTGCCCCTCGCCTCGGACGACCTCCACCTCCTGGCCGCCCTTCGCGACCTCCTCGCCGCCAACCCGCCTGGCCTGCCCACCTGGCTAGCCACCCGCCGCCCCACCCAGGGCCTCAAACTCCTCACCACCACCCTCACCCCTCCCCCGGCCCCAACCCCCACTGTCTTTGGAAGCCACCCCACCCCAGCCCCCACCCTCCCTCTTGTCCACCCCACCCCGGCCCCCACCGTCCTTCTCGGCCACCCCAGCCAGAACGGCCAGTCGGCTGGCCCCGCGACCCCAGCCGGTACGGCGGGCCACCCCCAAATCCCTCTGGGCCACGACACCACCAACGAAACCCCCCTCCACCTCGACCTAGAAGCCCTCCGCAAACACGTCGCCGTCTTCGCCGGCTCCGGCTCAGGCAAAACGGTCCTGATCCGCCGCCTGATCGAGGAATGCGCCCTCAAGGGCGTCTCCGCCATAGTCCTCGACCCCAACAACGACCTGGCCCGGCTGGGCGACCCCTGGCCGGACCCCCACCCCGAGCCCACCCGAGCCGAGGCCTACCTCGCCAATACCGAGGTGGTGATCTGGACCCCCCGCCGAGACAGCGGCCGCCCCCTGGCCTTCCACCCCCTCCCCGACTTCACCGCCGTAGCCGACGACCCGGACGAATACGACCAGGCCGTCGAATCCGCCCTGGCCGCCCTGATCCCGCACGCCCGCCTCACCGCCCGCACCGTCAAGGCCCACCGAGGCCAGGCCGTCCTCCGCGAGGCCCTCGACTGGTACGGCAAGCGCAGCCGTACCGCCCGCCCAGACCTCAAGGGCCTGATCGCCCTGCTCGGCGACCTCCCCGACGGCGTCAGCCGCCTGGACAACGCCCAGCGCATAGCCGCCGACCTCGGCGAGAGCCTCAAGGCCGCGATGGTGATCGACCCCCTGTTCGGCGGTGCCGGTGAACCCGCCGACCCGGGCGTCCTGCTCACCCCGACCCCTGGCCGCCGAGCCCGCGTCTCGGTGATCAGCTTCGTCGGCCTCCAGGCGGACGACCAGCGCCAGAGCTTCGTCAACCAGCTCCAGATGGCGCTCTTCGCCTGGATCAAGAAGCACCCGGCCGGCGACCGCCCCCTCGGCGGCCTGTTCGTCATGGACGAGGCCCAGACCTTCGCCCCCTCCGGCGCCCTGACCCCCTGCACCCAGAGCACCCTCGCCCTGGCCTCGCAGGCCCGTAAGTACGGCCTGGGCCTGGTCTTCGCCACCCAGGCTCCGCGCGGTCTGCACAACCGCATCCCCGGCAACTGCGCCACCCAGTTCTTCGGCCTGCTCAACGCCCCGGCCCAGATCGCCGCCGCCCGCGAACTCGCCGCCGCCAAGGGCAGCGCGGTGGAGGACATCGCGCGCCTCCGCACCGGCCAGTTCTACGCCTCGGCCGAGGGCGACCCCTTCGTCAAGATCCAGACCCCCCTCTGCCTGTCCCACCACCCCCGCGCCCCACTCTCGACCGAGGAGGTCCTGCTACGAGCCCGAAGCACGACGTGACCCCTCACGACTGGACACCCGATCCCACCCCCTGACGTCGCGCCCAGACGAGGCACGACTTCGCCGTCTCGTTTGCTCTCAAGTTGTGGGAGACTCCATGATTGCGGGGCGGTAGCTCAGCCGGTTAGAGCATCGGACTCATAATCCGTGGGTCGTGGGTTCAAGTCCCACCCGCCCTACCACTATTCACCTCGGATCATGCTGCTGAGCAGGGGTTTCACCTCACGGCGAGCTGAGCTCCGCCTGCAGCCGCATGCCACCCCTTCCGGAATATCCGGGGAATGGATCTTGGGGCGCTTCCCGGGTGAAGTGGCAATTCGGATGCGTTGTTTGCAGATTCCGCGACAACGACCAAGAGCCTCGAGGTGTCCCGGGGTCCTTGTGGGCGCGGCTCTGTCACGCAACGTCAAGGCGGCGGCGCAGCGGGCCGCCGTACAGCGGTCCGTCGCTTGCCCGTCGACTGCCAGGCCCGCCGCACCAAGCGACCTCGCCGACCCCGGCGCCACGCCGCCGGGCGGATACAGCCCTACGATCGGCCCGTCCGAGCTGGCTTCCGTTGTTGCTCAGGGTTCCTTCCTCACCCCCAGCACGTGGGCGAGCCATAGAGAACATGGTGAGGCGCCGGCGAGCACCGCGCCAGATTGTCCTTGGGCTTGGCGGCGAAGCCGAAGCGGCGGTGCACGCCACGCTCGACAGCAGCGAGCGTACGGGCATACGCCGCTCGTTCCTCACTCTCAGCCCTGCCCGGCGGGCCGCGAACCGCAGGGCGCCGCGTCCCAGCGCGCACGTCCTGACGGACCTTCAGCCGTTCCTCGAGACGCCGATACGCCGGTCGCCTTGGTCACCAGGGTGGTCATGCCGCCACCTCCATGAAGTCCACCGCGTGGTCGCGCGCCCACTGGGCGAACGTGCGCGGCGGGCGACCGGTGATCTCCTCGTACGTGCGAGTAGGCGGCAGCACACCTGGCCCGTCGACCGCCGCGGCGCGCAGTTCGATCATCCAGTCGGCCATATCCAGCGGGTAGCCGTCCGCGAGCCACTGCGCTCGGGCCTGCTCCGGGGTCAGTTCCTCGAATCGGATCTCCGCGCCGATGGCGGCGCCGATCGCCGTGGCCTGCTCGACCAAGGTGACCCGAGCCGGGCCGGTGATCGTGTAGGCCGCGCCGAGATGGGCATCGGTCAGCAAGGCGGCGACGGCCACTTCGGCCACGTCCGCCTCGTGCACCACGGGATAGCCGGAGCGGCCGTACGGTTCCCGTACCGTTCGCTCGACGCGGATCCGCGCCGCCCAGCCCAGTGCGTTGGCGGCGAGCAGCCCCGGACGCACGTGTGTCCACTCCTGGCCCGTGGCCTCCACCATCAGCTCCAGCCCGCGATGAGCTTCCCGCTCCTCCTCCAGGTGGCGGTCCAGCGCGCTCGTTCCGTCGGACGGGGCGAACCCCGCTGCCGCGGCCGAGTGCACCACGAACCTGCGTACGCCCGCCGCGGCTGCTTCCTCGACGAACCCGAGCGCAGCGGATTCCGGCACGTAATACGCGAAGGGGAACAGGTAGACGCGATCGACTCCGTCCAGCGCACCCGACCAGGTGTCTGGCCGGGTGAAGTCTCCACGCACCAGCTCGACGCCGTCGGGCAGGCGGGCCGCTCCCGGGTCGCGGGTCATGGCGCGCACCCGCTGACCCGCGCCCACCAGCCCACCCACCACGCGACGGCCGATGTTGCCGGTTGCGCCCGTCACTAGAATCGTCACGTTGCTCCCCTGGTTCTCGGGATGTGCAGTGGGATCGCCGCCGCGTCCGTCGCCTCGTTTCACGGCCGCAGCTCTGAACTCCGGGATGGTAGGGCGGTTTCAAAGAGCTCGCATATGGATCGTTCCAGGCCGCCATGTCTCTGCTCAGCGCCTGGGCCATGCATATGCCCCGCGCCGACAAACCACGTAAGCGGAGTACGGCAGGCCGGGGGGAGGATGCCAGACCAGCAGTTCCCTGCCTTTTGGAAGCGCTTGAGATAGGCGTGCGGCGCTCGCAAGATATCGGCATCAGCGATGGCCATAAGGTGTTCCGTATATCGCGCAGGTCTGCGGGATATCTTGCTCAAGCGGGAAGGAAAGTTGCGTCTGTCATCGCCAGGCGAAGCACGCTCTCCACTCCAAGAAAGGCTTTCTCCTCCCGTCAACCTTGTCTTGAAGAGCCTGGCGGATTGACGAGCAGCGGTGATGCCAGTCCAGGCGGCGGCCCCGGTTCCAGTGCAGCATGGTCCCAACGTGGGGCGATTCTGCGTACGGATGCGGCGCAGTATCGGCGAGCGCACCACCCGGCTACCCACTGCCCGCGAGGCGCGCCGGCGCGGTTCAGTGCGTGGTCCATTCGCCGCTGAAGGCCACAACGCGAAGAGCAATCGTCAAGACCTGTGGATCAAGTTCTCCGACCATTGCTCTCACCCACTGCGATGATCATGCGCCGCCCGGCAGAAGGCCGCATGTAGGGTCGGATCTCGTGCAAGCCCTCATACCGGGAGAGCCCGGACAACTTGGCGAGTATCGGTTGATGGGTGTGCTGGGCCGGGGTGGCCAGGGCACTGTCTATCTCGGGCAGGGGCCTACGGGGCAGCAGGTGGCGGTCAAGGCCCTCCACGTGGAGGCGCTGGCGGACGACAACGCGCGCCAGCGGTTTCTGCAGGAGGCCGAATCGGCCCGACGGGTGGCTCCGTTCTGTACGGCGCGGGTGCTGGATGTCGGGATCGCGAATGAGCGGCCGTACATCGTCAGTGAGCACATTCCGGGGCCTTCGCTGGATGAGCTGGTCCGGAAGGAGGGGCCGCGGTCGGGGAGCGGGTTGGAGCGGCTGGCCGTGACGACGTTGACCGCCTTGGCGGCGATTCATCGGGCCGGGATCGTGCATCGCGACTTCAAGCCGAGCAATGTGATCCTGGGTCCCGAGGGGCCGGTCGTGATCGATTTCGGGATCGCCCGGGCGTTGGACCGTAGTGCCACACACAGCATCATGGGGACTCCCGCGTTCATGGCACCTGAGCAGTTCGAGGGGAGTCCGCCCACTTCGGCGCTGGACATGTTCAGTTGGGCCACGACGATGATCTACGCGGCCAGTGGGCAGCAGGCGTTTCGCGGGGATACTTTCCCGGCGGTCATGCATGCGATCATGACTCGCGAGCCGGATCTGTCCGCTGTGCCCGATGAACTGCGGCCGATGCTCGCTGCCTGCCTCGCCAAGAACCCGGCGTCCCGGCCCAGTGCCGCTGGCCTGCTGCGGCGGATCACCGGGGAGGAGCTTCCGGCTGCCTTGGCCGAACAGCCCACCCTGCTGTCAGGACCACCGTCCGCGACCCTGCTGCTGCCCGACTCCGACCAGCACACCGTTCGCCCGGCCGTGGCCGCGCCCGAGGTCAGGGCCCCTTGGGGTCCCTCCGGCCAGTCCGGGGGGCAGCAGCCAGGTGGGGGTTCCGGTGGGCAGCAGGCGGGCTGGGGTCAGCCGATGCCTGCCCAGCCGCCCGGTTGGGGGGCACCGCCTGTGCACCCGCACGCTCGCCCGGCCAAGCCGAAGACGGGAGTGCCGCAGGCGACCACCGCGCTGGTCCTGACCATCCTGTCCGGTTTCTTCATCCTGATCCTGACGGTCATCATCCTCGTGTGGGGCAGGAGGGAACTGCGGGAGATCATGCTGGCGGTGTGGGTCGTCAGCGACATCACCCTGGTGGCAGCGTTGGTCGCCCTCGCCGTCTCCCTCCGGCGAACCAGCCTCGCCGCCGCCGTCACCCTCGTGCCGACAGCTCTCGTGAGCGTGATGGTGTCGATCGCCATGGTGACGGGATTCGACCAGCAGGCGGTGATCGCCGTTTCCGCGGTCCAGGGGCTGCTGGTCGTGGTCACGGCGTTGCTGGCCTGGCGAGCGGGCTGGGTCCCCGCGGTGCTGGGCACCTTGATCGGGCTGGTCTCCACGGCGACGTACGTGCTGTGGTTCGCGATAGAAAACCGCGGTGTGAGCTGGAGCGACATCACCGCGTGGGACGCCATCAGCGCACTGGGGTACGCCCTGTGGCACGTCGCCCTCGCAGTGAGCTTGCTCGTGCGTGCCGTACGGGCTGGGGCTGTGACTGGAAGCGATCACCGGGTTGGCGTGTAGGGCCGTTCGGATGACGGTGATCACAGCCGTCAGCAATCGTGGGCCGCGTTAGGGTGACGGCATGCTGAAGAGCGTCGGGCTCGGGATCGTGGTCTTGGCTGTCGCGGGGTGCGGTTCGGGAGGCGCGCTCAGCCAGGCCTTGATCGATCAGGCCCGGGCAGCCGGTGTCGCGCCTGACCTGATCTATGTGGTGGATGTGCCGGGCTACGACCTCGTCGAGCAGTCCGTCGGCGGGGTCAACGAGGAGGGTTTCGGGGCCTTCTACGTCTCTCCCGAGGGTGAGCAGCTCCAGTTGCGCGTTGATCGCGGCACTTTCAGTGACGCGCTCTGTCCGGACAAGCCGGTCACCGATGCCGATCCCGTCGGCTCGCCGGTCCAGTGCGCGCGTGATGAGGCCGGGTGGTACCGGCAGGCCGCTGGGCGGCACGAGTACGTCGCTGTCCGCGGTGATGCGGTCCTCGTGCTGGCCGGGAAGCTCGCGGACGTCGATCGGGACACCTTGAAGACGGCTGTGGGCAGCGCCCGCCGTGCGGTCGCGACGGGGTCGCCGGGACCGCGTCGAAGCCCCGTCGAACGAGGCGACCTGCCCACGGTCGGCGACGGTGCTCCCATCCAGCCGACCGGACCGGGCGGATGAGCTGCTCGTGGTGATCGTGCCGCGCATCTCGGCTCTGAGCAGGCGGCTCTCCGACGTCAGGTGCCCTCCCGCATGATGGGCAGAAGGAGAAATGCTCTCGCCGCGTTGGGCGCTCTGCTGGATAGGTCTCTGGTACAGATCGCGGAGGCTTCCGCTGACGCCAGGACGTTCGACCGGGAGACCATCCGGGCTACCGCGGATGTCTGGGACAACAACACGCTCCCGCTGTTCCGCGCTGCGATGACGCGCACTGCCCGGGCCGGGAGCGGCAGGCCCGTGCGGCCCTGCGATGGATGGCTGATCTCGGGTCCGCACGACGGGACTGGATGGTCGAGCAAGCCGCCCGCAGCGGGTACGCCATCGAGCCGATGCTCGGTCCCGCCGAAGCGGAGGCGACGACGTGGCGCGACCGTCGGGGCAGGGTGCAGCCCTCCCAGACGTCCCTCACGCCTGAAACGGCAGAGGAGATCGGCTTCACCTATGATCTCTCGACTGCTGCCGTGCGCGCCCTGTCGGTGGAATGGGTCGATTCCCGGTTGAAAGGCGCCCTCACCGTGGGCGTGTCTCGACGCTACCTGCCGGACGCCGATCGCCCACTCGCAGAGTTGCACATGTGGCTGGACGAGCTCGACGAGATCGACTTCGACGCGCGCGACGCCTACGGAATGACCCTCCACGTCGACTCCGGCGCCGTAGTGATCGGCATCGGCGACCGTGGGACGATGCGCTCCGCTAGCGCCAGGGTCCGGCCCGACGATTCCAGCTGGCACCTGTCCGCGGCGGGCCGAGCTGTCGATGCTCGGACGCCGAGGGTCAGCCCGGCGGTGCGGGTGCCTGCTCCGCCGCGGCACCCTGAGCTTTCTGGTGCGGCCTTACTCGCCGCTCTCCTCGTGCATCGCGTCATGGTGGGGATCCGGATGGTCCGGTACCCGGAGCACGCGGGCGAGATCCCGGTGCACGCCTTGGCCCGGGCCTTCAGTGGTGCGGGGGCGGACGTCGTGGCGGCAGCCGCTCATCGGCTGGCGGCGCGGCGTGAAGTGGCCTTCCGGCGGCTGATCGACACGTGGCTGAGCCGCGGCGGTCCGGCTCTGCGGCCGCGATTGGTCAACGCCTTGCACGACATCGGCGGTGACAGCCACCTCACGGAGGAGGCCCGAGCGCTCATACCGGCGGCGCCGCCGTACTCACGGCTGTCACCCCAGCAGGACCACGACCTTCCGGCTGAGGCGAGGCTGCGGCTGGCCCGGTACCGGGCCGGCTACGTGGAGCGTGGGTTCGAGCGGGCCGGTTCGGCGGTCGTCCAGATGGCTCGGCCGTCCGCTCCGGACGAACCGTGGCGGCTGTCCGGCCTGCAGATCCGCGAGCCGAGCGTGTTCCGGCTGCGGACCAGTGCCCTCCACGGTCCCGGTGAGCCCCGGGTGACCGTCTCCGGAGAGAGAACGAGGTCGGTGGTTCTGGCTCGTGGAGGGTTCGAGGCGTCGGCCGGCTGACCGTGGAAGGGAGGACGGTCCGGCGCAGGAGTCCCGGTTCGGCTCAGATCGGCAGGCGGTACAGCAGCCGGGGCGCGGAAAGGGCCTCCTCGGTGAGGGCACGGCCGGTCAGCCGGGCGGCCACGGTGAGCCAGTTGTCCAGGCACTGCCGCTCGCCGCCACCCGCCAGCACGTCGAAGACGCCTGGGTGGCCGGGCGGCAGGAGCCCCTCGGCGTACTCGTGCAAACGCCAGCCAGGGTCGTGGACGCGGGCGGGCGGCTGCCGGAACTCGGTGACCCCGTCGGAGTGGACGAGGTCGTGCACGCCGGGGCCGGGACCGTCCCACACCACGTGGACGTACTTGCGCCCGGCCGCCAGCAGCGGGGCGGTGCGCAACGGCGGGCCGGCGATGGTGACGGCGTGGCTCCAGCCGGGAGCGTGCGCGCCGAGCCAGATCAGCTCGGTCAACGCGTACGGGTCGAGGTGCCGCATCGCCTCGGCCAGCTCGCACGACATGCCGTCCTCCGGGTCGGCGCGCAGGAGGCGGGCGATCTCCGCCGGGTCGTCCCCTTCGATCCAGGTGGCGGCGAAGAACCAGCCCAAGCCCCGCTCACGGAGCAGTTCAGCGCTCATCACCAGCCTCCGCCGGTCAGCCGGCCCAGGGTGCGCGGCTCGGCGAGCCAGCCCCGGTCGATGAAGCGCCCCGTGATCCGCCCGACCGCGACCAGGCAGTCGTCCAGGCACTCCTCGTCGCCCATGTCGTCCGGAAGAGCGAGGTCGGCGAAGCGCTCGTCGTCCCACTCCAGGCCGGGCACGCTGTAGAACTCGCCGATCTCGTACAGGTAGGTGAACGGGTACACCTGCCGGCCCGGCAGCGCGGCGTCGAACTCGAAGCCGGCCACCAGCATCGCGAACGTCCAGCCCGGCGAATGCGGGCCCACCCAGTGGACGACGGGCGCGTGGACCGGCCGGCGCCAGCGCATGGCGGTGGCCAGGTCGCACTCGATCCGCTCCTCGGGGTCCATGCCCAGCCCGGCGGTGATCGCATCGAGGTCGTCTCCCTCGATCCAGGCCGCCTGGAAACCGCCGCGCACTCCGGCCCCGGTCAGCAGAGCCCACTGGCTCTCTTCCGGTGTCAACCGCATGGCCCCTCCTCCGCAATCCAAGATCAGGTCGCAGCATAGGGCCAGGCACCGACAGAAGTGACCCTTGTCACAGGCGAGTGCGCATGGTCAGATACACCCACCCCCAATAAGTGGATACTGACAGGAGAAGCCCGCATGGCCGAAGTTCTCCAGGAGCGTTCCGCCATCGACGCGCAGATCGCCGGCCACACCATCTGCGCCCAGCTCAAGGCCATCACCGAAGCCCACCCCGACGCCCCGGCGTACTCGACGCCGGAGGGCGAGGGGTGGCGGACGATCACGTACGGCGAGGCCAGGCGGCAGGTGCTCGACCTGGCCCAGGCGTTCGTCGACCTGGGCGTACGGCCGGGCGACAGCATGGCGCTGATGATGGTGAACCGCACCGAGCACGTGCTGACCGACCTGGGAGCGCTCCACGCGGGCGCGGTCCCGATCACCGTGTACGGCACGCTCGCCCCGGAGCAGGTCACCTACATCGCGGCCGACTGCCGGGCCAGGGTGGCCGTGGTGGGCGGGGCGGCGGAGCTGGCCCGGTGGCAGCACGCGCTGGCCGAGCTGCCGCACCTGGAGAAGGTGGTGGTGCTCGACGAGACGGCCTGCCCGGCGGGCGACGAGCGCTTCATGACGTGGGCGGAACTGCTGCGGCGCGGCACGGAGGGCTACGACGAGGCGGCCGTGGCGGCGCGGTACGAGACGATCGGCGCGGAGGACGTGCTGACCGTGCTCTACACCTCGGGCACGACGGGCAACCCGAAGGGCGTCCCGCTGACGCATCGCAACGTCTGCTACGAGGTCGAGGTGATCGACCGCATCGGCCAGCTCGCGCCGCTGAGCGCGCAGATCTCCTACCTGACCTATGCGCACATCGCCGAGCGGGTGCTGAGCCTGTACCTGCCGCTGTTCAAGGCCTCGCACGTGCACTTCTGCCCGGATCCGACGCAGCTCGCGCCGGCGCTTCGGCAGGTGCGGCCGGTGACGTTCTTCGGCGTCCCGCGCGTGTGGGAGAAGCTGATGGCCGGGCTGCAGGCCGCTCTCGCCGCGCAGCCGGAGGAGAAGCAGGCCCAGCTCAAGGCGGCGATGGCCGCGTCTCTGGCGTACTACGAGGCCGGGCAGGGCGGGGCGACGCCGCCCGAGGAGCTGAAGGCGGCCTTCGAGCGGGTGGATCCGGCGCTGGCCGCGATCCGGGCGCTGATCGGCTTCGACCGGGCGACCTGGGTCGGCTCCGGCGCGGCCCCGCTGGCGCTGGAGGTGCAGCAGTTCTTCGCCGGGCTCGGGATGAACATCCTGGAGGTCTACGGCATGACCGAGACCACCGGCGCGTTCACCGCCAACGGGCCCGCCGCCTACCGCTTCGGCTCGGTCGGCCCCGCCGTACCGGGGATCGAGGTGAAGATCGCCGAGGACGGCGAGATCCTGATGCGCGGCCCGATCGCCACCTCCGGCTACCGCAACCTGCCCGAGGAGGAGCTGTACGACGAGGACGGCTGGCTGCGCACCGGCGACGTCGGCGAGGTGGACGAGGACGGCTACTACCGCATCGTCGACCGCAAGAAGGAGCTGTTCATCACCGCCGGCGGCGAGAACGTCGCGCCGTCGCTGATCGAGAACCACCTCAAGCAGCACCCGCTGATCGCCCAGGCCCTGGCCTACGGAGATCGCCGGCCGTACCCGGTGGCGTTGATCACGCTGGACCCGGAGATCGCGCCGAAGTGGGCGGCGGCGCGCGGCCTGGAGTTCGCCGGCCTGGCCGACTTCGCCGACCGGCCCGAGGTGCTCGCCGAGATCGAGGCGGCGGTGGAGCGGGCCAACAGCCACCTGGCGCGGGTCCAGCAGGTCAAGCACTGGCGGCTGCTGCCGGTGGAGTGGACGACCGAGACCGAGGAGCTCACCCCGAAGTTCTCGCTCAAGCGCCGGGTCATCCACGCCAAGTACTCCGACGTGATCGACAGCCTCTACGACGAGGCCTGAGCACCGGCCGCGCGGAGCAGCTCGGCGACCTCCGCGTGCCCGTGCGCCACCGCCAGCTCGTACGGCAGGCGCCCGCCGAAGACCGGGTGGGCGCCCACGGCGCCGGGCGGCGTGCCGTACGCCAGCAGGAGGGCGGCCCCGCAGCGCGGCGGTGGCCAGCTCGTCGGCGAGGAGCTGGGCGGGGGTGGTGTGCCCGAACCGGGCGATCCACGGCCCGCCGTCGCCCCGCCCCAGCCCGAACTCCAGCAGCAGCTCCAGGTGCGCGGTGTCGTCGGAGCCGGTGGCGGCCATGGTGTAGACGTTTGCCTCGGCCTGGTCCAGCAGCTCGGTGGCTCGGTCCTGCTGGGCCGGCACCTTGTGCGGAGGCGCGCGTACGGGCTGGACACTCCTCAGCTCATCTCGCCGCCGGGCGGCTGCCCGAGCAGGACCTCCAGCGAGACGCCCCGGTCGAGGGCGAGCTTCGCCTGCCGGAAGGCGGCGCACCGCGCTTCCACGTCGTGGTCGTCGGCCAGGCTCCAGTCGTGCATGATCGCCATCGTTCCCGGCGGGCCGCGCGGTCCGCCGGGCACTTTACCGGCCCACTAACGAAACCAGCCCGCCAACGAAACCGACCGGCCAACGAAGTCAGTCCGCCAACGAAACCAGCAGATCTACAGGGGCCCGACCAGGCCGTAGGCCATCGCCTCGTCGGCGTCGAGGTGGCGGTTGCGGCGCGCGTCCTCGCGTACCTCCTCCACCGGGCGCCGGGTCAGCTCGGCCAGCCGCCGGTAGACGGTGTCGAGCACCCGCCGATGCTGCTCCTGCTGCGCGAGGATCTGCTCGGCGTGCCCCTCGGCGGTGAAGCGCGGCTCACCGAGCCGGAAGAGCGCGTTCGGCGAGGCCCGGCGGCTGGCGGCGCCGGCGAGCACCACCAGCGCCGGCCCGCCGAGCTGCCCGGTCACCATGACGTGCACCTCGGCGCGCAGCGACTCGATCGTGTCCAGCAGGGTGAGCGCCGCGCCGGGCTCGGCGTCGGGGACGCTGAGGTGCAGCTTGATCGGCTGGTCGCCGGCGCCGTCGAGGGTGAGCAGCGCGGCGCACCACTGGGTGAGCCGCTCGGTGGTGAGCTCGCCGTGCGCCAGGACGAGGCGCTGCTCGAAGAGCCGTTCGGCGACCGGGTCACGGGTCAGGTGCACGTTGTAGGGCTGGGGCGGCGGCGGGGCCGGGAAGGGGTCGGGTCTGAGCGGTGGCGTCCATTCCAGGGTCACGTCTCGAACCTCCTCTCCCCGGACGGTAACCCCGTTCGAGGCGGGACACGACAAGGCTCCGCTCTCAGCGCAACGACTCGGCTGGGCGCGCCAGATACGGGGGTCAATTCATGGTGGAGATGATTCTGGGTAGAGCCCAGCCATGAGGGGATTGTTCATACTGGCCGCCGTGGTGCTGGTCAGCGGGTGCGCGCCGGACGCCTCGGCGCCGATCGGCACGGCCGAGCGCTTCTACCGGGCGCTGACCTCCGGCCAGCCGGACGCCGCCTGCCTGCTGCTGGCGCCGCGCACCGCGGCGAAGCTGCCGGACGAGGGCGAGAGTTGCGGCCAGGCCCTGGCGAAGCTCGGGCTCGAAGGCGGCCAGGTGGAGCGGGCCGCGGTGTGGGGCGAGGAGGCGCAGGTCTCGCTGGCGGAGGACACGCTCTTCCTGCACCGGTACGCCGACGGCTGGCGGATCAAGGCGGCCGGCTGTGAGCCGCGCCCCGAGCTGCCCTTCGACTGCGAGGTGGAGGACTGATGCGCCTGGTCTTCGCGGCGACGCTCGCCATCATCGTCATCGGGCTGATCTGGTTCTTCGCCATGGGGGTGCTGCAACGATGAAGATCCGGCAGAACGCGTTGTCCCTGGTCTTCCTGCTGCTCTTCCTGGCCGCGCTGGTCGGGCAGGCCTTCGCCGGCACCGCCGACTACAACGAGCGGCAGCTCGTCGACGGCGGCTCGACGCTCTCGGTGCTGGCCTACGTGGCCTCCTCCGACTTCGCGGTGGACGTGGCCGAGAACTGGCAGTCGGAGTACCTGCAGTTCTTCCTGTTCGTCATCGTCACGGTGTGGCTGATCCAGCGCGGCTCGACCGAGTCGAAGGAGCCGGGCAAGGAGGGCGCCGAGTCGGACAAGGACCAGAAGATCGGCGAGCACGCCGAACCCGACTCGCCCGCCTGGGCCAAGGTCGGCGGCTTCCGGCGCTGGCTGTTCAGCAACTCGCTCGGGCTGACGATGGGGATCATCTTCCTGCTGTCGTGGCTGAGCCAGTCGATCGCCGGGGTGGCCGCCGGGAACGCGCAACGGCTGTCGGAGCTGCGCGATCCGATCTCGTGGGGGGAGTACGTGCTGGCACCGGAGTTCTGGAACCGGACGCTGCAGAACTGGCAGTCGGAGTTCCTGGCGGTCGCCTCGATGGTGGTGCTCTCGATCTACCTGCGCCAGCGGGGCTCACCCGAGTCGAAGCCGGTGGGCGAGTCGCACGAGGCGACCGGCAACTCCGGCTGAGCGGTGACCACGGCCAGGATGCGGGTGCCGGGCTCGAAGCGGCCCTTCCGGATCAGGTCGTGCACGCCGTACAGCATCTTGGCGACGTAGATCCGCTCGACGTGGTGCTCGGCGGCGAAGGCGTCGAGCTCGGGGGTGGTCCTGGCGTAGCCGCCGAAGTGGTAGCCGAGCTCGATCGACCAGTTGGCGGTGGCTTCGCCGTACGCCTGGCGTTGCAGGCGGGCGACCTCCTCGCGCAGGAAGCCGCCGCCCTTGAGCACCGAGAAGCCGATCGCGCGGCGGCCGGGCGGGAGCCCGGCCGCGATCCCGGCCAGGGTGCCGCCGGTGCCGACCGGGCAGCAGATCACGTCGTAGTCGTCGCCGAGCTCGGCCGGCAGTTCGGCGCAGCCGCGCACGGCGGCGGCGTTGCTGCCGCCCTCCGGCAGCACGAAGACCTCGCCGAACTCGGCGCGCAGCCGGTCGAGCACCTCGGGGGTGTGCTTGCGCCGGTAGGCGGCGCGGTCGAGGTAGGTCAGTCGCATGCCGCACGCGCGGGCGTAGGCGAGCACCGGGTTGAGCGGCAGGTGCTCCTCGCCGCGGATGACCCCGATCGTCTCGACGCCGTGCTCCCTACCGGCTCCGGCCAGAGCTCGGATCAGGTTCGAATAGGCTCCGCCGAAGGCCAGGATCCTGGGGTGGCCGAGGTTGTGCTTGAGCTTGCGCGGTTTGTTGTCGTCGTGCACCAGCACGAGCCGGACGTTGCCGAGCTCCATGGGCGCTAGAGTACCGGCGGAGGTATGTTGAAAAATGCGGGTTATTGAAGCTTTTCGTGGGGCTTTCGGCGCCGACCCTCAGACGGTCTGGCGCGCACCCGGCCGGGTCAACCTGATCGGCGAGCACACCGACTACAACGACGGCTTCGTCCTCCCCTTCGCGGTGCCGTGGGGGGTCACCGCCGCGGTCAGCCCGCGCGAGGACGGCGTCATCCGCCTGCTGTCCCTCCAGAGCCCCGGCGCGCCGATCACCCTCTCCTCCCACGACCAGGCCCAGGGCTGGACCCGCTACGTCGTCGGCATCCCCGCCATGCTCGGCGAGCGCGTGCGCGGCGCCGACATCGCCGTCGACGGCGACCTGCCGCAGGGCGCGGGGCTCAGCTCCAGCGCGGCCCTGGAGGTCTCCGTCGCCTCCGCCTTCAACGAGCTGTACGGCTTGCGCCTGACCCCCATGGAGATCGCGCTGCTGGGCCAGAAGGCGGAGAACGACTTCGTCGGCATGCCCTGCGGCATCATGGACCAGGCCGCCTCCGCGCTGTCGCAGGAGGGCAAGGCGCTCTTCCTCGACTGCCGCTCGCTCGGCTCCCGCGCCGTCCCGCTCGACCTGGCCGCGCACGGCCTGCGCCTGCTCATCATCGACACCAAGGTCCACCACGAGCTGGCCGACGGCCAGTACGCCAAGCGCCGCGCCGACTGCGAGTCGGCCGCGCGCAAGCTCGGCGTCGAGGCCCTGCGTGACGTGACCGACCTGGCCGGCGCGCTCGCCCAGCTCCAGGGCGACGAGCGCAAGCGGGTCCAGCACGTGGTCACCGAGAACCACCGCGTCGAGGCGCTCATCGGGCTGCTGCGCGCCGGGGCGATCACCGAGATCGGCGCGTTGCTCAACGCCTCGCACCTGTCACTCCGCGACCAGTTCGAGGTCTCCTGCCCCGAGCTCGACGTGGCCGTCGAGGCCGCGCTGCGCGGCGGGGCGCGGGGCGCGCGGATGACCGGCGGGGGCTTCGGCGGCTCGGCGATCGCGCTGGTGGCCGAGGAGCGGGTCGAGGCGGTCCGGGAGTCGGTGCTGGCCGCCTACGCCGAGCGCGGCTGGACCGAGCCCGGCTTCCTCACCGCCGTCCCCTCGGCCGGCGCGCACAGGATCGACGTCTAGAGCGACGGGAAGGCGGGCGGCCTGCGCTCCAGGAAGCTCGCCACGCCCTCGGCGAAGTCGGGCCGGCCGAACGAGGCGAGCATCTCGTGGGTGGCGTTGCGGGCCGACTGCTCCAGCGTGAGCTCCCAGTCGCCCCACACCTGCCGCTTGATCACCGCCATCGAGGCCGGGGAGCTGTGCGCGGCCAGGTCCGCGGCGTAGTCCTGCGCCGCGGCCAGCAGTTCCCCGCCCGGCAGCACCCGGTTGACCAGCCCCAGCTCGTAGGCCTCCGTGCCGGTGAAGGTGCGCCCGGACAGCAGCAGGTCCATCGCCCGCTGCTGCCCGGCCAGCCTGGGCAGCACCCAGGCCAGGCCGTACTCCGCGATCAGCCCGCGCCGGGCGAAGGCGGTGGTCCACTTGGCCTCGGCGGCGGTGAAGACCACGTCGCACATCAGCGCGTGCACCATCCCCAGCCCCGCGCAGGCCCCGTTGACCGCGGCCACGATCGGCTTGCCGACGCTCGCCGGGAAGGTGTTGGGCCGCGGGTCCGGCTCTCCCGGGTAGGAGCCGTCGCGCAGCTCGCCCAGCGTCTGGAAGTCGGCGCCGGCGCAGAAGCCTTTGCCCGCGCCGGTGACGACGATCGCCCGGACCGCCGGGTCCTTCTCCGCCTCGGCCAGCAGGTCGAAGTAGCGCCGGCCGAGCTGGTCGGTCCAGGCGTTGAGCCGGTCGGGCCGGTTGAAGGTGAGCGTGAGCACGCCCCGGTCGAGGGCGGAGAGCACGAGGTCATCCATAGAACAATGTTCTACCTCATTCGCCGTGGTGAACAAAGGCCGGGGACAACACGCTCTCGTCGTAGTAGCGATGGAAGACCGGCGTGGCCGAACCGGACATCGGCGGCACGATCCACGACCAGTCCGCCGGGCAGACCCTCCCGGCCCGGCTCTCCTTCTCCAGGTGCTTCATGAACCGGCGCGACTCGGTGTGGTGGTCGGTCATCGTCACCCCGGCCAGCTCGAAGGAGTGCAGCACCGCGACGTTCAGCTCGACCAGCGCGTGGTCGCGCCAGAGCGTGCGCTCGTTGCGCACGTCCAGCCCCAGCCGCCGGGCGATCACCGGGAGCAGGTCGTAGCGGTCCTCGTCGGCCAGGTTGCGCGCGCCGATCTCGGTGCCCATGTACCAGCCGTTGAACGGCGCGCACGGGTAGCAGATCCCGCCGATCTCCAGGCACATGTTGGCGATCGCCGGCACGGCGTGCCAGCGCAGCCCCAGCTCGGCGAACCAGCCGTAGTCCGGGTGCGCCAGCGGCACCTCCAGCACCGCGTCACCCGGCAGGTTGCACAGCAGCGGCTTGCCCCGGCCCGGATGGATCACCACCGGCAGCACGTCGAACCGCCCGCCCCGGCCGCGCCAGCCCAGCTTCAGCGCCAGCTCGGTCAGCTCCACGTTGCGCGGGTCGCCCACGATCGTGCCGTCGTCGGCGCGGTAGCCGGCGTAGCGGATCAACTGCTCGTTCACGATGCGCGGCGCGTCCCGTCCCGGCCGGTCCGGGGCGAAGACGGTGATCGTCGGCCGGATCTTCCCGCCCACGGCCGCCTCGCGCAGGTGCGTCACGCACTCCAGCGCGATGCCCTCCGCCGTGGTCACGGCGCGCCGGTCCCGCACCCGCAGCGAGCGCCAGTACAGCCGCCCGATGCAGCGGTTGCTGTTGCGCCAGGCCACCCGGGCGCCGAAGGCCAGCTCCTCGGGCGTGTGGGTGTAGCTGCCCGTCCTGGCCACCTCCCGCGCCACCTGGCGCATCCTCGCCTGCGGGTCGCCTCCGTTCTCGCGGCAGAACAGCGCTATGAACCGCTCGGCCTCCCCCAGATCCACGGTCTTCTCTCGTACGGCATGGCCCTCGACGGGCCGGATGGCCCTGATCCAAGCAAGCACGCAACAACCAGCTCAATCGCGTTCACGGATCGCGCAGCCGGTTCCGGGCCGGCGCACGATCCTCTGGGTGGCGCCCTCCCCTGCCACCCGGGACCGTTGTGTCCGCAGCAGCCACATCTTTATCCGCACTGAGGCCTGTTGTCCCGGTAAATCCAAAAATCTGTGATCTTATCGACACTGAGGGTGATATCGCGGGCGGGTCAGCGGGCGAGCCAGGCGTCGAGCGCGGGCAGCAGGGGCGGCTTCACCTTGAGCGGCCCCTTCCGGCCGGACGCGACCGCCTGGCACGGCGCCCTCACCACGCGGGACTCGGCCACCTGGCCGGTCCGGTCGGCGACCCAGACCACGTCCATGGCCTCGATCGCCGGCTCCCCGTTCAGCCCGCAGCCCGTCGTGCTCACATCCAGTTGCCCGCCGCCCGGCGGGCTGGTCGTCCAGACAATCGCCGCCTCGTTGAGCAAGGTTCGCACCTCGTCCAGACCGGTTGGGGCGGCCTGCCGCACCAGCCGGAGCCGGCCACCCCTTGCCTCGTACCGGCAGGCCAGCGCCGCGGTCAGCTCGGTGGGCAGATAGGCACCTTTCCACCCCCGGTTGACGGCGATCCCGTCCATCGGGTCGCTCAACAGGTCCTGCCGGCGCGGCAGGCTTCCCGCACACGCCAGGCCCGGTTTCGGCGGCCGGGAGGCGGCCACCTGCGCCCGGTAGAGCTCCAGAAACGCCTCGACCGGCTTCTCGGTGAGGTAGCGCCGCATCCCTCCGCGCCGAGCCGTGCCGCAGTTGAAGTCCACGTGCACCGCGGCCCCGTACCCGTCCCGGTAACGCACCAGGAGCCACTGCTCGTGGCTGAACCCGATCAGCGTGCACATCTCGCCGATGGACACCCTCGTCGTATCCTCCCCCTTGGCGATCAACTGCCGCCGCACGAGTCCCACGTACTCCCTGCGGCGCGGCAGCCGGTTGAGCAACGCGACCATCCGCTCGACGCCGACCGTTAGCGTGCGGTCCCGCCGCGACAGGGACCGGGACCAGTTCTTCACCGGCATCTCGCAATAGGTCACCGACACCGCCCCCACCGACGGCACGAGCGGACCCGGATGATCGGCGCGGGACAGAACCGCCTCGGGCCGCTCGGCAGGACAGTCGGCCACACTCGCCACCGGCGGCCCCGGCGCCTCCACCACCGCCGACGGCCCGGTCAGCCCGGCCAGAAGTGCCAAACCGGCCACAACCCCCACGATCCGCACCGCACGCATGCCGGCCAATCTACGGCCCGGCGACCCCCCTGTGATCGAGATCACAACACCCGCCCGGGCACACGAAAAAGGCCCCCTCGATGAGGGGGCCTTCCGGCTTGCTCCCGCGATAGGACTCGAACCTATAACCTGCCGGTTAACAGCCGGCTGCTCTGCCGATTGAGCTACACGGGATCGTGCTTTGCGCTGCTCGCCGGGTGTTTGGGGCCCTTCTTGCGGCGCAGGAATAGATTAGCGCACATCTGGAGTGCGTGCTGCATCGTCCTCGGGGTAGGCCCGGAAGAAGCGGAGGTGGACCATGAGATATCGGATGGTGTTCGCCGTTGGACTGGCCGTCGGCTACGTCCTCGGCAGCCGGGCCGGGCGGGAACGGTACGAGCAGATCAAGCGGACCGCGCAGCGCGTGGCCGACAGCCCGACGGTGCAGGAGGCCGCGGGGCTCGTGGGAGCCCAGGTCTCGAAGGCCACAGGGCTGGCCAAGGACACGTTGCAGCACCGGGTGCCGTTCCTCAACCGGGGAGATCATCACGACACCGGGCTGGGCTGGCCGGACGAGCCCGGCGGGGAGAAGAAACACGGCGACAAACTGGATCGCAGCGGCATGCCGTACTGACCGAGGGCCCCCGATTGACCGATCGCGGGGCCTTCGCCGTTTCTCCAGCGGTCAGACGCCCATGCTCCGCCGTACGGTCTCCAGGGCCTGTTCGGCGTGGGCGCGCAGGCCGGGGTCGTCGGGGTCGAGGCCCTCGTCGAAGAGGAAGCTCCAGCCCAGCACCTCGCCGCCGGGCTTGCGGCGGGCGATGAGGCGCACGCCGCCCCGGCCGGGCAGGGACACGTGCTTGTTGACCACGATCGTCGAGTTCACCCGCTCGCGCAGCGTCTCGGGCAGCCGCCCGGGGGTCTCGACCGGCACCTCGTGGACCGTCCCGTCGGTCAGGGAGAGCCGCAGGCCGCTCTCGTCCCAGGAGGCCTTGCCCACCGTCTCGTACGGCACGCGCACCCCCTCGGGCAGCAGCAACGCCCGCTCGGTGGCGACCACGGGCGCGGCGTAGGCCAGCACCCGCTCCCCCGGCTCCAACGCCAGCCCCTTGCGCACTTCAGCCGGCATCCGGCCGGTCAAGAACCTCATCCGTCCACGGTATCCGCGAGCAGGTCGAGGGTGAGCGCCGCACTCCACGAGAAGTCCCGGCAGCCCCGCCCGCTGCCGTCGAACGGGTCGAAACACTCGCGGAAACCGGCCTGCCGGACCAGCCGCAGGGTGCCGGTGGTCAGGAGCTGGGCGAGTTGCTGCAGGCCGTGCACGCCGGCGGCGTGCCGCAGCAGCCAGTTGGTGTTCACCCAGGACGGCCCGCGCCAGTAGCGGGTGCGGTCGAACTGGCCGGCCCTGATCTCGCAGCTCGGCACCGGGTAGCCGGTCGCGCCCATGAACCGGGCCGACTCCAGCACCTCGATCATCGCGCCGACCCGTTCGGCCGGCAGGTGCGGGTCGAGCAGCGGCCCGAACGATCCCACCGTGCACACCGGGACCAGCCGGTCGCCGCGCAGGTCGCGGGCGTGGAAGCAGCCGTCCCACAGCCGCTCGGCAAGGGCGGCCCTGATCCGGTCGGCCTGGTCGGCGTGCGGGGCCGGGTCGGCTCCGGCCAGGGGCGCGAGTTCGGCCAGCGCGACGCTGGCGGCCAGCCAGATGCCGTTGAACATCGGGTCCTCGACCGCGAACGGGTGTTCGTCGCGCAGGTAGCCGGCCCCGTAGCCGGCGTTGCGGTAGCGCAGGGCGAGCCAGACGTACCGGTCGTGGGCGCTGTCGGGGTGGCGTTCCTCCAGGTCGATGTTGCGGTAGCCGTACCTGATCTCGGGCAGGGCGGCCAGCGGCTCGTCCCAGGCGGGGCTGTCGTCCATGCCCGACTCCCAGGGGTGCACGATCGCCGCCAGCCCGGACCCGCCCAGGTCCCGCGCGGTGGCCAGGTAGCGGTGCTGGGCGGCCAGCGCCGGGAAGACCCGCCGCACGAACGCCTCGTCCCCGGTGTGCCGCCACAGCCACCACACCGCCAGCGCGTGCAGCGGCGGCGCGGTCAGCCCGCTGGTCAGTACGGCATGCGGAGCCTCGGCCTGGTCCTGCGACCGCCAGACCGACGGCCCCGGGAAGTACACCTCGGGCGTGTGGAAGACGATGTGCGGCAGCATCCCGTTGGCCCACTGGCCGCGCAGCAGGCTCATCAGCTCCGCCTTGGCCCGTTCGGGCCGGTGCCGGGCCAGGCCGATCGCCACGAACGCCGAGTCCCAGCTCCACTGGTGCGGGTACAGGCCGGGGGCGGGCACCGTCGCCGTGCCCGTCCAGTTCGACTCCAGCACCGACAGCGCCTCGCGTTCGAGCGCGACGTCGTCGACTGCCGGCCGGCCTTCCATCAACCCACTATGCGCGCATCGGAACGGACCGGAAAGAGTCCGGCGGTGTCGCTTGCGGTCACGCGGGCACCGGATCCGGCAGAAGTTCACGAGGAACTGCCTAGACAATCCACCCGTTGAGCCGATAAATCACCTCGTAGGGGGCTACGGGGCGGGAGGCGCCATGGGAACGCCGATCAGCAAGGAATGGGTCGATCACGCCTTACGCGCGCGGGTGGCCGAACGCGACCGCATATCCGAAAGCCTGCTCACGCTGGAGTCCCACACCACCTACCAGCTCCTGGACGGCTCCCAGCTCCGCGGCGCCACCAAGGACCGCTGGGCCGAGGCGGAGGCCGCCGCCGCGACCATGTGGGCGCTGAACGACGCCTACCGCAGCACCCTTCGCAAGGCCGAGGAGGTCAGGGCCCGCCGCGCCCGCCCCGGCGCGCAGGAGATGGCCGAGCTGAACCTGCTGCTCACCGAGTCGTCGATCATCGTCCCCTCCCCCGCGCCCAAGGCCCGGCCGCTCACCCTGCTCCCCGCGCCCGACGAGACCGTCTCCATGGACGAGGTGGTCGAGCGCATGGAGCTCGCCTTCCGCCAGGTCATGGAGGTGGTCGAGGCGGTCGACCAGGCGTGGTCGGCCGCGCTGCCCCGCCTCGACGAGGCCGCCGCCGCGCTGCGCGAGATCGCCGACCTGGCCGCCGACCTGGGCGAGGAACCGGCCCTGGGCGCGCTGGAGGGCGAGGTGGACGGGATGCGGCAGCAGGTGCTGCTCGACCCGCTCGGCCCCGGCCTGCCGTCCGCCGCCCTCGACCGGGCGCTGGCCGCGCTCGCCGCCCGCCGCACGACCCTGCGCGCCGCCGCCACGCTCAAGGCCGAGTACGGCAGGCGCAAGGAACTGCTGACCATCGAGATAGCCAAGGCCGCCGACGCCGAACGCCAGGCCCGGCTGGCCCACACCCAGGTGAGCGCCAAGATCGCGCTGCCCCCCTCGGCGCGTCCCCCGGCCCGCTCCGCCGAGCTGAGCGCGGAGCTGGAGGCGATCGACGCCTCCGCCGGCGGCTGGAGCGCCCGGGCCGCCCGCCTGGGCGCGCTGGAGAAGGCCGCGGCCGAGGCCGGCCAGCGTGCCGCCCGGACCGCCGGGGCGCTCCTCGGCCTGGTCAACCGGCGCGACGAGCTGCGCGGCAGGCTCACTGCAACCCAGGCGAAAGCCGTACGGAAGAGACTCGCCGAAGATCCCGTGGCAAGCCGGTTGTACGAGGAGGCGCGCACCTTGTTGTGGAGCGCGCCCTGCGATCTGACCGGGGCGGCACGGGCGGTCGAGCGCTACAGCGAGGAGGTCAACCGGTGAGCCAGTGCGCCAGGCCAGGCTGTTCCGGGACGATCCAGGACGGCTTCTGCGACCGCTGCGGGGAGGCTCCGGAGGTGGCGGCCGTCGCCGCGCCGCCGCCCCCACCGGTGAGCACGCCGGTGAGCACGCCGGTGAGCCCCCCGTCCGGGTCGGTGAGCCGGTCGACCGGCTCGTCGTCCGCCCGTTCGCGTGGATTCTTGGGTGAGGGCCTGGCCGATCTGCCGGCCATCCCGGTGCGCAACCCGCAGGACGTGATCCTCGCCGACCCGGCGGTCTCGGAGGACAAGCGCTACTGCTCGGCCTGCGGCAAGCCGGTCGGCCGGGGCATCCAGGGGCAACCGGGCCGGGTGCGGGGCTTCTGCCCCAACTGCCGCCACCCCTACGACTTCGCGCCGAAGCTGGGCAAGGGCGACCTGGTGGCCGGGCAGTACCGGGTGGAGGGGGCGCTGGCCCACGGCGGGCTGGGCTGGATCTACCTGGCCTCCGACCAGAACCTGGACGGCAAGTGGATGGTCCTGAAGGGCCTGCTGAACGCCGGTGACGCCGAGGCGATGGCGGCGGCCGAGGCCGAGCGGCGCTTCCTGATCAGCGTCGACCACCCGAACATCGTCAAGATCTTCAACTTCTGCCGGCACGACTCGGCCGGGTACATCGTCATGGAGTACGTGGGCGGCCCCTCGCTCGCCGAGCTCCGCAAGGACGGCCTGCTGCCGCTGAGCGAGTCCATCCGCTACGGGCTGGAGATCCTCAAGGCCTTCGGCTACCTGCACGACCAGGGCCTGGTCTACTGCGACCTGAAGCCGCACAACGCCATCCGGGCCGGCCGCCGGCTCAAGCTGATCGACCTGGGCGCGGTCCAGCGGGTCGGCTCGCCGCCCGGCACCTCCTGGCACACCGCGGGCTACAGCGCGCCGGAGATCGAGACCAAGCCGGCCAGCGTGGCCTCCGACCTCTACACCGTGGCCCGCACGCTGGCCGTGCTGAGCGTGCGGAACTTCAGCCCGACCACGCAGGGCAAGGTCAACCCGCTGCCGGCCGACTGCGGACACGACTCCTTCGGCCGGGTGCTGCGCCGCGCCACCGACGCCGACCCGCGGCGCCGCTTCCAGTCCAGCGCGGAGTTCGCCGAGCAGCTCACCGGCGTGCTGCGCGAGCTCAGCGCCGAAGAGGACGGCGTGCCGTACCCGGGGCAGTCCCGGCTGTTCGGCCCGGAACGGGCCGCGCAGGGCAGCGTGAGCGAGCGGCCGGGACCGGCGAGCCTGCCGGTACCGGTGCCGGATCCGGAGGACCCGGCCGCGTCCGGGCTGAGCGGCCTGATCGCGCGCAGCCCCGCCGAGCTGGTCACCCGCCTGGAGGCGCTGCCCAGGACGCCGGAGTCGATCCTGGCCCGGGCGCGCGTCCTGGCGGAGAACGGCCTGGCCGGCGCGGCGGCGGCGATCGACGAGGCGGACGCCGCGCTGCCCCGCGACTGGCGGGTCGACTGGGTGCGGGGGCAGCTCGCGCTGGCCGAGTCCCGCTTCCAGGACGCGGCCGTGGAGTTCGAGAAGGTGCTGGACTGGCTGCCCGGCGAGCTGCCGCCGAAGCTGGCGCTCGGCCTGGCGCTGGAGGGCGCGGGCCAGGACCCCGAACGGTGGTACCGCACCGTCTGGCGCACCGACCACTCCTACGTGGGCGCCGCCTTCGGCCTGGCCCGCGCCCGGCTGAAGGCCGGTGACCGCGACGGGGCCGTGGCGTTGCTGGACGAGGTGCCGGAGAGCTCCAGCCAGCACGCCAACGCCCAGCTCGCCGCGGTCGAGTGCCTGGCCCGCGACCTGAGCGACCCCGGCGACGTGCCCAAGGCGCTGGAGCGGCTGGAGGACCTGCGCCTGGACGCCCGCCGCCACGACGAGCTGACCGCCCGCGTCCTGGAGGCGGCCCTGGCCCGCGCCGACTCCGACGAGCACCGCCGCGAGCTGGCGGCGATCTACCGCCGGCTCGCCAAGGCCGCCGCCACCCGCCAGGAACGCCACGCCCTGGTCGACCGCGCCAACGCCGTCCGCCCCCGGACGTGGGTATGACCTGCTCCGGCTGCGGCCACGCGGTCTCCCCCGGCGACAACTTCTGCGAGAACTGCGGCCTGAACCTCCACACCCCCGCCTGTACGGCCTGCGGCGCCGCCGCCACCGACGACTCCGGCTTCTGCCCCGACTGCGGCACCCGCCTGCCGCAGGGCCGCGACCACCTGGAGACCGAGCTGGAGCCGGGCGGCGCGGCCGGCGTCACCGACCTGGGCCTGCGCCGTCGCCGCAACGAGGACGCCATGGCCCTCGGCGCGGCCGGCGGCCTGACCGTCGCCGTCGTCTGCGACGGCGTGGCCACCTCGCCCCGCGCCGACGAGGCCGCCCAGGCCGCCGCCGACCTGGCGGTGGAGCGCCTGCTGGCCGACCTCGGCGGCGGCGCGGACGCCAAGGAGGCGACGGTCCGCGCCTGCGCCGCCGCGGCCTCGGCGGTGGCCGCCATGGGCACCGTCGAGGACGCCCCGGCCTGCACCTACGTCTCGGCGGTCGTCGCACCCGGCGAGATCACCGTGGGCTGGCTGGGCGACAGCCGCGCCTACTGGCTGCCCGAGGGCGGCCCGGGCCGGCTGCTGACCACCGACGACGTCGCCTCGCACGGCGTGATCTCCTCCTGGCTCGGCGCGGACGCCGAACCGGAGGACGCGCACGTCCTCAGCTTCTCCCCCGACCTGCCCGGTCTCCTGCTGGCCTGCACCGACGGCCTCTGGGAGTACCTGACGGGGGACTTCCCCGCCGCCGGCACCCCGCTGGAGCGCGCCCGCCTGCTGCTGCGGCACGCGCTCGACTCCGGGGGCCGCGACAACGTGACCATCGTCCTTATCCCGGGAGGCCCGGTATGAGCTTCACCTTGCACGTGGATCAGAACCAGTACCTCGCCGTGGGCGCCACCCAGGTGCACGCGGTGCTGACCGTCGGCTCGGCCGGCGGCCCCGTCGTCGAGACCCGGCCCGCGGAGGCGGCCGAGGTCATCATCATCGACACCTCGGGCTCGATGTCCGGCAGCAAGATCCGCGAGGCGCGGCAGGCCGCGGCGGTCGCCGTGCAGTCGCTCCGCGACGGCGTGCACTTCGGCGTCATCTCCGGCACCGACAACGCGCGGCTGATCTACCCCAGCGGCCGCAACCTGGTACGGGCCTCGCGCGCCACCCGCGACGCGGCCGTCAAGGAGATCAACCGGATGACCGCCGGCGGCGGCACCGAGATCGGCCGCTGGCTGGAGCTGGCCGGTTCGCTGCTGGACGGCCACCCCGAGGCGATCCGGCACGCCATCCTGATGACCGACGGGCAGAACAACGAGAGCGCGAGCCGCTTCGAGAGCGTGCTGCGCGCCTGCCAGGGCCGCTTCACCTGCGACAGCCTCGGCGTCGGCGAGGACTGGGTCCGGACCGAGCTCGCCAAGGTCGCCACCGCGCTGCTCGGCACCTACGACTACGTCAAGCAGGGCGCCGCGCTGGCCGACTACTTCCGCGACCTCACGCAGACCGCGATGAGCAAGACGCTGGCCGAGCTGACCCTGCACGTCAAGACGCCCAACGACGCCAAGGTGCTGTTCGTCAAGCAGGTCGCGCCGACCATCCTCGACCTGACCGGCCAGCGGGTCCAGGTGGACGCGCTGACCACCGACTTCCCGACCGGCTCGTGGGGCGCCGAGGAGCGCGTCTACCACATCTGCGTTGAGATGCCCGCGCGCCAGCCCGGCCCGCCGGTGCGCGCGGCGTGGGTCCGGCTCGTCCGGCCCGACACCCTGGAGATCTTCGCCTCCGGCAACGTGCTGGCCACCTGGACCGACGACCTGGCCCAGTCGACCCGGATCAACCGCAAGGTCGCCCACTACACCGGCCAGGCCGAGCTGCACTCGCTGATCCAGGAGGGGCTGCAGGCCCGCGACTCCGGCGACCAGGACACCGCCACCGCGCGGCTGGCCAAGGCCAAGAAGCTGGCCGACGAGACCGGCCGCGACGACACCGCCCGGCTGCTGGCCCAGATGGTCGAGGTCGACTCCTCCGGCACCGCGCGGCTTCGCGCCGGCGTCGGCAAGGACGTCGAGCTGGAGCTCGACACCGGCTCGGTCCGGACCAGCCGGCTCAAGACGGGTGAGGCGTGATGGCCGTCTGCCCGCTGGGCCACCCCTCCACCGACGACGCCTTCTGCGACGAGTGCGGCACCCAGATCGGCGGCGCGGCCCCGGCCGCCGAGCCGACCGGGCTCACCGGCTGCCCGGTCTGCCAGGCGCCGCTGCCCGGCCGCTACTGCGAGGTCTGCGGGCACGACTCCACCGCGCCGGTCGTCGAGGCCCCGCCGCTGCCCGCCTCCTCCTGGGAGGCGGTCGTCGGCGCCGACCGCGCCTACTTCGAGCGGGTCATCGGCGTGGGCGGGCCCGACTCCGGCAAGATCGTCTTCCCGCCCTACTGCCCCGAGCGCTCCTACCCGCTCAGCGGCGAGCAGGTGCGCATCGGCCGGGCCAGCCGCTCGCGCGGCGTCACCCCCGAGATCGATCTGGGGCAGGCGCCGCCCGACCCAGGCGTCTCCCACCTGCACGCCGTCCTGATGGCGCAGCCGGACGGGAGCTGGACCCTGGTCGATCCCGGCTCGGCCAACGGCACCGAGGTCAACGGGCAGCCGGTGGAGCCGAACGTGCCGGTGCCGCTCGGCGACGGCGACCGCATCCACCTGGGCGCCTGGACGGTCATCACGCTCCGGGGTGCGCCGTGACCGTCACCCAGGCCACCCCTCGCGTGCGCTCCCGGCGGGTCTCCGTGCCCCGCCGGGTCCGCACGCTGGCCACCCTGTCCCTGCTGTCGCTGGCGCTCCTGCTCGGCGTCACCGCCGCCGGCGCGGCCGGCACCGGCGAGGGCCTGCGCACCATCGGCCACGACGCCGGCCCGCAGGTGCTGGCCACCACCGGCCTCTACCGGCACATGTCCTCGATGGACGCGCTCGTGGCCGAGTCGCTCCTGCTCGGGGCGGAGTACGGCGAGCAGCGCCAGGCCGACCACACCGCCTACGACACCCAGCGCCAGCAGGTGACGCGGACCCTGCTCAAGGCCTACGAGCTGGCCCTGGACAACCCCGCCGAGCAGCGCACCGTCCAGTCGCTGATCGAGGGCCTGGGCCGCTACGAGCGCTTGGCGGCGCGGGCCAGGCTGCTGGACGCGCAGTCCGGGCACAAGGCGGGCGAGACCCCCGAGGCGGTCGTCGCGGTCTACCGCCAGGCGACCGACCTCATGCACCGCGAACTCCTGCCGCAGGCCTACAACCTGACCCTGGAGACCGGCACCATCGTGCGCCGCGCGCACGCCGCCGAGCAGTCGGCTGCGGCCCTCGCCAAGGCCGCGGTGGTGCTCACCGGGCTGCTGGCGCTCGGCCTGCTGGTCGCGCTCCAGCTCTACCTGACGCGCAGCTTCCGCCGCGTCTTCGCGCCCGCGCTGGTGCTGGCCACCCTGCTGGCCGGCGTCGGCACGGTGCTGGGCGTCACGCTGCTCAGCCGCCAGGACAGCGCGCTCGACGAGGCCAAGCGGCGCGGCTTCGACCAGGTCCTGACCCTGACCAGGGCACGGGCGATCAGCAACAGCATGTACGGCGACCAGAGCCGCTACCTGCTGGACGCCGGCCGCCGCGACACCTACGAGCACACCTTCCTGGACAAGGCCCAGGCGGTCGCCTACCTCAAGCTCGACAAGACCAGCCTGCCCGCCTACCAGGCCGCGCTCGACCCGCCCGACCCGAAGGACCAGAAGGGGCCCCGCTTCCTCGGCATGCTCGCCCCGGTGGTCGGCCAGGACGGCGAGCGCGTCTTCCAGGCCTACCAGGCCTTCCAGAAGAGCGACGCCGAGCTGCGCAAGCAGCCGCCCGCGCAGGCGATCCAGCTCTGGAACAGCACGCTCAAGGAGGACTACCAGCGCTACGACCAGCTCCTCGAAGAGCTGACCAAGCGCTACGAGTCCGTGTTCGGGCGGGCGATCGGCTCCGGGGACGCGGCCCTGGCCGGGTTGTGGCGCTTCGTCCCGGCCGGACTGGCGCTCAGCGCCCTGCTCATCCTGGCCGGGATCTGGCCGCGACTGAAGGAGTACCGGTGAAGCGCCTGCTGTGCGCCCTGCTGCTGGCGGCGGCGAGCGTCTCGTGCGGCTCCGGCACGCCCGCGTCGATCATGGACAAGGACGTGCTCGTCGTCGGGGTACGGCCCGACCTGCCGCAGATCGGGCTGGAGACCGGCAACGGCCGCTTCGAGGGCTTCGACGTGGACGTGGCGCGCTACCTGGCCAAGGAGCTCGGCAAGGAGGTGCGCTTCGTCAAGGCGCTGGCCGCCGACCGGGAGCCGCTGCTCACCTCGGGGCGGGCCGATCTGGTGCTGGCCACCTTCACCATCTCGCAGGAGCGCAAGACGAAGATCGGGTTCGCCGGGCCGTACCACGTGTCCTACCAGGACATCCTGGTGCGGCCGGAGGAGAGCGCGATCCGGGAGGTGCGCGACCTCGACGGGCGCAAGATCTGCGCGGTGAAGGGCGCCAACGCGGCCGAGCGGGTGGTGGACGAGCGCGGGGTCAAGGCCACGCTGGTGCCCTCCGACGACTACGCCGGCTGCGTGACGATGCTCAAGGACGGCCGGGTGGACGCGATCACCACCAACGACATCATCCTGGCCGGGCTCGCGCTGCACGACGGGTCGGGGCTCAAGCTGCTCAACGCCCGCTTCAACGAGCAGCGCACCGGCGTGGGCATGCGGCTGGGCGACGTGGACGGCTGCGAGGAGCTCAACCGGGCGATCACCAAGATGTACCAGGACGGCAGCGCCCGGATGTACCTCGACAAGTGGTTCGGCAAGGCCGGCCTCGACCTGTCGGCCGTCGCGGTGCCGCAGTTCGAGGGCTGCTAGCGCCCCCCTTGGCCGGGGGGCGCTAGCGCTCCGGAGGCGGCGCGATCTCGGCGCCGAAGCGCCGGGTCAGCTCCGACTTCGCCGCCCCCGCGCGGGTGAAGTCGTAGCCGATCAGCCGCACCTGCGCCAGATCGGCCGCCTTGGAGTCAGGAGCCACCTCGGTGCTGGCCGGCAGCGCGTAGAAGCCGGCCAGCGGGCCGAGCCGCTGGGAGTCGCCGCTGAGCGCCCAGTCCACGAAGCGGCGGGCGGCCTCGGGGTGCCGGGTCCCGGCCAGCACCGCCACCCCGCCGACCTCGTAGCCGCTGCCCTCGGCGGGGAAGCTGACCTGGAGGTCGCGGAAGCCCTGCTCCTGCAGGTCCACGCAGTCGTGGGAGAAGGTCACGCCCACCGCCACCTCGCCGCGGGCGGCCTGCTCGGCCGCGGCGGCGCCGGAGCGGTTGTAGCGCAGCACGTTCGGGTGCAGCCGGCGCAGGTAGTCCAGGCCCGCCTCCGCCGAGCCGCCGAGCTCGACCTGGGTCCACAGCGCGGTGTAGGCGGTGCCCGAGGTCGCCGGGTGCGCGATGCCGACGCTGCCGGCCAGGCGCGGGTCGAGCAGTTCCTGCCACGACAGCAGCGGGCCGAGCCCCTTGGCGGTCAGCTTTCTGACGTTGTTGCAGAAGGCCAGCACCCCGCCGTACACGCCGGTCCAGGCCCCGGACGGGTCGCCCCAGCCCTGGCGGGCGTGGGCGGCCATCGGCGAGCGGTACGGCTCCAGCAACCCCTCCCGGGCCGCGGCGGCGTAGGCGTCGGCCGGGCCGCCGTGCCAGACGTCGTACTCGGGCGCGGAGCGGGTGCGGCGGATGCGGTCCAGGGCGTCGCCGCTCGACAGCCGGGCGAAGTCGGCGTCGATCCCGGTCTGCTCGGCGAAGCGCGAGGCCATCATCACGCACCACTGCTCGTCCGCGCCGCAGATGATGGTGATCTTGTCCTGGGTGGTGTTCCCGCAGGCGGCGGGGACCAGGGCGAGGGCGGCGGCGGCCAGGAGCCTCAGCATGCCCTCACCGTAGGCGGGCCCGCGGGCCCGGGGGTGAACACCCGGTGAGCTCAGGTAACGCCGCCGTCACCGTCGCTCAGTTGCCCGCGTTCTCGTCACCGTCCAGGGGCATCACGTAGCCGACGCCGCGCACGGTCTTGATCGCGACGGCGTCCTGCCCGGCCTCGGCCAGCCGCGACCGCAGCCGGAAGATCGCCGACTTGACCACGTCCCGCCCGCCGCGCAAGGCCGTCGTGCCCCACACCGCGCGCAGCAGGTCCTGCCACGACACCGGGGTCCCCCGCCGCCCGGCCAGATGGGCCAGCAGCTTGAACTCGGTGAACGGCAGCTCCAGGCGGCGGCCCCCCACGATGGCGACGTGCTCCACCAGGTCGAGGGTGAGCGGCCCGGCCTCGATCGTCTTGGCCCCGCCACCGCCCCGCCGTACCAGCGCCTGGGCCCGCAGAGCCACCTCGCGCGGATGGAAAGGCTTGACCACGTAGTCGTCGGCCCCGCACTCCAGCCCGGCCACCACCTGGTCGGGCCCGGCCAGCGCGGTGAGCATCATGATCGGCACCTCGTGCCGGGCGCGGATGGCGCGGCACAGGGTCAGCCCGTCCATCGAGGGCATCAGCACGTCCAGGACGACCAGGTCCACCTGGCGGGTGCGCAGCAGGTTGAGCGCGGTCGCGCCGTCGTGCGCCTGGTGCACGGTGAAGCCCTGCGTCTCCAGGGCGAAGGCGACGATCATCGTCATCTGCGGCTCGTCGTCCACGACCAGGGCCACGCTCACGCGGTCCGTCCCTTCGGCAGGGTCACCAGGATGGTCGTGCCCTTCCTGGCCTGGGTGTCGATCAGGATCGAACCGCCGTGCAGCTCGACGATGGACTTGGTGATCACCAGCCCGAGCCCGGTGCCGTCGCCCAGCGGCGAGCTGGTCACGAACGGGCGGAACAGCTCGCGGCGACGCTCGCGCGTCATGCCCGCGCCGTCGTCGGTGACGTACAGGGCGATGCCGGTGTCGATCGCCGCCACCCGCACCGCGATGCTGCCGCCGACGGTGGTGAAGCGGCCGGCGTTCGACAACAGGTTGGTGACCGCCTGGACCAGCAGTCTCGGGTCCGCCTCCACCTCGGGCGCGACCTGCGGGGTGTCCAGCGTGATGCGCTGCCCGCGCCGCGCGCACAGCGGGCGCATCGCGACCACCACCTCGCGGGTGAGCTGGGCCACGTCCACCTTCTCGAAGGCCGGGCTGAACAGGCCCGACTCGATGCGGGCGTGGATCAGCAGGCTCTCGCACAGGTGGATCACCTGGGCGCACTGCTGGTCGATGGTGTGCAGGAACTTCGTCTGCGTCGCGGTCAGCGGGCCAGGGCTGCCTTCGAGCAGCAGGTCGGCCGCGCCCTTGATCATGCTCAGCGGGGTGCGGAGTTCGTGGCTCAGCGCGCTCACCTGCTCCGCCCGGCGTTCGACCAGGCCGGCCAGCCGCTCCGCCTCGGCCCGCTGCTCGCGCCCGGCCCGCCGCGCGGCCACGGCCGTCACGGCCACCCCCGCCACCACGCCGCCCACCGCCGCCGCCACGACCGGCTGCCCGAGCAGCACGGCGACGACGACCAGGGCCGAACCGCCGATCAGAACGGCAGCCATAGGGGGATTGCGCACCCCTGCCCACCTTCCCGGCAGCCCCCGCCGGCCTCTGGAAAGGCAAGGCCCGCCGTCCCGGCGCGGGAGCGCGGGACGGCGGGCACGGGTTCAGTCCAGATAGTCGCGCAACATCTGCGCGCGGGTCGGGTGCCGGAGCTTGGCCAGCGTCTTGGACTCGATCTGCCGGATCCGCTCCCGGGTCACCCCGAACTCGCGGCCGACCTCCTCCAGGGTACGGGGGTGGCCGTCGGCCAGTCCGAAGCGCAACTGGATGATCCGCTGCTCGCGGTCGGACAACGTCGCCAGGATGTCGTCGAGCTGATCCTGCAACATGATGAAGGCCGCGGCCTCCATGGGCACCACAGCGTCCGCGTCCTCGATGAAGTCGCCTAGGTCGGAATCCTCCTCACCGATGGGCGACTGCAGCGAGACCGGCTCCTGCGCGATGCGCTGGATCTCCACCACGCGATCGACCGGGAGGTCCATCTCCTTGGCGATCTCCTCCGGCGTCGGCTCGCGGCCGAAGTCCTGGTGCAACTGGCGCTGCACCCGGACCAGCTTGTTGATCGTCTCCACCATGTGCACGGGGATCCGGATGGTCCTCGCCTGATCCGCTATCGCGCGCGTGATCGCCTGGCGGATCCACCACGTGGCATACGTGGAGAACTTGTAGCCCTTGGTGTAGTCGAACTTCTCGACCGCGCGGATGAGGCCGAGATTGCCTTCCTGGATGAGATCGAGGAAGAGCATGCCGCGTCCGACATACCGTTTGGCGATCGACACCACGAGCCGCAGGTTCGCCTCGATCAGCCGCTGCTTGGCCCTGGTGCCCTCCCAGACGAGCTCCCTGAACTCCGGGAAGGCCAGCCTGGAGACACCGTTGCCCAGCTTGTCCTCGGCGAACAGGCCGGCTTCGATCGACTTGGCGAGTTCCACCTCCTCTTCGGCGGTGAGCAGCGGCACGCGGCCGATCTCCCGCAGGTAGATGCGGACCAGATCACTGGTCGGCGCCCGCTTGCCTACGTCCTCCTCATCGGCGCGGACGACTTCTTCGTCGCCCTGAGGCTCCAGCACCTCCACGCCGTTCTCGGCGAGCATCCGCACCACGCGTTCGAGCGTGTCGGAGGGAAGCTCGGATCGGTCGAGCGCGGCTGCGACGTCATCGACGGTTACGCTCCCGCGCTCCCTTCCTTTCGCGACGAGGTCCGCCACCTGATCTACGGATGGCGGTCCACTTGGCAGCACCGATGCACCCACGGGAGACAGTCTGCAGTATTCGTTAGTGAAAATGGCAGACCCATTTTTGGCACAGAAGGTAAGGCGTGCATCATTACCAAATCGAGATCCGGCCCAGGTTTGGCCGAAGTTTGATCAGGAAAGTAAACGTAATTACGTGATCCTGCTGGTCGCACCCGAGGTCAGGGTGCCCTTACCGTCTGCCCGGCCGGGAATTGTCCACCCGATCTACGGGAAATACCAGCGTTAGCGTGCCCGGCGGCTTTCCCGCAGAGTAAGAACCCGCGTCACGGCATGCCGTAACGCGGGCCCGGTTTCCGCAGTTCTTGATCTAGCGCAGGATCAGGCGCCTACGTAGTCGGCGAGGTGCTCGCCGGTGAGCGTGGAGCGCGCGGCGACCAGATCGGCCGGCGTGCCCTCGAAGACGATCTTCCCGCCGTCGTGGCCGGCGCCGGGGCCGAGGTCGATGATCCAGTCGGCGTGCGCCATGACCGCCTGGTGGTGCTCGATCACGATGACCGACTTGCCGGACTCGACGAGCCGGTCCAGCAGGCCCAGGAGGTTCTCCACGTCCGCCAGGTGCAGGCCGGTGGTCGGCTCGTCCAGGACGTAGACGCCGCCCTTCTCCGCCATGTGCGTGGCCAGCTTGAGCCGCTGCCGCTCGCCGCCGGACAGCGTGGTGAGCGGCTGGCCGATGGTGAGGTAGCCCAGGCCGACGTCGACGAGCCGCTCCAGGATGGCGTGCGCCGCCGGGACCCTCGACTCGCCCTCGGCGAAGAACCGCTCGGCCTCGGTCACCGGCATGGCCAGCACCTCGGCGATGTCGCGCCCGCCGAGGCGGTACTCCAGCACCGCGGCCTGGAAGCGCTTGCCCTCGCAGTCCTCGCAGGTCGTGCTGGAGCCGGCCATGATGCCCAGGTCGACGTAGATGACGCCGGCGCCGTTGCAGGTGGGGCAGGCGCCCTCGGAGTTGGCGCTGAACAGCGCCGGCTTCACGCCGTTGGCCTTGGCGAAGGCCTTGCGGATCGGCTCCAGCAGCCCGGTGTAGGTCGCCGGGTTGCTGCGCCGCGAGCCGCGGACCGGGGCCTGGTCGATCGAGACGACGCCGGCCGAGGCCGGGATGGAGCCGTGGATGAGCGAGCTCTTGCCCGAGCCGGCGACGCCGGTGACGACGCAGAGCACGCCCAGCGGGACGTCGACGTCGACGTCCTGGAGGTTGTGCCGGGTGGCGCCGCGGATCTCCAGCTTGCCCTTGGGGGTTCGCACGGAGTCCTTGAGCTTGGCGCGGTCGTCGAGGTGGCGGCCGGTGATGGTGCCGCTGGCGCGCAGGCCCTCGATGGTGCCCTCGAAGCAGACGGTGCCGCCTGCCGTACCGGCTCCGGGGCCGATGTCGACGATGTGGTCGGCGATGGCGATGGCCTCCGGCTTGTGCTCGACCACGAGCACGGTGTTGCCCTTGTCGCGCAGCCGGAGCAGCAGGTCGTTCATCCGCCGGATGTCGTGCGGGTGCAGGCCGATGGTCGGCTCGTCGAAGACGTAGGTGACGTCGGTGAGCGCGGAGCCGAGGTGGCGGATCATCTTGGTGCGCTGCGCCTCGCCGCCGGACAGCGTGCCCGCGGGCCGGTCGAGCGACAGGTAGCCGAGGCCGATCTCGACGAACGACTCCAGGCTGTGCAGCAGCTTGCCGAGCAGCGGCGCCATGGTCGGCTCGTCGAGCCCGCGGACCCATTCGGCCAGGTCGCGGATCTCCATCGCGCAGGCGTCGGCGATGTTGACGCCCTTGATCTTCGACGAGCGCGCCGCCTCGTTGAGCCGGGTGCCGCCGCAGTCGGGGCAGGCGGTGAAGGTGACCACGCGCTCCACGAACGCCCGGATGTGCGGCTGCATCGCGTCGACGTCCTTCGACAGGAAGGACTTCTGGATCTGCGGGATCAGGCCCGAGTAGGTCAGGTTGATGCCCTCGACCTTGATCTTGGTCGGCTCCTTGTAGAGCAGGTCGTGCAGTTCCTTCTTGGTGAACTTGCTGATGGGCTTGTCCGGGTCGAAGAAGCCGCTGCCCCGGAAGATCCGGCCGTACCAGCCGTCCATGCTGTAGCCGGGGATGGACAGCGCGCCCTCGTTGAGCGACTTGCCGGCGTCGTAGAGCTGCGTGAGGTCGAAGTCGGTGACCGAGCCGCGGCCCTCGCACCGCGGGCACATGCCGCCGTGGTAGACCGCGTCGCGCACGACCTTCCGCTCGCCCTGGCCCTTGTCGACCGTGATCGCGCCGCTGGCCACCGCCTGCGCCACGTTGAAGGAGAAGGCGGTGGGCGGGCCGATCTTCGGCGTGCCGAGCCGGCTGAACAGGATGCGCAGCATGGCGTTGGCGTCGGTGGCGGTGCCGACGGTCGAGCGCGGGTCGGCGCCCATGCGCTGCTGGTCGACGATGATCGCCGTGGTCAGCCCGTCGAGCACGTCCACGTCGGGGCGGGCCAGCGTCGGCATGAATCCCTGCACGAACGCGCTGTAGGTCTCGTTGATCAGCCGCTGCGACTCCGCGGCGATCGTGCTGAACACCAGCGAGCTCTTGCCCGAGCCGGAGACCCCGGTGAAGACCGTCAGGCGGCGCTTCGGGATCTCGATGCTGACGTCCTTGAGGTTGTTGACGCGGGCGCCGTGCACGCGGATCAGGTCGTGGCTGTCCGCGGGGTGCATCTCGGGCGACGTGCTGCCCTTGGTCATCGTCTCTCCATCCGTCTGTGCAGCCTGCCTGCGCGGCCTCCGGGGCCTTGCCTGGGACATCTAACCAGTTCAGAGCATTTTTTGCGCTTCGTCGGGCTTGTCGGAGCAGGGGTACGGCAGGCGGACCTGCCGGGCCTTTCCGGGATCGGCGGCGGGCCTTCCGGTTCCGGCGCCCCGTGCGGGCTCAGCTTCCCGCGGCACGGGCTCGGCTTCCGCGGCGCAGGCCCAGCTATCCGCGGCGCGCTCTCAGCTTCCCGCGGCGCGGTCTCGCAGGACGCGGCGTTGTTGTTCGAGCGCCACCAGCTCGCCGAAGAGCCGGTTGTACTCCGCCTGCTCCTCCACCGGGTTGAGGCGCTGCATCCGCGACTTGGCCTGCGCGATGGCCCGGTCGACCGCCACCGCCTCGATGGCGGCGAGCATGGCCGAGGCGTACCGCTCCTCCACGTGCGAGTCGGCCTGGATCGGATCGACCGCGAACCGGGTGATCAGACCGCGTGCCGCCTCGTCCGGCGCCTGCTCCAGCAGCGCGTCCACCCAGGTCCGGCCACCGTGCCCGGCCGCCCCCATCCCGCCCGCGGCGATGATGACCCGGTGCACGGCCACGTGGTCGGGCGCGGTGAAGGCCTGCACGTCGAGCGCGTCGAACCGCGGCCCGAGCAGCGCCGGCCGCTGCACGGCCAGCTTGAGCAGTTCCCCCTCCACCCGCACGTGCGGATCGACGGGAGCCGGCCGCGGCGCCCGCTTCGGCCGCCCGGCCTGCGACTGCGCGGTGTCGGCGATGCGCTGCATCACGAAGCGCTCGTCCATGAAGCCGAGCCACCGGTCGAGGTCGATCGCGTACCGCTTGCGCAGCCCGACGTCCTTGATCCCGGCGACGATCGGCGCCGCCGCGTCGAGCGCGGCGATCTTGCCTTCGTTGCTGCGCAGGTCGTACCGGGCGATCGTGCTGCGGATGGCGAACTGGAACAGCGGCTCGCGCGAGGCGATCAGGTCGCGCACCGCCGCGTCGCCCTGCTTGATCCGCAGGTCGCACGGGTCGAGCCCGTCCGGCTGCACCGCGACGTAGGTCTGCGTCACGAACTTCTGCTCGTCGGCGAACGCCCGCAGCGCGGCCTTCTGCCCCGCCTCGTCGCCGTCGAAGGTGAAGATCACCTCGCCGCGGAACTCGGCCTGGTCGAGCAGGAAACGCCGCAGCACTTTGATGTGCTCCTCGCCGAAGGAGGTGCCGCAGGTGGCCACCGCGGTCGGCACGCCGGACAGATGGCAGGCCATCACGTCGGTGTACCCCTCGACGATCACCGCCTGCAGCCGCTTGGAGATCTCGCGCTTGGCCAGGTCGAGGCCGTAGAGCACCTGCGACTTCTTGTAGATCGGCGATTCGGGGGTGTTGAGGTACTTCGGCCCGTCGTCGTTGTCGAGCAGCTTGCGCGCCCCGAACCCGATCACGTCGCCGGTCGCCTCGCGGATCGGCCACACCAGCCGGCCGCGGAAGCGGTCGATCGGCCCGCGCCGGCCCTCCTTGGCCAGCCCGCCCTTGACGATCTCCTCGGTGGTGAACCCCTTGCCGAGCAGGTGCCGGGTCAGCGCCTCCCACTCGTTGGGCGCGTAGCCCACGCCGAAGCGCTCGGCGTCGGCCCGCTCGAAGCCGCGCTCGGACAGGAACTTCCGGCCCGGCGCCGCGTCGGCCTTCAGCAGCCGCTCGGCGTAGAACTCGGCCGCCACCCGGTGCGCCTCGACCAGCCTGGCCCGCTCGCCGTGGTCGCGCTTGGGGACATACCCGCCCTGTTCGTACTGGAGCTGGATGCCCGCCCGCTGCGCCAGCCGCTCGACCGACTCGGCGAACGACAGGTGCTCGATCTCCTCGACGAACTTGATCACGTCGCCGCCGGCCTGGCAGCCGAAGCAGAAGTACATCCCCCGTTCGGGGGTGACGTTGAAGGACGGGCTCTTCTCGTCGTGGAACGGGCACAGGCCCTTGAGGTTGCCGCCCCCGGCATTGCGGAGCTGCACGTAGTCACCGACGACGGAGTCGATCGGCGACCTTTCACGAACTAGTGCGATGTCGACGTCACGGATCCGGCCTGCCACGCGGCGAGTCTATTGCGCCCCACCGACAAATAACGCCGATGACCCCACTCGCGGTGGGCTGCCGCGGCCTCAAGACTCCGCCCGCCGTTCGTAGAGGGTCAGTCGCACGTCGCCGAACGCCCTCACCGGCCCCGGCTCGAACCCCGCCCGCAGGCCCACCAGCCGCTCGTCGTCCCGGTAGCGGGCCCCGATCCACGGCGAGACCAGCCAGACCCGCCGCGCACCCGCCAAGGCCGCCCGAACCTGCGCACCGCTGCGCGGAACCGCCGAACCCGGCTCCCGCGTGACATCCACCAGATTCCGGTACAGCTCGCCGTACACCGCGGTGAACAGCCGGTACCGGTGCGGAACGAACAGCACCCGGTCCCCAGGCCGCCGCTCGGCGGCCAGCGTGGCGCTCAGCGCCCGCAGGTCGTCCGGCCGCGCCCCCGGCTCCCGCTGCGCCACCTGGGCCTCTGCAGCGAGCACGGCAAGCGCGGTCACGCCCCCGGCCGCCGCCACCGGCGACCACCGCCGAGCCAGTACGGCCAGCCCGATCCCCGCCGCCAGCGCGATCCCGGGAACGACATAGAGCACGTACCGGGCGTGATAGACCGGCTGCACCTGCGAGACCGCCACCGCCGCCGCGAACGGCACTATCGCCCACACCCCCACCACCGGCGTACGGCGAGCCGCCCAGATCCCGGCCGCGACCAGCGCCCCGAGCACCACCGCCCCCGCGACCCCGCCCGCCACCTCGACCGGGAACGCCCCGATCTCCGCCAGTCCGGGCCGCTTGAGCCACCACACCTGCGTCTCGCGCTGCCCCGCCGCGATCACCACCAGCGGCGTCAGCACGACCGCGGCACTCGCGCACGCGCTCACCCAGGCCACCACCTCCCGCCGGCTCCGCTCCGGGCTGGTGCGGGCGGCGGCCACCACGGCGACCCCGTGCGCGAGCAGGAGCAGCAGCGCGTACAGGTGCAACGCTCCCAGCAGGCACACGCTCACGAAATACCCCGCGAAAGCCCGCCGGGGCCGCCGCCCCTCGATCAACTCCACCAGGAACCACGTCGCCGCCACCGCCACCAGCGAGACCAGCGCGTAGCTCCGCGCCTCCTGCCCGTACCGCGAGGCGATCGGCAGCACCACGTAGACCATCCCGGCCATCAGCCCGGCCACCGGCCCCGCCAGCCGCCGCCCCAGGACCGCCACGCCGTACGCCGCCCCCACGAACGCCAGCCACGAGGGCGCCCGCAGCCACCACTCGACGGGTCCCGCCTCGATCGCCGCGAACGGGCGCAGGACCAGGTAGTAGAGCGCGTGCACCGCGTCCAGGTCACCCAGGAAGGCGAACAGGTCGCCGAACGACATCCTCGCCACCATCGCGCTGACCGACTCGTCGCGCCAGAGCGACGGCGTGGTGATCCCCCACGCGCCGACGAGCGCCGCCGCGGCCACCACGGGCAGGTCCCAGGACAGGCTCAGCTTCCTCACCCGCCCCAACCTAACCACCCATCCGCCCCATTTGCGTCTCCTAGGAGTCCTAGGATAGAACTAGGAGCCCTAGGAGGACATCATGCCGAGAGCCGGACTGACCGTGGACCGCGTCACCACCGCCGCCGCCGACCTGGCCGACGAGCTAGGACTCGACCAGGTGACCATGGCGCGCGTCGCCCGCCGCCTGGGGGTGAAGGACGCCAGCCTCTACACCCACGTCCGCAACCTCGAAGACCTGCGCGGCCGGATCGCCCTGCTCGCCGCCGACGAGAAGACCACGCGCATCGCCGAGGCCACCGCCGGACGGGCCGGCAAGGACGCCCTCGTCGCCTACGCCAACGCCTGGCGTGACTTCGCCCACCAGCACCCCGGCCGCTACCTGGCCACCCAGACACCGATCCGGATCGACCCCGCCCTCGCCGCCGCCGCCTCCGGCCCGCGCCGCGCCGTCGAGCTCACCTACACCATGTTGCGCGCCTACGGCCTCGACGAGCCCGACCTCACCGACGCCGTCCGCCTGCTCCGCAGTACCTTCCACGGCTTCGTCGCCCTGGAGGCCGCCGGCGGCTTCGCCCACCACCGCACCCCGGACCACACCTGGCCCCGCACCTTGGACGCCCTCCACACCCTCCTCCTCAACTGGCCCCCACCCTGACCCCCTTCTCCACCCCGGCCCGCGCCCTCCCGCCCCACCAAACGGACTGCCCTCTCAGCCCCTGACCCCCTTCCCACCCCCGGCCCGCGCCCTCCCGCCCCACCAAACGGACTGGCCGTCTCAGCCCCTGACCCCTACCCAGGGAAAGAACCGCCGACTGCGCTCCGCGAACCCCTGACCAGCCCTACGCCGAGAGCCCACCCGGCCTCCCCTGGGCCCACCTGTACCGAACGCCCAACCCGCGGCCGCCCTACGCCGAGTTCCGCCGAACTCGCCCTCACAACCGGAGGAACACCCTCATGACCACCCCGCCCACCACCGGAACCCTCCGCGTACCCGGCGCAACCCTCCACTACGAGACCCGAGGCCAGGGCCCAGCCCTCCTCCTGATCCCCGGCGGCACCGGCGCCGCATCCGCCTTCGACGGCGTCGCCGACCTCCTGGCCGCCGACCACACCGTCATCGCCTACGACCCCCGCGGCTTCTCCCGCAGCCCTCTGGACGCCCCCGCCACCGACCAGCAGGTCGCCGTCCACGCCGACGACGCCTACCGCCTCCTGGAGCACCTGTCCCCCACCAGCCCCGCGAAGGTGTTCGGCTCCAGCTCAGGCGCGATCGTCGCCCTCCACCTGCTGACCACCCACCCCGACCGCGTCACCCAGGTGATCGCCCACGAGCCCCCACTCGTCGAACTCCTCCCGGACGCCCCCGTCCACCGCGCCTTCCTCCAGAACCTCCGCGACACCTACGACACCCAGGGCCTCCAGCCCGCCATGACCGTCTTCGCCACCGGTCTGTCCCGCCCCGCCCCAGGATCCACCGCCACCCCGACCCGCCCCACCCCCAAAGCCACCGCGGCCCCGACCGACCCCACCCTTGAAACCACCGCGGCCCAGGCCCGCCTCACACCCGAACCCACCGCGGCCCAGGCCCGCCCCACACCCGCCACCCGGGAAGCTCAGCAGCCCCCCACCCTCTCCCCCGAAGCCGCCGCCCGGATCGAACGCACCATGTCCAACATGCCGTTCTTCCTCCGCCGCATCGTCCCCACCTTCATGTCCTACACCCCCGACCTGGACCGCCTGGCCGCCCTATCCGACCGCCTGACCCTGGCTGCAGGCGAGGACTCCCCCGGCGAACTCACCTACCGCCCGGCCGCCTGGCTCGCCGCCCACCTGGGCACCGACCTCCTGCACTTCCCCGGCGGCCACGTAGGCCTGACCACCCACCCCACCGAGTTCGCCACCCTCCTCCACAAAACCCTGACCTGAGAACCCCACAGGGCCATCACCCAACCCCGAGATGCCCGATGTCCCCCAGCCCCACAACCGCCCGGCAGTGATAGAAGTCGTCCTCCCGCAACGTGGTGATACTCCCCTCCGGCACCCGAAACCGGGCATACCCGACCGCCCCAACCGGCATCTTGATCCACGAAGTCACCACGCCGAATACGATCCCCACGGACAGCACCCGCTTCCGCCCTTCCCCGTTGGGTGCCGAACCTCCCACAGCGACCGTCTCCCCTGTCCACCGATGCCCGTCCCACTGCCGCATGTACGGCTGGCCCCGGGTTCAGGTAGTAGCCGGGAGCAGGGCCACAAGGCTGAGGCGTGCGCGGTACGTCCACTGACCGTCCTGCCCTTCAGCGCCACAGTGTCCAAACCCGGGTGATCCAGAACCTGCGGCATGCCAGCAGCCCTCGGAAGCGAGCAGCCAACAGAACCCCTTGGCTGTACGGCAGGGCCACCGTCCGGATCCTGTTGCTCACCGTCGGCCCCCAGCCCCACCGCAGGGCTGGCCCCCACGAAGCACCAACCCCTGCTGTACTTTCCCGACGGCCACATCAGCCCGACCACTCACCCCGCCCTATTCGCCGCCCTGCTCGGCACGCCTCCGGCGGCAACCACCCTCCCTGCACAAGCGCCTCGCCTGCTGTCCACGCACAGGATCACCACAATTGAGGTAGCTGCCTACGAGTAGGCCCCATCCTCGCGCGGTCGGGGAGTACCGCTGCGCCTCGTTGAGTTCGGACGACTGCATGGGACATCCCTACGGAACAGGGAGCACGCGGCGGCCGACGCGCAGCCGCCGCTGACCGCAAACCATCCTCCACACGGGCGGGGAGCACTGCTATCGCCGGCTCCAGGCCTGGCGAAATCCCGGGATCATCCCGCGCGGGCGGGGAGCACGGTCCAGCGCGAGGCGTACGCCCGGACCGCCCGGGACCATCCCCGCGCGGGCGGGGAGCACTAGGGGCGATCACGCTCGCGAACCGCTCGATCGGGACCATCCCCGCGCGGGCGGGAAGCACGTGGTGCTGCTCATCGGCGCTGATCACCCGTAGGGACTATCCCCGCGCGCGGGGAGCACCGAATTGCGACGCACCAGAAGCCTGTGCCGCGCGGGACCATCCCCGCGTGCGCGGGGAGCACACAGCCAGGGCGATGATGCTGGGGCCGTGCTTGGGACCATCCCCGCGTGCGCGGGGAGCACTGCAACCGGTTCGAGGCGTCCCGGGGCGGAGTGGGACCATCCCCGCGTGCGCGGGGAGCACGTCCGACGCCGAGGGAGCATGGGAAGCCCCTTGGGACCATCCCCGCGTGCGCGGGGAGCACCCCTCCGTAGATCGTTCCAGCCCCCGAGCGTGAGGACCATCCCCGCGTGCGCGGGGAGCACCCAGTCCAGCGGGACGATACCGCGGGCGCGCAGGGACCATCCCCGCGTGCGCGGGGAGCACTGGTTGAGCCTGCCCTTGGTGTCGTTGATCAGGGGACCATCCCCGCGTGCGCGGGGAGCACCCGGCGCCCGCGTCGATCGCGGTCGTGACCTGGGGACCATCCCCGCGTGCGCGGGGAGCACGTGATGTCCACCCCGTCCACGTCTGTGTGGTGGGGACCATCCCCGCGTGCGCCGGGAGCACGAACTGCACGCCACCGTCGTAGCCGCCGGCCCGGGACCATCCCCGCGTGCGCGGGGAGCACGACTCCAGCGGGCAGACCGGCGGCAACCTCGTGGGACCATCCCCGCGTGCGCGGGGAGCACACTCTCTTCGCGCCTCATGGCGCAAACTGCCAGGGACCATCCCCGCGTGCGCGGGGAGCACAGATCGACGCTGTGCGCCAGTACGCGGCGTCGAGGACCATCCCCGCGTGCGCGGGGAGCACGCCGCGCTCGGCAACAAGAGCGCGCTGGCGCAGGGACCATCCCCGCGTGCGCGGGGAGCACCAGCCGTCGCAACTCGCCACGAGCTGGGAGCCGGGACCATCCCCGCGTGCGCGGGGAGCACTGGAGCACCATGTCGGGGATCGTGCTGGTGCCGGGACCATCCCCGCGTGCGCGGGGAGCACAGGCTTGCCGTGAGAGCGCCGGCGACGTCCACGGGACCATCCCCGCGTGCGCGGGGAGCACCAGTAGCGCTCGTTCGGGTCATCTGGGCCGCCGGGACCATCCCCGCGTGCGCGGGGAGCACCCGGATGAGCATCATGCCGAAGAAGCAGACCACGGACCATCCCCGCGTGCGCGGGGAGCACTCTTCGCCACGTGCAGCTTTATCTCACCGACAGCCCGTTTCTGAGCACTTTCAAAGAACCCGGCAAACCGGACCTGAGATCGACAAGCCCCCAACCCTTCACCCCCAACCCAGCCACCACCACAACCCTCCCCAACCCTCCCATCCTCGTCGGCGCCGCAGGCGCCTTAAAAGAGAAGCGCCTGCGCGAAGCGCAGTCCGCCAGGGGTCGCGCGGAGCGCGACCGGAAGAGCAGCCCGAGCGAAGCGAGGCCCATGCCTTCGAGGTCCCGGACCGGTAAGGAAAGGGCCAAACACCCCATCCCCAACCAAGGAGTCGGCTAAAAAGGTAAAAGTTGTCGTTGGATACGGTGACACAGGTGGAGATCATGCGATCGGGGCATTCAACCAAGCTGGCCGCGCTCACCGGCGCGCTGCTGCTGACCTGCGCGACGGCGTGCGCGCAGGGGACGGGCGTGGCCGGGGTGAGCACGAAGGCGCCGGTCGCGACGGCGACGGGGGCGACGCCCGAGGTGACGGGCACGACGCCGGGTGCGACGCCGACCCCGGAGCATCAGGCGGGACGGCCGGCGACGGACGAGCCGGTGCAGGTGCCGCCGCCGAAATTGTCCAAGCACAAGTACGTCTTCCCGGTGAAGGGCTGCTCGACGACCTATCAGCGCAAGCTGCTGGTGTTGCCGAAGACGACGATCTGGGCCGCCAAGGGGTGCGCGTTCGTGTCCCCGGTGGACGGCGTGGTGGACGAGGTCAACCTGCAGAACAGGTGGCGCCCGTCGGTGGACGCGGGGGCGACGCGCGAGGGCCGGTTCGTCACGGTGATCGGCGAGGACGGCGTGCGGTACCTGGGCGGGCATCTCGACGACATCGGCGACGACATCAAGCCGGGCACGAAGGTCAAGGCGGGCCAGCAGCTCGGGACGGTAGGCAACACGGGCAACGCCCGCGACACCGCCCCGAACCTGTACTTCGCGATCTCGTGGAAGACCGGCCCCGCCTACTGGTGGGTCCGGCGCGGCATGGTCAAGCCGTGGGACTACCTGGACGCCTGGCAGAGCGGCAACTCCACGCTGTCCCCCCGCGCGGAGACGTTCAAGCTGCGCGGCAAGGTGGGCGAGACGCCGAGCTGCACGGTCCAGTGCGCCGGCAAGCCGCCGAAGAAGAAGACGCCGAAGCAGGACCAGGACCAGGGCGATTCGGGCGGCGGCCAGAACGACGACCAGCAGGAGCAGCCGCCGCCGCACACGGTGCCGACGACGGCCAGCGGCTGACGGAACCGGGCGGGTCTCAGCTCCGGCTGAGGTCCGCCCGGATGCGGTTCTGGAGCTCCTCGACGCCGTCCCAGATGTTCACGTTCATCCCCGCGACCATCCGCCCGTCGCGCGACCAGCGCACGACGAACTCGCGCTCCGGCACGGACCCCTCGAACACGACCTCGTCGTAGCCGGTGGTGTCGCCGGTGAACTCCATGCCCAGGGTGTACTGGTCGGTGAAGAAGTACGGCAGGCGGTCGTAGACGACCTCGCGCCCCAGCATCGCCCGGGCCGCCGCGGGGACGCCATTCAGCGCGTTGGCCCAGTGCTCGACCCGCAGCCTCCGCCCGTACAGCGGATGGTACGGCTCGGCCACGTCCCCGGCCGCGTAGACGTCGGGGTGGGAGGTGCGCAGCGAGGCGTCGCACACGATGCCGCACGCCACCTCCAGCCCGGCGGTCCGGGCGAGCTCGACGTTCGGCGCCGCGCCGATGCCCACGACGACGAGGTCCGCCTCGACGGTCTCCCCGCTCGCCAGCCGTACCCCGTGGTCGGAGACGGAGGCGACGCCGACGCCCAGCCGCAGCACGACGCCCTGCTCGCGGTGGAGCGCGGCGAAGACCGCGCCCACCTCGGCCCCGAGCACGCGGGCCAGCGGCAGCGGTTCGGGCTCGACGACGGTGACCTCGCAGCCGGCCAGCCGGGCGGCCGCCGCGACCTCCAGCCCGATCCAGCCGCCGCCGACGATCACGACGCGCCCGCCGCGGGCGAGGCCGTCCCGCAGGGTCTCGCTGTCCTCGACGCTGCGCAGGGTCAGCCCGGGCCCGGGCAGCCGGCGCGGCGTCGCGCCGGTGGCCAGGAGAAGCTTGTCGTACGGCTGCCGCGTCCCGTCCGACAGTTCGACGACGTGCTCGTCGAGGGCGAGCCGGGTGGCGCTCACCCCGAGCCGCAGGTCCACGTCGTGCTTGCCGTACCAGCCGGGCGGGTGGACGAAGATCTTCTCCCGCTCGCTCTTGCCCTGCAGGTAGTCCTTGGACAGCGGCGGCCGCTCGTAGGGCCGTTCGCGTTCGGCGCCGATCAGGACGAGCTCCCCGTCGAAGCCCTCCTCGCGCAGGGTCTGCGCCGCTTTGGCGCCCGCGAGCCCGGATCCGACGATCACGTGGGTGGTCATGGCCCAGTATCGGCCTAGGACAACCTCCGGTGCCAGGCGACCGCGGACGTGTCGGTGAGGGAGGCGATCTGGTCGATGACCACGCGGGTGCGGGCGGCGTCGTCGGGCGCCTGCTCGAAGGCGGGGCGCAGGGCCGGTTCGAGGGTGCGCGGGGCGCCGAGGGTGATGAGCGCGGCGAGTTCGGCGATGAGGTCGCGCTGGCGGGCCTGGGTGGCGGTGCGGTCGTCGCGCAGCATGACGTAGTGCGCGGTGACGCCCTTGAGCAGGGCGCATTCCAGGCGCGCGGCGCGCGGCACGATCAGGTCGGCGTGGTGGCGCGAGCCGTACGCCTCGCGGGTGGCGGCCTGGGCGGCGCGGCAGAAGCGTCCGATGAGCCCGCTGGTGAGGGCTTTGAGCCCGGCGAGGTCGGCGAGGGTGCCGCCGAAGCCGCGCGGCCAGAGCGGCTCGGCGAGCAGCCGGGCGAAGGTGTGCTCCAGTTCCTCCACCGGCGCGTCGGGCGCGTAGAGGCGGCGGGTGACCTCGCAGACCTCGGCGCGTCCGGCGGTGGAGCGGAGCAGGGCGAAGGTGGCGTGTCCGGAGTGGAGGGCGTCCTCCAGGTCGTGGACGGAGTAGGCGACGTCGTCGGCCCAGTCCATGATCTGGGCCTCGAAGCTGACCCGGCCGGGCGGGGCGTGGTCGCGGATCCACTCGAAGACCGGCAGGTCGTCGTCGTAGACGCCGAACTTGGCGCCGGGTTCGGTGCGGGTCCAGGGGTATTTGATCGAGGCGTCGAGCGCGGCGCGGGTGAGGTTGAGCCCGGCGCTGCGCCCGTCCTCGGTCAGGACCTTGGCCTCCAGGCGGGTGAGCAGGCGCAGGCTCTGCGCGTTGCCCTCGAACCCGCCGCATCCGGCGGCGAGGGCGTCGAGCGCGGTCTCGCCGTTGTGCCCGAAGGGCGGGTGCCCGAGGTCGTGGGCCAGGCAGGCGACCTCGACCAGGTCGGGGTCGACGCCGAGCACGTCGCCCATTTCGCGCCCGATCTGCGCGCACTCCAGGGAGTGCGTCAGCCGGGTGCGCGGCACGTGCTGGCCGTCGCCGGTGGCGTCGATGGGCCCCACGACCTGCGTCTTCGCCGCCAGCCTGCGGAGCGCCGCGCTGTGCAGGACCCGCGCCCGGTCACGCCCGAACGCGCTGCGCTCGGGCGGGCCGGGCGGTTCCGGCACCCATCTCGCCTGGTCATGATCGGTGTAGAGGGCCATAAGTGACGAGATGATATCCGCGGGACGGGCCCGCCACACTCATCGGGTGTCGCCGGATCCCGCGGATTCGAGGGCGGCCCGCCCGGCCTCCAGGCGGGCGACCGGGATGCGGAAGGGCGAGCAGGAGACGTAGTCGAGCCCCACCTCGTGGCAGAAGTGGACGGAGTCGGGGTCGCCGCCGTGCTCGCCGCAGATGCCGAGCTTGAGGTCGGGCCGCGCCTTGCGGCCTTCTTCCGCGGCGATGCGGACCAGGCGGCCGACGCCGTCGCGGTCGAGGGTCTCGAACGGGGAGACGCCGAAGATGCCGAGTTCGAGGTAGCGAGAGAAGAACGAGGCCTCGACGTCGTCGCGGGAGAAGCCCCAGGTCATCTGGGTCAGGTCGTTGGTGCCGAAGGAGAAGAACTCCGCGGCCTCGGCGATCTGGCCGGCGGTCAGGGCGGCGCGCGGCACCTCGATCATGGTGCCGATGAGCGCCTCGACGCCCGCTTCGGCCAGGATCGCGGCGGCTTCCTCGCGGACCGCCTCCAGCTCCTGCACCGCGCCGACCAGCGGGATCATGATCTCCGCCTGGGCGCCCTCGACCTGACGGGCGGCCTCGGCGATGGCCCGGACCTGCATGGCGAACAGGCCGGGGATGACCAGGCCGAGCCGTACCCCGCGCAGGCCGAGCATCGGGTTCTGCTCGTGCAGGCGGCGGACGGCCTCCAGCAGCTTGTGGTCCTTGTCGGTGGCCTCGCCCTTGGCGACCTTGACCGACAGCTCGACGAGGTCGGGCAGGAACTCGTGCAGGGGCGGGTCGATGAGCCGGATCGTCACCGGCAGTCCCGCCATAGACTGAAAAATCCCGATGAAGTCGGTGCGCTGGAGCGGTTCCAGCGCGTCCAGCGCGGCCTTGCGCTCCTCGGGCGAGGCGGCCAGGACGAGGTCCTCGACGAGCTGCCGCCGCTCCCCCAGGAACATGTGCTCGGTACGGCAGAGCCCGATCCCCTGCGCCCCGAAGCGGCGCGCCCGCGCGGCGTCCTCCTCGGTGTCGGCGTTGGCCCGCACCCCGAGCCGGCGTACCGAGTCGGCGTGCGCCATGATCCGGTGCACCGCCTGGACCAGCTCGTCGGACTCGTCGGCGGCCCCCTCGAAGTACTCGACCACGACCGAGTCCTGGACCGGCACCTCGCCGAGGAAGACCTCGCCGGTGCTGCCGTCGATCGAGATCACGTCGCCCTCGGTGACCTCGACCCCGCCGGGCGCGGTGAAGCGCTTGCCGGAGATCGAGACCTCCAGCTCCTCGGCGCCGCAGACGCAGGTCTTGCCCATGCCGCGGGCGACGACGGCGGCGTGCGAGGTCTTGCCGCCGCGGCTGGTGAGGATGCCGCGGGCGGCGATCATGCCGGCCAGGTCGTCCGGGGTGGTCTCGCGGCGGACCAGGATGACGTCCTCGCCCGCGGCGGCCAGCTCGGCGGCGCGCTCGGAGGAGAAGACGGCCTTGCCGACCGCCGCGCCCGGCGAGGCGTTCATGCCCTTGGTGAGCAGCGTGCGCTCGGCGTCGGTGGAGAAGCGCGGGAACATCAGCTTGGCGAGCTGGTCGCCGGTGACCCGCAGCAGCGCCTCGTCCAGGTCGATCAGGCCCTGGTCGACGAGCTGGGTGGCGATGCGGAAGGCCGCGGCGGCGGTGCGCTTGCCGACGCGGGTCTGCAGCATCCAGAGCTTGCCGCGCTCGACGGTGAACTCGATGTCGCACAGGTCGCGGTAGTGGTTCTCCAGCGTGGCCATGATGGCCATGAGCTCGTCGTAGGCGCCCTTGTTGAGCTGCTCCAGGTCCTGGAGCGGGATGGTGTTGCGGATGCCCGCCACGACGTCCTCGCCCTGTGCGTTGGACAGGTAGTCGCCGTAGACGCCCTGGCGGCCGGAGGCGGGGTCGCGGGTGAAGGCGACGCCGGTGCCGGAGTCGTCGCCGCAGTTGCCGAAGACCATCGAGCAGACGTTGACCGCGGTGCCGAGGTCGGCCGGGATGCGCTCCTGGCGGCGGTAGAGCACGGCGCGCTCGGAGTTCCAGGAGTCGAAGACGGCCATGATGGCCAGGCGCATCTGCTCGCGCGGGTCGGCGGGGAAGTCGTGGCCGGTCTCCTCGCGGACGATCTCCTTGTAGGTGCCGACCAGCTCGCGCAGCTCGGCGGTGCTCAGCTCGGTGTCCTGGCGCTTGCCCTTGAGCTCGTCGAGGGCGTGCTCGAAGCGGTCGCCGTCGATGCCGAGCACGGTCTTGCCGAACATCTGGATGAGGCGGCGGTAGGAGTCCCAGGCGAAGCGCTCGTTGCCGCCGGACTGCTTGGCCAGGCCGTGCACGGACTCGTCGTTGAGCCCGATGTTCAGCACGGTGTCCATCATCCCTGGCATCGAGAACTTGGCCCCCGAGCGCACGCTGACCAGCAGCGGGTCGTCGGCCTGACCCAGCCGCTTGCCCATGGTGGTCTCCAGCGCGGCCAGGTGCGTGCCGATCTCCTCGTCGAGCCCGCCGGGGACCTCGCCCTCGGCGAGGTAGTGACGGCAGGCCTCGGTGGTGATGGTGAAGCCCGGAGGGACGGGCAGACCGAGGTTCGTCATCTCGGCAAGGTTGGCGCCCTTTCCGCCGAGGAGGTCCTTGAGGTCCTTGTTGCCCTCGGTGAAGTCGTAAACGTACTTGGCCACGAGCGCTCCTTCTGGGATTTCCACGACTCTGCCCGGACTCTACCTATGGAAAAGACGAAGAAACTGCACCCCCCTGTTAACTTCCCGTTTTCCCAGCTCAACACCTCCCATGAGGTCTAATCCACTGTAAATCCCGCTTGGCGGTAATTGGTTTATACCAATTGGTGTAAACCAATTCTTGAGAAACCGGGGCCGCCGGTGCAGAATCAGGAAGACCCCTCACGGGAGGCGCAATGGTCACCCCCACGAAGCCACCCACCCGGCGAGAGCGCCTGGCCGCCGGTTCCACGCGGGCCGCCGCGGGCACGGCGGGCTACCTCGACGACCGCCTCGGCCTGGGCCGGTGGCTGCGCCCCAACCTGCGCAAGCTCTTCCCCAGCCACTGGTCGTTCCTGCTGGGCGAGTTCGCCCTCTACGCCTTCGTCTTCCTGGTGCTGACCGGCACGTTCCTGACGTTCTTCTACCAGGCCACCCCCGAGGCCGCCTTCGCCTCCGTCACCGAGCTCAGCCTGGAGGTGCGCGGCGGGCTGCTGATGCGCCAGCTCCACCACTGGTCGGCGACGGTCTTCGTGCTCTCGATCGTGCTGCACCTGCTGCGGGTCTTCTTCACCGGCGCCTTCCGCAAGCCGCGCGAGCTCACCTGGATGCTCGGCGTGACGCTCTTCGCGCTGGTGCTGTTCGAGTCCTTCCTGGGCTTCTCGCTCCCGGCCGACCAGGTCGGCTTCACCGGGCTGCGCCAGGCCGACGGCCTGCTGCTGTCGATCCCGCTGATCGGCACCTACCTGTCCGCCTTCGCCTTCGGCGGCGGCTTCCCCGGCGACGCGATCGGCCGGCTGTTCGTCGCGCACGTGCTGCTGGTGCCCGGCATCCTGCTGGCGATCGTGCCGCTGCACGCGCTGGTGCTGACCTGGCGGCAGAAGCACACCGAGCGGCGGGCGCGCGACTCCGACGAACGCCGCGTGTCCGGCGGGCCGTTCTTCCCCTACTTCGCGCTCAAGCAGGGCATCACCTCGCTCGGCACCTTCGCGGTGATCAGCGCGCTGGCCACCTTCGTGCTGGTCAACCCGGTCTGGCAGGCGGGGCCGTACCAGCCGGGCGCGGTCCCGCCGATGGCCCAGCCGTTCTGGTACTCAGGCGTCCTCGACGGCCTGCTGCGCCTGATGCCGGCCTGGGATCTCGGCCCGGTCAACCTCGGCCTGCTCGTGCCGCTGCTGGTGCTGGGCGGCTTCTTCACGTTGCTGCTGCTCTATCCCTACCTCGAACGGCGGCTGACGGGAGACCGGCGCGTGCACCACCTCAACGACCGTCCCTCGCAGGCGCCCGTGCGCACCGCAGTCGGCGTCGCGGTGGTGACCTTCTTCACCGTCGTCTGGGCCGCGACCTGGTTCTCGGCCCCGGCCAAGGGCTACAGCCCGCTGCTGACCGTCTCGCCGGAGACCCTGACCATCGTGACGTACGGCTTACGCGTCGCGGTCTTCGTCCTTCCGGCCCTGGCCTTCGCGATCACTCTCGCCATCTGCCGCAGGAGGGGTAGGGCATGACCTGGACACCACCGGAGGACCACGGCCAGTTCCGCTGGGGGTACGACACCCCGCCGGGCCCGCCGCCCCACGCCCGCTCGCGGGCCCTGCCCGTCGCGGCCTCGCTCGTGCTCGCCCTCGCGGTGAGCGGCATGGGCGCCGTGGGGTTACGCGTGGCCGGGATGGACACCGGCGAGCCGCCTCCAGAGACCGGCTACCTCGTCGAGGCCCCGGTCCCCGATCCGGTACGGCTCGCCGACCTGGAGACCGGGATGTGCGTCAACGGCGTGTTCGAGACCGCTCAGGCCAAGTACCTGTTCGCGGTGCCGTGCCAGGACTTCCACGACGGCGAGGTGCTGGCCGTCTTCTCCGCCCCCGACGGCCGCTGGCCGGGCAAGCTGGTCCTGAAGAAGCTGGCCGACACCGAGTGCGCCGAGCGGACCGGCGTGCGGATCAAGGCCGGCACCGACTCCGGCGACCCGCTGCGCCAGCTCACCCTCATCCCGAGCCTGCAGGGCTGGCGCGACGACCAGAAGATCGCCTGCCTGGCCGTACATCGGGACGAGGGGCAGCCGCAGCTCCTGTCGCCGGTGCGGGGCGGCTACTGATCGCCGAGCGCCAGCTTGATCCCGAAGGCGGCGACGACGGTGCCGGTGAGCCGGTCGAGCACGCGCCGGGCGCGCGGCCTGGCGAGCTGCGCGCGGAGCGCCCGCGCCAGCACGACCAGCACGCTCGACCAGACCAGGCCGAGGAGCACGTGCGTCCCGGCCAGCGCCACGCCCATCAGCAGGGGTTGCGCGCCGGCCGGGATGAAGTTCGGCAGGACGGCGACGTAGAACGCGCCGACCTTCGGGTTGAGCAGGTTGGTGAGCGCGCCCTGCCGGAAGCCTGCGGCGAGCGAGTCGGCGCCGGCGACCACGACCTCGCCCGCGTCGGCCGCCTCTGCCGTACGCCTGCGGAGCGTGTCGACGATCATGCGGGCGCCCATCCACACCAGGTAGGCGGCGCCCGCCCAGCGCAGCACGTCGTAGGCGAGCTGCGAGGCGGTGAGCAGGGCGGTCACCCCGGCTGCGGTGAGGATGCCCCACACCATCGTGCCGGCCTGGATGCCGAGGACCACGCCGACGGCCTTGCGGCGGTGACCCAGGGCGGAGGTGCGGAGGATGAGCGCGGTGTCGAGACCGGGCGTGAGGGTGAGCAGCCCCACCATCACCGCGAACGTCGCCAAAGCGGTGGTAATCGTCACGTCCCGCCACTCTAGCCGCTCGCCCCGAGCGCGGTCAGTTCGAGGTCGCGCTCACCCAGAGGGTCCACCCCTGGCGGCACGGGTTGAGCCGCAGGTCGTCGCAGCCCATGACGGTGAAGCTGACCTTCACCCCGGCCGCCGCCGGATAGACCACGAACTTGCCGTGCGAACTCGGCTGGTTGTCCACGTTGCCGGTGCGGTTGAGGCTGCCGTCGCTGGTCCGGACGGAGATCTTCCAGTAGTCGTAGGTGAACGGCGTGCTCGGACCCCAGCGGAAGACGACCGCGCGCCGCCCGTTCACCTTGGCCGCGTAGGCGGCGACGATCATCCGGCCGCCCTGGTCGGGGGACCAGGCGATCTGGCCGTCCTCGAAATTCTGCCGGCGGCCGTTGCGGTTGGGGATGCTGTACTCGACCCCGGTCGGGCAGTCGATGATGCTGTCCTCCCCGCCCAGCGAGCGCCAGTAGTCGCCGATCAGCCCGTACGGCTGGATCGAGCAGGCCGAGGTCGCGGCGGAGGCGGCGGGAGCGGTGATCATTCCGGCGACCGACGCGACGGCCGCCATGCCCATGGCGAGTGCTCTTCTCATGCCCACCACGCTCGCCCGCGCGCGCCGTCGTGACATGAGTAGGGGGTGCTCAAAAAACGCCGACGGCCCCCGCCGGGACGACGGGGGCCGTACCAAAAGCGCGATCAGTCGTTGAGGTTCTGCCGGAGGTAGGCGTCGACCTGGTCGAGCGCGATGCGCTGCTGCGCCATCGAGTCACGCTCGCGGATGGTCACCGCGTGGTCCTCCAGGGTGTCGAAGTCGACGGTGATGCAGAACGGCGTGCCGATCTCGTCCTGGCGGCGGTAGCGGCGGCCGATCGCGCCGGCGTCGTCGAACTCGACGTTCCAGCGGCGGCGGAACTGCGCGGCCAGGTCGCGGGCCTTGGGCGACAGGTCGGCGTTGCGGCTGAGCGGCAGCACCGCGACCTTGACCGGCGCGAGCCGGTGGTCGAGGCGCAGCACCGTGCGCTTCTCCAGCACGCCCTTGGCGTTGGGCGCCTCGTCCTCGGTGTAGGCGTCGAGCAGGAAGGTCAGCGTCGCGCGGTCGACACCGGCCGCGGGCTCGATGACGTAGGGCACGTAGCGCTCGCCCGAGTCCTGCTCGAAGAAGGACAGGTCGGTGCCGGAGGCCTTGCCGTGCGCGGTCAGGTCGAAGTCGGTGCGGTTGGCGATGCCCTCGAGCTCACCCCACTCGCTGCCGGTGAAGTTGAAGCGGTACTCGATGTCGACGGTGCGCTTCGAGTAGTGCGACAGCTTGTCCTTCGGGTGCTCGTACAGGCGCAGGTTGTCCTTGTTGATGCCCAGGTCGGAGTACCAGCGGAAGCGCTCGTCGATCCAGTACTGGTGCCACTCCTCGTCGCTGCCGGGCTTGACGAAGAACTCCATCTCCATCTGCTCGAACTCGCGGGTGCGGAAGATGAAGTTGCCCGGCGTGATCTCGTTGCGGAACGACTTGCCGATCTGGCCGATGCCGAACGGGATCTTCTTGCGCGCCGACTGCTGCACGTTGAGGTAGTTGATGAAGATGCCCTGCGCGGTCTCGGGCCGCAGGTAGGCCAGGCCCGACTCGTCCTCGATCGGGCCGAGGTAGGTCTTGAGCAGGCCGCTGAACTGCCGGGGCGCGGTGAAGCCGCCCTTGTTGCCGCAGTTGGGGCAGGTGATGTCGGCCAGGCCCTGCTCCGGCGCGCGGCCGTGCTTCTCCTCGTAGGCCTCGACGAGGTGGTCGGCGCGGAAGCGCTTGTGGCACGACTGGCACTCGGTCAGCGGGTCGGTGAAGGTCTCGACGTGGCCGCTGGCCTGCCACACCTCACGCGCCAGGATGACGCAGGAGTCGAGGCCGACCACGTCGTCGCGGCCCTGCACCATCGAGCGCCACCACTCGCGCTTGACGTTGTTCTTCAGCTCGACTCCGAGAGGACCGTAGTCCCACGACGCCCGCAGGCCTCCGTAGATCTCGCTCGACGGGTAGACGAGCCCGCGGCGCTTGGCGAGGCTGACGATGGTGTCCAGGATGTCGGTCCGGCGTGCCATGGTGATGAGTCTCTTTCCGGCTGGAGGTCGGCGAGGTGGATCGGATGAACCTCAAGCTTAGGGGACGTCATGGCGGCCCCGTGCGGGACTAAACGTCTTGTCCGGTTACGTAGACGTCCTCGTAGGCGCTGGGCTCGTTGAGCATCAGGATCATCAGCGGATACATCGCCATCCTGGCGGCCGAGAGGGCGCGGCGGTAGAAGCCCGCGCCCTCCCACTCGCTCACCAGGGCCCAGAGGTTGGGCTCGTCCACCGAGCGCGCCAGCCGCCCGCGGAGGTGGCCCGGCTGGGCGGCCAGCGTGTCGAGGATGTTCTGGGCCTGCTTGACGAAGTCCTGGGACTGCGCTTCGGGAACGGTGTAGCGAATGACGGCGAGCACCCGTCCAGAATGTCAGACGATCTCCCCCAGGCGGGCGATCGCGCCGGACTCGGCCGCGTGGATCGCCGCCAGCCTGGCGCCCAGCTCGGCCAGGTCCACCCCGGCGGGCTCGCGGTCGGCCGCCGCGCGCAGCTCCCACAGCTCCGCGGCCTCGGCCTCGCCCGCCTCGCCTTCCGAGGCCACCGACTCGCGGACCGCCGCGGTCAGCTCGCGGATGCGGCCGAACCGCTCGGCGGGCAGGGCCGCCTCGGCCAGGTCGTGCCAGAGGCCGTGCACCCGCCGGAACTCGGCCGCCGCCTCGCCCAGCCGGGGTTCGCCGAGGAGCGGCGCGGCCAGATCCAGGCCGTCGGCGAACAGGTCGCGCAGGTTGCCGCCGTCCAGGCCGACCGGCTCCACGCCCTCCCACACCGACAGCAGCGCCCCGGCCAGGCCCCGGCCGTTCTCGAAGACCCGCGGCCAGCCCTTGGCCGCGCGGGCGTCGGTGAGGGTGCGGCTCCACTTGCGCCAGGCGGGCAGCGCGAAGGAGTCGGAGCCGCCGGAGAGCTGGGTCACGCAGGCGCGCAGTCCCTCGCGTACGGCAGGCGCCAGCCGGGCCCCGCCGTCCGGCGCCTGCCCCAGCACGAACAGGCAGTTGCGGTAGGACGGGACCCGGCCCCGGGCCGCGGCCAGGCGGTCCGCCGGCACCAGCACGGGCGCGGTGCCGCGGTCGTCGAGCTTGACCATGCCACCCTTGGCCACGTCTCCGGCCGTGCCGTACGCGATGACGGGGTGGCCGCCGTGCCCGTCCAGGAACTCCGGCAGCCTCCAGTAGCCCGCGCCGTAGCGGTCGGGCAGCACGACGCACGGCCGGCCCGCGGCCAGCTCGGCGGCGAGCCGGGCCGCCGCGCCCTTCGCGCCTGAGGTCTCGTGGTGGTCGAAGGGCACGCCGAGCCGCTCCAGCGTGCCGGTCATCCAGCGGTCGTGGTACTGCCACAGGTGGCTGAAGCCGAGGGTGAGGTGGACCGCCTCGTGCCGCTTGAACTCCCACAGGATGTAGCCGGCCCCGATGCCGCCGCCGGCCAGGAAGACCAGCGGTTCGGGCAGGCCGGTGAGCGCGGAGACGACCGCGCTGCGGGGGTCGCGGCCGCCGTGGAAGACCCAGTCGCCGTCGCGTGGTGGTTCGGCGGGGCCCACCAGGTGGCGGCGCGCGGCGGTGTAGCTCTCGCCGGTCTTGGCCATGCGGGCGCGGATGCGCGCCTTGAGCTGCTTCTTGCCGGTCATGCCCGATCCTGTCAGCGGCGTCGCCAAGGGCGCGGTCCACGCCCGCGGGCCCCGGCCGCCGCACGGTGGTCAGGCCTGACGGACTGAGCTGCTCCCGAGGCGCTTGCGTCCCCTTTGCCCCCGTGCTGCCGCGGCCGGCGTGGACGGCCACCGTGGAGGTTCGGCGCGGGAATCGCCGTGCGCCCATCATAGCCACGCGCAGTCGCTCGCCCCAGAGGTCGGCAAAGCGCGGGCGGCGGTTGGCCGGAGGGCTCTTCAGGAACGGGGTGCGGCGCTAGGCTCGGGCTCGTGGCCTCACACAACGACCGCCGCGGGCGACCGCAGGCCCGTCCCAAGCGGCCCCTGCCGCAGGGCGAGCAGTTCTTCACGCCCGGCGCGACCGGCCTGCGCAAGCGGGTGGAGGAGCGCAGCGGCCCTCCGATGACCTTCCTGTTCGTCTACGTGCCCCGCTGGGTGGTCCCGGTGGTGATGGTCGGGCTGCTGCTGGCGGGCTTCGCCGTGCAGAGCTGGCTGGGCGGGCTGGCCGTACTGCCGGTGATCGTCTTCGTCGGCTGGCTGGCCTACCTGTCGTGGCCGTCGCTCAAACCCGGCGGGAAGCTGCTGCGGGTGGCGATGCTGACCTTCCTGGCGCTCCTGGTGGCGTCCAGGTTCGGAGCCTTCTGAAGCGACCGGCCCCCAGGGCTCCGGGTTCGGGGCGTCTGCACCGATTTTGACAACCGTTTTCATTTTGCCGCATACTGGTCGGCATGATGTCAGGAAAAATCCGTTCACGTGCCTCCGCTTTGCTCGCGGGAACGGCCCTGCTCGCCGCGGCCGCCTGCGGCGCGGGCAACGCCCAGACGAGCAAGGGCCAGGACGGCACGCAGGAAGTGGTCGCCGCCTTCTATCCCCTGCAGTGGGTGACCGAGCGGGTCGGCGGCACTGACATCCGGGTCACCGGCCTGACCGCCCCCGGCGTGGAGCCGCACGACCTCGAGCTCTCCCCGCAGCAGGTCGCCCAGCTCGGCGGCGCGTCGCTGTCGGTCTACATCAAGGGCGTGCAGCCCGCCGTGGACGAGGCCGTCGAGCAGCACGCCGCCGACCGCAGCTTCGACGCCGCGACCGCCGTCAAGACGCTGGCCGCCCAGGAACACGCCGAAGAGCACGCGGGCGAGCACGCCGAGGAGCACGCCGGCGAGCACTCCGAGGAGCCCGGCCACGACCACGAGGTCTCCTACGACCCGCACCTGTGGCTCGACCCCAGCCGCCTGGCCACCGTCGCCACCGCGCTCGGCGAGCGCCTGGCCAAGGCCGATCCCGCGCACGCCGAGGGCTACCGGCAGCGGGCCGCCACCACCGCGGGCGAGCTCACCGCCCTCGACGGCGAGCTGGCCAAGGGCCTGGCCACCTGCTCCTCCAAGACGCTGGTCACCAGCCACGAGGCCTTCGGCTACCTGGCCGACCGCTACCACCTCAAGCAGGTCGGCATCGTGCTCGACCCGGAGAGCGAGCCCTCTCCCACGCGCATCGCGGAGGTGGCGAAGCTCGCCAAGCAGGAGAAGGTGACTACCATTTTCACCGAGGCCCTCGTCAGCCCGAAGGTCGCCGAGGTCCTCGCCGGCGAGGTGGGGGCCAAGACCGCGGTGCTCGACCCCCTGGAGAGCCAGCCGTCCGGCGGTGATTACCTGTCGGCCATGCGCACCAACCTCCAGACCCTGCGCACCGCTCTGGGATGCTCTTGAACCAGCCAGTCTTCGCGATGACCGGCGGCCAGGTGACACTTGACCGCCGGCCCGTGCTTCGCGGCGTCGACCTGACCGTCTGCCCGGGCGAGGTGGTGGCCGTCCTCGGCGCCAACGGCTCCGGCAAGTCCACCCTGGTCCGGGCGCTGCTCGGCCTCATGCCGCTGTCCGGCGGCAGCACGCTGCTGTACGGCACGCCGCCCGCGCGCTTCCGCGACTGGCAGCGCGTGGGCTACGTGCCGCAGCGGCTGCAGGTGGGCGGCGGCGTGCCCGCGACCGTGCGGGAGGTGGTCGCCTCCGGGCGCATCGCCCGCCAGCGCCGCTTCCGCTTCACCGACGCCGCCGACCGGGCCGCGGTCGAGCGCGCCCTGGAGGCGGTGGGCCTGAGCGACCGCGCCGGCGACCGCGCCCAGGAGTTGTCCGGCGGCCAGCAGCAGCGGGTGCTCATCGCCCGCGCGCTGGCCGGCGACCCCGACACCTACGTGATGGACGAGCCGACGGCCGGCGTCGACGCGGAGAGCCAGCGCCTGCTGGCCGACACGCTGGCCGCCCTGGTCGAGGGCGGCAAGACCATCGTGCTCGTCGCGCACGAGCTCGGCCCGCTGGAGCCGCTGATCACCCGGGGCGTCGTGGTGCGCGACGGCGTGATCGCGCACGACGGCCGCCCGCCCGCGCCGGAGGGCGACTGCGCCCGGCCCGGCCACGAGCACCTCCACCCGCACTCCGGCCGCCCCGAGGAGTCGGGCCCGCTGGAGAGCTGGCAGGTCAAGCCGTGAACCCGACCTCCGTCCAGCCCCGCGCCCTGGTGGTGAACCCGTGATCGAGCTGCTCCAGCTCCCCTTCTTCCAGCAGGCGCTGATCGCCGCGCTGCTGGTGGGCCTGTGCGCCCCGGCGGTGGGCACCTTCATCGTCCAGCGCCGCCTGGCCCTGCTCGGCGACGGCATCGGCCACGTGGCGCTGACCGGCGTGGCGCTCGGCTTCCTGACCGGCACCGCGCCCGTGCTGACCGCGATCATCGTCTCGGTCGCCGGCGCGGTCGCCATCGAGCTGGTGCGCGCCCGTGGCCGCACCACCGGCGACGTGGCCCTGGCCCTGCTGTTCTACGGCGGCATCGCCGGCGGCGTGCTGCTCATGGCGATCGCGCCCGGCGGCAGCAACGCCAAGCTCAACTCCTACCTGTTCGGCTCCATCGCCACCGTCGCCGCCGAGGACCTGTGGGTCATCGCCGGGCTGGCCGTCGCGGTGATCGGCGTGGTGGCGGTCTTCGGCCGGGAGCTGTTCGTGCTCTGCCAGGACGAGGAGGTGGCCAAGGCCAGCGGGCTGCCGGTGCGGCTGCTGTCCATGATCATCGCGATCACCGCCGCGCTGACCGTGGTCATCGCCATGCGCGTGGTCGGCCTGCTGCTGGTCAGCGCGCTGATGGTGATCCCGGTGGCGACCAGCCAGCAGTTCACCAACGGCTTCCGTGCCACGATGGGACTCGCGATGCTCTTCGGCGTGATCGCGGCCGTGGGCGGCCTGCTGAGCTCTACGCTCTCCCCGAAGGTGCCGCCGGGCGCGGCCATCGTCCTGCTGGCCCTGGCGGGCTTCGTGCTCGCGCTGGGAGTCGGTAGATTCGTACGCCGGAGGAGGGCCTCATGACCAGTCGGCGCGACGCCGTTCACGACACACTTCGCCGGAGCGACGGCTTCCGCAGCGCGCAGGACGTCTACGCGCAACTGCGGTCGGACGGCGCCAAGATCGGCCTGACCACCGTCTACCGGGCGCTGCAGGCGCTGGCCGACGGCGGCCTGATCGACGTGCTGCGCACCGACGACGGCGAGTCGGTCTACCGCGCCTGCGCGACCGACGCGCACCACCACCACCTGGTCTGCCGCCGCTGCGGCCGGACCGTCGAGGTGGCCGGGCCCGCGGTCGAGCGCTGGGCCGAGGCGGTCGGGGCCGAGCACGGCTTCTCCGAGGTCACGCACACCGTCGAGGTCTTCGGCACCTGCGCCGACTGCGCCACGGCCAAGGCCGGCTGAGCGCCGCCTCGCGCAGCGGCCCGGCTGAGGGCGGGCCGGGCGGGGCGCTACGGCGATGTGCACCCGGCGAGGGGCTCTGGGCGTCCGGATGGCGAGATAGTCTTCACGTCAAGACCGGGTGCAGTCAGGAGTCAATATGCCGTTTGGCCATGACATGGTGTATTCGCTCGCCACCGTCGTCGAGCTGATCAACACCTCCCCCGCCACGGGTGACGCGGAGGGGCTGGGCAGCCTCGACGAGCTGCGGGCCTTCGTCGACTCCCGGCAGGTGAGCGGGGTGGCCGAGCTGACCGGCGCCGACCTGGAGGAGCTCCGGCGGCTGCGCGAGGCGTTCCACGCCGTCTTCACCGCGCCCGACCAGGCGGCCGCCGTGCGGCTGCTCAACGGCATGCTGTCCAAGACCCGCATCACCCCGCGGCTGACCGAGCACGACGGGCACCCGCTGCACGTGCACTACTTCGCCCCCGACGCCACGCTGGCCGAGCACGTGGCCGCCGACTGCGGCGTGGCGCTGGCGCACCTGCTGGTCGAGGGCGAGTGGGAGCGGCTGCGCACCTGCGCGGCGCCCGACTGCGACCGGGTCTTCGTGGACGAGTCGCGCAACCGCTCGCGGGTCTACTGCGACAGCCGTACCTGCGGGAACCGGATGCACGTGGCGGCCTACCGGGCCCGCCGGCGCGCCTGAGGAACGATATTCCGCCCCGGTTCGTCCCACTCGCATGGAGATGACCTTCGAGGAGCTCGACGCCCGGCTGCGCGGCACCGGCGAGCTCGTCCGCCGGGCCCGGCACCTGCAGGGTCTCAGGGACGGCGCCCGCGCCCAGCTCGCCGAGGTACGGCAGGCCCTCGCCACGCTGGTCGGCCAGCTCGAGGACGAGGAGCGCGACGTGACCCGGCTGGAGGGCGGCTTCTTCGGCTTCGTCGCCGGCCTCACCGGCTCCCGGGAGGAGCGGCTGGCCCGTGAACGGGCCGAGGCCGAGGCGGTGCGCCAGCGGGTGGCCGGCAACCGCGCCCGCGTCGAGCAGCTCCAGGCCGACCTCGCGGCCCACGAGCGGGAGCTGGCGGAGCTGGCCCAGGCGGTCGAGGAGTACCCGCGCCTGCTGGCGGCGATGGAACGGGAACTGCTGGAGCGCGCCGACCCGCGCGCGACCGAGCTGGCCGAACTGGCCCGCCACCTCACCGACGTGGACGCGGCGATCTCCGAGCACGATCACGTGCGGATGTCCGGCGGCGAGGCGCTCGACGCGCTCGGCCAGGTGCTGGAGCGGCTGGGCGCGGCACAGCGGGCCTCGACGTGGGACGTGATGGGCGGCGGCTACATGGCCGACGCGCACGAGCGCCGGCGGCTCCAGGAGGCCGACCGGCTGGCCTGGCAGGCGCAGCGCAAGCTCGACGTCCTGGCCCGCGAGCTGGCCGACGTGGGCCTCGCCGTACAGCCGAGACTGGCCGAGGTGGACACGCGGTGGTTCGCCGACACCTTCTTCGACAACATCGTCACCGACGCGCTCAAGCACCACCGGATCATGGCGACGCGCGACGCGGTGACGGCCATGGAGCAGTGGGTGCGGGCGACCATGGACGCCGCCGCCGCCCGGCGCGCGGAGCTGGCCGCCAACCACCGCGACCTGAGCGCGCGCCGGGAGGCGCTGATCACCGGCTGAGGCCGCTGGTCACCCGTTGAGCGCCGTGCGGGCCTCCTCGGCCACGGTGCGGCGGCCGTCGGCCTCGCCCAGCGACAGGACGTGCTCCAAGGCCAGCCGGTAGGCGTGGTCGAAGGCCTGCTCCGCCGGCAGCGGCACGTCGGGCAGCACGCCGGTGCCCTCCCAGTTGGTGCCGGTGACCGGGTTGATCGCCCGGCCGCTGGGCACCGCCGAGCGCAGGTGCGCGGCGATGCGGTAGCGGGTGCCGGGGTGGGCGCCGCCGCGGGTGGTCTCCCCGATGATCGTCGCCCGGCCCCTGGACTGCAGGTTGTAGCTGAACTCCTCGGCGCCGGAGAAGGTGGTGGCGCTGGTCAGCACGTAGACCGGCTTGGCCTGGCCGTACCGGCCGCCCGGCACGTACGGCAGGGTCCAGAACTGCTCGGTGACGTCGCGGTCGCGCCAGTAGAGCGAGTTGAGGTGGGTGGGCTCGTCGAACAGGTAGCTGCACAGCAGCGCGACCAGGTCGGGCGAGCCGCCGCCGTTGCGCCGCAGGTCGACGATGAGCGCGTCGGTGGTGCCGAGCAGCGTCATCGCCGCGGCGGCCCGCTCCCCCGCCAGCTCGGCGGCGTAGAAGCTGGTCAGCTCCAGCACGCCGACGTTGCCCGCCAGCCGCTCCACCCGGGCGAAGCCGTAGGAGGTCAGCTCGGCCTGGCGGCGGTAGGAGACGAGGTCGAAGGCGTCGTGCTCGGGGACCTCCTCGACGCTGTGCAGCAGCCGCAGGTGCTTGTCGCCGTTGACCTTCTGCAGGTCCTCGGTGACCGCGGCGGCGAACTCCTCGTCACCCGCGAGATCGCGGTAGCGGCCCTCGGCGGCCCGGCCGCGCAGCACCGCGGTGATCTCCCTGGCCACGTCGGGGAAGACGTAGTACTGCTCCACCTGGGCGCACAGCAGGTCGATCTGCTCGTCGCGGCTCGTCATCGTGGTACCACCTCGTTGGGGACGGCTCCGCCGTACCGGCGGTCGCGCTTGGCGAATGTCTCGCAAGCCTCCCAGAGGTCACGCCGGTCGAAATCAGGCCACAGGCGGTTGAGAAACACCATTTCCGCATAGGCGGACTGCCACAGCAGGAAGTTGGAGAAGCGCTGCTCGCCGGAACTGCGGACGAACAGGTCCACTTCCGGGATGTCGGGCTCGTCGAGGTAGCGGGCGAAGAGCTTCTCGTCCACCTTGCCGGGCTTGACCCGGCCGGCGGCGATGTCGTGCGCGAGCTTGACCGCGGCGTCGACGATCTCGGCCCGGCCGCCGTAGTTGACGCAGAACTGCAGGGTCAGCTTGCGGTTGCGCGCGGTCATCTCCTGCGCGCTCTCCAGCTCGGAGATGACGCTCTTCCACAGCCGGCCCGGCTTGCCCGCCCAGCGCACCCGCACGCCCATGGCGTGGAGCTCGTCGCGGCGGCGGCGGATGACGTCGCGGTTGAAGCCCATCAGGAAGCGGACCTCGTCGGGCGAGCGCTTCCAGTTCTCCGTGGAGAAGGCGTAGGCGCTGAGGTACGGGATGCCGAGCTCCAGGGCTCCTTCGATGACGTCGAAGAGCGACGCCTCGCCCGCCTTGTGCCCCTCGGTGCGCGGCAGCCCGCGTTGCTTGGCCCAGCGGCCGTTGCCGTCCATGACGATCGCCACGTGCCGCGGCACCAGGTCGCGCGGGATGGGCGGCGGGGTCGCGCCGGAGGGGTGGGGGGACGGGGGACGCACGTTCACGCGATGGGCTCCCTTTCTACGTGTCGGAGAGAGCGTATGCCGTGTTCGAGGTGCCATTGCAGGTACGCGGCGACCAGGCCGCTGCACTCGCTGCGATGGCGCTTGTCGGAGGCGTCGGCGGCGGGCCAGTCGCCCTTCAGCAGCGCCGACATCAGCAGCAGCGTCTCCCCCGCCGGTACGGCGGCGCCGGCCGGCCGGCACTGCCCGCACACCGCGCCGCCGGCGACGATGGCGAAGGCGCGCACGCCGGGCGCCTGGCAGCGGGCGCACTGGACGAGTGCGGGCGCGTAGCCGGCGATGGCCAGGGAGCGCAGGAAGAAGGCGTCGAGCACCAGACGCGGCTCGTGACTGCCGTCGGCGAGGGTGCGCAGCCCGCCGACGAGAAGCAGGAACTGCTTGAGCGCCGGCTCCTTCTCGCCGATGGTGAGCCGGTCGGCGGTCTCCAGCATCGCGTGGCCGGCGGTGTAGCGCGGGTAGTCGTGGGCCAGCGCCTCGCCGTAGGGGCGCAGGGTCTCGGCCTGGGTGATGACGTCGAGCGTGCGGCCGGTGTGCAGCTGCAGGTCGACGTGGGTGAAGGGCTCCAGGCGCGCGCCGAAGCGCGAGGTCGTGCGCCGCACGCCCTTCGCCACGCCCCGGATCTTGCCGGTGCGTTTGGTGAGGATTGTGATGATGCGATCGGCTTCGCCGAGTTTGGTGGTGCGAAGCACAACGCCTTCGTCACGATACAGACTCACCTGGGGAGTCTATGCAATCCTCCGGCCCCAAACCTCGGCTGCACGGGCTTTACTCAAGGCTCACTAGACTTTGACGTCTGCCCGTCCTCCACCACCCCCCGTCGAGAGGGAGATATGACCAAGGTTGTGTTGCTGGGCTCCTCGCCCGGCCACGACACCGCTCCGACCGGCCTGCGCCTGGCCGCGCTGCCCGGCAGCCCCACCGTCGGCGACCGCCTGCGCAGCCAGCTCCTCTCCCTGGATCCGCAGCTCGCCACCGTGGCCCATGCCGATGTCGCGACGATGTTGCGCGCCCTCGCCGACGCCGCGGACGCCGCCACGGGCGACAGCCTGCTGATCCTGCCGGACAACTCCGTCGTGCACGACGAGCTGATCTACCAGATCACCAAGGCCAAGCGCGGCGCGCTGGCCCTCGTCGCCAAGGAGCCCCGGCCGGAGAGCAACGGCGAGGAGCCCGAAGAGGTTATCCCTGTCGACGAGTCCGAGCCCGAGATCGGAAGCCGCTCGCTGGAGGGCCTCATGGTCCGCGCCCGCGCCGGCAAGTCGCGGATCGTCTCGGTCGGCACCGCCCACCACGCGGTGACCCGTCCCAACACGGTGCTGCTCGGACCGCTCCACCTCAAGGCGCAGCACCTCCCGCTGCTGGCCGAGACCTGCCGCGAGCTGGCCGAGCTGGCCCACCTGTTCGGGCCGGAGGACGACCTGGTCCAGCTCGTCGCCTTCGGCCTGGTGCGCAAGGGCGTCTCGCTCGGCATCCGCGGCCGCCGCGACCTGTTCTTCCGCCGGGTCACCACCCAGCCGGAGGCCAACGAGGCCGGCGCCGAGATCGCCGGCATGGACGAGGACCGCGCCCGGCTCGACAACGCGGTCAAGGGCGCCGACGGCTTCTTCACCACCTACTTCGTCAGCACCTACTCGCGCTTCATCGCCCGCTGGGCGGCCCGGCGCGGGCTGACGCCCAACCAGGTCACCCTCATCTCCATCGCGCTCGGCGTGGCCGCCGCCGCCTGCTTCGCCACCGGCCAGCGGCTCGGCATGGTCGCCGGCGGCGTCCTGATCTACTTCGCCTTCGTCTTCGACTGCGTCGACGGCCAGGTCGCCCGCTACGCCCGCAAGTTCGGCGTGCTCGGCGCGTGGCTGGACGCGACCTTCGACCGGTTCAAGGAGTACGTGGTCTTCGCCGGCCTGGCGATCGGCTACGTCGCCATCGGGCACGGCGACGAGATCTGGGTGCTGGCCATGGCCGCGATCGGCCTGCAGTCGGTGCGCCACCTGCTCGACTTCTCCTACGGCGCGGCCAGCCGGCGCAAGCCGCCCCGGCAGTTGCCCACCCTGGAGCTGACCGCCCCCGACGACCGCCAGCTCCGCAAGCAGCTCGAGGAGCGCCGGGTCGAGCGCAGCGGCGGCATCCGCGGCCTGCTCAAGATGTGGACCAAGGCGGGGCGCAACCGCGCCGTGCACTGGACGCGCAAGATGCTGGTCTTCCCGATCGGCGAGCGGTTCGCGGCCATCGCGATCACCGCCGCCCTCTTCGACGCCCGGATCACCTTCCTCACGTTGCTGATCTGGGGCACCGTCGCCGCCTGCTACTCCCTCTCCGGTCGTCTCCTGAGGTCGCTCGCATCATGATCACTCAGCCGCAGGCCCTGTCCACCGGCGCCCCCGACCCCGACGAGGAGCGCCGCCGGATCCAGACCGCCCGCCTGCACGCCTACCGCGACGACGGTCCCCTCGTCCACGCCGTGGCGCCCCGCCTCGGCTTCTCCCTGCCCCCGGTGCCCACGCTCCTGGTCGCCGTCGTGGCGGTCGTCGCGCTGGCCGCCGCGGGGCTGCTCACCTCCGGCTTCTGGCTGCTGGTGCCGGCGCTGGTCATGCTCGTGCTGGTGCTGCCCACCGCCGCGCACAACCACCTGGGCCGCTTCGACTGGCTCACCCCGCCGCTGGTGCGAGGGCTGGAGTTCCTGGTCATCGTGCTGGTCGGCCTGGCCGCCGACGCGCCCAAGTGGCTGCTGTTCGTGCTGCTGTACGTCGTGGGCTACCACACCTACGACACCGTCTACCGGACGCGGCAGAGCATCTGGCCGCCCGCCTGGGTGTTCCAGGCCGGGCTCGGCTGGGAGCTGCGCCTGCTGATCCTCGGCATCGGCGCGGCGACCGGGCAGCTCACCTGGGTCCTGGCGGTGCTGACCGCCTACCTGCTGGTGCTCTTCTCGGTGGAGAGCGTCACCTCCTGGGTCCGGCTCGACAAGGCCTCCGCCCAGGCGGGCGCCGACGCCGAGCAGGATCTCGAGGCCTCCCCCGAGGACGCCCAGGAGGCCGCCACCGGCGAGGCCGACAAGGGCTGATCCGCATGCCGTACCCGGGACTGCCCGCTGACAGCCACGTGCACAGCCAGTGGTCCTGGGACGCGCTGGCCGGCTCGATGGAAGCCACCTGCGAGCGGGCGGTCCGGCTCGGACTGCCCGCTCTCGCGTTCACCGAGCACGCCGACTTCACGCCCTGGGTGCTCGGCCCCGGCGAGCGGCTGCCGGACGCCTGGCTGCCGCTGGTGCGCGAGGGCGTGCTCACCCCGCCCGAGCTCGATCTCGACGGCTACCGGGCCTGCCTGACCCGCTGCCGGGAGCGGTTCCCCCGGCTGACCATCCTGTCGGGGGTGGAGCTGAGCGAGCCGCACCACCACGCCGGGCGCAGCTCGCGGCTGCTGCGTTCCGGGCGCTTCGAGCGGGTGCTGGCCTCCGTGCACTCCCTGCCCGTCGGCGGCGGGTTCACCGAGGTCTCCGCTCTGTACGGCGAGCGCCCCGCCTCGGCCGTGGTGCGCGACTACCTCGCCGAGACGCTGCGGCTGATCGAGGGTTTCGACGACTTCGAGGTGCTCGCCCACCTCGACTACCCGGCGCGGAGCTGGCCCGGGCAGGCGTTCGCGGCGGCGGCGTTCGAGGAGGAGTTCCGCGAGGTGCTGCGCGCGCTGGCCCGGGCGGGCAAGGCCCTGGAGGTCAACACGCGGGTGCCGCTCGGCCCCGAGGTGCTGCGCTGGTGGCGCGAGGAGGGCGGGCGCGCGGTGACCTTCGCCAGCGACGCGCACGAGCCGGAGCGGCTGGCGCACGGCTTCGGGGTGGCGGCGGCCATGGCCGAGTCCGCCGGTTTCCGGCCGGGCGCGCACGCCTGGGACTTCTGGCTCGCCTGACCCGGCGCCGGGAGCCGATAATGCCGGGTATGACCGCGCTACCGGTGATCGACCTCAGCCAGGACTCCCCCACCGTCGCCGAGGAGGTCGGCCGGGCCTGCCGCGAGCACGGCTTCTTCTACCTGGCCGGCCACGACGTGCCCGCGGAGCTGACCCGGCGCCTCGACCGGGCCGCGCGGGCCTTCTTCGAGCTGCCCGAGGCGGTCAAGAACGAGATCTCCATGGAGCGCGGCGGCCGGGCCTGGCGCGGCTTCTTCCCGGTCGGCGGCGAGCTGACCTCGGGCGTGCCGGACCTGAAGGAGGGGCTCTACTTCGGCCGCGAGGAGCCGCCGGGACCGGTGCCGCTGCACGGCCCCAACCTCTTCCCCGAGCAGGTGCCCGAGCTGCGCGAGGCGGTGCTGGAGTACCTCGACGTCATGACCGCAACCGGCCACCGGGTGATGCGCGCCGTCGCCGAGAGCCTGGGCCTGGACGGCGGCTACTTCCGTGACACCTACACCGCCGACCCGACGGTGCTGTTCCGGATCTTCCACTACCCGCCCAGCGAGCCGGACGCCGACGGCTGGGGCGTGGGCGAGCACACCGACTACGGCCTGCTGACGCTGCTGCTCCAGGACGGCAACGCGGGCCTCCAGGTGCACACCCGCGACGGCTGGATCGACGCGCCGCCGATCGAGGGCACGTTCGTCTGCAACCTCGGCGACATGCTCGACAAGCTCACCGGCGGGCTGTACCGCTCGACGCCGCACCGGGTGCGGAACCTGACCGGCAACGAGCGGCTGAGCTTCCCGTTCTTCTTCGACCCCGGCTGGGACCGCGAGGTGCCGCCGCTGCCGTACACGCCGGGCGGCCGGGCCCGCTGGGACGGGCAGGACCTGCGCGCCTTCACCGGCACCTACGGCGAGTACCTGCTGGGCAAGGTGGCGAAGGTCTTCCCCCAGCTCCGCGCCGACGTGCTCGGATAGCGCGAAGAGGCGGTATACAGGACTTTCGTGGAACTGGACCGGCTTGACCGTGACATCATCGGCGCGCTCGTGGAAGACGCTCGGGCGACTTATGCCGAAATAGGCCTTCATGTCGGCCTTTCCGCGTCGGCGGTGAAGCGGCGCGTCGACCGGCTGCGCGAACTGGGCGCGATCACCGGGTTCAGCGCCCGCGTCGCGCCCCAGGCGCTTGGCTGGACTACCGAGGCCTACGTCGAGCTGTTCTGCGCGGGCAAGACCAAGCCGTCCGACATCGCGCTCGCGGTGACGCGCTATCCCGAGGTGGTCTCGGCGGCCACGATCACCGGCGAGGCCGACGCGTTGCTGCACATCCGGGCGACCGACGTGCGGCACGTGGAGCGGGTGATCGAGCGCATCGCGGCCGAGCCGTTCGTGGTGCGGACCAAGTCCTCGATCGTGCTCTCGCGGCTCGTCGACACCCCGCCGGGCACCGCCGTACCGGAGGCACGCAACGGATCCCCGGTCGGCGGCTGAGACGCGCAACAGACCTGCGGCAACACGCAATGCAGGGTGCTTGGCCTGCATAAACATGCATTCCTAGGCTGTCTCCGTTCCCCCTGAACGAGTGATGGAGCCCAGCCATGCCCAAGCACTACCTGATGTGCCGCCCGGAGTTCTTCGCGGTCGAGTACGCCATCAACCCCTGGATGGACCCCTCCGAGGGCGCCGACCGCGAGGTGGCGATCGGGCAGTGGGAGTCGCTGAAGGCGGCCTACGAGGGCCTCGGGCACAAGGTGAGCCTGATCGACCCGATCGACGGGCTGCCGGACATGGTCTTCGCCGCCAACGGCGCGCTCGTCGTGGGCGGCCGCGTGTACGGCGCGCGCTTCGCCTTCCCCGAGCGCGCCGCCGAGGGCCCCGCCTACCTGAAGTGGTTCGTGGAGCAGGGCTTCGAGCAGGCCAAGGAGGCGGAGTTCACCAACGAGGGCGAAGGGGATTTCCTCACACTCGACGACGTCATCCTGGCCGGGACCGGCTTCCGGACCGACCGGTCGGCGCACCTGGAGGCCCAGGAGTTCCTCGGCGTCCCAGTGGTCACGCTCCAGCTCGTCGACCCGCGCTTCTACCACCTGGACACCGCGTTGTTCCCGCTCGACGGGCGGAATATCGCGTACTACCCCGGAGCGTTCAGTGAAGGGAGCCGTGAAGTGCTGCGCCGGATGTTCCCCGACGCGGTGATCGCCACCGCGGCCGACGCGGAGGTCCTCGGACTCAACGCGGTCAGCGACGGCTCCACCGTCGTGATCAATACCGAAGCGCACGATCTTCAGCTCGAGCTGAAGCGCCGTGGCTACGAAATCGTCACCGTCGACCTGTCCGAGCTTCGCAAGGCGGGCGGCGGACCGAAGTGCTGCACCCTGGAGATTCGATGAGCACCACCACCGACCTGATCGAGATCAGCGAGCGCCGGAGCGCGCACAACTACCACCCGCTGCCGATCGTCATCCACGAGGCGCACGGTGCGTGGGTCACCGACGTCGAGGGCAAGCGCTACCTGGACTTCCTGTCCGGGTACTCCAGCCTCAACTTCGGTCACGGCAACGAGAAGATCATCGAGGCCGCCCAGGAGCAGCTCCGCAACCTCACGCTGACCAGCCGCGCGTTCTACCACGACCAGTTCGCGCGGTTCGCGGCCGGGCTCGGCGACCTCACCGGCAAGGACATGATCCTGCCGATGAACACCGGCGCCGAGGCCGTCGAGACGGCGATCAAGGTCTCCCGCAAGTGGGGCTACGAGGTCAAGGGCGTCGCGCCGGAGCAGGCCAACATCATCGTGATGGAGGACAACTTCCACGGCCGCACCACCACGATCGTCAGCTTCTCCACCGACCCGGACGCGCGCGACAACTTCGGCCCGTACACCCCCGGCTTCACGATCGTGAAGTACGGCTCCGCCGAGGCGATCCGCGAGGCGATCGACGAGAACACCGTCGCGGTCCTGGTCGAGCCGATCCAGGGCGAGGCCGGCGTGCTGGTGCCGCCGGACGGCTACCTCACCCAGGTGCGCGAGATCTGCTCCGAGAACAACGTGCTGATGATCGCCGACGAGATCCAGTCGGGCCTCGGCCGGACCGGCAAGACCTTCGCCTGCGACCACGAGGGCGTCGTCCCGGACATCTACGTCCTGGGCAAGGCCCTCGGCGGCGGCGTCGTCCCGGTCTCGGCCATCGCCGCCAACAGCGACGTGCTCGGCGTCATCAAGCCGGGCCAGCACGGCTCCACCTTCGGCGGCAACCCGCTGGCCTGCGCGGTCGGCAACGCGGTCATCGAGATCCTCAACACCGGCGAGTTCCAGGAGCGCGCCACCCGCCTCGGCGAGATCCTGCACGCCCGGCTCGGCGAGCTGGTCGGCAAGGGCGTCATCACCATCCGCGGGCGCGGCCTGTGGGCGGGCGTGGACATCGACCCGTCCCTCGCCACCGGCCGCCAGGTCTCCGAGGCGCTGCTGGCGCGTGGCGTGCTCGCCAAGGACACGCACGGCTCCACCATCCGCCTGGCCCCGCCGATCGTCATCTCGGAGGAGGACCTCCTCTGGGCCGTCGACCGGCTCGCCGAGGCCATCGCCTCCTTCACCCAGGCCTGACCCCTGTTTTCCAGTACGGCCCGCATCCGGTCCTCCGGGTGCGGGCCGTACGCGTGTCAGCCGGAGGGCGTCGGCACCAGCACGGTCGTGGTGCCGGTCGGCCGGAGGTCCGGCTCCACCGGCGACCACACCGGGGAGGGCAGCGGGGTGTGCCAGTTCGGCTTGTGCGAGGTCGGCCGCACGGTCGGCGCCGGCGGCTGGAGGCAGAGCCCGCTGGGCATCGCGCTCGGGCCGGGCATGAGCTGGTACCGCACGCGAGCGGTCAGCAAGGTGACCATGCCGGCGACCCGGCCGTGCTGCGTCTGCGTCGCCGTGACCCGGCGGCCGAGCACCAGGTAGCTCTCCGGGTCGAAGACGAGCTGGTCCAGGTAGCCTCCGACCCGCCGCCCCAGCGCGGTTCCCGGACGGCCGAGCGCGTCCCGGACCTCCGCCTCGACCTCCCAGCCCGGCAGGCCCTTCAACGCCTCGAAGGCGGCCTTGCGCTGCGCGAAGGGCATGTAGGTCTGCTCCAGCAGCCGGGGCAGTTCCAGCCCGCCCAGCGGCGCACCGGCGGCCCGGCGCTCCATCCACGCCCGCATCGCCCCGGGCTCCGCCGGCAGGCTCCGGAGATAGGCGTAGTCGACCCGGGCCCCGTCCTCGATCGGCGGGCACGGGGTGCCGGCGAACCGGCCCGGCGGCGGGAGCGGGATACCGTCCACGCCGGTCTCGACGAGCCCGACCCCGTGGTCTCCGTCGACCGGCTGCCAGACCCGCTCGTAGCGGATGCCCGCACTCGGCTGCGGCGTGGCCGCGCTCGGCACGGACGGCGTGTTGACCAACGACTCGATCATGATGAGCTGTCCGGGACGCGGGTCGAGCTCCTCCAGCCCGCCCACCGCGGCCCCCCGGATGTCGCCCGGCCCACCGACGCGCACCGCCACCCCGCCGACCAGCACGACCGTCACCGCGAAGACCGCGGCCACCGGCCCGAGCCAGCGCGGCCACCGGGGCGTCGCCGCCCGGGCCGGCGACCGGTCCGCGAGCAACCGGGCGCGCAGCGCCTGTCTGGCCCTCTCCGGGTACGGCGGGGCCTCCGGGCGGTGTTCGGCGAAAATCCTGACCTCGTCATCCACTGTGCCGCTCCTCAACGAAGGGACCCAGGTCCCGGCGTACCTTGGCCCGTAACCGGTGCAGCCGCGAGCGGACCGTCCCGACCGGCACGGCGAGGGCCAGGGCCGCGTCCTCGTAGGACAGGTCGGCCCACGCCAGCAGGAGCAGCAGGTCGCGCTCGGCGGCGTTGAGCCGGGTGAGGGCCCGGGCCAGCCGGGGCTGGAGCTGCTGCGCGCTGACCCGTTCGGCGCTGCGCTCGTCGAAGGCGGCCTCGGAGCCGCCCGGCCGGTCGGCCGCGAGGCGGGCCAGCGCGCGGGTGCGCCGGCGTTCGGCGCGGCGGTGCTGGGCGATGACCCGGGTGGCGATGCCGTACAGCCAGGGCCGGGCGTCCTCGCGGGCGCGATCGTAGTCGGCGCGGCGGCGGAAGGCGGTCAGGAAGACCTCTCCGACCACGTCCTCGGCGAGCTCGCCGCCGAGCCGCCGGGCGGCGTAGCGGAACAGCTCGTCGGCGTGCCGGTCGAAGAGCCGCGCGAAGGCCTCCGGTTCGGTCAGCGACCGCCCGATCAGCTCGGCGTCAGCGGTCAAGGAAGGTCCTCCCGGGAATCACTGCTGTCTTCCCGTACTTGGCCGCAGGCTGAGCCCTGGTTCCGCCTGTTTTCCCGCCGTTTCGCGGCCGGTCAGCCGAGGGTCCAGGCGAGGAGGGGTTCGGGGGCGGGGGCGGGCACGAAGCCGGCCCGGGCGAGTTCGGCCTCGAGGTCGGCGCGCGTGGGCCGGTAGGCGTCGCTGACCACGACCGTCTCGTCGATGACCACGCCGCGCTGGCGGATCAGGTAGCGGAAGCGCGAGGTGACCCGGCCGGACTCCGCCGCAAGGACGCGGGAGCGGATCTCGTAGACGTGCCGGCCGACGCGGTAGCCGGCCAGGAGCTCCTCCTCGCCGGGTTCGGGCAGCGGGCGCTCGCGGTGGTTGAGCACGAGCAGGCCGCCGGGTTCGAGCTGGCGGGCGAGCACGGGCCAGAGCCGCTCGCGCTCCTGCGGCGAGAAGGCGGCCAGCACGGCGATCAGCACGACCGCCTCCACCGGCTCGTCGAGCTCGACGTCCAGGCCGCCGCAGGGCAGGACGGTGACCCGGTCGAGCAGCTCGGGCCGGTCGGTGAGCCGGGACAGCAGCACGCCGCGCATGGCGAGGGCGGGCTCGACGGCGAAGATCTCCGCCGGGGTGGCCGTGGCGATGATCTCGGTGACCCGTCCGGTGCCCGCGCCGATCTCCAGGACGCTCCGCCGTACTCCGGACAGCAGGCCGGGCAGGTGCTCGCGGACGGCGGGCAGGTGGCCGTCGTCGTGCCAGAGGTCGTAGAAGGGCACGGCCCTGGAGAAGTGCTCGTCCATCCCGCTATTTCACCCTGAGCGCGTCGATCGGCGCGAAGTCGGGCGAGGCGGTGTACCAGGTGACGGTGGCGGCCTCGCCGAGGTCGAGGGTGGCCAGGGCGTTGCTGAACCACGGCCCCTTGGTGATCCGCCAGCGGAAGGGCGGGCGCGGCAGCCCGGCCAGCCGGGCCAGGAAGCGGCCGACCAGGGTGGCCAGCCCGAACTGGGTGATCACGTTGGCCAGGCGGAGCGTACGGCTGAGCGGGTTGCGGATGGGCGAGCAGACGAGCTGGTGGATCGGCCCGGCCTGGGCGGCGTAGGAGTAGTGGACGTCGCCGGACAGGATGAGGACCGGCTTGCCCTGCCGGTGCAGCAGGCTGCCGAGCTGGTCGAAGGACTGCCGGAAGGCGGCCCAGTGCTCCAGGTCGAAGGCCTGCCGGAAGGTCTCGGACAGCCGCGCGACCAGGCGGCCCCACTTGCCGTCGGACAGGGCCTCGTTCCAGTTCTGGACGTAGTGCACGCCCTCGGGCAGCAGGTACGGGATGGACGAGCCGATGACCAGCCGCCCGGTCGGCGCGCTGACCTGCTCCAGCAGCCACGACCACTCGGTGGGGTCGAGCATCATGCGGTCGCGCGGGGTGAGCTGGCGGGCGCAGCGGGTGTCCACCATGATCAGGCGGGTGTCGCCGAACTCGCGCGAGTAGCTCCAGCGGTTGCTGGCCGGGTCGGCGTCGGCGCGGGCGGCGAAGACGTCGAGCGCCTTGGTCGCCTCCACCTCGTCGCACTCGCGCAGCCGGGCGAAGAGCTCGTCCTCGGCCCGCTCGGCCGGGGAGAGGTTGCCCAGGTGCTGGTAGACCCAGTAGGCGCCCAGCCCGGCGATGACGCGGCGCGGCCACCACTCGACCTTGGCCATCTTCCGCCGCCAGTCGCGCGAGGTGTTCCAGTCGTCGCGCAGGTCGTGGTCGTCGAAGATCATGCTGGTCGGCACGGTCGACAGCAGCCAGCGGATCTCCGGGTCGGACCAGGCCAGCCGGTAGAGCTCGGCGTACTCCTCGTAGTCGGCGATCTCCTTGGCGGGCTCGGTGCCGGGCCGGCGTTCCTGGATGAAGCGCACCATCTCCGCCGACGGGCTGTCGGCGTAGACCTGGTCCCCCAGCAGCAGCAACGCGTCGGGCCACTCCTGCTCAGGGGCGTTCTTCAGGTGCCGGGCGTAGGCGCGCAGCAGGTCGGGGCCGTGCGTGCGGTTGTGCGCGGCGTCGTGGGGCACGCTGGTACGGCAGGAGCCGAAGGCCAGCCGGGTGGCCTTGTCCTGGTTGGTCAACATGATGCGGCTGGGCGACTCGCCCGGCAGCGGCCACACCCGCTCACCGTCGAGCCGCACCTCGTAGGCGCCCTCCGCCTCGATGTCCACGATGGCGTAGTGATGCCCGTGCACGGTGAAGGTCCGCGAGCTCGCGTCCACGCCGCTCGCGCGCACGCCCACCTTGCAGGGCACGCTCGTCTCCACCCAGATCGAGGCGCTGCTCGAATCCACATACCGCAGCAGCGGCCCCACCACCAGTGATGCCATGCCGTACCCCTTCCCACTTCAAACGATCACAACAGATCGGCCGCGAAGCCACAACAGACGCAACGCCACCCCCTAGCCAACGCCAAACCCCCCGCCTAGGGTTGATTCCGACAGATCGCCCATACAGGTAAGGCAACGGCGCCTTGCCTGAATTATGGGCGTCCATAACAGGAGGACTTCCTTCCATGACCGTCATGGTGCCGTCAAGGACGCCGGCCCACTCGATCACCCCCGGCCGCCAGGCCCTCGACTCCGCGCTCCACCAGCTCGCCCAGGCCGCCGAAGGACTCGGCCTCGACGAGGGCCTGCACGCGATGCTCGCCACCCCCCGCCGCTCGCTGACCGTCTCGGTCCCGGTGCGGCGCGAGGACGGGCGCATGGACGTCGTGCAGGGCTACCGCGTGCAGCACAACATCACCAGAGGCCCGGCGAAGGGCGGCATCCGCTTTCATCCCGGCACCGACCTCGACGAGGTCACCGCGCTGGCGATGTGGATGACCTGGAAGTGCGCCCTGGTGGGCATCCCGTACGGCGGCGCCAAAGGCGGCGTGGCCGTGGACCCGGGCTCGCTCACCACGCGCGAGCTGGAGCGGCTCACCAGGAGATACGTCAACGAGATCCTTCCGCTCATCGGCCCGGAGAAGGACATCCCCGCCCCGGACGTCGGCACCGACGAGCAGACCATGGCGTGGATCATGGACACGTACAGCGTCAACGCAGGCTACTCAGTCCCCGGGGTCGTGACCGGTAAACCCACCACTTTGGGTGGGTCGCTCGGCCGCGCCGGCGCCACCTCGCGCGGCGTCCAGATCGCCACGATGGCCGCCTTGGACCGTTCCGGCGACGGCATCACCGTGGCCGTGCAGGGCTTCGGCAAGGTCGGCGCGCTCGCCGCCCAGTACCTCGCCGACGCCGGCTGCCGCGTCGTGGCCGTCTCCGACGTCACCGGCGCCATCCACTCCGCCGCCGGCCTGGACGTCGCCGCCGTGCGCGCCTGGGTCGCCGAGACCGGCGGCGTGCGCGGCTACCGCGAGGCCGACGCCCTCGGCCTGGACGAGCTCCTGGAGCTCGACGTCGACGTGCTCGTCCCGGCGGCGCTCGAAGGCGTCCTCACCGCCGCCAACGCCCCGCGGGTGAAGGCCAGGCTCATCGTGGAGGGCGCCAACGGGCCCACCACTCCCGAGGCCGACGCCATCCTGGCCGACGCCGGCACCGTCATCGTCCCGGACATCCTCGCCAACGCCGGCGGGGTGATCGTGTCGTACCTGGAGTGGGTGCAGAACATGCAGGCCTACTCCTGGAGCGCCGGCGAGGTGGACGTGCGGCTGCGTGATCTCATGGAGGGCGCCTTCGGCGAGGTCAAGTCCCTGGCCGCCGACCGCGGCGTCACCCTCCGCGACGCGGCCCACCTGATCGGCGTCGGCCGCGTCGCCGACGCCCACCGCATGCGCGGCCTCTACCCCTGACCGCCCTCCGCCGTGCTGGGGCCTGCCGTCCGGCGGGCCCCGGCACGCCGGGACCTCACAGTCATTCCGGAAGCAGGATCAGCGCCCCCGTATGGGCGGGCCGGACCACGCTGAACTGCCCCGTTCACGGCCTTGCTGCCCTGCCGCCTCTCGACAAGCTGGCACACCTCGGTGGCCACTGTGGTCGGGACCAGCAAGGGTCCGGGGTGGATTCGCAGCAGCCGCGCGCAGGCCACGGGGTGGTTGTCACGACCGTTCACCGCTGCCACCAAGGAGGCCCGTGTCGAGGACGATCACAAAGCGTGATCGTCCTCCGACCGCAGGATCTCCTCAGCCCGTTCCGCGAAACCCGGCTCCGCCTCCAGCATCCCGATGAACGGCAGCTCGCGGACCGCCGGCGGCCCATCTAGCTGGTCCCGGACCAGGCGGAGCAGAGGCGCCACCTTCTCCTCCGGCAGCGGATCCACCAGGTGATGAAGCTCCTCGCGCATCATGCTCATGCCACGAGGCTAGGAGACGAGCGTCCCAGCCAGTAGGACACGCATCCCAATTCGTTCCCGAAGCCCGGCAACCGTCTCTTCCCCCCTGCCTGCTTGGCGTGCCTTGTCGCCGTCCCCGGTTTCCGTACGTCGTCACGCCGACGGCCCTTCCCTCCACGCGCACCTTCGGCAGGGGATCACCTTCCTGGCCCTCGCCACGGCGAGACTGCGGCGTCTCGGGATCCCTCACCTGCTGGCCATCGGCTCAATCCGGGCCGGCCATCACGCAACGGTGAACAGGTGGGGTGTGGGGGCTCTGCCCCCCACAAAAGGGAGCCCGGAGCGAAGCGGAGGCTCGGTCTACTGTTGTTCGAGGGCCCGGATGAGGTCGTCGAGGTCGGTCATGAGGCGTCCCGTGCGGTCGGGCCCGTAGGCGGCCTCGATGTCCCGGTGGTGCTCGGCCACCGTGCCCTCGACGCGGGCCAGGAGGTCGACACCCCGGTCGGCGAGGAAGACGGCGACACGGCGGCGGTCGCCCGCGCAGGGCCCCCGGTAGACGAGGGCGGCGTCGATCAGGCGGTCGACGGCCTTGGTGAGGGTCGGGTGGGGCATGAGGACGGCGACGGCGAGTTCGCCCATGGAGTGGCCCTGCCCGTCGGCCAGGGCACGCAGGATGCGCCACTGCTCGACGGTGACGCCTTCGGCGCTGAGGGCGGTGGCGAGGGCGCGGTTGACGCTGCGTTCGGCCCGGCTGAGGAGGTAGGCGAGTGAGGCGCCGAGCCCGGTCGTCACCATCGAATCCTCCAGCCCCGTACGAAATGCCGCCGTAAGGGAGGATACTCGTCCACGTGGTCCCGATGGTCGATCCGCTGGAGGCACGGCTGCTGCCGTCCGAGGCGACGAGGATCGGGCTGATCGTGCCGGTGTCGGGAGTGCTGGGCATGGTCGGCCCGAGCGCGATCAACTGCGCGTTGCTCGCGGCGGAGGAGTTGAACGCCAAGGGCGGCATCCTGGGCCGTCCGGTGGAGCTGGTGCTCGTCGACGGGGGCCGCCGGCCGTACGAGGTGGCCGAGGAGGTGGCGGGGCTGGTGGCCGGGGGCACGGTCCAGGCGCTGGCCGGGTCGGTGGCCAGCGACGTGCGGGTGGCGATCGTGAGCGCGGTGCGCGGGCGGGTGCCGTTCGTGTACGCGCCGCCGTACGAGGGGGGCGGGCACGCGAAGGGCGTGTACTTCCTGGGTGAGACGCCGGTGCGGCAGCTTGGGCCGGCGATCGCGTGGCTGGCCGAGCACCGGCGGGCGCGGCGGTGGTTCCTGCTGGGCAACGACTATGTCTGGCCGCGGCTGGTGCACTCCGGTGTCCGGAAATATCTGGAGCAGGTGGTGGCTGAGCTCTATGTGCCGTACGGCAGAGCAGCCGCCACCATCGAGACGATCAAGTCGACCCGCCCCGACGCCATCCTGGTGACCCTGATCGGCAGCGACCTGGTCGAGTTCAACCGCGAGTTCAACGCCTCGGGCCTGACCACCCCCCGGCTGTGCGCGGCCCTGGAGGAGCACGGCCTGATGGGCATCGGCGGTGACGACACCGGCGAGCTGTACGCCTCGATGGGCTACTTCCACGGCCTGACCACCGACGCCGGCCTGCGCTTCGCCGAGCGCTACACCAGGGCCTTCGGCCCGAGCGCCCCGCTGCTGAACGCGCACGGCCACGGCCTCTACGAGGCGGTCGCGATGCTGGCCGCGCTCGCCGCCAGGGCGGGTTCGCTGGCCGTACCCGACATCGACGCGCACGCGGACGGCACGTCGATCACCAGCGCGCGCGGGCGGCTGACCCTGGAGGACCGGCACGTCCGGCAGCGGGTCCTGCTGGGCCGGGCCGACGGGCTCGAATTCTTGCTGGAGAAACCTTTTCTCTAGAAAGCGATAGGTCCTAGGGTGCCTTCCAGGCATCCCGCACGAAATCGAGGTTGTATGAACGTCCTGACCTACCGCCCGGAGCCCAGCGAGCTCAGCTACACCTTCGGCGGCCGGGCACCGGTCGCGAAGGTGCGCCCAGGGACGATCCTGGAGCTGTTCACCGAGGACTGCTTCGGCGGCCGGGTGCGGGACGTGGGCGACCTGCCGTCGCAGGTGTGCGAGTTCCCCTTTCTCAACCCGGTGACCGGCCCGTTCCACGTGGAGGGCGCCGAGCCCGGTGACACGCTGGCGTTGCACTTCGTCTCGATCACCCCGGCCCGGGACGTGGCGTGGTCGTCGACCTTCCCGCTGTTCGGCGCGCTGACCGGCACGCACACCACCGCGACGCTGCAGCCGGCGCTGGAGGAGCGGGTCTGGCGTTACGACCTCGACCTGGAGCGGCGGGTGGCGCGGTTCGAGGCCCGCCGCAGCGACTACTCGGTCGAGCTGCCGCTCGACCCGATGCACGGCACCGTCGGCGTCGCCCCGGCGGCCAACGAGGCCCGGATGACGATCACGCCGGACGCGCACGGCGGCAACATGGACACCACCGAGCTGCGCGCCGGCGTGACCGCCTACCTGGGGGTTAACGTCGAGGGCGCGTTGTTCGCCATCGGCGACGGGCACGCCCGCCAGGGCGAGGGCGAGGTCTGCGGCACCGCGCTGGAGTGCGCGATGAACACCGTGGTCGCGGTCGAGCTGATCAAGGGCGTCGCCACCCCGTGGCCGCGCCTGGAGGACGATCTGCACCTCATGTCCACCGGCTCGGCCCGGCCGCTGGAGGACGCCTTCCGGGTCAGCCAGCACGACCTGGTGACCTGGGCGGCCGAGCTGACCGGGCTCGACACCCTGGACGCCTACCAGTTGATCAGCCAGGCGGGCACGGCGCCGGTGGGCAACGTCTGCGACACCAACTACACGATGGTGGCGAAGGTCGCCAAGGAGTACCTGCGCGGCGGCGAGGTGTACGGCTCGGCCCACGCGCGGCTGCGCGAGCTGGCCCGGCAGTACACCGCGCAGCGCTAGTCAGGCGCCGAACCACCTGCGGAGGTGGGCGAGCAGTTCCTCCTGGGCCTCGCCCGCCCACGCGACGTGGCCGTCTGGCCGCAGCAGGAGCGCGGGCGCGTCCAGCTCGGGGCTGACGTCGACGACGTGCTCGACGCGGCCCTCCCAGCCGGCCGCCGACAGCCGGCCGGTCTGGTCGAGCAGCAGGCCCCGGCCGCCGTGCATCAGCTCGTAGAGCCGCCCGCGCTTCAGCTCCACGTCGCGCAGCCGCCGGCCGACCAGCTCGTGCCCGCCTTCGCCGAAGTCGTAGCGGACCGAGACGGCGGTGACCTTCTCCATCAGGTGCCGATTGACCTGCTCGAAGTCCATCAGCTCGGACATCACCCGGCGCATCGCCCGCGGCCCGGGCTCGGTGGACATGAGCAGGCCCTGGGCGCGGGTGTTGTCCAGGACGTCGGCGGCCACCGGGCGGCGCTCGGCCTCGTAGCTGTCCAGCAGCCCGTCCGGCGCCCAGCCGGCGACCTCGGCGGCCAGCTTCCAGCCGAGGTTGAAGGCGTCCTGGATGCCGAGGTTGAGCCCTTGCCCGCCGAGCGGCGGGTGGATGTGCGCGGCGTCGCCGGCCAGCAGCACCCGGCCCTCGCGGTAGCGCTCGGCCAGCCGGGTGGCGTCGCCGAAGCGCGACAGCCAGCGCGGCGAGTGCACGCCGAAGTCGGTGCCGGCGTAGCGGCGGAGCTGGCGGCGGAAGTCCTCCAGGGTCGGCGGGACGGTCTTGTCCCGCGTGAGCCCGTCGGCGGGCACGACGACGCGGAAGACGCCTTCGCCGCCGATCGGGCCGAGGCCGAAGAAGAGCTCGGTCTTGCGGATCTCCGTCACGAGCTCGGCGATCGCCGCCGGGTCCTCGGTCACCTCCATCTCGCCGAGCAGCGTCTCGCGCCGGGCCGGCTCGCCGGGGAAGCCGATGCCGAGCAGCTTGCGCACGGTGCTCCGGCCGCCGTCGCAGCCGACCAGGTACCGGGCGCGCAGGCGGGTGCCGTCGGCCAGCTCGGCGGTCACGCCGTCCGCGTCCTGGCTGAGGCCGGTGAGCTCCCGGCCGCGGCGGATCTGCGCGCCCGCCTCGGCCGCGTGCTCCTCCAGCAGCCGGTCGATCACCGGCTGCGGCAGGCCGAGGAGGTAGGGGTGGGCGGTGTCCATCCCCTCCGGCCACGGCTTCATGATGCCGGCGAAGTAGCCGCCGAGCTGGAACTTCTTGCCGGGCTCGAGGAAGCGCCCCAGCAGGCCGCGCTGGTCCATCACCTCGATGCTGCGCACGTGCAGGCCGAGCGAGCGGACGAAGGGCGGCGGGGTGGCCTCCTTCTCCAGGACGACCACCTCCACGCCCCACAGCCGCAGCTCGGCGGCCAGCATCGTGCCGGTCGGTCCACTGCCCGCGATGATGACGTCGATCATCACTTCCCCCTTGTTTTCGCAGGTCCGGACGTACGGCTAGCGATTGTGCGGCATGACGGGGGTCTTGCCGCAAGCCCCGGGTCGCGCTATATGTTGAAAGTGGCGGGAAGTGTCTACTCCCGTCAGCGCTCCGCGGCGACGGCGATCTCCTCGCAGATCTGGTGCGTGACCAGCGCGTCGCCCGCGTCGAGCAGCTCACCGGCCCGCACCGCCTCCAGGAAGGCCAGCGTCACCTGTTCGACCCCGCGCTGGCGGGAGACGGGCACCCAGTCGGGCCGCCGGACCAGGCTCTCGCCGGCCGGGGTGTAGGTCACCACGTCGCCGAGGTTGACCACGCGGCTCTTCTGCCCGCCGCCCATGACCTCGCAGGACTCCTCCGAGGCGCCGCTCGCGCGGTGCATGGTGCCGATCGTGGTGAAGCCGTCGCCGTGCAGGCTGAGGACGATGTGCTCCAGCACGCCGCCGGCCACCCGCACCTGGAAGGAGTGCGAGCGCACCGGGCCGGGGGCCAGGAAGCGCAGGGTGTCGACGACGTGGATGAAGTCGTCGAAGACCGCCCGGCGCGGGGTGTCCGGGAAGCCGGTGCGATTCTTCTGCATCAGCACCAGGTCACGAGGCGCCTGGGCCAGGGCGGCGTAGCCGGGGGCGTGCCGGCGGTTGAATCCGACCAGCAGCGAGCGCCCGGCCTCGCGCGCCAGCCGTACCAGCGCCTCGCTCTCGCCGAGGGTGTAGGCGATCGGCTTGTCGACGTAGACGTGCACCCCGGCCTTGAGCAGCGTCTCCACGATCGCCGGGTGGGCGTCGGTGGCGGCGTGGACGAAGGCCGCCTCGACCCCGGCGGCCACGACCTCCTCGACCGAGCTCGACAGGGCGGCGACCCGGTGGGCGGCCCCCAGGCGCTCCAGCGTCCGGGGGTTGCGCGTGCACAGGTGGAGGTCGAGTCCGGGCTGGGCCGCGAGCACCGGGAGGTAGGCCTTCTCCGCGATGTCCCCGAGCCCGATCATGGCGATTCTCATCGCCCCAGGGTACGGCGGAGCGCCTCGTCGAGCGGCGTGGGCGCCATGCCGAAGGTCTTCTGGAAGTCGGTGGAGTCCATGACGAACGGGGCGGTGAACTGGTAGCGCACCTCGCCCAGCTCGCCGATCATCGGGGAGAACAGCCCGGCCGCCCGCACCAGCGGCCACGGCAGGGAGCTCATCTTCGGCGCGGGCTTCCCGAGCACGGCCGCCATGCGCGCGCCCATCTGCCGGAAGGTCTGCGGTTCGTCGCTGGGCACGTGCCAGGCGCGGCCCCAGGCCCGCTCCTCGCGCCCGGCGATGATCAGGGCGTCGGCGACGTCGGGCAGGTAGGTCCAGGTGTGCGGGACGTCGAGCGGCCACAGCACCGGGATGCGCCGCCCGGCCAGCAGCGGCGCGATGAAGCGGTCGCCGAGGTAGGACTGGTCGGTGGCGCCCGGGCCGAAGTAGTCGGAGCCGCGCACCTCGACCGTCCGGATGCCGGCGGCCAGCGCGTCGTGCCACATGCGGGTCCGCACCTTGAACTTGGCCGAGGGCGAGGCCAGCGGCAGGTCCTCGGTCATCGGGCCGCGCACCGGGCCGTAGGGGTAGAGGTTGCCCAGGATGGTCAGGACCGCGCCGGTGTCGCGGGCGGCGGCCAGGAAGGCGTCGGCCATGGGCGGCCAGTCGGTGAGCCAGCGGTGGTAGGGCGGGTTGACGCAGTTGTAGATCACGTCGGCGCCGCGGGCGAGCTCGGTGAGCCGGCCCGGGGCGGCGATGTCGGCGGACACCCTGGTGGTGCCGTCCGGGCCGCTGCCGGAGCGGGTGACCACGACGACCTCCTCACCCTGGGCGGCGAGCTTGGCGGCCAGGTGCGAGCCGACCTGGCCGGCTCCGACGACGATGTGCTTTCCCATGATCAGACCTGCTTCCAGACGAGGCGGAGGACGCCGTTGAGCGCCCACAGGGCGAAGAAGGCGGCCGCGGGGGCGGCCGAGGCGGCGAAGTAGAGCAGGACGGCGCCGCCGCCGAACCAGACCAGTTCGAGCAGGAGGCGGGCGAGCCCGGTGAGCGGGTAGGTGGCGCCGTTGGCGGCGCCGAACAGGGCCCACACGGCGATGAAGAGGGCGGGTGCGCCGATCCCGGCGACGATCCGGACCAGCCAGCCGGCCGGCAGGGTGAAGCCCCAGAATCCGGCGGCGGCCAGCACGCCGAGCTCCAGGAGGAACATCAGGAGCAGGTTGGCGCCCTTGAGAACCGACATCATCGCCTCGCAATTTCGTGATTAGTGCTTCGCAACGAGAGCAATGCTCTCCAAATGAAGCGCACTTGTCAAGAGCAGTGCTCTCACAAACGGGCACCGCTCTGATACGGTGACGGCTATGAGCGCTGGACGTACGGCACGAGAACGGGTCAGGGCTGAACTGACCAGGGAGATCACCGAGATCGCGCGGCGTCGCCTGGCCACGGAGGGGGCCGGCGGGCTGTCACTGCGCGCGGTCGCCAGGGAGATGGGGATGGTCTCCAGCGCGATCTACCGCTACTTCCCGACCAAGGACGACCTGCTGACCACGCTGATCATCGAGGCGTACAACGCGGTCGGCGACGCGGTCGAGCAGGCCGACGAGGCGTGCGACCGGGACGACTACACCGGGCGCTGGCTGGCGATGTGCACCGCGGTGCGCACCTGGGCGCTGGCCCATCCGCACGAGTACGCGCTGATCCACGGCACGCCGGTGCCCGGCTACCAGGCGCCGCAGGACACCGTGGACCCGGCCTCCCGCGACGGGGTGCGCTTCGGGCTCCTGATCGCCGAGGCGGCGTCGGCGGGGGCGGTGGCCGCGCCGCCACCCACCCCCGCCCCGCCGGGCGCGGCACAGGACGCCCGGCACCTGGAAGCGATCTTTCCAGGGGTCCCGCCCGAGGTCGCACTGCGCGCGGTGCACGCGTGGACCTGGTTGTACGGGTCGGTCAGCTTCGAGTTGTTCGGGATGTACAACAACCTCTTCCACCACCTGGACGCGACCTTCGAGCACGGAGCCCGCTCGATGGCCGCCTACCTGGGGTTCACTCGCTGACGTCCTGGACCGCCCAGCTCCGCCGTACGGTGAGGAAGAACAGCGCCGCGGCGACGGCGAGGATGCCCGCGGTGACGAACAGGCTCGGGCGGCCGATCACCGGGTCGAGCGCGCTGGCGTAGACGACGTAGCCGAGCGCGAGCAGCCCGGCGACCGGCGCGAGCGGGTAGAGCGGCATGCGGTAGGTGCCGCGTGCCGTACTGCCGTTGCGCCGGCCGGCGATGACCGCCACGCACAGCGCGGCGTACAGCACCACGAGCGAGGTGCCGGTGACGACGAGCAGGAACGACAGCGGCACGAAGCAGACCGCGGCGCTGATCACCCCGGCGACCAGCGTGGCGGGCCACGGCGTGCCGAAGCGCGGGTGGATCGTGCCCAGCACGCGGTTGACGCCGGCCGGCCAGGTGGCGTCGCGGGCGGTGCTGAAGATCAGCCGGGCGCAGAGCAGCATGATGGCCAGGACCGCGTTGACGATGGCCAGGGCGATGCCGAGGCTGACCAGCGTGGCGAGCGTGGAGCCGCCGCGCGCGGTGACGAAGCCGAGCATCACGTCGCCCTGGAGGCTGTCGGCCGACAGCAGCACCGCGGTGATCGGGATGAGCTCGGCGGCGACGGTGATGAGCAGGGCCCAGAGGATCACCCGGGCGATGTCGCGGCGCGGTTCGTGCGTCTCCTCGCCGAAGTAGACCGCCGAGCCGTACCCGTTGTAGGAGAAGATCGCCACGGCGGTGGCGATCGCGATCAGGCCCAGCCCGCCGCCGGCCAGCGGCTCCACCAGGATGGCCGAGGCCGGACGGGTGACGTTGGCCAGCCCGAGCCAGGTCACGACCGCCAGCGCGAGCATCTCGACCGCCAGGAAGATCCCGGTGACCAGCGCGTTGACCTTGATGTCCAGGACGGCGAGCACCATCGCCAGCAGCACGGTCACCGCGGCGACGACCGGCCCGTTGAGGCCGGGGATCAGCGCGCCGAGGTAGGTGCCGACGCCGAGCGCGATGACCGCGAGGATGAGGAGCTGGGTGACCAGCACCAGGACCAGCGCCATGAAACCGGGCAGCCGGCCGAGGGTGCGGCCGATGATGGTGTACTCGCCGCCGGTGAGCGGATAGGCCGACGACAGCTCGGCGTAGACGAAGGCCATGAAGACGCCGACCACCGCGGCGGCGACGTAGCTCCAGAAGGCGCCGGTCCCCGCCTGGGCGATGACGCCCGGGGCGATGATGAAGACCGACGAGGCCGGGGTGATGGCGGACAGGACGATGAGGAGGGTGCCGAAGGCCCGTAACCCGCGCGGCAGAGTGGTCATGACGCCTCCATACTTTTAACAAGCATCAAAGAACTCGACGTCGGCCCCGTCAATAGCTTTGAATGTCATTCAGACAACTGAGAGGTGAGATGGCACGACCCTCCCGTGCGCACGAACGCCGTGCGCACCTGATCGAGGCGGCCCGCCGCAGCGTCGTCGAGCGCGGCCTGCTGGGGCTGCGGCTGCGCGACGTCTCGGAGGAGGCGGGCATGTCACCCGGCTCGGTGCTCTACTACTTCCCCGGCCTCACCGACCTGCTGCGCGAGGTGCACCGGGAGGCGGTCGAGCGCTTCTGCACCGCCCGTGAGGAGGCGGTGCGCGAGGAGCCCGACCCGGGGCGCAAGCTGGCCGCGATGATCGACAGCGGGTTGCCCGGCGACCCGCGCGACGAACTGTGCGTACTGCTCTACGAGCTCGGCGCCATCGCCCGGCGCGACGCCGGCTGCGCGGCCGAGTACATCCGGCTCTACGAACGACAGGTGGGAATCTACGTGGCCATTCTGGAAGCGGGCGCGGCCACCGGCCGCTTCGCCCTCACCGGCGACGCGGTGGTGATCGCGCGCAACCTCGTCACCCTGGAGGACGGCTACGGCCTGCACGCCACCATGGCCGTGCCGACCGTCACCCCCGCACAGGCCGCGGCGCAGATCCGCGCCTACGCCGCCGGCGTCACGGGGGTGAGCCTGTGAGGGCGCGCGACCTCGGCCTCGCGCTCGCCGGGCTGCCCGGGGCGCACAACGCGATCACCGACGTCCCCGGCGTCGAGGTCGGCTACACCACGCTCGTGGCCGGCGACGACGTGCGCACCGGCGTGACCGCGATCCTCCCCCGACCGCGCCCCGACCTGGCCCTGCCGTGCGCCGCGGGCTGGCACTCGCTCAACGGCAACGGCGAGATGACCGGCACCGCCTGGATCAGCGAGAGCGGCTCGGCCGGCCTGCCCATCATGATCACCAACACGCACGCGGTCGGCTCCTGCCACCGCGGCGTCGTCGAGTGGGTCACCCGCGAGCGGCCCGCCGGGGCGCACGAGTGGCTGCTGCCGGTGGTGGCCGAGACCTGGGACGGCTACCTCAACGACATCACCGGCGATCACGTACGGCCCGAGCACGCCGTCGCGGCCATCGACGCCGCGCACCCCGGCCCGATCGCCGAGGGCTCGGTCGGCGGCGGCACCGGCATGAACTGCTACGGCTTCAAGGCCGGCAGCGGCACCGCCTCCCGGCTGGTCTCGCACGGCGAGGACACCTACACCGTCGGCGCCTTCGTCCAGGCCAACTTCGGCGCCCGCCGCGAGCTCACCATCACCGGCCGGCCGGTCGGCCCGTTCCTGCTCGACGACGACCCGTTCGCCGACGCCGCGCCCCCGCCCGGCGCGGGCTCGGTCATCGTCGTGCTGGCGACCGACGCGCCCCTGCTTCCGGGCCAGTGCACCGCGCTCGCCCGGCGGGTCCCGCTGGGCCTGGCCAGGACCGGGACCACCGGCTCGCACTTCTCCGGCGACATCTTCCTGGCCTTCTCCACCGCCAACGCCGGGGCGCTCACCAGCGGCTTCCCCGAGGGCGCGGCGGTCTACGAGAGCCTGCGCTTCGTGCCCTGGGGATGGATGGACCCGTTCTACCGCGCGGTGGTCGAGGCGGTGGAGGAAGCCGTGCTCAACGCCCTGGTCGCCGGCCGTACCATGACCGGGCGGCAGGGCCGGCGGGTGCCGGGACTGCCGCTGGAGCGGGTCCTCGGGCTGCTCGGCTGACGGTCACCGGAACGGGCGCGCGAACTGGTCGAGCACCTCGTCGCTGACCTCCTGCAGGGTGCGGGCCTCTTCCTCGGCCAGCCACCGGTGCGTGGCGATCCGCAGCGCGGCCAGGAACGCGCCGGCGATCACCATCGGGTCCACCCCGTCCGGCTGGACCCGCCCGGCCAGGAGCTGGCCGAGCTCGTTCTCCAGCCGGACCCGGCCGGCGAGCTGCCGCGCCAGCAACGACGGGTGCTGCTTGGCCAGCCGGGCGCGCTGCAGCCATTCGCGGTCGGGCGAGCCCTGCTCGCCGTAGTAGGACGCGAACGCCCCCCGCAACGCCTGCCAGGCCGAGTACTCCGCCGGCTGGTCGCGGACGAGCTGGACGAGTTCCGCCACGCGCTGCTCGTCGCCGTAGAGCAGCGCGTCCTCCTTGCTCTCGAAGTAGTTGGAGAAGGTCCGCCGCGAGATGTTGGCCGCGTCGGCGATGGCCTCGACCGTCACGTGGTCGAGCCCGTGCTCCATCACCAGCCGCAACGTGGCCTCGTGCACCGCCTGGCGCGTCTCGGCCTTCTTGCGCTCGCGCAACCCGACTGTCGTGTCCATGATGCGGACGAGCTTACCGGAGGGGAATAAATGCCCAGTGCGCAAACTTTCTCACTGTGCATGTATGGTGTCCCAGTCATCCCCTTTCCTGGAGGTCGCGAATGAGCGCACAGCCGGCAGCGCCGCCCACGGCGGCACCCATGAACCACCGCCAGGTGCTCGAATCGCTCAGCGGCCTGCTGCTCGTGCTCTTCGTCGCGATGATCAGCGGGACCGTCGTCTCGGTCGCGCTCCCCCAGATCATCGGCGCCCTCAACGGCACGCAGTCGCAGTTCACCTGGGTCATCACCGCCTCGCTGCTGGCCTCGACCGCCTCCACGCCGATCTGGGGCAAGCTCGCCGACCTGTTCGACAAGAAGCTCCTGCTCCAGATCTCCATCGTGCTGTTCACCGTGGCCTCGCTGGCCTGCGGCTTCGCCCAGAACGCCGGGCAGCTCATCGCCTTCCGCGCGGTCCAGGGCCTGGCCATGGGCGCGGTGCAGATCCTGGCGCAGGTGATCATCGCCGCCATGATCAGCCCCAAGGAGCGCGGCCGCTACAACGGCTACCTCGGCGCCGTCATGGCCGTCGCCACCGTCGGCGGGCCGCTGCTCGGCGGCCTGCTCACCGACACCTCCTGGCTCGGCTGGCGCTGGTGCTTCTTCATCGCCGTGCCGTTCACCGCGGTCGCCCTGGTCCTGCTGGCCAAGACGCTGCACCTGCCCGACACCCGCCGCACCGGCGTCTCCATCGACTACTGGGGCGCCACCCTCATCGCCACCGGCGTCAGCGTCCTGCTCATCTGGGTCACCTTCGTCGGCAACAGCTTCGCCTGGCTGTCGTGGCAGACCGCGGCCATGGCCGGCGGCGGCGTCGTGCTGCTCGCCCTGGCCACCTGGGTCGAGACCCGCGTCAAGGAGCCCGTCGTCCCGCTGCACGTCATCCGCCGCCGCACCCCGGCCCTGGCCATCCTGGCCAGCCTCGCGGTCGGCATGGCCATGTTCGGCGGCTCGGTCTTCCTCGGCCAGTACTTCCAGACCAGCCGCGGCTTCGGACCCACCGAGGCGGGCCTGCTCACCATCCCGATGATGGCCGGCGTCCTGCTCTCCTCCACCATCAGCGGCCGGATGGTCTCCCGCACCGGCAGGACCAAGCCGTACATCATGGTCGGCCTGATCGTCCTGACCGCCGGCTTCCTGGGCCTGTCCACCATCGACCACGCCACGTCGCTGGTCCTGATCTCGCTCTACATGCTCCTGGTCGGCATCGGCGTCGGCATGTCCATGCAGAACCTCGTCCTGGTCGTCCAGAACACCGTGCCGCTCCGCGAGATCGGCGCCGCCAGCGGCGCGATCACCTTCTTCCGCTCGCTCGGCGGCACCGTGGGCGTCTCCGTCCTCGGCGCCATCCTGGCCAACCAGGTCACCGCCAACGCCCTGGAGGGCCTGGCCAAGGCCGGCGTCCCCGTCACGGGCGCCACCACCGGCAAGATCGGCCCCAACCTGGGCAGCCTGCCGGAGCCGATCCAGGAGATCATCAAGGTCGCGTACGGCGACGCCACCGGGCACATCTTCCTCGTCTCGGCGGGCATCGCGGTCGTCGGCATCATCGCCGCGGCCTTCCTCAAGCCGGCCACCCTGCGCGACAGCCTGGACCTGCCGTCCGAGCCCAAGCAGGAGGCCACCGCCTCGGCCTGATCAGCCCGAGGCACCGCAGACCGGAGGCCGCGTCCCCCTCGCCCGGGGGCGCGGCCTCCCCCGTTCGCGGTGGGTCTCCCGTTTTGTCGGACCGCGCGGCTACCCTGCGTGCTGTGGATCAGGTCGAACCGCTTCAGATGCCACCGCTGGTGCTCTACGCCGGCAAATCCCCCGCTTTCCTGCTGGCCTGGCGGCGGGGCACGGCCGACGGGCAGCCCGTCTGGGAGGCCCGCCTCGCCGTACCGCAGTCACAGGTGGACGTCTACGGCCACCGCGTGCACGGGCTCAACTACCGGTGGGCGCCCGCCGCGGAGCTGAAACAGCTCCCCGGCGTGGACTACTCGCCGGTCCCCCGGCCCGCGCCCGGCGACGACACCGAGCCGCAGCCGCTGCGGATGCCGCCGCTCGTGCTGCGCCCGGACGGCTCGCCCGCCTTCCTGCTGGCCTGGCAGCCGGTCACCGGCGAGGGCGGCACCCGGTGGGAGGGCGTCCTGGCGACGATGCCCGACCAGGCCGATCTGCGGGTCGAACAGGCCCGCGCCGCGGCCTCCGAGATCACCAAGCTGCCCGAGGCCGACTACAGCGGCGTCCCCGCACCCGGCCGATAGCCCGGGGGCGCGTGGCGCCCCCGGGCGGAAGGCGGTTACCGGGTGGCCCGGTTGACGGCCGAGATGATGGCTTTGAGCGAGGCCGTCGTGGTGTTGGCGTCGATGCCGACGCCCCACAGCACCTGCCCGCCGACCTCGCACTCCACGTAGGAGGCGGCCTTGGCGTCCGAGCCGGAGGTCAGCGCGTGCTCGACGTAGTCGAGGACCCGCACCTCCACGCCAACGGCGCCGAGCGCGTCCACGAAGGCCGAGATGGGCCCGTTGCCGGTGCCGCTGATCTCCCGGATCTCGGCGTCGAAGCGCACGTCGGCGCTGATCCGGTCCTTCTCGTCGACGGTCGACTCGTGCCGGTGCGCCATCAGGCCCAGCCGGCCCCAGCGGTTGGCCGGGTTGGGGAGGTACTCATCGGCGAAGACGTCCCACATCTGCGCGGGCGTGACCTCTCCGCCCTGGTCGTCGGTCTGGGCCTGCACGACCCGGGAGAACTCGATCTGCAGCCGCCGCGGCAGGTCGAGCTGGTGGTCGGCCTTCATGATGTAGGCCACGCCGCCCTTGCCGGACTGGCTGTTGACGCGGATGACCGCCTCGTAGCTGCGCCCGATGTCCTTCGGGTCGATCGGCAGGTACGGCACGGCCCAGGTGTAGTCGTCCACCGGCACCCCGGCCGCGGCCGCGTCGCGCTCCAGGTGCTCGAAGCCCTTCTTGATGGCGTCCTGGTGGGAGCCGGAGAAGGCGGTGTAGACCAGCTCCCCGCCCCACGGGTGGCGCGGGTGCACGGGGAGCTGGTTGCAGTACTCGGTGACGCGACGGATCTCGTCGATGTCACTGAAGTCGATCTCGGGGTCGACGCCCTGCGAGAACAGGTTCATGCCCAGGGTCACCAGGCAGACGTTTCCGGTGCGCTCGCCGTTGCCGAACAGGCAGCCCTCGATCCGGTCGGCGCCGGCCTGGTAGCCGAGCTCGGCGGCGGCGACGGCGGTGCCGCGGTCGTTGTGCGGGTGCAGCGACAGGATGATGGAGTCGCGGTGGGCCAGGTTCCGGTTCATCCACTCGATCTGGTCGGCGTAGATGTTGGGCGTGGCCATCTCGACGGTGGCGGGCAGGTTGATGATGACCTTGCGGTCGGGGGTGGGCTGCCAGACCTCGTTGACCGCGTTGCAGACCTCGACAGCGTAGTCGAGCTCGGTGCCGGTGAAGGACTCGGGCGAGTACTGGAAGTGGACGTCCACCTCGCTGGCCTCGGCGAGCTTCTTGACCAGCTTGGCGCCCTCGACGGCGATGGCGGTGATGCCCTCGCGGTCCTGGCCGAACACGACGCGGCGCTGCAGGGTCGAGGTGGAGTTGTACAGGTGCACGATGGCGCGGTGCACGCCGGTGAGCGACTCGAAGGTCCGCTCGATCAGCTCGGGGCGGGCCTGGGTCAGCACCTGGATGGTCACGTCCTCGGGGACGCGGCCCTCTTCAATGATCTTGCGGATGAAGTCGAAGTCGGTCTGGGAGGCGGCCGGGAAGCCGACCTCGATCTCCTTGTAGCCCATCCGGACCAGCAGCTCAAACATCTGCAGCTTGCGGTGGGAGTCCATCGGGTCGATCAGGGCCTGGTTGCCGTCGCGCAGGTCGACCGCGCACCACCGGGGGGCCTTGGTGACGACCTGGTCGGGCCAGGTGCGGTCGGCCAGCCGTACGGGCTGGAAGGGCTGGTAACGGTGGATGGGCATGCCACTGGGCTGCTGAGAAGTCATCGGGGTTCCTCGCCGGTTTCGTCAAGACGGAAAGCGGCCGACACGCGGAAGCGGCACCGCGGCGAGGGAGCCGGCCTCTTACAGGCCCCCGCCGCGGCGGCTAAGAAGAAGCAGCCCGCGCAGCATGTCAAGCACGCTACCAGACGTCTCGCGATGACCCGGCCCTGGTCTCACATGATGAGAACCGAAAGGCAGGTGACGCAGCCTTCCAGCTTCTCGAACTCGGAGATGTCCACCTTGACCGGCGAAAGCCCGCGCGCCTCCAGCAGGGCGGCGGTGCGGGGGGCGGAGGCGGCCATGAGCAGCCGCGTCCCGCCGAGCGGCACGACGTGCGAGCCGGCCTCCTCCGGCGGCACCAGCAGGCCGGGCAGGTCCACGAAGGCGGGGTCGCCGATGAGCGTGCCGTCAGGCAGGGCGGTGACCGCGGACTTGAGGTGCAGCACGCCGCGCAGCTCCACCGGCACCACGGTGTGGTCCGGCAGCGCGGCGGCCAGTTGCGCGATGCCCTCGTCGTTGCTGCGCGCCGAGCGCCCGACGTAGACGGTCTGGCCGACCTGCAGCACGTCGCCGCCGTCGAGCGTGCCCGGGGCCTCGATGCGCCGCACGTCGAGGCCGAGGTCCTGGACGGCACGCGCGGTGGAGTCCACCTCGGGCCGCCGCTCGGGCGCGCCGGGCCGGGTGAGGACGGCCCGCCGCCCGGCCACCACGAGCGTGTCCTCGACGAAGGGGGCGTCCGGCAGCTCGTCGGCGGCCTCCAGGTGGACCGCGCGCCAGCCGTTGTCCTCCAGCGCGGCCACGTAGGCGGCGTGCTGCGCGAGCGCCAGAACGGGGTCCACCGGAGTGCGTTCGAGGTGGGTGACGAGGCCGTCGGCCAGCCGCGGTCCGGGCTTTCTTACCAGCGCGATACCAGACATAGGGCGTGTTCTATCACGCGGTGGCTAGAGTCAGGATCATGCAGGACAACGAGATTCTGGGCCGGATCAAGGATCTGGTGGCGGAGGAGCACGAGCTGCGCTCCCGGTTGCAGGACCGCTCGATCGGCTCCGACGAGGAGAACGCGCGCATGCGGGAGGTCGAGGTCGCGCTCGACCAGTGCTGGGATCTGCTGCGCCAGCGCCGGGCCCGGCGCGAGTTCGGCGAGGACCCCGACGCCTCCGGCGTGCGCCCGCCCGGCGAGGTGGAGAACTACCAGCAGTAGGGGCGCCGGAAAACCCGTGGCGCCCGCCTCTCCGCGTCGGTTTGGCTGGGCGGCATGGAACTGCACCGCATCGATCTCGACCGGCCGGGTCACCTGCTCGACGGCTACTACGCGGCCTACGTGGCCGGCGACGACGAGCGCCCCGAGCCGCCCCGATCCCGGCCGAGGTTCGCGTGGATGATCACCCGGGGCTGGGCCGGCTACCCGCACGAGGCCTGGGCCGCGGTGGCGGACGGCGAGGTGGTCGGCGGCTACGCGCTGGAGTTCCCGGAGGACGAGAACCCGCACCTGGCCGAGCTGCTCGCGCTGACCGTGCATCCGGCGCACCGCCGCCGGGGCGTGGGCCGCGCGCTGATCGCGCACGTCCATGAGCGGGCCCGGGCCAACGGCCGCGGCGCGGTGCTGACGTGGGCCCGGGCGGAGGGCGCCACGGCGGGGTTCGCCAAGGCGCTCGGCTTCGACCAGACCTACGCCTCGGTGCGCCGCCTGCTCGACCTGCGCACGGCCGGCTGGGACCGCTACCGGGAGCTGGCCGCCGTGCGGGTGCCCGGCTACGAGCTGGAGTACTGGGACGGCCCGGCGCGCGGCGCGCGGCTGGACGACCTGACCGCCCTGATGCAGGGCATGAACGACGCCCCGCAGGCCGAGGGGGTGGACAAACCCGACTGGGGGCGGGAGCGGGTGGCCTTCGCCGAGGAGGCGCTGGGCCCGTGCCGCCAGCGGTCGCTGGTCGTGGTCGCGCGCCGCCTGGCCGACGGCGTCCCGGCCGGCTTCACCCGCATCTACGTGGACGAGGACGGCGAACCGGCCTGGGGGCTGCAGGCCGACACGACCGTGCTGCGCGAGCATCGGGGCCGGCGGCTGGGCGTGCTGCTCAAGGCGGCCAACCTGGTGCGCCTGCGCCGCGACGCCCCCTCGGTGGAGCGCCTGGTCACCTGGAACGCGGCGAGCAACGCGCCCATGGTGGCGGTCAACGACGAGCTGGGCTACCGGCCCCTCGACGCGTGGGGCCAGTGGACGGCTCAGTCGGCGACGTAGGTGAGGAACGAGACGTGGTAGCCGCGCGCCTTGGTGCCGCGCACGTGCATCCCGACCGAGCCGCCCTCGTAGTACCAGTGGCACACGTAGCCCTTGGGCTCCTTCGAGCAGCCCATGAACTGGTGGGGCGTCGAGTTCGGGTCGTACTTGACCTTGAACTGCTGCTTCACCGCCCCGGTCGAGGCCACTTCCAGCGCCGCGTGCCGGTCGCCGCGCTGGTAGGCGCCGTAGAGCCACTTGGCCGCGGCCGAGGGCTTGGTGAGATGGCGCGAGGTGTACACGCGGGTCACCTTCGAGCCGGAGACGATCATGCGGATGCCGTTCAGCCCGCCCGGCACGGTGACGCTGGTGTGCCGGAAGTCGCAGACGCCACCCGTGCAGTGCGGCCCGGTGTCGGGGGCACGGAACGTGTAGGCGAACAGCGTCTTGACCGCGGCCGGCGAGGCGAGCGCGGCCGCGGCGGCCGGGTCGTCGGCCAGCCAGGCCTTGAAGAGCTGCCCGGCGACCTTGGCGGGCTTGGGCGGGGCCGCGGCGGCGGCCTGGGAGTGCAGCAGGAGGGCGGCGCAGGCCGTGGCGGCGACGCCGAGCAGGAACTTCGAGCGCATGTGCCGACGGTAGGTTCGAGGGCTTGCAGGCCGATTTCTCAGCGGTTGCACTCCGTGATCGGCGCCGTGCCGGGGTCCAGCGCCGTCCACTCGGCCTCGGTCAGCGGCTTGGTGAGCCGCGCGCAGACCGCCGCCGCCACCCGGGCCGGTTCCAGCGGGAAGCTCCGGACGATCCCGCCGGGCACCGCGCCGGCCAGCGAGGAGCCGGCGAAGGCCAGCGAGGCGCCGCTCTGCGCGCCGATCTCGGTGCCGCCGTCGAAGAGCACGCCGAGCGAGCGCCGCCCGGCCACCTCCCACAGCCGGACGCGGTCGCCCCGCTCGTAGGAGGCCAGCAGCCGGCCGTCCGGCGACCAGCGGACGAACTCGGTGATCCCGGCGGCGGGGAGGTCTCCGGCGGGTCCGCTCAGATCGCCCTTCCACAACCGGATCCGCTCGTCCCCGGCGAAGGCCACCAGGCTGCCGTCGGGGCTGAACGCGGCTGGCCCGGACAACGCGCCGAGGCCGGCGGGCGCGGGCAGCAGGCGGCCGGTGGCCGGGTCGAACGGCGTGGGCGGGTTCCCGGCCAGCGCGAGCCGCCCGTCGGGGCGTACGGCCAGCGGTTCGGCCAGCGGTTCGGCCAGCGGTTCGGCCAGGCCGACGGGCACAACCCGCGGGCCGGCGCGAAGCTCCAGGCGTTCGGGCTGGAAGGTGTCCACCAGCAGCCCGCCCGGGACGAAGGCCAGCTCGTCCACGCCTTCGGCGCCGTGGCTGAAGGAGTGCAGGACCTGGCCGGACGAGGTGTCGAGCACCCGCACCCCGGCCTGCCCGCCCACGGCCAGGCGGCTGCCGGTGGGGTCGAAGGCGAGTTCCGCCCGGTAGCCGCCGAGTTCCACGGCGGGGCCGATGCGGCGGGCCGTACCGGCGTGCCAGAGCTGGGCCCGGCCGCCGGCGAAGGTGGCCAGCAGCCGCCCGCCCGGCCCCAGCACGGCCGAGCTCCCGGCGACGGCGGTGCGCGGCTCGTCGAACAGGTGGGCCAGGTCGAGCGTGGTGACCTCGCCGTCGAGGGCGAACAGCCGCAGCACGCGCCCGGTCTCGTCGAATCGGACCAGGTCGAGGTCGTCGGCGACCTTGCGGCGCACGACCGCGGTCCCGTCGTCGGTGCGCAGCACGATCAAGTCGCCCAGCAGGCTCCAGATCGCCAGGTACCGGTCGCCGAACCCGAAGGCCACCTGCAGCCCGGCGGCCGGCGCGACGGTGGCGGAGACCTCCTCTCCCGAGGGCCAGCGACGCAGCCGGACGACGCGCTCCTGCGTGCTGTCGCCCGGCTCGACCAGGGCCAGCAGGCCGCCGCCCGCGCTGAACGCGGCGTCGTCGGACTCGGTCTTGGCGGTCAGCCACGAGCGCTCCAGCCGCCGCCGCGGCCCCGTCTCCCACAGCTCCACCGGCCCCGCCTTGCCGCCCGAGCGCACCACGCCGTACGCGGCGTCGGGGCTCAGGGCGTCGTACGGCACGCCGTCCGGGCTCAGCAGCCGGGTGCGGGTAGCGAGGTCCCACCAGGCGACCGCCCACTCCCCCGACGGCACCGCCAGCCGCCGCCCGGTGGCGTCGAATTCCAGCAGCCCGATGTGCGGCAGGCTGATCGGGCTGTCCAGCTCCACCCCGGTGGGCCGCGCGGAGGCCACGTCCCACAGCCGCACCCGCCGGGCGTCCTGGAGGGCGAGGGTGCGCCCGTCCGGGCTGAGCGCGGCCTTGACCGCCTCGCCGACCCCGGTGATCAGGCCGGTCCTGCGGCGCTCGCGCACGTCCCACAGCGCGGCCCGGCCGCCCGCCACCGCGACCAGCGTGCGGCCGTCGCGGCTGAGCGCGTACGTGGTGCCCGGCGCCGCCTCCGGTTCGGCGAAGACGTCGAGCAGCGGCTGGGCCAGCGAGCTGTTGAGCGCCTCGCGGGTCTCCGCCAGGTCCGGCGCGAGCCGCCAGCCGGCCACGCTGAGCGCCATGGCCGCCCGCGGGTCGCTCTGCCGCAGGTCGGCGGCGCGCAGGGCGAGCGACCTGGCGGTGGCCTCGTCCCGCTGCCGGTCGGCGACGCCGCGCCGGTACTCGGCCAGCCCCAGCCCGCCCAGCGCGGCGACCAGCAGCACGCCGAGCGCGCCGGCGAGCAGGCCGCGGCGGCGCGAGGCGCTGCGTTCCCGCCGGGTGGCGGCGGCCAGGAAGTCGCTCTCCAGCTCGGTGAGCGTCACGTCCTTTCGTTCGGTGGCCGCCCAGCGCAGGGTGCGGTCGAGGACGCTGCCGTGCAGCAGGTCGGCCGGCCGGCGGGCGTGCTCCTGCCACGAGCGGGCCGCCTCGGTCAGCCGCCGGTGGACCGGCAGCCCGTCCCGGTTGGCCGCCACCCAGCCGCGCAGCCGGGGCCAGGCCCGCACCAGCGCCGGGCCCGCCAGCGCGTAGCCGTCCGCGCTCTCGCTCACCAGCCCGGCGGCCACGTACCCGGCCAGCAGGCCCGCCTCACCGACCTCGTCGTACGGCGTGCGGCGCGGCTCGCCCTCGCCGTCCACCAGCCGCAGGAAGACCTCCGGCGCCCGCGCCCGCTCGGCCTCGGTGAGCTCCTCGAACAGCTCCTCGGCGACCGTGCCCAGGTCGGGACCGCCCTGCCCGGTGAGGTCGGCCGCGGCCTCGCCACCGGCGGCCAGCGGGTCGGCCACCTCGCCCAGCAGCGCCAGCAGCAGGTCGCGGGCGGAGGGCCGGTGGGCGGGCTCACGCTCCAGCGCCCGGCGCACCGGGTCCCGGAGCGCCTCCGGCAGCGCGCCGAGCTCCGGCCGGAAGCCGAGCGCGCCCAGCGCCCCCTCGACCGCGTCGCGCCCGGTCGCGGCGAAGAGCACCACCAGGCCCCACGCCCACACGTCCGCCGCCGGCCCGGCCGCCCGTCCGGCCAGCACCTCCGGCGCCATGTACGTCGGCGTGCCGAGCACCGGCCCGCTCGTGGTCGGCCCGGCCTGCCTGGCCACCCCGAAGTCGATCACGCGGGGGCCGTCCGGGCCGAGGATGATGTTGTCCGGCTTGAGGTCGCGGTGCACGATGCCCGCCTGGTGGATCGCCGCCAGCGCCGCCGCCACCCCGGCCGCCAGCCGGTGCGGGCCCTCGCCGTCGAGCCGGCCCACCTCGCGCAGGCTCGGGCCCGGCACGAACTCGCTCACGATGTACGGCACCGCGAGATCGACCTCGATGACGCGTGCCGTACAGAAGGCGGCGACCTGCTGCGCCGCCGCGGCCTCGCGCGCCAGCCGGTCACGCGCCGCCGGGTCGCCCGCGCGCGGCACCTTGATCGCCACGCGTTCGCCGGCCTCGCCGTAGGCCTCGTAGACCACGCCCTGGCCGCCGGCGCCCAGCCGGCCCGCCAGGGCGTAGCGGCCCAGCCGCTGTGGGTCGGAAGCAGTCAAGGGAGCCATCGGCTGTGCCATCCTAGGGCCCTATGGACTTCCGGATCATGGGTTCACTGGAAGTGAGCGACGGCGGTCAGGACCTGACCCCCACCGCGCCCAAACATCGTGATCTGCTGACGATGTTCCTGCTCAACGCCCGGCGTCCGCTGACCGTGCCGCAGTTGCGGCGGCTGCTGTGGCCGCACGAGGACGGCGAGCGCTCCGACTCCCTGGTCCGCGGCTACGTCGGCCAGCTCAGGCAGGTGCTCGGCAAGGACGTGATCACCACCGTCTCCGGCACCTACACCTTGGCCATCGCCCCCGCCCAGCTCGACGTCAACCGCTTCCGCGACCTGGTCGAGCGGGGCGAGTACGGCCCGGCGCTGGCGTTGTGGCGCGGCCAGGCGCTGGAGGACGTCGACCCGCGGGCCGAGCGGTGGACCCAGACCCGGCGGCTGCGCGAGGAACTGGCCGAGCTGCGGCTGCTGGCGCTGGAGCGGCGGCTGGAGGCCGAGTTGAACGCCGGGCGGCACCGGGAGGCCCTGGCCGAGCTGCGCGGCCTGGTCGAGCGGCACCCGCTGGCCCAGCGCCTGCACGGCCTGCTCCTGCTGGCGCTCTACCGCAGCGGGCGGCGGGCCGAGGCGCTGGAGTGCTACGGGCGGCTGCGCGCCGAACTGGACGCCGCGCACGCCATCGAGCCCGACCCCGATCTGCAACTCCTGCACCACCGGATGTTGCACGACGACGTCTCGCTGCACGTGGCGGCCGGGCCGCCGCTGCTGCTGCCGCCGGACGTCACGCCGTTCACCGGCCGGGCCGCCCTGCTCGACGAGGTGGTCGGCCCGCAGGTCACCGTCGTGCACGGGCCGGCGGGCGTGGGCAAGTCGGCGCTGGCCGTGCACGCCGCCTGGCGGGCCAGGACCGGCTTCCCGGACGGCATCCTCTACGCCGACCTGCGCGAGACGCCGCCGGGCGCGGTGCTGGAGGACTTCCTGCGCTGGCTCGGCTGCCCGGCCCGGGCGGTGCCGGCCGCGGCCGACCGGCGCGAGCGGCTGCTGCGGACGTACGCGGCCAACCGGCGGGTGCTGGTGGTGCTCGACAACGTCACCGCCGAGGCACAGGTCCGGCCGCTGCTGACCGCCGCGCCGACGGTGGTGACCAGCCGGTCCACGCTCGCCGGGCTCACCGGGGCGCGGCGGGTGGCCGTGGGGCTGCTGGAGCCGGACGAGGCCACGGCCCTGCTGAGCGACCTGGCCGGGGAGCGCGGGCCGTACGACGAGCTGGTGGCCTGCTGCGGCGGCCTGCCACTGGCGTTGCGGGTGGCCGGGGCGCGGCTGGCCGCGCGGCCGGGGTGGAGCGCGGCGCACCTGGCCGGGCTGCTGGCCGACGAGCGCGGCCGGCTCGACGGGCTGCACGCCGGGGACCTGGAGGTCCGCAGCGTGCTCGCGCTCGGCTACGAGGGGCTGGCCGAGCCCGCGCGGGCCGCGCTGTGCCGGCTGGGCGCACTGTCGGCGCCCGACTTCGGCGAGTGGCTGGTCGGCTCCGCGCACGCCGAGCCGCTGGCCGACGCCGGGCTGCTCGACCCGCACGGCGTGGACGTGGCGGGCCAGCCGCGCTACCGGCTGCACCCGCTGACCCGGCTGTTCGCCCGCGAGCGGCTCGACGCGATCCCGCAGGTGCTGGCGGAGCTGGCCGAGGAGGTCATGGCGCGGGTGGGCATCGCCCGGTTCACGCTGGTCTCCGGGGATCCGGCCACGATCCTGGCCACCCGCGACATCCGCGAGTCGGTGCAGTGGCTGCTGGCCGAGCACGGCTTCCTGGTGGCCTTCACCGCCGACCTGGGCCGGGCCGGGCTCGACGAGGCCTGCCACCGGCTGGCCCACCTGCTGACGCCGTTCCTCGACCGGCACCGGCTGCTGGCCGACTGGCGGCAGGTGGCCACGGCCGGGCTGGAGGCGGCTCGCCGTACCGGACAGCCGCGGGCCGAGGCCCTGGCCGAGCGCGATCTGGGCGACCTGCTGCTGGCCGAGGAGCGCTGGGAGGAGGCGCACGAGGTGCTGCGCCGCGCGCTCGGGCTGGCGCTGCGCGCCGGGGCCGACACCGTGCCCGTGCGCCGCCGGCTCGGCCAGGCGCACCTGGCCCTCGGGCACCTGGCCGAGGCCGAGCGCAGCCTGGGCCGCTGCCTGGAGGCGGCCGGCCGCCCGCACGAGCAGGCCCTCACCCTGCTCGCCCTGGGCAGCACGCTGCGCCTGGCCGGCCGCGCGGGCGAGGCCGTGGCCCGGCTCACCGAGGCCGCCGCCGGGCTGGCCGAGCTGGGCGAACGCCACCGGCACGCCGACGCGCTGCTCGAACTGGCCGAGGCGGAGCTGGACCGCGGCGAGCCGGCCGCCGCCCGGCAGGCCGCCCAGCAGGCACGGAACCTCGCCACCCGGCTCGGCGACCGGCTGCTCGGCGCCCGCGCCCTCCAGGCCCTCGCCCGCGTCAACCGGGCGGAAGGCGACGCCGAACAGGCCCGCGAGCTGGACGAACAGGCCCACGCCTGGCTGGCCGCGGCCGGGGCCTGACGCGGACTCAACAAGACCTCAACACGCCCCGGCCTACTTTCCTCCTGTCGCCGGGAACCGCCCCGGAGCATCCGACCAAGGAGGACCACCATGAACACCTTCGCCAAGCTCGGCTCCGTGCTCGCCGCCGGTGCCCTCTCCCTCGGCGCCCTGGCCGCCGCCACCCCCGCCGCGCAGGCCGCTCAGCCGGCGCAGGCCGCTCAGGCCGCCAACTGCGTGCGCGTGGACCACTGGACCGGCCGCGTCTCCCAGACCGTCAAGGTGACCAACAACTGCACCTACCGCATCTCGTTCCAGGTCAAGCGGGTCGGCCCGGACAGCCCGTGCTTCCTGGTGAACGGGAACGGCTACGGGCGCACCTACCAGTGGGCCCGCTACGCCAACTTCCAGGGCATCCGCTGGAACTGCGCCTGACCGCAACGGCCGGCTCTCCCCCGGCGCGAGTGCCAACCGGGGGAAAGCCTCCTACAGTGAAGGCATGGCCTCACCACGAACCTCCGCCTTCGCCGTCGCGCTCGCCGGCGGCCTGCTGGTTCTGAGCACGACCACGCCGTGGATGGCGGTCGAGGCGGGCGTCGGCCTGTTCCGCGGCGGCCTGTCCGCCACCACGCGCGGCCTGGAAGACCCGCTGGGCCTCTACACGCTCCTCGCCGGACTGGCCGCGGCGGCGCTGGGCGTCGCCGGGCTGCTCACCCGGCGGCGCTGGCTCACCGCCCTGGCCGCCCTGCCCGGCGCGGGAGCCACCGCCCTGGTGGTGTCCTACGTCGCCGGGCGCAGCGACGTGGGGCTCGACCTCGGCTACATCACGGTCGGCTCGGTGCTCAGGCCCGGCTGGTACGGCGCGCTCGGCTGCGCGCTGGCCGTGGTGCTCTTCGCCGTGCTGGCGATCAGTCGTAGAAGCCGAGCCGGCGCAACTGCTTCGGATCGCGCTGCCAGTCCTTCGCCACACTGATCCGCAGGTCGAGGTAGACCCGGCTGCCGAGCAGCGCCTCGATCTGCTTGCGCGCGCGGGTGCCGACGTCGCGCAGCCGCTCGCCCTTGTGCCCGATGATGATCGCCTTCTGCGAGGGCCGCTCGACGAACAGATGGGCGTAGATGTCGAGCAGGTCGTCGCGGCCCTCGCGCGGGAGCATCTCGTCGACGACGACCGCGATGGAGTGGGGCAGCTCGTCGCGCACGCCCTCCAGCGCCGCCTCGCGGATCAGCTCGCCGACCAGCACCTGCTCGGGCTCGTCGGTGAGCTGCCCGCCCTCGTACAGCGGCGGCGACTCCGGCAGGTGCTCGATCAGCACATCGGCCACGATGTCGAGCTGCTCGCCCGACTCGGCCGAGACCGGCACGATCGCCGCGAACTCGCCGAGCTCGGAGACGGCCAGCAACTGCTCGGCGATCTGCTCGCGGGAGGCGAGGTCGGTCTTGGTCACGATGGCCACGATCGGCGTCTTGCGCACCGCGGCCAGCTTGTCGGCGATGAACCGGTCACCCTTGCCGATCTTCTCGTTGGCCGGCACGCAGAACCCGATCACGTCCACCTCGGTGAGCGTGGAGAGCACGAGGCTGTCGAGCCGCTCGCCGAGCAGCGTGCGCGGCCGGTGCAGGCCGGGGGTGTCCACGATGACCAGTTGCGCGTCCGGCCGGTGCACGATGCCTCTAATGGCCCGCCGCGTGGTCTGGGGCTTGCTGGAGGTGATCGCCACCTTCTGCCCGACCAGGGCGTTCATCAGCGTGGACTTGCCGACGTTGGGCCGTCCGACGAAGCACGCGAATCCGGCGTGATGTTCTGTGGTCACTTAGTGATTGTCCCACCAGGCGAAGGCCGCGGGCAGCACTCGGGGCGCCCAGGCGGGCATCTCGAGCCCCGACGCCTCCTCCTCGCCGACCCATCTGACCTCGGTGATCTCTTCCATGTCGGGCGTCGGCGTGCCGCCCACGACGGCCAGCGCGTAGACCGCGTTGACGTAGGCGCACTCGTGCCCGTTGGGGTAGACGGTGCGGAACTCGGGGCCGCCGAAGACGCCGATCAGCCCCCGCACCTCGACCTCGAGGCCGACCTCCTCGGCCAGTTCGCGCACGATGGCCTCCTCGGGCACCTCGTCGGGGTCGACGCCGCCGCCGGGCGGGGCCCAGAAGCCGAGGTCCTCGTGCCGGGCCACCAGCAGCCTGCCGTAGGAGTCGAAGACCATGCCGGTGACCGCGGGCAGGAGCAGCAGGCGGGAGCCGACCTCGGCGCGCAGCTCGGCCAGGTAGGGGGACATCGCCATGTCAGGACCGCAGCGTCCCGTCGGGGCCGGCGACCAGCAGGACGCCGCCCAGCTCGCGCACGAGTTCCTCGTCGCCGGCGCCGGGGCCCTCGCCCGCGGTGACCAGGGCCGCGGCCTCCAGGGAACGCGCGCCGCTGGAGACCGCGGTGGCCACCGCGACCTGCAACGCCGACAGCTTCAGCGCGGCCAGCGCGACGTCGGTGCCGCTGTAGGTGCGCCCGGTCTCGTCGCGTACGGCGGCGCCCTCCACGGACTCGTTGCGGGCGCGGGCCGAGCGGGCCAAAACGATGAGCTTGTTGTCTTCTGGGTCCACGAGAGCCCAGGTTACTTGAGGAACGAGCGCGCCAGTTGCTGGGTGCGCCGGCCGTCCACCGCGGCCAGCCCGGTGTGCACCAGCGAGATGACGGTGTCGCCGGTGCGCACCAGCAGCACGTTCATGGCGTACGGGTAGCCGTTGAGCCGTCCCTTGGCCTGCCCGCCCACCACGTCGTCGCCCACCGACTCCACGTCGAGCCGGCGCAACGTCAGCGTGGTGCCGCCGCGCGCGGTCAGGCTCGTGCACTCGTTCAGCGACTTGCCCAGGTCGCGCAGGTGCCAGTCGGCCTCCTCACCGGTGTAGGAGGCCATGCCGACCGCGACCGTCTCGCCGAGCAGGTCGCCCTCGTAGCTGACCGCGGCCTGGGCGCGGATGCCGCGCGGCGGCGCGTGGCCGGCGGCGGCCTGCAGGACCGCCCGGCAGGGCCGGCTGGGCACGGCGAAGGGCGGCGACCAGGCCGGGCGGGCCCTGGCCGAGAAACCGTCGGGCAACGCCGGGCTGCGGTTGAGGATCTCGCGCAGCCGCCGTAGCTCCTGGCGCACCTCACCGTCGGCGTTCTGGGCCCCCTCGCCGCCGCATCCCGTCATCAGCAGGGCGCAGCAGGCGATCACTATCCAAGATCCCCGATTCACGATCAAGCATGTGCCCAGGCCACGAAAGAGGCAATCCACGGGAGTCGCCAATAAACGCTTAAGGGTGCCCTCGCCAGGCGAGAGCACCCTTAACCGTCGAGCAACTCGCGTTGCTCTCCCCCCTGGGATCCTCCTCGCGACCGCGAACCCCTCCCGGTGTCCGGACGATCCCCCAGACACCCACCGCACAGGGTGTCTGAGGAAGAGACTGCCGGAGGAAGCTTGCAATCCACTTGTAGAACGCTTGATGCCGAAAAATCCAGGACTAGTCCTGGTCGGCGGTAGCTTGCAGGGGCTCGTCGGATTCGTCGGTCTTGACGCGGCGGGCCAGCACGGTGCTGATCCGGTTGCGCCGGCCGGCGAGGCTCTCGGCGGTCAGCCGCAGCCCGGCCACCTCCGCCTCCGACCCGGCGATCGGGACCCGGCCCAGCGCGTGCGCCAGCAGGCCGCCGACCGTCTCGACGTCGTCCACCTCGATCTCGGTGTCGAACAGCTCGGCCAGCTCGTAGATCGGCATGCGGGCGGTCACCCGCAGGGCGCCGTCCGGCTGCTCCTCCACCCGGGGAGCCTCCTGGTCGTACTCGTCGGTGATCTCGCCGACGATCTCCTCCAGGATGTCCTCGATGGTGACCAGGCCGGCCGTCCCGCCGTACTCGTCGATCACGATGGCCAGGTGGATCTGCCGCGCCTGCATCTCGCGCAGCAGCTCGTCGATCGGCTTGCTCTCCGGCACGTAGCTGGCGGTGCGCATGATCGTGTCGACCCGCTCGGCGCCCGAGCGCAGCTCGGAGATGCGCCGGGCCACGTCCTTGAGGTAGGCGATGCCGATGACGTCGTCCTCGTTCTCGCCCACCACCGGGACGCGCGAGAAGCCGCTGCGCAGCGCCAGCGACAGCGTCTGGTCGAGCGTCTTGCCCCGCTCGATGAAGACCATGTCGGTGCGCGGCACCATGACCTCGCGCACGAGCGTGTCACCCAGCTCGAAGACCGAGTGGATCATCTCGCGCTCGTCCGGCTCGATCACCCGGCGCTCCTCGGCGAGGTCCACCAGGTCGCGCAGCTCGGCCTCGGAGGTGAACGGGCCCTCCTTGAAGCCCTTGCCGGGGGTGAGCGCGTTGCCGACCAGGATCAGCAGCGACGGCAGCGGGCCGAAGACCTTCGTCAGCACGTAGACGACCGGCGCGCTGGCCAGCGCGATCGGCTCGGCGTGCTGGCGGCCCAGGGTGCGGGGCGAGACGCCCACGATGACGTAGCTCACCACCACCATGACCGCGGCGGCGGTCACGTACGCCCAGCCCTGGTCGCCCATCAGGTCGATGAAGAGCGCCGCGGCGATCACCGTGGCGACCAGCTCGCAGCTCAGCCGGAGCAGCAGCAGCAGGTTGAGGTAGCGCGGCGGGTCCGTCACGATCGCCTGCAGGCGCTTGGCGCCCGGCCGGCCCTCGCGCACGAACTCCTCCGCGCGCACCCGGGAGATGCGCGACAGTGCGGTCTCCGCACTGGCGATCAGGCCGCCGCACACCACGAGCACGACGGCCAGGAGCAACCAGCCGTTCACCGGTCGCGCCACTCCTCCAGGAGCTTGGCCTGCAGGCCGAACATCTCCTTGTGCTCCTCCGGCTCGGCGTGGTCGTAGCCGAGCAGGTGGAGGATGCCGTGCGTGAGCAGCAGGTCGAGCTCGTCCTGCGTGCTGTGCCCGGCCTCGGCGGCCTGCTGCTCGGCGACCGTGGGGCAGAGCACCACGTCGCCGAGCAGCGCCGGGTCGACCGGGCCCTCGCCGTCGCCGCGGGCGCCGCCGCCCGGGCGCAGCTCGTCCATCGGGAAGGAGAGCACGTCGGTGGGGCCGGGCTCGCCCATCCACTTCTCGTGCAGCTCGGCCATGTGGTCCTCGTCCACCACGATGAGCGACAACTCCGCCAGCGGGTTGACGTCCATCGCGGCCAGCACGTGACCGGCCAGCGCGATCATGCGCTGCTCGTCCACCTCGACGCCGGACTCGTTGTTGACCTCGATGCTCATGACCGCTCCCCCGTGCGCGTGCCGTACCGGCTGCGCCCCTGCTGCTTGACCGCCGCCAGCTCCTTCTGCCGCTCGGCGTCGTAGCGCCCGTAGGCGTCGACGATGTCGCCGACCAGCCGGTGGCGCACCACGTCCTCGCTGGACAGCCGCGCGAAGTGGATGTCGCGGATGTCGCTGAGGATGCCCTGGACGACGCGCAGGCCGCTCTCCACCCCGGAGGGCAGGTCGACCTGGGTGACGTCACCGGTCACCACGATCTTGGAGCCGAAGCCCAGCCGGGTCAGGAACATCTTCATCTGCTCGGGCGAGGTGTTCTGGGCCTCGTCGAGGATGATGAAGGCGTCGTTGAGCGTGCGCCCGCGCATGTACGCCAGCGGCGCGACCTCGATCGTGCCCGCCGCCATGAGCTTCGGGATCGTCTCGGGGTCGAGCATGTCGTGCAGCGCGTCGTAGAGCGGGCGCAGGTAGGGGTCGATCTTCTCGTAGAGGGTGCCGGGCAGGAAGCCCAGCCGCTCACCCGCCTCGACCGCCGGCCGGGTCAGGATGATGCGGTTGACCTTCTTGTCCTGCAGGGCGCTGACCGCCTTGGCCATGGCCAGGTAGGTCTTGCCGGTGCCGGCGGGGCCGATGCCGAAGACGACCGTGTGCTTGTCGATCGCGTCGACGTAGCGCTTCTGGTTGGCCGTCTTGGGCCGGATGGTGCGGCCGCGGGAGGACAGGATGTTGAGGGACAGCACCTCGGCCGGCCGCTCGGAGGTCATCTTGAGCATGGCGATGCTGCGCTCGACGCCGTCGGGGGTCAGTTCGCCCCCGGTGCGCAGCACCTCGACCAGCTCCTCGAACAGGCGCACGACGGCGCCGCTCTCCTCCGGGCTGCCGGTGATGGTGATCTCGTTGCCCCGGACGTGGATGTCGGCGCGGAAGGCGCCCTCGATGACGCGCAGCAACTCGTCCCTGGAGCCCAGGAGGCTGACCATCGAGTGTTCGTCCGGAATCAGCACCTTCGCCTGAGTGCGAGTCGGCGGGGCTGGTCTGCGGGATTCGTGTGGCTCGGACATGGGCAGGCCGTACGGCCTGGTGCCTCCTGGTCTGGAGTGGTACTCGTCAACCCCATGCTATCCGGGACCTGCGGAAAGGTCTCGGGGGTTTTAGCCCGGCGGCCAGGTGAGATCCCGCCCGCCCAGAACGTGGGCGTGGACGTGGAAGACCGTCTGGCCGGCGCCGGGGCCGGTGTTGAAGACCATCCGGTAGCCGCCCTCGGCCACGCCTTCCTGCTCGGCGACGGCGTGGGCCGCCTTGAGCACCTCGTCGGCCAGGCCGCTGTCGGCCTCGGCCAGCGCGGCGGCGGTGGCGTGGTGCTCCTTGGGAATCACCAGCACGTGCGTGGGGGCCTGCGGGTTGATGTCGCGGAAGGCCAGCGCCCGGTCGTTCTCGTAGACGACCTCGGCCGGGATCTCCTTGGCGACGATCTTGCAGAAGAGACAGTCCGTCACGGCGTTCACCCTATCCGCAGGCCTCCCCGCCGGTCATCCGCCCCGCCCGCGCACCGGCCAGCACGTCGGCCATCCCTTCCGGCTCCTTCTCGCGTACGGCCAGCGTCAGGCAGCGCCGGTAGGCCTCGCCGTACTCGGGGTAGTGCTCCAGCTTGGGCCGCTCGGCCCGCTCGAGCTGGCCCTTGACCAGCTCGGCGAAGGCCGACAGCCGCTCCCGGTCGGGCGGGTCGGCGGCGTCGGCGGGCCGGGGCAGGTCGCAGGGCCGCACGTCGGTGTAGGCGGCGGCGACCACCGGCGGGTAGCCGCCGCAGGCGAAGAGCCGGCGCTGGACCTCCGGCGACAGCAGGTACTCGATGAAGGCCCGTGCCTCCTGGGCCTTGCCGGACCCGGCCGCGACCGCCAGGTTGGTGCCGCCGAGCGCCGGGGTGCCGGGCAGCGCGGAGACCTCGAAGGGCACGCCCTGGGCGCGCAGCCGGTGGTAGGCGTAGGGCCAGTGCCGCAGGTAGCCGGTCCTGCCCTGGGCGAAGGCGGCCAGGGACTCGCCCTCCCGCCAGGACCACGAGCCGCCGAACTGCTCGTTGTCGTCGGCGGTGCGCGCGGCGGCCAGGTCTCCGGCCAGCTCCAGCAGGTTGACCGTGCCGCCCTCGTAGTCGGCGAGCTGGGCGGCCAGAGTCTCACCGGTGGCCCACAGCTCCGCCCACGACCGGGGCTCCGGCAGGTCGGGGCGGCGGTAGAGGAGCCCGACGTCGGCGGCGAACGGCACGCCGTACTGGATGCGGTCCCAGGAGCCGCCTTCGGCCAGGTCGCCGACCAGGCCGGTCAGCTTCCCTGGGTAGGGGTCCAGCAGCCCGGCGGCGGCGAACTCGGCGGTCGCCGCCACGTCGAGGGCGTAGACGTCGTAGCCGGGGCACCGGGAGGCGCCGTCGGCCCGCAGCTCGGCGGTCATCAGGTCGGCGACCTCGGAAACCTCCGTGACCTGCACTTCGGCGCCTCGGTAGGCGGCGATGACGGTCCGCCAGATGTCGTCCGCCGAGACGTCGGGGGCCATGGCCACGCGCACGGCGGCCGGCCGCGGGCACTCCTCGCGGTGCCCGAGCTTCCAGGCCACGGCCGGCACGAAGCCGAGCACCAGCAGGGTCGCGGCGAACCACACCAGCGGCGCGATCGCCATCCCGCTCACGGTCCGGCGGTCAGCCATAGCTTGATCAGCTCCTCGTGGACCACGTCGGCGGGGTCGTCGGACGGGGCGATCCGGTGGCAGGCGTCGCCCTCCTGCAGCAGGCGCTCGCGCAGCTCGCCGCAGTCGCCGCCGCCGGTGAGCAGGGCCAGCACGGTGAAGTCGCGCCGCGGCGACGGCTCCGGCGGCAGCGCGCCCGCGCCACCGCCGTCGGTGAGCAGCACCAGGATGCGCTCGCGCCCGCTGTCGGCCAGCCGCCGGGCCGCCTGGTCGAGCGCCCGGTCCAGGCGCAGGTCGCTGCCGGTGGTCCGGACCCGCTCGACCGCCTGGTCGAGCTCGCGGAAGGTGTCGCCGGGCAGCCGCGCGCCGGGGGCGGCGGCGGAGAAGGTCAGCACCGCCGCCTCGTCACGCCCCTCCTGCAGCCGGCCGAGCAGGTCGCGGGCGGCGCTCTTGGCGAGCTCCAGCGCGCTGCGTCCCAGCGCGTCCTGGTCGGCCATGGAGCCGGAGGCGTCCAGCGCGATGGCGAACGAGGTGCGGGGGTGGGCGCGGGCGATGCGGTCCTGGAGCGCACGGACGTTGACCTCGCCCGGCGCGACCACGTCGGCCACCGGGGTGGAGACCGAGCGGAAGCCGCCGTCGGCGCGGCGCAGGCGGTGCTCGTCCTCCAGGCGGTCGCCGGCCGCCGCCAGCCAGGCCGCTAGGTCTTCCGTCCAGCGTTCGCGCTCGTAGGACTGCTGGGCCCGCCAGCGCAGGTGGACCAGGTCGTAGGCGAGCACCGGCAGGCTCGGCGGGTAGAACGAGCTGACCGCGGCGCCCGGCTCGGGCTCGCCGCACTCGGGCATCCGCGCGAAGGTGAGCGCCAGGTGCTCCGGGACCACCATCGCCAGCGCCGGATCCTCGCCGTCGGCCAGCTCCTGCCGCGCGTGGCAGAGCAGGTCCACGGCGTCGGAGAGCGGCACCCCGGCCGGGGACAGGCCGAGCTCGGCGTTGATGTCGTTGAGGTTGCCCGCGTCGCCGTTGGGGTCCTTGCCGATCTCGGCCGGCGGGTAGAGCGCGTCGGTGGCGACCAGGCCGCTCTCCGACAGGTCGCCGCGCGGGCGGGCGAGCCGGCCGCCGAGCAGCGAGCGCAGCCGCTCCAGCGACTCGCGCTTGTCGGTCTGCGTCAGGCCCTCGGCGACCTTGGGGGTGACCGCGACGACCAGGGGCGAGGTGGCGATGGTACCGAGATTGGCCGCGCTCAGCAGGGTCTCCCGGTCGGCGACCAGCTCGGCGAGGTGCTCGGCGTGCGCGGTCACGATCAGGTCGGGGTGGACGGCGACCAGCGGGCGGTGCACGCCTTCCGCGCCGGGCTCGTCGATCCAGCCGTCCTGGGCGGCCCTGGTCAGCTCGGCCGGGGCGGGCGCGCGCTCGACGGCCACCCGGACCCGCGCGCAGCCCGACGAGCCGGCGCGCTCGCGCTCGTAGCGCGCGGCCAGGTCGGTCAGCGCCGCCCACTGCTCCACCGGTACGGCCAGCCGTACCTGCACCGGGTGCCCGCACGTGCCCAGGTCGGCCCGCTCGGCCCACCGGACGAAGGCCCAGCCCCCGGTCACCGCGGCGGCGACCAGCACGAGCCGGAGGACGACGCGCCACCCGCGCTCGTCCCGCCGCCCGCCGGCCAGCCGGTAGAGGAAGGCGGCGACGGCCGCCTGCCGGGCCCGCAGCCGCGCCAGCCGGACGCCGACCCGGCCCTGCGGGGCCCGCGACATCCGCCACGCCGCCACCAGCACGGCCAGCGCGTAGCCGCCGGCGACGACCACGTTGGGCAGCAGGGGCGGGAGGACCGGCGCCAGGTTCAGCAGGCTGGCCAGGCCCTCCAGGACGACGGCGAGCCCGGTGAGGGACTCCGCCGCCGGCTTCAGGCAGGAGCGGAAGGGCGGCGTCTTCCGCCCGGGAGGGGGATCGGGCATAGTCTCACCTGGGTCCGACCCTATGCCGACCATGCCGTTGTGAATTGGTAATCCATCGTTTCGTGCGTTGGAAGATCCCCACGGTTAGGGTGAGTGTGCGACACTTCACCCGATAAATTCGACAGATTCAGGGTCGGGCGAGGCCACCTGGCGAGGACACGACTGGGTCATGCACCCCAAGGAACCGGGAAACCCTCCAGAACCGGAAGAGCGTAAACCCACTGGGAAGGCCGCGCGTCCCACTGATGTGACCACCGAAACCTTGCTGGCCGACAGGTCGCTCGGGGCGGTGCAAGTCGGGTGGGACGCCGACATGGCCGTGACCGCGCTCTACAGCGCGCACTTTCGGTCATTGGTGCGTCTCGCTGTGTTGCTCGTACGCGACATAGCGACCGCGGAGGAAGTCGTGCAGGACGCGTTCGTCGCCCTGCACGGGGCCTGGCGCCGGCTCCGCGACCCCGACAAAGCACTGGCCTATCTGCGACAATCCGTTGTCAACCGGTCCCGTTCCGTGCTGCGTCACCGCGCGGTCGTCGAGAAGTACGCACCCAAGGGCATGCCGGACGCCCCGAGCGCCGAGAACGGCGCCATCGGCGAGTTAGAACGCTCCGCCGTCATCGAGGCCCTGCGCTCCCTGCCGACCCGACAGAGAGAGGCCCTCGTCCTTCGCTACTACGGAGACCTGTCAGAGGCTGAGATCGCCCATGCGATGGGCATCAGCAAGGGCGCGGTCAAGAGCCACACCGCACGTGGCATGGCCGCCTTGCGTTCCGTCCTGGAGAGCATCACATGACTTCCCAGCGCCCCGACGATCACGGCGACCTGCTGCGCCGTGTGCTTCGTGCGGAGGCGGACCAGGTCGTGCCGTCTCCGGAAGGACTCGAGATCATCCGTGCCCGCATCTCGCGGCGCGGTGTCCGGAACCTGTTCTGGTGGCGGGCGAGTGCGGGCGTCGCGAGCGCGCTGCTCGTGGCGGGCACGGTCGTGATGGTCGTCCCCGAATGGCGCAACACGGTCATCACCAACGTCGTCGACAACGGCGGCACCCCCATCGGACCGGCCGAGCCGTCGTCCTCCTCCACCTCGCGCAGCAAGCCGCCGGAGCAGTCCCCGCAGGACCCGCCGGCCGTGCCCAACCCGGGCACGCCCACCGCGCGCCAGCCTCAGCAGCAGCCCAAGTCCCAGCGCGCCGAGTCCACCAGCCAGCCCTCGACCTCCCCCTCGCCCACGCCGACCGAGTGCCCCACGCCGGCGCCGGAGGAGAGCGACTGCCCCGAGGAGAGCCCGTCGCCCTCGCCCTCCGAGACCACGTCCGTCGAACCGGACGGCGCCTGCCCGGGCGAGGAGTGCCCGCCGGAGGAGAGCCCGGCCGACCCCGCGCCGACGATCGAGTACAGCCCGCTGGCCGAGCCGACCGGCTGAGCCGTCACCACCTGCCGGTGCGCGCGAGCAGGACCGAGGCCGCGGCGACGCCGGCCGTGGAGGTCCGCAACACCGTCGGCCCCAGCAGAGCCGGTACGGCTGCCGCGAACCGGTCGAGTTCCTCGTCCGCGATGCCGCCCTCCGGGCCGACCACGAGCACGATGTCGCCCTCGGCCGGCAGGTCGATCCGCGAGAGCCGTACCTCCGCCGCCTCGTGCAGCACGACGCCGAGCGCGGCGTTGGCGAGCAGCTCGGCCACCTGGGCGGTGCTCGCCTGCTCGGTCACCTCGGGCAGGTGGAAGCGCCTGGCCTGCTTGCCGGCCTCGCGGGCGGTGGCCCGCCACCGGGCCAGGGACTTGGCGGCGCGCTCGCCCTTCCACTGCGTGATGCTGCGCTTGGCCGCCCACGGGACGATCACGTCGACGCCGGCCTCGGTCATCATCTCGACGGCCAGCTCGCCGCGCTCGCCCTTGGGCAGGCCCTGGACGACGATCAGGCGGGGGGCGGGCGGCGGCAGCTCGTAGCTGCGCAGCACCTCCAGGCGCAGGGCGTCCTTGAGCTGCTCGGTGACCACGCACTCGGCGACGGCGCCCCGGCCGTCGGTCAGGTCGACCCGCTCGGGCGGGCGCAGCCGCCGTACCGTCGCCGCGTGGCGGCCCTCGGGGCCGCCCAGCACGATCTCGCTCTTGCCGAACTCCAGCCGGTCGGCCAGGAACACCGGGACGCTCACGTCACCATCGTCCCACGCCCGCGACCGGGCGAGAGGTCAGCGGCCGTTGAAGGCGTCCCGCAGCCGGGAGAAGAAGCCCTGCTGACCGGGGGCGAACTTGCCCGGCGGCCGCTCCTCGCCGCGCAGCTTCGACAGCTCGCGCAGCAGCTCCTCCTGGGCCGGGTCGAGCCGCGACGGCGTCTCCACGTTGACGTGGATGAGCAGGTCGCCGCGCCCGGTCTCGCTGAGCCGCTGCACGCCGCGCCCGTACATGGTGATGACCTGCCCCGACTGCGTGCCGGGCCGCACGTCGATCTCCTCGGCGCCGTCCAGCGTCTCGATGGTCAAGGAGGTGCCGAGCGCGGCGGCGGTCATCGGGATCTGCACGGTGCAGTGCAGGTCGTCACCCCGCCGCTCGAAGATCTCGTGCGGGCGCTCGACGATCTCCAGGAACAGGTCGCCGGGCGGGCCGCCGCCGGGGCCGATCTCGCCCTCGCCGGCGAGCTGGATGTGCGTGCCGTCCTCGACGCCCGCCGGGATGCGGACCTTGATGGTGCGCCGGGTGCGGACGCGGCCGTCGCCGGAGCACTCCTGGCAGGGGTGGCGGATGATGCTGCCGAAGCCGCCGCACTGCGGGCAGGGGCGCGAGGTCATGACCTGGCCCAGGAAGGACCGGGTGACCTGGGAGATCTCGCCGCGCCCGTGACACATGTCGCAGGTGTCGGGGTGGGTGCCCGGCGCGGTGCCGGCGCCCTCGCAGACCTCGCAGCGCACGGCGGTGTCCACGTGCAGCTCGCGGGTGGTGCCGAAGGCCGATTCCTTCAGGTCGAGCTCGACGCGGATGGTCGCGTTGCGGCCACGGCGGGCGCGCGAGCGCGGGCCGCGCTGGCCGCCGCCGGTGCCGAAGAAGGCGTCCATGATGTCGCTGAACGGGAAGCCCTGGCCGAAGCCGCCCGCGCCCGCCCCGGCGTTGGCGAAGGGGTCGGCGCCGAGGTCGTACATCTGCCGCTTGTTCGGGTCGGACAGGACCTCGTAGGCCTGGGTGATCTCCTTGAACCGCTCCTGGGTCGCGGGATCGGGGTTCACGTCAGGGTGCAGCTCACGGGCGAGACGGCGGTACGCCTTCTTGATCTCGTCCTGACTCGCCTCACGCCGGACCCCGAGGGTGGCGTAGTAGTCGCTGTTTGCCACTTATCGACCTCTTATGAAGCAGCCAGGATCTGGCTGACGTAACGTGCCACGGCGCGCACCGCGCCCATGGTGACGGGGTAATCCATCCGGGTGGGGCCGAGCACGCCCAGGCGGGCGAGCTGCTGGCCGCCAGAACCGTATCCGGTCGCCACGATCGACGTCCCCCGCAGTCCGCTGTAGGGGTTCTCCGAGCCGATCCGGACGGTCAGGGCGGCCGGGGTGTCCGGGGACGTCTCGCCCAGCAGCCGCATGAGCACGACCTGCTCCTCCAGCGCCTCCAGCACGTCCCGCAGGCCGCTGGAGAAGTCGGCGCCGGCCAGGTTGGCCGCACCGGCGAAGACGATCTTCTCGTCGTGCCGCTCGACCAGGGTCTCCAGCAGTACCGACAGGATCGTCGCCACGACCGGGCGGTCCTCGGCCGGCACCCGTTCGGGCAGGTCGGCGACCAGGTCGGGCACGGCGCTCAGCCCGCATCCGTCGAGGCAGGCGTTGAGGACGGCGCGCAGGTGCGCGATCCGGGCCTCCTCGATGACCTCGGGCAGCTCGATCACCCGCTGCTCGACGCGGCCGGTGTTGGTGATCAGCACCAGCATCACGCGGCGGTCGGTGAGCGGCACGAGTTCGACGTGCCGCACCGTCGAGCGGGTCAGCGTGGGGTACTGCACCACGGCGACCTGGCGCGTGAGCTGGGCCAGCAGGCGGACGGTGCGGGTCACGACGTCGTCGAGGTCGACCGCGCCGACCAGGAACGTCTCGATCGCCCGCCGTTCGGCCACCGACAGCGGCTTGACCTGCGAGAGCCGGTCGACGAACAGGCGATAGCCCTTGTCCGTCGGCACGCGGCCCGCGCTGGTGTGCGGCTGCGCGATGTAGCCCTGCTCCTCCAGCACCGCCATGTCGTTGCGGACGGTGGCCGGGGAGACGTTGAGGTTGTGGCGCTCCGCGAGCGCCTTGGAGCCCACCGGTTCGTTGGTGGACACGTAGTCCTCGACTATGGCGCGGAGGACCGCGAGTTTCCTGTCGTCGAGCACGTGCTCACCTCCTGCGTCGACCTTACCGAGAACGTCAGATCTGGCACTCTGTGTTCCCGAGTGCCAAGTGTACGGCGCGCGCCCGCGTGGTGCGATAAGGCCTGCTTGGCCCGTGCCGCGAAGGGGCCCGGGGACCCCGGTATGGCGATATGTGGCGACATGGAGTCAGACTGCTAGATATGACCGACGATTCCCAGACCCCGCCCGAGGACTCCACCCGGCGCGTGTCGCGGGACGACGTGCCCCCGCCCCCTCCCGGCCAGCCTCCCACCGGCCCCCAGGCTCCGCCGTACCAGCAGCCTCATCACGGGTCGGGCCCTCAGTACGGGCCCGGCCCTCAGTACGGATCCGGCCCTCAGTACGGATCCGGCCCGCAGTACGGCCCTGGTCCCCAGTACGGCGGGCCGCCGCCGCCCCAGGGCGGGCCCGGTCAGCCCCCGCCCGGGCAGCAGCCGCCCTACGGCGGGTACGGCCAGCAGCAGCCCTACGCCGCGCCCCCGCAGTACTTCCAGCAGCCCTACGGGGCCCAGCCCTACCAGCAGCAGCCGCGCCCGAAGGTGAAGCCGTCGCTGTGGTGGATCGGCGGCGCCTGGGCGCTGGCGGTGGTCGCGGCGATCGTCGGCGGCGTCCTGTTCGTGGCCAACCTGTCGGAGTCCGGCTTCGGCCCGGTCCGGACCTTCGCCTCCGGGGAGCAGGTCACCGTCCGGCTCGACCCGGCCGACGAGCCGACCCTGTACTACACCGGCCCGCGCGCCAACTACACCTGCAAGAGCCTGGGCGACGCCCAGCTCTCCCAGGCCACCGGCAACGAGACGGTGACCATCAACAACCTCACCTGGCACGTCATCGGCAGGGTCAGCGTGCCCTCGGCCGGCGACTACCAGGTGTTGTGCACCACGCAGGAGCAGGTCGCCGGGCGCTTCGGCGTGGGCGCCGCGCCGCTCAAGGGCCTGGCCGGGGTGCTGGGCGGCATCGGCGGGCTGATCCTGCTGTCGCTGGGCGGCTTCCTGGTGGCGGTCGTCGTCACGATCGTCGTCCTGCTGCGCCGCAGCGCCAATCGCAAGCGGCTGCTGCTACCGTCCCAAAGGTGACGCGATACGACGGAGACGTGCTCGCGGGCAACTGGCGACGGCCGCTGAAGGGCAAGATCCCCCAGGTGCCCGCGGAGCTCGACCTGGTGGTCGAGGACGCCGACAGCGGTTTCTGCGGCGCGGTGGTGGGCTGCGACAAGGAGGCCGTCACCCTGGAGGACCGCTTCGGCCGCCGGCGGCTGTTCCCGCTGGCGCCCGCCGCCTTCCTGCTGGAGGGCAAGCCGGTCACCCTGGTCCGCCCGGCCGCCGCGCCCCGCGGGCCGGCACGGAGCGCCTCGGGATCCATCGCGGTCGAGGGGCTGCGGGCCCGGGTCGCCCGCGAGAGCCGCATCTACGTCGAGGGCGTGCACGACGCGGCGCTGGTGGAGAAGATCTGGGGCCACGACCTGCGGGTCGAGGGCGTCGTCGTGGAGTACCTCGAAGGCGTCGACCACCTGGCGGCCATCGTCGAGGAGTTCGAGCCCTCCCCGGATCGCCGCCTGGGCGTGCTGGTCGACCACCTGGTCGCCGGGTCCAAGGAGAGCCGCATCGCCGCTCAGATCACCTCGCCGCACGTGCTGGTGGTCGGGCACCCCTTCGTCGACATCTGGGCCGCGGTCAAGCCGTCGGTCCTGCGCATCCCGGCCTGGCCCTCGGTGCCCAAGGGGGTGCCGTGGAAGGAAGGCGTCATCGCCGCGCTCGGCTGGCGGATGGAGCCCGCGGAGGCGTGGAAGCGCATCCTGGGGTCGGTGTCCTCCTACGCGGATCTGGAGCCCGAACTGCTGGGGCGGGTGGAGGAGCTCATCGACTTCGTGACTAACCCGGGTGACTCCGATTAGCCTCGGAGCATGAGTCAGCCCTCGGACGACGACGCGACGCGGCGTATCCCGAACTCCGACGCCCAGCCAGGTTACGGACAACCCGGTCACGGCCCGCAGGGGTACGGCCAGCCCGGCTACGGACAGCAGGCCCCGAGCCAGCCGGGCTACGGGCAGCAGGCGCCGAGCCAGCCCGGTTACGGACAGCCCGGTTACGGGCCTCAGGGCTACGGCCCGCAGGGCTACAGCCAGCCCGGCTACGGGTACGGCCAGCCGCCGAGCGCTCCGGCCGGATACCAGCAGGGCTATCAGCAGGGCTACGAGCAGGGTTACCAGCAGCCCGGGTATCAGCAGCCCGGTTACCAGCCCGGTTATCCGCAGGCGGGCTACCCGCAGGCCGGTTACCAGGCCGCCCCGGGTTACGGCCAGCCGTACACCCCGGGCGTGTACGGCCCGCGTCCCGGCACGGACGACACCTCGATGGCGATGCTGTCGCACCTGCTGGGCATCCTGACCGGCTTCGTCGGCCCGCTGATCATGTACTTCGTGAAGAAGGACCAGTCGCCCTACGTCCGCGACCAGTCCGCCGAGGCGCTGAACTTCCAGATCACCGTCTTCATCGCCTACATGGTCAGCCTGTTCCTCACCATGGTCTTCATCGGCTTCCTGCTGATGTTCGCGGTGTGGATCTGCGCGCTGATCTTCGAGATCATGGGCGCCGTCGCGGCCAACCGGGGCGAGCGCTTCCGCTACCCGATCAACATCCGCATGGTCACCTGACCACACCCCACGCCGGGGGCGGCGCTACGCCAGGTCGCGGATCAGCGCGTCGGCGAGCAGCCGTCCCCGCAGGGTGAGCAGCATCCGCCCGCGCTTGAACGCCTCGGTGTCGAGCAGCCCGTCGCCCAGCGCCCGCGCCACCGCCGTCCGCGCGCCGGGCGCGACGTCGGCCAGCGGGTAGCCGGAGTCGAGCCGCAGTTCGAGCATCAGCCGTTCGACGCGCTGGTCGTCCGCGCTGAGCAGTTCGCGGGCGTGGGCCGGCGAGCGGCCCTCGGCCAGGCGTTGCGCGTAGGGGGCGGGGTGCTTGACGTTCCACCAGCGCGTGCCGCCCACGTGACTGTGCGCGCCCGGCCCCACGCCCCACCAGTCGCCGCCGGTCCAGTACAGCAGGTTGTGCCGGCAGCGCCCGGCCTCCGAGGTGGCCCAGTTGGAGACCTCGTACCAGGTGAAGCCGGCCTCGCTCAGCATCCGGTCGGCGATGAGGTAGCGGTCGGCCGCGGTGTCGTCGTCGGGCATCGGCACCTCGCCGCGCCGGATGCGCGCGGCCAGCTTGGTGCCGTCCTCGATGATCAGCGCGTAGGCGGACACGTGGTCGGGCCCGGCGGCGATGGCCGCCTCCAGCGATGCCCGCCAGTCGTCGTCGCTCTCCCCCGGCGTGCTGTAGATCAGGTCCAGGTTGACGTGCTCGAACCCGGCCTTCCTGGCCTCCTGTACGGCGACGCCGGCCCTGCCGGGCGTGTGGTGGCGATCCAGGACGCGCAGCACGTGCTCGCGGGCGCTCTGCATGCCGAAGCTCATCCGGGTGAAGCCCGCCTCGCGCAGCGTCTCGAGGTAGGCCTGGTCGACCGACTCCGGGTTGGCCTCCGTGCTCACCTCGGCGCCCGGGGCGAGCCCGAACTCGGCGTCGATCGCGCCCAGGATCCGGCCGAGGTCCTCGGCGGGGAGCAGGGTGGGCGTGCCGCCGCCGAAGAACACCGTCTGGACGGGCAGGTCGGTCTCCCCCAGCACCCGGCGGGCCAGCCGTACCTCCTCGATCGCGGTGTCGGCGTAGTCGCGCTGCGAGGCGCCGGGGCCGAGCTCGGAGGCGGTGTAGGTGTTGAAGTCGCAGTACCCGCAGCGGGTCACACAGAAGGGCACGTGGACGTAGAAGCCGAACGGCCGCTCGCCCAGGCCGGCCGCGGCGCTCGGCGGGAGCTCACCGGTCGCGGGGACCGGATCGCCGTCGGGAAGGGTGGAAGGCACGTCATCAAGTGTGCCGCCTCCCCACCAGTGCCCCGCTCACCAGCCGCTCGAAGGCGCACTCAGGGGGAAACCCGGCGCCCGGGCGGGGACCCATTGACTGGCCGTCCCCTCCGTCCTACGATCCGCTCAACTTATAGGAAAGTTTCCTATAAGTTCGAGGAGCCGCCCTGTGAAGAAGATCGTCCTTCTGCTGGCCACCGTTCTCGGCTTATCCCTGGTCTCCGCCGTGCCCGCCGAAGCGCACCGTGACTACAAGCGTGTCGCCTATTTCATCCAATGGGGCATCTACGGCCGCAATTTCCATGTCAAGGACATGGACACCAGCGGCGCCGCCGCCAAGCTCACGCACATCAACTACGCCTTCGGCTTCGTCAATGCCGACTCCGAGTGCTACTCCGCCGACCCGTGGGCCGACTGGCAGCGCCCGGTCCCGGCCGAGCAGAGCGTGGACGGCGTCGCCGACGAGCCCGGCCAGGCGCTCAACGGCAACCTGAACCAGCTCAAGAAGCTCAAGGCCAAGCACCCCGGCCTGAAGGTGCTCATCTCGCTCGGCGGCTGGACCGGTTCCAAGCACTTCTCCGACGCCGTGCTCACCCCGGAGTCGCGGGCCAAGCTCGCCAAGTCCTGCATCGACCTGTGGCTGCGCGGCAACCTGCCCGGCACGCCCGACGGCACCGGCGCCGGCGTCTTCGACGGCATCGACCTCGACTGGGAGTGGCCCGGCTCCGAGGGCGCGCCCGGCAACGTGATCCGGCCCGAGGACAAGCAGAACTTCACCGCCTTCGTCGCCGAACTCCGCTCCCAGATGCGCGCCTACTCGCGCCGCGCCCAGCTCACCGCCTTCCTCCCGGCCGCCGCGGCGAAGATCGACGCCGGCTTCGAGGTCGCCAAGGTCTTCGGGCTGCTCGACTTCGCCACCATCCAGGGCTACGACCTGCACGGAAGCTGGGACCCGATCACCGGGCACAACGGCAACCTCTTCACCGACCGGCGTGACCCCAACGCGGTGAAGTTCAGCGTCGACCAGACCGTCCGGGACTACCTCTCCCGTGGGGCTCCCGCCCGCAAGATCGTCGTCGGCGTGCCCGCCTACGGCCAGGGCTGGACCGGCGTCACCGACCCCGGCCCCCGGGGCGACGGTCTCTGGCAGCCCGCGACCGGCCCGGCCCCCGGCAAGTGGGCCGCGGGCAGCGAGGACTACAAGGACCTCGCCGCCAAGCCCGGCAAGCGCTACCGCGACGTGCGGACCGGCTCGTTGTGGCTCTACGACGGGAACGAGTTCTGGTCCTACGACGACCCGGCCTCGCTGACGCAGAAGGCGCTGTACATCCGGCTGCGGGGGCTGGGCGGGTCGATGATGTGGTCCATCGACCAGGACGACAGCACCGCCTCCCTCACCACCGCCCTCTACCGCGTCCTCCGGTAATCCTTCTCCCGCGTCCTGCGGTAACCCTTCTCCCGCGTCCTGCGGTAACCCCTCTACCGCGTCCGCTGGTAGCCCCTCTGCCGCTCCGGCGGTGGACCCCGACGTTGCGCGGCGCGCCCTCTGGGTGGGCGCGCCCCGCAACCACCCGGCCCCGCCTGCCGTCCGGGCCCCCGACCCGGCAGGCGGCGGCCCCTCGTGTACGGCCGGCCGCGGCGTGGAGAGCCTGGCCCAGCCGACGGCCCCCCGGTAGGCGGGAGCCCCCGCCTGCCCGAGGGGCGGACGCTGAGCCCCGAGGTGAACCGGCCTGGCCTGAGGCCGCCCCAGCCCGCCCAGAGCGGCGGGACTCGACCCGGGCGAGACGAACCGCGGCGTACGCGGTGGTGCGGGGCCTGTGGGGTGGCCCCGGTGTCAGGAGGCGGGGGTGGGTTCGGTGGGGAGGACTCGGGCGGCGACCTTGTCCCAGTGGGGGGCGTGGCCCGGGTAGGCCAGCAGGCGGCGCATGAGCTCGGCGTCACCGTGGTAGGCACGGAAGGACTCGGCGACGGTGACACTGTTGCCGGGCCGGTGGACGATCTCAACCGTGTCGCCCACGCCGAGGTCGCCCTCCTCGATCACGCTGAGGTAGGCACCGGGCCGCCCGGCGGCGGTGAAGCGCTTGACCCACCCACGCTCGTCGAGCCAGTTGCGGAAGACCACGCACGGCACCCGCGGGGCGGTCACCTCGACGACGGCGGTGCCGATCCGCCAGCGCTCGCCGAGCATGGCGCCGTTGACGTCGAGGCCGGCCGTGGTGAGGTTCTCGCCGAACTGGCCGTCCCGCAGAGTGCGCGCCATCTCGCCCTCCCACCAGTCGTAGTCCTCCCGCGCGTAGGCGTAGACGGCCTGGGTCGGCTTGCCGTGGTTGGCGAGGTCGGCCCGCTCGTCCCCGGCCAGCCCGCCGGTGCGGACGGCGACGCGGCCCTCGACCGGGCGCTTGTCGATGGCCGTGCGCTTGAGGTTGCCCGCCCACTCCGCGTCCACTGCTGACCCGACATTTACTGAAATAAGCCGCATGTTTGCAGACGCTAGCCGAACCTGCCGTTGAGCTGCGACTCAGATTCCAGCTCGGCCAGTTGTAAGACCGCTTCCAGGGCTTCACGGCGGGCTTCCTCGGGGCTCGCCCCGGCGCGGGCGAAACAGTCGGCGGCGACCTCCAGGACCACCTGCAGCACCGCCGACTCCGGGTAGGGCACGTTGATCAGAACCGTGCCGTCGGCCGCCACCTCGGCCGGGGTCACGTGCGCCCGCAGGATGCGCCTCGTCTCCTCGGCCATGGCGACCCCCAGGATGGCGGCCCGCTCGAACCGCTCCGCGGCGACACTCATGCCACACCACTCCCACCTGTCTCGCACATCAGTTCGACTGTGGTGATGGTAGAGATCGGCACCGACATTTCCCGGCGCCTGCCGTACCCGAAAGAAAAGGACCCCCCTGAAGAGGAGGGTCCTGAAACGCGGACGGAGCTACTTCTTGGACTTGTCCCCGGAGGGGGCCTCGGTGGAGAGGGCGGCGACGAAGGCCTCCTGGGGGACCTCGACGCGGCCGACCATCTTCATCCGCTTCTTGCCCTCCTTCTGCTTCTCCAGCAGCTTGCGCTTACGGGTGATGTCACCGCCGTAGCACTTGGCGAGGACGTCCTTGCGGATCGCGCGGATGTTCTCGCGGGCGATGACGCGGGCGCCGATGGCCGCCTGGATGGGCACCTCGTACTGCTGCCGCGGGATGAGGTCCTTGAGCTTCTTGGCCATCTCGACGCCGTAGGCGTAGGCCTTGTCCTTGTGCACGATGGCGGAGAAGGCGTCGACCGCCTCGCCCTGCAGCAGGATGTCCACCTTGACCAGGTCGGAGGCCTGCTCGCCGGCGGGCTCGTAGTCGAGCGAGGCGTACCCGCGGGTGCGCGACTTGAGCTGGTCGAAGAAGTCGAAGATGATCTCGCCGAGCGGCAGGGTGTAGCGGATCTCGACCCGGTCCTCGGACAGGTAGTCCATGCCCTGCAGCGCGCCGCGGCGGCCCTGGCAGATCTCCATGATCGCGCCGATGAACTCGGCCGGCGCGAGGATGGTGGACTTGGTGACCGGCTCGTAGACCTCGGCGATCTTGCCGCCGGTGGGGAACTCGGACGGGTTGGTGACGGTCAGCTCCTTGCCGTCCTCCATGACCACCCGGTAGACCACGTTGGGCGCGGTCGAGATGAGCGACAGGCCGAACTCGCGCTCGAGCCGCTCGCGCACGATCTCCATGTGCAGCAGCCCGAGGAAGCCGACGCGGAAGCCGAAGCCGAGCGCGGCGGAGGTCTCCGGCTCGTAGACGAGGGCGGCGTCGTTGAGCTGGAGCTTGTCGAGGGCCTCGCGCAGCTCGGGGTACTCGTCGCCGTCGATCGGGTAGAGGCCGGAGAAGACCATCGGCTTGGGGTGCTCGTAGCCGGCGAGCATCTCGGTGGCGCCGCGCACGGCCGAGGTGACGGTGTCACCGACCCGCGACTGGCGCACGTCCTTCACGCCGGTGATGAGGTAGCCCACCTCGCCGACTCCGAGCCCGCGGTCGGAGATCTTCGGCTCGGGCGAGATGACGCCGATCTCGAGGGTCTCGTGCTGCGCCTGCGTGGACATCATCAGGATGCGCTCACGCTTGGACAGGTGGCCGTCCATGACCCGGACGTAGGTGACGACGCCGCGGTAGGTGTCGTAGACGGAGTCGAAGATCAGCGCACGGGCGGCCGCGTCGGCGTCGCCGACCGGCGCGGGGACCGTGGCGACGACGTGGTCGAGCAGCTCGCGCACGCCCACGCCGGTCTTGCCGGAGACCCGCAGCACGTCGCCGGGGTCGCAGCCGATCAGGCCGGCGATCTCGTCGGCGAACTTCTCCGGCTGCGCCGCGGGCAGGTCGATCTTGTTGAGCACCGGGATGATGTGCAGGTCGTTGTTCATCGCCAGGTACAGGTTGGCCAGCGTCTGCGCCTCGATGCCCTGGGCGGCGTCGACCAGCAGGATCGCGCCCTCGCACGCCTGGAGCGAGCGGGAAACCTCGTAGGTGAAGTCGACGTGGCCCGGCGTGTCGATCATGTTGAGCACGTGCCCGTCCCACGGCAGGCGGACCGCCTGGGACTTGATGGTGATGCCGCGCTCGCGCTCGATGTCCATCCGGTCCAGGTACTGAGCGCGCATGGAGCGGTCGTCGACCACGCCGGTGATCTGCAGCATCCGGTCGGCAAGGGTCGACTTGCCGTGGTCGATGTGCGCGATGATGCAGAAGTTGCGAATCAACGCGGGGTCAGTCTGGCCAGGCTGAATGCGCACCGGGGTCCGTTTCGACAGGGTTGAGCTCAACGTCAAATCCATGGTGACATGTCCGGATGGCTTCCCGGACCGTCCTCCGCTCCGGCCTGCGCCTCCTGGCGCTCGCCGTAGCGCTCGTGGTGTTGCTGGCCGGGCTCGTCGCCGGCGCTCACCGTGTCAAGTTTACCGGCGACCCGGAGGCGTGGGCGAAGAGCACCGGGAATGACGCGCTGTGGATGGGTCACATGTGGGTGGACGGGCGGCGGAAGCAGGGTGACCTTCGCCACCTCGCCGGGCGGCTCCGCCGTACCGGGATCAAGGATTTGTACGTGCACACCGGGCCTTTCTCCCCGGACGGCACGCTGGATCCGGCCCTGTACCCGGGCGCCGGGAATCTCGTGCGATGGGTGCGGGAGGAACTGCCCGGCGTCCGCGTCTCGGCCTGGCTGGGCCAGAAGGTCGACGGCGTGCTCGACCTGGACGACGTCAAGACCCGGCAGAACATCCTGGCCTCGGTCGCGACCGCGCTGAAGGCCGGCTTCGACGGCGTCCACTACAACTTCGAGCCGATCGGCGACGGCGACACCGCCTTCCTCGACCTGCTCGACCGCACCCGCCCGCTGACGAAGCTGATCTCCACCTCCACCCCGCAGATCGAGCCGTACCCCGGCATGCGCCTGGCCGCCCGGGTGGCGGCGACCCACGACAAGTACTGGTCGCAAGGCTATTTCCGCGACGTCGCCGCCCGCGCCGACCAGGTCGCGGTCATGACCTACGACGCCTTCCTGCCCGCGACCGCCCTGTACGGCGGGCACGTCGTCCGCCAGGCGGAGCTCGCCCTCGACCTCGTCCCCAAGGACAGACTGGTGCTCATCGGCGCTCCCGCCTACCACGACCACGGCGTCTCCTGGGGGGACGAGGCCGAGAGCGTGGCGGCCGCCGCGCAGGGCACGCGCCTGGCTCTGACCTCGTCCGGCAGGCGGGAACGGGTGGGTCTGGCCCTCTACGTGGACTTCGCGGCCACGGAACAGGACTGGCGCGAGTACACTGAGAGCTGGTTCCAGCCGGGTCGTTGATTTGAGCGACGCCCTGGCTTATTGGTAACCTGAACAACTGCGTGTGGCGCGCCCTCTCACCGAGCCCGCGCGTCCCATCCAATCTCAGACCTTCACCGAGGCTTCTTCGTGGCGAACATCAAGTCCCAGATCAAGCGCAACAAGCAGAACGAAAAGGCGCGCCTGCGCAACAAGGCCGTCAAGTCTTCCCTGAAGACCGCGGTGCGCAAGTTCCGCGAGGCTGCCGAGAGCGGCGACGCCGCCGCGGCGATCGAGGCGCAGCGCGCCGCCTCCCGCCAGCTCGACAAGGCTGTCAGCAAGGGCGTCATTCACAAGAACCAGGCCGCCAACCGCAAGTCGGCGATCGCCAAGCAGGCCGCCGAGCTGGCCGCCGCCAAGTAACGCTCGCCGAGCGCCGCACCCCCGGGACGGGGTGCGGCGTTTTCGCGTGTCCGGAGCCCGGCGCATCCATACTTCGTGGCAAAGAGCATGAAGATGTGGATGACGTCGCGGTTGTGTCACAGTTCCGATATCACGCAGGCATCGCCGCAGCGTATCGGCTACGCAACCGTTGAGAAGATCACCTTGCTCCCCCCCGTCAACCATCTGACAGAGTGCCTTCAAGACGGGACAAAGGGGGGCTCATGCGGGGGCGGGTGCCGCTGGTGATCAAGCGCGCGTTCAGCGAGCCGCTGCTCCTGCTCGCCGCGCTGGGCTCGATCCTGCTGGCCACCACCACGCTGGTCTCGCTGACCATGTACGCCTCGACGATCGCCGAGGTCGGCGTCCGCCGCACGATGGAGACCGCGAGCTTCCGCACGCTGTCGGCCACCGTCTCGACGCCGGTCACCGGCAAGACCTTCGCCGAGCTCGACCGCATCGTCCGGGCGCAGTTCGCCGAGACCTATCCGGGCGTACCGGTCGCGATCACCACGAGCATGCGCTCCGACTCCTATGTCCGTCCCGGCCAGGAACGCCTGGAGCACCCCGAACTGCTCCGGTTCGGCAGCCACGACGACCTGCAACGCCAGGCGAAGCTCATCGAGGGCGCCTGGCCGGGCCACGGGGGCCGGGTCATCGAGGCCGTCCTGTCCACCACGGCCGCGAACACCCTCGGCCTCAAGCCGGGCGACGAGTTCGACACCGCCGCCCGGCTCGACGGCAAGCGGGTCCGCGTCAAGATCACCGGCCTGTTCCAGCTCAACGACCCCTTCGGCGACCAGTGGAGCGGCGAGCCGCTGCTCAGCCGCGGCGCGGAGACCGGCGACTTCACCACCTACGGCCCGCTCATGGTCTCCGGCGAGACCTTCCTCGCGCGCCTGGCGTCCACGGTCAACTCCACCTGGACCGCCCTGCCGGACCTGACCCGCATCTCGCCCGATCAGCTCCAGCCGCTGGCCGCCAGCGTGACCACCCTGCGCGAGGACCTACAGCAGGCGGGCTGCCGCTCCTGCGCCGCCGCCAGCCGGCTGCCCGAGATGCTCACCCAGCTCGGCACCGCCTCCCTGGTCGCCCGCTCGACCATGCTCATCCCGGTGCTGCAACTGCTCCTGCTGTCGGCCTACGCGCTGATGCTCACCGCCCGGCTGCTGGCCGACCACCGCCGGATGGAGGTGGCCCTGCTGCGCTCGCGCGGCGCCGGCACCTTCCGGCTCGCGGGACTGGCCGGCGGCGAGGCGCTGCTGGTCGCCCTGCCGTGCGCGCTCGTCGCGCCGTTCCTCGCCTCGCCGCTGTTGTCGCTGGTCAACTCGCTGCCGTGGATCAAGTCCAGTGGGGTGCGGCTCGCCCTCACCCCCGACCTCGGCACCTTCCTCATCGCCCTGTCGGTCGCGCTGCTGTCGGCGGTGCTCCTGGCGCTTCCCGCCCTCGCCGGTGCTCGCCGTACCTATGTGGAGGAGCAGTCGTCGCGGGGCCGCGGCGGCGCGCGCGGCCTGATCCAGCGCGCGGGCGCCGACCTGGCGCTGCTGGTCGTGGCCGCGCTGGCGATCTGGCAGCTCCAGCACTACGGCGCCCCGGTCACCACGACGGCGGCGGGCGGCCTCGGCATCGACCCGCTGATCATCTCCGGCCCGGCGCTGGCGCTGCTCACCGGCGGCATGCTGGGCCTGCGCCTGGTCCCCCGGGTGTCGAAGATCGCCGAACGGATCACCTCGAAGCGGCCCAGCCTCGCCCCCGCGCTCGGCGCCTGGCAGGTGGCGCGCCGCCCGCTGCGCTACGCCGGGCCCGCCCTGCTGCTCACCATGGCCATCGCGATCGGCATCGTCTCGCTGGCCACCGCGGCGACCTGGCGGTCCTCGCAGGTGGACCAGGCCGTGCACCTGGCCGGGAGCGACCTGCGGCTGTCCGGCCCGGCCGACGGCCCCGAGCTGGGCGCGTTCGGCCGGGGCACCGCCTTCGCCGCCCTGCCGGGCGTCGCCGAGCTCGCGCCGGTGCTGCGGCAGGAGGTCGAGTTCGGGGCCACCACCAGCGTGCTGCTCGCGACCGACTCGGCCAAGCTCGGCCGGCTCCTGCACCTGCGCGCCGATCTGTCCGACCAGAACCCCGCCGAGCTGGGCCGGGCGCTGGCGGTCCAGACGCCGGCCGGCCTGGAACTCCCGGGCACGCCCGCCAAGCTCGTCTTCGACCTCAAGGTCAACACCCCGGACGTGGGCAGCTCGCCGGTGCGGGCCGTGCTCTCCGACAAGTACGGCGTCTGGCGGGACGTGCCGCTGACGGGCATCCGCCCCGGCGCCAACCGGGTCGAGATCGACCTGCGGGCCATGGCCGGACGCTCGGGCGAGCTCACCTACCCGCTGCGCCTGCGCAGCCTCGTCGGCACCAACACCAACGGCGCGATGGTCCCGATCAAGGTCGAGCGGATCACCGCCGACGGCCGGGAGCTGTCCTGGAAGCCGCAGCTCGAACTCGTCGACACCTCGACGCCCGGCCAGCCGCCCACCGTCTACCTCCCCGACGGCCCGCCGCAGCAGGCCAAGCCGCTGCCGGTCGTGCTGACCGCGAGCCTCGCCGCCGAGCTCAAGGTGCGGGCGGGCGCGACCACCAAGGTCACCTTCGAGCGCCGGCCCATCGACGTCACCGTCGTCGGCGTGGTCGAGCGCATGCCCACCACCACGCCCGAGCGGCACGCGCTGCTGGTCGACTGGACCGCCCTGCAGTACCGGGGGCTGGTCCAGGGCGACTTGGCGCGCCCGGCGACGGAGTGGTGGCTGGCCGCGCCGGACACGGCGCCGGCCGCCGGGGCCCTGCGCACGCAGCCCGCCTGGAGCGTCACGACCGTCGACCGCCAGGCCCTGATCGCGCAGTTCCGCGACGACCCGCTGGCCAGCGGCCTGCAGGGCGCGCTCATCCTCGGCTTCGCGGCCGCGCTCGTCTTCGCCGCGCTCGGCTTCCTGGTGAACGCGAGCGTCGCGGCCCGCGAGCGGATGAGCGAGTTCACCATCCTGCGGGCGCTCGGCGTCAGCTTCCGGCAGATCTTCGGGCTGCTCGCCGTCGAGCAGGCCTTCGTCATCGGCCTGTCGATCATCGCCGGTACGGCTCTCGCCCTGGTGGTGGGCTCGCTGGTGGTGCCGCACATCGTGCTCACCGGGCAGGCTTCTGCGGTCACGCCCGCGGTGCTGCTCGACATCCCGTGGCCGGCGACGGCGGCGATGCTCGTGGCCGTGACCGTGATCTTGTTCGCCATCGTCGCCCTCCTGGCCCGCAGCATGCGCAAGCAGGGGCTGGGCCGGGTGCTGCGGATCGGGGAGGACCAGTGAAGGCGCTGCTGCTGGCCAGGGTGAACGCCGGGGCGGTAGCCGTACTGGCCGTGCTCACCCTGAGCGCCTGCCTGCTGGTCGGCGGGCTGCCCCGCGCGATGCAGGCCTCCTTCGACGACGCGCTGCGCAAGGACCTGCGCGCGGCCGGCGCCGACCAGATCGACCTCACCGTGCGCTACGAGCCGCGCGGCGGCGACTCCGGCATCAGCAGCCATGCGATGTTCATGCAGTTCGACGACATCTTCCGCGGGAAGATGCCGGCGGCCCTCGACCGGATCGTCACCCCGGCTGGCGCCGGGACCTCGCACCTGAGCCTGAAGAGCGTCAACACCCCGATGGTCGGCACCACGACCAAGTTCCTGAACGTCGGCTGGCTCTCCAACGGCGACCGGCAGGTCACCTGGGTGGAGGGCCGCGCGCCCGCCGCCACCAAGGACAACGTCATGGAGATCGGCGTCGCCCGCACCGCCGTGGGCGGGCACATGGGTTTCGCCCTCGGCGCGACGTACCGCATCGGCGCGACCGACCCCACCACCGTCAAGGTCGTCGGCGTCTTCGAACCCAAACGCGCCGAAGATCCCTACTGGCGGCACAACCAGGAGTTCCTGCAGATCAACGAGGTCGTCCGGCCCGGCGCGGCGGACGCCGACCTCTACTACACCGCGCTGATCGACGCCAGCAGCCTGCCCGCCCTCCAGGACAGCGACCGACGCGTCGTCTACGCCTGGATCATGGGGGTCGAACCCGGCCAGGTCGGCACCCAGGGCTTCACCGGAGTGCTCGACGCCCTGAACGACTTCACCCGCGAGCTCGGCCTGATGTCGCCCAGCTTCAGCCCCTACGTCCTGGACACCCGGTTGAAGGCCGTCCTGGAATCCTTCATGGACGAGCTGGCCACCGCGCAGACCATCCTGTACCTGCTGCTGGGCGGCCTGCTCGTGGTCGCGCTCGGCGTGGCCGCGCTGGCCACCCAGCTCGTCACCGAGCGACTCGACCCGACCCTGTCGCTCATGCGCGCCCGCGGCGGCTCCCTGGCCCGCATCACCTGGACCGGCACCTCCGTCATCGCCCTCGCCACCCTCCCGGCCGCCCTGATCGGCTACGGCCTGTCCTACCTCGTCCCCGGCGGCACCACGCCGATCGTGCACCTCGCCCCGGCCCTGGTGCCGCTGACCGCCCTGGCCTTCGCCGCGGTACGGCAGGCGAACGCCCACCGCTCGCCCCTGAACGAACGGCGCGGCGACGTGGCCTCGCCTAGGCCCTCGGCGCGGCGGGTGACGCTGGAGATCCTGGTGATCGGTCTGGCCCTCGGCGGGGCGTACATGGTGCGCTCGCGCGGCCTCGCCACCGACGTGGCCACCCAGGGCCAGGACCCGTTCCTGCTGCTCGTCCCGGTCGCGCTGACGCTGGCCGCGGCGTTGATCACGTTGCGCTGCTACCCCTACCCGTTGCGCCTCGTCGTCTGGCTCGCCTCCCGCGGGCGGCCTGCCGTACCGTTCCTGGGGCTGACGCGGGCCGCCCGCGCCCGGTCCTTCAGCACGCTGCCCGTGCTGATCCTGCTGCCGGCGCTCGCCGTCGCGATCTTCGCCTCGGTGATCTCCACCGGCCTGACCCGCACCCAGACCCTCGCCGCCTGGCAGGCCGCCGGCGCGCCCATCACGATGCGCACCGACCTGGAGTACGACGCGGCCGCGATCGAGCGGATCAAGCAGGTCCCCGGCGTCGAGACGGTCGTGCCCGCCCAGACCGGCCGGGTCCAGCTCGGCATCGGCACCCAGAAGCTGGAGATCATCGCGATCGACCTGGCCGCCTACCGCGACCTGGCCAAGGACAGCCCGCTCGACCTGCCCGCGCCGCCCACCGGCGACGGCATCCCCGCCCTGGTCTCCCCCGACCTGCGCGACCGCCCCAAACTGGACATCGGCTGGCAGAGCCGGATGACCCTCACCCCCAAGGGCGAGATCGCCTCCGTGCCCGGCTTCTTCCACGGCTCGATGTTCGCGCTGGTGCCCTTCGACGCCAACGAGCGCGCCGGCACCCGCACCGCGGTCAACGCCCTGCTGATCAAGGGCGACGCGGACGTGGCCGCCCTCACCGCCGCGGCCAAGGTGGACAGCCGCGTCACCACCTACGCCCAGCGCCACGCCGCGATCGTCGAGGACCCGCTGACGGAGATGATCCAGCTCGCCCTGCTCGTCGTCACGCTGGCGCTGGCCGCCTACGCCATCGTCGCGGTGATCGTCTCCCTGGTGATCAGCGCCGCCGACCGGACCGCGGCCCTGTCGTTCCTGCGTACCCTGGGACTGTCCACCGGGCAGGCGCAACGGCTCACCGTGCTGGAGGTCTCCCCCCTGATCGTCATCACCGCGCTGGTCGGCCTCGGGCTGGGACTCGGCCTGCCCGCCGCGCTCGGGCCGGGCATCGACCTGTCCTCCTACGCGGGCGACCTGGCCGTCGACCCGACCGACCCCGACCTGCTCACGCCGATCCTGCTCGGCGTGGGGCTCACCGTGGTCGCCATCCTGGGAGCCCTCGTGCACACCACCATCACGCGCCGCCGTACGCTCGGCTCGGTCCTACGAGTGGGGGACTAAGTGGAACAGACACTCTCGGAGCTGGAGAACCAGGCCGCCCAGGAGAAGGCCGCCTTCGGCGGCGACGCGCACATCGTCTGCGACAACCTGGTACGCATCTACAAGACCGAAGGCGTCGAGGTCGTCGCCCTCCAGGGCCTCGACCTGCTGATCGACAAGGGCGAGCTGGTCGCCATCGTCGGCGCCTCGGGCTCCGGCAAGTCGACGCTGCTCAACGTGCTGTCCGGGCTGGACGTGCCGACCGCCGGTCTGGCCCGGGTGGCCGGCATCGACCTGCTCGCCATGACCGCCCGCGACCGGCTCCGCTACCGCCGCGACGTGGTCGGCTTCATCTGGCAGCAGACCGCGCGCAACCTCCTGCCCTACCTCACCGCGCGCGAGAACGTCGAGCTGCCGCTGCGCCTGGCCGGCAAGCGCGGGCGCGCCCAGCGCTCGCGCAGCCTGCTCGACCTGCTCGGCGTCGACTACTGCGCCGACCGCAAACCCGCCGAGATGTCCGGCGGCGAACAGCAGCGCGTGGCCATCGCCGTCGCCCTCGCCAACTCCCCCCAGCTCATCCTCGCCGACGAGCCCACCGGCGAGCTCGACAGCGAGACCTCCGGGCTGGTCTTCGAGGCGCTCCGCACCGCCAACAAGGAACTCGGCGTCACCGTCGTCATCGTCACCCACGACTCCCTCGTCTCCGAACAGGTCGGGCGGACCATCGGCATCCGCGACGGCCGCACCTCCAGCGAGACCCTGCGCCGCGACGGCGAACACGCCCAGGAGTACGCCGTCCTCGACCGCGTCGGCCGGCTCCAGCTCCCCCGCGACTTCACCAACGCGCTCAACATGGAGCGCCGCGTCCGCCTCGAACTCGAGTCCGACCACATCGGCGTCTGGCCGTCGAGCCCCAAGGAGGAAACCGGTGAGTGAGCCCCTGGTCGTGGTCGAAGGGCTGCGCAAGGTCTACCGCAGCGGGCCCAAGGAGGTCGTCGCCCTCCAGGACGTCACCTTCAGCGCCTACCCCGGCGAACTCGTCGCCATCCGCGGCCGCTCCGGGTCCGGCAAGACCACCCTCCTCAACCAGATCGGCGGCCTCGACCGGCCCGACGCCGGACGCGTCGTCGTCGCCGGCCAGGACGTCACCAGCCTGGGCGAGGACGCCCTGCTCGCGCTGCGCCGCGACGTGCTCGGGTTCGTCTTCCAGTCCTTCGGGCTGATCCCGGTGCTCTCGGCCGCCGAGAACGTCGGCGTGCCCATGCGGCTCGTCCGCATGCCCGCCGACGAGCGGGACAAGCGGGTGCGGATGCTCCTGTCCCTCGTCGGGCTGGAGCAGCACGTCAACCAGCGTCCCTACGAGCTGTCCGGCGGCCAGCGGCAGCGGGTGGCCATCGCCCGCTCCCTGGCCAACCGGCCCCGCCTGCTCATCGCCGACGAGCCCACCGGGCAGCTCGACTCGCAGACCGGGCGGCAGATCATGCAGCTCCTGCGGGCCCTCGTCCGTAGCGAGGGCGTCACCGCCCTTGTCGCCACCCACGACCCCAGCCTCATCACCTTGGCCGACCGCGTCCTCGAGATCAGCGACGGCATCCTTCACGAGGCGGCCCTCCAGGGGTCATAGCCCTTTCCTTGGGGTACGGCAGGCGGCGCGTGCCTTGCACCCAGCGGCCGGACCCCACCCCGTCCTCCCAACCGGGGCGGGGCACTACCCAGGCGTACGGCAGGCATCCCGGCGGCGCCTGGCTTGGTGACGGAGGCCAGGCATCACCCAGATCTCCCCAACCAGGGCTGGACCCGCCGGCCCCATCCCTCCCCCGCCGGCCATCTGAACGGACTGGGCCTGAGCCGGCTACGGCCGACCTCACCGACTCGCCCACTCACCTCAGGCCGGGGCCATCACCCGTCCCGATCAACCACCCACCGCGAGCCGGCCGTCGCCAACCATTCCGAGCGACCACCCACCGCGAGCCGGCCGTCACCACCCACCCCGACCGACCACCCACCACAGGCCAGACCTCACCGACCCACCCCGACCGACCACCTACCGCGGGCCGGACGTCACCGCCCATTCCGATTGGCCACGATCTGCTGGATGGCGTGCTCCAGCGCATACCCCGTGTCCGCGCCCCCGCCCTTGACCTGCTCATCAGCATGGGCAACCGCCTGGATGGCCCGAGCCAGCCCCTGCGGCCCCCACCCCCGAAGCTGCCCCCGCACCCGATCCACCTGCCACGGCGGCATCCCAAGCTGCGCAGCCACCTGCGGCCCCCGAGCGTTCCGCGGCGCACTCTGCACCTTAGCCAGCCCCCGCAACCCCCGAGCCAACGCACTCACCAGCAGAACCGGCGCCACCCCACTGCCGACAGCCCACCGAACCTGCTCCAGCGCCTCCGCCAGCCGCCCCTCGACCGCCGAGTCCGCCACGTTGAACCCGGTCACCTCGGCCCGCCCCCGGTAGTACCGCTCAACCGCCGCCAGGCTGATCGCCTTCTCCTGCGTGTCGAACATCAACTGGCTGCACGCCGCCGCGAGACTCCGCAGATCGTTCCCGACCGCCTCCAGCAGCGCCTGCGCCGCATCAGCCGAGATCGTTCGCCCCGCCCCCCTGATCTCCCCCCGGATGAACTCCATCCGCTCACCCGGCTTCGTCACCTTCGCCACGGTGTGCAGCTGCGCCCCAGCCTTCTTCACCCCGTCGACCAGAGCCTTCCCCTTCACCCCACCGGGATGCACCAGCACCAGCGTCGTGTCCTCGGCCGGATTCTTGGCATACGCCAAGATCTCCGCGACCACGTCCTTGGACAGGTCCTGCGCTTGCCGAACCACCACCACCGACCGGTCCCCGAACAGCGACGGCGAGGTCAACCGGGTCAATTCCCCCGTCTCGACCTTCCCCCCCAGCAGATCGTGCACCTCCGCCGTAGGATCGCCCCCCCGCGCCGCCCCCACCACCGCGGCCACCGCCCGATCCACGAGCAGCTCCTCCTCGCCGACAATCAGGGTCACGGGTGCGGGCGAAGTCTGGGCCATGCCGTGCAGCATGCCACGTCCCACCGACAAGCCGGTACTCAACGCCCCCGATCCCCGACCCACCCTTCATCCCATCCACCTCCCCCTATCCACCCGCCCCTATCCACCCGCCCCTATCCGCCCGCCCCTATCCGCCCGGTTCGCTCCACCTCGGTCCGCCCACGCCCCGGCCCCACGCCCCGCCCTCTGCCCGGCCCTCTGCCCCGCCCTCTGCCCGGCCCTCTGCCCCGCCCCACCCCGGTCCCACGCCCCGGTCCCACGCCCCGGTCCTACGCCCGGCCCTATCCGCCCGCCCCTACCCACCCGCCCTTATCCGCCCCACCCCGGTCCGCCCACGCCCCGGCCCCACGGCCCTGCCCCACGGCCGGCCCTCTGCCCTAGCCCCACGCCCCGGTCCCCAGCGCCGCTCCCTCCCGCTGTCCCCTGCGCCGCTCCTCCCGTTGTCCCCCGCACCCCTCCCCTTCGCCATCCGCCCACGACTGGCCCTCGCCGTGTGCCCGCGTCTTGCCGAGCTCACCGCATCCCCCAACCCGCAGCTCGCCACCCGCTTGCCCGATCAAGGACCTCCCCCGGCATGCGAATGCCCAGCAGCCCCCTCCGCGAGCCCAGCCGTCCGTCTGGACGACGAACCCGCCGCCTCTTCCGCCCGCTTCGCTCCCCGGACGATGGCCAGCTTCCCGTCCCGCTCCACAACCGCCAGCGCCCCCATCTGGTCAGTACGAAAGACCCGCGCCCCCACCCCGGCCAAGGCAGCGAGCGCCCCAGGAGCCGGATGCCCATAGTCATTGCCCCGCCCCACACTGATCAACGCCGCCCGAGCCCCCACCGCACCGAGGAACCCGGGATCCTGCCGAGCCGAACCATGATGCGGAACCTTGAGAATGTCCGCCTGAGGCACGCCCTGCCGTACCAACTGCACCTGGGCCTCGGTCTCGATGTCCCCACTCAGCAACGCCGACCCCACAGCCCAGCGCACGTGCAGCACCACGCTCGCGTTGTTCAGCATGCTCCCCTCCCCCGGACCAACGAACTCCTCGCTCTCGTGCGGCGCGAGCACGGTCACCTCCGAGGGACCGAACGTCCACCTCGCACCGGGTTGAGCCGATAGGGCGACCGGTCGAGGCGCGTCCCGTGACGACGGCTTGAGCTCCGCTCCATGCGCACCGCTGACCAGCAAGGCACCCACCCGCCGATGCCTGAGCACCCCCGCCAGCCCACCGATGTGGTCGGCGTGCGGATGAGTCAGCACGATCAAGGGGATCTCCCGAATGTCGAGATCGCGCAGGCACCGATCCATGAGCACCGGATCCGGGCCGGTGTCGACGACCACCCCTCTCCTCTGGCCCGCCGCGATCACCAGCCCATCCCCCTGCCCGACATCGCACATCACCATCAGCCACCTGTCGGGCGGCCAGGGAGCAATCACGGGTGGTACGGCAAGCACCGCCGCGAGCACGGCGCCCATGACCACGACCAGCGCCTTCCTCCACCGCCGCCACAGAGGCACGGCCACCGCGCACACCACCGCGAGCAGGAGGAGGCCACCGATTCCCGCCGGCCAGGGGATGTTCGTGAGCGGTGCCTGAGCCGCCCATCCGGCTACCGCGATGATCCAGCCCACCGCATAGCCGGCAGGGATGACGAGCCATTGCGACACCTCCGGCGACACCGGCGCGACCACCGCCGCAGCGAACCCCAGAACCGTGGCCGGCGCGACTGCCAGACCTGCCAGGAGGTTGGCAGGGATGGCGATCAGGGTGAGCTGCCCAGCCATCAAGATCAGGACCGGCGTCACCGCCGCTTGGGCAGCGACCGGAACCGCCACCGCTTCCGACATCCACCTCGGCAGCCGCACCCGCCACCACCTGGGCTTCTCCCACCTACGATGCTCCGCCCCGGACTGGCCCAGCCGGTCGTACTCCGGCCGGGCCTGACCCAGCCTGCCGAACTCCCGCCGGGCCTGACCCAGCCTGCCGAACTCCCGCCGGGCCTGGCCCAGCCTGCCGTACTCCTGCCTGCCGTACTCCTGTCTGCCGTGCTCCTGCCTGCTGTACTCCCGCGTGTACCGGTCCGGCCATGGCTGCTCAGCTCCGAGCGGACCCGGCACACACTGATCCAGCGTGAGCGACCTTGGGTCGGCCGCTTCCGCCCCGAACGAGCCACGCTTGCGCTGGTCCAGCGTGAGCAGGTCCGACTCAGGCTCATCTTGCGCCCCTTCTTGTCTGGGGTTGGACAGGCGATCTCGGAGGCGGGGTGCCAGGAGGAGGATGCCTGCCGTCGCGCAGACGGAGAGGGCGAAGCCGTACGAGGATGCTCCACGAAGCTCGGTATCTCCATAGTACGCCTGACCAGGGAAAACGGAACCCCGCCCCCGCAAAGAGTCCGAGATGTCGGGTTAGGGAGAACCCTAGAGCGGGGAGCCTTCTATCAGGCGCGTGGAACGGGTCCGTCTGGCAGACCCAACGAAGCGCGTGGGCCACCGCCCTAAAGGCGGTCGGGAGATCTTCACGGATCTTCACATGGGGTCAGAGTCGTAACAGTTGCCGAAGGAAGCCCGCAGAGGAAGCGGCGGCCACGCCAGAGCCGCAAGCCTCATTGGCGACGGGCGCTCAGCTCCTAATGGCAAGGGACTCGTGATCATGCCCAGTACGCCAATCCGCCAGACCACCCGCACCCAAGCAGCCCGCGCAGCTCTTGCACGCGCCGTGCGCAGCGGCACCCCGGAAGACATCGCGGAAGCCCGCAGGTACTACACCGCATCGCACATCGCCGATGTGATCATGACGCACGCCGAGAAAGAAGGAAGCGTCACGATCCCTCAGGTTCGGATGATCCTCGAAGACACGCGCGCCCTGCTGGAAGAGGCCAGCGAAGACAGCGCATGAACTTCTCTCAGACCAGGCGGGGCAAGAGGGCTGCACTTTCCACGGTCGCCCCCTGCCGCACCGCCAAAGACCCCCGCCACTCCACGAAGCCGCCGTTTCGTACCCCGGAGGACGTGACCGAAGGAGACCCTAGATGCTACCCAGTTCCACGCTTGTCGACCCGATTCCGTCCACTGGTAAGGGGCTGCACCGCTTCGCTACCTGCGTGGAATGCGGCAGCCTGACCTTCGCCTGTGAGGGATGCGGCGAGGCGCTCGGAGACCAGGCGCAGGGCCGTTTGGTGAAGTACCCCTTCATGGCGGAATGGTGGGCTGGACACGACCGGTGCGACGAAGATCGCGTTCCCCCTGAGGAGTGGGCGGAAGCGCATCGCTTCGGCACCCTTCCGGAGGCGACCCACTGGACGCCCCGTCCCTTCACCGCGCAGAGCGTAGCGGAGTGGTTCGCGGCTCAACCGATTACACAGGTCGGGGACTGGCGGGACGTCGTCCGGGACGCGAAGACGGCCCCGCTGCTCGCTCTAGACGGCCCTTGCTCCCACAGCGAGACCGGCGAACCCGTCAAGCCGCCGAAGAAGCGGCGACGGCACCGAGACGACTCTGACGAGGAAGATGAGGCGGAAAGGGAGTACCGCAGAGCGAAGGCGCGGCGCGAAGGGCTTCGACGTGACGCGGAGGACCAGGCGGCGGAACAGCTTCGGGATCTATCTACAGTTGCGGCATCCCGCACGGTGACGGGTGCCCATCTCTTCGAGTTGCCCGCTACTGCCCCCGCCATCTGGGGTGAGGCGAACAGGGTCGGGTGGATGGCCGGCGAGTCCTTGATGATCGCCTCACCGCCGGGCATCGGGAAGACGACTCTGGCCACTTGCCTGGTCTTCGCGAGGCTGGGGCTCGGGGATCGCGAGGTCCTTGGGATGCCCGTCGTGGAAGGCAGGCATGTGCTCTACCTCGCGATGGACCGACCGGACCAGATCTTGCGAGCCTTCCAACGTCAGGTGGTCCACAACGCCGCGTGGCGGGACGTACTCGCTGAGCGGCTCACCGTATGGCGGGGACCTCTGACCGCCGACCTCGCGAAGAACCCCGAGTTGCTGTGTCGTCTCGCGGAGTTGCATAGGGCGGACACAGTAGTGATCGACAGTCTCAAGGACGCCGTGATGCAGCTCAGCCAGGACGAACCCGCTGCCGGATACAACCGGGCGCGACAGCTCGCGCTGGCGGCGGGCATCGAGTTGATGGAACTGCACCACACGCGCAAGTCATCCGCCGATGGCGGGGTGCCCAAGTCGGCTGCCGACGTGTACGGGTCCACGTGGCTCACGGGCGGTGCCGGATCGGTCTTTGTGCTGGAAGGTGAAAGCGGCAGTCCCATCGTGACCTTCCACCACCGGAAGTCTCCCTCCGGTGCCGTGCCCCGCTTCAAGGCTTGGCTGGATACCAAGCTTGGCCTGGTCAGCCTGATCGAGGCGGTTGAGCCCGTGGCACTGGCCGGGGACTGCGGACACGACGGCATCTCGGCACGCGAACTGGCCCGGCGCCAGACCGGGAAGCAAAATCCGTCCCCCGCTGAGGTGGAGAAGGCCCGTAGAGATCTGCTGACGGAGGTGGACGCGGGTGTTCTTGAACGCTTTGACTCCCCCCGCACGGGAGGGGGAAGGCCGGAAGCCCGGTTCCGGCTCACCCCCAGAATGTAAGGACCAAAATTCAATCACGGCCATTACACGGAATCCGCAATCACGAAACGACTCACACGATACGCACGCGATCAAGGAACCCGCAGGTCGGGGCAATCACGCTCAATCACGCGGCGTCTCGCCCCCACCAATCACGAACACACCCCTCCCTAGAAGGAGGGGTGTGTGAGTGGGGCACTCAGAAGGAAGGAAATCCACCTTGAGCGATCAAGAGGCGAAGCGACTGACCATCTCCTTGATGATCAACCATCTCCGCGACAACCCCAGCACAGCCGCAGAGATCATTGGCTTGGTTCCCGACAGCACTCTGCCGGACCTGCTCGGCTCCGCCGTCCGACTCACCACCCGGCTGAGCCATCTCACCCCCACCGCCAACGTCGTGCTCGGCCCGCCACCTGATGTCGATCCCGGCTCGCCGGAGGAGACGAGAGGCGCGATCCAGGCAACGGTCAAGCACGCGGCGGAGATCGCTCACCTTGAGTTCGGCACACGCGGCGCGGAAGTCATCTTCGTGCATGCCGCCGCGCGGAACCGCCTAACCGATGGGACGTCGGAAGGGGATCTGAAATGACCTACGAGCAAGAAGGCCCGGATCAACGCCCGGCGGCGCGCGATGAGAAGCCTCCCGAGCCGGATCGAGAGTCCGCGTCTCACTGGGATGAGCGCCTGTGGCATGGCCCGAGCCGCCGCAACCGGATCTAGGGAAGGGGCGACGGATCATGACCTCGCACGATGACTTCACCGACACGCGACGGTGCGTTGTCGCTACCGTACGCGCACTTCTCAAGGACGATCTCCGCACCGCTCGGCATCTGCCGACGCTCGTGGATGACGCTCGGGAATTCGCAGATGTGTCCATTGGCTTGCTGCAAGCGGTGTGCCAGCTTTACCCGGTCGCGGCTGCCTCCATCAAGGCACCGCCGCCCACCTCCGACGCTCGGCAGGCGGGATACGTCGCTTGTCAGCTTGCGATGCTGGTCCTCAGAGGCGGGGCGGGAACTCAAGCTCCCCGGCTGCTGGAGACACTGGCCTACCGTATGGCAACCACCTGAACCGCACGGCCTTTGACCCTACGCCCCGCCTGGTGGGACCCACGGCGGGGCGTAGGGGGTCAAGGGGGGACACGGCCCCCGCGACATGGGCGGGATGAACCTTGTGCGGGGGCCGTGTCGCGCCACACCGGAGCAACCCTCCAGCGCTCCGATGTGAGTAGTGGGGCTATGGGCTCGACCGGAGTGGGACCGGGCATCCGGATATGAAGTTGCGGCGGAGGGCGGAGATCGCTCCCCATTTCCGCTTCGGCGGGTGGCATGTCTCGCAGTCCAGGGAACAGGAGACGGGGCACCATACGTCACCGCACCAGTGGGTGTCATGATGCGGTGTCTCGGGGTTTCCGATGCCGTCCCTGCTGTAGATCTCAATGCGGAGTGTCATCGTCGTCTCCGGCCATCGTCGTTGCCACCAGTCGCCCGTTCTCGTAGGTCCACAGCTCTCGACCCACCTGCTCAGGTCTCACCAAGGGCCTGTCGGGGTTCAGCCGGAGCCGGACGATGTTCACCGCCACCTGACGCTGGCCATCACTCTCTGTCCTCGACATGTCCCCAATCACAGCGGTCAGGAGTCATGATGGGAGGTACCAGGCCCACACCCCCACCTGGAGGCCCACACCTTGATGCCTATCGGCCCCATGATCGCGGAGCTGAGGATGGAACTCGGCCTCTCTCAGGCTCAGCTCGCGGATCGGGTGAACAAGATCTCCGGCAAGTGCCTCACCCGCTGGGATGTGTCTCGGTGGGAAGCAGGCCGGCGCGTCCCTGTGGGCGACATTCCAGCGCTAGCCGTAGCTCTGGACGTGGCTGAATCTGTCCTTGACGAGGCGGCAGAGGAGGCGCGCAGAGCCCGGAGACCTGACACGGTAACGGCTGACGCGCTGGAGGGTGTGCTTCTCTCTCACCGCAAGCTGGAAGACACCGTGGGCTCAAGGGTGGTGCTTCCCGCCGCGATAGCGCATCAGAAGCAGGCGGAGACTGTTCTCCGAGAAGCGCGAGGAGTCAGCCGGGACAGACTCGCGTCAGTCGCTTCCTCGTCGGCTCAGTTCTCTGGATGGCTCACGGCGTACTTGAGGCAGTTCGGCAAGGCTGATCGTTTCTACGACAAGGCCCTGAGGATCGCCCTCGAAGCCAACGACGATGACGCGGCCTCCACGGCGCTCGCCATGAGGGGACACCTCGCCTGGATGAGGGATGACGTTGGCGAGATGATCGCTCTCTCAAGGGCTGCCCGGAAGCTTGCCGTGAGACCAGCGACCAAGACGATTGCCACACAGCAGCAAGCGAGAGCGCATGCCCTGGAGGGAGACGAGGTCAGCGCCCTTCGCCTGTTCGATGCGGCGGAAGAGAGCTATGACCCGGAGGCGACAGCGCCCGATTCGGCGTACTTCTACAGCCCGCCCTACCTGATGATGCAACGCGGCATCGTCATGTTCTATCTGGGACGGTTCCAGGATGCCGCCGCCTTGATCGGGCAGGGTCTCGCGGAGCTGCCAGAGGAGATTCGGAACGCGGAGTGGATGGACTGGTACAAGAACATCAAGGCTGACGCGGAGGGCGGCGGAAGGAAGCTCGCCACTATCCAGCGATAAGTGGTGATTCAGGCTTCAGTGCCGGGTATATCTCAAGAGCAGAAGCCGACCAGGCCAGCCAAGATCGAAGAGCCCCAAGCCAAGATCGAAGAGCCCAACTGACGGCGAGACGTACGACGCGTCGAGCATTCCCTAGCTCCGCGTCGCTTCCTCGACGAAAGCGATTCGATCATGGCGTACTTCACCTACGGCAAGTCCCTCTCAGAACTCAAGGACGACCTCACCACGATGAGGGCGCGCTTGAAGGAACTCACATCCAAGGCCACCCACACCACCGCCGAAAAGGTGGAACTGGACACGCTCAGCGACGCGACGATGAACGCGGTTCGCGCCCTGGAGCGGAAGCAGTCCCAGAAGACTCTGAATGACGCCCTCAAGGAGCTGAACGGCGGTGCCGTCCCTCCGGTCGGCGGAAACGGGGCGGTGACATGGGGTGAGAAAACTCTCCGGCGCATGCTCGGCGGGGATCGTCCCGGCGACCTCTTCGGAGCGAAGGCGGTTCTCTCTCCGACCGGTGCCGTCACCACACCTGTCGCAGCGCCAGCGCCGTACGTACAGGGTCAGCCAGCTACCTCGCTGTTGAGCCTGATCCCGCGTCAGCCGACCGACACGCACTTCAGCTATCTGCGGCAGACCACGCGCACCAACAACGCGGCACCCGTCGCGGAGGGCGCGCGCAAGCCGACGTCGATCTACACCCTCGAACTGATCGAAGATCGGTGCCGCGTCATCGCGCACCTGTCGGAAGAGGTTCCGCGTCAGGTGCTCGCGGATCTCCCCGCCTTGCAACAGTTCCTAGACGGCGAGATGCGGTACGGGATCGATCTGGCGGTTGAGGGGCAAATCCTCAATGGGTCGGGTGCTGGTGAGAACATGCGAGGCATCCTCAACACGTCCGGTGTCCAGGTACAAGCGTTCGCCACGTCCAAGTTGCTGAGCATCCGGTCAGGCATCACGAAGCTACAGAATCTCGGCTACGAGGCGGGAGCTATCGCCCTCCGCCCGGTGGACTGGGAAGCTATCGAGACCAGCGTGACGGACGCCGGTTCGTTCATAGGCGCAGAGGCAGGACAGGGCACTCCGGTGGACGCCATGCGGCGCACACTCTACGGCGTCCCGGTGGCGCTGTCCCTCGCCGTTCCCGCTGACAAGGCCGTGGTCTTCGATCCTCGCAAGGTGCAGCTCAACACCCGTGAGGAAGTTCGACTGGACTGGTCGGAGTCGGTGTACAAGCCGGACCGCTTCGGGGCGGGGCAGGGCGGCACAGCGTTCGAGGCCAACATGATCACGTTCCGTGCCGAAGGTCGCTTCGGCCTGGAGATCCACGCACCCAGCTCAGCCGTCTCGGTGTCGCTGGTCGCGTGACGCTCTTCCCTCGTGGCTGTCATGGGCTTGGGACTCCATCTCCCCGAGCCGCCGTCACGAGGGAAGGCCAGCAGGGCGTTCGGGGTCGCTTGATCCTCCGTTTCCCGACCCCTTCGCCCTGCTCCCTAATCGCACCTCTGAGCCCCCAACGCGTAGTCACGGCACTGGAGGCCGGACCGCTGGCTGGTAGGGCGCTGGTCGCTCGCCCCGGTGTGTTCCAGGCCGCTGTAGGACAGCCGGGGGTAGGGGCGTTCAAATCTCTCCGTGATCATGGAGTCAAGGGACCACCGAGGGGGTCTCGTTCTCCCACAGGCGGAAAATCCGATCGTCGAGCCGTGCTCAAAGGAGTGATCAACTATGGGCGGACCCGGTAGCGGGCGAACTCCTAAACCCACTGCCCTCAAGCTGCTACAGGGCACCTATCGCGCTGATCGCGCGAATCAGGCTGAGCCTGTTCCGCCACCTGGACCGGTCGCCCCGCCGTACAAGCTTCCGCCCACGGTGCGAGAGATCTGGGATGATCTGCTCCTCAAGATGCCGCCCGGTTTGATCACGCCGTATGACGCGGAGTCATTCGCAACGCTCTGCGCGGTGATCGCAGGAATGCGGAACTCGGTCCGTCGTGGCGACGATGCGCGGGAGATGGGCCGGTGGGTCACCATGTTCGTGACGCTGTCAGCCCGGTTCGGACTCACGCCGGCTGATCGTGCGAGGGTGACTCGCCCTCAGTCCCAGCCAGATACGAAGGGCGAGGACCTGCTCACTTGAACAAGGACCCTGTTACTGTCGGTTATGCGTTCAGCGAGGGCAAGTTGGGGGCATCGCTGAGCGACAAGAGCGAAGGGACCGGGATACTAACCCTATCCCGGTCCCTTCTTGTGCACCCCCGTGCCCCCTATGTCTGACGGATGAACACGAACCTCGCTTCGCGGCGTACAGGGCTCAGCTTGCACACCACGTCGAAGGGACGTTCGTTCCTGTCAGCGTACGAGAGGGTGAGCAACTCACCCTCCGGGGCGAAGTAGGCGATGGTCTCCCACAGGAGACTGCTAACGATCGTCATCGCTCTTCTCCCCCCTCGTCCAGCATGAGCGTGAGCTTTGTGCGCTTGACCTCCGACTGGTTAGCCTGCCCGGCGTAGATGATCTCCACGGCCAGATCCGTGGATCGCGGGACGTAGGGCTTCGTCCAGCGGAAGGTCAGCATCCGCTCGGAGCCCTTGAGCTGGAACCAGATGGTGTCCGCCCGGAACGGACCTCCGCGTCCCCCCGCCTTGTGGACGACGATCTGGGCCAGGAGCGCCCGGAGCATCTCCCGTTGTTCTTCGAGGCTGGAAGCGTTCCAGGTCTCGTCCGTGTACCGTGCAGCCGCTTCGCGCTGCTCACGCTCCTTCTCGCGGGTGGCTACCTCCCGGCGAACCTCCTTCTGCCGGTGACGCAGGTTCCGAAGCGTCGCGAAGTAGTCGGCATCCGAGATCTGGTCCTCTTCGTACGCCTTGCGGGTGGTATCGATCTTCCTTTCGATCTTGTCGATCTCTGCGGAGAGGTCTTCGATGATCTGCTGATCGTCGGAGGCCCCCAGCGGGCCTTCCTCGTCCTGCTTCGCCTCCAAAGTGGCGACCACTGCGAAGCTGATCAGGACATCGATGATCCGGCCCGTCCTCGTGATCTCCCCGCATCCGCCGAACTGTTTCCGGCACCGGTAGACGTAACCGCCCGGGTCGCGCTTGTCGGGAGCCCCGTACAGGGCCGAGCCGCACTCTCCACAGGTGGCGACCCCAGAGAGCAGGTATCGACGCGGCTTGTGCTCGCCGATGCCCCGATGGGAGCTGAGGACGGCTTTCACCGCCTCGTGCTTCGCCACGGAGATGATCGGTTTCCAGTTCCCCTTGAAGCGCTCGGTGACCACCGTCTTCTCCGGATAGTGCACCGTGTGGGTGTAGTCCATCATCCCTGCCAGTGCAGGGTTAGCCAGGATGCGCCGGACGGTCGAGGGGTACCACCGCTTACCTCTCCCACGTGACCCCCTGGGAGGCGGGCAGCCTTCGAGATTCAGTCTCTCTACGAGATGGCCGATACTGCCGCCGGACAGCAGATGCTTCACCCAGCTCCGGATGACTTCGGCTTCCTCCTGGACGATCTCCATGTCGGCGGTGTAGCCGAACCTCCGTCCTCCCGTGGGCTTCTCTCCCTTGCGAGCCTTCGCCAGCAGGGCGCGACCGGACCGCTCGCTGATGCGCTCTGCTTCCTGCTGAGCGAACACCCCTTTCATGTGCAGGTTGCCCCTGCCGTTGGCCGTACGGAAGTCGTCTCCCTCGATGGTCTCCACCGGACACCCTGTGGTCTGGACCCATTCGACGAAGTCCACCAACTCAGACATTCGTCGGGTGAGACGGTCGAGGGAGTACACAAGAATGCCGTCGATCTTCCCGGCGATGTAGTCGGCCTTGAGCTGCTCGAAGACCGGACGGGCCTTCCCCTTGCTCGCACTGGTGTCGTTCTCGACGTAGTGGACGGGGTTACCCCATCCGAGATTCGCGGCGAGTCGTTCGAGGTCCTCCTTCTGACGGCTGACACCCAACTCCAGGCCGCGCAGGTCTCTGGAGATTCGTTCGTACGCGCCGGGCCGCTTCGGTTTGGCTCTAGACATGATGACCTCTCGGGTTGAATGTTCCCGCTGGTCAGCGGGCTTATCCCATCCCGAGTTTCAAGAAGCTCGCTCGTACGAGCGGGCGAGAGCCGGTTCGAAGAGGATCAAGATGACCACCGACGCCGAGAGGGCGGTGATGCCGTCCTTTGTGCGGCCGGTGCCCAGGGCTGTGACGGCGACCAGGCCCATGACGAGGGCGCGGAGGACGCTCGGGGACGGCCGGGCGACGACAGCAAAAGCGATCATGGCGGCGGCAGCCAGGACAGCACGTGCTGGGAGGGAGAGACCAGCGACGCGGCCGAGGACCAGGACCGCGCCGGCGACGATGGCGAGGTTGGCGCCTGACACGGCCAGAAGATGGGTGAGGCCTGCGTCGCGGAAGTCGGCGGCGACTTGGGGGTCCATGCGGGAGACGTCGCCGACCACCAGCCCGGGGAGGAGCCCGCGCTGGTCCGGCGGGAGTACGTCGGCGGCGTTGCGGAGGCCCGCTCGCAGGTCGCCGGCGATGCGGTGGATCCAGGACGGGGGTGACAGGACGCGGGGCTCGGTCCGGGCGAGCAGGGTTGCGGCCGTGAGATGGCTGGGGTCGGCTGGGGCCAGGCGGGCGGTCACCTCGATGCGCTGGCTGGGGAGCAGAGTGCGCCAGCCCGGGCCGAAGGCGTAGAGGCGGACGGGGATGTCCATGGCCAGGCGGTGGGAGCCGGTGATGAGGGTGCGGAGGTTGGCTGTGACGACGATCTGGTCTCGGTGGAAGTAGCTGCCGGGGCGGGGGGAGCGGATCTTCGGGTCGTCGGTCAGGACCAGCTGGGCGGTGATCGTCGCGCCGCGTTTGGTCAGGGCTGGGAGGGGGCCTGAGGAGATGGACAGGAGGTTCAGGGCGACGACTGTGGAGGTGGCTGCTACTGCGGCCAGGGTGGTGAGGATTGTGAGGTTGGAAGGGGCACGACGGGCTGCGCGATGGTCGGTTGTGGGGTGACCTGGTTCGGGACGACCTGGTTCAGGGTGGCCAGGCACGGAGTAGCCAGCCGCGGAGCCGCGGGCCAGCAGAAGGCGGGACGCTGAGCGGCGGGTTGTGGGGCGGCGGTGGAGGGTTAGGGCGGCTAGGGCGCAGGCGGCGGTGACGAGGAAGCCGGTCAGGGGTGGGCAGCCGAGGAGGATCAGGGCACTGGACCAGGCGCCCAGGGCGGGGAGCACCAGGGTCCAATTCTGCGCCGCGGTCCAGCCGTGCGCCTGGGTCCGAACGTGGGGCCGGGCGTGGAGCTGTGCGTGGGTTTGGGTCCGGGCGTGGGCCTGTGCATCGGATTGGGGCTGGGTGCGGGCGGGGGTGGCGGTGGGGGGTGGGGGGTGGGGCATGTCAGATCTGCACCTTGTCCTTGAGCTCGGCGTACGTTCGGGGGCCGATGCCGCTGACCTCGCGGAGTTGGTCGACTGACTGGAAGCCGCCGTGGGTGTCGCGGAAGGTGATGATGCGCTGGGCCAGGACCTCGCCTACTCCGGGGAGTTGTTCGAGTTGGTCGGGGGTGGCGGTGTTGATGTTCACGAGGGCGGTCGTTGCGGGGGCGGCTGCGGGGGGCGGGGTGTTGGGGGCGGCGGGGGTGCCTATGGCTATTTGTTCGCCGTCGGTCAGGCGGCGGGCGAGGTTGACGGTGCTGGTGTCGGCGCCTGGGCGGGGGCCGCCCGCGGATTGGAGGGCGTCGGTTACTCGGGAGCCTGCCGGGAGGGTGTAGACGCCTGGGCGGCGGACCTTGCCGGTTACGTGGACGATCAGTTCTGCGGTGGGGGTGGGGGTGGTGCGGGGGTGTTGTTGCTGGGTGGAGGGGGCTGGGTTGGGGGTGGGGACGGGGAGGGGTTCGGGGAGGGGTTGGGCGCGCCACAGCCAGAAGGCGGCGATGACTGCGGCTACTACGCCTAGGAGGATGAGGGCTCGGGTTTGGGGGCGGGCTGGGGCTAGTTGGGTGGCCACCGTCGCGCGGAAGGCCTCGAAGGTGGGGGGCAGGTTGGGGGGCTCCAAGGTTGGGGGGTTTGGGGCGGGGTGGGGGTGCTCCGCGGTGGGGGGTGGGGGCGGCGAGATGGGCTGCTGGTTGTAGGGGTTGAGTCTGGGCGGCTTGCTGGTCTGGGGGTGGGTGATGGGGTAGCCGAAGGTGAGGTAGTCGTCGTAGGCGGGTGAAGGTGAGGTGGGTGGCTTGGCAGTGGGGGATGGCGGGGGGCGGTCCGCCGTGGGTGGGTCGGCGGTGAGCGGCCTCGCCGGGGTGGAGGCAGAAGCGGGTCCGGCGGTGGTGGTGGGGATGGCCGTGGCGGCGGTAGGGGGTGGCGGGGCGGGAGCGGGGATGGGCGTGACGGGTATGGGGGTGCCCTGAGTGGGGGTGTCCGGCGTGGGGGTGGGCGTGGTGGGGCGCCGAGGCAGCCCCGTGGTGACGATCGCGTGGAGCCGCTTCTCGGCGATCAGGCGGTCCTGCTCGTCGGCGCGCACTCAGGGAGGTTAGGTGGGGCGACGGACCGGCTCGCGGGGCCGAGTGTGGTTCTGGGGATAACCGGGTGGGGAGGCTCGGGTGTGGATAAGGGGATCCGGCAGGCCGGTGCAGGCGCGAGTAGGTCCGAGGCGACAAGGTTCCGCGCTTGGCAAGCACCGGGCAGCAAGGCGCCAGAGCGGCGTCGGGGCAGCGTAGGGGTGCGTGTTGCAACGCAGGGCGCAGGGCGCAGGGCTCAGGCGCGCGGGAGCGCAGGGCGCAAGGGAGTGAAGGGCGCAAAGGAGCGAAGGAGCCGGGGCAGCCTAGAAGCGCAGGACGAACTCAGGGTGGGTTCGCCGACGGGCCCTAGGCGGAGATGGTGACGCCGAGCATGCCTGGGCCGACGTGGGCGCCGACGACGGTGCCGACCTCGACGAGGCGGATGGTGGCGTCGGGGAGGCGGTCGGTGAGGTGGGTGGTGAGGGTGGCGGCCCGCTCCGGGGAGGCGAGGTGTTGGACGGCGACGTCCAGGGCGCCCAGGTCGGCGGCGGCCTTGGTGGCCAGTTCCTCCAGGCGGAGGAGGGCACGGCCGGGGGTGCGGACCTTCTCCAGGAGGGCGATACGGCCGGCGGTCACCTCCAGCAAAGGTTTGATCATCAGGGCGGAGCCGACGAGGGAGGCGGCGGCGCCGATACGGCCGCTGCGGCGCAGGTGGTCGAGGGTGTCGACGTAGAAGAAGGTACGGGTGGAGGTGACGCAGCGGCGGGCGGCGGCGACGACGGAGGGGAGGTCGCCGCCGGCTTGGGCGATACGGGCGGCGGCCAGGACTGGGTAGCCCAGGCCCATGGCGATGGAGCGGCTGTCGACGACCTCGACCGGGATGGGGGCCGTCCCTGCGGCGGCGGTGGCGGCGGCAGCCGTACCGGAGAGTTCGCCGGACAGGTGGATGGAGGCGACCGCGGTGAAGCCGGCGGCGGCGAGTCGGGCGTAGGTGTCGGCGAAGAGCTGGGGTGGGGGCTGGGAGGTCTTGGCCCGGCTCAGGGCGCTACGGCTGAGGTCGACGGTGCCCTCGGGGTGGGCGGCGCCGTCCACGATCACCTGCAAGGGGACGATGGTGACGCCCGCCTCAGCGGGGAGGTAAGCGGTCGAATCCGTGACGACAGCAACCGTAGGTGGCATACATCACTATTGCATGGACGGCTCGTGGCACTGGACCCCGGCGTCGGCGGCCTCTCTTTGCAGGGTCGCCTGCTGCGGTCCCGGGTCCAAAGGTACTGCGGCCGGGCTTCGACTTAAGGCCGGCACACCAAGCGAAGCCCGGGACATCAAGCGAAGCCCGGGACACCAGGCGAAGGCAGGGGCTACTGCACCGGGGTGCCGCCGCGCCAGACGCGCTTGGGCTTGAGGCCGTAGGACCAGGCGAAGGCGCCCTCGTGGTCGGCGTCCCACTGGACGATGTCGGCCAGCCGCCCAGGAGCCAGGATGCCGCGGTCAGGGGCGCCGAGGACGGTGGCACCGCCCAGGGTGGCGGCCCGGAGGGCGTCGCCGACGCTCATGCCGAACATGGCCACGGCCAGCGAGATGACCAGCGGCATCGAGGTGATGCCGCAGTGGCCGGGGTTGTGGTCGCTGCCGAGGGCGACGGTGACACCGGCCTTGAGCATGCGCTTGACCGGCGGCACACTGCCCCGCTGCATCGCGGTGGCGGGGCAGATGACCGCGGGCACGCCGTACCGGGACATGATCGCGATGTCCTCGTCGGAGGTGAAGTGCAGCAGGTCGGCCGAGGCACAGCCGAGCTCGGCGGCGAGCTGGACGGCGCCACGGCGGCTGAAGACCCCGGCGTGGATACGGGGAAGGAGCCCGACGTTGCGGCCGGAGGCCAGCACCCAGCGGGACTCCTCGGTGGTGAAGTGGCCGTCGTCGCAGTAGACGTCGACGGAGTCGGCTCCCGCCGCGGCGGCGTCGGCGCACCAGGCGCCCACGGCCTCGACGTAGTCACGCTGGCGGCCGAAGTACTCAGGGGGCACCACGTGCGCGGCCAGGAAGGTCACGTGCACGCGGGGCATCATCGGCTCCTTCTCCAGCTCGCGCAGGAGCCGCACGTCGGCGAGTTCGCCGTCGCGGGTGAGGTGGTAGCCGGTCTTGGCCTCGACGGTGGTGGTGCCGCTCTGCAGCCAGGAGCGCAGCCGCTCGCGCACGCCGTTGCAGAGCGTCCAGGGGTCGGTGCCACGGGTGACGGTGACGGTGGAGCCCACGCCGCCGCCGGCCGCGGTGATGGCCGAGGCGCTGGAGCCGCCGGACCGCATGGCCATCTCGGCGTAGCGGTTGCCGGCGTAGACGGGGTGGGTGTGCGCGTCGATGAGGCCGGGGGTGACCAGCGCACCGCCGAGGTTCTCGACGTGGTCGACATCGACGATGTCGTCGACGACGCCGGGCACGTGCTGGGGCAGGTCGGCGGCACGGCCGACCCAGGCGATGCGATCGTTGTGGACCAGGATCGCCGCGTTGCTGAGCACGTCGTGCCCAGTCCACAAGCGGCCGATGTTGGTCAGGAGCCGTACGGTCACCGCATCACCGCCTCACCCAGAGTGCAGGCACGCACGGACCACGAAGACAGCACTGAGCTAACGGCTGGCGCCGCGCCCACTGAGTCCGCTCCGGGTCCGGACGACATGGGGTCTCCTGCTCTCACCCGCGCAAGATTGTGCGGTGACCGATCGCCGGACTCATGATCCGGCGATTTCAGTTCAGTTACGTTATTTCACAGGTGCGCTTGCTGTACAGGGTTATTCGGAAGAAAGCCCAATCATCCCTGGGACCCCCGCAGGTGACTTGACTCACAGCAGCCAGCATCCGAAACCCGCGCCATAGTAGGGGAAAGCTGGGCTTATCTTAACACCCTGCCAGCCCCTGTCTATTTTCACCTATGAAATCCGGATAAATCCGGAATCAGACATGTTCGACCGGTTTGCCAACCTTCTCCAGCTCGTGGAACAGGCTCGACAACACCCTGGCGTGCAGCACCGTGCCGTCGGCCGTGTGGTCGACGGAGAGCACCTCGCCCTCCTTGTGCGCCCGGGAGATCAGGTCCCCCCGGTCGTACGGCACCAGCAGCTGCACCTCGTGGTCGAGGCGCGGCAGCCGCTCCTCGATCAGCGCCATGAGCTCCTCGATGCCCGCCCCCGTGCGCGCCGAGACGACGATGCTGTCGCCGTTGAAGCGCCGGGTGAGACGGTCGACGGTGTCCTGGTCGGCCGCGTCCGCCTTGTTCACCACGATGATCTCGGGCACGTCGAGCGCGCCCTCGATGTCGGCGAAGACCTCGCGGACCGCGGCGATCTGCCCCTCGGGATCGGGGTGTGAGCCGTCCACGACGTGCAGGATGAGGTCGGCCTCGGCCACCTCCTCCAGCGTGGAGCGGAACGCCTCGACGAGCTGGTGCGGCAGGTGCCGCACGAAGCCCACCGTGTCGGCGAGGGTGAACAGCCGGCCCTCCGGCGTGCGCGCCTTGCGCACGGTCGGGTCGAGGGTGGCGAACAACGCGTCCTCCACCAGCACGCCCGCGCCGGTCAGCCGGTTGAGCAGGGAGGACTTGCCGGCGTTGGTGTACCCGGCGATCGCGACCGCCGGCACCTCGCGGGAGGCGCGGTGCGAGCGCATGGTCTCGCGCGCCACCGACATGCCGGAGATCTGCCTGCGCAGCTTGGCCATCCGCTCGCGGATGCGCCGCCGGTCAAGCTCGATCTTGGTCTCACCGGGGCCGCGGCCGCCGATGCCGACACCGCCGGCGGCACGGCCGCCGACCTGCCGGGAGAGGTTGCCGCCCCAGCCTCGCAGGCGCGGCAGCAGGTACTGGAGCTGCGCCAGCTCGACCTGGGCCTTGCCCTCGCGGCTCTTGGCGTGCTGCGCGAAGATGTCGAGGATCAGCGCGGTCCGGTCGATGACCTTGACCTTGACGATCTCCTCCAGTTCGCGGAGCTGGGCAGGGGTGAGCTCGCCGTCGCAGATCACGGTGTCCGCGCCGGTGGACTCGACGATGTCTCGCAGCTCCAGCGCCTTGCCGGAGCCGATGTAGGTGGCGGGGTCGGGCTTCTGCCGCCGCTGGATCAGGCCGTCGAGGACCTCGGATCCGGCGGTCTCGGCCAGGAGCTTGAGCTCCAGGAGGGAGTTGTCGGCGTCGTTCGCCGTGCCGGACGTCCAGACCCCCACCAGGACGACGCGCTCGAGCCGAAGCTGGCGGTACTCGACCTCGGTGACGTCCTGCAGCTCGGTCGACAGACCGGCCACCCGGCGGAGCGCGTGGCGCTCTTCGAGGTCAAACTGAATTTCTTCGTGCATTCCTGTCATCTCTAATAGGGAACGTCTGGACACCCGGGTCTCTTCCCCGAGGGCGCCCTCCCAAAGATGGTGACACGCGCCCCCGACAGGATTCATCTCCTTATCAGCGCCCACACCGGCGCGCCGGCCGTCAGGAGGTCTCGAGGACCTGCGCGTTTCCCGCGTTCGTGGTCAGCGTGATCTTGCGCGGTGAGGCCGGGTCGTCCGGCACCTCGACCTTCCTGTCCCCCACACCCGTGCTCGCCTCGACGTCGTAGCTCCCCTTGGGCACGTACACGGTCACGTCCCCGACCCCGGTCTTCGCCCGCACCTGGTCCGGCTCGCCGGCGAAGGAGACCTCGACCTCCCCCGCGTCCGTCTCGGCCTCGAACCGCTTGGCCAGCACCCCGTCCGCGTCGATGTTCCCGGCGCGCGTGCTCACGTCGGCGGCGCCGGAGACCGCGCGCAGCGTCACGTTCCCGGCGTCGGTGGCCAGTTGGAGGGCCATGCCCTTGGGCACCTCGATCCGGTAGTCGACGCCGCAGTCACCGAAGGTGTCCGGGCAGTTGTAGTTCAGGCTCAGCCCGCCGCCGCCGACCTCGTGCGCCGTCCGGGGCTTGCCCGAGCGCCAGTGGAGCGTCTCGGTGACCCGGATGCCGGTCCGGTCGCTCTCGTTGACCACGATGTCGCCCGCGCCGCTGTCGACCGTGAGCTTGGCCACCTTGTCGGTGACGTCGTAGGAGACCTGCTCCTGGTGGCGCGACCCGACCAGGTCGCCGATCCCGCACCCGGTGAGCAGCACACCGGCGGCCAGCGCCCCGGCGATCGCGAACGTCTTCTTCATGACGTCCATCCTGCTGAGGTACGGCAGGCCTCACATCGGGGAACAACCCCGAGCGGCGCTAGGGGGACCCCCGGCCTTTGACCCATGGAATCCCATGAAGTAGCTTCGCTTCCATCATTCAGAAGTCATTTTCCACGGAATGGAAAGAGGGCGGCGCATGGAGATCACCGGCCCCATGCTGGACAGGTTCGACGAGGTCCTGACGCCGGAGGCGCTGGAGTTCGTCGGGACGTTGCAGCGCGAGTTCGGCGCCCGGCGCCTGGAGCTCCTGGAGGCCCGGCGGGCCCGGCAGGCGGAGCTGTCGGCGGGCGGCACCCTCGCCTTCCTGCCCGAGACCGCCCACGTCCGCGACGGCGAGTGGCAGGTCGCGCCGCCCGCGCCGGGCCTGGAGGACCGGCGCGTCGAGATCACCGGCCCGGTGGACCGCAAGATGACCATCAACGCCCTCAACTCCGGCGCGAAGGTCTGGCTGGCCGACTTCGAGGACGCCAACTCCCCGCTCTGGGAGAACTGCGTGCTCGGCCAGCTCAACCTGCGCGAGGCGCTCGACCGCACCATCGACTTCGAGACCGGCGGCAAGTCCTACGCGCTCAAGCCCGACGCCGAGCTGGCCACCATCGTGGTCCGGCCGCGCGGCTGGCATCTGCCCGAGAAGCACGCCGTGGTGGACGGGGCGGAGATCTCGGCCTCCCTGTTCGACTTCGGGCTCTACTTCTTCCACTGCGCCCAGCGCCAGCTCGACAAGGGCCGCGGGCCGTACTTCTACCTGCCGAAGATGGAGTCGCACCTGGAGGCGCGGCTCTGGAACGACGTCTTCAACCGGGCCCAGGACCTGCTCGGCATCCCGCGCGGCACGATCCGGGCCACCGTCCTGATCGAGACCTACCCGGCCGCCTTCGAGATGGAGGAGATCCTCTACGAGCTGCGCGAGCACTCCGCCGGGCTCAACGCCGGCCGCTGGGACTACCTGTTCAGCGTGATCAAGAAGTTCCGTACCCGCGGCCGGGAGTTCCTGCTGCCCGAGCGCAACGCCGTCACCATGACCGCGCCGTTCATGCGCGCCTACACCGAGCTGCTCGTGCGCACCTGCCACAAGCGCGGCGCGCATGCCATCGGAGGCATGGCCGCGTTCATCCCGAGCCGCAAGGACCCCGAGGTCAACGCGGTCGCGCTGGAGAAGGTGCGGGCCGACAAGACCCGCGAGTCCGGCGACGGCTTCGACGGCTCCTGGGTGGCCCACCCCGACCTGGTGCCGATCTGCCGGGAGGTCTTCGACGGCGTGCTCGGCGGCGCGCCCAACCAGCTCGGCAACAAGCGCGAGGACGTCCACGTCACTGCCGAGGACCTGCTCAACGTCTCGGCCACGCCGGGCGGGATCACCGAGAACGGCCTGCGCGGCAACGTGGACGTGGCGCTGCGCTACCTGGCCGCCTGGATGGGCGGGCTGGGCGCGGTGGCCATCCACAACCTGATGGAGGACGCGGCGACCGCCGAGATCTCGCGCTCGCAGATCTGGCAGTGGATCCACAACGGCATCGAGCTCGGCGACACCGGCCAGGTGGTGACCAAGGAACTGGTCGAGCAGATCATCGCCGAGGAGCTGGCGAAGATCGCCGAGGAGCCAGGCTACGACAAGGAGCTGTTCGCGCAGGCGGAGGCGTTGTTCAAGGAGGTCGCGCTGGACGACCGGTTCGCGGAGTTCCTGACCCTCCCGGCCTACGCCCGCATGCCATGATATTTCCGGACCGACGGGAGGGGTGACGTGCGCGACCTGTCCGCCTTCACCGCCCGGTTGCGGGAGTTCCTCCCGCCCGAGGCGGTGATCACCGATCCGGTACGGCTGCGCACCTACGAGTGCGACGGCCTGACCTACCACCGCGTCACCCCGGGCGTGGTGGTCCTCCCGGAGTCCGCCGAGCAGATCGCCGCCGTGGTCAGGCTCTGCAACGAGTACGGCACGCCGTTCGTGGCGCGCGGCTCGGGCACGGGCCTGTCCGGCGGCGCGCTGCCGCGCAGCGACGGCGTGCTGATCGTGACCTCGCGGATGCGCCGGATCCTGGAGATCGACCTGCCCAACCGCCGCGCGGTGGTCGAGCCGGGCGTCACTAACCTGGCGATCACCGAGGCGGTGCGCGCCGACGGCTACTACTACGCCCCCGACCCCTCCAGCCAGCAGGTCTGCTCGATCGGCGGCAACGTGGCGGAGAACTCCGGCGGCGCCCACTGCCTGAAGTACGGCTTCACCGTCAACCACGTCCTGGCCTGCGAGCTGGTCACCCCGGACGGCGACCTGGTCACGCTCGACCGGATGGATCCCGGTTTCGACCTGCTGGGCGCTTTCATCGGCTCGGAAGGCACCCTGGGCATCGCCACCAAGATCACCGTACGGCTGAGCCGTACCCCCGAGTCGGTGATCACCGTGCTGGCCGCCTACGCCGACCTGGAACAGGGCGGCCGGGCGGTCTCGGCGATCATCGCGGCCGGGATCGTGCCCGCGGCGATCGAGATGATGGACGCCCTGGCCATCGAGGCCGCCGAGGCCGCGGTCGCGTGCGAGTACCCGCGGGGCGCGGGCGCCGTGCTCATCGTCGAGCTCGACGGCCCGGCCGAGGAGGTGCGGCGGCAGTTCGAGCAGCTCCAGGAGATCTGTTCCGGCGCCTTCGAGCTGCGGGTGGCGGCCGACGCGCTGGAGCGGGCGGCGATCTGGAAGGGCCGCAAGTCCGCCTTCGCGGCGGTCGGCCGGATCAGCCCGGCCTACATCGTGCAGGACGGCGTGGTCCCGCGCACCTCGCTGCCGAGCGTGCTGGCCGGCATCGACGAGCTGTCCGCGCGGCACGGGATCGCCGTGGCCAACGTCTTCCACGCCGGCGACGGCAACCTGCACCCGCTGGTCCTGTTCGACGACGCCGAGGAGGGCGCGGGCGAGCGGGCCGAGACCGTCTCGGGCGCCATCCTCGACCTGTGCCTGGCGCACGGCGGCTCCATCACCGGCGAGCACGGCGTGGGCGTCGACAAGGCGCGCTACATGCCGAAGATGTTCACGCCCGACGACCTGGACACCATGCAGCTCGTGCGCTGCGCCTTCGATCCGCGCGGCCTGGCCAACCCGGGCAAGGTCTTCCCCACCCCGCGGCTGTGCGGCGAGGTGCCGGGCGTGCGCAAGGGCGTGCACCCGCTGGTCGAGTCGGGGAGGGCCGAGCAGTTCTGAGCATCGACGGGGTCACCGTACGCGCGGCGGGGCCGGACGACGTGGTCGCGGGCGTGCCCGCGACCTGGGTGGCGCTGCCGGAGAGCACCGAGGAGCTCGCCGCGGTGCTGCGGGCCTGCGCCGAGCGCGGGCTGGCGGCGGTCCCGGTCGGCGGCGGCACCAAGCTCGACTGGGGCGGCCCGCCCGAGCGCTGCGACGTGCTGCTCGACCTGTGCTGCCTCGACCGCGTCCTGGAGCACGCCGCCGGCGACCTGGTCGTGCGCGTGCAGGCCGGGCTCACCCTCGACCGGCTGGCCGCCGCGCTCGCCGCCGCGGGCCAGGAGCTCGCGCTCGACCTGCCGCTGCCGGGCGCGACCGTCGGCGGGACGCTGGCCACCGGCCTGGCCGGGCCGCGCGCGCTGCGCTACGGCACGCCGCGCGACCTGCTGATCGGGATCACCGTGGTGCTGGCCGACGGCACGATCGCCCGCTCCGGTGGCAAGGTGGTCAAGAACGTCGCCGGCTACGACCTCGGCAAGCTCTTCACCGGCTCCTACGGCACGCTCGGCGTCATCGCCGAGGCGACCTTCCGGCTGCACCCGCTGCCGCAGGACCGCCGCTGGCTGGTGACGCGGCGCGACCCGCGCGAGGTCTTCCCGGTGCTGGCCGCGCATCAGGCCGAGCCGAGCGCGATCACTCTCGACTGGCCGGAGGGGACGGTGACCGTCCTGGTCGAGGGCGCCGCAGCCGAGGCCAGGGCGCAGGCGCTCCGCCTGGAGGTGGGCGGCGACCTGCTCGCCGGGGAGCCGGCCGGCTGGGCCGGGCTGGACGAGCCGGTGACCGAGGTCAGGACCCTGCCCACCGGCCTGCCCGCGCTCCTGGACGCGCTGGGCGAGGCCAGGACGCGGCTGTGGCTGGCCGACCACCTGGTGGCCTACACCGCCGCCGGGCCCGATCGCCTGCACGGCGACGGGCGTCGCGTGCGCGCGCTCGGTCAGCCGCAGGCCGCGCCCAACCCCCTGCTCCAGCGGGTCAAGGAGCGGTTCGACCCCGGTCGCGTGCTGGCGCCCGGCCGCCTTCTCGGAGGGTTCTGAATGGATCCGGAGCTCATCGGCGACTGCGTGCACTGCGGCTTCTGCCTGCCGGCGTGTCCGACGTACGTGCTGTGGGGCGAGGAGATGGACTCCCCCAGGGGCCGGATCCACCTGATGGCCCAGCACGTCGAGGGCACCCCGCTCACCTCCGAGATGGCCGGGCACTTCGACGCCTGCCTCGGCTGCATGGCCTGCGTCACCGCCTGCCCCTCCGGCGTGCGGTACGACCGGCTGATCGAGCAGACGCGGGCCGAGGTCGAGCGCGTGCACGTGCGCGACCCGCAGGAGCGCGCGATCCGCGGGCTGGTCTTCAGCCTCTTCCCCTACCCGCGCCGGCTGCGGCTGCTGCGGCTGCCGATGCGGCTGACCGGCCCGTTGCGCGGCTTCCTGGAGCGGGTGCACCCGAGCCTGGGCGCGATGGCCGCCCTCGCCCCCGAACCCGGCCCGCGCTCTCGGCTGCCCCGGCTGGTCAAGGCCCGCGGCCCGCGCCGGGCGAGCGTGGGCATGCTGCTCGGCTGCGTGCAGCGCGAGTTCTTCCCGCAGGTCAACGCGGCCACCGCCCGGGTGCTGGCGATGGAGGGTTGCGACGTGGTCATCCCGCCCGGGCAGGGCTGCTGTGGCGCGCTCAGCGTGCACTCCGGCCGCGAGGACCAGGCGGTACGGCTGGCCAAACGCACGATCCGCACCTTCGAGCGCGCCGGGGTCGACACCGTCGTGGTGAACGCCGCCGGCTGCGGCTCGTCGATGAAGGAGTACGCCGACCTGCTCGAGGCCGAGCCGGAGTGGGCCCGCCGCGCCTCCCGGATCAGGACCGTCGACCTGGCCGAGTGGCTGGCCGAGCTGGGCCCGGTCGCGCGGCGCCACCCGCTGCCGCTGACCGTCGCCTACCACGACGCCTGCCACCTGGCCCACGCCCAGGGCATCCGCCGCCAGCCCCGCGACCTGCTGGCGGCCATCCCCGGCCTGACCCTGCGCGAGCTGCCCGAGCCGGAGATCTGCTGCGGCTCGGCCGGCACCTACAACATCTTCCAGCCGCGGGCGGCGGCCGAACTGGGCGACCGCAAGGCCGCCGGGCTGGCCGGGATCGAGGCCGACCTGCTGGTGTCGGCCAATCCCGGGTGCACGCTGCAGATCGCCTCGGCCATGCGGCGGCGGGGCGGGCGGGTGCGGGTCGCGCACACCGCGCAGGTGCTGGACGCGTCGCTCCGGGGGGTGGGGTTGTGAGCGTGCAGAGCGTGGAGCGCGCCTTCGACGTGCTGGAGGCGCTGGCGGCGCACGGGGGCGAGGCGGGGCTGTCGGAGCTGGCCGCGCGCACCGGCCTGCCGTACGGGACGATCCACCGGTTGCTGCAGACGCTGCTGGCCCGGGGGTACGTGCGTCAGGAGGCGGACCGGCGGTACGCGCTGGGCGGGGCGCTGGTCCGGCTCGGCGGGGTGGCCGAGCGGATGGTCGGCGAGTGGGCCCGGCCGTATCTGGCGCGGATGGTGGAGCTGTCCGGCGAGACGGCCAACCTGGCGGTGCTGGAGGGCGACTTCATCGTCTACGTGGCCCAGTCGAGCTCGCCGCGGCGGCTGCGGATGTTCGCCGAGGTGGGCAAGCGGCTGCTGCCGCACAGCACGGCGGTGGGCAAGGTGCTGCTGGCCGACCGGCCGGAGGCGGAGGCCGTGGCGTTGTTCGAACGCACCGGGATGCCGCGCAAGACCGCCAACACCATCACCACGACCGAGGCCATGCTGGGCGAGCTGGCGCGGGTGCGGCACCAGGGGTACGCGCTCGACCTGGGCGAGGAGGAGCTGGGCGTGCACTGCCTGGCCGTGCCGGTGCACGACGGGGAGCGGGTGGTGGCCGCGATGTCGGTCTCCGGCCCGGCCGAGCGCATCGACGCCCTCGACCGCGAGGAGCTCGCGGAGGGCATGCGGAAGATCGCCTACGCCTTCGGGACGGAGCTCAACCCGCTGCGGGCCTGACGCGGCTACGCTGTTGCGCCATGAGCAACAGCTCCGTGCAGTCGGTCGACCGGGCCATCGCGATCCTGGAGATCCTCGCCCGCGAGGGCGCCACCCGCGTCACCGACCTGGCCGCCGAGCTCGACGTGCACAAGTCCACCGCCTTCCGGCTGCTGGCCGCGCTGGAGCAGGGCGGCCTGGTCGAGCAGAGCGGCGAGCGCGGCCGCTACCGGCTCGGCTTCGGCGTCGTCCGGCTGGCCGGCGCGGCCAGCGCGCAGCTCGACCTGTCCCGCGAGAGCCGCGAGGTCTGCCGCCGGCTGGCCGAGGCGGTCGGCGAGACGGTCAACCTGGCGGTGCCGCAGGACGGCCACGCGGTCAACATCAGCCAGGTCCGCGGCCCGGCGGCGATCAGCGGCCACAACTGGGTCGGCCAGCGCACGCCCGCCCACGCCACCTCCAGCGGCAAGGTGCTGCTGGCCTTCGGGGCGCTGCCGCTCGCGCCGGTGCTGGAGCGCTACACCGCCGCGACCGTCACCGATCCGGACGCGCTCGGCCTCGACGAGATCCGCCGCCGCGGCTGGGCGGCCACGGTGGAGGAGCTGGAGGTGGGGCTGAACGCGGTCGCGGCGCCGGTCAGAGGCGCCGACGGCTCGGTCGTGGCCGCCGTGAGCGCCTCCGGGCCGTCCTACCGGCTGACCACCGAGCGGCTCGCGGAGGTGGCGGCGGCGCTCGTCGAGGGCGCGGGTGAGATCAGCCAGCGGATCGGCTATTACCGTTGAGACATGTGTAGAAGCATCAAGACGCTGCGCCCGCCGTACACCGAGGAAGTCACGGAGGAGGACGTGCGCGCGGCCGCCCTGCAGTACGTCAGGAAGATCTCCGGCTTCCGCGCGCCGGCCAAGCACAACGCCGAGGCCTTCGACCGCGCGGTCGCCGAGATCACCCGCGCGTCGGAGGAACTGCTCAGCTCCCTGCAGATCGGGCGTTGACAACCGCCCCGATGCGGTGAAGCGTCCCTCCTGAGGAGGGACGCCAATGATCAGCGGGCTCTATCGCGGCCGGAACGGTGACTCCGAGGTCGAGCTGAGGGTGGATCTCGACGGCCCGAGGGCGACCGGGCGGGTGAGCGGGGACCTGTTCGCGCGCGCCGGGGAGACGCTGTCCTACGTCGGCTCGTTCGTCGTGCACGCGCCCGAGCGGCGCGGGGCGGTGGTGGGCGGCACGGGCGCGTTCACCTACCCGGTGACCGGCAGGGACGTCGAGCTGGGCGAGACCGAGCTGCTGCTGGACGGGGTGCGGTACCCGCTGGAGTTCGCCTCGCCGTATTTCCGGCGGGTGCTGCTGGAGATCGACTCGGTGGTCGGGGCCGTGCCCTTCGTCGCCTACGACACCGGCTCGCTGCCCGGGCCGCCGGGCGATCCCCGGGTGCTCGGCGTGACCGAGGCCTACGCCGAGGCCGGCGTCGAGCTGGTGACCGGTCCGCCGGGCGTGACCCCGGTGGACGGCTCCGGCGCCGACCTGGCCTGGGACGACGCCGAGCTGCACCATGCGATGACGCAGGCGTTCACCGCCTTCGGCGACGGCGCGGCCTGGCGGGTGTGGCTGCTGGTGGCCAGCAAGCACGTGGGCGGCTACCGCGGCATCATGTTCGACTACAACGACGCCTGCCAGCGCCAGGGCGCGGCGGTCTTCCACGACGCGATCAAGGGCGACAGCCCGCAGGCGCAACGCGCGCAGCTCCGCACCTACGTGCACGAGCTGGGGCACGCCTTCAACCTGCTGCACTCCTGGCAGAAGAACCTGGCCACGCCGCCGCAGCCGCTCGGCCCCGACGGAGGTTTCGGCGACCTGTCGTGGATGAACTACGTCCAGAACTACCGGCCCGGCGGCGAGCGCGGCTACTGGGCGGCCTTCCCCTTCCAGTTCACCGACACCGAGCTCATCCACCTGCGGCACGGCTTCTACCGCGACGTGGCGATGGGCGCGAACGCCTTCGGCAGCGGCGCGGCCGAGATCCAGCCCTTCGAGCAGCCGGTCGAGGACCACTCGGGGCTGCGGCTGGAGGTCAGGGCCAAGGAGTGGTTCGGCTTCGGCGAGCCCGTGGTCGTCGAGCTGAAGCTGGCCACCGCCGGCGAGCCCCGGCACACGCACAGCCACCTTCACCCCGACACCGAGTTCACCCAGGTCTCGATCACCCAGCCGTCCGGGCGGACCGTGCTCTATCGGCCGATGATGCGGCACTGCGTGGACCACTCCCTCGACGTGCGGCTCGACGCCGGCAACCCGGCCATGTACCGCAGCGCCTACATCGGGCACGGGCGCGACGGGCACTACTTCCAGCAGCCGGGCGAGTACCGCGTCCGCGCGCAGTACATCGCCGCCGACGGCTCGCGCATCGTCTCGCCGACCTGCCTGGTGCGGGTGCGTTACCCGGTCGCCGATGCCGACCACAAGGTGGCCGAGCTCATGCTCGGCGAGGAGCAGGGCAAGCTCTTCTCCCTGCTCGGCTCCGACTCCCCCACCCTCAGCTCCGGCAACGCGGCTCTCGACGAGGTCATCGACCGGTACGGCGGGCATCCCCTGGCCACCTACGCGCGCCTGGTGAAGGGGCTCAACGCCGAGCGGGAGTTCAAGCACCTGGAGGGCAGCCGGCTGCAGATCCGCCCGCCGGACGCGCAGGAGAGCATCACCCAGCTCGGCGCGGTGGTCCGCGAGGGCCGCGTCGACAACATCACCCTCAACCTGGCGATGCGCCGCCTGGCCAGGGCCGAGGCACGCAAGGGCGACCTCGACCGGGCCTACGCCGTCCTGGACGACATGGTGGACACCTTCGCCGGAAAGCACCTCAACGCGGTCGTGCTACGGCAGATCCGGCGGCAGGCGGAGCTCACCAAGGCGGCGTTGAGCGCGGAGAGCTAGCCGGTCACCAGCGCGGGCCGGTCGCCGGAGCAGGCCACGCGCACCTCGACGTCCTCGCGGTCGTCGCCGTCGAACTCCACCCGGGCGACCGGCGCGGGACCGGGGTCGGCCTCGTCGATGGAGTAGCCCTGCGCGGGACTCCACGACCTCAGGGTGACCTGGCCGGCCTCGCAGACGGCCACGACGGTGCCGCCGGGCGAGGTCAGGGCGGTCGCCTCGCCGGTCACGGCCGGGCGCGGCGAGGAGGGACTGAGCGACGGGCGAGGCGAGGCGGGGCTGAGCGCCGGACGCGGGGAGGCCGACGCCGAGGCGAGGGCCGCGCGCACCTCGTCCTGGCTCATCACGTGCCCGTGGGTGCCGAGCAGCCCGCCGAACAGGCCGAGCACCGCGACCGCCGCGGCGGTCGCCGCCACCACGATCGCGCCCCAGGCCAGCACCAGACGGGTCATCTCCCCCACTCTTCCGCATCTCGGGCTAAGGCCAGGTTAAGCCGACGATAAGCCGGCATGGACCACGCTCCGCCAGCGGTTACGGTAGCCCTCTATGGCGGACATCCTGCTGATCGAAGACGATGCGACGATTCGCACCGCGCTCACCCGCGGGCTGCGCGAGTTCGGGCACGCCGTCGCCTCCTCGCCGACCGCGCTCGACGGACTCCGCCAGGCCCTGGACGACCGGCCCGACCTGATCGTGCTCGATCTCGGCCTGCCCGACCTCGACGGCCGCGAGCTGCTGCGCATGATCCGCGCGGTCTCCAAGGTGCCGGTCATCGTCGCCACCGCGCGCGACGGGGACGCGGAGATGGTGCCGGTGCTCGACTCCGGCGCCGACGACTACGTGGTCAAGCCCTACAGCGCCGCGCAGCTCGACGCCCGCATCAGGGCCGTGCTCAGGCGCGGCGGGGAGGGGCGGGGGGCCGAGCCGTACCGGGTGGGCGGGCTGACGGTGGATCCGCGCGCCCGGGTGGCGACGCTGGACGGGCGCGAGCTGGATCTGACGCCGCGCGAGTTCGACGTGCTGTGCCATCTGGCGGCGCGGCCGGGCGAGGTGGTCACCCGGCGCGAGCTGCTCACCGAGGTCTGGCAGGTCCCGTACGGCGGCGCGGACAAGACGGTCGACGTGCACCTGTCGTGGTTGCGCCGCAAGCTGGGCGAGAGCGCCGCGAGCCCGCGCTACCTGCACACCGTGCGCGGTGTCGGGGTGAAGCTGGCCGAGCCGTCATGAGGCGCTGGCTGGCCCTGCTGGTGGCGGCGACCACCTCGCTGGTGCTGATCGCGTTGCTGGTGCCGATGGCGCTGCTCATCCGGGTGGCGGCCGAGAACGCGGCGATGAACCGCGCCACGGCCGCCGCCGAGGCCGTGGCGCTCTCGCCCGATCCCGAGTTGTCCGCGCAGCGCGCCTCGTTGCCGGTGACCGTCTACCACCGCCCTGCGCAGGCCGAATCCGCCGCGGTACGGCTGGCCGCGACCGGCCGCAGCGTGACGGCCGAGGCCGACGACGGGCGTGAGGTGCTGACCTCGGTCCAGTCGAGCGAGGGCACGGTCGTCATCTGCGTCTTCGTCAGCGAGGCCGAGCTGCGCAAGGGCGTCTCGCAGTCGTGGCTCGCCCTGCTCGTGCTGGGGCTGGGCCTGGTCGTGCTCGGCATCGGCCTGGCCGACCGGCTGGCCCGGCGGCTGACCGCGCCCATCCACGAGCTGGCCGGCGTCTCCCACCGGCTGGCGCGCGGCGACCTGGAGGCCAGGGCCGCGCCGGGCGGCCCGCCCGAGGTGGCCAGCGTGGCACTGGCCCTGAACCATCTGGCCGGCCGGATCGGCGACCTGCTGGCCGCCGAGCGTGAGTCGGTCGCCGACCTGTCGCACCGGTTGCGCACCCCGCTGACCGGGCTGCGGCTGGACGCCGAGGCGTTGCGCGACCCGGCCGAGGCGGCGCGGCTGGCCGCCCGGGTGGACGACCTCGAACGCGCGGTGAGCGCGGTCATCACCGACGCCCGCCACCGCACCGCCGCCTCCGCCTCGTGCGACGCCGCCGAGGTGGTGGGCGAGCGGGTGCGGTTCTGGTCGGTGCTGGCCGAGGACCAGGAGCGGGCGGTGACGGTGACGCTGCCCGAGCGGCCGGTGCACGTGGCCGTCGGCCGCGAGGAACTGGCCGCGGCGGTCGACGCCCTGCTCGGCAACGTCTTCGCGCACACGCCCGAGGGCACCGCCTTCGCCGTGGGGCTGTCGGACGAGGGCACGCTGACGGTGACCGACGAGGGACCCGGCTTCGACCCCGCCCTGCTGGAGCGCGGCACCAGCGGCACCGGCTCGACCGGGCTCGGGCTGGACATCGTGCGGCGCACCGCCGAGTCCTCCGGCGGCTCGATGCGGCTGACCGGACACGGCGTCGAGGTTCGGCTCGGACGTTAACCGCGGCTTAGCGCGCCTTTAGGGCGGATCGCGGTGCACTGGGATCATGCAGAAGACAACGAAGATCATCGTGGTGAGCGTTGCCGCCATGGCCGTCGTCGCCGGGGGCAGTGCCGCCTTCGCCGCCTCCCAGGAGGCGCCCGCGATCACCAAGGAGCGCGCGGTCCAGATCGCCCAGGCCCAGGTGCCGGGGGCGACGCTCACCGACGCCGAGCACGACGGCAAGGTCTGGGAGGTCGAGCTGCGCAAGGACACCGTCGAGCACGACTTCGACATCGACGACCAGAACGGCAAGGTCCTCAAGCACGACACCGAGACGGATGCCCAGGACGACGCCGACGACGCTCAGGATGACGACTGAGGGCTTGCTTCTATCCCGAAGTGGAGTTAACCTACAACTGTAGTTAGAGGTTAGCTTCACTACGAGAAGGAGACCGGCGATGCTGCTCACCTCCGTAGACCCGTTCTTCCAGGAGTTCGAGCGCCAGTTCAACCGCCTCACCCGGCAGACCGCCGAGCAGGGCCCGATCATGCCGATGGACGGGTTGCGCCGCGAGGACGACGTGGTCCTGCGGTTCGATCTGCCCGGCATCGACCCCGGCTCGATCGAGGTGACCGTCGACCGCGGCGTCCTCAGCGTCAGCGCCCGCCGCGAGGAGGAGATCGGCCAGGACGAGCGGGTGTTCGTCCGCGAGCGCCCGATGGGTACCTTCACCCGGCGCGTCTACCTGTCCGAGCACCTCGACAGCGACGGCATCGAGGCCGGCTACCACAACGGCGTGCTGTCCGTCCGCATCCCCGTGGTCGAGCGCGCCAAGCCGCGCAAGGTCGAGATCCGGCAGGGCGAGAACAAGGCCATCCGGGCCTGACGAGAGATCCAGCAGAGGGACGAGCCCGGCGGGCTCGTCCCTCTCGTCGTGAGGAGGCCGCATGGCTCGACTGCCGTTCGACGACGAGCACGCCCCGCTGTACTCGCTGGGGCAGGTCGCCGAGATGCTCCAGGTGCAGCAGGCCTACCTGCGCCGCCTCGACCAGCACGAGGTGGTCTCGCCCGGCCGCTCCCCCGGCGGCCAGCGCCGCTACTCCCGGCGCGACATCCTCGCCGTGCAGCACGTCACCCGGATGGCCGACGAGGGCATGACGCTCAACGCCATCCGGCGCATCCTCGAACTGGAGGCGGAGGTCACCCGGCTCCGCGCCGAGCTCAGGATCGCCCGCGAACGGCTGGCCGGGAACGAGCCTGGAACCGGCCGGGCGGGTGCGGGTGAGTAGAGGGTGACGGGCGCGGACGCGCCCATGAGAGGACCCTCCGATGCAACGACCCCTTCCGTGGTGAGCCAGGCCGTGCCGGCGGGCAGGCCGGCGGGCGCCACCGCCTCGGTGCCGCCGGCGCACGCCGACGCCCGGCTCATCGAGCAGTCGCTGGCCGAGCCCGAACGGTTCGCCGGGCTGTTCGACCGCTACGCCGAGGAGATCCACCGGTACGCCGCCCGCCGCCTCGGCCCGGAGAACGTCTCGGCCGCCGACGACGTCACGGCCGAGACCTTCCTGGCCGCCTTCCGCAAGCGGGGGCGCTACGACCTGGCCCGCCCCGACGCCCGGCCCTGGCTGTACGGCATCGCCGCCAACCTCATCGGCAAGCACCGCCGCACCGAACTGCGCCGGCTCCGCGCGCTGGCCCGGCTGGCCGAGCCGGTGCACGAGCCCTTCGAGCAGCGCAGCCACGACCGGGTCGACGCCGAGGTGCTGCGGCCCGCGCTGGCCGCCGCGCTCGCCGCGCTCAGCCGGTCGGAGCGCGAGCTGTTCCTCCTGGTCGCCTGGGCCGAGCTCTCCTACGAGCAGGCCGCGCAGGCGCTCGGCATCCCGCTGGGGACCGTGCGGTCCCGCCTGTCCCGCACCCGTGCCAAGATCCGCCGTGTCCTGGAGGCCGCCCGATGAACGAGATCGACCTTTACCGCGACGAGCGGCCGGATGCGGCGCCGTACGACCCGGGCACCAAGGCCATGGCCCGGGAGCGGCTGGCCGCGGCGGGGCGCGGGCGGACGGCTCGGCGGCGCGGGCCGTACCTGATGGTCGCGGCGGGCGGGCTCGCCCTGGCGGCGGCGGTCACGGTGGTCCAGGCGCTGCCCGCCACCCCGCCGGCCCAGTCAGCCCAGCCGGCCCAGTCGGCCCGAGCGGCCCGGACGACCGAGCCGGCCCTGACGCTGATGTCGGCGGCCGAGGTCCTCGACCGCGCCGCGCAGGCGGTGGACGAGGAGCTGACCCCGCGCGACGACCAGTACGTCGTGGTGCGCTCGCAGACCATGTACGGCTCCTACGCGCTGGGGAAGAAGGAGGAGCGCTGGCTCTATCGTTCCAAGCGCACCATCTGGCTCAGGGCCAGCCAGCCCGAGCAAGGACCGTACGGCGTGCTGCGCATCGAGATGCTGGAGCCACGCGCGTTCCCCGGCTGGCCGATCCCGCGCAAGGCCTTCGCCGAGGCGGCGGCCGGGCCGGAGCTGCGCGCGCTGGTCGATTGCGACGGCGGCACGATCCCCGAGCGGCTGCGCACCGACTACGTCTCGCTCAAGCGCCTGCCGGCCGACGCCGAGGGCATGCGCGCCCACCTCTACGCGCAGGAGGGTGAGCCGGACGACGCCGACCGCGCCGCCTTCCAGCGCGCCGGCGACCTGCTGCGCGAGACCTACCTGCCGCCCGCCCAGCGCAAGGCCCTCTACCAGGCGGTCGCCACCATCCCCGGGGTGAGCGTCACCGGGACGGCCGAGGACGCGGCCGGGCGCACCGGCGTGAGCATCGGGCGCGAGTACGGCGGGCAGCGCGACGAGCTCATCTTCGACCGCGAGAGCTTCGCCCTGCTCGGCGAGCGCAGCGTGGTGACCGACGCGGGCCGGGCGGGCGCGCCGGAGGGCAGCCTGCTGGCCTCGACCGCCCAGCTCGAGGTGTCGGTCTCCGACACCGCCCCCGAGCCGGACGAGCCGCCCTGCGGGGCCAAGGGCTAGCAGGTCTCCAGGCCGCGCTCCAGAGCCTTCTTCTCGGCCTCGGTCACCCACAGGTCGTACTTGGCCTTCACGTCGATCTGGCGGGTGACGTACTCGCACCAGTACGACCGGCGCGGCGGCATCCAGGTCGCCGCGTCGGAGTCGCTCTTCTGGTTGTTCAGCGGCCCGTCCACCGCCAGCAGGTTGAGCGGGTCGTTGGCGAACTGCCTGCGCTTGTCCGCCGACCACCGCTGGGCGCCCTTCTGCCAGGCGTCCGACAGCGGGATCAGGTGGTCGATCTGCACGGCCATGCTGGTGTCGTTGCCGCGCCGGAACTTGATGGTCTTGCCGCCGTAGGGGTCCTTCAGGACGCCGGTGAGCACGATGCAGTCGTGCGTCCCGGACTTGAAGGTCTCGTCGGTCAGGTCGCGCTTGAGGATGTCGTTGCGGGTGTCGCAGCCGTTGCGGTCGACGTCGGCCCAGGCGGGGCCGAACTCGTCACGGTCGAAGCCGGTCTTGGGCGCGCGGCCCTTGACGGCGAGCTTGTCCAGCTTCTTGCGCGCCTCGCCGGGCTTGCCGGTGCTGACCGGGTCCTTCTGGGGCTGGCGGTCGATGGCCGCCTCCAGGCCGCCGCACCCGCTCAGCGCCGCGAGGCCGATCATGCCCGCCATGCCTGCCACTGCCCACCGCATGCGCACGCGGCACGCTCCGTTCGGTCAAGTTCCGGTACGCCTTCCACCATATTTCCGGAAATAGCGGCTATATGCCGTCGAGGGCGTCCAGGAGCCATTCCGCGAGGTAGGCGGCGAAGGAGGAGCGGACGTAGAGGCGGTAGGTGTCGGGTTCCGTCCGCTCCAGCACCACGCCCGCCTTGCCGACGGTGGTCTGGGCGTGGCCGGTGAACACCCGGGGATGCAGGTCCAGCGGGCAGCCGGTCATCAGCACCTCCCGGGCGGCGGGGCCGGACAGCTCCAGCACGGTGCGTTGCCCGGACACCTCGACGCCGCCCGCGGGCGCCTCGCCGCCGACGACGAGCCACCACGCCGGACCGAGCCGCAGCCCGCGGCCCGGATCTTCCCCACGCACCTCCCACATCGGCACGAACGGCACCTCGCGCACCCGCACCCGCGCGCCGGAGGCCGCCGCGAACCGCCCGGCGAACCCCGCCGCCGGACTCACCGCCTCCAGCACCCCGGACTCCGGGTCAACCGGGTCAGCCGGGTCAACCGGATCAGCGAGCTCACCGGCCTCCGGGTCGCCGTCGCGGTGCAGGTCGTCGGGCTCCGGGTCGCCGTCGCGGCGGAGGTTGTCGGGGTCGTAGAACACCGGCGAGACGACGGTCACCGGCACCCGCCGCGCCCCGTCCACCGCGACCAGCCGCTCCCCCTCGGCCGCCTCCCGCACCAGCGCCAGCACCGCCACCGGATAGCTGGAGGTCACATACCCGATCGCCGGCGCGGCCCCCTCCCGGGTGAGCTGGGCCCCCTCCGGCACGGGCTCCTCCGCCACCAGTCCCACCAGCCGCTTACGAGACTCCCGCGCGGTGTCCGGCCGCAGGTGCGAGCGCCGCCCCACGAAGTCGGGCTTCCGCCGCGAGACGATCCACCCCATGCCGAGGTCCTGCGGCGTGACCGTCCCGTCCGTCTCCTGGCCGACGATCGCGAAGCCCTTCTCGGCCCGCAGCACGTGCATGGTCTCCGTCCCGTACGGCACCGCGCCCAGCTCCAGCACCCGCCACCAGAGCGCCCCGCCGTACTGCCAGGGCACGTTGACCTCGAAGGCCAGCTCACCGGAGAAGCTGATCCGGAACACCCGCCCGGGCACTCCGAGCACGGCGGTCTCGGCGTAGGTCATGAACGCCAGCTCCGCCGCCTCCGGCGCGAGCGCGCGGATCACCCGCCGAGCCCGCGGCCCGGCCACCGCGACGGTGGCCCAGTGGTCGGTGACCGACACGAAGCGCACGTCGAGCCGGGGCCACTCGGTCTGGTGCCACTCCTCCAGCCAGTCGAGCACGGCGGCGGCGTTGCCGGTGGTCGTGGTCATCAGGTAGTGCTCGGCACCGAGCCGCGTGGTCACGCCGTCGTCGAAGACCATCCCGTCGGCGCCGCACATCACCCCGTACCGGCACGAGCCGACCGGCAGCGTGGAGTACAGGTTGGTGTAGATCCGGTCGAGGAACTCCCCCGCGTCGCGCCCCCGGATGTCGATCTTCCCGAGCGTCGAGGCGTCCATGGCCGCCACCGCCGTGCGGGCCGCCAGGCGTTCGCGGGCCACCGCCTCGGCCATCGACTCCCCCGGCCGCGGGAAGTACCACGGCCGCTTCCACTGGCCCACGTCCTCGAAGACCGCCCCGCGGGCCACGTGCTCGCCGTGCATCGCGGTGACCCGCACCGGGTCCGACAGCAGCCCCCGGTCGCGCCCGGCCAGCGTCGCGAAGGACACCGGCGTGTACGGCGGGCGGAACGTGGTGGCCGCCGGCGTCACCCCCAGCAGAGCCCCCAGCACCCCGGCCACGATCGACGTCTTGCCCTGCTCGGCGCCGGTCCCCGCGGTGGTGAACCGCTTGACGTGCTCCGGCGAGCGCAACCCCGCCCCGACCGCCCGCGCCAGATCGGCCACCGTCACGTCGCGGTGCAGGTCCGCGAAGGCGGTCGCCGGGTCGTCCCCGCAGGTCCACAACCGGGCCGGCGGGCGGAGCGCGCCCTGGTCGCTGTCCGGCACCCGCACGGCGACGGGCGCCCCGTACCCGGTCAGCGCCGCCGCCTCGGCGCCCGCGGCCAGCCCGTCCGCGATGGCCTCGGCGCTGCCGTAGACCCCGCGGCACGCCCCGGCCGAGCGTTCGGCCTGCGCGGACAGGTGCGGGACGAAGGTCTGCAGCTCGTCGTCGAAGCGCAACCGCCCCTGCGACTGGCTGAACAGGTGCACGACCGGGTTCCAGCCGCCCGCGACGGCCAGCAGGTCGGCCTCGACGTGCCGGTCGCCGATCAGCACCCCGTCGAGCACCCCGGCGGCGTCGGCCGTGGTGCCGGTGACGAGCTGGCCGTCGGCGCGCGGGTCCACGACCGCGACGATCTCGACCCCGGCCGCCGCCAGGTCGCGGGCCGCCTCGTGGCCGGAGTCGGCGCACGCGAAGACCAGCGCCCGCCGGCCGGGGGCCACGCCGTACCGGTTGGCGTAGGTCCGGGCGGCCGAGGCCAGCATGACGCCGGGGCGGTCGTTGCCGGGGAAGGCGATCGGCCGCTCGTGCGCGCCGGTGGCCAGGACCACGCGGCGGGCGCGCAGGTGCCAGAGCCGCTCGGCCTCCGGCGTGGGGCGGGAGACGGCCAGGACGTAGTTGTGGTCGTAGTAGCCGGTGGCGGTGGTCCGGGTCAGGATCCGCACCTCGGGCAGTTCCCGCAGCCGGGCCTCGGCGTTCCCGGCCCAGCGCGCGGCGGGCGCGCCGTCGAGGAGCACGCGGCTGGACAGCAGGTCGCCGCCGAGCCGGGGTCCCTCGTCCAGGAGCACGACGCGGGCGCCCGCGCTGCCGGCGGCCAGGGCGGCGGCCAGCCCGGCGGGCCCGCCACCGATGACCAGCACGTCGCAGTGCAGGTAGGCCTTGTCGCAGCGCCGCGAGTCCGGTGCGGAGGGGTCGATGCGGCCCTTGCCGCGCAGGCTCCACGCCTCCAGCCCCTCGCGCAGCTCGATCGTGGTCGCCGGGAGCATCGGATCGGCGCCCACCCGGACCAGGGCGTTGGGCTCCTCGGGCCCGGCGGTGTAGACGCCGCGCGGCCGGCCCAGATCCACGCTGTGCCCGACGACCCGCACGCCGTTGCGCAGCAGCGCCGCGGCCAGGGTGTCGCCGGGCAGCCCGCTGTACGGCACGCCGTCGAAGCGGAAGGCCAGGGTGGGCGGGGTGGTCATGGCGCCGTCCTGATCTCGTGGGTCACGGTGTGCCGCCGGACGGTGAACCACGTCCGGCAGCCGCCGGAGTGGAACCAGCGCTCGTGGAACCAGCCCTTGGGGTTGTCGCGCAGGAAGACGTACTCGGCCCAGGCCGCGTCGTCCAGGTCGCCGGGCCGTTCGGGGTAGGCGATCCCGGCCTGCCCGCCGTACCGGAACTCGTTCTCGTCACGTGGCCCGCAGTGCGGGCAAGGCAGGAGCATCATCAGTGTGCGACCGCCGCCGCTCCGTGTTCGTCGATCAGCGCCCCGGTGCGGAAGCGCTCCAGCGAGTAGGGCTCGGCCAGCGGGTGGGGCTTGCCGTGCGCGATGGTGTGCGCGTAGGCCCAGCCGGAGCCCGGGGTGGCCTTGAAGCCGCCGGTGCCCCAGCCGGCGTTGATGAACAGGTTCTCGACCGGGGTGGGGCCGATGATCGGGGAGGCGTCGGGCGAGACGTCCACGATGCCGCCCCAGGTGCGCAGCACCCGCACCCGGGCGAACAGCGGGAACAGCTCCAGGGCGGCGGCCATCTGCGCCTCGATGACGTGCGCGGCGCCGCGCTGGCCGTAGGAGGTGAACTGGTCGATGCCCGCGCCCATGACGAGCTCGCCCTTGTGCGCCTGGCTCACGTAGACGTGCACCGCGTTGGACATGACCACGCAGTCCAGCACCGGTTCGAGCAGCTCGGAGACCAGGGCCTGGAGCGGGTGCGACTGCAGCGGCAGCCGGATCCCGGCCTGGGCGGCCAGCACGCTGGTGTGCCCGGCGGCGGCCAGCGCGATCTTCCCGGCGTGGATGACCCCGGCGTTGGTCCTCACCGCGACCGCCCGGTTGCGGGTGATCTCGAAGCCGGTGACCTCGGTGTTCTGCAGCAGGTCGATGCCGTACCGGTCGGCCTGACGGGCCAGCGCCCAGGCGACGTGGTCGTGCTTGGCGATGCCGCCGCGCCGCTGGAGGGTGGCGCCGAGCACCGGGTAGCGGGCGCTGCCGCGCACGTTGACGATCGGGCAGAACTCGGCCACCTGGTCGGCGTCGAGCCACTCGGCGTCCACCCCGTTGAGCAGGTTGGCGTTGACCCGGCGGCGGCCCTCGCGCACATCGTGCAGGGTGTGCGCGAGGTTGAGCACGCCGCGCTGGCTGAACTGCAGGTCGTAGTCGAGCTCCTCGCTGAGGCCCTCCCAGAGCTTGAGCGAGTGCTCGTAGATGGCCGCGCTCTCGTCCCAGAGGTAGTTGGAGCGGATGATCGTGGTGTTGCGGGCCATGTTGCCGCCGGCCAGCCAGCCCTTGTCCAGGACCGCGACGTCGGTGATGCCGTGGTTCTTGGCCAGGTAGTAGGCGGTGGCGAGGCCGTGGCCGCCGGCGCCGACGATCACCACGTCGTAGGAGTGCTTGGGCTCGGGGGTGCGCCAGAGGAAGTCTGGGTGGGTCACCGACGGATCTTCTCCATCTTGGGGTCGTACAGCGGCTCGGCGGCGACCGTGGCGGGGACCAGGCGGTCGAAGTAGGCGATCTCCACCTCGGTGCCGGGCTGGGCCAGCTCGACGGGCAGCCACGCGTAGGCGATGGCGTGGCCGACGGTGTGCCCGTAGGCGGCGCTCGTCACGTGGCCGACCGTCCGGCCGGCGTGCCGTACCGGCTCCTTGCCCAACACCACGGCGGCGCTCAGCAGGGGCACGAGTCGGCGCACCGGCTCGCGGGCCAGGGCCTCGCGCCCGAGGAAGTCCTTGTCCTCCCGGACCGCGAAGCCGATCCCGGCCTCGTACGGGTTGTGCTCGGGCGTCATGTCCACGCCCCAGAGCCGGTAGCCCTTCTCCAGCCGCAGCGAGTTGAAGGCGGCCCGGCCGCCGGCCGTCACGCCCTCGCGGTACAGCGTGTCCCAGAGCTTCAGCCCGAGGTCGGCGCTGGTGTAGAGCTCCCAGCCGAGCTCGCCCACGTACGAGACGCGCATGGCCAGCACCGGCACGTGCCCGACGTAGCCGCTGCGGCAGGAGAAGTAGCGGAAGCCCTCGTGCGACAGGTCCATGTCGGTGAGCGGCTGGACCAGCTCCCTGGCCTGCGGCCCCCAGACGCCGATGCAGCAGGTGCCCGGGGTCAGGTCGGCGACGCGCACGTTGGCCGGGGCGTGCCGGCGCAGCCAGTCGAGGTCGAGGTTGCCGTTGGCGCCGACCTGGAAGCGGTCCTCGGCCAGCCGGGCGACGGTGAGGTCGGAGCGGATGCCGCCCCGGCTGTCGAGCAGGAGGCTGTAGGTCACCGAGCCGGGCTTGCGGTCCACGTCGTTGGTGGTGAGGTACTGCAGGAAGGCGGCCGAGCCGGGGCCGCTGACCTCGATGCGCTTGAGCGGCGTCATGTCGTACAACGCGACGCGCTCGCGCGTGGCCCTGGCCTCCCCGGCGGCGATCGGCGACCAGAAGCGGGCCGCCCACTCGTCGCGCTCGGGCACCTCCTCGGCCAGGGCGGCGTTGGCCTCGAACCAGTGCGGCCGCTCCCAGCCCGCGCCCTCCAGGAAGCACGCGCCGAGCTCGCGCTGGCGCACGTGGAAGGGGCTGGTGCGCAGCGGCCGGGGCGACTCCATCGGCTGCAGCGGGTGGATGATGTCGTAGACCTCGACGAAGTTCTGCCGGCCGCGCTCCTCGACGAAGGCCGGGGCGAGCTGCACGGGCTCGAACCGGTTGAGCTCGCACTCGTGCAGGTCGAAGGTCGAGACGCCGTCCACCAGCAGCTCGGCCACCGCCCTGGCCACGCCCGCCGAGTGCGTCACCCAGACCGCCTCGGCCAGCCAGAAGCCCTCCAGCTCGGCGGCCTCGCCGATGAGCGGGAAGCCGTCGGGGGTGAAGGAGAAGACGCCGTTGATGCCGTCGGTGTGCTTGCTCGCGGCCAGTTCCGGCAGCAGCTCGGCGGCGTCGGCCCAGGCCGGGTCGAAGTCCTCGGCGGTAAAGGCCTGCACCGAGGGCATGGTCGTCGCCCTGGCGGCGATCTCGTGCTGGGCGACCGGCATCGGGCGGTGGGCGTAGGAGCCGATGCCCAGCCGGTCGCCGTGCGCGCGGAAGTACAGGTCGCGGTCCTGGTGGCGCAGGATCGGCAGCGACTCGCGCACACCCGCCAAGCGGCCGGAGCGGGCGTACTGGTGGGCCAGCGGCAGCAGCGGCACGCTCACCCCGGCCAGCGCGCCGATCGTGGGACCCCAGAAGCCGGCGGCGCAGACGACCACGTCCGCCGGGACGGTCCGCGGGCCGTCGGCCGACTCGACGGTGACCCCGACGACCCGGCCGCCGCGTTGCTCGACGCCGACGACGGTGTGCTCGCCCAGGAAGCGGGCTCCGCGGGCGATCGCCCGCCGGGCCTGCGCCTCGCCGCTGGCCACGGCGTCCGCGAGGCCGTCGGTCGGCACGTGGTAGCCGCCGAGCACCTTGGCCCGGTCGAGCAGGGGCCAGAGCCGGGCGCACTCCTCGGGGCCGATCACCTCGCCGTGCACCCCCCAGGACTCGGCCCAGCCGCGGCGGCGGTGCAGGTCGTGCAGGCGCTCGGGGGTGGTGGCCACCTCCAGCCCGCCGACCTGGTCGAAGGTGCCCAGCGCGAGGTACTTGCGCACGGTGTAGGCGGCGAACTCGGTCATCGCCTTGGACGAGTTGGTCTGGAAGACCAGCCCGGGCGCGTGGGAGCTCGACCCGCCCGTGCGGAACAGCGGGCCTCGCTCGACGACGGTCACGTCGGTCCAGCCCCGGCCGGTCAGCTCGTCGGCGAGCGCACAGCCGACGATGCCGGCTCCAATGATCACTAATCGCGGCCGGCCCACCATGCGCCCTCCGGTTGTTCCTTAATACGCAACACGCACCGGACTACGCAACGACCATAGAGCGCCGACCGCCCCGCTACAAGAGCGCCTCAGGTCAGCAGGATGCCGCCGTCCACCGGAAGGACCACCCCGGTGATGTAGGAGGAGGCGTCGGAGGCCAGGAAGACCGCGGCGGCGACCAGCTCGGCCGGATCGCCCGCCCGGCCCATCGGCACCCGGGAGTCGAGCATGCGCTCCAGGTAGCCGGGGGCGTACTGCTCGGTCATCTCCGAGGCGAAGAACCCCGGCTCCAGGCAGTTCACCCGGATGCCGCGCCGCCCGGTCCACTGCTGCGCCAGGTCACGGGTGAGCCCGATGACCCCCGCCTTCGACGCGCTGTAGGCGGCCTGCGGCAGCCCCGCGGTGGTCTCGCCGAGGATGCTGCCGATGTTGACGATGGACGAGCCCGGCGCCATGACCCGCGCGCACGCCTGCGCCATCCAGTAGGTGCCGTGCAGGTTGATGTCCACGACCGCGCGGAACTGCTCGGGAGTCTCCCGCAGAGCCGGTACGGCGGTGCCGACCCCGGCGTTGTTGACCAGCACGTCGACCCGGCCGAAGGCCTCCATCGCGGCGCCCACCAGGCCCTCGCAGGCGGCCGGGTCGGTGACGTCGGTCTCGACGGCGACGCACCGGCGGCCGGTCTCCTCGACCAGCCGCCGCGTCTCCTCCAGGCGGTCCTTGCGCCGGGCGCCGATCGCGACGTCGGCGCCCGCCTCGGCCAGGCCGCGGGCGAAGGCCACGCCGAGCCCGGAGGAGGCGCCGGTCACGATGGCGACCTTGCCGCCGAGGCTGAACCGTTCGAGCATGGCGAATCTCCTTCGACCCGTACGTTCTGGATAGAAGGAGATTCTAGAGAGAACGATTAGAGACCGTACTCCTTGGTGATGCGCTCGTGCCGCTCCACCTCGACGTCGATCTCGCGGGCCAGGTCGAGCCAGGCCAGCGGGTGCGACCAGCGCTCGGTGGCGTCGTCGAGCAGCGCGTCGACCTCCTCGGCGCTCACGCCGGGCGGCACGGCGACCCAGCCGTACAGGCCGGGCAGGCGCTCACCGGTCGAGGGGTGGGTGACGGTGTAGTTCTCGTCGCTGTAGACCCACATCGGCCAGCCGCGCTCGGCCATGACCTCGGTGAACTCGGCCCAGTCCGACTCCGACGGCGCGGCGCCGTCGAAGAAGTAGCTGGTGTAGCCGCCCTGGCGCAGCAGGCTGACCGCGGCGAACGGCGGCACGAAGTTCTGCTGCTCCTCCGGGGAGGAGGGGATCGGCTCCAGCAACTGCGGGTCGAAGACGACCAGGTCGCCGGCGTTGTACTCCATGCCGCGCGGCTGCGGCAGCGCCAGGCGGGCGGTCGCCGGGCCGGTGCGGATGGACAGGATCTGCCGCTGGCTGCCGTCGGGTGCGGGGAGGATGATGCGGACGAGCCCCATCTCCTCCTCGACCGGGCCCTCGGTGGACTTGAGCGGCATGCCGATCTTGGCGGCGCCCCGCCGTACGGTCGCCCAGTCCTCGGCGGAGGTCGCCATGACGATCATGCGCCAGACGTCCTCCTCCGTGGTGTCCTCGTCGTCGATGACGTTGAGGAGCACGGTGGCGGCCTTCTCGTTCTCGCCCATCTGCTGGAGCGCGCCGGACAGCAGGCGGCGCGCGGCGATGCCGCCGCCGTTGGTGACGGCGTGCTCGGCCTCGCCGACCGCCTCCTCCCAGCGCTCGCGGGCGGTGTGCAGGCGGGCCAGCGTGAGGTGGCGCTGGACGTGCGGAAGCTGGGCGGCGAGCTGCTCCAGCCGCTCGTCCTGGCGGGCCTCGATGAGCAGGGTGGCCAGGTAGGCGATGTCCTCGGGGTCGGCCGCGGCCACGTCGCCGCCGTCGACCAGCAGCTTCCAGTAGATGTCGGCGCCGCGCGCCGGGTAGCCGAGGAAGCCGAGCGTGGTGGTGTGCCGGCGGGTGGCCTCCAGGTCGGTGCCGGACAGCGGCTCCAGCCAGCCCACCCACTTCTCCGGGTCGGCGTTGAAGCCGTCGGCGGCGTCGAACTGGCCGACACGCTCCTCCAGCGAGCCCTCGGGCTCGGCGGGCGGCTCGGTGGCGTCGGCGGCGGCGCGCAGCGCGGCGATCCGCTCGGCGACGCCCTCGTCGGCCCGCAGCTCGCCGGCGTAGGACTGCGCGGCGTCGGCCAGCAGCCTGGCCTGCCACACGCCCTGACGGGCCACGGCCAGCTCGCCGGCGACCAGCGCCAGCTCGACCCGGGCGCGGTAGCCGCCCATGGTGCCGAAGTAGTCGATCCACTGGCGCAGCACGCGGCCGAGCTGCCAGGTGTTGGTGATCTGCGCGGAGGAGGCGAGCTTGGCGACCGCCTGGCTCCACTCGGCGAAGACGCGCGGGTGCTCGCCGACCACGTCGAGGTCGGGCAGGGCGTCGACGGCCTCTTCCATCCGGCCGAGCTCGGCCAGGATGCGGGCGCGGCGCACCGCGTCGCGGTACGGCTTGGCCACCGGGTCGTCGGCCTGGAAGTCGACGGCCGCCTGGAGCGCGGTGAGGGCGGCGTCGGCGCGGCCGGCGGCCAGCAGGGCGCGGGCGCTCTCGGCGCCGAGCTCCCAGCTCGCCTGCTTGCCGTCGGCGCGCAGGCGCTCGACGGCGGACTCGGCGTAGGCGACCGCCTCGTCGGCGCGGCCGGCGTCGGTGAGCGCCGAGACGTACTGCGTCACCAGGCCGCAGTAGGCCAGGTGGTCGGGGCCGAACTGCTCCAGCGCGGGGCCGAGCTTGGCCAGCCGCTCGGCGGCGTAGCCGGGTGCGTCGGTGTTGGCCCAGGCCACCGCCAGCGCCTCCAGGGCGGCCGGGGTGCTCGGGCAGTCACGCACGTCCTCTCGCTCGGCGAAGGCGACCAGCGCCTCCGCGTCGCCGATCGCGACCGCGCCCTGAGCGCGGTCGCCGACGCGGCCGACCAGGTGCCAGTAGCGGGCGTAGAGCTCCAGCCAGGGCATCTGGAGGGTTTCCGCCTGCTGCGCGATGGCGGGCGCCATCACGTCGAGCTGGGCGTACCGCCCTTGGTATGCCTGCGCGGGAAGGTCTCCCAGCGCCATTGCGAGCCCGCCCTGACCCGCTTCGCCGAGCTGCTGCTGGGTGTCGCCGACCCACGACCAGATGTCCACGTCCATGGGCAGAAAGTCTGCCAGGTCAACTGGCATGCCCCAAACGCACGAGCCCGATGAGCTCGTCGCGTTCCACCTCAGAGAGCACTTCGAAGAACGGGGCCATCACGTCGTTGGTCTGCTCCTCGATCACCTTCCGGCGTTCGACCACGTCGGGAGCGGGCGCCGGGTACGGCTCCGGCCATTCGAAGAATTTCGCCATCGTCTCGCCCGCGACGTTACCGAAAGGTGTTCCGGGGTGCTCGATCGCGAGCATCGCGTCCAGCGGATGCATGCCCGCCGCGACGACGGCCGCCGCGTGCACGCCGCCGCGCAGTTCGCGCACGACGTGCATGAGCTGGGTGGCCCGCGCCGGCGCGTCGGCCGGCAGCGGTACGGCCCGCCACCCGGCGAACAGCGGCGCGCCCACCGGCGAGGCGTGCTCGACGACCGGCTCCAGCAGCTCGGCCAGCCGGGCGCAGCCGTCGAAGCCGCCGAGGTTGCGCCGCCCCCACTCCTGGCAGGCCACGGCGTAGCGGGCCACCGCCTGCTCGACCGGGACCTTGCGCCCGCCCTCCCAGCTCTCGGTGACGTGCGCGGGCGGGAAGAAGACGGCGACCGAGGTCACCACGTCGGCGTGGACCTCGCCGAGCACGCCGCAGCGGCCGCGGAAGTAGGCCTCGCGAGGACCGAGCCGGAGCTCCTCGCAGGCCGCCTTGGCCTCGCGCGAGAGCATCCACTTGCCGCCGAGCACGCCGATGGGGCCTTTGACCTCGGCCGCCGTGGTGCGGGGATCCGCCATGCCGTACCTCCTGGGGTGGGGAAGACGTCCCCAGAATCCCTCAGCAGAACATCATTCGGCAAGTTCTCCGGAGGCGATGATCACCGCCGGGCCGGCCAGGTAGCTGGTCTCGGCGGTGAGCGTCACGGTGAGCCGGCCGCCGAGCACCTCGACCGTCCAGGTGCCGGTGCTCTCCCCGGCCAGGTGGGCGGCGGCGACGGCGGTGGCCACCGCGCCGGTGCCGCACGAGCGGGTCTCGCCGGAGCCGCGCTCGTAGACGCGCATCACCGCGCGGCGCGGGCCGACCGCGTTGAGCAGCTCGATGTTGACGCCGGTCGGGAAGACCGCCGGGTCGAAGGCGGGCTGGTGGTCGAGCACGAGCTGGGTGACCGGGTCGCCGATGACGCAGGCCAGGTGCGGGTTGCCCACGTCGATGTGCAGGCCGGTGTACTCCTGGCCGGCGACGGTGGCGACGCTCTCGCCCAGCACGCGCGGCAGGCCCATGTCGACGGAGATCTCGCCCTCGGCGTCCACGCGGACGGCACGCAGCCCGCCGCGGGTGGCGATGGCGAACTCCGCCGGGTCGGTCAGCCCGGCGTCGATGAGGTGGCGGGCGAAGACCCGGACGCCGTTGCCGCACATCTCGGCCATGCTGCCGTCGGAGTTGCGGTAGTCCATGAACCACTCGGCCTGCCCGGCCAGGTGCGAGACCTCGGGTGAGACCTTGGTGCGCACGACGCGGAGGACTCCGTCGGCGCCCAGACCCGCGCGCCGGTCGCAGATCGCCGCCACGCGGGCGGCGGTCAGCTCCAGCTCGCCGTCGGGATCGGGCAGGATGACGAAGTCGTTCTCAGTGCCGTGCCCCTTCAAGAACCTCATGCGCCAAGCCTATGAGGTCCGGCGAATCGTACGGCAACCAGACCACCCTGGGGTCGCGCCGGAACCACGACTCCTGCCGCCGGGCGAAGCGCCGGGTGGCCCGGACGGTCTCCTCGAAGGCCTGCTCCTCGCTCCACTCGCCGTCCAGGAAGCGCAGCACCTGGGCGTAGCCGAGCGCCCGCGAGGCGGTGAAGCCCTCGCGCAGCCCCGGCAGCGAGCGCACCTCCTCGACCAGCCCCGCCGCCCACATGCGCTCCACGCGCAGCGCGATCCGCTCGTCGAGCTCGGGCCTGGGCACCGACAGCCCGATCTGCACGCTGGGGTAGACCGCCTCGTAGGAGGGCATCGTCGCGGAGAACGGCCGCCCGGAGAACTCGATCACCTCCAGCGCCCGCACGATCCGCCGCCCGTTGCTGGGCAGGATCGCCTCGGCCGCCACCGGGTCGGCCACCCGCAGCCGCTCGTACAGCTCCCGCGGCCCGCGCTCGGCCAGCTCGGCCTCCAGGCGGGCGCGGATCTCCGGGTCGGTGCCGGGGAACTCCAGCTCGTCGAGCGCGGCCCGGACGTAGAGCCCGCTGCCGCCGACCAGGATCGGCGTCTCGATCGTGTCCAGCAGCGGCCGGACCTGCTTCTGGTACTCGGCCACGCTGGCGGTGACGCTCACCTCCCAGATGTCCAGGAGATGGTGCGGAACCCCCTTGCGCTCGGAAAGGTCGAGTTTGGCCGTGCCGATGTCCATTCCTCGGTAAAGCTGCATGGAGTCGGCGTTGATGCATTCGCCGCCCAGCCGGAGGGCGAGATCCACGGCTAGGTCGGACTTTCCGGCCGCGGTGGGTCCCACGACGGCGATGACTGGCTGCTGGCGCACACCGATAAGTGTGTCAACGATGCGGGTATGAGTGGGACGGCGGCTCGGGGGGGCCGCCGCGAAACAGACCGGGAGAAAGCATGTCGATCTTCGACAAGGTCAAGGAGATGTTCAACGACGCCTCGGACAAGGCGCGGAACGTCCCCGAACAGGCGGCGGGCACCGCCGACGACGCCGGAGCCAGGACCAGGCAGTCCGCCGGGGGCGCCGGCTCCAAGGTCGACGGGCTGCGCGAGAAGGCGGAGGACGCCGCCAGGTCCGGCATCGACAAGGCGGCCGCCGCCGCAAGCGAGGCCACCGGCGGCAAGTACGACGAGCACCTCGCCAAGGGCGCCGACGCCGCGCGCAGGGCCGCCGACCGGATCGACGGCAAGGAAGGCTAGCTAGAGGTCCAGGAGCGTTGGCTGCAGGTACCCCTCGTGGGTCAGCAGCCAGCGCTTCGTCTCCACGCCGATCCCGCCGCTGAAGCCGCCCAGCCCGTTGCCCGCGACCACCCGATGGCACGGCACCACGATCGGCAGCGGGTTGGAGCCCATGATCGACCCGATCCCCCGCGCCGGCACGCCCGTCCCGCTCAGCCCGGCCAGCTCGCCGTAGGTGACCACCTTCCCGTACGGCACGCCGAACAGGGCCTGCAGCACCCTGCGCCTGCTCCCCGCGGTCAGCCGCCAGTCGATCGGCGTCTCGAACCGCGTCAGCTCACCGGCGAAGTAGGCCCGCAGCTCCGCCACCACCGGCGCGGTCCGTGCCGCGTCCTCGGCCACCGGCGCCTCCAGCCGCAGCCCGTGCCAGCCGGTGGCCACCAGGCCCTGCTCGGACACCGCCACGGCGAACGGCCCGACCGGCGTCTCGAGCTCCGCATATGCGACTGTGTCCATCATGTCCTCGCGTGAACTCGTCATCCTCGGCACCGCCAGCGCGGTCCCTACCCGGAACCGTAACCACAACGGATATTTTCTGCGCTGGGACCGGCAAGGCTACCTTTTCGACCCCGGCGAGGGCACCCAGCGGCAGTTGACGCGGGCCGGGCTGAGCGCGCACGACCTCACCTGGATCTGCGTCACCCACTTCCATGGCGACCACTGCCTCGGGGTGCCGGGTACGGTGCAGCGCATCGCCCGCGACCAGGTCCCGCATCCGGTGCACGCCGCCTTCCCGGCCTCGGGCGAGCAGTACTGGCGGCGGCTGCGGCACGCCGCCGCCTTCCACGACACCGCCGAGATCGTGGAGCATCCGCTGGCCGGCGAGGTGGCCGAGGCGCCGCCGCTGGTGGCGATGCGGTTGTCGCACCCGGTGGAGGCGTACGGCTACCGCCTCAAGGAGCCCGACGGGCGGCGGCTGCTGCCCGAGGCGCTGCGGGCGCGCGGCATCGAGGGGCCGGCGATCGGCGAGCTCCAGCGGGCCGGCGAGCTGCGCGGGGTGCGGCTGGAGGAGGTCAGCGAGCCGCGGCGGGGGCAGAGCATGGCCTTCGTCATGGACACGCGGCTGTGCGACAACGTCTTCGCCCTCGCCGACGACGTGGACCTGCTGGTCATCGAGTCGACCTTCCTCACCTCGGAGGCGGCGCTCGCCAAGGAGCACGGCCACCTGACCGCCTACGAGGCCGGGCTGGTGGCCGCCCAGGCCGGGGTGCGCACGCTCGTGCTCACCCACTTCTCCGAGCGGTACGGCGAGGCGGACGAGCCGCGGTTCGAGGCGGAGGCGCGGCGTCACTTCGACGGCGAGGTGGTCCTGGCCCGCGACCTGATGCGGGTGCGGCTCCGTTGACCCTCGGTTCCGGTCAGGTCCAGGTCGCCACGACGTAGCCGACGCCGTAGGGCGCGGTGTCGGCGAGGACCGTGCCGGTGAGCGGCTGGTCCGCCGCTCCGGCCAGGACCTGGAGCGCGGCCCGGCCGCCGGTCCACAGCCGCTCGGCCTCGGCCGGGTCGAGCGCGGCCAGCGCGGTCGCGTCCGCCTCCGCCAGCGCCCTGACCAGCCCCTCCTGGTACGGCTGAGCCGCCGGGTCGAGATACCCGGGCGCCTTCTCGGTCAGGCACGCCGACCCGTCGGCCAGGACGAGCAACGCCACCCGCGGCCCGCGCACCAGCGAAGCCCCTAGATCGAGGCAAGACCTCGGCGGGGCGTCGAAGGCCACCTCCTGGAAACCGTCCGGGTCACGCCGCAGCAACCAGCGCCCGATGGTCAGCGACAACGGCAGCACCGGCTCGCCCGCCCCGGCCTTGACCTCCACGCCCCACGGGCGCAACGACCCGGCGGCCTGCCCGCCGTACGCCCGGGTGGTCTGGCCGCCGCCGACCACCACCAGCTCATCGTGCGGCACGGCCAGCAGGGACTCCACCGCGGCGGCGCAGGCGGCGCGCAGGCCGTCCAGCTCGGCGGCGGCGGCGCCGGCCAGTTCGGGCACGATCAGGGGCGGATGCGGGCACACTGCCGCGGCGACTAGCACGCCGACAGGCTATCTACTGGTACGGGCTGGCCCCAGACCGGATCGCGGAGATCATCTCGACCGCGCGGGCGTGCGCGGCGGCGTGCAGGCCGTGGCCGTAGCTCACCCTCGCCACCCCGAGCGTGGCCAGCTCGGCCAGGCTGGGCGTACCGGGACGGAACAGGATGTTCACCGGCCCGCCGACCTCCCGCACGAACCACCTGATCCGCTCCGCGTCGGACAGCCCGATCGGGTAGACGCAGTCGGCGCCGGCGGCGAGGTAGCGGCGGGCCCGGTCGGCCGCCTCCTCCTGGTCGGCGTCCGGGTGGAGGAAACTGTCCACCCGGGCGTTGATCACCAGGTCCGGGTCGGCGGCCCGGACCTCGGCCAGGAAGTCCGCCTGCCGGGCGGCGTCGATGGGGGCGTTGGTGCGCGGGTCCGAGTCCTCCAGGTTGCACCCGACCGCGCCCGTCTCGGCCAGCCGCTCGGCGAGCTCCTTCGGCGGCAGCCCGTAGCCGCGCTCCACATCGGCCGTCACCGGGACCCGCGCCAGGCGGACGATGCGGGCGATCGCCGCGAACATCTCAGCGGGCGGGGTGTCCTCCCCGTCCCGGTAGCCCAGCACCGCCGCCACCGCCGCGCTCCCGGTCGCAATCGCGCGGAACCCCGCGTCCTGGACGGCATGCGTGGAGGCCCCGTCCCAGACGTTGGGCAGGATCAGCGGGGTGCCGGGCACGTGCAGGGCCCGGAGTTCGGTGGCGCGTGGATCGGTCATGGGCCGAGCCTAGGAACCGCGACGGCCGGCCCCTAGAGCCACTGACGGCCGAAATCCGAAGTCCAGTCCCCGGTAGGCGTCAGCCGCAGCCGCTGGCGGCGCACTGGCCGGGGAACATGCCGCCCGGGCCGTCGGCGGGGTTGTCCTCGGCGGGCGGCGCGGACGGCTTGCCGTTCGAACCACCGGGGTCGCCGGTGTTCCCGGAGTTGCCGGTGTTCCCGGTGTTGGTGGTGCCCTTGGACCCGCCACCGGTGGTCCCGGAGTCGCCGGTGCTGCCCGAGTCGCCGGTGTTCCCGCCGGAGTCACCGGAGTCGCCGGTGTTCCCGGCGTCGCCGGTCGAGCCGTCGCCCGCCTGCCCGCCGTCCTGGTCCTCGGTGGCGTCGCCGGGCTCGTCCTGCGTGCCGTCCTGCGGGGCGCCGCTCTGGTCGGCGGCCGGGTCCTGGGTCTGAGAGACCGGAGTGGTGCCGGCGGCGGGCTGGTCGGAGCCGGACAGGGCGAAACCCAGCCCTCCGGCGCCGAGCGCCGCGACGACGACGGCGGCGATGACGATCAGCTTCTTGTTGGCGTTCGCGGCGGTCTTCCGCCGCGGCGGCCGGGGCTCGTCGCCCGGGCCGGTGAGGACGTCCAGACGCTCGGGATCGTGGCCTTCCATGGAAACAGCTCCTGCGGGTCGGATCGGGGGAAAGCGCGCCGGCTTCCGCGGGTGATGGACCACACTAGCCGCGTCAGCACAATGCTCGCGCACCAATCACGAAGGAATCACGACTTGTCGGAACTTGATCCCTTTCACCCAGGTAACCGCAGGTCGCTCCTGCCCCTGGTGAGCGCACTTTCCGTCGTCGCCCTCGCGATCCTGGGGATTTCCTGTGCGTTTCTCGGTGCGGAAAGCGCCCCTATCGATGATCGCGATAAACGATCAATTCCGCATCCGAGTTCTGGCACGGTCCATCGCTGGGCCGTTTACCTGGAACCGCCGCCCCGTCGCTGGCAGCGCCGTTTCCCGGCTCCCGTCACCGCCCGCCCGGCCGTCACGCCTGTCCCGCGTCCGCGCCCGGGCCGGCCCGCCCCGGCCCGTCCGGTGCCCCGCCGCGTGGCCGACCCGTGCGCCACCTTCGACGGCCTGCGCCGCGCTTACTGTCACCAGGTCCTGGACGCCCTCACTCGATAGCGTCCCGAAGCGGGCGGTCAGTCGAGGCTCGGCCAGGTGCCGGCGGCGTGGCAGGCGCCGTAGCCCTCGGCGGAGGCGACCACCCGTCTCCCGGCCACCCGCAGCGCGACCTGCGTCAGATCGTCCGGCTCGCGCACGCCGGCCGCGGCGGCGAGCGCGCCGGTCTCGTCGAAGACCACCTGCACCCGCGGCCACGCGTGCAGCGGGAAGACCCGGCGCACCCGCCCGGCCACCTCCGCCACGACCAGCCGGGCCAGCGGCAGCAGTTCGGCCGGCTCCTCGCTCACCACGATCACCGACACGGTCTCCCCCGGCGGCACCGCTCGTACGGCCTCCTCGGCGACCGACAGCCGTCGGACGCCGAGCACCGCCACGACGCCGTCGCCGCCCAGCCGGGCCGGCTCCGCGGTGACCGCGTCGAAGGCCGCCGGCGGGTCCCACGTCCGCTCCTCGGTCACCGCCAAGGGCGCGAACTCCAGATGCGGGGGCGCCCACCGGTCGGCCTGCCCCTGGCCGTCAAGCCCGGCCAGGCGCTCGACGGCCAGGGGCAGGCCGAACTCGTCCACGAAGCCGGGTGCGGCGGCACTCAACTGGGCGGCTCCGTGCAGCGTGGTGAGCGCGGCCTCGGCCACTCGCACCAGCCGCGGCCTTTCTTCCTGGTCCTCCCAGTCCCGTTCTTCCTCGCGCCGGGTCACCTCGGCGCGCGCCGTCCAGGAACCGGGCCCGCGCTCCGGCCGGCCACCGCCGCCCGCCGCCACCTGTTCCAGCGCCAGCCCGAGCAGGAGTGCGGCCAAGCGCATGAGCTGGGCGTACGGCCGGCGGATCCGTTCGTCGGCCTGCACCTCGGCCAGGAGGTCCATCGTCAGGCGGGGCGGTTCGGCGTCGCCGGCCAGCGGCAGCCGCTCCACCCAGGCCCTGGCGAACTCGCGCAGCGCCGCGCCCGGGCCGCCCACCTCGGGCTTCGGCCGTTCCCCGTTGTCCGCCTCGAGTTCCGCCAGCTCGGCCAGGACGGCGAAGTAGAGGGCCCGCTTGCCGGGGAAGCAGGAGTGAATCGCGTCGCGGGTCAGCTCGGCGCGCTCGGCGATGTCGTCGAGCTCCGCCTCACGGAAGCCGCGCTCGGCGAACACCGCCTTGGCGGCAGCGAGCACGCGTCTGCGGTTGTGTTCCATCTCTTCTCCCCGCGCCTGCCGCTGCCCTCTGGGCGTCAGCGGGTCAGGAGCAACCCGTGGCGACCGGCGGAAGCGGGGCCGGGCGGCCGATGGCGGGCATGCCGAGCATGACGCCCGGTCCCGACGAGGCCGGGGCGGCCTGGCGGGCGGCCCAGGCGTCGCCGGCCCGGGTGCGGCGCAGGCCCAGCACGCCGCTGTCGGCGACGAGGTGGTGCGGCGCGGCGTAGGTGACCTCGACCCGCACCATGTCACCGGGCCGCGGCGTCTCCTCGCCCACGGCGAAGTGCACGAGCCGGTTGTCCGGCGCCCGCCCGGACAGGCGGCGGGTGGCCTCGTCCTTGCGGCCCTCGCCTTCGGCGACGAGCACCTCCAGCGTCCGCCCGACCTGGGTCTTGTTCTCCGCCCAGGAGATCTCCTCCTGGAGGGCGACCAGCCGCTCGTACCGCTCCTGGACGACCTCCTTGGGGACCTGCTGGTCCATGGTCGCCGCGGGCGTGCCGGGCCGGATGGAGTACTGGAAGGTGAAGGCGTTGGCGAAGCGGCTCTGCCGTACGACGTCGAGGGTCTGCTGGAAGTCCTCCTCGGTCTCGCCGGGGAAGCCCACGATGATGTCGGTGGAGATGGCCGCGTCGGGCATGGCGGCGCGGACCCGCTCGATGATGCCGAGGTAGCGCTCGGCCCGGTAGGAGCGGCGCATCGCCTTGAGCACCCGGTCGGAGCCGGACTGCAGCGGCATGTGGAGCTGGTGCATCACGTTGGGCGTCTCGGCCATGGCGGCGATCACGTCGTCGGTGAAGGCGGCCGGGTGCGGCGAGGTGAAGCGGACCCGCTCCAGGCCCTCGATGTCGCCGCAGGCGCGCAGCAGCTTGCCGAAGGCCAGCCGGTCGCCGAACTCGACGCCGTAGGTGTTGACGTTCTGGCCCAGCAGGGTGATCTCCAGGACGCCCTGCTCGACGAGGGTCTGCACCTCGGCCAGGACCTCGCCGGGACGGCGGTCCTTCTCCTTGCCGCGCAGCGACGGCACGATGCAGAAGGTGCAGGTGTTGTTGCACCCGACGGACACCGAGACCCAGGCGGCGTAGGCGGACTCGCGCTTGGTCGGCAGCGTGGAGGGGAAGACCTCCAGCGACTCCTTGAGCTCGACCTGCGCCTCGCCGGCGATCCGGGCGCGCTCCAGCAGCACCGGCAGCGAGCCGATGTTGTGCGTGCCGAAGACCACGTCGACCCAGGGGGCCTTGCGGACGATCTCGCCCTGGTCCTTCTGCGCGAGGCAGCCGCCGACGGCGATCTGCATGCCGGGCCGGCCGGCCTTGACCGGGCGGAGGTGGCCGAGGTTGCCGTAGAGCCGGTTGTCGGCGTTCTCCCGCACCGCGCAGGTGTTGAAGACGACCACGTCGGCGGTCTCGCCCTCGGGCGCGGCGACATAACCGGCGTCCTCCAGCAAACCGGACAGACGCTCGGAGTCGTGCACGTTCATCTGGCACCCGTAGGTGCGCACCTGGTAGGTCCTCATCGCACTCTCAAGGGTAGGCGCTGCACGGCCTTGGCAAGTCCATGGATCCTTGAACCCGCTGTGATCTGATCGGTACCGGTCAGTTAGTGACCAGCGCTCTTAGGCCATCTACGTTGTCACCCATGACGGACAACGGTGACGGGGCTCCGCTGGTCAAGATGGAGAACGTCAACAAACACTTCGGGGCGCTCCACGTCCTGAAGGACATCAACCTGACCGTCTCCCGCGGCGAGGTCCTCGTGGTGATCGGTCCGTCCGGCGGCGGAAAGTCGACGCTGTGCAGGACGATCAACCGCCTGGAGACCATCGACAGCGGAAAGATCATCTTTGACGGGCGGGAGCTGCCGGAGGAGGGCAAGGCGCTGGCCGCGCTGCGCTCCGAAGTCGGCATGGTGTTCCAGTCGTTCAACCTGTTCGCGCACAAGACGATCAGGGAGAACGTGACGCTCGGCCCGGTCCGGGTGCGCAAGCTCGCGCGAGCCAAGGCCGACCAGCGTGCCATGGAGCTGCTGGAGCGGGTGGGCATCGCCAGCCAGGCGGAGAAGTACCCGGCGCAGTTGTCCGGCGGCCAGCAGCAGCGGGTGGCCATCGCCCGCGCGCTGGCGATGGACCCGAAGATGATCCTGTTCGACGAACCGACCTCGGCTCTGGACCCGGAGATGGTCCAGGAAGTGCTCGATGTCATGATCGGGCTGGCCCGCGACGGCATGACCATGGTGGTCGTCACCCACGAGATGGGCTTCGCCAGGAGAGCCGCCAACAGAGTGGTGTTCATGGCCGAAGGCCAGATCGTCGAGGAGAACACCCCCGACGAGTTCTTCACCAACGCCCGGACCGACAGGGCCCAAGACTTCCTGTCCAAGATTCTCACGCACTGAGGGGTTCAGATGAGTATTCGGCGAGTAGGCGCGGCCATCGGAGCCGCCGGCCTGCTGATCTCGGGCCTGGCGGCCTGCGGCGGCGACAAGACGTACGCCAGCGTGGTCGAGAAGGTGAAGGACGGCGGCACGATCATCGTCGGCACCAAGTGGGACCAGCCGAGCCTCGGCCTGAAGAAGGGCAACGCGCCCGAGGGCTTCGACGTGGACGTGGCCAAGGCCGTGCTGAAGGAGATGAACGGCGGCAAGGACGTCGACATCACGTGGAAGGAGTCGATCTCCGCCAACCGTGAGACCTTCCTGGGCAACGGCACGGTGGACATCATCTTCGCCACCTACTCCATCACCGAGGCCCGCAAGCAGAAGGTCACCTTCGCCGGGCCGTACGTGATCGCGCACCAGGACGTCATGGTCCGTAAGGACGACGCCTCGATCAGCCAGCCGCAGCAGCTCGTCGGCAAGAAGATCTGCAAGGCGTCCGGCTCCAACTCCTACAAGCGGATCACCGACCCGCCCCCCGACGGCCAGCTCGACCTCGACGCCACCCTCGTGGACGCGACGAACTACTCCGAGTGCGTCTCCAAGCTGAGCGGCGGCAACCTCGACGCCGTCACCACCGACGACCTGATCCTGGCGGGCTTCGCCAAGCAGGCCGGCGGCAACTTCAAGATCCTCGGCCAGCCGTTCACCGACGAGAAGTACGGCATCGGCCTGAAGAAGGGTGACAAGGCCACCTGCGAGGCGGTGAACGCCGCGGTGAAGAAGCTGTGGGACAACGGCACGATGAAGCAGCTCCTGACCACCTGGTTCGGCGGCATCGACGGCCTGAAGCTCTCGGACGCGGCCCCGCCCGCCGAGGGTTGCGCCTAGAGTCCACCCCCTGACGCGGCGGCCGGACGTTCCCGGCCGCCGCGGTCGTCGTCTGGAGCACCATGGACGAACTGTTCGAGTACGCGGGATTCCTGGCCGAGGGCTTCCTGGAGAACCTCAAGCTGGCCGCGATCTGCGCCGTGGCCTCGCTCATCCTCGGCACGATCCTGGCCGCGATGCGCGTCTCGCCCACCCCGGTCCTGCGCGGCGTCGGCACGGTCTACGTGAACGTGCTGCGGAACACGCCGCTGACCCTGGTGCTGGCCTTCTCCATCCTCGGCCTGAGCGACCAGCTCGACCTGGTCTTCTCCGAGGAGCCGCGGACCAACGCCTTCTGGATCGTGGCCCTGGGCCTGTCGGTCTACACCGCGGCCTTCGTCTGCGAGGCGATCCGGTCGGGCATCAACACGGTGCCGATGGGCCAGGCCGAGGCGGCCCGCGCCCTCGGGCTGGGCTTCTTCCAATCGCTGACGCTGATCATCCTGCCGCAGGCCTTCCGGGTCGTGGTCGCCCCGCTCGGCAGCGTGATGATCGCCATGGTGAAGAACACCACCGTGGCGGTGGCCGGTGGCTTCGCCGCCGACGTCGCGGCGAACATGCGCGAGGTCTTCGACACCACCGGCGCCTCGATCCCGATCTTCCTGGGCATCGTGGTGGCCTTCATGGCGGTCACCCTGCCCATCGGATTCTTCACCGGGTGGCTGGCCCGGAGGCTGGCGGTGGCCCGATGAGCTCGTCCGTCCTGTTCGACGCACCCGGGCCGCGCGCCCGGATCCGCAACCACCTGCTCACCGCGATCAGCCTGGTCGCGGTGGGTGCGGTGGTGTGGTTCATCTACCGCGGCTTCGACGACAAGGGCCAGTGGGACGGCAAGATCTGGGCGCCGTTCGTCGACCCCAGCACCTGGACCGACTACATCATTCCCGGCCTGCTCGGCACGCTGAAGGCGGCCGCCGCGGCGGCGGTGCTGGCGCTGGTGTTCGGCGCGGTGTTCGGCCTGGCCCGGCTCTCCGAGCACCGCTGGATCCGGATGATCGCCGGTTTCGTGGTCGAGGTCTTCCGGTCGATCCCGCTGCTCCTGCTGATCTTCTTCATCTACTTCCTGATGCAGGGCGGCGACTACACCTTCTTCGCCCTGGTGCTCGGCCTGACCCTGTACAACGGCTCGGTGCTGGCCGAGGTGGTCAGGGCCGGCGTGCTGGCCGTACCCAACGGGCAGTCGGAGGCGGCCTACGCCATCGGCCTGCGCAAGAGCCAGGTCATGCGGATGATCCTGCTGCCGCAGGCGGTCACCGCGATGATGCCGGCGATCGTCAGCCAGCTCGTGGTGCTGCTCAAGGACACCGCGCTCGGCTACATCATCGCCTACGTCGACCTGCTCAACATGGGCTTCAAGCTCATCCCGGCCAACTTCTTCGGCTCGCTGATCCCGGCCGCCATCGTGATCGGCATCATCTACATCGGGCTCAACATGGCGCTGAGCGCCCTGGCCACCTGGCTGGAGAAGCGCAGCCGGCGCAGTCGCAAGACCGCCGCTCCGCCCATCGCGCCGCCCGGCCCGGCCCTCATCGGGATGGGCCCGGCCACGCCCGGCGCGGCGGCCATCGAAGGCATGGAATAGCGAGGAACTCCGGGCGAGTTTCGGGCAGGATTCGGGCTATGTCGTTCTCCCCCTGGAGCTCGCCCCTCAGCACCTCCGACGTGGCCCGCGCGGGCCTGCGCCTGGGCTGGCCGACCGCGGCCGCCGGGCAGGTGTGGTGGACCGAGGACCGGCCCGACGAGGGCGGCCGTTCGACGATCATGCATCGGGCGGCCGACGGCACCCGCACCGAGCTGCTGCCCGCGCCCTGGAGCGCCCGCACCCGCGTGCACGAGTACGGCGGGCGGCCCTACGCGGTGACCGGCTCCGGCGCGGTCGTCTTCGCCAACCTCGGCGACCAGCGGCTCTACCTGCTCGACGGCGGCGACCCCGTGCCGCTCACCCCGGACGACGGCTGCCGCTACGCCGACCTGCTCGTCCGCGGCGACGACCTCTGGGCCGTCCGGGAACGCCACGAGGACGACGGCAAGGTGCAGCGCTCGATCGTGTCCATCCCGCTGGCCGGGGGCGAGCCGCGCGAGCACGTCACCGGCAGCGACTTCTACGCCTCGCCCACCCTCTCCCCCGACGGCCAGCTCCTGGCCTACATCTGCTGGAACCACCCGCGCATGCCGTGGAACGGCACCGAACTGCGGCTCACCCGGCTGGCCGACGGGAGCTCGTGGACGGTCAAGGGCGGGCTCGGCGAATCGGTGCTGGCGCCGCAGTTCCGCGACGACTCCCACCTGTACCTGATCTCCGACTGGTCGGGGTGGTGGAACCTCTACCGGATCAGCATCTACGGCACCTCCTCCCAGGCGCTCCACCCGGCCGAGCAGGAGTTCGCCTGGCCGATGTGGACCCTGGGCGGCCTGCCGTACCTCGTGCTGGAGGACGGGCGGCTCGCGGTCCTGCACGGGCAGGGCGACCTGCGGCTGGGCCTGCTCGACCCGGACAGCGGCGTCCTGACCGACCTCGACGTGCCCTACGACGGCTGGCTGCCCGCGCTCGCCGCCGACGGCGGCTCCCTGGTCGGCGTCGGGTACGGCCCGGCGGTCCCGACCTCGGTCGTCCGCCTCGACCTGGCCACCGGGCGGGTCGAGGGCCTGCGGCGCGAGATCGAGGAACTGCCGGACATCGCCTGGCTGCCGGCCCCGGAGCCGGTCGAGGTGACCGGCCGCTTCGGGCGGCGCGCGCACGCCTTCCTCTACCGTCCCGCCGCACCCGGCCGCAGCGCCGAGGGGGCCACGCCGTACGTCGTCTTCGTCCACGGCGGCCCGACCGCGCACACCACCACGGCGCTCGACCTGGAGAAGGCCTTCCTCACCTCGCGCGGCATCGGCGTGCTGGACCTCAACTTCGGCGGCTCCACCGGGTACGGCAGGGCCTACCGGGAACGGCTGCGCGGCCAGTGGGGCGTGGTCGACGTCGAGGACACCGTCGCCGCGGCCGAATGGCTGCTCGCGCAGGGCCTCGCCGGGCAGGTCGCGGTCCGCGGCGGCAGCTCGGGCGGCTGGACGGTGATGGCCACCTGCTGCCGCTCCGACGCCTTCGCCGGCGGCGTCTCGTACTACGGGGTCAGCGCGCTGGCGCCGCTCAACGCGCACACGCACGACTTCGAGTCGCGCTACGTCGAGTGGCTGGTCGGGCCGGACGACCCCGGCCTGTACGCCACCCGCGAGCCGCTGGCCCTGGTCGACGGGGTGAGCTGCCCGATGTTGCTGCTCCAGGGCCTCGACGACCCGGTCGTGCCGCCCGAGCAGTCCTCCGCCTTCGCCGACGCGCTCGCCGAGCGTGGCGTGCCGTGCACCTACCTGGCCTTCGAGGGCGAGTCGCACGGCTTCCGGCGGGCCGAGACGCGCACCGCCGCGCTCGCCGCCGAGCTGGCGTTCTACCAGCAGATCTTCGATTGAGGCCGCGCCCCCGCTAAGATCATTCTTCTTTACGGGGCGGGGGAGGCCTTGGTGGACGATACGCTCGGCAGCGCCTATCACTTAGTCCAGCCGCTGGGTGAAGGCGGCATGGGCGCCGTCTGGCGCGCGGTCGATCGCCGGACCGGCGAGTTCGTGGCGGCGAAGCTGCTGCATCCCGGGCTGGCGACCGATCCGGAGGTGGTGGCGCGCTTCGTCCGGGAACGGACGGTCCTGCTGCGGTTACGGCATCCGGGCATCGTCTCCATCCGCGACTTCGTCCTCGAAGGCGACCGGATCGCGATCGTCATGGATCTCGTGTCCGGCGGCGACCTGCGCGAGGCGCTGCGCCGCCAGGGCACCTTCGCGCCCGCGTCCGCCGCCGCCATGGCCGCGCAGGTGGCCGACGCCCTCGCCTACGCGCACACCGGCGGGGTCGTGCACTGCGACGTCAAACCGGGCAACGTGCTGCTCGAAGCGGGCGGCGGCGCGCTCCGGCTCAGCGACTTCGGCGTCTCACGCATCCTGCAGACCACCACCGTCGGCACCGCCACCAGCGTGGTCGGCACGCCGGTCTACATGGCCCCCGAGGTGTTGCGCGGCGAGCGCCCCGGGCCCGCCGCCGACCTCTACGCGCTGGCGATGCTCCTGTACGAACTGCTGGCCGGCCGGGCGCCGTTCGCCGGCGGGCACACGATGAGCGCCCTGCACTGCGCCTTCCACATGGCGCCGCGCCGGCTGCCCGGGATTCCGGACCCGCTCTGGGACGTCATCGTGGCCTGCTCCGCCAAGGACCCCGGCGCCCGGCCCGCCGCCGAGCAGGTCGCCCGGCAGCTCCGGGCGGCTTCGGGGGCGCTGGCGGGGGTGCCTTCGCTCGACCCGGTCTCGCGGGAGGCGCCTCTCTCCGACACCGCCGTCCCGCTCGACGGCACTCCCCTGGCCCGCCAACCGGCCGCGCCCTCCTCCTCTTCGGCCACCACCTCGCCCGGTGTGGCGGGGGCGCCGCGGGCGGGCAGGCGTCCGCCGCGCCTGCTGCTGGGCGCCGGGGCGGCCGGGATCGCGCTGGTCGCCGCGACCACCTTCGTCCTGTGGGACCGCACCCCGTCCACCGCCGACCCGGTACGGCACGCCGGCCCTGCCGCTGCTGCTTCGGTTCCGGTTTCGGCCTCGGTTCCGGTGTCGGTGTCGGCTTCGGTTTCCGTTAAGCCGTCCACGCGGAAGCCGCCCTCCACCAAGCCGGTGCGCACCCCCACCCCCCAGTCCCGGGGCGCCAAGCCCACACCCCAGCCCTCCCGCCCCGCCACCACCAAGCCGCCGGTCAAGAAGTCGCCACCCGCCGAGTCCGAGATCGCCCAGGAGCTCACCGCCGAGGCCGACGACCCCACCCCGGCCGCCAAGGAGGTCATCCGCTGCGGCGACTGGGGCCACGCCGGCCAGGGCGTCTACCTCAGCCCGTGCCTTCGCGCCGTCGAGGGCAGGCTCTACACGCAGGTCCGGATGAAGGCGCCCGACGGCTTCCAGACGGACATGGCCATGCAGGTCTTCGACGCCCACGACAACCGGGCGATCACCGTGCAGCTCAAGTGCCACGACATGCGCTTCACCCTGGGCCGCACCCAGCACGTCTGCGTCCCCGAGGGCTGGTACACCATCCCGTCAGCCGTCGCCGGCCGCCCCTACTACGTCCGCCAGCAGTGGCGCCCGCACAAGACCGCCGCCTGGCTCGGCGGCGTGGAAAGTCCCACCGTCACCCCCTAGGAGGATCAGCGGGGGTCAGCGGGCGAACTCGGTGGCCCTGGACTCCCTGACCACGGTGATCCGGATCTGCCCCGGATAGGTCAGTTCCTCCTCCACCTGCTTGGCCATGTCCCGCGCGATCACCTGCGCCTGGATGTCGTCGATCGAGTCGGGCTTCACCATGATCCGGATCTCTCGCCCGGCCTGCATGGCGAACACCTTCTCCACCCCCTCGTACGACGAGGCGATCTCCTCCAGCCGCTCCAGCCGCTTGACGTAGGCCTCCAGCGACTCCCGCCGCGCCCCGGGCCGGCTCCCGCTGATCGCATCGGCCGCCTGGGTGAGCACCGCCTCGACCGTGCGGACCTCCACCTCGTTGTGGTGCGCCTCGATCGCGTGCACCACGTCCTCGCTCTCGCCGTACCGCCGCGCGATCTCCGCGCCGATCAGCGCGTGGCTGCCCTCGACCTCGTGCGTCAGCGCCTTGCCGATGTCGTGCAGCAACGCGCACCGCTTGAGCAACTGCCGGTCCAGCTTGAGCTCGCTGGCCATGATCCCGGCGATGTGCGCCGACTCGATCAGGTGCTTGAGCACGTTCTGCCCGTAGGAGGTGCGATAGCGCAACTGCCCCAGCAGCAGCGTCAGCTCCGGGTGCATGTCGGTGATGCTGAGCTCCACCAGCGCGTCCTCGCCCGCCCGCGCGCACAACGCCTGCACCTCGGCCTTGCTGCGCTCGTAGGCCTCCTCGATGCGCTGCGGGTGGATGCGCCCGTCGAGGATCAGCTTCTCCAGCGTCAGCCGCCCGGTCTCGCGGCGCACCGGGTCGAAACACGACAACAACACCGCCTCCGGCGTGTCATCGATGATCAGGTTGACCCCGGTCGTCGACTCGAACGCCCTGATGTTGCGCCCCTCGCGCCCGATGATGCGGCCCTTCATCTCATCACCCGGCAGATGCAGCACGCTGACCACCGACTCGGCCGTCTGCTCCGCCGCCACCCGCTGTACGGCAAGCGTCACGATCTTCGTCGCGCGCTTCTCGCCCTCCTTGCGGGCCTCGCTCTCGATCTCCCGGATGATCAGCGCCGCCTCCCGCTTGGCCTGGTTGGCGATGTCCCTGATCAGCTCGGCCTTGGCCTGCTCCGCCGTCAGCCGGGCGACCCGCTCCAGCACCTTGCGGCGCTCCTCGTCCACCTGGGACAACTCCGTGCGCCGCTCGGCCAGCTCCGCCTCGGTCTCGGCCAGTTTGCGCTCGCGTTCGCCCTGCCGCTTGGACTCCTCGTCCAGCCGTTCCTCGCGCTCGGCCAGCCGCTTCTCGCGGCGTTCGAGGTCGGCGCGCAGTTCCTTCAGCTCGTGCTTGAGCGTCCGGCTCTCCTCCTCGACCTCCTGCCGGAGCCGGGCCGCGCTCTCGGCCGCCGCCTCCGACCTGCGCAGGATCTCGTCGGCCTCCGACTCGGCCTTGACCCGGATCTGCCCGGCCTCCGCCCTGGCCAGCGCCAGCTCGTCGTCCACCTCGGCCAGTTGCTCAGCCGACGGGCGCACCACCTTCGGCGTCGCGGTACGCCTGATGACCAGCACCAGTGTCGCGATCGTCACGAACGCCAGCAGGAGTACCGCCATGGTCAGCACCACTACCGCGTCCATATCGGCGCTCCGCCCTCCTCGCGCTCACGCTCACAGCGCTGCTGTGCCCCTGCATCGCTCGCTCAGCTACTGCCTTGCCACGGGAGGGGTCACCTGCACGGCGCGGACAGCCGGGACGGCGTCGACACCAGGACGGGACTGCACCCAAGGCTGAACAGGCGCCGACTGCCTGAGCCGACACCTCGCCCCGCCTCGATCGATCACGTTCGTTCGTCCGTAGTTCACCGGTATGGCAATCCGCGCGTCGCGGAGTAACTCCTCACTGCCGTCGAGGTTATGCGTCGAAGTGGTAACGAGCAAGCAAAGACTGGCTGTCAAGCGTGTCCCACTCGACGGTCCGTCCCATTCGCCCGAATCTCTCGGCCACAACGAGCAAAACCCTTGCCTGGACGGCTTTTCCCAACGTTTGACCTGATGAAACCGCTCCATGGGAAAGCAATTTCGGCCCCGACCACCCTTTCCCCTGCCCTTGACCGCCCTCACCCACGACTCGACCGAGCCAACCGCCCCCTCCCGGTCGAGCTCCGGTTGGGGCACACCCCCTCTTCCTCGTCGCCCTGCTCCCCCTCTTCCCGCCGGATCGCTCCCCTTGTGCCTGTGCCGCACATCGCACACACATCGCGGACATATCAACCCGCCTCCCCAGGATGGAGCTCACAAGAAAGCACCAGCTAGGGAGCGTCCCCGATGTCCACCACCGCCACCGTCGTCACCGTTCTGGCCGCCCTCTGGGTGGGTTTCTCCGCCTTCTCACTCCTCCGCCGCGCCGAGTGGGTCGTGAAGCCGCTGACCGACTACGGCGTCCCCAGCACGTGGTGGCCCTGGCTGGGCGCGGCCAAGGCCGCCGGCTCCATCGGCCTCCTGATCGGTTTGTTCGTGCCGATCATCGGCATCCTGGCCGGGATCGCCCTGATCCTGTACTTCACCGGCGCCATCGTCACCGTGCTCCGCGCCCGCTCCTACTCGACCGTCGTCTACCCCGTGCTCTACCTGGCCCCCGTGATCGCCGCCCTCACCCTCGGCCACCTCGCCTGACCACCCCCACGCCTGCGCCAGCTCCCCACACCAAGCAGCCACCGCCCCGAACCCCCACCCTGCTGGACCCTCCCAGAGGAACCCACCGAAGCAGCGAGCCAGAGATGTGGGGCTGGCGCAGCAGCTCAAGAGACAGCACCGAAGCCGACAGAGGGCCGCACAGCAGCGCCGGCGCAACACCAGCCGACGGCCGCGGCCCTCAGAACGGACGCCGGACCGGAGCACACAGGCCGACGTGCTGCAGGCCCTCGAAGGGCATCCCAAGCCGAAACCAACCCTCGCCCCACCCCCGGGTCCCGTCCGGCACTGGTCCTCACCCCACCCCCGGTCTCCGCCCCGGCCCCGGTCCCCGTCCCGGCATTGGTGGTCTCCCTGCCGGCACTGGTCCCCGTCCCGTGCCGGCCCTGGTCCCCGTCCCGTGCCGGCCCTGGTCCCCGTCCCGTGCCGGCCCTGGTCCCCGCCCCGTGCCGGCCCTGGTCCCCGCCCCGCGTCCGGTCCTCGTCCCGGCCGCGGGCCTCGTCCTAGGAGAAGTCGTCCTCGACCTCGACGCCTTCCTGCTCCAGCGCCTCCCGAACCACCCGATAGGCCAGCCCCGGCGCGTACCCCTTCCGAGCAAGCATCCCCGCCAGCCGCCGAATCCGGACCTGGGACTCAAGCCCCCGCGTCGACCCGAGCTTCCGCTCAACCAGCCGCCGAGCCGTCTCCAGTTCCTGGTCGGGATCCAGCCGTTCGACGGCCTCGTTGACCGTCTCCCCGTCCACACCCCGGTGCCGCAGTTCGGCCGCCAGAGCCCGCTTGGCCAGCCCCCGCCCATGGTGCCGGGACTCCACCCAAGCCTCAGCGAAGGCCTCGTCGTTGATCCACCCCAACTCGGTGAACCGGTCGAGCACGACGTTGGCGACCTCCTCGGGCACCTCCCGCTTCCGCATGGCCTCCGCGAGCTGCGCCCGCGTCTTGGGCGCCATGGCCAGCAGACGGAGCGCGATGTTCCGTGCCACAGACTCCGGATCCGCCGGCGGCCCTTGCGCCGCCCCCGAACCCGGATCCGGCCCGTCCCCGTAGCGCCCGCGCCCCTTCTTCCGCGAGTAGCGGCCCTTCCCCCGCCCAGCCCGCCGCCGCTCCCCACCGTCGTCATCAAACAGCCCACCGCCCGAGCCCCCCGCCGCCCCGAACGGCTCACCCTCGAACAGCCCTCCGCCACCCGAACTCCCCCGCCCGCCCGAATCGGCTTGCACCCCATCAAACAGCCCGCCCCCCTGGCCAGACTCGCTGCCGAACAGCCCACCGCCGGTGTCGGGGCTGGGCGGGGTGGGCTCGGTAGCCGGGGTGGGCTCGGGCTCCGGGGTCGGCTCGCTGAATAGACCGCTGCCCCAGTCGTGGCTGGCCGGAGTCGGGTCGGGCTCCGGGGTCAGCTCCCTGAACAAGCCGCCGCCCTCAACGTGGCTGGCCGGAGTCGGGTCAGCCCCCGAGGTTGTCGGCTCGCTGAACAGGCCGCTGCCCTCATAGTGGCGGGGCTCGGTCGGTTGGGAGTCGGAGGTCGGCTTGCTGAACAGGCCGCCGAAGGGAGCCTGTTCGAAGGGGGCCGGTTCGAAGGGAGCCTGTTCGAAGGGGGCCGGTTCGAAGGGGGCCGGTTCGAAGGGGGCCGGTTCGAAGGGAGCCGGTTCGAAGGGGGCCTGGCCATCGGTGTCAGGGTCGGCCCGGCGGGGACGCTTGCCGTACTCGGTGCTCTTGGAGCGGCGCGCGCGCTTACGACCACGGGTCTCGGAACCGTCGTCCCCGGACGCCAGACCGGAGAGCGGGCCGCTGCCGTCGTCTCCCGAGCCCAGGCTGAAGAACGGGTGCCCGTCCTGGCCGGAGTCGAGCCCCTCCTGGGCAGCCGGAGCCCACCAGGAGCCCTCGTCCGCAGCCGGGGACGACGACGAGGTCACTGGTGAGGAAGCGGCCTCGAGTGGAGACGCGGCCTCAGGTGGGGAGGTGGGCCAGGCAAAGGTTGCCGATGAGTCCAGGGCCTGAGGCTGGGCCTCGCCACGGGTCTGAGCCGAGCTCGACGTCTGAGCTGTACCCGAGGGGCGAGCTGTACCCGAGGGCTGAGCCGTACCCGAAGGCTGAGCCGGGTAGGAGGTGTCGGTCGGGTCCGGGGTTTGAGATCGGGAGGACGGGTTGCGGCGGCGGCGCTTGGTGGGGTGTTCGGCGGGGTCGGGCCAGGCACCCCAGTCCCGCGGGTGAGCTGGGGAAGGGGCAGAGCCTGGCGAGGCAGAGCCGCCCGGCGAGGTGAGCTCGCCGGAGGGAAGAGAGTCGCCCAGCACAAGAGGGTCGCCGGGGGTAAGGGAGTCGCTCGGTGTGGGAGGGTCGCCGAAGAGCCAGGGTGGGGCGTCGGCTGGGTCGGAGTCGCTCCAGCCAGGCGGCGATGGCCGGGCGCGGCGGGCGCGCCCGGGGTCAGGCCGGCTCTTCGGCTCGTTCATACGCCGAGCGCTCAGATGTCACCGGGCTTCGGCGCGGCGGCGGCAGCAGCGGCCGCCGCGGCGGCGCGGGAGCCACGGCCGGACGGAGCCGGGGCGGCGGCAGCCGGAGCGGGAGCGGCAGGGGCGGCGTCGGCGGGAGCGTCGACCCGCGGGCCGACACCGAGCTTCTCCTTGATCCGCTTCTCGATCTCGTTGGCGATGTCCGGGTGGTTCTTCAGGAAGTTACGCGCGTTCTCCTTGCCCTGGCCGAGCTGGTCGCCCTCGTAGGTGTACCAGGCACCGGCCTTGCGGACGAAGCCGTGCTCGACGCCCATGTCGATGAGGCCGCCCTCACGGGAGATGCCCACGCCGTACAGGATGTCGAAGTCGGCCACGCGGAAGGGCGGGGCCATCTTGTTCTTGACGACCTTGACGCGGGTGCGGTTGCCGACCGCTTCGGTGCCGTCCTTGAGCGTCTCGATGCGGCGGATGTCGAGGCGCACCGAGGCGTAGAACTTCAGCGCCTTGCCACCGGTCGTGGTCTCGGGCGAGCCGAACATGACGCCGATCTTCTCGCGGAGCTGGTTGATGAAGATGGCGGTGGTGGCGGTGCTGTTGAGCGCACCGGCGACCTTGCGCAGCGCCTGGGACATGAGGCGGGCCTGGAGGCCGACGTGGCTGTCGCCCATCTCGCCCTCGATCTCGGCCTTGGGCACCAGGGCCGCGACCGAGTCGATGACGATCAGGTCGACCGCGCCGGAGCGGATCAGCATGTCGGCGATCTCGAGGGCCTGCTCACCGGTGTCGGGCTGGGAGACCAGGAGGGCGTCGGTGTCGACACCGAGCTTCTTGGCGTATTCGGGGTCGAGCGCGTGCTCGGCGTCGATGAAGGCGGCGATGCCGCCCCCGCGCTGGGCGTTGGCCACGGCGTGGAGGGCGACCGTCGTCTTGCCGGAGGACTCGGGGCCGTAGACCTCCACGATCCTGCCGCGCGGGAACCCGCCGATGCCGAGGGCGACGTCGAGGGCGATCGAGCCGGTCGGGATGATCTCGATCGGCGCGCGGGCGTCGTCGCCGAGGCGCATGACGGAGCCCTTGCCGAATTGACGCTCGATCTGTGCGAGGGCAGTCTCAAGGGCCTTCTCGCGGTCGTTGATAGCCATGGGATCTCCCCTTGGAGGATCGTGGTCCGGTCAGTCGTGAGAAAGCTACGGCCTGCGACCGACAATTTTCCGCCGGACCTCGGTCCGGGTGGCTTCATAGTAGCCGAACGGCTGTTCGATCTCATCCGAACGCGAACCTGGCGTGTCCGCTCCGCGACTGTACCGGCGTGGACGACGAGGGAGTGGGATGGACAACGAATCGCTGGTGCTCAGGTGCCGTCTGGGCGACCGGGCCGCGCTGACGGAGCTGGTCAGGGCGTGGCACGAGCCGGTCCTGACCTACGTGCGCCGGATGCTCGGCCCCGGGCGCGCCGACGACGTGACCCAGGAGGTCTGGGTGGCGGTGGTGCGCGGGCTGCCCCGGCTCAAGGACCCGGCGCGCTTCGCGCCGTGGCTGTTCACCATCGCCCGGCGCGCGGTGGCGACCCGGCTGCGGGCGGAGTACGGCGAGGCCTCGCTCGACGCCGGGGCCGAGCCGCCTGCCGTACCGGACGGGACGGAAGCGGTTCTCGACCGGGTCGAGCTGTTCGACGGCCTGGCCGCGCTGCCGCCGCGCGAGCGGGAGATCCTCGCCCTCTTCTACCTGGAGGACCTGTCGCTGGAGGACTGCGCGGAGATCTGCGGCATTCCGCTGGGAACGGCCAAATCCCGGCTGCACCGGGCACGCGGCCTGCTTCGTGGACAACTGGAGGAGAAGCCATGAAAGACGACGAGATCATCGCGCTGGTGCGGGCCGAGTCGAGCCCGTGGCGGCGGCTGCGCGGGACGGTGGCGCTGCTCGGCGGGCTGGTGGGCGGGACGTTCCTGGTCACGCTGTGGGCGACCGAGCCCGGGCCGCTGCCGGACCGCACCCGGCTGGTGTTCGCGCTGCTGGCCTTGATCTGCGCCGGTTGGACGGCGTTCGGGGCCTGGTCGGTGCTCGGGCCGCGGCCGCTGTTCGCGCTGGACGGGCTGGTCGCGGGCTGGCTGGCGCTGGCGGCCTCGCTGGCGACGACGGCGGTGACGGTCACCGTGGCCGCGGACCGCGGCACCGGGCTGGCCGTGGCGATCGCGGCCGGAGCGCTGTTCATCGGAGCCTCGGCGGCGATCACCGTCCGGGCGCACCTTCGCTTCCGGAAGATCGTGCGGGAGCTGGCCCGACACCGGGACTAGACATTCCCCCACAATGCTCCCGCCCTGTTGCCATGGCCGTGACCTGGGGAGATCCTGAAAGGTGTGGCGAGCACCTACACCGAGGAACGGCGCGGCCATCTCCAGGCGCTGGCCGAACTGCTCCCCGATCACGGCCTGGTCGGCCGCATGGTCGGCGGCCACGATCCGGTGCTGTGGGCCTGGCACCCGAGCACGGGCCGCCAGACGCTGATCTTCGCCACGCCCACGCAGCGCGGGTGGCTCTTCCTGTGGTCGCCGGGCGGGCAGGGCAGCGCGGAGGATCTGGGCGGCACCGCCACGGCGATCAAGACGGTGCTGGCCCAGGAGCCCGACGACTAGGTGAGCCGGCTGGAGACGTTCTCCACCTGGCAGACCGCGCGCCAGATCTCCTTGGCGCCGATGCCGTCGGCCAGCGCCTGCTCGACGGTCCGGCCGCCGAGCGGCGCCAGCACGTAGTCGCGTGCCCACGACTCGGCGTAGGCGTCGCCGAAGTGGGCCCGCATCCGTCTCCAAAACTCAGTCAGGCGCATCAGCCAAGTATCGAACCACCGCCGGAGTGGGTAGGACCGGGCCATGGCGAAATCCCCCAAGAAGTCGCAGCCATCGCCCCCGAAGTCGGCCAAGAACCGGACCGGCCGGGCCAGGCGCCGCCACCTCGACCTTCTGATGCGGCAGGCCGTACAGAAGGAGAAGGCGGAGCGCTCCGAGCGGCACGCGGGTCTCCGGCGGGAGCCGCGGGCGGGCGTCGATCGCTCCAGGCGCGCTTCGCGCCGCTGATCACAGCACGCGCGAGCCGTACATCTCACCGAGATGGTCGGCGAGCAGCTCCAGCCGGGCGCCGTCGGGGTCCCTGAAGTAGATGGAGGCGCCGCTCTCGATCTGGTGCGGCACGCCGGCCATCTCCAGCTTGCCGCGCAGCCGTTCCCAGGTGGCCGGGTCGACGGAGATCGCGATGTGGTGCAGGCCGCCGAGCACCTCCTGGTAGGGGCCGAGGTCGAGGCCGGGGAAGTCGAAGAAGGCCAGCAGGTTGCCGTTGCCGAGGTCGAAGAAGAAGTGGTTGCTGCCCTTGTAGTCGCGGTTCTCGAAGATCTCGGTCAGCGGGAATTCGAGCAGCTCCTGGTAGAAGCGGACGGTCCGCTCGACGTCGGAGGAGAGCAGGGCGAAGTGGTGGAGGCCGCGTGCGCTGCTCGGGGGACGGTGGGGAAGGAGGTACTGCTGCTTGATGTGCTCACGTTTGGCGGCGACGGCCGCGTAGTCGATCTCGCTCACCTGGGGTTCACCTCACTTCCTCATATCTCCCGCGGCATGGGACTCAATCCTCGCTGACAAAGTTTGAAATCTGTCAGTCCATAGTCCATACTCGGGGCTATGGAACTTCGCACCCTGGGCAAGAACCAGGTCTCCGCGCTCGGCCTCGGCTGCATGGGCATGTCCGATCTGTACGGCCCGGCCGACGAAACCGAGTCGATCGCCACCATCCACGCAGCCCTGGACGCCGGGGTCACCCTGCTCGACACGGGCGACTTCTACGGAATGGGGCACAACGAGCTGCTCATCGCCAAGGCCCTCGAAGGCCGCGAACGGCCGCAGATCAGCGTCAAGTTCGGCGCGCTACGCGACCCCGCGGGCGCCTGGCTGGGCTACGACGGCCGGCCCGCGGCGGTCAAGAACTTCCTCGCGCACAGCCTGCGCCGGCTCCGCGCCGACCACGTCGACGTCTACCGGATCGCCCGCGTCGACCCCGCGGTCCCGATCGAGGAGACCGTCGGCGCGATCGCCGAGCTGGTGTCGGCCGGATATGTCCGGCACATCGGCCTGTCCGAGGCGGGCGCCGACACCATCCGCCGGGCGCACGCGGTCCATCCGATCGCCGACCTGCAGATCGAGTACTCGCTGCTGTCGCGCGGCGGCGAGGACGAGATCCTGCCCGCCTGCCGCGAGCTCGGCATCGGGATCACCGCCTACGGCGTGCTCTCCCGCGGCCTGCTGAGCGGCCACTGGTCCCCCGCGCGCGAACTCGCTCCCGGGGACTTCCGCTCGGTCAGCCCGCGCTTCACCGGCGCGAACCTCTCCCACAACCTCGCGCTCACCGAGGCCCTGCGCGACCTCGCCGGAGCCCGTGGCGTGACGGTCGCGCAGCTCGCCATCGCCTGGGTGCTCTCGCGCGGCGCCGACATCGTGCCCCTGATCGGCGCACGCACCCGCGAACGGCTCGCCGAGGCGCTCGGCGCGCTCGACCTCGCGCTCACCCCCGCCGACCTGGCCGCCGTCGAGGCCGCCGTGCCCGCGGGCGCCGCGGCCGGCTCGCGGTACGGCGAGGCCCAGATGGCGCACCTGGACAGTGAACACTGAGAAAATCGGGACATGACCGACGGCGTGCTGACCCGCGAGCAGATCCTGACCACCGCTCAGGAGGTGCTCAGGCGGTACGGCCCGGCCAAGGCCACCGTCGTCGACGTGGCCCGCGCCCTCGGGGTGAGCCACGGCAGCGTCTACCGGCACTTCCCGAGCAAGGCCGCGTTGCGCGAGGCGGTGACGCAGCTCTGGCTGGAGGAGTCGCACGCCGCCCTGGCCGCCGTCCCCGCCGGACCGGCCCCGGACCGGCTGCGCGCCTGGCTGAGCGCCCTGTTCGCGGCCAAGCGCAAGAAGGCGTTCGACGATCCCGAGCTGTTCGCGACCTACCTCGTGCTCGTCGGCGAGTCCAGCGCCGTCATCGACGCGCACATCGCGGACCTCGTCGGGCAGCTCACCGAGATCATCTCCGACGGGGTACGGCAGGGCGTGTTCCGCACCGACGACCCGGCGGTGTCGGCCCGGGCGGTCTTCGACGCCACCAACCGCTTCCATGATCCGCAGTACGCCCCCGAGTGGTCGGATCCCGGCATCGACCAGCACTTCGAGGCGGTCGTGGCGCTGATCTCCCGTGGCCTGTCCGCCGGCTGACCGATTCTGTCGGTCGGCGAGGGCACACTGTGGGCATGACCTCGCTCGACCGGTTCAGCCCGATGGCGCAAGAGTGGTTCCGCAGCGCCTTCGCCGCGCCCACGGCGGCGCAGGACGGCGCGTGGGAGTCCATCGCGCGCGGTGACAACACGCTGGTCGTGGCGCCGACCGGGTCCGGCAAGACGCTCGCCGCCTTCTTCTGGTCGCTCGACCGGCTGGCCACCACGCCGTCGGAGACGAAGTCGTGCCGGGTCCTCTACATCTCGCCGCTGAAAGCGCTCGCCGTCGACGTCGAGCGCAACCTGCGCGCGCCGCTGGCCGGGCTCAAGCAGACCGCGCGGCGGCTGGGCGAGCCGGTGCCGGAGATCTCGGTCGCGATCCGCTCCGGCGACACCTCGGCCGAGGAGCGGCGGCGCTTCGCCAGCAAACCGTCCGACATCCTCATCACCACGCCCGAGTCGCTCTTCCTGCTGCTCACCAGCCAGGCGCGCGAGGCGTTGCGCGGCGTCGAGACGGTGATCGTCGACGAGGTCCACGCCGTCGCCGCGACCAAGCGCGGCGCGCACCTCGCGCTCAGCCTCGAACGGCTCGACGCCCTGCTGGAGCGGCCGGCGCAGCGGGTGGGGCTGTCGGCCACGGTCCGCCCGGTCAGCGAGGTGGCCGCCTTCCTCGGCGGCACCCGCCCGGCGACCGTCGTGCAGCCGCCGTCGGACAAGGTCATCGAGGTCGAGGTGGTCGTCCCGATCGAGGACATGACCGAGCTCGACGCCGCGCCGCCGCCTTCCGGGGCCGAGTTCGAGATGGCCGAGCCGGCCCGGCGGTCGATCTGGCCGCATGTGGAGGACCGGCTCTTCGACCTGATCGAGGAGCACAGTTCCACCATCGTCTTCGCCAACTCCCGGCGGCTGGCCGAGCGGTTGTGCACGCGCCTCAACGAGCTGGCCTTCGAGCGGGAGCAGGGCCTGGAGGCGATCGACCTGTCCGTCTGGGAGACGCCGCCCGGCTCCGGCGAGCCCGCCCGGCCGCCCAGGGAGGACAAGGGTGTGCGCGGGCCCGGCGCCCGGCGACCGCCCGCCGACATGATGGCGCAGGCCGGCGCGGCCAAGGGCGCGCCCACTGAGATCGTCCGGGCGCACCACGGCTCGGTCTCCAAGGAGGAGCGCTCCCAGATCGAGGAGGCGCTCAAGTCGGGCCGCCTGCCGGCCGTGGTCGCCACCTCCAGCCTGGAGCTGGGCATCGACATGGGCTCGGTCGATCTGGTCGCCTGCGTGGAGGCCCCGCCGAGCGTGGCCAGCGGGCTGCAGCGCATCGGCCGGGCCGGGCACCAGGTGGGCGCGGTCTCCCGTGGCGTGATCTTCCCGAAGTACCGCGGCGACCTGATCCAGACCGCGGTCGTCGCCGAGCGGATGAAGAGCGGCCAGATCGAGGAGATGCGCTACCCGCGCAACCCGCTCGACGTGCTGGCCCAGCAGATCGTGGCGATGACCGCGCTCGACGAGTGGACGGTCGACGAGGTCGAGGCCCTGGTCAAGCGGGCCGCGCCCTACGCGACGCTGCCGCGCACCGCGCTGGAGGCGACGCTCGACATGCTGGCCGGGCGCTACCCGAGCGAGGAGTTCTCCGAGCTGCGGCCTCGGGTGGTGTGGGACCGGGTGACCGGGCTGCTCCAGGGCCGGCCCGGCAGCCAGCGGCTGGCGGTCACCAACGGCGGCACCATCCCCGACCGCGGGCTGTTCGGCGTGTTCCTGGTCGGGGAGAAGGGCTCGCGGGTGGGCGAGCTCGACGAGGAGATGGTGTACGAGTCGCGGGTGGGCGACGTCTTCGTGCTGGGCGCGAGCTCCTGGCGGATCGAGGACATCACCGCCGATCGGGTGCTGGTCTCCCCCGCTCCCGGGCAGCCGGGCAAGCTGCCGTTCTGGCACGGCGACACCCAGGGGCGGCCGGCCGAGCTGGGGCGGGCGATCGGGGCCTTCCTCCGCGAGCTGTCGAGCGAGGGCGCGGAGAAGAAGACCGGGAAGCCGGGAGGGTCCGGGACCTCCGGGAAAACCGCGGCCACCGGTAAGCGTGCGAAGGCCGGGGCCTCTGCCGAGGGCGGCGGCCCCGGTGACGCGGTGGGGCGGTTGCGGGCGGCCGGGCTCGACGACTACGCCGTGGGCAACCTCCTGGCCTACCTCGGTGAACAGCGCGAAGCCACCGGATACGTGCCGGACGACCGGACGCTGGTGGTCGAGCGGTTCCACGACGAGCTGGGCGACTGGCGGGTCGTCATCCACTCCCCGTACGGCGCGCGGGTGCACGCGCCCTGGGCACTGGCGATCAACCGGCGGCTGCGCGAGCGCTACGGCCTCGACGTGCAGGCGGTGCACTCCGACGACGGCATCGTGCTGCGCATCCCCGACACGCTGAGCGAGCCGCCGACCGACGTGGCGGCCTTCGACGCCGACGAGATCGAGCGGATCGTCACCGAGGAACTGGGCGGGTCGGCGCTGTTCGCCTCGCGGTTCCGCGAGTGCGCGGGGCGGGCGTTGCTGTTGCCTCGCCGGACGCCGGGGAAGCGGTCGCCGCTGTGGCAGCAGCGGCAGCGGGCGGCGCACCTGCTGGGGGTGGCCTCGCAGTACGCCAGCTTCCCGATCGTGCTGGAGACCATGCGCGAGTGCCTCCAGGACGTCTTCGACGTGCCCGGCCTGGTGCAGCTCATGCGCGACATCGCCGCGCGGCGGATCCGGGTGGTGGAGATCGAGACCTCGCAGGCCTCGCCGTTCGCCGCGTCGTTGCTCTTCCACTACATCGGCGCGTTCATGTACGAGGGCGACGCGCCGCTGGCCGAGCGGCGGGCGCAGGCGCTCGCGCTCGACACCGCGCTGCTGGCCGAGCTGCTCGGGCAGGCCGATCTGCGCGAGCTGCTCGACCCCGACGTCATCGCCGACTGCGAGCGGGAGCTGGCGCGGCTCGACCGGCCGTTGCGTGACCGGGAGGACCTCGCCGACCTGCTGCGCTCGCACGGCCCGCTGCTCGCGGCCGATGTCAGCGTCCGCGAGGGCGACCCAGCCTGGCTGGCCGAGCTCGAACAGGCCCGGCGGGCCATCCGGGTGCGGGTGGCCGGCGAGGAGCAGTGGGCCGCCATCGAGGACGCCGGCCGGTTGCGCGACGCCCTCGGCGTGCCGTTGCCGGTGGGCATCCCGCACGTCTTCCTGGAGCCGGTCGCCGATCCGCTCGCCGACCTCGTGGCCAGGCACGCGCGCACCCGTGGCCCCTTCACCTCCGGCACCGCCGCGGCCCGCTTCGGCCTGGGCGTCGCGGTGGTGAGCGACACCCTGCAGCGGCTCGTCGCCTCGGGACGGGTGGTGAGCGGTGAGTTCCGGCCCGGCGGGCGGGGCGAGGAGTGGTGTGACGCCGGGGTGCTGCGGATGATCCGCCGCCGGTCGCTGGCCGCCCTGCGCAAGGAGGTCGAGCCGGTCTCCGCGGAGACCCTGGCGACCTTCCTGCCCGCCTGGCACGGCATCACGGCCTCGACCTACTCCGGCGCGCGCGGCCCCGACCAGGGGTACGGCGGAGCCGCTGCCGCCGGCGGTGTGGACGGTCCTATCGGTTCCGGAGGGTACGGCAGAGCGGACGGTCCTGCCGGTGTCGGCGGACACGAGTACGGCAGGGCCGGCGGTTCTGTCGGCGCCGGTGGGCGGGACTACGGCGGGGTGCACGGCTACGCCGGGCCGGCTGGTGCTGGTGGGCGGGGGTATGGCGGGGCCGACCTTCGGGGGGCGCGGAGCGGGGCGGCCGGGGCGGCTCGGGCGATGGATTCGCTGGTCAACGCTCTGGAGCAACTGCAAGGCGCCGCAGTGCCCGCCTCGGCCCTGGAGACGCTGGTGCTGCCCGCCCGCGTGCCCGGCTACCACCCCGCGTTGCTCGACGAGCTGACCGCCTCGGGCGAGGTCGTCTGGGCCGGCCAGGGCTCGTTGCCCGGCGGGGACGGCTGGGTGTCCCTGTACTTCGCCGACACCGCGCCCCTGCTGATGCCCGACCCGCTCGACATCACCCTCACCCCCTTGCACGAGAAGGTGCTGGAGGTGCTCGGGGGCGGCGGCGCGCTGTTCTTCCGCGGGCTGGCCGACCGGGCAGGGTCGCTCGACGACTCCGGACTGGTCGCCGCGCTGTGGGACCTGGTGTGGTCGGGCCGGGTGTCGGGGGACACCCTGGCGCCGCTCCGGGCCACCCTCGGCACCGGACGTCCCGCCCACCGCCCGGCCACCACCCGCCGTCGCCGGGCCGTCCTGCCCACCCGTAGCGGGCCGCCCACGGCAGCCGGGCGGTGGTGGCTGTTGCCCGAGCCGTCCGCCGAACCCACGCTCCGGGCCCAGGCCCAGGCCGAGGTGCTCCTGGAGCGGCACGGCGTGGTCACCCGGGGGGCTGTCACGGCCGAACGGCTGTCCGGGGGGTTCTCGGCGGTTTACCAGGTGCTCCGGGCTTTCGAGGAGAGCGGGCGGTGTCGTCGGGGGTACTTCGTCGAGGGGCTGGGTGGGGCGCAGTTCGCGTTGCCTGGCGCGGTGGATCGGATGCGGGCACTCTCCCCTCGTCTGGGCGACTCCCCCGGCTACCGCCCAACCGATACCCCCCACCCAACCGACGCCCCCCGCTCAACCGGCTTTCCCTCAATCGACACCCCTCGCCCAACCGGTCTTCCCCCAACTGACGCCCTCCCCTCGACCCTCGTCTCCGGCCCAGCCGATGGCCCCGGCCCGGCCGAAGGCCCCGGCCCGACCGATGGGCCCGACCCGAGCGATGGCTCTGGCCCGACCGATGGGCTCGAGCCGAGCGATGGCCTCGGGGTGACCGATGGGCTCGGCCCGAGCGATGGCGCTGGCCCGGTGGACAACCCTGGAGCAGGTGACGGCCCTCGTTCGGGGGGCGGTTTCGGCTCGACCGACGGCCTTCACTCGACCGACGGGGCTCGCTCAGCCGACGGGCCCCGCTCGGCTGGGGAGCCTCGCTCGGCGGCGGGTGGAGGGGGCGGATCCGCGGGGTGGTCTGGGGAGGTGCGGCGTGCTGTGGTGCTGGCTGCTGCCGATCCGGCCAACCCGTACGGGGCGGCGTTGCCCTGGCCCGCGCATCCCGGGGACGTCTCGCACAAGCCTGGGCGGAAGGCGGGTGCGCTGGTGGTGCTGGTGAACGGGTCGCTCGTGGTGTACGTGGAGCGGGGTGGGAAGACGTTGCTCTCCTTCACCGACGACGAGCGGCTCCAGCCGGCGGTGGATGCGCTTGCCTTGGCCGTCCGGGACGGGGTGCTGGGGAAGTTGACCGTGGAGCGGGCGGACGGGGAGTCCATCAACGACTCGCCTCTGGGGGCGGCGCTGGAGGCGGCTGGGTTCCATCCGACACCTCGGGGCCTTCGGTTGCGCGCCTGACCCCGCCCTAGGGGCGGCGCGGTGTGCGGCGGAAGAGTGCTCTGGGCGCGAGCAGGTCGTCACCCGGGGCAGTCTCGGTTCGATCCCGCCGGCCAGGCTGATCCCCGCAGGTTCCGCTGCGCTCGGGGGGACGGGGTCAGGGGGTTCGTCTCGCGGCCGCGCCCAGCTGATCCCGCAGATCCAGCTGATCCGCAGATCCCGAAGGTCCCGCTGACCCGGTTGAGACCGCAGGGCGTTCTGGCCGTCGGCTTCGTCGGCAACGGCCAGGTGCGCCGCAGTTGATCCCTGGCGACCTACCTGCCACCGGCCCTGCGGCGGCCGGTGGCAGGTCGCGGTGATGCTGATCGGTCTGGGCAGGACGGCGACGCGCTGTACGGGGTCAGGCGACCGTCGCCTCGATGAGGTCGTCGACGACGCCGGTGAGGCCGTTGCCCCACGAGTGCGCACGGCGCTGGCGGGTGGCGCCGGAGCCGCGCAGGATGAGCAGGTCGAGTCCCTCTTCGACGAATTCGAGGTCGCCCGCGGCGTCGAGGGCGTGCCGTACGTGGTCGAAGAGGCGGTGGGCCAGGGCGGCGGCGGGCAGGAGGTCGCCCTGGAGCAGGTCGAGGCCGGAGCCGGAGGTGCCGTCGCGGGCGGCCCGCCAGTAGGCGGCGCGGACGAGCTCGGCGGGGATGGGCGGCCCGAGGTCGCCGCGGGCGACGGCGTCCAGGGCGGTGACGACGAGGGCGCGGATGAGCCCGATGAGCACAAGGCTGTCGTTGACGTCGAGCGGCACGTCGGCGACGCGGATCTCGACGGTGGGCAGGGCCGGTGAGGGCCGGCAGTCCCAGAAGACGGTCTTGGGGTCCATGAGCGCGCCGGAGCGGGCCATGGCGGTCAGGGCCGCCTGGTAGTCGGCGTAACTGGCGAAGTACGGCGGAGCCCCGGCCACCGGCCAGCGGCTCCAGCTGATCGCCCGCCAGGAGGCGTAGCCGGTGTCGCGCCCGGCGAAGTACGGGGAGTTGGCCGCGAGGGCGAGCAGCGTGGGCAGCCAGGGCCGCAGATGGTTGCCCACGTAGACCGCGTGTTCGGGGCTGGGGACGTCGATGTGGACGTGGAGCGCGCAGATGCTGATCTCGTCGTGCAGCGCACGGTAGACCGCACGGGCGTTGTCGTAGCGGGCGCCTTCGGTGAGCGGGGCCGGTGCCACCTCGCCGAGCACCGGAATTCCGCTGGCCACGACGGCCAGCCCGCATTCGCGCGCCGCACGTGCGATCTCCTTCCTGGCGGCGCGCAGGTGGTGGCCGATGGAGATGAGCGCCGTGGTGGGCGGGGTGCGGGCCTCGATCTGGAACTTGGTGATCTCGTGGGTAAGGTCGAGTGTCCGCGAGGTCGCCGCCAGGACCTCGGCCGCCCGGGGCGTGACATGCCGGGTGGCCGGATCGACGACGAGATATTCCTCTTCGATCCCGATAAGGGGGGTCACGTACCGGTTTGTGCCCATCCAGTGCGTCAGGCGAACCCGGCTAGGCTGCGGCGGTGATTACCAGACTGGGTGAGGGATGGGACAACGTCGCCTACGACTTCGGCGGCGAGTTGATCGTGCGGCTGAGCAAGGCGCCCGACCCAGACCTGACCCGGCGCGAGGTGGCTCTGCTCGCCACCGTCGCGGCGCACGCGACCCTGCCGGTACCCGAGGTGGTGTTCGCCGACGAGAGCACCGGCTTGATCGTCTACCGCAAGCTGCACGGCGAGCCCCTGTCGGCCCCGGAACCGGGCATCGCCGCTGAGCTGGGCGAGTTCCTCACCGCCCTGCACCGCGCGCCGGTCACCGGCCAGCCGGTCCCGCGGGTGGCCACCCCGCTGGCCGAGCTGCGTGACCGGGCCGCGGCGGAGTTCCGGGAGGTGGCCGCCGAGCTGCCCGCCGCGGCCTGCCGTACCATCGAGCGCTTCCTCACGGGGCCGGTGCCGGCCGACTCGGCGTTGCTCGCGTTCTGCCACAACGACCTGGCCCAGGAGCACGTGCTGGTGCGCGCGGGCCGGGTGAGCGGCGTGATCGACTGGAGCGACGCGGCGATCGCCGACCCGGCCCGCGACTTCGCCCTCCTCTACCGCGACGTCGGCCCGGACTTCGTGGCGCGCATGCCGTACCACAACCCCACGGACGCGGGCTGGGACGAGCGGGTGCCCTTCTACGCGCGCTGCGCCCTGGTCGGCGACCTGGCCTACGGCGTGCGCACGGGCACGGCGCACTACGTGGCGGAGGCCCTGGGCACGCTCGACAGGACGGTCGGCCCGTAGAGCGCGTGCGCCGAGCCGGTGGCCAGGGCCCAGTAGCGGTCGCCGAAGGACCAGTGCCACCACTCGGTCGGGTAGTTGACCAGCCCGACCGGTTCGAGCGCGGCGGCCATGAGCTTGCGGTGCTGGCGGGCCTCGCCGGAGATGTTCGCGGCGCCGGTGTAGCAGGCGCCGTCGCTCTGCTCGGGCGTGGCGTTGAGCTCGGTGCCGAGGTCGTACTCGACCCCGTCGGGGTCACAGAGCGTGAGGTCGACGGCGGCGCCCGCGGTGTGCGGCGCGACCGCGACGGGCGCGACGTAGCGGCTGGCCGCGACCTCGATCTCCTCAGGGCTCAGGTCGGGGAAGGTCTCGCGCAGCGAGGCCGAGTAGCCGTCGAAGATCTCCTGCTGGGTGGTGATCGGCCGGTAGCCCTCGACGATCAGCAGGTGGTAGCCGTCGGGCAGCCTCCGCTCGGCCTTCTCCAGCCGGGCCAGCAGCCCGGTGCGCAGGTGGGCGTAGGCGCCGGCGGCGTCGGCCAGGCGCGTGTCCAGCCGGAGCCGGCCGCGCACGTCGGCCAGAGGCTCGCCGGACTCCGCCACCGGAACGGCGGCCACCCGAGGGTCGGAGATCAGCACGATGTCATCCCGCATGGGGATCAATTCTCACACGGTGTCGGAGAAGACCTGCTCACGGGCCTGCTCCAGCGCGGCGACGAGCGCGCCGCGCAGGACCGGATTGCCGGTGACGCCGGTGGTGACGACGCGCGGCCGGGTGGGGCAGACGCGGGCGACCGCCTGCTCGACCTTGGCCGCCAGCACCTCGCCGCCGGCGCGGCCGACGTCGCCGCTGAGCACGACGAGGCCGGGGTCGAGGACGACGGAGATGGCCGCGACGCCGACCGCCAGGCGGGTGGCGACCTCGTCGAGGTAGCTCTCGGCATTGCGCGCGACGGCGGTGCGGAGCTGGTCGGGGACGGTGCGGCCGGGCACGCCGTGCAGGGCGGCCAGTTCCTCCAGCGCGTCGTGGCCGACGAGCCGCTGGTAGGAGCCGGACTTGGGCTGGGAGACGTCGGTCGGCAGCGGCTGGCCGGGCACGGGCAGCCAGCCGATCTCGCCGGCGCCGCCGGAGATGCCGCGGTGCAGCCGGCCGCCGAGCATGACGCCGAGGCCCTGGCCGATGCCGGCCCACACGACCGCGAAGTCGTCCTGGCCGGTGGCGGCGCCGTAGCGGTGCTCGGCCAGCGCGACCAGGTTGACGTCGTTCTCTATGGTGACCGAGGCGCCGAGCGTCCGGCGGAGGTTGTCCAGCACGCCGACGTGCCAGCCGGGCAGGTCGAGGGAGAAGCGGACGTCGCCGGTGGCCGGGTCGACGACGCCGCGGGTGCCGATGACGAAGGACCGCAACTGGCCCAGTTCGATCTGGGCTGAGGCACACGCCCGCTGGACCGCGCTTTGTACGGTCTTGACGGGATTCTTGCCGTCCAATGGGTCAACAGTGATCTCAACCACGATTTTACCTGTGATGTCGGCCACACCCACGGTGATGCTCTCCGGCAGCACTTCGAGCCCGGCGACGTAGGCGCTGGAGGGCACGACGCCGTACAGCGCGGCATTGGGACCGCGCCCGCCGGCCCGCTCGCCGGCGACCTCGACCAGTCCCCTTTCCTCCAGGCGTGCCAGCAGCTGACCTGCGGTTACCTTGGAGAGGCCGGTGAGTTCCCCCAGCTCGGCCCGGGTCAGCGGTCCGACCGACAGGAGGAGCTCGAGTGCGCTGCGATCGTTCAGCCTGCGGAGCAGTCGAGGCGTCCCAGGACTCTGGACCACGGTTCGGCCCCCCTCTCGTCACGATCGGCTAACGAGTTGTTTCTTTTAAGAAAGTTTCTTGTTAGTTTAGCAGCAGTCATCCAGACTGACGATCAGCCAGGTGCGGACCCCAGGGCCCGGCACCGTTTCTGAAACGCAAACCCCCGACGCGTTTGAAGCCGGGAAGGGAGAACCCTAGTGAGGATCTCGAAGATCACGGCCACGACGGTCACCACGGCCGCCCTTGCCCTGGGTCTGGCCGCGTGTGGCGGAAGTGAGCCCGCCAAGCCGTCCGAGGCCCCGCAGGCCGGTGGCTCGTCCGCCGCGGCGACCCCCGCCGGCAAGCAGTTCGCCGGCAAGGAGCTGACGCTCTGGCGCCTGGGTGACGTCAACCCGGCCGCCAAGAAGTACACCGACGCCCTCACCGCTGCCTACACCGAGCAGTCCGGCGCCACCGTCAAGGTCGAGTGGATCCCGTGGCCGCAGGTGAACGACAAGTTCACCGCCGCCGCCGCGGGCGGCGCCGGCCCCGACGTCACTGAGATCGGCAACGACCAGGTCCCGCTCTGGCAGAGCCAGGAGGCCCTGGAGCCGGTCACCGACATCGTGTCCGCGGGCGACCAGGCCCAGATCCCGAAGAACCTGATGGGCCTGGAGACCATTGACGGCGAGACCTACGCCGTGCCGTGGGGCGGCGGCTCGCGCGCCGTGCTCTACCGCACCGACTGGTTCAAGGAGCTCAACCTCGAGGTGCCCAAGACCTGGGACGAGCTCCTCGCGGCGGCCAAGAAGATCCAGGAGGCCAAGGGCAAGGACGTCGACGGCTTCGCCTTCAACGGCGGCTCCGACGCCAACCACCTCCTCGGCGCCCTCGCCTGGACCGGCGGCGGCGAGTACGCCGTCAAGGAAGGCGACAACTGGGTCAGCAAGGTGACCGAGCCGGCCTTCAAGGCGGGCTTCGAGCAGTACACCAACCTGGTGACCAGCGGCATCTCCTCCAAGTCGCGCCTCAACCAGAACACCACCGACATCCGCACCCGCTTCGCCAACAGCAAGGTGGGCATGTACCTGACCGCTTCCTGGGACATCCCCGGCATCGAGCAGGACTCCAAGGGCAAGATCAAGAAGGACAAGCTGGCCTTCTTCCCGCTGCCCGCCAAGGACGGCGGCGAGGCCGCGTCCTTCTTCGGTGGCAACGACATCGCGGTGTGGGGCAACGCCAAGGACAAGGACCTGGCCAAGGACTTCGTGAAGTTCGCCACCACCAAGGAGTGGGCGGACCGCTACGCCCTCGAGGGCGGCCTGCTGCCGGTCTACTCCGACACCCTGGCCAAGCTCGCCGAGGACCCGGACCAGGCTCCGTTCGCCAAGGCCTTCGCCAAGGCCAAGGCCTTCCCGGCCGACCCGAACTGGACCGAGGCCAACGAGACCAAGGCCGTCATGCAGAACGCGGCGCGCCAGGTGATCGAGGGCAAGGCCACGGTCGACGAGGCTCTCGCCGCGGCCAAGAAGGAAATCGAGACGATCCTCAACCAGTCCTGATCACATGACTGACACGTCTACGCTCGCCCGGGGTGGGGGCCGACACTCCTCCTCCCCGGGTCGGGGGTCCAATCGCCGCCGCCCGGCCCGGGCGAAGGGCCTGCCCAACTGGGCGGTGCCGTACGTTCTGCTCATCCCCGGCCTGCTGGTCATCATCGGACTGCTCGTCTATCCGCTGATCCAGATGGCGATCATGTCCTTCCAGAAGGTAGGCGTGGCCCAGGTCGCCGGCAAGAAGCCGGCCACGTGGGTGGGGGTCGACAACTACACCAGCATCTTCGAGAGCGAGATCTTCTGGACCGCGCTGCGGAACACGGTGGTCTTCGCGGCCATCGCCGTCCCGCTCACGCTGATCCTCGGCACCGCCGTCGGCGTGCTGCTGCAGAAGCTCGGCCGCAAGATGTCCCTGGTCCTGATCGTGGGTCTGATGTTCGCCTGGGCCGTCCCGCCCGTGGCCCAGGGCGCCATCTGGCGCTGGCTGGCCGACGGCGAGCGCGGCATCATCAACTGGGCGCTGAACCTGCTGCCCGACTGGCTGTCGAACCTGCTGTTCGGCCGCTCCGACTGGACCGGCGAGCCCTGGCTCAACGACGCCTGGTCTATCTACATGATCCTGATCCTCTGCGTCGTCTGGGCGGGCATCCCGTTCGTCGCCGTCTCGGTCCTGGCCGGGCTCAAGGGCATCCCCAGTGAGCTCTACGAGGCCGCGAGGGTGGACGGCTCGGGCGCCTGGCGCACGTTCTGGAAGATCACCTTCCCGCTGCTCAAGCCGGTGTTCGCGGTGCTGACCGTGCTGTCGATCATCTGGGACTTCAAGGTCTTCGGGCAGTTGGTCGTCCTGGGCGGCCAGACCAACCGGGAAGCGTTCAACCTGTCGATGTACGCCGTCGCCGAGGCCTTCAAGGCCCCGCCGAAGATGGGCTCGGGCGCGGCCATCGCCGTCGTGCTCACGATCTTGCTGCTCATCGTGACCGCCGCCTACATCCGGCAGCTGTTCAAGCAGGAGGAGCTCTGATGACTCCGTACGCCCGCCGCCTCATCGGCAAGATCGGCATGAACGCGCTCGCCGTGATCGTGCTGCTGGTGATGATCTTCCCCGTGTACTGGATGGTCTCCACGGCCTTCAAGTCCAACGAGCAGATCTTCACCACGGAGTTCATCCCGTTCCCCACGGACTTCACCTTCGAGCACTTCACGAACGTCCTCACCAAGGGCGTCGCGGAGCACTCGATCTGGCTCTACCTGGGCAACAGCGCCATCGTGGCGCTGGTCACCGTGCTCATCGGCGCGGTCTTCGCCCTGCTGTCGGCCACGGCCATCGCCCGCTTCCGTTTCAAGGGCCGCACCAGCTTCCTGGCCACGCTGCTCATCATGCAGATGATCCCCGCCGAAGCCCTGGTCATCCCGCTCTTCATGAACGTCAAGCGGCTCGGCCTGTACGACCAGCTCGCCGGGCTGATCGTCACGCAGATCGCGCTGACGCTGCCGTTCGGCATCTGGATGTTGCGCACCTTCGTGGCCGCCGTGCCCAAGTCGCTGGAGGAGGCGGCCTGGATCGACGGGGCCAGCCGGTTCACCACCTTCTGGAAGGTGCTCTTCCCGCTGGTGGCCCCCGGTCTGGTGGCGACCAGCATCTTCTCCTTCATCACGGCGTGGAACGAACTGGTCATGGCGCTGTACCTGATCAACGACCCGACCAAGTACACCATGCCGGTCGCGCTGCAGTTCTTCTTCGGCCAGCGAGGCACTGACTGGGGCGCCATCATGGCGACGTCAACGCTGATGACCCTGCCCGTGGTCATCTTCTTCCTCCTCGTTCAGCGCCGCATGGTGTCCGGCCTGGTGGCCGGCGCCGTCAAGGGCTAGCCAAGGTCTCCGTACGGCTCGCGCCGCGTCCTGCCGGGGCGCGGGCCGTACTTCCTGATGGGAAAAATCATGAGTGATCGGGGGCTGCGCCGCCTTGCGGCCGGCACACTCCTGGCCGCGTTCCAGGGCACCACGGCACCCGACTGGGTGTTGCGGGCGCTGGGCGAGGGCCTGGGTGGCGTCACACTCTTCGGATTCAACGTCTCCACCCCGCCGCAGGTGAGCGAGCTCACCGCGGCCCTGAAGTCGGCCGGCGAGCCGGTCATCTCCCTCGACGAGGAGGGCGGTGACGTCACCCGGCTGGCCTATCACGTGGGCAGCCCGTACCCGGGCAACGCCGCGCTCGGCGCGGTCGACGACGTGGACCTGACCTGCCGGGTCTACCGCGCGATCGGCGCGGAGCTGGCGGCCTGCGGGATCAACCTCGACATGGCGCCGGACGCCGACGTGAACACCGCCGACGACAACCCCGTCATCGGCACCCGTTCGTTCGGCAACGACCCGGAGCTGGTCGCCCGGCACACCGTGGCCGCCGTCTCGGGCCTGCAGTCGGCGGGGGTCGCCGCCTGCGTCAAGCACTTCCCCGGCCACGGCGCGACCCGCGTGGACTCGCACCTGGCCATCCCGGTCGTGGACGTCGGCCTCGACGTGCTGCGCGAGCGCGAGCTGGTGCCCTTCCGCGCCGCGATCAAGGCCGGCACCAAGTCGATCATGACCGCGCACGTGGCCGTGCCCGTGCTGACCGGTGACGATCCGGCGACCCTGTCCCCCGCCGCGCTCACCCGCCTGCTGCGCGAGGAGCTCGGCTATGACGGCGTCGTCATCTCCGACGCGCTGGACATGCACGCGATCACCATGAGCGTCGGCCTGGCCGGCGGCGCGGTGCGCTCGCTGGCCGCCGGGGCCGACCTGCTCTGCCTCGGGCCGATCCCGTCGCAGGCCGACGTCGAGGCGGTCATCGCCGAGATCGTCCTGGCCGTGGGCGACGGGCGGCTGCCGCTGGCCCGCCTGGAGCAGGCCGCGGCCCGGGTGGGCGAGCTGCGCGCCTGGTTCGGCTCCTCGGCCGACCCGGCGGGCGACGCCGGCATCGGCCTGGACGCGGCCCGCCGTGCCGTACGCCTGTCCGGCGAGACCGCGCCGCTGGTCGATCCGCTGGTCATCGAGGTCGACACGCCCCCGACGATCGCCGTCGGCGACGTGCCGTGGGGCCTGGCCCTGCCGGAGGCCGAGACGGTGCGGATCAAGCCCGCCGACGCCGACGCCGACGAGTTGCTCGGCCGGGCGGCCGACCGCTCGCTCGTGGTCGTGGTCAAGGACGCGCACCGCTACGCCGACAGCCGCGCGCTGGTCAGCGAGCTGGTCGCGGCCCGGCCGGACACCACGGTGATCGAGATGGGCCTGCCCATCTGGCGTCCGCAGAGCGCGGCCTACATCGCGACGTACGGCGCGGCCCTGGCCAACGCGCAGGCCGCCCGGGAGCTCCTGCTCACCGCCTAGCCTCGTAGACCCTCTCCCCGGAAAGCCCCGCGTCACCTGCCGGCGCGGGGCTTTCACCATGCTCAGGAGCCTGGGATCGCTCCCAGCAAGGCCATGCTCAAGAGGTGAACAGTTCCTCGCGCGCCTGGTCGAGCGCGGCCAGCACCGCACCCCGCAGCACCGGGTTGCCCTCCACCGCGGTCGTCACGACCTCCGGCCGGATCGGGCAGATGCGGGCCACGGCCGCCTCGACGCGGGTGGTGAGCGCCGCGCCCCCGGCCCGGCACACGTCGCCGGCCAGCACCACGCGGCCCGGGTCGAGCACCACGCAGACCGCCGCCACGCCCAGCGCCAGCCGGTGCGCGATCTCGTCGAGGAACGGCTCGCCGCGCTCGCCGGCGGCCATCGCCGCCTGCACGCCCTCGCTGGCGTCGGCGACCGCGAAGCCGTACCCCTTGGCCAGGTCGGCCACCGCCTCGGCGCTGACCAGCGACTGCAGGCCGCCGGCCAGCGACGGCAGCCGCCCCGGCTCGGCCCGCACGTCCTCGGGCAGCGGCACGCCGGGCACCGGCAGGTAGCCGATCTCGCCCGCGCTGCCCGAGCGGCCGCGGTGCAGCTTGCCGTCGAGCATGACGGCCAGGCCGATGCCGCGCGAGGCCCACAGCAGCACGAAGTCGTCGACCCCCCGGGCCGCGCCGCCGGCCGCCTCGGCGACGGCGGCGAGGTTGACGTCGTTCTCGATCGTCACCTCGCGCTTGAGGTCGCGGGCGAGCGCCTCGTGGATGCCCTCGTGCCAGGCCGGCAGGTCGAAGGAGAAGCGCACGTCGCCGCTACGCGGGTCGACCACGCCGGGGGTGCCGATGACCACGCCGCGCAGCTTGGACAGGCTCACCTTGGCGCTCTTGCACGCCTTGACCACCGCGCTGTGCACCACGGAGACCGGGTCGTCGCCGTTGGGGCTGACGGTGACCTCCGCCAGCGTGCGCCCGTGGATGTCGGCGATCGCCGTGGAGACGTTCTCGGGGCCGACGTCGAGACCGGCGACGTAGGCGGAGTTGGAGACCACCGAGTAGAGCGCGGCGTTGGGCCCCCGCCCGCCCGCCTGCACGCCCACGACCTCGACGAGTCCGCGCTCCTCCAGCCTGGCCAGCGTCTGGGAGGCGGTCACCTTGGACAGCCCGGTGAGATCGCCGATCTGGCCGCGGGTCATCGGTCCTTCGCCGAGGAGCAGTTCGAGGGCCGCCCGGTCGTTGATCTCCCGTAGCAACCGCGGCACACCAGGACGTCGCTCCACCGTGAATCCCAACGTCAAATCGTTAAGGTTGCTGAGAGTTTAGCGCTCTTGCCAACAAACCCGAATGGACGTGAGGATGCCTCATGCCCGCCCTCCCGCTCGCTTTAGGCATCATCCTCCTCTTCGACGTCCTGCGGGTCTTCCTCCCGTCACTGATCACCCTGTTCGGCCGGGCCGGGGAGACGCCCGCCGAACTGATGGGCCTGTACGCCGCGCTCTGGTTCGTCCTGCCGTTCCTGGCCGCCCTGCTCAAACCCCGCTGGTCCCTGTACGGCGGAGCCGCCCTCCTCCTGCTGGCGCGCCTGGGGCTCCAGACCGGCCTGGAACAGCTCTACACCGCCTCAGCGGGCGTCACGGCGGGCCTGGTGTTCCTCTACGGCTGCGCGCGCACCCTGGACCGCCACGCGGTCGCCCGGGGCGTCTCCGGCGGCCTGGGCGCGGCGGTGCTGATCCACCTGCTGCTGGGCAACGTCGATCTGGTCTGGCGCGACGGCGTGCTGCCCTGGCTGGGCGTGCTCGCGCTCTGCGCCGCCTTCGCCGCCTCCCTGCCGCAGGCGGCGGCCTCCGAAGACCTCGCGCCGTCCTCGACGTGGTTCCTGTTCGGCCCGCTCCTCCTGCTGACCGGCATGTACCTGCTCACTCCCCCGGCGCCCGGCCTGGCGGGCACCCTGCTGCCGGCGATGTGCGCGGCGGCCTTCGTGTTCACGCCGGAACGTGTCGCCACGCTGCCCATGGCGGTGGTCTGGACGGTTCTCGGGCTCGCCTCCCTCGTCGTCCCGGCCGTCCCGTTGACCGTCTTCCTGCCGATGGCCGCCCTGACCGCGATGGCGCTGACCGCGCGGCGGGCCCGGCCCCCGGCGCGGCCCGGTAGCGCCCTGCTCGGCGGGACGCTCCTGTTCCTGGTGGCGACCTTCGCCTACTACGCCGCCTACGACCTCGACCTCGGCTTCCCCAACACGCTGGTTCCGGTGACCGTCTCCGTCGCGGTGCTGGCGGTGGCGCTGGTGGCCGCGCGCACGCCGGACACGCCGCCGCCGGCCCCCGAGTGGGTCCGGCTCGCCCTCGTCGCCGGCGTGGCGGGGCTCGTCGCGCTCACCGGCCTGCGGTCCGAGCCGCCGCTGCGGCCCAAGCAGGGCGACACCCTGACCGTCATCGCCTACAACATCCGCATGGGCTTCGGCCTGGACGGCCGACTCTCCCTCGACGCCATCGCCGACTGGGCGGCCACGAAGAAGCCGGACGTCGTCCTGCTGAGCGAGGTGGACCGCGGCTGGCTGCTGAACGGCGGTCACGACGGGCTGGCCCGCATCGCCGACCGGCTCGGGATGCGCTTCCACTTCGCGCCCGCCGCCGACCGGGTGTGGGGCGACGCGATCCTCACCAACCTGCCCGTCCAGGTCGCCTCGCACCCGCTCGGCGAGCACGACTACCCCACCGGAGCGCAGGCGCAGGCGATCGTGGTCAAGGTCGGCGAGCGCGAACTCGGCATCGTCAACACCCACCTGCAGGCGCCGCCCGGACAGGCTCCCGAGGTGGCGGCCATCGCCCGCAACCTGGCCGCCGGGCTCGACCCCGCCGCCGCGGGACCGGACTCCGGCACCCCGATGGGCGCCTCCGGCTCACCCGCGCCGGCGACGCCCCGCCCGGTGCTGCTCGCGGGCGATCTGAACATCCGCTCCGACGACGCGGCCGGGCTCAAGCCACTGCTCGGCGCCGGCCTCACCGACCCGCTGACCGCGCTCGGCGACCCGATGACCTCCCCGGCCGACCGGCCCGACCAGCGCATCGATCACCTGCTGATCTCCAAGGGCCTGACCGTGGTCTCCGCCGAGGTGCCGCGCGTGCCGTACTCCGATCATCTGCCCGTTGTGGCGACCTTGCGGCTAACCAGTCTTGACCAGGAGGGATAATCGGTTACATGCGCCTTTCCGCTCGTGTCGACTACGCCCTCCGTGCCGCCGCCGAACTCGCCGCTGCGGGTGCCGGACCGACTACCGTGGGTGAGCTGGCGAAAGAGCAGGACATGCCGCCCAAGTACCTGGAGAACATCCTGCTCCAGATGCGCCGGGCCGGCCTGGTGCGCGGGCAGCGCGGCCCTGAAGGCGGCTACGTGCTGGCCAGGCCCGCGGCGGAGATCTCGCTGGCCGACGTGATCAGGGCCGTGGACGGGCCGCTGGCCAACGTCCGCGGCGAACGGCCGGAGCACGTGGGCTACCGCGGCCCGGCCGAGTCGCTGCAGCAGGTCTGGATCGCCCTGCGCGCCTCCGAGCGGGCCATCCTCGAAGAGGTGAACCTGGAGCACGTGGCCAAGGGCGAACTGCCCGCCAGCGTGCGTGACCTGGCCGCCGACCCGGCCGCCTGGGACTGATGCCCGAGGGGGACGCGGTCCACCGCACCGCCGCCAAGCTGCGGCGGGCCCTCGACGGTCATGTCCTGACCCGTTCCGACTTCCGGGTTCCCCGGCACGCCACCGCCGACCTGTCCGGCCGGCGGGTGCTGGAGAACCTGTCACGCGGCAAGCACCTGCTCACCCGCGTCGAAGGCGACCTGACCGTGCACACCCATCTGCGCATGGAAGGAAGCTGGCAGATCTTCCCCGCCCGGGCGTGGCTGCCCCGCGGCGACCAGGTGCGCCTGGTGCTGGCCACGGCGGAGGTCCAGGCGGTGGGGATCAGGCTGGGCATGGTCGACCTGCTGCGCACGGCCGACGAGGACCGGGTGGTGGGCCATCTGGGCCCCGACCTGCTGGGCCCCGACTGGGACGCGGAGGAGGCGGTGGCGCGGCTGCTGCGGACCCCGGAACGGACCATCGGGGAGGCACTGCTCGACCAGCGCAATCTGGCGGGCATCGGCACGATCTATCGCGCGGAGACGCTCTTCCTGCGCGGCGTGTGGCCCTGGCGCCCGGTGGGCGAGGTGAACGACCTGGTCGGCCTGGTCTCACTGGCGCAGCGACTGCTGGAGGCCAACAAGGATCGGGCGGGAGCGGTGACCACGGGTGATCGCCGTCAAGGCCGGGAACGGTGGGTCTACGGCAGGGCGGGCAGACCCTGTCGCCGATGCGGAGGACGCATCAGTCGCGGGGAGATGGGAGCCAACCCACAGGAGCGACTCATCCTGTGGTGCGGTCACTGTCAGCCTCGTTAGGCGGCCACCATGTCCTTCACCTCGGGGAAGACGGAGTCGCCGAGCGAGCCGGGAACGGTCTCGGCCAGCGGCAGGCGCTCGTGCTCGGGCGCGTCGGCCAGCACGGGGGCAGCCTGGAGTTCGGCGAGCGCGAACTGGTCGGAGACCTCACGCAACACCTGAGAGAGCGGAACGCCGAGCGCACCGCAGATCGACGCGAGCAGTTCGGAGGAGGCCTCCTTCTGACCGCGCTCTACTTCGGACAAGTATCCGAGCGACACGCGCGCGAGCGTGGACACCTCACGCAACGTCCGCCCCTGCCGGACGCGCAGCCGCCGCAGCACGTCGCCCAGAAGCTGGCGCAGCAGGATCATCTGTCGCTCCCTCCCCGGAGTGGTCGTCGGCTTCACTCCACCATGCCCGATCTTCTTCTTGACTTCGTACATACTCCTCGCCGTCATCGTCGGGCGTCGCTGCTTGGCAGCCGGCTCTCGGACCTCACTCACAGCTCCACCGTACCCGTATCCACCGACACCGCGTCAGACCGTGCATCGCATGTTCGCTGGGGACGTAACACGGTAATCATCCGGAATGTTCCCCCATGTTCGCCTTCAGCACACCTTCGAGCAGATCGACGGCCTCGTGAACCGTGTCTACCCGAATACCGTCACGTGACCCATCCAAGCGCAGATCTTTACTCCAGACCCGCCCGTCAGGACCGTACACCGCGGCGAAAACGGTGCCCACGGGTTTTCCGTCCTGCGGATCGGGTCCCGCCACCCCGGTGACCGCCAGCCCGTAGCTCGCTCCGCAGGCCCGCGCGACCCCTTCGGCCATCGCCGCGGCCACGTCAGGATGGACCGCGCCCTCGCGCGCCAGCAGATCGGCCGGCACGCCCAGCAGCGAGTCCTTCAGGTCGGTGGCGTAGGCGATCACCCCGCCCCGGAAGGCACGGGAGGCGCCGGGGACGGCGGTGAAGGCGGCGCCGATCGACCCCCCGGTCAGCGACTCGGCGACCGCCAGCGTGGCGCCCTGCCGTACCAGCTCGGACAACACCCGCTCGGCGCTCACCCGCGCGTCACTCCCCTCGGGCCCGCTTGGCCACCTGGCGCAGCCGCACGGCGCGCCACACGTAGTCGACACCGGTGCCGAGGGTGACCAGCACCGCGGCGCCCATCACGACCCAGCGCAGCGGATCGGGCGCGAACGGCAGCAGGTAGAGCACGATCGCGGCGATCTGCAGCACGGTCTTGACCTTGCCGCCGTAGCTGGCCGGGATCACGCCGTCGCGGATCACCCAGAAGCGCAGCACCGTCACGCCCAGCTCGCGGACGATGATCACGATGGTCACCCACCACGGCAGCTCGCCCAGGATCGACAGCGAGACCAGGGCCGCGCCGGTCAGGGCCTTGTCGGCGAGCGGGTCGGCGATCTTGCCGAAGTCGGTGATCAGCCCGTAGCGCCGGGCCAGCTCCCCGTCCAGATGATCGGTGATCGAGGCGACCGCGAAGACCCCCAGCGCGGCCAGCCGCCAGCCCGGGCCCGGCAGGAACAAGCAGGTCACGAAGAACGGGACGAGCGCTAGCCGAATCACCGTGAGCACGTTGGCGATGTTCCACGGGCTCACCAAGCGGCGCTCGTCCCTGGTCATGGACCGGCCTTGATGCGGGCGATCAGGTCGACGCCCTCGGCGTCGACCACGACGGCCCGGACGATCTGCCCGGGCAGCAGCCCGATGCCCTGCACGGTGACCGAGCCGTCCACCTCGGGGCCCTGGTGCGCCGCGCGCCCCTCGTAGCCGCCGTCGCCGAGATCCTCCTCGATGAGGATGTCGACCTCGGTGCCGATGCGCTCCTCGGCCCGCTGGGCGGTCAGCTCCTCGGCCAGCTCGGTGAGCACGCGCACGCGCTCGTCGACGACCTCCTGCGGCAGCTTGCCGTCGAAGGTCGCCGCCTCGGTGCCGTCCTCGTCGGAGTAGCCGAACACGCCGATCACGTCGAGCCTGGCGGCCTCCAGGAAGCCGACCAGCTCGCCGAACTCCTGCTCGGTCTCGCCGGGGAAGCCCACGATGAAGTTGGACCGCACGCCCGCCTCGGGAGCCTGCTTGCGCACGGCCTCCAGCAGGTCGAGGAAGCGCTCGGGGTCGCCGAAGCGGCGCATCCGGCGCAGCACCGGGCCGCTGGCGTGCTGGAAGGACAGGTCGAAGTAAGGGGCCACGCCCTCGGTGCCGGCGATCACGTCGATCAGGCCGGGCCGCAGCTCGGCGGGCTGCAGGTAGCTGGCCCGCACCCGCTCGACGCCCTCGGTCGCGGCGAGCTGCGGCAGCAGCTTCTCCAGGGCGCGCAGGTCGCCGAGGTCCTTGCCGTAGGAGGTGGAGTTCTCGCTCACCAGAACCAGCTCGCGCACACCGCGGTGGGCCAGCCAGTCGGCCTCGGCCAGCAGCTCCTCGGGCCGGCGCGAGACGTAGGCGCCGCGGAAGGCCGGGATGGCGCAGAAGGTGCAGCGGCGGTCGCAGCCGGAGGCCAGCTTGAGCGAGGCCACCGGGCTCTCGTCGAGCCGCTTGCGCAGGACGCGCGGGCCGCTGGCGGGCGCCACCCCCGTGGGCAGCTCGCCGTGGCCGGGGATGTTGGTGGCGCCGCGCCGCTCGACCGGCGAGATGGGCAGCAGGGTGCGGCGGTCGCGCGGCGTGTGCGCGTCGTGCTTGCGGCCGGCCAGCACGTCGTCGAGCCGCGTGCCGATGTCGGTGTAGTCGTCGAAGGAGATGACGGCGCTGGCCTCGGGCAGGGCCTCGGCCAGCTCCTTGCCGTACCGCTCGGCCATGCAACCCGCGGCGATCACCTTGGCGCCGGAGTCGGCGGCGGCCAGCAGCGTGTCGATCGAGTCCTTCTTCGCCGAGTCGATGAAGCCGCACGTGTTGACGACGACGACGTCCGGGTCTTCCTCGCCGAGCTGCCAGCCGGAGGCTTCGAGGCGCGCGGCGAGTTCCTCGGAGTCGACCTCGTTACGGGCACAACCCAGAGTGATCAGGGATACGGTTCTGCGGGATGACATGGTGCCCCCTACGGTATCGGCACTCGGCCACTACCTTCACCGGGGCCTGGGTACCGAAGGTCCGAAGGACCGCCGCACCGTCTCCCCCCGCGCTCCGAGCGTGCCCAGGTTCTTGCCGTTGACCTGCAGTGAGACCGCGCCGGCGTCACCGATGAGCAGCTTCACCTCCGACGGCGCCTTCCACGTCGTGGTGCGGCCGGCCGGCATGGTCCCGGCGAAGAGCTTACGGCCCCGCGCGTCCCGCACGGTGACATATGCCGAACGCCTGGCCTTGGCCCGCACCACGACCATCGACGCCTGCCCCACGGACTGCGCCTGCGTACGGCGAGGCGGCTCCGGAGCCGGGCTGCGCCCCGCGCCGGCGGTGATGCTGGGCACGCTCGCGGCGGGCTGGATCTCGGCGGTCGGCACCTCGCCGCTGCCGCCCATCACCCGCACCACCCCGAAGACCAGGACGATGGCCAGGGCCACGCCGAGCGCCATCGTCCAGTTGGGGCCGCGCCGCTCGCGCAGCCGCACCTTGCGGTCGGCGCGGAAGACCTCGGCCGCCCTGACCGGGACCGGCACCCCGCCGTGCTGGTCCTCGTACAACTGCGCCATGGCCGCCGGGTCGAGGCCCAGCGCCTTGGCGATGCCCTTGACATGCCCCCTGGCATAGAAGTCGCCCCCGCAGAGGGAGAAGTCGTCACGCTCGATGGCGTACAGCACAGCCTCGCGGATGCGGGTGCTCGCGCTGAGCTGACCGACCGTCAGCCCTTTCTCCCGCCTGGCCTCGGCCAGCATGGAGCCAATGCTCTGCTCGTTCACTCCCCGCCCCTGACCTTGCGTAGTGAGTCACATTCAATCAGTTATCACCATGCCCAGGGGCTGCCTGGGTCATTCCCCGCGGAGATCGGCGAGCAGACCGGCCAGTTCGTCCGGCTTGACCAGCACATCGCGGGCTTTTGACCCCTCGCTGGGACCCACGACGTTCCGGCTTTCCAGAAGGTCCATCAGCCGCCCGGCCTTGGCGAAACCGACGCGCAGTTTTCGCTGGAGCATCGACGTCGAGCCGAACTGGGTCGTCACGATCAGCTCCGCGGCCTGCAGCAGCAGGTCGAGGTCGTCGCCGATCTCCTCGTCGATCTCCCGCTTGACCGGCGCGGCGGCCACGTCGTCGCGGTACTCCGCCTGCATCTGGCCCTTGCAGTGGGTGACGATCTCCGCGATCTCCTTCTCGGAGACGAACGCGTTCTGGATGCGGATCGGCTTGCTGGAGCCCATCGGCAGGAACAGCGCGTCACCCTGACCGACCAGCTTGTCGGCGCCGGGCTGGTCGAGGATGACCCGGGAGTCGGTGACCGAGGAGACCGCGAAGGCCAGCCGCGAGGGCACGTTGGCCTTGATCAGGCCGGTGACGACGTCCACCGAGGGCCGCTGGGTGGCGATCACCAGGTGGATGCCGGCGGCCCGGGCGAGCTGGGTGATGCGGACGATGGAGTCCTCGACGTCGCGCGGCGCGACCATCATCAGGTCGGCGAGCTCGTCCACGATGACCAGCAGGTAGGGGTAGGGCTGGTAGACCCGCTCGCTGCCGGGCGGCGGCACGAGCTTGCCCGCCTTGACCGCCTTGTTGAACTCGTCCACGTGCCGGAAGCCGCTGGCGGCCAGGTCGTCGTAGCGGCGGTCCATCTCCCCCACCACCCATTCGAGGGCCTCGGCGGCCTTCTTCGGGTTGGTGATGATCGGGGTGATGAGGTGCGGGATGCCCTCGTAGACGCTCAGCTCGACGCGCTTGGGGTCGACCAGCACCATGCGCACCTCGTCCGGGGTGGCGCGCATCAGGATGCTGGTGATCAGGCCGTTGACGCAGACCGACTTGCCCGCGCCGGTGGCGCCGGCGATGAGCAGGTGCGGCATCTTGGCGAGGTTGGCCACGATGGTGCGGCCCTCGACGTCCTTGCCCAGGCCCACGATCATCGGGTGGTGGTCGGCCTGCGCCACCTGCGAGCGCAGCACGTCGCCCAGGGCGACCAGGTCCTTGTCGGCGTTGGGGATCTCGACGCCGATCGCCGACTTGCCGGGGATCGGGGACAGGATCCGCACGTCGGCCGACTTCACCGCGTAGGCGATGTTCTTGGTGAGCGCGGTGACCTTTTCCACCTTGACCGCGGGGCCCAGCTCGATCTCGTAGCGGGTGACCGTCGGGCCGCGGGTGAAGCCGATCACCTGCGCGTCGATGGTGAACTGCTCCAGCACGCTGGTCAGCGCGTTGACCACGGTGCTGTTGGCCTTGGTGGCCGGCTTGGGCGCGGTGCCCTGCTTGAGCGCCGCCAGGTCCGGCAGGCTGTACGGCCCCGCCTGCGGGGAGAGCACGAGCTGCTCGACCTTGCGCGGCGCGGGGGTGGGCAGCGGCGGCTCCGGCTTGGCGTCCTTGGCCGCCGGGGCCGGCTCCTCCTCGTCGGTGAGACCGGGGACGATCTCCGGCGAGTGGTCGGCGCGCTTGTCCTCTTCCTTGATCACCGGCGTGTCGTACGGCTTCACTCCGTCCGGCAGGGGCGGACCCTCCTGCTTTCGGGTGCGCCGCCGCGGCGTCGAGGGCCGCGGCTCACCCGCGGCGCCCCGGTCGAAGAGCAGGTGCTTGAGCTCGCCCAGCCGTTCGGGGATGCGGTGCACCGGCGTCGCGGTGACCACCAGCACGCCGAAGCCGGACAGGATGAGCAGCAGCGGGATGGTGATGTAGGGCGCCAGGATGCTCATCGGCGGCGCGGAGACGATGAAGCCGATCATGCCGCCCGCCCGGGCGACGTGGTCCATCGTGTCGCCGGCCCCGCCCGACGGGTACGGCGTGCCGTTGGCGACGTGGATGATGCCGAGCACCCCGGCCAGCAGCGCGCTCCACCCGATGACCATCCGGCCGGTGTCGGCGTTCTGCTCGGGGTGACGCAGGAAGCGCCAGGCCAGCAGGCCGAGCAGCAGCGGCACCGCCCAGGCCAGCGAGCCGAAGACGCCGCGGGTGACGGTGGCGACGAAGGTGGCCACCGTGCCGGTCTGCGCCCGCCAGGTCATCGCGGCCAGCACGATCGCCCCGGCCAGCACGGCGAGGCCGACGCCGTCGCGGCGGTGCGCGGGGTCGAGCTCCTTGGCCTGGTTGCCGAGGGCCCGCGCGCCCGCGCCGACGCCGTTGGCGAGCAGCATCCAGATGCCCACGATCAGCTTGCCGATCATCGTGAAGACCCAGCTGATCGGGTCCTGGTGGGCGACCGGTCTGCGGGCCTGGCTCCGGGCCCTGGGGCGGCTTCCCGACGCCGGGGTCCGCTTGGCGGGGGTGGACCTGGCGGAGGTCGACCGCTTCGCCGGACCTTTCGATGTGCTTTTCGGCGTACGGGTGGCCATGATGCCAAAGGTACGTCGTAGACCCGGTGGAGAGCACTGAGGCTCGCCGGTTCGTCCCGAACTAGGTGGTGACGGGGCCTGTGGACTCCCGGATCACCAGGTCGGTCTCCAGCCGCGCCAGCGTGGCCGTGCGCTCCTCCCCCGCGCTGACCGCGGCCAGCAGCAGGTCGACCGCCATCCGGCCGGCGGCGGCGGTCGGCATGGTGATCGTGGTCAGCTTGGGCTTGGTGAGCCGGCCGGGCAGGCTGTCGTCCACGCCGATCACGCTGACCTGGCCCGGCACGCTGAGGCCGCGTTCCTGCAGGCCCTCGATCACGCCGAGCGCGACCAGGTCGTTGTAGCAGAGCACGCCGCTCACCCCGGACTCCACGACCGCCTCGGCCGCGGCCAGGCCGCCGCGCTCGGTCGGCTCGTTCGGGCCGAGCACTGCCAGGTCGAGCCCGAGCCCCTCGGCCGCCTCCCGCACCGCGCCCTGCAGCTCCTCGCTGGTCCAGGAGCCGGGCGGGCCGGTCAGCAGGCCGATCCTGCGGTGGCCGAGTCCGGCCAGGTGCGCGACCGACGCGCGGGCGCCCTGGCCGACGTCCATCAGCACCGTGGTCAGGCCCTTCACCCGGCGGTTGACCACCACGAAGGGCACCTCGGCGCGCAGCTTCTCGATCACCCGGTTGGACAGCCGCGGGCTGCACAGCAGCACGCCGTCGACCTGCTTGACCAGGGTCTCGATCAGCTCCTGCTCCAGCACCGGGTCCTCGTCGGTGTCGGCGACGAAGACGTGGTAGTCGCGCTCGCGGGCCTGGGCCTGGGCGGCCTTGATCAGCGGCGGGAAGAACGGGTTGGCGATGTCGGCGACGATGAGCCCGAGGTTGTGCGTGCGGCCCGTGGTCAGCGCGCGGGCCGCCCGGTTGGGGCGGTAGCCGAGCCCCTCGGCCACCGCGAGCACCCGGGTGCGCGTCTCCGCGTTCACCAGGTGCGGGGCCGAGAAGGTCCGCGACACCGTGGAGACGTGCACGCCGGAGGCCCGCGCCACATCTCTGATCGTCACCGCCACGCCGTACCTCCCGTTGCCGTGCCGTGTCCGGAGCCGTGTGCCGTCCCGCCCTGGAAGTATCCCGCTCCGCCTGCCGTACCAGAACCACGGCGGCGGCGGTGGTCAGCGGGCAAGGCGGGTGCCGCCGTCGGTCAGGCGGACGGGCTCGCCGAGGCGGATCGACTCGTTGGCGGCGGCGCCGACCAGGACGGCGCGGATGCCGTCGAGGTGGCCGGCCTGCCGGGCCAGGGGGTCGGCGGCGGGGCCGCGGAAGACGTCGTCGAGCAGGAGGCGGTCGCCGCCGCCGTGCCCGCCCGAGCCGGCCGGGATCCCGACCTCGCGCGGCGGCTCCCAGTGCGGGCGCAGCGTGAGGCGTTCCCAGGCGCCGGTGGCGTGCTCCTTGGACGCGGCGCTGGGGTCGACGGCGGCGTGCGGCGGGGTCCACTCGCGCTCGCAGACCTCCAGCTCCAGGCGGCCGGCGGTGCCGTTGAAGGCGACGCGGTAGCCCTCGAAGGGGGCGTGCGCGACCAGGGAGTAGGTGAGCAGGGCCCGGTTGTCGTAACGGACCAGCACCGCCATGGTGTCCTCGATGGTGACGCCCTCGCCGAAGACGTCCTGGTCGCGGACGTAGCCGTCCTCGTGCTCGGCGGCCAGGTAGAGGGCCTTGAGCCGGGGATCGGCGGAGATGTCCAGGATGAACGGGTCGCTGCCCAGCCCCGGCGCGCCCTGGCCGCGCGCCGGACGGCCGGGCAGGGCGCGGGCGGTGCCGTAGAAGCGCAGCTCCCCCTGGGCGTAGACGGACTCGGCGGCGGCCCCGAGCCACCAGTTGACCAGGTCGAAGTGGTGGGTGGACTTGTGCACGAGCAGGCCGCCTGAGCTGGCCTTGTCGCGGTGCCAGCGGCGGAAGTAGTCGGCGCCGTGGATGGTGTCGAGGGTCCACTCGAAGTGCACCGAGGTGACCTCGCCGATGGCCCCCTCGGCCAGCAGCCGCCGGACCTCGGAGTTGCGCGGGGAGTAGCGGTAGTTGAAGGTGACGACCAGCTTGCCGGGATTGCGCCCGGCGGCGGCGCGGATCGCCTCGCAGCCCTCGGCGTCGACGGTCAGCGGCTTCTCGACCACGACGTCCTTGCCGGCGTCGAGCGCCTCGACGACGTAGCGGGCGTGCGTGGCGTCGACGCTGGTGACCACGACCGCGTCGCACAGCTCCAGCATCCGGGCGAAGCCGTCGGGCCCGAACCTGGGCACGTCGCGGCCGATGTGCTCGGCGTAGTGGTCCATACGGGTGCGGTTGGTGTCGCAGAAGGCGACGATCTCGCCGGTGTCGCGCCAGTCGCCCAGCAGCGCGTCCAGGTACATCTGGGCCCGGTGGCCGAGCCCGACGAAGCCGTATCTCACGGTCTCTCCCCCAAGTGGCGTGCTGTACGGCTCCCGCGAGCCGTACAGCACGGGTGTGTCAGCCGGCCAGCGCGGTGTTGGCCTCGGTCAGGAACTTCTGCGCGCCCTCGTCCGGCGTGGTCTTGCCGAACAGGACCTCCTCGGAGGTGCGCTTGAGGATGTCCTCCATCTCCATCGCGCCCTTGGGCGGGACGACGGTGGGGGTCAGCTCGCTCCTGACCGAGTCGATGAAGGCCAGGGTCTTCTGGTCGGTGGCGGGCAGCTTGTCCTTGACGGCGGCCAGCACTTTGGCGTTGGTGGGCAGACCCCGGTCGCTGAGCACGATGGCGGCCGCGTCGGGGTCGTTGAGCATGAACTCGATGAACTTCTGCGCCTCGGCCGAGCGCTCGGTCTTGGCGGACATGGCGTAGTGCATGGCCGGCTGCAGGAACATGCCGGAGGTCGCCGCGCCCTCGGCCTTGGGCAGGCGCAGCAGGTCGAGCTCCTGGCCTGAGCCCTTGTGCAGGGCGCCGAGCTGGTTGCTCCACCACAGGCCGAAGGCTCCGGCGTTGGTGGCCAGCAGGGCCTGGTCGACCTTGGTGCCGACCTCGGCCATCTTGGCGGGGTCGGGGGCGGCCTTGGTGTCGACGAGCTGCTGGATCGTGGCCCACCAGGCCTTCACCGTCTCGGGGGTCAGGCCGATCTTGCCGTTGTCGTAGAACTTCTCGCCGCGCTGGGCGGCGAAGATCTGCAGGAAGGCGGGGTTGAAGTTGTACTCGGTGCCCCAGACCGCGCCGCCGCTCTTGGCGGTGATCTCCTTGGCCAGGCCGGCGTACTCGTCCCAGGTCCAGGCCTTGTCGTCGGGCAGCTTCTGGCCCTGCTTCTCGACGGCGGCCTTGTTGACGACCAGGGCGAAGGTGTTGACGCCGGTCGGGATGGCGTACTGCTTGCCGTCCACCTGGCCGGCGGTGAGCACCTGCTGGTCGAGGTCGGCGGTGTTCACCTTGCCGGTGAGGTCGGCGAGCGCGCCGCGGCCGGCGTACTCGGCCAGGCCGCGGATCTCGATGGTCATCACGTCGGGCGCGTCGCTCGCGGCCACCTTGGTGGCGAGCTTCTCGTAGTAGCTGTCCCAGTCGGAGAAGTCGCCCTCGACGTCGATGGTGGGGTTCTTCTCCTCGAACTTGGCGATGGCCTGCTCGGTCAGCTTCTGCCGGGCGTCGCTGCCCCAGTAGGAGAAGGTGAGCTTCGTCTTGCCGTCGCCGCCGGCCGCCGAGCCGCCGTCGCCGCCGCCGCACGCGGTGGCCAGGACCGCGGTGGCGACCAGGGCGAGCGTTAACCTGCTGCGCTTCATGGGGGGTACCTCCTTGGGAAGGGTTATTTGAGGCCGGTGGTCGCCATACCGCGGATGAGGTACTTCTGGCCGGCCAGGAAGAAGCCGAAGATGGGGCCGAGGGAGACGATCGACATGGCGAACATCGGCCCCCACGAGGACTCGCCGCTGGCGTCGAGGAACTGGCGCAGCGCCACCGTCGCGGTGAGGTTGTCGGACTTGGTGAGGTAGAGGTTCTGGCTGAAGAAGTCGTTCCAGGTCCAGATGAAGGTGAAGATCCCGGTGGTGGCGAGGGCGGGCATGCTGAGCGGGATGATCACCCGGAAGAAGGTGCGCCAGTAGCCCGCGCCGTCGATCGCGGCCGCCTCGTCCAGCTCCCTGGGCAGGGTGCGGATGAACTGCACCATCAGGAAGATGAAGAAGGCGTCGGTGGCCAGGAGCTTGGGCACGATGAGCGGCCAGATCGTGTTGATCCACTCGGCCTTGGCGAACATGATGTACTGCGGCACGACCGTCACGTGGTGCGGGAGCATGATCGAGCCGAGCATGATCGCGAACCACAGCTTCTTGAGCGGGAACTCCAGCCGCGCGAAGGCGTAGGCGGCCATCGAGCAGGCGACCAGGTTGGCCACCACCGACAGCCCGGTGATCACCGCGGAGTTCCACAGGTAGTAGCCGAAGGAGTGCTTGAGCGCGCTCCAGCCCTCGGTGTAGTTGTCCAGCGTCACCGACGACGGCACCAGCCCCGGCTCCCGGAAGATCAGCTCCTCGGGCTTGAAGGAGCTGGAGATCATCCACAGCAGCGGGTAGAGCATGACCAGGCCGAAGCCGATGAGCAGCAGGTGCTTGGCGCCCCGGCCGACCCGCCGCCGGTAGAGCAGGGGCACCCGGTCGCCGCGGTTACTTGGTGTCGCCATAGAAGACCCAATACTTCGACATGAGGAAGTTGACGCCGGTGAGCCCGGCGATGATCAGCAGCAGGACCCACGCCATGGCGGCCGCGTAGCCCATCTCGAAACTCTTGAAGCCCTTGAGGTAGAGGTAGAGCGTGTAGAAGAGGGTCGAGTCGACCGGCCCGCCCGTGCCGTTGCTGACGATGAACGACTGGGTGAAGGACTGGAAGGACTTGATCACCTCCAGCACCAGGTTGAAAAAGATGATCGGGGTCAGCAGCGGCAGCGTGATCGAGCGGAACTGGGTGAGCCTGGAGGCCCCGTCCACCGCCGCCGCCTCGTAGTAGCTCTGCGGGATCTGCCGCAGGCCGGCCAGGAAGATGACCATCGGCGCGCCGAAGGTCCACACGTGCAGCAGGATCAGCGTGCCCAGCGCGGTGTCGGGGTCGGTGACCCAGCCGGGGCCCTGGATGCCGAAGAGCGCCAGGATCGAGTTGACCAGGCCGTCCGTGCCGAAGATCTTCCGCCACAGGATGGAGATGGCCACGCTCCCGCCCAGCAGCGAGGGCAGGTAGTAGATGGAGCGGTAGATCGGCAGGCCGCGCAGGCCCCGGTCCAGCAGGAGGGCCAGGGCCAGCGCGAAGGCCAGTTGCAGGGGCACCGAGACGACCACGTAGACCGTCGTCACCTGCAGTGAGGTGAGGAAGCGGTCGTCCTCGGCGAACATCTTGGCGTAGTTGTCCCAGCCGACCCAGCTCGCCTCCTCCAGGAGGCTGTAGTCGGTGAAGGACAGGTACAGCGAGGCGAGGATCGGGCCGATCGTGATGACGGCCAGCCCGAGGAACCACGGGGCGAGGAAGACGTAGGCCGTGCGGGCCTCGCGGCGCTTCCACGCCTGCCTCTTTTCCCGGCGGTGCGCCGGGGCGGGGGCGCGACCGGGCTCGGGGGGCGCGATCACGGCGACTGAGTCGGACATAGCGGTGCTCATCCCTCTGGCTGCGCCTCGCGGCGGCACGGGATTGGATGGCGCTTTCCTATAGCGCCCGGGAAAGTTACGTCAACCCTTTGCAGGTGTTACCTTGCTGTTACCGATATATCGTCACCACTGTTTATGCAGATCAGATCGTTAACCGCAGGTTTCGACGAACCGAGGAATCTTCCAAATGTGGCGTGGTTGCTACAAGCGGTTGCAGTCCTCGAAGGCATAGGTCGTGGCCGAGACGTGCTCCTCGCCGGGCCGCAGCACCGCCGAGGGGTAGTCCGGGCGGTTGGGCGAGTCGGGGAAGCGCTGGGTCTCCAGGCACAGGCCGGCCTGCCTGCCGTACGGCGTGGCGATCCCGTCGAGCAGGTGGCCGGTGTAGAACTGCACGCCGGGCTCGGTGGTCGTCACGGTCATCGCCCGGCCCGACACCGGCTCGGCCACCCGCATCCGGCCGCCGGGGCGCAGCACGTAGCAGTGGTCGTAGGCGCCGTCCAGGCGCGCGGCCACCGTGGTCGGCTCGGTGAAGTCGAACGGGGTCCCGGCCACCGGCGCCGGCGGCCCGGCCAGCGGGATCTTGCCCTCGTCGACCGGGAGGTAGTGGTCGGCGTCGATGGTGACGACGTGGCCGCGCACGTCGCCGCCACCGGCCAGGTTGAAGTACGAGTGGTTGGTCAGGTTCAGGACCGTCGGCGCGTCGGTGGTGGCGTGGTAGCCGATGCCCAGCGCGGCGCCGTCGAGGCGGTAGGTGACCGTGACGGCCAGCGTGCCCGGGTAGCCCTCCTCGCCGTCCTTGCTCAGGTAGCTCAGCCGCAGCGCCCGCTCGCCGTCCGGCTCCGCGCGCCAGACGCGCTTGTCGAAGCCGCGCTCGCCGCCGTGCAGGCTGTGCCCGTTGTTGTTCCTGGCCAGCCGGTACGGCACGCCGTCCAGGGTGAAGCGGCCGTGCGCGATGCGGTTGCCGTAGCGGCCGACCACGGCGCCGAAGTAGCGGCTGCGTTCGAGGTAGTCCTCGACGGTGGGCAGCCCCAGCACCACCTCGGTCCCGTCGGCCAGCCGGATCGACTGCACGACGGCGCCGAGGGTCAGGATCGCCACCTGCAGCCGGCCGCTGGTCAGCACGTGCCGGTGGACCGCCTCGCCGGCGGGGGTCTCGCCAAGTCTCACGGGGTTCTCGCTCTCATTGGGGGTGCGTTCGGATCGCAGGGTAACGCAATCGGTTGCAGAGCTTCCTAGGCGATCTGGCGACCGGTTGCCGTCTTGCAGCGTGGACGGTTCCTGCATTTATCCAGCTCAGTCCGGTCAGCCAAATTGCCCTCTTGACGATTCCGGAAGTTGCCGACACTGTTTCGTGCAACTGGTTGCAGTCTCAGAGGCCGCTCGTGACTGCCGGCTCGTGACTGCCGGAAGGAAAGACCACCCGTGAGTAGAACGCTTGTCACCGGGAGCGCCGGGCGCCTCGGCCGCAGCGTCGTGACCGCCTTCGCCGCGGCCGGGCACGAGGTGATCGGCGTGGACAGCGCGCCGGGCACCCCGCCGGAGGCGGCCGGCCACCTGCCCGCCGACCTGACCGACCTCGGCGAGACCTACCAGGTGCTGGCCCGCTACCGCCCGGACGCGATCGTGCACCTGGCCGCCATCGCCACCCCGTTCAGCCGCAGCGACGCGGTGACGTTCCGCACCAACACCCAGCTCGCCTACAACCTCTGCGACGCCGCGACCGCGCTCGGCGTGCCGAAGCTGATCGTGGCCAGCAGCCCCACGGTGATCGGGTACGGCTCGCCCGGCGGCTGGAGCCCCGCCTACCTGCCGATCGACGAGGAGCACCCGCTCCAGCCGTGGAACGCCTACAGCCTGTCCAAGGCGGTGGCCGAGCAGACGATGCGCACCTTCGCACGCACCAGCCCGACCCGGATGGCGGCCGTGCGGCCCTGCTTCGTGATCGCGCCGGAGGAGTGGGAGGGCGCGCCCACCCAGTCCGGGCACACCGTGCGCGAGCGGCTCGACCGGCCGGAGATCGCCGGGGTGTCGCTGTTCAACTACGTGGACGCCCGCGACGCCGCCGACCTGCTGATCACCCTGCTCGACCGGTTACCGGAGCTGCCCAACGGCGAGGTGTTCTTCGCCGGGGCGGCCGACGCGCTGGCCCGCGACCCGCTCGGCGAGGTGCTGCCACGCGTCATCCCCTCGACCGCGGGGTTCGCCGCCGGGCTCACCGGCTCGGCCCCCGCCTTCTCCTCCGCCAAGGCCGAGCGTCTGCTCGGCTGGCACGCCAAGCGAAGCTGGCGTACCGAACTGTCCCAGGAGTGTGTGTGATGGACCTCAGCGGCGTGTTGTTCTTCCCGGTCACCCCCTTCACCGCCGAAGGCGCGCCGGCCGAGGGGGTGCTGGCCGAGCACCTCGAGCGTGGCGTGGCGCACGGGCCTGGCGCGGTCTTCGCCGCCTGCGGCACCGGCGAGTTCTCCGCGTTGTCGCAGGCCGAGCACGCGCTGGTCACCCGGGTCGCGGTGGCCGCGACCGCGGGCCGGGCGCCGGTGTTCTCCGGGGCCGGGGGTCCGCTGGGCGCCGCGCTCGCCCAGGCGCGGGCGGCCCGCGAGGCCGGGGCGGACGGCCTGTTGCTGATGCCGCCCTACCTCGCCCAGGGCAGCAAGGCCGGGTTCCTGGCGTACGTGACGGCGGTCGCCGCCGAGCTGCCGGTGATCGTCTACCAGCGCGGCTCGGTCGTGCTCGACCCGGCCGACGTGGTGGAGCTGGCCCGCGTCCCCGGCGTCGTCGGCCTCAAGGACGGGTTGGGCGACATCGACCGCTTCCAGCGCACCGTCCTGGCCGTGCGCCGCGAGATCGGGACCGGCTTCACCTTCTTCAACGGGCTGCCGACCGCCGAGCTGACCATGCCCGCCTACCGCGGCCTGGGCGTCTCGCTCTACTCCTCGGCCGTCTTCGCCTTCGCCCCCGAGATCGCGCTGGCCTACTACGCCGGGGACGAGCGGCTGCTCACCGAGTTCTACGCGCCTCTGGTCGAGCTGCGCAGCAAGGCGCCCGGGTATGCGGTGGCGCTGGTCAAGGCCGGGCTGCGGCTGCGCGGCCTGGACGCCGGGCCGGTGCGCGCGCCGCTGACCGACCTCACGCCCGAGCACGAGGCCGAGCTCGACGCCCTGCTCAAGCACGGGCTGTCGCTGGTCCAGGCATGATCACCGATCTCAGGACCACCCTGCGGTCGGTGCCGCTGACCCGGCCGTGGGGCGCCGACGTGCCCGCCAACCACGTCGTCCGCGTCGAGGTCGAGCTGGCCGACGGCCGGATCGGCACCGGCGCGGCATGGACCCCGCAGATCGGCGCCCACGCGGTGCGGGCACTGCTCGACCACGACATCCGCGACGCCGCCCTCGGCCTGCCCGCCCATCCCGAGCTGGTCTGGGACCGGCTGTCGGCCCACCTCAGCGAGGCCGGGCGGGGCGGCCTGGCGACCATCGCGCTGGCCGGGCTCGACCTGGCGCTCTGGGACCTGCGCGGCCCGCTCACCGAGGTGCTGGGCGAGCGGCGGCCCGAGATCCCCGTGTACGGCAGCGGCGTCAACCTGCACTACTCGCTGGACGAGCTGGTCGCCCAGGCCGAGCGGTGGAAGGGGCTGCCCGCGGTCAAGATCAAGGTGGGCCGGCCCACGCTGGCCGAGGACGTCGAGCGGGTCGCGGCGGTGCGGTCGGTGATCGGACCGGACACCGCGCTCATGGTCGACGCCAACCAGCGCTGGGACCGCTTCCGCGCCCGGCGGGCGATCGAGGCGCTGGCCGAGTTCGACCTGTTCTGGGTGGAGGAGCCGCTGCCCGCCGACGACGTGGCCGGGCTGGCCGAGCTGCGGCGGCGGACCGGCGTGCCGCTCGCCTGCGGGGAGAACGTCTACTCGGTGCACGGCTTCCGTGACCTGCTGGCCGCGGGGGCGTGTGACGTGGTCCAGCCGAATGTGGTGCGGGTTGGCGGGATCACCCCCTTCCTTCGGATCTGCACGGTGGCCGATGCTTTTGGGGTGCCGGTCTATCCACACCTGCTGACCGAAATTTCGGGACAACTGGCGTTGACCTTGCGGCAGCCCGCCATGGTCGAGCACGTCGAGGACGCCGCCCTCGCCGACCTGGGCCTGCTGGCCGAGCCGTACCCGGTGGAGATCTCCGGCGGCCGGCTCCGCGCCACCGGCCACCCGACGAGGTGGGCGCGGTGAAGGTCGTCGTCGCCGGCGCGCACGGGTACGGCCGCCACCACCTGGACACCGTCGACCGGCTGCCCGGCGTCGAGCTGGCCGGCATCTGCGACCTGCGGCCCGCCGAGGGCTTCGCGGTGCCGCAGTCGCCCGATCTGGCCGGGCTGGTCCGGAGCACCGGCGCGGACATCGCGATCATCGCCACCCCCATCCACACCCACGCCGACCTCGCCGTCGCCGCCCTGCGCGCCGGGGCGCACGTGCTGCTGGAGAAGCCGCCCGCGCCCTCGGTGGCCGAGTTCGAGCGCATCGCCGAAGCCGTGCGGGCGACCGGGCTGGCCTGCCAGGTGGGCTTCCAGTCCCTCGGCTCGGCGGCGATCCCCGCCGCGCGCACCGCCGTGGGCGACATCCGCGCCATCGGCGTCGCCGGGGCCTGGGAGCGGGTGAAGGGCTACTACACCCGCGCGCGCTGGGCCGGCAAGCGCCGCCTCGACGGCGTCGACGTGATGGACGGGGCGCTCACCAACCCGTTCGCGCACGCCACCGCCACCGCCCTGGCGCTGGCCGGCGGCTCCCCCGTCGACCGGGTCGAGGTCGAGCTCTACCGGGCCAACGCCATCGAGGCCGACGACACCTCCAGCGCGCGGCTCCACCTGCGCGACGGCACCCTCGTCACGGTCACCGTCTCCCTCTGCTCCAACCGGCGGCACGAGCCCTACCTGCTCGTCCACGGCTCGGCGGGCACCGCGCGGCTGTTCTACACCACCGACGAGCTGGAGCTGGCCGACGGCACCCGGCTCGGCTTCGACCGCACCGGCCTGCTGGCCAACCTCGTCGCGCACGTCAGCGACGGTGCCGACCTGCTCGTCCCGCTCGCCGCCACCGAGGGCTTCACCCGTTTCCTCGACGCCGTACGGCTGGCGCCCGACCCGGTGCCGATCCCCAGCCGGACGCTCGACGGGCGGCGGATCGTCCCCGGCGTGGCAGACCTGGCCATGCGGAGCGCGCAGGAGCTCAAGACGCTCTCCGAACTCGGCTTCCCGGCCGCGCCCGCCGTCGAGACGGACCGCTGGCCCGAGGTCCGGGTGGGGGAAGCGGTCTACGCGCTGCGTGGCGATCTGCCCGCCGAGGCGGCCCCGCGGCCCTTCCTCCACCCGGTCAAGACCCTCGGCGGCGTCGTGGTCACCGAGGTCCAGCCCGCCGACCACGTCCACCACCTGGGCGCCTCGGTCGCGGTGTCGGACGTGGCCGGGATCAACTTCTGGGGCGGCAGCACCTTCGTCCCCGGCCAGGGGCCCACGCTCCTGCCCAACCACGGCCGCCAGCAGCGCCGGGCCCTGCGCCCGGTCGAGGACGGCTGGCACGACCGCCTCGACTGGCTCGGCCCGGACGGCACGCTCCTGCTCACCGAGGAGCGCACGCTGCTGGCCCGGCGGGACTCGCCGTCCGCCTCGGCGTGGGTGCTCGACCTCGGCTTCACCCTGCGCGGCGGGCCGCTGGAGATCCAGAGCTCGGCGACCAAGGGCCGGCCCGGTGCCGGGTACGGCGGCTTCTTCTGGCGGGCGCCGCGCGAGTCGCCGGGCCTCGACGCCTTCACCGCCACCGAACGCGGTGAGGCGGCGGTGCACGGGAGCACCGAACCGTGGCTGGCGCTGGCGTCCGACGCGTGGAGCCTGCTGTTCGTCCAGCGCGGCGAGATCGACCCGTGGTTCGTGCGCGTGGCCGAGTACCCCGGCGTGGGACCGGCGCTGGCCTGGGACAAGCCGCGCACGCTGGACGGGGAGCTGACCCGCTCCCTCACGGTCGTCATCGCCGACGGCCGGCTTTCGCCGAGCGTGGCCCGCGACCTGGCGGCGGCCCTGGACGCCTGACGACGCGCCCGGTCCCGTCCGGGCGCGTTACCCTCGCTGCCATGGTGAAGTCAGCCGAGCGCACGATCCGCATCCTGGAGGCGCTGTCGTCGAGCCCCGACCGGCTGACCCTCGGCGACCTGCAACGGCTCACCGGGTTCCCGCGCAGCAGCCTGCACGCGCTGCTGCGCACGCTGGCGGAGCTGGGGTGGATCGAGAGCGACGGCTCGGCCTTCGGGATCGGGCCGCACGCGCTGCTGACCGGGACCGCCTACCTGGACAGGGATCCGGCTCTGCCGTACGCGCAGGGGGTGCTGGAGGATCTGCGCGAGGAGACCGGGCACACCGCGCACTTCGCCCGGCTGGCCGGGGGGCACGTGCTCTACCTGGCCACCCGCGAGTCCCGTACGGCGCAGCGGGTCATCCCGCGGGTCGGCCGGCGGCTGCCCGCGCACGCCACCGCGCTCGGGCAGGCCGTGCTGGCGCAGCTCACCGACGGTGAGGTGCTCGGGGTGCTGCCCGCGCCGCTGCCGGCGCTCACCGCGCACACCCTCACCGAGCCGGCCGCGTTGCTGGCCGAGCTCGGCCGGGTGCGGAGCCGGGGGTGGGCCTACGAGCGGGAGCAGGGAACCTTGGGCGTGGCCTGCGTCGCGGTGGCGGTGGACTACCGCATCCCCGCCACCGACGCGCTCAGCCTTTCGATGCCCGCCGACGTCTCTGACCTGGAAAAGGCCGCGGAGGCGGTGGCCCGGCACGCTCGTGCCCTCGCCGCGACGCTGCGCCGCGAGGGCATCCGCTGAGCGGCTAGCGCTCCAGTCGGCCGTCCACCCGGCGCGGGACGCCGAGCGGGTTGGCCTCGCGCAGTTCCTCGGGCAGGAGCTCCTCCGGCCAGTCCTGGTAGGAGGCCGGCACCAGCCAGCGGTCGATCGCGCTCGCCCCGACCGAGGTGTGCGCGGGCGAGGTCGACGCCGGCCAGGGGCCGCCGTGGTGCATGGCCCAGCTCACCGCGACCCCGGTCGGCCAGCCGTTCCAGATGAGCCGCCCCGCCGTACGCCCGAGCACCTCGGCCACCGGGCCCGCCTCTGCGGGGTCTCCGGCGTGCACGGTCGCGGTGAGCGAGCCGTCCAGCCGGGCCAGTACGGCAGGCAGCTCGTCCACCGCGCGGTAGGTGACGATCACCGACGAGGGACCGAAGCACTCCTCGGCCACCTCCGGCAGCCGCGCGGCGAACCCGTCGAGGTCGACGGTGTGCACCCGCGGCGCGACCGCCCACGCCCCCTCACCCTGCTGCCCCTCGGCCAGAACGGGCAGCTCGGAGCGGCCCTTGAGGTAGCCGTCGCGGATGCGCTCGGACAACATCGGCGTCCCCGTGGAGCCGGCGACCGCGTCGGCGATCTCCTCGACCAGCCCCGAGCCCTCCGGCACGAACACGAGCCCGGGGTTGGTGCAGAACTGGCCGGTGCCCAGGGTGAGCGAGCCCGCGAAGCCCTGCGCGAGCCCGTCACGCCGGGCGGAGGGCAGGATGACGACCGGGTTGACGCTGCCCAGCTCGCCGAAGAACGGCACCGGCGTCTCGCGCTCGGCGATCAGGGCCTGGATCGCCTTGCCGCCGGGGATCGAACCGGTGAAGCCGACCGCGGCCACCCGCTCGTCCTGGACCAGCCACCTGCCCTCCTCCAGCCCGTGCACCAGCCCGAGCAGGGCGGGGTCCGGCAGCGCGGTCCGGATGATCTCCGCGCTGAGCTCGGAGGTGAGCGGGTGGGCGGGGTGCGCCTTCACCACGACCGGGCAGCCGGCGGCCAGCGCGGAGGCGGTGTCGCCCCCGGCCACGGAGAAGGCGAACGGGAAGTTGGAGGCGGCGAAGACGGCCGCCACGCCCGGCAGGGGGCGGAGCATGCGGCGCAGGTCGGGCTTGGGACCGTCGGCGTGCTCGATCGTCGCCTGGAGGTAGGCGCCGTCGCGCAGCACCTCGGCGAAGAAGCGGAACTGCCCGGCGGCGCGGGCGATCTCGCCGCGCAGCCGGGTCTCGCCGAGGGCCGTCTCCTGGTCGGCGAGCGGCCACAGGTCCTCAGCCCGGTCGGTCAGGGCGGCGCCGATGGCGTCCAGGACCTCGGCGCGCCGGCTCGCGGGGGTGGCGCGCCAGCGCGCACCCGCCTCGGCCGCCGCGGCGAGGGCCGCGTCCACGCCTTCCCGGCCGCTTTCTGGCACGGGGTCGCCGAAGCGCTCGCCGGTGCGGGGGTTGTACGCGTAGATCATCGTTCGTCGCCCTTCCGGTGCAATATCACACCGCACAATCTATCGGCCTGCCGTTGATTCTCCCACTTCATTCACACTCATGACCAGATCCACATATGTGAACGCCTCAGAGCACCTGGGCCAGCCAGGCTTCGTGAGCGCCGCCGAACGGGCCCTTGCGGGCGGACACCGCCTCCATCAGCCAGGCCGCACTGCGCTCGGCCGCCTCGATCACCTCGGGCGGGTAGCCGAAGGTGACCTGGTGCTCGGCGAACTCGTCGGCGTCGTCCAGGAACACCTCGCCCGTCGCCCGGCGGATCACGTCGAGGTCGAGGTCGACCATGGTCACCATGTCCTCCGACCAGACCGGCACCGTGCTCACGTCCACGTACACCTCGGTGCTGTGGCCGGGCTCGTTGAACAACGCCACCCAGCCCTCCTCGCGCGGCAGGAGCATGACGAACGCCTTGTCCCACGTCACCGGCGGGCCGTCGCCCTTCGCGCCCAGCGTGCCCGCCTCGCAGCCGACCCACACCCCATGCTCGTCCTCGCCCAGGAGGCGGGCGGGGTGATGCCAGTGCAGGGAACCGTCGTATTTGGTGAAGACCACTCTCATGAGCCATGACGCTAGCGCCTCCCCACCGGCGATTCCCCCGGCATTCCCACCGGCAGTCCTCCCGCTGCTTCCGGGTCAGGAAGGCCGCAGGGGACGGCCTCCCGTCTCCACCAGGCCGCTCTCGTAGGCGGCGATCACGAGCTGCGCCCGGTCGCGCGCCTCCAGCTTGGCCAGCAGGCGGCCGATGTGCGTCTTGACCGTCGCCAGGCTCACGTGCAGGAACCCGGCGATCTCGGTGTTGGACAGGCCCCGGCCCACCAGCACCAGCACCTCCCGTTCCCGCTCGGTCACCCCCGCCAGCACCCGCCGCCCGCCGCCGCCGCGGACGAACTCCTCGATCAGCCGCCGCGTCACCGTGGGAGCCAGCAACGCCTCCCCCGCCGCGACCACCTTGATCGCGGCGAGCAGGTCGGCGGGCGGGGTGTCCTTCAGTAGGAACCCCGAAGCCCCGGCCCGCAACGCGGCGTAGACGTAGTCGTCGAGGTCGAACATGGTCACGACGAGCACCCTGGCCCGCCCGCCGATCCGCCGGGTGGCCTCGATGCCGTCCATCTCCGGCATCCGGACATCCATCAGCACCACATCGGGGCGCGTCCGCTCGACCACCTCGATCGCCTCGGCCCCCGTGCCCGCCTCGCCGACCACCTCCAGCCCGGGCTCGGAGTCGACCAGCACCCGGAAGCTGCCCCGCAGCAGGGCCTGGTCGTCGGCCACCACCACCCGGATCACGCGCACCCACCGAAGCCGTTGAACAGGAAGGTCGCCCGGGTCATGCCGGCTCCGGGAAGGTGGCAAGAACCTGGAAGCCGCCCTCGGGCCGCGGCCCGGCGGTGAAGACCCCGCCGTAGGTGAGGGTCCGCTCGCGCATCCCGATCAATCCGTGCCCCTCCCGGAAACCGTCCATTTCGACCACTCCGTGCCCCTCACGGAAACCGTCCATCCCGACCACTCCGTGCCCCTCCCGGAAGGCGTCCCCATCCAGCGAGCCGTCGTCGGTCACCTCGACCCGCACCACCCCGGCCGACGCCGAGACCGTCACCCGGCACGAGCAGGGCCCCGCATGCTTGATCACGTTCGTCAGCGACTCCTGGACGATCCGGTAGACCGCCAGCTCCATCCCCTCCGGCAGCCGTAACCCCTCCCCCACCGCCAGCTCGACCGGCACCCCCGCCAGCCGGGCCCGTTCGGCGAGCTGCGGCAGGCCGGTCAGCCCGGGCAGCGGATCACGGTCGGCCTCCACCCGGAGCACCCCCACCAGCCGCCGCATCTCCCCCAACGCCCCGCGCGAGGCGGTCTCGATGACCCGCAACGCGTCCCGCGCCTCCTCCGGCCGCGAGTCGACGACGTGGTTGGCCACCCCGGCCTTGACCGTGATCAGCCCCAGCGTGTGCGTCACCACGTCGTGCAGCTCGCGGGCCAGCCGCAGCCGCTCCTCGGCCACCGCCACCGCCGCGAGGTTCTCGGCGTCGCGCGCCGCGTACCCGCGCCGCTCGTGCACCGCCCGCCCGACACTCCAGGTGCCGGCCAGCAACGCCAGCCCGAGCAGCGCCTCCCCGACCACCCCGGAGCCGCCCAGCACCTGCCCCAGCTCGACCTGCCCCGGCTCCACCGCTGCGGAGGGCGGCGCCGGAGCGCCCATGGCGGCCAGCACGAACAACAACAACGCCGCCGTCGCGCCCATCGCGACGGTGGACCGCCAGCGCGCCCGAGGCCCGGAGACCGCCACCGCGTACAGCGCGTAGGCCGGCGGGAGATAGGCCCCTTGGACCCCCAGGAGCATCACCGGCACCGCCACGGCCAGCACGAGCAGGAAGACGACCCGGGGCCAGACCCGGCGTACGGCCAGCGGCAGCCCGAGCGCGACGACGAGCGCGAGCGCGGCCCACCGGTCGAGGCCGGTCGACAGCGCCTGAGGGGTCAACGCCAGCGTCAGCCCGGCCGCGACCAGCACGTCGAACCACAGGAGCTGGGTGGGGCCGAGACGGCGGGTGTACAGGGGGCGGCTCACGGTGACCAAGGTAGCCACCCCCTCCGACAGTTCGCGTCCACCCCAGGTCTGACCCCGGGGGCCGGAATCGGCTCACGGTCCGACGCGCCGTGACCGGCCGGGACGCCACGCTGGCAGGCATGATCGAAGTCAACGGGCTCACCAAGATCCGCGGCAGGACCGCGGTCGTCGACGGCCTCACCTTCCAGGTACGGCCCGGCCTGGTCACCGGCTTCCTGGGGCCGAACGGCGCGGGCAAGACCACGACGATGCGGCTCATCCTCGGCCTCGACCGGCCCTCCGCGGGGCAGGCGCTCGTCGGCGGCCTGCCGTACCGCGGCCTGCGCGAGCCGCTCCGGGCGGCGGGCGCCTCGCTGGACGCGACCGCGGTGCACCCCGGACGGAGCGCGCGGGCGCACCTGCTGGCACTCGCGGCCACGCACGGGATCGGCGCGAAGCGCGTGGCCGAGGTGCTCGCCCTGGCGGGACTCGCGCAGGTCGCGGGCAAGCGGGTGGGAACCTATTCGCTGGGCATGAAGCAGCGGCTGGGCATCGCGGCGGCGCTGCTGGGCGATCCGGCGGCGCTGCTGTTCGACGAGCCGGTCAACGGGCTCGACCCCGAGGGCGTGCGCTGGATCCGCGGGCTGCTGCGGTCGCTGGCCGCCGAGGGGCGCACGGTGCTGCTGTCCAGCCATCTGATGAGCGAGATGGCGCTCACCGCCGACCACCTGATCGTGATCGGGCGCGGCCGGCTGCTGGCCGACGCGCCGCTGGCGGAGCTGACCGCCGCGCACGCCTCGCTGGAGGAGGCGTATGTCGAGCTGACCTCTGCGGCGGTGGAGTACCGATGACCACTCTCCTGCGGCCACTGCACGCCGAATGGATCAAACTGCGCTCGCTGCGGTCCACCTGGACCGTGCTGGGCGTGGCGGCCGGCACGGTCGGCGCCGCCGCGCTGATGGCCTACTCGGCGGTGCAGATGTGGAACGCCGCCTCCCCCGAGCAGCGCGCGACGGCCAGGATGACCGGGCCGGAAGACGTCGTGATCATGATTCCGCAGCTCTGCCTGGGCATCCTCGGCGTGCTCGCGATGACCGGCGAGACCCCGGCGACCTTCCTGGCGACGCCGCGCCGGCCGCGGGTGCTGGCGGCCAAGGCGGGAGTGCTCGCGCTGACCGGGCTCGTGACCGGGCTCGGCACCATCTTCGCCTCGGCGTGGGTGGCGCGGCCGATGGTGGCCGGGCGCTTCGCGCTCGAACCGCTCGCCGAGAAGGTGCCGCTGCTGCTGGCCTACGGGACGTCGGTGATGGTCTTCGGCCTGCTCGGGCTGGGCCTGGCGGCCCTGCTGCGCAGCACCGCGGGGGCGGTGGCCGTGCTGGTGGGACTGGTGTACGTGGTCCCGATGATCGTGGGGAACCTGCCCGAGCCGTGGAGCGAGAGCCTGGGCTCGGTGATGATCGGCGCGCTCCCGGGGCAGCTCACCGGGGACGACCTGACCAACTCGGTGTACGGCTCCGCGCTCTCCCCGCCGCTGGCGTTGCTCGCGCTGGCCGGGTACGCGCTGGTGCCGCTGGCCGTGGGCGGCTGGGCGCTGGCCCGCCGCGACGTGTGAGCACCCTCCAGGGGTACGGCACGCCTGCCGTACCCCTGGAAAGAAGGTCAGACCTCGACCACCACAGGGATGATCATCGGGCGGCGGCGGTAGGTGTCGCTCACCCAGCGGCCGACCGTGCGGCGGACCACCCGGCGGATCTGCTGCATGTCGACGACGCCGTCGGCGGCGTTCTCCTGCAGCGCCTTCTCGATCTGCGGGATGATCCCCTCGAACTGCGAAGGGTCTATGCCCGACCCGCGCGCGTGGATCTCCGGCCCGGCGGTGACCTTGCCGGTGTTGGAGTCGACGACCACGACGACGGAGATGAAGCCCTCGTCGCCCAGGATGCGCCGGTCCTTCAGCGACACGTCGGTGATCTCGCCGACGCTGGTGCCGTCCACGTAGACGTACCCGGCCTGGACCGCGCCGACGATCTTGGCCTGGCCGTCGACCAGGTCCACCACGACGCCGTCCTCGGCGATCACGATGTTCTCGTCCGGCACGCCGGTCAGCTCGGCGAGCTTGGCGTGCGCCCGCAGGTGCCGCCACTCGCCGTGCACCGGCATGAAGTTCGAGGGCTTGGTCAGGTTGAGCACGTAGAGCAGCTCGCCCGCGGCGGCGTGGCCGGAGACGTGCACCTTGGCGTTGCCCTTGTGCACGACGCGGGCGCCCCAGCGGGTCAGGCCGTTGATGACCTTGTTGACCGCGCTCTCGTTGCCCGGCACCAGGCTGGAGGCCAGCAGGACGGTGTCGCCCTCGGCGATGCGGATCGGGTGGTCGCGGTTGGCCATCCGAGACAGCGCCGCCATCGGCTCGCCCTGCGAACCGGTGCAGATGAGGACGACGTCCTCCGGCGGCCACTCCTCGATCTCGCGGCCGTCCACGATCAGGCCCGCCGGGATGTGCAGGTAGCCCAGGTCGCGGGCGACGCCCATGTTGCGCACCATCGAACGGCCGACCAGGGCGACCTTGCGCCCGTACTTGGCCGCGGCGTCGATGACCTGCTGCACGCGGTGCACGTGCGAGGCGAAGCTGGCGACGATGACGCGCTTGCTGGAGGTGCGGACGACCTCGTCGATGACCGGGCCGATCTCCCGCTCGCTGGTGACGAACCCGCCCACCTCGGCGTTGGTGGAGTCGGACATCAGCAGGTCGACGCCCTCGCTGCCGAGCCGGGCGAAACCGCCCAGGTCGGTCAGCCGGCCGTCGCTCGGCAACTGGTCCATCTTGAAGTCGCCGGTGTGCAGCACCAGCCCGGCCGGCGTGCGGATCGCGACCGCGAGCGCGTCGGGAATAGAGTGGTTGACCGCCAGGAACTCCACGTCGAACGGGCCGAACCGGACCCGCTCCCCCTCGACGACCTGCTTCTTCACCGGCTGGATGCGGTGCTCGGTGAGCTTCGCCTCGATGAAGGCGAGCGTCAGCTTCGACCCGACGAGCGGGATGTCGCGCCGCTCACGCAGGAGGTACGGCACGGCGCCGATGTGGTCCTCGTGGCCGTGCGTCAGGATGACGGCCTCGATGTCGTCGAGGCGGTTCCTGATGTAATCGAAGTCGGGCAGGATCAGGTCCACGCCGGGCTGCTCGGGATCGGGGAACAACACCCCGCAGTCGACGATCAGCAACTTGCCGTCGTACTCGAAGACGGCCATGTTCCGGCCGATCTCCCCCAGGCCGCCCAACGCGACGATTCTCAGACCACCCTGCGGCAGCGGCGGCGGTGCGCCCAGCTCAGGATGCGGGTGACTCATGCAGGTCCTTTCGTTATGACTGATCGTTCACTTTTACTCCGCCGGCCACCAGGCACGTCCTGAGCTCGGCGATCTGCTCTTCGTTGGCGTAGACCAGCGGGAGCCGCAGCGGCCCCACGGGCTGGCCGGTGAGGGCGAGCGCGGCCTTCACCATGATCGCGCCGCCCGCGCGGTTCATGATCCCGTCGATCACGGGGACAAGCTGCTGGTAGATGTTCCCGGCCTCGGCGACCTCACCCTTGCGGTAATTGGCCAGCATCCTGGCCAGCTCCGCGCCGGCCACGTGACCGATCACGCTGACGAAGCCCGCGGCCCCGTGCGCCAGCCAGGCCAGGTTGAGCGCGTCGTCGCCGGAGTAGAAGGCCAGGTCGGTCGCCATCCGCACCTGGGCGGCGGCGAACAGGTCGCCCTTGGCGTCCTTCACCGCGACGATGCGCTCGTGCTGCGCCAGCCGGATGAGCGTCGTCGGGTGGATCGGCACGCCGCTGCGGCCGGGGATGTCGTAGAGCATCACCGGCAGGCCGGTGGCGTCGGCGACGGTCTTGAAGTGCTGGTAGAGCCCTTCCTGCGGCGGCTTGTTGTAGTACGGCGTGACGACCAGCAGGCCGTGCGCGCCCGCCCGCTCGGCGGTCCTCGCCAGCTCCACGCTGTGGTGCGTGTCGTTCGTCCCCGCCCCCGCGACGACCGTCGCCCGGTCGCCCACGGCCTCCAGCACCGCTTTCAGCAGACGCTCCTTCTCGGCGTCGCTGGTGGTCGGCGACTCACCGGTGGTGCCGCTCACGACCAGGCCGTCGTTGCGCTGCGTGTCCACCAGGTACGCGGCCAGGCTCTGCGCGCGGGCGTAGTCGACCGCGCCGTCGGCGGTGAACGGGGTCACCATCGCGGTCAGCGTGCGGCCGAAAGGGGCGTCCGAGGTTGAGGTGGGCGATGCCATAGTGCGAACGGTACCCGGATTCGCAAAACGCTTGGACCCCGGCACCCCGTTGCCCATGGAAAGAGGCCGTCGATATGTGCTCGGGGGTACACACATCGACGACCTCTACCGAACAATCGCCGGGCCTTACGCGGTCGTTACAGAGTTTCGCGGAGAATTTTCCTCCGGTCCAAAGTTGGCACTCCATCTTCCGTCGATGACGGTAGGTTACCTGCCGAATACGGCAACATGGGGCCCAATGCCCTAACAGGGTCTCACTACAAGGACGGTCTCGTGGCCACCTCGGATCCGGTCTACCTGCGCGTCGTCGAAGACATTCGACGGCAGATCACTGACGGCACACTCCTCCCGGGCGCGCCCATCCCCTCGCGGGCGCAGCTGACCCGTAAATACCAAGTCGGCGAGACAGCGGCCCGGCACGCCCTGCGCGTCCTCGCCACCGAAGGCCTCATCTTCGGGCGTGTCGGCTCGGGGCACTACGTACGCGAACGCCCCGATCTCACCCCGCTGCACCGCTGGCGGCACCTCGAACACCCCTCCCCCTTCGTCGCCGACCTGCAGAGCCAGGGGCGCCGCGTCACCCTCGACCGGCACCTCGACCACACCGAAGCCGGGCCCGCCCTCGCCCAGCGGCTCCGTATCGAGGAGAGCGCCCAGGTCGCCCGCGTCCGGTCGGTCTACCGGGACGACGGCAAGACCCTCCAGCTCAGCACCTCCTACGAACCCGCCGAACTCGCCTCGTCCGCCCCTGCTTCCTCGGGGGACGACGATCGGCGTGGGGTCATCGCGCGGATGCATTCGCTCGGCATCAAGATCACCGAGATCGTCGAGCGGGTGCACACCCGGGTTCCGCGGCCCGGGGAGAGCGACGCCCTCGACCTGCCCGCCGGCGTGCACGTCCTGCACGTCGAACGGACCCACTGGGCGGGCGAACGGCCTGTCGAGACCAGCGACATCGTCATCCCGGGCGACCGCTTCCAGGTCGTCTACAGCCTCCCCGTCTGACCCCCTCCATCCTCTCGATCCCCTTAGACCCCCTTCAACGCCCTTGATCCCCTTCGACTCCTTATGACTCCGGCAGGCCCGGTCCCCCCTTCCCCGGACCTGCCGGTGCAAGAACCCTGCCCGGACACCATGCCGCGGTGTCCAGGCAGGGGCCGCCGGCCGGCCGGGGAGCTCACCCTCCCGCAGCCGCCCGGGTCACCGGTCCGGGAGCTCACCCTCCCGAACCGGTCAGTACGGCGGCCGGAGAGCTCACCCTCTCCGGCCGCCCAACCCGGCGGCCCGAGAGCTCACCCTCTCGGGCCGTCCAGTCCGGCGGGCGGAAGCTCACCCGTCCGCCCCCCGGGCCCCCCCCCCCCCCCCCCCCGGGGGGGCCCCCCCCCCCCCCCCCCCGCCCCCCGGTCCGCACCCCCTCGGGGGCGGCCCTGCCCGGGGGGGGGACGCACCCCCTACCGCCCCCCGGACCCCCTCCCTCCCACCCCTGGGGAGCCCACCCTCCGAGACCCGCTGGACCCCCATGGGTGCCCGAAAGCGGCCCGGAAGTGGTCCCGGACCCGACCCTCCGGGGCCCAGCCGGACCGTCGCCCCAGAGGTGCCCGCCTATAGACGCGGGAGCCCCTACGGGCGCGCCCCTCACCATCCCCCGCATCGCAGATGACCGGCAGGAACGAGGGCCCACCCCGGAGTCGTCAGCCAGAGCTGTAGATCGAAGTTGTCAGCCGAAGTTCTCGCCCCGACTTGTCAGTCACGCCTGATACCAACAAGCGCATGCGAGTCAAAGACCTGCCCACCGGCGAGCGCCCTCGCGAACGACTCCTCTCCCACGGCCCCACCGCCCTCGCCGACCGCGAACTCCTCGCCGTCCTCATCGGCTCCGGATTCCGCGGCACCAGCGCGGTAGACCTCGCCGCCCAGGTCATCGCCCACTGCGGCGACCTCACCTCGCTCTCCCGCACCGACCCCCACCACCTCCTCGCCGTCCCTGGCATCGGCCCCGCCAAGGCCGCCCGGGTCGCCGCCGCCTTCACCCTGGTACGGCGAGCCGCCGCCGAGCCCGAACGCACCCGCATCCGGTCCACCTCCGACCTCGCCGCCGTCGCCGCCCCCTTGCTCCGCGGCCACACCCGTGAGCGCCTGGCCCTCGTCGTCTGCGACCCCCGTGGCGCCGTGCTGCGCCGTACCACCCTCACCGAGGGCGCCTCCGACCACACCCTCGTCCCGGTCCGCGAACTCGTCACCACCGTCCTGCGCTCGGGCGGCTCCTCCTTCGGCATCGCCCACAACCACCCCGGCGGCTCCCTCACCCCCAGCCCCGCCGACCTCACCGCCACCCTCCGCCTGGTCACCGCAGCCGAAACCGTCGGCCTGCACTTCCTCGACCACTTGATCGTCACCGACACCGGCTGGCGCCGCGTGGCCTGGGAAAAGGAGCAGTGACCCACGCCGTACCCGAGGTGGAGCTCGACCTCCTCCAGCACCACAAGCGAGACGTCAACTCCAACCGGCGGCGGCCAGCGGGATCAACACCACCATCACCAGCACCGATCGCACCGCCAGCAGGACCAGCACCGCACGACAAGCGGCCCAATGGCCGACCTTGCCGGGAGCGAGCGCTTGGGCGAGCCGGGTCACGGGGCTCGCGCAGTGCCCCCACCGAGCATCGCGCTCCAGGTAGGGGCCGGCGCCCGGCAGGCGGGTCGGATGAGGCCTGCCGGGCGGTGCAGAGCCCGTGAATGCAAGGGGGCAAGGGCTCTGCGGGTGGGCCGCCCTTCAGAGTGCCATGCGGCTAGAGGTCCCTGAAGGGCGTGAGGTGTCCGGCCATGGCGTGACCGGACGGTTCGGAAGGCTAGGCTCCTCCTCCCGAAGGGGGAGGCGCGGACGGAGGGTGATCCGCGCCTCGATCTTGGGCCCCGTCCAAAATGAGCTGCCAGAGCTCCTGCGCCTCCCGTGTCTGAGTCCACGTCGACTCGTGCACGATCGTGCGGTCACCGCGCCGGATGAACCGGCGGATGAACATGAGTCCGCCTGCGGCACAGAGCTCGTACCAGACGTCTCCAGGGCCATTTGTGAACGCACGGACCCGGATACGCTCCGCGCGAGGAGGGGGGTCATCCCACTCGATGTCGAGACCTGCGGCCTCTTCCTTGCCCGCGCTATCCACACTTCAACTATAGGTCAGGCGTATCCATAGGTCTAGCACTCGTATCCATACGATCAAGTGAGTGTCTGCTTTGTAGCCACATGTCCTTTTCGGTCTACAATTCGAGCATGCTTGACCGAGACGGACCCGTACCTATCTACAAGCAGGTCGCTGAGGTGATCCTCGGCCGCATCGAGCGAGGCGAGCTCCAGCCAGGGGACCCGGTGCCCAGCGAGGCCCAACTCGAGGCCGAGTTCCAGATCGCACGCACCACCGCGCGACGGGCCGCTCAAGAACTACGGGAACAGGGCTCGGCCTACACCATCCAGGGCGAAGGCACCTTCGTGGGCCAGCCCGGCGTCCCCCGGACCAGGCGAAAGACCCCGACCTACCGCCGCATCGCCGAGGAGATCGCGGGACGCATCGAGCGAGGCGACTTCCCGCCGCACCGCCGCATCCCCGGCGAGAAGGCGATGATGCAGGAGTTCGGCGTGGCCAAGGTGACCGTACGGCAGGCGGTGGCCTACCTGCGGGAGCTCGGCTGGGCCTACACGGTTCCCTACCGCGGCACCTACGTCGCCGATCCCGGGAAGTGGCCGAAGGGGTAAGGGTCTAGTTGAACCTCTTGCCTTGTCCCATTGCCCGTATACCCTTGGGTCATGGTCGATCGCGAGGGTGACGTTCACCTGTACCTGCAGATCGTCGCGGAGCTGCGTGAGCGGGTCCGCGAGCTGGCGCCCGGCTGCCCTGTCGCCAGCGAGGCGGAGATCCGGCGCGAGTTCGGCGTGGCGCGCGCGACCGCCCGCAAGGCGATCCACGTCCTGCGCGCCGAAGGGCTGGTCCACACCGTCCGGGGCAAGGGGGCGTTCGCCGGGCATCCCGGTCAGGCCCCGCTGCAGCACCGCCGGGTCCTTCTCTACCAGCGCATCGCCGCCGACATCGCCGACCAGATCAGGGCCGGTGCGCTCCCGCCGCGCCGTCCTATCCCCAGCGAAAGCGCGCTGACCCGTCAGTACGGCACGGCCCGCGAGACGGTACGGCGAGCGATGGCTGTGCTTCGCGGGAGCGGGTGGATCTACACGGTGGCCGCGCGCGGCAGCTACGTCGCCCCGAGTGCCTTCTGGCCCCCTGATGTGGAGCTGGACACTGCTTGCGACGCGTGGACCGGCCGTCGGGTCGAGGCACTGCGCGATTCGGCGGCGGCCAGCCACGGCCTCGCCGGGGCGGGGCGAGAGCGGGAGGTCTGGAACGTTCCTGCGGAGGAAGGGCAGGGTGCGGGCGAAGGCGGGGACCAGGCTGGTGGCGCCCAGCACGGCTCTACCGCGGCACGGAGCCACATGGCCGACGGACGGATCCACACGGCCGACGGGCGGATCCACACGGCCGACGGGCGGATCCACACGGCCGAGGGAGGGATGCAGTCTGCCGACGGGCGGATGCACTCTGCCGACGCACGGGTGCACTCTGCTGAAGGACGGAGTGCACCGCAGGGCGCGAGGAGCGGTGCGGCTGGGGTGCCGAGGGTGGCTGGTATTTGCGTGGACGGCGGAGTTCACGAGCGGCCAGGATCGGATCAAGAGACGCCGGCTGAGCCGCCAGACCCGGTACGCGCTCGGTTGGCGGCGGCTCTGAAGGCCAGGAAGCGCCGCCGGGCGCAGTGGGAGACGTTGTCGTGAGTGAAGAGTTCGACCGGTTGGTGGCCGAGGGGCTGAGCACGCCGTTCGAGGGGTGGGACTTCGGGGTGTTCGAGGGGCGGTACCAGGAGGGGGACGAGCCGTGGAGTTATGCGGCGATCGTCCGGGAGCGGATGGCGTCGGCGGGGGCGATGCTGGACATGGGGACGGGGGGTGGGGAGTTCCTGGCCTCGCTGGGGGCCTTGCCGGAGTGGACGGTGGCGACCGAGGGGTATGCGCCGAACGTGCCGGTGGCTCGGGCTCGGCTGGCGCCGCTGGGGGTGGAGGTGGTCGAGGTCGGGGAGGACGATGTGCTGAAGTTTCCCGACTCGGTGTTCGACCTGGTGATCAATCGGCATGAGTCGTTCGATCCGGGTGAGGTGGGGCGGGTGCTCAAGCCTGGTGGGGTGTTCGTCACGCAGCAGGTCGGTGGGCGGGATGTCGAGGAGGTCAACGCGGCGCTGGGTGGGCCGGAGCACGCCTACCGGGGGTGGGACTTGGCCGAAGCTGTGACAGAGGTGTCGGGGGCCGGGCTGGAGGTCGAGTGGTCGGAGGAGGCTCGGGTTCCGGGGCGGTTCCTGGATGTGGGGGCGTTGGTGTTGTTTCTGCGGATCACTGAGTGGCAGGTTCCGGGGTTCTCGGTCGAGGGGTATCGGGAGCGGTTGCGGGGGGTGCGGATGCCGCTTGAGGTGCACGCGCATCGGTTCGCTCTGGTGGCTCGGCGTCCGGCCTGAACGGTTCGTCCTTGGCAGGCCCCGGGGTGGCACTCGCCGACGAGGGGGCACCCGCCGCACAGGGACCTGTGGCAAAGCGGGGGAGGCGAGCGGCCTGCCGTGCGGCGGTGGAAAGGGCTGGGCGGCCTGCCGTACAGCAGTGCAGGGGGCTGGCGGCCTGCCGTACAGGAGTGGAGGAAGTGGGTGGCCTGCCATACCGCGGAGGTGGGACGGGCCAGCGCGGTCCGGGGAAGGGAACGGGGCGCTCCCGTGGAAGGGAGCGCCCCGTCGAAGCCGGCAGGCGAGCGGGTCAGTAGTACAGGCGGGTCTTGGTGCGGCCGAGGCGGTCGCCCACCTGGGAGATGTAGTCCGCAGCGCTGCCGCCGAACTCGGCGCCGCCCCAGTAGTGGTCGGCGATGACGCTGGAGACGCGCTTGGGCCACACCTTGAACTGCATGGAGAACCGCTTCCACTTCTCCGGCCGCGTCACGATGCAGTAGACGTTGTAGTCCGTCGACTCGCGGCGCACGCCGCAGGTGGCGTTGGGCGCCTTACGGGTGAAGCGGATCTTGGAGACGTTCGACCGGTGGATGTCGGTGTACAGGACCAGCGCTTCGCCCTCGAAGACGTAGGAACGCCACACGGTCCAGGTGTAGGTGATGGGCGCGTAGGCCCGGCTGCCCTTGGGGTAGCTCACCTTGGCTCGGGCGGTGTCGAGCTTCGAGGCGGTGGTGAGGGGGCCGGCGGCGAGCCCGGTGGTCTTCGCGGTGAGCACCGGGGCCGCCTGCACGGCCGAGGCCGGGGCGGTCTTGACCACGGGTGCGGCCGACGCGGACAGCGGGGTGAGGCCGGCGAGCGCGAGGGCGGCGACGCCGGTCAGGGCGGCCAGGCGCGCGGGACGAAAAGTCATTGAGGGACTCCATATTCGTGCGGAATATCGCCTTATCCATCCACACCTGACTTGCAGTCCGGTTGCACAGCCGTATCACCGGGCCCAGGGGGAAGGCGACCCCCAAGGGTTGCATATCACCACAGGAGTACGCAGATCACCCGTCAACTTCGGCTGCGCTGGGTCACGGCGACGCAGGTCAGGACGGCGAGCGCGCCCAGGACGGTGGCCCAGCCGAAGCGCTCGTCCAGGAGCAGCCACGCCCAGACGAGGGTGAGGAGCGGCTGGGTGAGCTGGGTCTGTCCGGCGCGGGCGATGCCGCCCATGGCGAGTCCGGCGTACCAGGGCACGAAGCCCAGGAACATGGAGATGAGTCCGACGTAGGCGAAGCCGCCGACCGCTGCCCAGGAGAGGTTGATCTCGGTCACCGCGGCCAGGACGGCGGTGACGGGGGCGGTGATGGGGAGGGAGATGACGAGCGCGTAGGAGATGACGCGCCAGCCGGCCTCGTCCCGGGTCAGGCGTGCGCCCTCGGTGTAGCCGAGTGCCGCGGACAGCAGGGCGGCGAGCAGGAGCAGGTCGGGCCAGGTGAGCGCGCCGCCGCCCTGGCTGAAGGTGAAGACGGTGATGGACAGGGCGCCGGCGGCGCTGGCGATCCAGAACAGGGGCCGGGGTCGCTCGCCGGCTCGCAGTACGGCGCAGCAGGCGGTGGCGGCCGGGAGCAGGCCGACCACGACGGCGGCGTGCGAGGTGCTCGCGCCGAGGTGCAGGGCGAGGCTGCTGAAGACGGGGAAGCCGAAGATGACGCCGCCGGAGATGAGGGCGTAGGAGCCCCACAGCCGGCGGGGCGGGAGGATCGGCAGTCTGGCGACCTTCAGGCAGGCGAGGGCGACGACGCCGGCGAGCAGGGCCCGGCCGATGGCGACCAGCCACGGGTCGAAGCCCTGCAGGGCGAAGACGGTGCCGGGGAAGGAGCCGGAGAAGGAGACCACGCCGAGGAAGGCCAGCAAAGTGCCCCGGCGGGCGTCCAGGCGCAGCGGCGGCAGCTCGTCACTCCGGATGGCCACCGGAACCGAGGCTCCGCCCCGACCAGAAGCCCGAGCGACCGGCACGGAGGCCGGCGACCCGAAAAGGCCCTTCCGGCCGGGAACCGCTACTCCGTCACGACCGATAGCGCTATTCTCATCCCTCATGAACGACGATAGCAGTATCGCCCAGCTAGCCGCGATACTGCGCAAGGAGGCCGATCGCCTCAAGCCGGGCGACCGCCTCCCCTCCAGCCGCGAGATCATGCGCCGCCACAACGTCAGCCCCGTGACCGTCTCCCGCGCCCTGGGCCAGCTCACCGCCGAAGGCCGAGTGATCACCAAGCCGGGCAGCGGCGCCTTCGTGACGCACCGCCCCGAGCCGGCGGGCGAGAGCGCCGACCTGTCGTGGCAGACGGTCGCCCTGGGCGACCGCGTGGTGGACGACTCGGGCGTAGCCGCCCTGCTCACTCCCCCGGCCGACGGCGTCATCCCGCTTACCGGCGGCTACCTCAACGCCCAGATCCGCCCCGATCGCCAGCTCTCCCAGGCGGCGGCGCGTGCCGTACGCAGGGCGGGTTCGTGGGAGATGCCGCCGCTGGCCGGGCTGGCGGAGCTGCGCCGGTGGTTCGCCACGCAGGCGGGCGGCGACGTCACGGCGGCGGACGCGCTGATCGTGAGCGGCGGGCAGGCGGCGCTGACCCACGCCTTCAAGGCGCTCGCCGCGCCCGGCACGCCGATCCTGGTGGAGACGCCCACCTACCCCGGCGCGCTGGCCGCGGCCAAGGCGGCCGGGCTGCGCGCCACGGCGGTGCCGACCGACACCCAGGGCGTACGGCCGGAACTGCTGGCCGAGGCGTTCGCGGTGAGCGGCGCGCGGGTGTTCTACTGCCAGCCCACCCTGCACAACCCGACGGGCGCGACGCTGCCGGCGGAGCGGCGGCGGCAGGTACTGGACATCGCGCGCGCCAACGGCGCGTTCATCATCGAGGACGACTTCGCCCGCTATCTCACCCCGGCCCCGCCGACCTCGATGGTCGCCATGGACCGGCACGGCACGGTCGTCTCGATCAACTCGCTGACCAAGGTGTTGTCGCCGAGCCTCCGGATCGCGGCCGTCGTGGCGCGGGGCCCGGCGGCGGCGCGGCTGCGGGCGGCGCAGCTCGTGGAGTCGTTCTTCGTGGCGCGGGTGCTGCAGGAGACCGCGCTGGAGTTCGTGACCTCGCCCGCCTGGCGGCGCCACCTCACTGCCCTGCACGCCGACCTGATCGGGCGGCGCGACGCCCTGGCCGCGGCCGTCGCCGCCGGGCTGCCCGCCGCCGAGCTGCACCTGCTGCCGATCGGCGGCCACCACCTGTGGGTACGGCTGCCGCCGGAGACCGACGAGCAGGCCCTGGTCGAGGCGGCGCAGCGGGAGGGCGTGCTGGTGAGCCCCGGTCGCATCTACTACCCGGCCGAGCCGCCGGGCCCGCGGTTGCGGCTGAGCCACAACCAGGCCACGCACGCGGCCGAACTCACCGAGGGCGTCCGCCGGCTCGCCGGCGCCCTGGCCTCGCTCTGATCAACGGTGCAAGTGGGCCGAAACCCCCGCCTACCGGGCGAGCAAGGCCGGTTCGCGTCAACGGGAGGGCCCAAGGACCGATACGGTGTAACACGTGCGCGCGAGATCCTCCGGTCGCACGCACGACAGCAGGCGAAGGAGCGGGCCGAGATGGCAGACGTAGGCGTTCGGGCGGCCCGGCGCGAAGATGTGCTCCAGGTGGCGAACACCCAGATTCGCGCCTGGCGATACGGCTACCGGGAGTTTTTGCCCGAGGGTCCCTTGGAGCAGATGACCGGTCCGGCCGCGGAGAAGATGTGGCTGCGGCAGTGGGACGACGCGATCGCCTCGCCCCCCAGTTCCCGGCACCGGGTGCTGGTCGCGGTCGAGACCATCCTGGACACCGAGGGTTTCCCGGCGCTCGGACTGGGCGGCGCGCAGGCGCCCGCCACCCCGCGCGGCGGCGAGAAGGTGGTGGGCCTGGCGTCGCATTCGCCGGCCGAAGATCCCGACCTCGACCCGACGTACGTGGCCGAGATGCTGACGCTCCTGGTCGACCCCGACTTCATCCGGCGCGGCCACGGCAGCCGGCTGCTCAACGCGACGGTCGACTACCTTCGCGAGGACGGCTACCAGCAGATCGTGACCTGGGTGTTCGCCGAGAACTACGCGGTGCTGGGCTTCCTGGAGTCGGCCGGCTGGGGCGAGGACATGGCCGAGCGCGTGCTCGACATGGGCCGCCCGGTCCGCATGGTCAGGCTCACGACCGACATCAGTTGATGGCCACGCTCAGCCAGTGGGTCGCCGGCGCGCGCCCACGTACTCTCCCCAGCGCCGTCGTCCCCGTCGTCGTCGGCACCGGCGTCGCCTTCTCCGAGGGCGGCGCGGTCTGGTGGCGCGCGATCGTCGCGCTCCTGGTCGCGCTGCTGCTGCAGGTCGGCGTCAACTACGCCAACGACTACAGCGACGGCGTGCGCGGCACCGACGACGAGCGGGTCGGGCCCATGCGCCTGGTCGGCTCCAAGGTCGCCGCGCCGCGCCAGGTGCTCGCCGCCGCCCTCGGCTGCTTCCTGGCCGCCGCGCTCGCCGGGCTCTCCCTGGTCGTGGCCACTCAGGCGTGGTGGGTGCTGCTGGTCGGCGCCGCCTGCATCGCCGCCGCGTGGTTCTACACCGGAGGCAAGCGCCCGTACGGCTACCGCGGCTTCGGCGAGGTGGCGGTCTTCCTCTTCTTCGGCGTCGTCCCGGTGCTGGGCACGGCCTTCGTGCAGACCGAGCGATTGTCGTGGCTGGCGTTGCTGGCCTCGATCCCGGTCGGCCTGCTGTCGTGCGCGATGCTCGTGGTCAACAACCTGCGCGACATCCCGACCGACACCGCCAGCGGCAAGCGCACGCTCGCCGTGCTGCTGGGCGACTGGCGCACCCGCATCCTCTACACCGGCTGCATGGCGGGCGCCTTCCTGGTGGCGCTCGGCCTCGGCTTCGTCCGCCCGCTGTCGCTGCTGACCGTCGCCGCGCTGCCGCTGGCCATCCCGGCCATGCACACCGTGCTGCACGGCGCCAAGGGCCCGGCGCTCATCGCCGTGCTCCAGCAGACCGGCAAGATCCAGCTCCTGTTCGGCGCGTTGTTCACCGCCGGGCTGGCGATCACCTTGTAGCCGGATACAAACGCCCGAGTCAGGCTCGTATGTCCGGATAACAGGTCCGGTGCGTGACGCCTGGTTCACTGTGCGCATGGAACAGCGCGGAATCGAGCCGGTACCGGCCGGAGAGAGGTACGGCAGGCCGCGAGACCTGTTCTTCCTCTGGACCGGCACGACCATGGGCATCTTCACCCTGGTCTACGGCACGGTCATCATCGCCTTCGGGCTCACCTTTCCCCAGGCCCTCGCGGCCATCGTCATCGGCAACCTGCTGGCCTTCCCGCTGGTCGGGCTGACCAGCCTGCAGGGCCCGGCCACCGGCACCGCCACCATGGCGGTCTCCCGGGCCGCCTACGGCCCGAAGGGCGCCCGCGGGCTCAGCTTCTTCGGCTGGCTCAACATGGTCGGCTTCGAGGCCGGCGGCATGGTGCTCATCACCTTCGCCGCGCTGAACCTGCTGGAGCGGGCGGGGGTGGAGTCCTCCACCGGGGTCAAGGTCGTGGTGATCCTCGTCGCCGCCCTGATCCAGCTCGTCCTGCCGCTGATCGGCCACTCCGCGGTCATGAAGGCGCAGAAGTACTTCACCTGGGTCTTCGTCCTGCTCTTCGGCCTCATGGCCGTGCTGATCACGCCCAAGGTCTCGCTGGGCGGCGGCGGTGAGGGCGCCGACTTCGCCACCTTCACCATGGCCGTCGCGATGGTCATGTCCGCGGGCGGCCTGAGCTGGGGTCCGCTCGGCGGCGACTACTCGCGCTACCTGCCGGCGAACTCCTCCAAGAAGGCGGTCTTCGGCTTCGCCTTCCTCGGCGGCTTCCTGCCCTACGTGCTGCTCATGACGCTCGGCGCCGCCGCGGCGACCGTGGTGGCCGAGGCGGGCGACCCGATCGCCGGGCTGACCGGCGCGTTGCCGGGCTGGTTCGTCGTGCCGTACCTGCTGCTGATCATCGTCACGCTCTTCGCGGTCAACACCACCGACCTGTACTCCTCCGGCCTCAACCTGCAGGCCGCCGGGATCAACGTCAAGCGCTGGGTGGCGGTGGTGGCAGACCTGGTGATCTGCGTCATCATCACGTATGTGGCGGTGATGTCGGACTCGTTCAACACCATGCTCAACACCTTCCTCGGCCTGCTGATCATCTGGCTGGCGCCGTGGGCGGGCGTGTACGTGACCGACTGGCTGCGCCGCAAGGGCCGCTACGACGTCGAGGGCATGTTCTCCGACCGCGAGCCGTACCGCTGGCCCGCGCTGATCGCGCAGGTCGTGGGCATGGCCGCGGCCGCGCTCTGGATCAACTCCACCGCCTTCGTGGGCTGGGTCTCCCAGGCCACCGGCGGCACCGACTTCAGCATCTTCGCGGGCTTCCTGGTCGCCGCGGGCGTCTACGCCGCCCTCGACCGCCGTCCCGTCCCGGCCCTGGAGGTGGCCGTATGACCCTTCTCGACACCGCGTACGGCAGGCGTCCCGCCGACACCGTCATCACGAACGGCACCCTGGTCAACGTCCTGACCGGCGAGCTCTACGCCGCCGAGATCGGCATCGCCGGCGACCGGATCGCCTACGTCGGCGAGCCCCGCGAGCACGGCCCCGAGACCAAGGTCATCGACGCCAGGGGCGGCTACCTGGTCCCCGGCCTGATCGACGGCCACCTGCACATCGAGTGCAGCAAGCTCAGCGTCACCAGCTTCGCCGACCTGGTCGTGCCGATGGGCACCACCAGCGTCGTCTCCGGCCTCGACCAGATCCTCGTCGTCGAGGGCCTGCCCGGCGTCCGCCGCTTCCTCGACGAGTCGAAGAACACCGGCATGCGCATCTGGTGGGGCGCCCCCGCCAAGGCCCCCTACACCGTGCCGCAGTCGAACGTCGGCCACACCTTCGGCCCCGACGAGCACCGCGAGGCGCACACCTGGCCCGAGTGCGTGGGCATCTGGGAGACCGTCCAGGAGATGGTCGAGCACGACGACCCCGCCGTGCACCAGGCGCTGGAGCTGGCGCGGCGGAACCGCCTGCCGGTCTTCGGCTGCGCCCCGCTGAGCGACGCGCGCCGCATCGGCGGCCTGGCCGCGGCGGGCATCCGCCTCGACCACGAGTCCTACGACCACGAGGAAATGCTGGAGAAGCTCCGCCAGGGCATCTTCGGCATCATCCGCGAGTCGTCGGTCGCCTTCTTCCTGGAGGAGAACATCAAGGCCGCGCTGAAGGTGGGCGCGCGCCGCATCGCCTTCTGCACCGACGACGTGCACGCCGCCGACGTGCTGGCCGGCGGCCACCTGGACAAGATGGTCCGGATGGCGATCAAGGCCGGCGTGGACCCGGTGACCGCGATCCAGATGGCCACGGTCAACTGCGCGGAGATGTACCGGATCGACCACCTGGTCGGCAGCATCGCCCCCGGCCGCCTGGCCGACGTGCTGATCGTCGACTCCCTGGAGGACTTCCGCGTCCGCGAGGTCGTCGCCGGCGGCGAGCTCGTCGCCCGCGACGGCCGGATGCTCACCCCCACCGCCCCGCCCGCGCGCGGCGAGGTCGTGCCCTTCCCGGTCGCGCCGGTCGCCGCCGACGACTTCGCGCTGCGCAGCGACGCCGCCGAGGTCGACGTGCTGGCCATCGGCTTCACCGAGCAGGTCTTCGTCCGCAAGCGCCGGGACGTGCGCCTGCCGGTCGTGGACGGCGTCGTCGAGCCCAGCGTCGAGCAGGACGCCCTCCTGGTCACCGTCGTCGAGCGGTACGGCAAGACGACCAACAAGCCGGTCGCCGTGGTCAGCGGCATGGGCCTGCGCCAGGGCGCCATCGCCACCAGCGCCGCCCCGGACGACAACAACATCATCTGCGTCGGCGCCTCCCGCGCCGACATGGCCGTCGCCGTCAACGAGGTCATCCGCCTGGGCGGCGGCCAGGTCATCGTCGTCGACGGCGAGGTCCGCGCCGCTCTGCCGCTGCCCATCGGCGGCATCGTCGCCGACCTGCCGGCCGCCGACATGGCCGCCGCCGAGACCCGCCTCGACGACCTGGCCCGCGAGCTCGGCTGCCCGCTGCCCGCGCCGCTGATGTACCTGTTCTTCCTGTCCATCACCGCCATTCCCGACTACGCCGTCACCGACCTCGGTCTGGTGGACTGTGTGAACCTGGACGTTGTGGAGGTCATCCAGTGAACGACTTCATCGCCGGCCTGCCGAAGGCCGAGCTGCATCTGCACATCGAGGGCACCCTGGAGCCGGAGCTCAAGTTCGAGCTGGCCCGGCGCAACGGGATCGCCCTGCCGTACGAGACGATCGACGAGCTGCGCAAGGCGTACGACTTCGACGACCTGCCGAGCTTCCTCAAGGTCTACTACGAGGGCATGGGCGTGCTGCGCACCGAGCCGGACTTCTACGACCTGGCCCTGGCCTACCTGCGCAAGGCGGCCTCGCAGAACGTGCGGTACGCGGAGATCTTCTTCGACCCGCAGGCGCACACCTCGCGCGGGGTGCCGTTCGACGTGGTGATCCGCGGGTTGCGGCGGGCGATCCTCGACGCCGAGCAGCAGCTCGGGATCCGGGCGCAGCTCATCATGTGCTTCCTGCGGGACTTCCAGGCCGAGTACGCGATGGCGACGCTGCTGGAGAGCCTGCCGTACAAGGAGTGGATCGTCGGCGTCGGCCTCGACTCCGACGAGAAGGGCAACCCGCCGGCGAAGTTCGCCGCGGTCTACGAGCGGGCGCGGCAGGAGGGCTACCTGCTGACCATGCACTGCGACGTGGACCAGGAGAACTCGGTCGAGCACATCCGCCAGGTCATCCAGGACATCCAGGTCAACCGGATCGACCACGGCGTGAACATCCTGGAGAACCCGAAGCTGGTCGAGGAGATCGTCGCTAAGGGCATCGGGCTGACCTGCTGCCCGATCTCCAACGGCATCGTGACCCGCTCGACCAAGGCCGTGGAGATCAAGCAGTTGCTCGCCCGGGGTGTGCGGGTGACGATCAACTCCGACGACCCGGCCTACTTCCCGGGTTACGTGGCCGAGAACCTCGCGGCCATGGACTTCACCCGCGAGGAGCTGGTGCAGGTCGTCCGGAACGCCTTCGAGATCACCTGGCTGCCCCGCCACGTGAAGGACGCCTACCTCGCCGAGGTGGAGGCGTACGCGCTCAGCGCATCCTGAGCGCCAGCACGAAGTCGACGCGTTCGTCCCAGGAGCTCAGCGACCGCCCGGTGAGCTCCTCGACGCGCTTGATCCGGTAGCGCAGCGTGTTGACGTGCACGTGCAGCCGTTCGGCCATCGCCGCCCAGTTCCCCGACTCCTCCAGGTAGGCCTCCAGGGTCTCCACGAGGTCGGTGTGCTGGGCGGCGTCGTAGTCCTCCAGGGGCCCGAGCAGCCGGGCGCGGAAGGAGCGGCGCAGGTCGGGCGGGATGGCCGCGACCAGCGCGCGGTGGGAGGCGACCTCGTCGCCGGAGACCAGGCTGACCCGGTCGCCGCCGAGTTCGGCCAGGGAGCGGGCCTGGCGGGCCTCCTCGATCATGCCGCTGAGCGCGGCCGGGCCCTTGGCGACGCTGCTGAGGCCGAGCGTGAGGCGGTCCTCGCCGAGCCCCGCCTCCAGCACCCGCGCGCCGCGCAGCAGGTGCTCGGCCAGGTCTTCGGCGCTGTTGCCGGCCAGCGGCACCAGCGCGATCGCCTGCCCGCCGGAGGCGGTGACCACGCCGGGCGCGAGCGGGCGCAGCAGCTCGTCCAGTACGGCGACGCCCACCTCGGGCGGCCCGGCGGTGAGCGCGACGGCCAGCAGCCCGTCGCCGGTCTCCACGTGCAGGGTGTGCAGCCGGGAGACGACGCTGGGCAGGGAGGCGTCGCCCGACTCCAGCATGTCCAGGAGCTGGTCGAGGATGCGCCGCTCGATGCGGTGGGCGGCCTCCAGCCGCGAGCGCTCCAGCGCCACCAGGGCGGCGAGCTCCACCAGGAGGTCCTCGTGCTCGCCCGGTGAGCCCTCGTAGGCCAGGAACCAGGTGGCGATGCGGTGCGGGGCGCCCTTGCCGATCGGGAAGACCGACCAGCCCTCGGCCATGCTGGGCAGGAAGCGCGAGGTCAGGAAGGTGCCGGCCAGCCGTACCCCGGCCTCGGGGGCCAGCGGGCGGGAGCCGACGATGACGCGGCCGGTCGGCGAGAGCACCCAGCAGCCCAGGTCGAGCTCGTCGGCGACGGCGGTGACCAGCTTGGTGAGGCTGCCGCCGTCGACCAGCGTGCTGGCCAGGCGGCGGCGGGAGCCGTACCGGCGGGCGGGCGGGGCGCCGAGCTCGGCGATCAGGGCGCGCAGGACGTGCTCGGTGACCTGGCTGAAGGGCACGTCGACGGGGAGGGTGAGCAGCGGCAGCCCGGCTTCGGCGCAGGCCTCGACCAGGTCGAGGGGCACGCCTTTGAGCGCGGTGCCGGAGACCAGGGCGGCGACGTCGCCGAGCCCGGCCACGAAGGCGCGCGCCGAGTCGGGCCCGGTGTGCCAGGTCAGCTCGGTCAGCACCAGCTCGCCGGGTTTGACGAAGCGGCCGGGCTCGATCAGGTCGGTGGTCGACACGCCGCGCACCGGCCGGTCGAGCAGGTCGTGCCCGGTCAGCACCTTGAGCGCGAGGTGGTCGGCCTGGACGAGGTCTCTCAGCCGCATGGCCAGCTCTCCTGGCGCCAGGCGGCGTCCCAGTACATCCACTCGAAGCGGGCCGTGGTCAGGGCGCGCTCCAGGAGCCGTTCGCGCTCGGCGGGGCTGAGGGTGAGCGAGTCGAGCAGGCCGAGCACCCCGGCCACGGTGTCCTGGTACTCCTCGCCGCCGTAGGTCTCGATCCACCAGGCGTACAGCGGGTCGGGCGAGGACTTGGCCAGCAGCGACTCCCCCACCCGCGCGTAGATCCAGTAGCACGGCACGATCGCGCCGAGCGCCTCGGGGAAGGTGCCGAGCGAGCAGGTGCGCACCAGGTGCGAGGTGTAGCCGACGGTCGTGGGCCCGGCGCCGTGCTCGCGGGCGCCGGCCTCGTCGAGCCCGAAGGCGGCCAGCAGCTCGACGACCAGGCTGTGCTCCATCTCGACCGTGCGGGCCGCGTCACCGGCGAAGCGGTGCACCCCGGCCGGGTCGGGCGAGCGCGCGGCGGTGGCGGCCAGCGCGCGGGCGTAGTCGGGCAGGAAGTGCGCCTCCTGCACCACGTAGTGGCGGAAGGCCTGCCGGGGCAGCGAGCCGTCGGTCAGCCCGGTCAGGAAGGGGTGCGCGAGGATCTCCTGGTAGACCCCGTCGATCGCCCGCCACAACTCCGCACGAATCACGTGCAGATGCTATGCCCTCATCACGACCCGGGGCGCCAGCTCCAGGCCCAGCTCGCGTTCGTGCTCGACCAGCGCGCGCAGCTCCGGCCCCCACGCGGCCTCGGGCAGCACGGCGAACCCGAACCGTTCGTACCAGGGGGCGTTCCACGGCACGTCGCGGAAGGTGGTCAGCGTGACGCCGGGCGCGCCGAGGGCCGCGGCGTGGTCGAGGACCGCTCGCACCAGCGCGCCTCCGTGCCCCTGCCGCATGTGATCGGGATGCACCGCGAGCTGGTCGAGGTGCACGTGCCCGTCCACCCAGCCGATCATCGCGAAGCCCGCCGGCGGCTCGCCCGCCACCAGCACGCGGGCCGGGTCGTCGGCCTCCTCCACCATCGTCGTCCCCTCCGGGAAGACGATGCCCACCTCGGCGAACAGCCCGTCCGCCGCCTGCTCTATCGCGACGAGGGCGGGCAGCTCGCCCGCCTCCGCCCAACGCACGTTCGACACTTTCGACACGGCCTCATGTTTCCCTTGCTCGGCCTCGCGGGCTGTACTCTGATCAACGTGAGCCTGGCCGTGCGGGGCCGGGCAACCCCCTTCGAGGACCTGTGCCCACGGCGTGATCGCCGTGGGCACAAGTCTGCTCAGAGGTCGAGGAGGGGCTCCAGCCCCACCGTCAGGCCGTTCAGCCCGCCGACCCGCCGCACGCCGAGCAGCACGCCCGGGGTGAAGCTGGCGCGGTTCATCGTGTCGTGCCGGATGGTGAGGATCTCGCCGTCACCGCCGAGGATGACCTCCTGGTGGGCGATCAGCCCGGCCAGCCGTACCGCGTGCACCCGCACGCCCTGCACGTCGGCGCCGCGGGCGCCGTCGAGCTCGGAGCTGGTCGCGTCGGGCATCGCGTCCAGGCCGGCCTTGGCACGGGCCTCGGCCACCAGCTCCGCGGTACGGCGAGCGGTCCCGGAGGGCGCGTCGGCCTTGTTCGGGTGGTGCAGCTCGACGATCTCGGCCGACTCGAAGTACTTGGCCGCCTGCTGGGCGAAGTGCATCATCAGCACGGCGGCGATGCCGAAGTTGGGCGCGATCAGCGCGTTGACCCCCGGGTTGGCGGCCAGCCAGCCGCGCACCCGCTCCAGCCGCCCGGCGTCGAAGCCGGTGGTGCCGACCACCGGGTGGATGCCGTTGGAGATCATCCACTCCAGGTTGCCCATGACGACGTCGGGGTGCGTGAAGTCGACCACGACCTCCGCGCCGCGCAGATCCTCGATGGGATCGTCCTTGTCGATCGCGGCCACCAGCTCCATGTCCGGAGCCGCCTCGACGGCCTTGCACACCTCGGAACCAACGCGCCCTCGGGCGCCGAGCACTCCAACCCTGATCACAGGGCCAGCCTACTGTGACCGGCCGGGTCCGGCCCGTCCGGTCTTACCGGTGCGGGTCCCCGGATTCCGCGGGGACCCGCACCGCCCGGCTCGCCTAGGCGATGGCCGAGGAGAAGTCCTTGTCGCCGTAGGGCCCGATGACGGCCAGGGCGAGCGGCCGGCTGAGCACGTCGCGGGCCACCTCGGAGATCTCGTCGGGGGTCACCGCCTCGATGCGGGCCAGGACCTCGTCCACAGAGAGCAGCTCGTCGTAGACGAGCTCGTTCTTCCCGATCCTGGACATGCGCGAGCCGGTGTCCTCCAGCCCGAGCACCAGCCCGCCGCGCATCTGGCCCTTGCCGCGAGCCACCTCGTCGGCGTCGAGACCCTGGTCGACCACGCGGGCGACCTCGTCACGGCAGATCTTGAGCACTTCGTCGATCTTGGACGGCAGGCAGCCGGCGTAGATCCCGAACTGCCCGGTGTCGGCGTAGGCCGAGGTGTAACTGTAGGTGGAGTAGGCCAGGCCGCGCTTCTCCCGGATCTCCTGGAACAGCCGCGAGGACATCCCGCCGCCGAGCGCGGCGTTGAGCACGCCGAGCGCGAAGCGGCGGTCGTCGGTGCGAGGCATCGCGGTGGTGCCGAGGACCAGGTTGGCCTGCTCGGTCGGCCGGTCGAGCACCCGCACGCCGGACCGGGCCGGCGCGCCCGGACCGCTGGTGCGGGGGGCGACGAACTCGGCGGGACCGGTGAGGGTGCCGGCCCGCTCGTAGGCCCGCATGACCAGCTCGACGACCTCTTCGTGCCGGACGTTGCCGGCCACGGAGACGACGGTACGGCTGGGCAGGTAGTACTGGCGGTAGTACTCCAGGATGCGCTCGCGCCCCAGCTCGTTGATCGACTCGACGGTGCCCAGGATGGGCCGCCCGATCGGCGAGTCGCCGTAGAGCTGCGCGGAGAACTGCTCGTGCACGACGTCGGAGGGATCGTCGTCGTGCATGGCGATCTCCTCCAGGATCACGCCACGCTCGGACTCGACGTCGTCCGGGTCGATCAGCGAGCTGGTGACCACGTCGGCCAGCACGTCCACCGCCACCCGCAGGTCCTCGTCGAGGACGCGGGCGTAGTAGCAGGTGTACTCCTTGGCGGTGAAGGCGTTGATCTCGCCGCCGATGCCTTCGATGGAGGCGGAGATCTCCATGGCGTCCCGGGTGGGGGTGCCCTTGAAGAGCAGGTGCTCCAGGAAGTGGGTGGCGCCCATGTGCTCGGGCGCCTCGTCGCGCGAACCGATGCCGACCCACATGCCGACGGCCACACTGCGGACCGCGGGCATGGACTCGGTCACCACGCGCAGCCCGCCCGGTAGGACGGTGCGCTTCACCACGCCGGCGCCTTCCCGGCCCGGGTGGAGCATGGTTTCGATCACGGAGCGTCCTCCTCGATGGTCGGCCCCGTGCTCGGAGTCAAGCGGCACGTTGCGAGGGGTCTCCGTGCATCGCGCGCCCGGCACCGCATCAGGGGGCCGCGCGGGACCGCCCGGAGGGGCGATCCCGCGCGTGCGGTGCTTGGTCAGGAGTTGCGGTCGTCCCCGTCGTCGGCGGGCCGGCGCGAGCGCACGCGGGTGCGGCTGCGACGCGGCTTGTCGTCGTCGGCGGGAGCGCCGGAGTCGTCGGCTGCGGACTCGGCCGGAGCCGCCGCGGCGTCGTCGCCCCGGGCCTCCTTCTCGGCCGCTTCCTTCTCGATGACCTCGACCGGGACCAGGGAGAGCTTGCCACGCGAGTCGATCTCGGCGATCTCCACCTGGACCTTCTCGCCGACGTTCATGACGTCTTCCACGTTCTCGATGCGCTTGCCCCCGTGGAGCTTGCGGATCTGGGAGACGTGCAGCAGGCCGTCCTTGCCGGGCATGAGCGAGACGAAGGCGCCGAAGGAGGCGATCTTCACCACGGTGCCCAGGTAGCGCTCGCCGACCTCGGGCATGTGCGGGTTGGCGATCGCGTTGATCGCGCTCCGCGCGGCCTCGGCCGACGGGCCGTCGGTGGCGCCGATGTAGATGGTGCCGTCGTCCTCGATGGTGATCTCGGCGCCGGTGTCGTCCTGGATCTGGTTGATCATCTTGCCCTTCGGCCCGATGACCTCGCCGATCTTGTCGACCGGGACCTTGATGGTGATGATCCGCGGCGCGGTGGCGTTCATCTCCGCCGGGGAGTCGATCGCCTCCTGCATCACGTCGAGGATCGCCAGGCGGGCGCCCTTGGCCTGCTTCAGCGCGGCGGCCAGGACCGAGGCGGGGATGCCGTCGAGCTTGGTGTCGAGCTGGAGCGCGGTGATGACGTCCTTGGTGCCGGCGACCTTGAAGTCCATGTCGCCCATCGCGTCCTCGGCGCCGAGGATGTCGGTCAGGGTGATGTAGGTGTCGCCGTCGCCGATGAGGCCCATGGCGATGCCGGCCACCATCTCCTTGAGCGGCACGCCCGCGTCGAGCAGCGACATCGTGGAGGCGCAGACCGAGCCCATCGAGGTCGAGCCGTTGGAGCCGAGCGCCTCGGAGACCTGGCGGATCGCGTAGGGGAACTCCTCGCGGGCCGGCAGGACCGGGATCAGCGCCCGCTCGGCCAGCGCGCCGTGGCCGATCTCGCGGCGCTTGGGCGAGCCCACGCGGCCGGTCTCACCGGTGGAGTAGGGCGGGAAGTTGTAGTTGTGCATGTAGCGCTTGGTCCGCTCGGGGTTGAGCGTGTCGACCATCTGCTCCATGCGCAGCATGTTGAGGGTGGTGACGCCCAGGATCTGGGTCTCGCCACGCTCGAACAGGGCCGAGCCGTGCACGCGCGGGATCACGTGGACCTCGGCGCTGAGCGCGCGGATGTCCTTCGGGCCACGGCCGTCGATGCGGACGCCGTCGCTGATGACCCGCTCGCGCATGAGCTTCTTGGTCAGGCTGCGGAAGGCGGCCGAGACCTCCTTCTCGCGGCCCTCGAAGTCGGGCAGCACCTTCTCGGCGAGCAGGCCCTTGACCCGGTCGAGCTCGCCCTCGCGCTCCTGCTTGCCGGCGATGGTCAGCGCCTGGGCGAGCTCGCCCTTGACGGCCTGCTCGACGGCGTTGAAGGCGTCCTCCTGGTAGTCCAGGAAGATCGGGAACTCGGCGGTCTCCTTGGCGGCGACCTTGGCCACCTTGTTCTGGGCCTCGCACAGCACCTTGATGAAGGGCTTGGCGGCCTCGAGACCCTGGGCGACGGTCTCCTCGGTCGGCGCCACCGCGCCGCCGGCGACCAGCTTGAGGGTGTCGCGGGTGGACTCGGCCTCGACCATCATGATCGCGACGTCGCCGTCGGCCAGGACGCGGCCGGCGACCACCATGTCGAAGGTGGCGCGCTCCAGCTCGGGGTGGGTCGGGAAGGCGACCCACTGGCCGTCGATCAGCGCGACGCGCACGCCGCCGATCGGGCCCGAGAAGGGCAGCCCGGCGAGCTGGGTGGACAGCGAGGCGGCGTTGATCGCGACCACGTCGTACAGGTGGTCGGGGTGCAGCGCCATGATCGTGGCGACGACCTGGACCTCGTTGCGCAGGCCCTTGACGAAGGACGGGCGCAGCGGGCGGTCGATCAGCCGGCAGGTGAGGATGGCGTCCTCGGAGGGACGGCCCTCGCGGCGGAAGAAGGAGCCGGGGATGCGGCCGGCGGCGTACATGCGCTCCTCGACGTCCACCGTCAGGGGGAAGAAGTCGAGGCTTTCCTTGGGGTTCTTCGAGGCGGTGGTCGCACTGAGGACCATCGTCTCGTTGTCGAGATAGGCGACGGCGGAACCCGCCGCCTGACGCGCGAGCCGGCCGGTCTCGAACCGGATCGTGCGCGTGCCGAATGCGCCGTTGTCGATGACGGCTTCAGCGGTGTGGACACCCTCCACGGGGGACCTCCTTGGTCGGTCGGTCTCCCGCGCCCTCTTTACACCGGCACCCGTCTGGTAGGTGCAGCACCGGTCTTCGATCGAAGCGCCCGGTCACGTCTTGACCGGAAGCCACTACCGAGGACCGGCCCGCAGGCGTCGCGGGTCGCATGGTGCTTGTGCGGACGCGGGGGCTTTAGTGTCTCTTGTCTTCAGTTGTCAGAGGCTGATACGAGAAGGGAGCGGCGAAGCGCCGCTCCCTTCTCATACTAGCTATCGGCGCAGGCCGAGCCGCTCGATGAGCGAACGGTAGCGCTCGATGTCCTTGTTCTGCAGGTACTTCAGCAGCCGGCGACGGCGGCCGACCAGCAGCAGCAGACCACGACGGCTGTGGTGGTCGTGCTTGTGGGACTTCAGGTGCTCGGTCAGCTCGCTGATGCGCTTGCTGAGCAGCGCGATCTGCACCTCGGGCGAACCAGTGTCGCTGTCGCCCTTGGCGTACTCAGCGATGATGGTCTTCTTGGCAGTGGTGTCGAGGGACACGACTCTCCTTGAATCAACGGGCACGCGCGATCGATGGCGAACGACCGTGCGTGCCTACAGTCGCCGCGTGTAGGACCTGAGGGCAGCGCTGAGCGCAGCCGTTACAGAGCCGACATGCAAGGTTACCATCCCGGTTCGGGCGGTCGCACATCGTTCACCCGGCGGTGATCCGCCGCGCCTCGTCCACGTCGGCGTTGATCTGCGCGACCAGGGCCTCGATGGAGTCGAACCGGGTGTTGCCGCGCAGCCGGGCGGCGAACTCGACGGCGACGTGCGTGCCGTACAGCTCCAGGTCGTCGCGGTCGAGGGCGTAGGCCTCGACGGTGCGGGGCACGCCCTCGAAGGTCGGGTTGGTGCCGACGGAGATCGCCGCGGGCCAGCGCACCCCGTCGTAGGCGGCGGGCAGGTTGCCGACCGGGATGCAGCGCAGCCAGCCGGCGTAGACGCCGTCGGCGGGGATGGCGGTGTGCGGGGGCGTCTCGACGTTGGCGGTCGGGAAGCCGAGCTGGCGGCCGCGCTGGTAGCCGCGCACGACCACGCCCTCCACCCGGTGCGGCCGGCCGAGCGCGGCGGTCGCGGCCTCGATGTCGCCGGCCACCAGGGCCTCCCGCACCGCGGTGGAGGAGATTTCCGCCACCGCCGGTACGGCTACCGCCGCGAAGTCGTGCTTGTCGCCGAGCATGCGCAGCACGGCCAGGTCGCCGGCCGCCCCGTGGCCGAAGCGGAAGCCCTCCCCCACCACGACCGCGGCCGCCCGCAGCCGGTCGACCAGCACCGTCTCCACGAACTCCTCCGGCGCGGTGCGCGACAGGTCGAGGGTGAAGGGCAGCACGATCACCTCGTCGACGCCCAGCCCGGCCAGCAGCTCGGCGCGGTGTGCGGGGGTGGTGAGCCGGGCGGGGTGCGAGCCGGGGCGCACCACCTCGTCGGGATGCGGCTCGAAGGTCAGCGCCACGCTGCGCAGGCCGCGCTCGCGGGCCAGCTCGACGGCGCGCTCGACCACGGCCCGGTGCCCGCGGTGCACGCCGTCGAAGACGCCGACCGTGACCACCGATCTGCCAGAATCCTGCACGTTCGACCCCATTCACCCTCGGCCGCGGTTCCGTCAGGTCAAGCCTGCCACGCGCTCCCGCATTCCCCGCAATCGAGGGCGGCCGCCCGGGAGTCCGGCATTGTGTAACGTGCGCGGTGTGCAGGATGGTGTGCAGGATGACGTGTCGCGCATGCTCGGCCAGCTGCTGGACGGCGGCGACCCGGCCACGCCGCTGGGCCCGGTGAAGGTGCAGTCCGTGGCCACCGAGGTGGCCGACCGGCTGATGACCGCGGTGGCCGTCGGCGAGTACCTGCCGGGCGAGCGCCTGCCCGGCGAGCGGGAGCTGGCCGTCCTCCTCGGCGTCAGCCGCGCCACCGTGCGCGAGGCGATCGGGCGGCTGCAGGCGGCGGGCATGGTCGAGATCCGGCGCGGCCGCACCGGCGGCGCCTACGTGCGCGCCTCCTGGACCGAGGCCACGGCCTCGGCCGTCCGCCGCACGCTTGTGCCGCGCTGGGCCGAGCTGGAGCAGCTCTTCGACCTGTACGCGCTGGTCGAGGGCATGGTCGCGGCCACCGCGGCGGAGCGGCGCACCGACGCCGACCTCGACGCCATGGCGAGCGCGCTGGAGGCGTACGCGAGTGCTCCCACACTGCGCGACGAGCAGCGGGCCGACCGGGCCTTCCACGCCGCCGTGGTCGCCGCGACCCAGAACCCGAAGATCCGCGCGCTCAGCCAGGAGGTGCTGACCCGGGTCAGCCTCGGCTTCCCGGTCGAGCCCTACGGCGACGACGACCGCGAGGGCCACGCCCGGGCGCTGGCCGAGCATCGCGAGCTGTACGCCGCCATCGCCGGCCGCGAGCCGGGGCGAGCCCGGGCTCTCGCCGAGCGGCACTTCACGCTGACCTCGGACGTCATGCGGACCATGCTCGAACGGAGCCTCGCTGCAGGTAGCTGATCAGCGTGCGGACCATCGTGCCGGTCGCCCCGGCCGGGCCCAGGTCGGTGGGCCGGTTCAGGTAGGCGGTGGTGGCGAAGTCGAGATGGGCCCACGGGATTCCCGCGGTGAACGGCTCCAGGAACAGGCCGGCGATGATCGCGTCGGCGTGCTCGCCGCCGTCGTTGCGCGCGTCGGCCACGTCCGACCGCAGCTTCCTGGTGTACGGCCGCCACAACGGCAGCTCCCACAGCGGCTCGTCGTTGGCCGCGCCCACCTCGATCAGGCTCCTGACCAGTTCGGGTGAGCTGCCCAGCACGCCGGTGAGCTCCTCGCCCAGCGCGTGCATCACCGAGTAGGTCAGCGTCGCGGCGTCGATCATGACCTCGGGGCGCTTCTCGCTCAGGTAGGCCAGCGCGTCGGCCAGCACCAGGCGGCCCTCGCAGTCGGTGTCGGTCACCTCGGTCGTGCGGCCGTTGCGGTGCCGCAGCACGTCGCCCGGCCGGGTGGCGTGCCCGCCGACCATGTTCTCGGCCGCCGGGATCACCGTGCTCACCGTCACCGGCAGCCCGAGCCGCGCCGCGGCCTGCGTCACCGCGAGCATGGTCGCGCCGCCGGCCATGTCGCTCTTCATGTCGGCCATCGCCTTGAGGCTCTTGATGTCCAGGCCGCCGGAGTCGAAGGTGATGCCCTTGCCGGCCAGGCCGATGTGCCGGTCGCCGCCGCGGTAGGTGACCTCGATCAGGCAGGGCGGGTTCGCGCTGCCCGCGCCGACGCCCAGGATGCCGCCGAAGCCGCCCCGCTCCAGGTCGTCGGTGCCCAGCACGCTGACCTCCAGGCCGGTCGCCTTGGCGCGTTCGGCCAGCAGCATCGGGGTGAGGTCGCCGCCCGGCGTGTTGACCAGGTCACGCGCGAACAACACGGCGTCGGCGATGATCCCGGCCCGCTGCGCGTCGCCCTCGCCGAACACCACCAGTTCCTTGATCGCGCGCCCGTCCGGCCGGCTCTTGTAGCCGTCGAACAGGTAACCGCCCAGGCGCACCCCCTCGATGACCTCCTCCGCGTACGGCAGGCCGACCGCCACCCGGGCGAAGTCCTTGAGCCGCGGCGCGAGCCGCCCCATCAGCCGGCGCACCTCGTGCTCGTCACCCGGGTCGCCGACCACCAGCAGGGCCCGCGCCTCGAACGGGTCGCCCTCCCGCCGGGGCAGCAGCGCCTCGCCACCGAACCGCACGCTGTCCAGCGCCGCGCCCAGACCGAGTTCGCGGGCGCGCGAGACGGGCAGCACCAGCAGGTCGGCCGGGACTTGGACGGGCTGGAGCGGGGAGAAGGACACGTCCACGAGGCGACTCCTCAGATCAAATGGTCTGCATAGCAAACCATAAAGGCTCAACCGGTAGCATCCGCTGCATGCCTCGTTACGCTTTGCTGATCCTTCCGGCCTTCAACCGGGTCTACGGCGAGAGCGCCATCCGACTGACCCGCAGTGAGCTGGGAGTCTTCGGCGACCGGGCGCTGGAGGCGCCGATCTCCGCCGTCGAGGAGAGCTCGATCGGCGGCGTGCCGTACGTGACCTTCGAGACCGGTGCGGAGCTCGGCGAGCGCGACATCGCGCTGCTGTCGAACCTCTCCTCGGTCTACGCGCTGTTCGGGATGGAGGGGGAGCTGCTGCGGCCCCTGCGGATGGAGCCGCTCGACCGGCTGAGCAGCGACCTGCTCACGATCCAGAAGTACGCCGGGAAGACGAACGAGCACTTCACCAAGCTACTGCTGAACGTGACAGTTCTTGCCTCCGATTTCACTTTTGAAAGGCATTTGTCAGTATTCGACCCGATGTGTGGGCGAGGCACCACGCTGAACCAGGCCCTCATGTACGGCTACGACGCCTACGGCCTGGACGTCGACACCAAGGACTTCGAGGCCTACGGCCTGTTCCTGCGGCGCTGGCTCAAGGACAAGCGGCTCAAGCACACCGCCGAGACCGTGCCGGTCCGGCGCGAGCGCGCGCTGGCCGGCAAGCGGTTCAACGCGAGCTTCGCCCTGTCCAAGGAGGCGCAGAAGGCCGGGGACGTGCAGCACGTCGGCGTGGTCAACGCCGACACCCTGCGCTCGCGCGACTTCTTCAAGCCGCGCTCGTTCGACCTGATCGTCACCGACGCCCCGTACGGCGTGCAGCACGGCAGCCGGGGTGGCGGCGGCGGGCTCTCCCGCAGCCCGCTGGAGCTCATCGCCAAGGCCGTGCCCGGATGGGCCGAGCTGCTGCGGCCCGGCGGGGCGATCGGGATCTCCTGGAACACCTACGGCGGCAACCGGGACGAACTGGCCTCGATCCTCGGCGGGCAGGGGCTGCAGGTGCTGGAGCTGCCCGGCTTCGAGCACTGGGTGGACCAGGCGATCGTGCGCGACCTCATGGTCGCCCGCAAGCCCGCCTGATCCGGCCAAGCCCCTCGGGTCAGGGGCTCAGGCGAAGACGGCGAGGGGCTTGGCCAGCCGGCCCTGCTCCTCGACCAGCGCCAGCAGCTCCCCCTCCGGCCCGAACACGCCGATCGGCCCCTTGCCCAGCCCCGCCGACGGGAGCCGGCCGCCGTGCCGTACCACCCGGGCCTCGTCCTCGGTCACGTCCCGGCGCGGGAAGGCGGCCGTGACGGCCTCCCCGATCGGCAGGATGACGCAGTCCTCGGCCAGTTGCTCGATGCCGCGCGCCAGCGACAGGTCGTACGGGCCCACGCGGGTGCGGCGCAGCGCGGTGAGGTGGCCGCCGGTGCCGAGGAACTCGCCCAGGTCGCGTGCGAGCGAGCGGATGTAGGTGCCGCTGGAGCAGCGGATGGTGGCGTGCACGTCCTCGCCGTCGAGCTTGGTGACCTCGAACTCGTGGATGGTCACCGGCCGGGCCTTGAGCTCGACCTCCTCGCCGGCGCGCGCCCGCTTGTAAGCCCGCTCGCCGTTCACCTTGATCGCGCTCACCTGCGGCGGGACCTGCATGATCTCGCCGGTCAGCGTGGCGATCCCGGCGTGGACTCGCTCCTCTGCCACCTCGACCGGCCGCCTCGACAGCACCTCGCCCTCGGCGTCGTCGGTGTTGGTCGTCACGCCGAGCCGGATGACCGCCTCGTACACCTTCTCGGTCAGCGCCAGATGCCCGAGCAGCCTGGTGGCCTTCTCCACGCCGACGACCAGCACGCCGGTCGCCATCGGGTCGAGGGTGCCGGCGTGCCCCACCCGCCTGGTGCCCGCGATGCGCCGCAACTTGCCGACGACGTCGTGCGACGTCCACCCGGCCGGCTTGTCCACCACGATCAGGCCGCTCTCGGTCATCTGCTCTTTCCCAACAGCTCTCGGAATCGGGCCATGGTCTCCTCGACCGGCAGGTGCGAGGTGTAGCCGGCGGCGCGGGCGTGCCCGCCGCCGCCCAGCGCGGTGCAGATCGCGCCGACGTCCACGGCCCCCTTGGACCTGGTCGACACCTGCCACGCGCCCTCGTCGTCCTGCTTCATCACCAGCGCGACCTCGGCCTCCTCGGCCCGGCGCACGACGTCGATGATCCCTTCCACCTCGTCGTACGGCAGGCCGAAGGCCGCCCGGTCGTCGCTGGTGACGTACGTCCACACCAGGTCGTCCTCCAGCGCCACCCGGCCCAGCGCCGCCGCCAGCACCCGCAGGTAGCCGAACGGCGCGCGGTCCCACAGCGTGCGCGCGATCTCCTCCGGGTCGAGCCCGGTCGCCAGCAGCCGCGCGGCCAGCTCGTGCACCGCGGGCGTGGTGGAGGCGTAGCGGAAGGATCCGGTGTCGGTCACCAGGCCGACGTACAGGCAGGTCGCCATCTCCCGGTCGAGCGGCACGCCGAGCCGCCGGATCAGCTCCTCGGCCAGCACCGCGGTCGCGGCGGCGCCGGGGTCGATCAGGCTGTGCGTGCCGAAGCCCGGGTTGGACGGGTGGTGGTCGATCACCACCAGTTCGGTGGCCCGCTCGGCGTTCTCCGCCAGCAGGCCCAGCCGGGCCAGCGTCGAGGAGTCGAACGTGATCATCAGTTCGGGGGTGTGCGGGTAGTCCTGCGGCGGCGACAGCCACTCCAGGTCCGGCAGGAAACGCAGCAACCGGGGCACCGCGAAGTTGCGGTCCCCGAAGGAGCACACGACCTGCTTGCCCGTCTGCCGCAGTGCCCTGGCGGCGGCCAGCATCGAGCCGAGCGCGTCGCCGTCGGGCGAGATGTGGCAGGCCAGCGCCACCTCGCCCGCCTCGGCGATCAGCTCCAGCGTCCGCTCCCAGGCGTACTCGGCGATCGCCGGGCCCGGCACGCCGAGCCCGCTGGTGAGATCCGCCCCGGTTACCCCGTCGGCACGGCCGTCACCCCGATGGTCGGGGGTGGCGTCCAGGTGCCCGGGGACAGCCGGGGGACGGCTGCCGGGCGGAGGCACGTCCGAGCCGGCCGCGGGCGTGGGGAACGCCGTGCGGCCGGCCGGGTCACGCGCTTCGCGGGTCACTTCGCAGGGTGTTCCGCTACGTCGTCGGAGTCCTCGTCATCGAAGTCCTCCGTCTCCGGCTTCTTGTACGGGTCCGCCTCGCCAGCGTACTCCGCGCTCTGCGCCTTCAGGGCCACCTCGGCGTCCCTGGCCTTGGCCGCGGCGAACAGCTCCTCCATCGCCCGGGCGTTCTCCGGGATCGGGTCGTGCTTGAACGCGATCGTCGGCGTGTGCCGGACCCCGGTCTGCCGTCCCACCTCGGAGCGGATGATGCCCTTGGCGCTCTCCAGCGCCGCGGCGCTGTCGGCCCGCTCGGCCTCGGAGCCGAAGACGGTGTAGAAAACGGTCGCCTCACGCAGGTCGGCGGTGATCCGCGTGTCGGTCACGGTCACGAAGCCCAGCCGCGGGTCCTTGATCCGGCGCTCCAGCATCTCAGCGACGATCTGCTGGATGCGGTCGGCGAGCTTGCGCGCGCGAGCGGCGTCAACCATGGTCAGTCCCCCTAAAGCTTCAGTCTTCGTCGGTGAAGAGCCGCTGCCTGGCAGACAGCAACTCTATGTCGGGGCGGTAGGCCACCAGGCGCTCGCAGGCCTCCAGGACCTCCACGCAGGTGCCTGCGGAGGCCGAGACGACCGCTACCCCCAGCTCCGCCCTGCGATGCAGGTCGAGGTGACCAGTTTCGGCCACGGCCACGCCGGGGTAGCGCCGCAGCAGCTCTGCGACGATGGGACGCACGACGGACCGTTTCTGCTTCAGCGACCGGACGTCGCCGAGCAGCAGGTCCAGGGTCAGGGCACCTACGTACATGGATAACCACCGCTGTGCTGGTTCGTCGGTGCCCGGCGGGACCGCGGTGGAAAGACCCGTGGCCGGACACACCCACAGAGAACAACAGCCCGCCAGGCCTCCGGCTTCCCGCACCTCGTACGGCGAGCCGCCCTGCCGGCGGGCCAAAAGCAGCCAAACCCCCGGAAGCGAGCCCGGCGAGGCAACCCTCGGAACCCGTTTCGGAAACGAGCCCGGCGAGGCAACCCTCGAGACCCGTTCCGGAGACGAGTCCGGCAGGAGAACCGCCGGGACCCGTCCGACGGACGAGCCCAGCGGGAGAACCCGCCGGGCCCGGCCGGGAACGGGTCCGGCGGTGGATCCCGCCGGACTCGTCCGGGCACCTGCTAGTCGCGCGGCTTCTCCCGCATCTCGAAGGTCTCGATGGTGTCCCCTTCGCGCACGTCGTTGTAGCCGATGCCGATACCGCACTCGAAGCCCTCGCGGACCTCGGTGACGTCGTCCTTCTCCCTGCGGAGCGAACTGACGGTGAGGTTGTCGGACACGACCACACCCTCGCGGATGAGGCGAGCCTTGCTGTTGCGGACGATCTTGCCCGAGCGGACGATCGAACCGGCGATGTTGCCGATCTTCGGCACCTTGAAGACCGCACGGATCTCCGCGGAACCGAGCTGAACCTCTTCGAACTCGGGCTTGAGCATGCCCTTGAGCGCCGCTTCGATTTCCTCGATCGCCTGGTAGATGACCGAGTAGTAGCGGATGTCGACGCCCTCGCGCTCGGCCAGGTCGCGCGCACGCGGCTCGGGCCGGACGTTGAAGCCCAGGATGACCGCGTTCTCGTCGGCCATGGCCAGGTTGACGTCGTACTCGGTGATCGCACCGACGGCGCGGTGCAGGACACGGAGCCTGACCTCGTCGCCGACATCGATCTTGAGCAGCGCGTCTTCCAGGGCCTCGACCGAACCGGACACGTCACCCTTGATGATGAGCTTGAGCTCGTCGACGCGGCCCTTCTCGAGGTCGCTGAAGAGCTCCTCGAGGGTGCGACGCCGCGAGGACTTCGCCATGTCCGCGCTGCGCTTGCGCGCGGCCCGCTGCTGGGCGATCTGCCGGGCCATGCGGTCGTCGGTGACGACGATGAAGTTGTCACCGGCGCCCGGGACCGCGGTCAGACCCATGACCAGCACCGGGAAGGACGGCGGAGCCTCTTCGACGTTGTTGCCGTTGTCGTCGAGCAGCGCACGGACGCGGCCGAAGGCCTCGCCACAGACGATCGAGTCGCCGACGCGGAGCGTGCCGCGCTGGACCAGGACGGTCGCCACGGGGCCACGGCCCTTGTCGAGGTGCGCTTCGATCGCGATGCCCTGAGCGTCCATCGTCGGGTTGGCGCGCAGGTCGAGCTCGGCGTCAGCCGTGAGCAGGACCGCCTCCAGGAGGTTCTCGATGTTGAGACCCTCGCGAGCGGAGATGTCGACGAACAGCGTCGAGCCGCCGTACTCCTCGGCCACCAGACCGTACTCGGTGAGCTGGGCGCGGACCTTGTTCGGGTCGGCACCCTCCTTGTCGATCTTGTTGACCGCGACCACGATCGGCACGTCCGCCGCCTGGGCGTGGTTGAGCGCCTCGATGGTCTGCGGCTTCACACCGTCGTCGGCCGCGACCACCAGGATGGCGATGTCGGTGGCCTTGGCACCACGGGCACGCATGGCGGTGAACGCCTCGTGACCCGGGGTGTCGATGAAGGTGATCTTCCGCTCTTCGCCCTCGTGCATCGCCGACACCTGGTAGGCGCCGATGTGCTGGGTGATGCCACCCGCCTCGCGCGCCACCACGTTGGTCTTGCGGATGGCGTCGAGCAGCTTCGTCTTACCGTGGTCGACGTGACCCATGACGGTCACGACCGGCGGACGCGCGGCGAGGTCCTCCTCGTCGCCCTCGTCCTCGCCGAACTCGATGTCGAAGGCCCCGAGCAGCTCGCGGTCCTCCTCCTCCGGGCTGACGACCTGGATGACGTAGTCGAGCTCGGCGCCCAGAAGCTGGAGCGTCTCCTCGTTGACCGCCTGGGTGGCGGTCACCATCTCGCCGAGGTGCAGCATGATCTGCACCAGCGAGGCGGGGTTGGCGCCGATGCGGTCGGCGAAGTCGGACAGGGAGGCGCCACGCGGCAGGCGCAGGGTCTGCCCGTTGCCACGCGGAACCTGCACGCCGCCGATCGACGGCGCCGACATGTTGTCGAACTCTTGACGCCGCTGGCGCTTGGACTTGCGACCACGGGTCGGCCGGCCGCCGGGACGCCCGAAGGCGCCTGCCGTACCGCCGCCACGACCACGGCCGCCGGGGCCGGGACGGCCACCGCCGCCACCGAAACCGCCGCCACCGCCGGGAGCGCCACCGGGACGGCCACCGCCGCCACCGGGACGCGCGGCGAAGCCGCCGCCACCGGGACGACCTGCGCCACCGCCGGGACCACCGGGACGGCCACCGCCGCCACCGCCACCCGGACGGCCGCCGGGACCACCGGGACGGCCGCCGCCGCCACCGCCGCCGCCGGGACCGGCGGGACGGCCCTGGGGCATCATCATCGGGTTGGGACGCGGACCACCGGGACGGGGACCGCCCGCACCGGCGCCACCGCCGGGACGAGGACCACCGGCGCCGGGGCCGGGACGCGGACCGCCCGCACCAGCGGGACCGCCCGGACGGGCGCCCTGCGGACGCGGCATGCCGCCGTCGCGGGGAGCGCCGCCCTCACGGGGACCGCCGGGACGCGGGCCACGGTCGCCACCGGGGCGAGGACCGCGGTCGTCACCCGGACGCCCGCCGGGACGCGGGCCGCGAGACTGCTGGCCCATGCCGCTGGCGTTGGACGAGAACGGGTTGTTGCCGGGGCGCGGCCCCGGACGCGGGCCGGGCTTCGGCCCGCCACCGGGACGGGGCGCACCTCCACCGGCCGGGGCGCCCGGACGACCGGCAGCGGGGCCGCCGGCGGCGGGGCCACTGTCCGGGCGCGGGGCCGGAGCCGGACGCGGACCGGGCTTGGGCGCCGCGGGACGCGGAGCCTCGAAACGGGTCTGCGGCGCCTCGGGACGCTGGGTCTCGGGACGCGGGGTCTCCGCACGCGGAGCCTCGAACCGCGGCGCCTCGGGGCGCGGAGCGGCGGGCTGCTGCTGCTGCTGGGGGCTCGGCGCCTGCGGGCGCTGAGCCGCGGGGCTCGGCGCAGGGCCGGGCCGCGGACCCGGCTTGGGCGCCGGGCGAGGGGATGACGTCTCACTGACGCCGTTGCCCGCGCGGCCCTCGGCCTGCGCGGGGGTGGACGGACGCGGACCGGACGGCTGTGCGCCGCCCCGGCCGGAGCCGCCCTTCGAGGAGCCCTTCGAGACTCCAAGAGCTTCGGTGAGCCTGCGGACGACCGGCGCCTCGATCGTGGAGGACGCCGAACGGACGAACTCCCCCATCTCCTGGAGCTTGGCCATGACGACCTTGCTCTCGACGCCGAACTCCTTAGCGAGCTCGTATACCCGGACCTTCGCCACTGCACTCCCTTACTCGGCCCGGGAGGCTGGCTGTGCCGTCCAGGCCGTCGTTACGTTGACGTCTTCATCGCCGCGTGCTCATCAGGCGCTCATAGCAATCTGACTCCGCCCCTTAATCCGGCGTCCTACATGACATTTCCTGCTCCTTCTCCAGACGCTCCCGCACCAGCGAAAGGTCCAGCGGTCCCGGCACCCGGAAGGCGCGCGGGAACGCTCGTCTACGCTCGGCGAGCTCGAGACAGCTCAGGGCGGGGTGCAGCGAGGCGCCCCTGCCCGGAAGCCGCCCTTGCAGGTCGGGGGTCACATGATCCCCGTCCAGCACCAGGCGAAGAAGCTCTGACTTGATAGCGCGAACCCTGCATCCCACGCAAGTTCTTACCGGAGATGCGGGTGGCACTACTCGGCCACCATATTCCAGCTTACCGTGTCGACGCATCTACGGAACCGGCGGCATCCTCTGCCTGGGTGTCCGGCCGGATGTCGATGCGCCAGCCGGTCAGCCTCGCCGCCAGGCGGGCGTTCTGGCCCTCCTTGCCGATGGCGAGCGACAACTGGTAGTCGGGCACCGTCACGCGAGCCACGCGGCCCGCGAGATCAAGCACCTCGACGTGGGAAACACGGGCGGGGGACAGGGCATTCCCCACGAACTCCGCCGGGTCGTCCGACCAGTCGATGATGTCGATCTTCTCGCCGTGCAGCTCGGTCATCACGTTGCGCACCCGCGAACCCATCGGCCCGATGCACGCGCCCTTGGCGTTGACGCCCGGCTTTCGTGACCGAACTGCGATCTTCGTGCGGTGCCCGGCCTCGCGCGCGATGGCGGCGATCTCGACGGTCCCGTCGAGGATCTCCGGCACCTCCAGCGCGAAGAGCTTCTTCACCAGACCCGGGTGGGTGCGCGACAGCGTGACCGACGGGCCCTTGTGGCCCTTCTTCACCTGCACGACGAAGGCCTTGACCCGCTCGCCGTGCACGTAGTCCTCGCCAGGCACCTGCTCGTTGGCCGGCAGGATCGCCTCGATCTTGCCGAGGTCGACCAGGACCGTGCGCGGGTCCTTGCCCTGCTGGATCACGCCGGAGACCAGCTCGCCCTCGCGGCTGGCGAACTCGCCGAAGTTGATCTCGTCCTCGGCGTCGCGCAGCTGCTGCAGGATGACCTGCTTGGCGGTCGTGGCCGCGATGCGGCTGAAGTTGCCCGGGGTGTCCTCGTACTCGCGCACGATCTCACCCTCGTCGTCGAGCTCCGCGGCGTAGATCGTCACGTGCCCGGTCTGGCGGTCGAGCTCCGCCCGCGCCTTCTGGGCCGCGCCGTCGGTGCGGAAGTAGGCGATCAGGAGCGCGTCCTCGATCGCCTTGACCACGAGGTCGAAGGAGATGTCCTTCTCCCGCTCGAGGCTGCGCAGGACAGCCATGTCGATGTCCACCAGGCTCCCCCTTAGCCTTCGTCGCCGTCGAAGTCGTCGAGGTCGTCAGCGTCGTCCTCGTCTTCGAACTTGCGGAACTCCACCTGCACCCGTCCACGGGTCAGGTCCGTAAAGTCGTATCTGCGGCCGTCGATGTCGACGCCGCCGTCGTCGGCGCCCATGATGCGCCCCTCCACCACGCCGCCGTCGCGCAGCTCGGCCTTCACCAGCCGCTTGACCGCGCGCCGCCAGTGGCGCGGCTCGGTGAGCGGCCGGTCGACGCCGGGCGAGGAGACTTCGAGCGTGTACGGCTGGCTGCCCATCGAGTCGTCGTCGTCGAGGAACGCGGAGACGGCGTTGCTCACCTCGGCCACGTCGTCCAGCGAGACGCCGCCGTCGCGGTCGACGATCACGCGCAGCACGCGGCGCTTGCCCGCGCTGGCCACCGTCACGTCCTCAAGATCGAGGCCCTCCGCCGCCACGACGGGCTCCAGCACCTTCATCAGGTGGTCGCGGGATGCGGCACTACCCATGTCGACCTCCCCTATTTTTTTTCGTCCGATCTGCGGGGCGGACCTCGCCCTGGCAGTTCACACCCTATCCGCACCCGGGCCGTATCATGGTCAGACCTATGAACACACTGTCCAGACGAGCCGTGCTCGCCGGTGGTGCGCTGCTGGTCCCGGGCACGGTGACGGCCACGGTGGCGGGCTGTTCGGCACGCACCCCCGAGGCCGAGCCGCCCCCGGCGCCCGACCCGGAGGACGTGCTGCTCGGGCAGCTCATCTCGGACAAGCAGCGGACGATCGCGCTCTACACCCAGATGGTGGACTCCGGCGGCTCGGCGCTGCGGCCCTTTCTCGACCGCCACCAGGTGCACCTGGCCGAGCTGCGCCGGCGCCGGCCGCTCGACCTGCCCACCGAGGCGCCCACCGCGACCCCGCCCACGCCGTCCACGCCCGCGGCCGAGCCGAAGGTGACGCTGACCCGGCTGCGCGACGTCGAGCGCAAGGCGGCGGCCCTGCGGCTGCGCCAGCTCGCCGACGCCTCGCCCTCGCTGGCCCAGTTGATCGCCAGCATCGGCGCCTGCGAGGCCGCCCACGCGCTCGCCCTGCCGAGGTCCCTGTGAGCCGCCGCCTCGCGCGCGACGGCGCGGCCGATGTCGCGCGGCTGGGGAAGGCGCTGGCGGCCGAGCACGCGGCGGTCTACGCCTACGGGCTGCTGGGCGCCCGCACCACGGGAACGCTCCGGAGCCGGGTGAGCGCGGCGTTCGACGCCCACCGCTACCGCCGCGACCAGCTCCGCTCGCTGCTGCTGGCGCGCGGCGGCAAGGCGGTGGAGACCGAGGCGTCCTACGACGTCCCGGTGACCGCCTCGGCCACCGACGCGGTCAACCTGGCCGTGCGGGTGGAGGACGGCATCACCGCGGCCTACCTGGAGCTGGCCGCGTGCGAGGAGCTGACGCTTCGCCGCTTCGCCGCCTCGGCGATGCAGGAGGCGGTCACCCGCTCCTACGGCCTGCGCCGCCAGATCAAGGCCCTGCCCGGCATGCCCGAGCAGCCGGCCACGCCCGCGCCGAGCACGAGCCCGGGCCTCGGCACCGACCCGAGCACGGGAACCGGCTGAGCCGCTCGCCCGTTGTCAGGGCATGGGCTGGCATTACCGGAAGACCATCAAAGTCGGGCCGCTGCGCTTCCATCTCACCCCGCACGGGGTCGGGCACAGCTTCGGCGGCCGCAGGTTCCACGTGACCACCACCCCCGACGGCGGCAGGCACCTGATGCTGCGGCTGCCTGGGGGTTTCCACCTCAGCAAGTCGCTCGGCGGGCGGCGCCGGCGCAGGCACTACTACTGAGCCGGCGGGGCCGACTACTACGAGGCCGATTTCTGGGCAGTTCCCGGGCCATGGGACTGAGTTATCGAAAATCGATCAAGATAGGCCCGTTCCGGATCAATCTCTCGAACAAGGGCGTCGGCCACAGTTACGGGAACCGGTTATTCCGGGTGACCCGGGGACCGGACGGTCGCAGGACCGTGGCGGTCAACCTTCCGGGGAACTTCTCCTGGCGTAAGACGACCCGCCGCTGACGCTCCGCCGTACCGGGTGCCTGCCGTACCTGACCGCGGGGCCCCACCCTGGAAGAGGCGGGCGACGGGCGGCGGACGAACGTACAGAGGCCGGGCGCGACGCGCCCGGCCTCCGGCGGTTCACGAACCGGTCAGACGAGGGCGGCGATGCGCTCGACCGCCTCGGCGATCGGGATCTCCTGCTTCTCGCCGGTGACGCGGTCGCGCAGCTCGGCGACGCCCTGGGCCAGGCCGCGGCCGATGACCAGGATGGTCGGCAGGCCGAGCAGCTCGGCGTCCTTGAACTTGACGCCGGGCGAGACGCTGGGCCGGTCGTCGACCAGGACGCGCAGGCCGCGGGCCTCGAGCTCGGTGGCGAGCTGGAGGGCGACCTCGATCTGGTTGTCCTTGCCGGTGCCGACGATGTGCACGTCGGCGGGGGCCACCTCGCGCGGCCAGACGAGGCCGAGCTCGTCGTGCCACTGCTCGGCGATCACCGCGACCGAGCGGGAGACGCCGACGCCGTAGGAGCCCATGGTGATGCGGACGGGCTTGCCGTCGGGTCCGAGCGCGTCGAGCGAGGCGGCGTCGGCGTACTTGCGGCCGAGCTGGAAGATGTGCCCGATCTCGATGCCGCGGTCGAGGGAGAGCTCGGAGCCGCAGCGGGGGCAGGTGTCGCCCGCGCGCACCTCGGCGGCCTCGATGGTGCCGTCGGGGTGGAAGTCGCGGCCGGCGACGACGTTGACCGCGTGCTTGCCGGCCTCGTTGGCGCCGGTCACCCAGGCGGTGCCGGTGACGACGCGGGGGTCGACGAGATAGCGGATGCCGAGGTCCTTGAGCACCTGGGGCCCGATGTAGCCCTTGACCAGGCCGGGCTGCTTGTGGAACTCCTCGAAGATGGCGGCCTCGCCGGGGGCCAGCGCGGCCTCCAGGCGCTTGGCGTCGACCTCGCGGTCGCCGGGCACGCCGACGACGAGGAGCTCGGCCTTGTCGGAGCCGGGGTAGGTCACCTTGAAGACGACGTTCTTGAGGGTGTCGGCGGCGGTGATGCCCAGGCCGTTGTTGGTGTTGAGGAAGTCGACCAGCGTCTCGATGGTCGGCGTGCCGGGGGTGTCGAGCACCTGCTGGGCGGGCAGCCCCTCGATCGCGCGGGCGGCGGGGGCGGGGGTGGTGACCGCTTCGGCGTTGGCGGCGTAGCCGCAGGTGTGGCAGTTGACGAAGGTGTCCTCGCCGGTGGGCGTGGGAGCCAGGAACTCCTCGGAGGCCGAGCCGCCCATGGCGCCGGAGGTCGCGAAGACGATCTTGTAGCGCAGGCCCAGCCGGTCGAAGATCTTGATGTAGGCCTCGCGGTGCTGCTCGTAGGAGCGCTTGAGGCCGTCGTCGTCGAGGTCGAAGGAGTAGGAGTCCTTCATCACGAACTCGCGCCCGCGCAGGATGCCGGCCCGGGGGCGGGCCTCGTCGCGGTACTTCGTCTGGATCTGGTAGAGCGTGACGGGGAAGTCCTTGTAGGAGGAGTACTCGCTCTTCACCATGTCGGTGAACAGTTCCTCGTGCGTGGGACCGAGCAGGTAGTCGCCGCCCTTGCGGTCCTTCAGCCGGAAGATGTTGTCGCCGTACTCGGTCCACCGGCCGGTGGCCTCGTAGTACTCGCGGGGCAGCAGCGCGGGGAAGAGCACCTCCTGGCCGCCCATGCGGTTCATCTCCTCGCGCACGACGCGGGCGACGTTCTCCAGGACGATCTTGCCCAGGGGCAGCCACGAGTAGATGCCGGGGGCGACGCGGCGGACGTAACCGGCGCGGACGAGGAGCTTGTGGCTCGGCACTTCCGCGTCCGCCGGGTCGTCCCGCAGGGTGCGAAGAAACAACGACGACATACGCAGCAGCACGGTGAGCTCCTCGGTCGGGCCGGAAGATGACGGCCTACGGGTTCATGAGTGCCTACAGGCTATCGACTCCGCGGCACCGCCGCCGCGCCTTATCCGGCCCACGGCCCCAGCAGGGCCAGCGCGAACAGGCCCGAGAGCGCGAGGGCGACCCCCAGCGCGCGCAGCCGCCCGCCGACGGTTCGGCGCAGGCCCAGCGGCAGGCACAGGGACAGGACGGCGAGCCCGGCGGCCGGCCAGGGCCAGAAGCCCGGCTCGTAGTCGAGGAAGCCCTTGCTCGCCCGGTCGATCACGTCGCTGACCAGCAGCGCGGAGATCGCGCCCGCGGCCAGGTCGCCCCAGAGGTCCGCCCGCCGGCTCGCGTAGCCCAGCAGGCCGAGCGCGACCAGGAGCACCACCAGGACGTTGAGCCCGGTGGCGTCGCCGCCGACGGAGTTGAGGTCGAAGTCGCCCTGCAGCGCGCCCGCGCCCATGGTCCCCACGACGCTGGAGGTCGCGGCCAGGAAGACGGCGAGGGCCGCCCAGGACAGGCCGCTGGCGGTGGCGCCCACCGCGATGATCAGCGCGAGGTAGGCGTAGGGGTCGTAGAGGCTGGCCAGTTGACCGGACGGGAGCAGGCCGAGCAGGCCGACGGCCACTCCCCCAAGGAAGGCGGTCAGCAGGTGGCGGAGGATGCCGCGCTGGCGCCGGTCGTACTCGGCGTAGTCGGCATATTCGACGGTGCTGCTCTTCATGATCGATTCTGGCCGTTTCACCTGTTCATCGCAAAAGGCCATACCGAACGATATGTGGTCTTACAGAAAAAGTAAATTTCGGTCAACCCTAAGTCAGTTGAGCAATTGCTTGGTTAAGATATCGCGGGTGAGCGACCCCGAACTCCCTGCCGCCGTCCGCTCCTATCTCGCCGCCCGGCCGGCCGCCGGCTGGGCCGCCTTCGCCGCCGACCTGGGGGTCGGCGGCCTCACCGTCCCCGAGGAGTACGGCGGGGCGGGCCGCCCCGACCTGGCCGAAGTCGCGGTCGTCGCCGCCGAGCTGGGACGGGTCCTGTCGCCGCTGCCGTTCCTGCAGAGCGCCGTGCTGGCGGTCGAGGCGCTCCGGGCGGCGGGCTCGGACCACCGGCTGGGCGAGCTGGCCGAGGGGTCGGTCAGCGCCACCGTGGTCTTCCCCGGCCCGCTCCGGCTGTCCGGGGGGCGGCTGTACGGCGTGGCCCGGCACGTGCTGGAGGGGGAGGTCGTGCTGGCCTACGCCGGAGGGGCGCTGGTCGAGGCCGTGCCTTCGCGGCGGGAGCCGTACCGCACCATGGACGCGAGCCGGCCGCTGGGCGAGCTGGTCTTCGACGGCGTGCCCGCGCGGGTGCTGGGCGACGGCGGCGGCTGGGAGCGGGTGCGCGACCTGGGGATCGTGGCGCTGGCGGCCGAGCAGGCCGGCGGGGCGGCGCGGTGCCTGGAGGCGGCGACCGCCTACGCCAAGGTGCGCGAGCAGTTCGGGCGGCCGATCGGGGCCTTTCAGGCGATCAAGCACAAGCTGGCCGAGGTGCACATGGCCGTGGAGACGGCCCAGGCCGCGGTGGAGGCGGCGGCGCGGGGCGAGCTGCCCGCGGTGGCAGCCGGGTCGGTGTGCGGAACGGCCTACCTGCTGGCGGCCGGGGAGAACATCCAGGTCCACGGCGGGATCGGGGTGACCTGGGAGCACGAGGCGCACCGGTACTTCAAGCGGGCGACCGCCGACGCGTGCCTGCTCGGCTCCCCGCGCGAGCACCGTGCCCGGCTGGCCGGCACCCTCTTCTAGCCTCCCTTCCCGACGGCCCGCCTTCCCGACGGCCCGCCTTCCCGACGGCCGCTCCTCAGGAGGCGCCTCGGGCGAGGTCAGCCGCCGAGGAGTTCCTCCCACGGGCGGCGGCCCGCGGTGGAGCGGGAGGTGTCGAGGGCCTCGGCCAGCCGCCAGAAGTTCTGCCGCCCCCGCGACCCGGTCGGGTCGATCGCCCGCAGCTCGACCCGGACGCCCATCACGTCGAGCACCGCGCTCGCGGGACCGCCCGGCCCGGCCAGGGCGGCGAGCGAGCCGTCGAAGCCCGGGTCGCGCACGCCGGCGATCAACGCCTCGGCCACCTCGTGCGCGTACGGGCCGTCCCGCCACTCCAGGTGCCAGGCGTGGTCGGCGCCGCGCCACCAGGTGAGGTCGCGGCACGACTCGATGATCTCCGCCTCCGCCGCCAGGGCCGCCATCACCCGGCCGAAGGCCTCGTACCTGCGCGCGCTCGCGAGCGCCGCCTCGTCGGCCGCGACCCGCCCGCGACGGAATCCCCTCATGGATGGGAGCGTGCCATCTTTCGGCCGCCTCAGGGCGTGCTTTCGCTTCACGATCATCCACTCTGATCCCCCGCGCACTTCCCGGCAACCCCCTCTACTGCTACGCTCGACCCAAGCGAGCGCTTGGTTAAGTGGGGAGGCAGTTGATGCGGATCAGCTTGGGATACGAGCTGGAGGTGCGGGGGCGCACGCGAGAGGTCGAACAGCAGGCGTTCCGCAACGTGATGGAGCAGGTCGTGCTGGGCGACCGCCTCGGCTACGACACCGCCTGGTTCGTCGAGCACCACTTCACCCGCGGCTTCTCCCACTCCTCCGCCCCCGACCTGGTGCTCGCCGCCCTGTCCCAGCGCACCGAGCGCATCCACCTCGGCCTCGGCGTCGTGCTGCTGCCCTTCCAGTCCCCCATCCGTACGGCGGAGCGGATCGCCACGCTCGACGTGCTGAGCGGCGGCCGGGTGGAGTTCGGCACCGGCCGCGGCGCCTCGCCCCTGGAGTACCAGGCCTTCCAGCGCCCCTTCGAGAAGTCCCGGCAGATCTGGGAGGACTCGCTGGAGGCGGTCCTGGCCCTCTGGTCGGCCGACGGGGAGCCGATCAGCCGGTCCAACGAGTTCTTCGAGATCCCCGACGTGGCGGTCTACCCCCGGCCGGTCCAGCGGCCCCACCCCCCGGTCTGGGTCGCCTCGACCTCGCTGGAGGGTTTCCTGTCCGCCGCCGCGCACGGCCACAACCTGCTCGCGATGACCATGCTCAAGGGCATCGACGACGTGGCCGAGGACATCGCCCGCTACCGGGAGGCGCTCGCCGGGCACGGCTTCGACCCCGACAGCCGGCGGGTGGCGCTGATGATCCCCTGGTTCGTCGGCCCGACCCGGGACGAGGCGGCCGCCACCGCCGCCGACGCGGTGCTCTGGTACATCCGGCGGCAGGTCAACCTGGTCACCCCGCCCGGCTACTACGACGCCCGGCACGCCACCCACCGGGTGCTCGGCCAGCTCGCCGCCGGGATGCCGCCCGCCGAGGCGATGGCCACGCTGCGCGAGCACCTCATGGTCGTGGTCGACGACGCCGAGGGCTCCCGCAAGGCGGTGGCCCGCATCGCCGAGGCCGGGGCGACCGACCTGATCCTGCAGGCGCAGGTCGGCGGGCTGGCGCACGACCTGGTGTGCGACTCGATGACGCGCTTCATGAACGAGGTGATGAGGTGACTCCAGCCCGTCCTCAGGAGCGGGGTGACGACGTGACCCGGCCCGTCTTCGTGACCGAGGTGATGAGGTGACCGGGTCCATCGGCGGGTCCGGGGGGCGGTGGCTGGTGCGGGACGACCTGGCCGCCGCGGCCGGCACGGCGACCGGGCTGCTGCTCGCCTCGCCCGACGCCGGCTCCGTCGTCACGCTCTCCCCCGCCGACCATGAGCTCACCGCCGCCGCCCTGACCGCGGCGGGCGTCGGCCCGGCCGACCGCGTGGTCGTGGCTCTGGCCGAACCGGCCGGGGCGCTGTGGGCGTCGGCCGCCGCCGAGGTCGCCGCCGCGGCCGCCGCCGTGGGACCACGCGGCCGGCTCCGCCTCCAGCACCTGCTCACCACGCTCAGGGCCACCACACTGGTCACCACCCCGACCGGGGCAATGGACCTGCTCGCCCGGCTGCACCTGGAGTTCCTGCTCGACCCGCTCGACCTGGGACTGCGGCAGATCGTGGTCACCGGGGAGATCGCCGCCCCGCACACCCTCGCGCACCTGGCCGCCGAGTTCGAGGCGACGGTCACCGAGGTCTACGCCAGCCCCTTCTCCGGGGCCGCCCTGGCGTGGCGCTCGGCCGCCGCCGACCCGCTCACCCCGCTGCGTGACGGGCTGGTACGGCACGCCGCCCTGGCCAAGGACGAGTTCGCCGCCGAGGGGCGGGGGGAGCTCGTGCTCGTGCGGGAGGACGCGGTGCTCCGTACCGGGCAGGTGGCCGCCCAGCCGGGTGCGGCGCCGGCGCACACGGTCGGCGAGCACCTGCTGGTGCGCGGGGTGTGGCTGAGCCTGCCGCGGCTGGACAAGGCCCTGGCCAGGATCGACGGCGTCGCCGCATGGGACCTGACGGTCAGCCGGCCGGGCACCCTCGACGTCGCGGTGCTGACCGTGCGGTATGCCCGTGCGGGGCTGGTCGGGAACCCGATGTGGAAGGCGCGCGTCGAGCAGGCGCTCCAGGCGTTGACCCCGGTCAGGATCGCCGTGGAGATCGACCCCGAGGTCGCCCCGCGCGGCGCCGGGGTGGTCACCGACCTCCGCGGCCAGCACCTGGGCCGCGACCGCGCCCTCGTCTGAGGAGGCACGGATGGAACCGGTGCCGGACTGGGGGACCGTGCCGCGGATGGTGCTGGAGCAGGCCGCGCGGCACCCGGACGTGCCGGTCCTGGACGGGGTGACCTATGCCGGGCTGCTGGAGCGGGCGCTGGCGGTGGCCGGGGATCTGCTGGCGCTCGGGGTCGAGCGGGGCGACCGGGTGGCGGTGTGGGGGCTCAACGACGCCGCCTGGGTCGTGCGTGCGGTCGGGGTGTGGCTCGCCGGGGCGGTGATCGTGCCGCTGTCGGCCCGGTTCAAGGCGCTGGAGGCGGCCGACGTGCTGGCGCGGACCGGTGCGAAGGCCCTGCTCGCCGCCGACGGCTTCACCCCACCCGACGGCTTCCCCCACCTGCTCACCGCCGACGGCTCCGCCCACCTCCGCACCCCCGAGGGCTCCGCCCGCCTCCGCACCCCTCGCCCCGTACGGCGGAGCCACCGGGCTGCCGTGCTGGAGCGGGCCGGAGCGGTCGAGCCCACCGACCTGTGCGAGATCATGTCCACCTCCGGCACGACCGGCACCCCCAAGGGCGTCATGCTCGACCACGCCCAGGTCCTGCGCGGCTACTGGGACTGGGCCGAGATCGTCGGCCTGCGGGCGGAAGACCGCTACCCGGTGATAGCGCCGTTCGCGCACGGTTTCGGGCTGAACGCGGGCCTGCTGGCGTGCCTGTTACGCCGGGCGACGATGATCCCGGTCCCGGTGTTCCGCCCCGAGCTCATCATCGACCTCCTCGAATCCCGGAAAATCACCGTCCTGGCCGGCCCGCCCACCCTCTTCCACCGCCTCCTGGACGAGCTCGACCGCGCCCCGCACGACTTCTCCTCCCTGCGCGTGGCCATCTGCGGCGCGGCAGCCGTACCCCCCGAGCTGGTCAGGCGGCTCCTCGACCGCACCGGTCTGGAGCGCATGATCAACGCCTACGGCCTGATGGAGGGCACGGTCGTCTCGATGACCCGGGCGGAGGACCCGGTGGAGGTGGTCGCGGGCACGGCCGGGCGGCCGGTGCCGGGCATCGAGGTCAAGGTCGTCGACCCGGCCGGGCACGCACTCCCGGCGGGCGAGCGCGGCGAGATCCTGCAACGCGGTTACGGGGTGATGCGCGGCTACTGGGACGACCCGGTCCGCACCGCCGAGGTGATCGACGCCGACGGCTGGCTGCACACCGGGGACGTGGGGTACCTCGACCCGTCGGGGAACGTGGTGCTGGTGGACCGGCTGAAGGAGTTGTACATCGTCAACGGGTTCAACGTCTCGCCCGCCGAGGTGGAGGCGCTGCTGTTGCGGGAGGGGTCGCTGGCGCAGGTGGCGGTGGTGGGGGTGCCCGACGCGCGGAGCGGTGAGGCGGGCTGGGCCTTCGCGGTGCCCCGGCCGGGGCAGGAGGTGGACGCCGCCGCGGTGCTCGGGTGGGCGCGGAGGCACCTGTCCTCGCACAAGGTCCCCAAGCACCTGACGGTCGTCGAGGAGCTGCCGCTCAACGCCACGGGGAAGGTGGACAAACAGGCCCTGCGCCGGCTCACCGCCTCCTGACCGGGGGACACACGGGGGGGCTCCTCGCCCACCGTCTCCTGGCCGGAGAGGCACCACCCGGGGCGGTTCACCTGGGCGGTGCGGGGGCGTTCGTGGGGGCCCCGGCGGGGTATGAGGCCGGTACGCGCCTACCTCGGGAGCCGTGCGATGTTGCGCCTGCTGGCCGGGGAGGCCGCACGCCGGTTCGGGGCGCGCGCGGCGGTCGTCTCCGGTTCCATGTCCCTGTCCTTCACCGAGCTCGACCGCCTGTCCGACCAGGTGGCGGCGGGCCTGACGCACCGCGGGGTGCGCGTCGGCGACCTGGTCGCGCTGGCGCTGCCGGACGGGCCGGAGTTCGTGCTCTGCTACCTGGCCGCGGCCAAGATCGGCGCGCTCACCGCAGGGTGCGGCCCAGGGAAGCTGCCCGACGGGCTGAGGCCGGACCTCGTCATCACCGAGCCGGGGCCCTCGCCCGCGCCTCCGGGGGTGGAGGTGATCACGCTGCCGGTGCGGCGCGGCCTGCCGTACAGCCTGAGAGGGGTGGCCCGCGACGAGCGCCCGCCACCGCCCTTCCCGCCCGACCCGGAGCGTCCGGTCGTGGTGGCGTTCACCTCGGGCCGGACCGGCCCGCGCAAGGGCGCGGTCTTCGGCGACCGGCAACTGGCCGCCATCCGCGCGCACGGCGCGGGGACCCGCTGGGGCACCGGCGACGCGCGGCTGGTGACGCAGCCGCTCGGGCACCTGTCGTTCGCCACCCGGCTGCCGATCTTCCTGCAGACCGGCCGCACCAGCCACCTGCTGCCCTGCTGGGAGGCCGGCGCGGCGGTGGAGGTCCTGCGCCGGCACCGGATCCGGGTGCTGCAGGGCAGCCCGCGCCAGCTCGCCGAACTGCTCGCCACCGGAGCCGAGCTGCCCGACCTGACCCTGGTGCTGAGCGGCGGCGCGCCAGCCCCGCCGGGCCTGATCCGGGCGCTGCGCGAGCGGTACGGCGTGCCGGTCTGCAACCGCTACCTCTGCACCGAGGCCGGGCTCGGCCTGGGCACCCGGCCGGACGACCCGCCGGAGGACGCCGAGGAGTCGGTGGGCCGGCCGCGGGCCGGGGTGGACGTGGCGATCCGCGACGCCGCCGGACGACCGGTCGAAGAGGGCGAGGAGGGCGAGGTGCTGCTGCGCTCCCCGGCCGTCATGACCGGCTACCTGGAGAGATCTCGTGATCGTTCGGTGTTCGCCCGAGATGGGTTCATCCGCACCGGGGATCGGGGATATATCGACCACACCGGCCGCCTGCGTCTGGCGGGACGCACCCTCCCCAGCGGCCCGGTGAGTTGAGGAGGCGGCACGGTGACGCTGACGGTCGCAGTCGTGGGCTCGGGCCCGGCCGGGATCTACACCGCAGAGGCACTCGTCAAGCAGTCCCCCGGCCCGGTGCGGGTGGACGTGCTGGAGCGGCTGCCCGCGCCGTACGGCCTGGTGAGGTACGGCGTCGCCCCCGACCACACCTCGATCAAGTCGATCGCCAACTACCTGCGGCGCGTGCTCGAACTCCCCCAGATCCGCTTCCTCGGCGGCCTCACCCTGGGCGCTGACCTGACCGTCGAGGAGCTGCTGAGCCACTACGACGCGGTGGTCTACTGCACCGGCGCGATGGTCGACCGGCGGCTGGGCATCCCCGGCGAGGACCTGCCCGGCAGCGTCGCCGCGACCGACTTCGTCAACTGGTACTGCGGGCATCCCGACGTCTCCCCCGACCGCTTCACCCTCGACAGCCCGGAGATCGCCGTCATCGGCGTCGGCAACGTGGCGGTGGACGTGGTGCGCATCCTCGCCAAGACCGCCGCCGACCTCGAAGGCACCGACATCCCGCACGAGGTGCTGGGCAACCTGGACGCCTCCCAGGTCAAGGCGATCCACATGATCGGCCGCCGCGGCCCCGAGCACGCCAAGTTCACCCTCAAGGAGCTGCGCGAGCTCGGCGAGGTGGGCAACGCCGACGTCTGCGTGCGGCCGGAGGAGGCCGTGGTGCTCGGCGGCGACTTCCCCCGGCAGGTCCGCGGCAACATCGACGTGCTGCAGTCGTGGGCGGCCCGGCCGCCCGAGGGCCGTCCCCGCCGCCTCGACGTGCGGTTCTGGCTGCGCCCGGTCGAGATCCTGGGTGCGGAGCGGGTCGAGGGCCTGCGTCTGGAGCGCACCCGGCTGTCGGAGGAGGGCCGCGTCGTCGGCACCGGCGAGTTCGAGACCCTCCCGGTGGGCATGGTGCTGCGCTCGGTCGGCTACCAGAGCGTGCCGCTGCCGGGGGTGCCGTTCGACACCGGCACCATGACCGTGCCCAACGTGGCCGGCCGGGTGCGGGATCGGGAGTACGTCGCGGGGTGGCTCAAGCGCGGGCCCACCGGCGTCATCGGCACCAACAAGTCCGACGCCGCCGAGACGGTCCGCACCCTCCTCGCCGACCTCTCGGATCGGGATCCCGTCGAGCGGGCCGGGCTCGACGACCTGCTCGCCGCCAAGGGCCTCACGCCGGTCACCTACGACGACTGGCTGCGCATCGAGGCGGCCGAGGGCGAGCTGGCCCGCTCGCTCGGCCGGGGCGACAAGGTCAAGCTGACCGGTCTGGAGGCGATGCTGGCCGCCTGCGGCCGGGGCTGACCCCTCCGACCCGGCGGGCCACCAGCACCACGACAGCGACGCCGAGCAGCAGCACCAGCGTCGAGGCGAGCCCGCCCTCCGGGCCGAAGGCGCCGCCGGTCACCACGTCGGGCCCCTGCTCGCGCAGGTCGACGACGGAGAGCACGCCGGTGGTCTGCCCGCTGACCTCGAAACCGAAGACGCTGCCCTGCGCCCAGTTCCAGGCGGCGTGCCACAGGCACACGCCCCACAGCGCCCCCTCGTAGAGGGCGTAGAGGCCGAGCAGCACCCCGACCAGCACGAGGTTGACGACGCTGAGCGGGGTGACGCCCGGGTTCAGCCCGTGCAGCAGCGCGAAGAGCAACGCCGAGACGCCCACCCCGGCGACGGCTCCCCAGCGGGCGCCCACCACCGGCATGAGGAAGCCCCGCACGAGGACCTCCTCGGTCGAGCTCTGCACGATCCACCCGGCCAGCACCACCAGCGCGGGCACGAACGCCTCGGGGACGTTCTCCCGCGCCGCGTACCCCAGGGCCACCAGCAGCCCGGTGACCAGGCCGAAGGACAGCAGGCCGGTGAGGAAGCCGCGCAGGCTCTTCCAGCCGGCGCGATCCCGGGTGAAGCCGAGAGTGCTCCAGCCGCGCCCCTCGAAGCCGCGCACCCACATCCACACGAGCGCCGCCGTCGGCGCGAACCCGAGCACCAGCAGAACCAGCAGCCGCACCGCCGGATCGGCGGGCACCGCGATCAGGCTCAGCAGGACCTCGCCCGCCGCCGAGCCGAACAGCAGGGCGCCCAGGGCGATCGCGATCGCCAGCAGAGGGTGGGTGGTGCGCCGCCCGGAACGGGCCAGGGTGAACAGCGGGTTGTCCGCGCCGAAGTGCCGCATGCGGTGGACATTAGGCTATGCCGCGTGCTCACAGGGTCTTTCCACTGGCAACCCGTCCACACGGTCTACGTGCCCGCCCACCGCTGGTCCGTCAGGACCGTGCGCGAGTGGGGCGAACAGGCCCGCGCGCTGCTGGAGGAGCACCTGGCCGGGCCGGAGGAACTCGCCGAGGTCTTCGGCGTCCCGCTCGGCCTGGCGCGTGCCGTACACCCGCGGGTGGCGGCCAAGCTCGCCACGGAGCCGATCGAGGACGTGCGCATCGACTTCGAGGACGGGTACGGCACGCGTCCCGCCGAGGAGGACGGGCACGCCGAGGCCGCCGCCGAGGCGGTGCTGGAGCTGCACCGGACCGGCGGGCTGCCGCGGCGCTGGGGGCTGCGGGTGAAGTCGTTCGCCGACGACGAGGAGCGCTCGCTGCGCACGCTCGCCCTGTTCCTGGAGCGGACCGGCGTGCTGCCCGGCTGCACGGTCACCTTCCCGAAGGTGCTGGAGGAGCCGGCCGTGCACCGCTTCGCCGAGCGGCTCCCGGCCGGTGCCGGCTTCGAGCTCCAGGTCGAGGACCCGCGCACGCTGCCGTTCCTGCGTCCCGGCCTGCACGAGCGGCTGACCGGCGCGCACTTCGGCGTCTTCGACTACACCGCCGCGCTCGGCCTGCCCCCGCACGAGCAGCGGCTCGACCACCCGGCCTGCGACCACGCGCGGCACCTCATGCAGACCGCCTTCGCGACCACGCCGGTCGAGCTGTCGGACGGTTCCCTGGCCGCCGCGCCCGCCTCCGAGGCGACGGCGGACGTGCACGTCCTCTGGGCCCGGCACGCGCAGCTCGTCCGGCACTCCCTGGGCAACGGCTTCTACCAGGGCTGGGACATGCACCCCTCGCACCTGGTCAGCCGCTTCGCCACCGTCTACGCCTTCCACCTGGCGCGCTACGACGAGTACGCGGCGCGGGTGCGGGCCTGGGAGGAGCAGCGGCAGGTCGGCGGCGTCCTGGACGAACCGGCGACGATCAAGAGCCTGGCCGCCGCCCTCCGCCGCGCCGACTCCGCGCTGGGTCACGCCGGATAGGCGTGCGTCTCGGCGGCCTTCACCGAGACCCAGACCTCCCGCCCGGTGGTGAGGTCGAGCTCGGCCACCGCCGCCGGGGTGACGTCGGCGAACGCGGTCACCGGGCCGGTCAGGTGCACCCGGACGTTATCGCCGTGCCGCTCGACCCCCTCGATGCGCGCCTGCCACAGGTTGCGCGGGCTGCCGTCGGGCCGGCTGCGGTACAGGGCGACCGCGGCCGGGGAGAAGGCCACGAACGCCGGGCCGTCGAGCGGCTCGCTGGTGCTGAAGAGCAGCTCGCCCACCTTCACCCGGCCCGCCGCGGCGGTGCCACGGTAGAGGTTGAGTCCCACCAGCCTGGCCACGTAGTCGGTGCGGGGCCGGGCGGCCACCTCGGCGGGCGGGCCCTCCTGGACGACGCGGCCCCGCTCGATCACCACCAGGCGGTCGGCCAGCACCATGGCGTCCAGCGGGTCGTGCGTGACCAGCACCGTCGCGCCGTCGAAGCCCTCCAGGTGCCGCCGCAGGCCCGACCGCACCTCCAGGCGGGTGTGCGCGTCCAGGGCCGCAAGGGGCTCGTCCAGGAGCAGCAACCTCGGCTGTACGGCAAGCGCCCGGGCCAGGGCGACGCGTTGCGCCTGACCGCCGGAGAGCTCGCCGGGCCGTACCTTCGCCAGGTCGGCCAGCCCGACGCGGGCGAGCAGCTCGGCGGCGAGCCGGCGGGCCTCGGTCTTGCCGCTCCCCCGGCAGCGGGGGCCGAAGGCGACGTTGTCCAGGGCCGACAGGTGCGGGAAGAGCAGGTAGTCCTGGAAGACCATGCCGACCGGCCGCTGTTCGGCCGGGCGGCGGTGGACCGCCTGGCCGTCGAGCTCGATGAACCCGTCCGCGGCCAGCGGGGCCAGCCCGGCCAGGGCGCGCAGCGCGGTCGTCTTACCCGCGCCGTTCGGGCCGAGCAGCGCGACGATCTCGCCTGGGGCGACGTCCAGCTCCAGGTCGAGGCGGAAGGCGGGCCGTTCGACGACCAGCCGGGCATGCAGGCTCATCCCGTCGCCGCCCCGGTCCAGCGGTCGCGCAGGCTGGCGAGGATGAGCACCGACACGGCGAGCAGGACGAGGCTGAGCACGATGGCCGCCTCCGGCTCGGTCTCCAGCGCGAGGTAGACCGCCAGCGGCATGGTCCTCGTGGTGCCGGGAAAATTCCCGGCGAACGTGATCGTGGCCCCGAACTCCCCCAGCGCCCGCGCCCAGCACAACACCGCCCCGGCCAGCACACCCGGCATCACCAGCGGCAGCGTCACCCGACGGAAGGCCGTCCACCGCGAGGCCCCGAGAGTGGCGGCAGCCTCCTCGTAACGCCGGTCAGCCGCCCGCAACGCCCCCTCGACGCTGATCACCAGAAAGGGCATCGCCACGAACGCTTCAGCGACGATCACCCCGGCCGTGGTGAACGGCAGCGACACCCCGAACGTGGACTCCAGCCACTGCCCCACCAGCCCCCGCCGCCCGAGCACCAGCAGCAACGCCACCCCGCCGACCACAGGCGGGAGCACGAGCGGGACCGTCACCAGCGCCCGCGCGATCCTGCGCCCGGGGAACTCGGCCCGCGCCAGCAACCACGCCAGCGGCACCCCCAGCAGCAGGCAGATCACCGTGGCGGCGGTCGCCGTCACCAGCGACAGCCGCAGCGCCTCCAGCACGTGCGGCTGGGCCAGCCGGCTCGGCAACGTGGACCACGGCGCGCGCACCACCAGCCCGACCAGCGGCAACACCAGGAACACCAGCCCAGCCATCGCCGGCACCACCAACACCCACGGCGCCCGCCCGCTGACCTTCACCGACCGCCCGCTCACCCTGACCGCCCGGTTGGGTTCCCTCTCCCCGGGCACGTGCGCCGCCCGAGCAGGCTCCCCCTCCGCCGGCCCTTGGGGCTCCCCCTCCGGCCCGTCACCACGCCTGGTCATGAGGTCTGGAATCCCGCCTTCGCCAGCACGGCCTGCCCCTGCGCCGACCGGACCAGCTCGACGAACCCCCGCGCCCCCTCGGCGTCGGGAGCCCTGGTCAGGACCACGATCGGATAGTCGTTGACCGCCTGATCCGCCTCAGGGAACGACAGCCCGGCCACCTTGCCCCCGGAGGCCAGCACATCGGTCTGGTACACCAGCGCGGCGTCCACCTCCCCCAGCTCGACCTTCGCCAGCGTCGCCTTCACATCCTGCTCCAAGGTGACCGGCTTGACCTTGAGCCCCGCCGCGGCCAGCGCCTTGACCGCAGCGGCCCCGCATGGCACCTGCTCCGCGCACAGCGCCACCTTGACCTTGGGATCGGCCAGATCGGCCAGCGAGTCCACCCCCGCCGGGTTGTCCTTGGGCACCGCGATCCGCAGCTTGTTCCGCGCGAAGACCGCGGCCGGCCCGGCCAGACCGGCGTCGGTGACCGTCTTCATGGTCGCCGGGCTGGCCGCGGCGAACACGTCAGCCGGCGCCCCCTGGACGAGCTGCTGCGCCAGCGTCGCGCTGGAGCCGAAGTTGAACCGCACCCTCGTCCCGGGACGCGCCCGCTCGTACGCCTGGCCGAGCTCGGTGAAAGCCCCGGTCAGCGAGGCCGCGGCGAACACCGTCACAGTGCCCTTCCCCGCCCCTGCACCCGCCCCGGAACCGCAGCCACCGGCCAGCAGGGTCAGCGCACCCAACAACATCACGACGATCGAGCGTTTCGCCGGCAAGGCGTCTCCTCAGGGGCTCGCCACGCGCGCGTGGCCGGGGATCTCGACGACGACGTTCGTGGACTTGATCACCGCGACCGCGACCACGCCGGGCTCCAGGCCCAGCTCGTCGGCGGCCTGGCGGCTCATCAGGGACACCACCCGGAACGGCCCCGCCGCGATCTCCACCTGGGCCATGACCGCGTCGCGGAGCACCTCGGTGACGATCCCGCGGAAGCGGTTGCGGGCCGAGGAGTGGCCGGCCTCGCTGTCCGGCCCCACCTGGGCCCGGGCGAACGCGGCCAGGTCGGGGCCGCTCACGCGACGATGCCCGTGCTCGTCGCGACTTGCCGGCAGACGGCCGGAGTCGACCCAGCGGCGGACGGTGTCGGCGCTCACGCCTAGGAGGGCGGCTGCTTCGCTGATGCCGAACGTGGTCACGGGGTCACTTTATCCTTGGCAGATGCTAGGTCAACTCGGGGTACGGCCTTGCAGAACCGAGGCTGCGGCCGCGGATACACCACCCATGGTTCCGCAGTCCACCCCCGAACCCGGTCCAGCGACGCGGCCCGGCTCACCGCTACCCCCGCCGTCAAGGGGCGGCCAAGGCGGTCGGCGGACCGCTCCCCTAGAGCCCCAACCTTCCTTCCTCCGCTTCCCAACTCCCCTTCACACCCTCGCCGACCCCAGCGCACCACCGCACAGGATCACGCACCACCGAGGGGGTCGCTCGCCGCATCAGTTAGGTGGGGGAAGCCCGGCGGGGAGGGCCGCGCCGCCGTTCAGGCAACCCGCCACGGCCGTTCAGCGTCCGGCGCGGTCCATTCATCCCCGGCAGACCGCCCAGTCCCCTGCTGGCCGCCCAGTCCCCTGCCGGCCGTTCGACCCTCCGGCCGCCAGTCCTCCGGTACGGCCGTTCAAGTCCCCGGCGCGGCTGTCAGTCCCCGGTGCGGCGGGTTAGGTCACGCCTCCGCCGACCCCGGTCTTCTATGCGGCGAGTAGCCGGGCGGTGGGGCGTGATCCTGGGCGGAGGGAGGGAGGAACGCCAGATAAAAAGAACCGGCTAGTCGCGGTCGATGAGAGTGCGCCATTGGGCGACGAGGGCCGGGTCGACGGGTTCGTGCCAGGAGGGCCGGACGGCGCTGCCGACGTGGAAGGCACGCACGCCGTACGACAGGAGGGTGGGGACGTGGGGCCGCTGGAGGCCGCCGCCGGCGAGGATGAGGGAGGCGTCGCCGGCCTCGGCCCGGGCCTTGAGGATGGCCAGCCCGTCGGAGACCCCGCTGGGCGCGCCGGAGGTGAGGACGGTGGCGAGGTTGGGCAGCAGCCGGACGGCCCGCCAGGCGGCGTGGACGTCGGCGGCGTGGTCGACGGCCCGGTGGAAGGTCCAGGGCAGCGGCGAGGCGGCGTGGATGAGCGCCTCGGTGGCGGCCAGGTCGACGGCCCCGGCGGCGTCGTGGAAGCCGAAGACGAACCCGGCGGCCCCGGCGGAGGCGAGTTCCTTGACCGTGTGGCGGAGCTCGTCGAGTTCGCCCTCGCCGAGGGTGAAGCCGGCGTGCGCGCGGATCATGACCATCTGCGGCAGCGCGCAGGCGTGGGCGATGGCGGCGACGGTCTCGGGCGCCGGGGTGAGCCCGTCGGCGGCCATGTCGGCGACGACCTCGAGACGGTCGGCGCCACCCCGCTCGGCGGCGATGGCGTCGCGCACGTCCAGGGCGATGACCTCCAGCAACGATCCCGTCATGACCCCTCACCGCTGTTTCGACTCACGCGGCAAAGGCTATCGCCTGTTCTGCCCCCTTCCGGGATGGAAGGGGGCATTTGACGGACCCTGTCAATGAGAGTCAGGGAGCCGGAAGGTCAGGCGTCGACGAGCTCGCGGACGCCGAGTTGGCGGAACAGGTCACCGCCGCCGGCCCGCCGCTGGAAGAGCGCGCCGGAGGCCCGGTGGGGCAGGTCCACGGTGCGCAGGTGGGTGAATCCGCGCCGCCGGTAGTAGCGCTGGAGCCCGGCGTTGTCCTTGGCGCAGTCGAGGCGGAGCCAGCCCAGCCCGGCGTCCCCCACGGTCGCGCCGGCCCAGTCGAGCAGGGCGTCGCCGAGCCCCATGCCGGACCACGCGCGGGAGACGGCCAGCTTGTGCACGTACCGCGCGTCGGCGGGCCGGTCGGCTGGGGTCCAGAACTCGGGGTCGGCATGCCCGTCGAGGGCGATGCAGGCGATTGGGCCCGCGGTCAGGCCGCCGAGGTCGGCGTCGAGCACGTGCAGGACCCGTTCGCCGATGAGCGGTTCGATGCGCTCGGGGCCGAAGCCGCCGCGCGGCCACTGTCGTACGCCCTGGGAGTGCAGCCATTCCGCGGTGTCGGCGAGGAGGGTGAGCACGCCTGACAGGTCGCCGGGTTCGGCTCGCCGCAGGGTCAGCGGGGGCCGAAGGGTGGACGAGGGGGCATGGGTGTGCGAGTGCATGATTCAACCCTTCGTTGCGATGGGTGTGCGCGTGAACACGGAGTGTGCTCGATTCATCGCGCACGGCACATAACCGGATATATATGGATAAATCGAAGTTTCGGGAGTATGCCCTACTCCCGACGCCGGTGCGGCAAGTCCGAAATGGCTCGCGAGGCACCGGGCGGCGCGATCACCCCCAAGCGAGCCCTGCCTTCAAGCTGGCCAGGAGAGGCCGAGCTCATATCTGATCAAGTGCTTGTCGGCGGGAAAGACCGACACGGCTACGCGGACCGGCGTGTCGCCGGCGTCGAACCCGACGCGCGTGTACACCAGCACCGGCGTGCCCACGTCGAGCTTGAGCTGTTCGGACTCCAGGTGCGTGGGCATCCTGCCCTGGATGTCGTCCACCACCCGGACCTGCTTGTGGCCCAGCTCCTCCAGGACCCGGTTGGCGCCCCGGCGGATGTCGCCGGGCCGGGCGATCTCCGACCCGGCCACGATCCGCTCGGGGAAGTAGGAGTCGTTGGTGTTGTACGGCTGGCCGTCCACGAACCGCAGCCGCCGGCGCACCACGGCGAACTCCTCGTCGCCGAGTTCGAGCCGGCTGGCGATCTCGTCCTCCGGGCGCAAGATCTGGATGGTGATGTCCTGACTGAACCCGCGGCCCTCGGCCTGGACGGCGGTCGCGAACGCCTCCCTGATCTCTCCTTCCGGCTGGGGTTCGAGTTCGCGTTGCGGGTGGATGAGCAGCGCCCGGCGTTCCCTGACGACGGAGCCGATGCGGGGCGTGCGGGTGATGAGGCCCTCGTTGAGGAGCATGGTGAGCGCGTTGCGCGCGGTGTTGCGGCTGACGCCGTACTGCTCCTGGAGCTTCTCTTCCGTGGGCAGCACGTCCCCTGGGCGGTAGACGCCGGAGTAGATGGCTTGCCGCAGGATCGCAGCCACCTGTCGGTAAAGCGGGGACGCTGCCACTTTCACCCCTTTTGTTCCAACAATTTAGACGATCTGGTTCTAGCAGGCCAGAACCCCTTGACCGAACGGCCTTGACAGCCGCATCATCCAATCGTTGGTACAAATCCATCGAAAGGCCGGTAAGGGGGTGAGAGCCGGTGCTGCCGGTTACGCCGTACCTGCCCTGGCACGACCCCCGCGAGGCAACACGTCTACTGCGTTACGCGTTGCATCGCCAGGGGTTCACCCACACCTACCAGAGCAATGGGAGCGGCATGTCCGTGTTATCCGTGCTCACCGAGTTGACTGTGTGGTGCAAGGACGGATCGTTCGTGTGGAGCGACGACGGCTCGACCGTCACCCACCCCATCGACGATCCCGTCGGCGCCGCGCAGCGCATCGCGGACCGTCACCGGCACCCGAACCATCGCCCAGCGGAGGATCACTCCCCCACCGGCTCTGTGCACGAGCACACGGGCTAGGACTCCAACCCTCGCCGGAGTCCTGGCACCGTACGTGCACGGAGAAGGAGGCGCGTCCTGGCGGGTCCCCCACGCCCGCCAGGACGCGTTTTCCGCCCGCCGGCGGAACGGGCGAGAGCTCCTGAGGTCACGGCCCCCAGTCGAGCCGGGTCCCCTCCGCCGAGCCGGTGAAGACCGGCCGCGCCGGGCCGCCCGCCTCGGGCTCGCGCTCCCCGGTCCAGCGCCCGTGGAAGACGCACCCGGCCAGCCGGACCCGCACGACGGTGACGCCGGGCTCGCGCCGCCGCTCCACGATCCAGCTCTCCACGACCCCTTCGGTCCCCGCCGATGTCCACTCCCACCGCTCGCCGCGGCAGCCCGCGCAGAAGGCCCGGGCGGGGAAACGCGTCCGCCCGCAGGTCAGGCAGCGCTGCACGAGGAGCTCGTGCCGGCCCAGCCGCTCCCACCACTCGCGCGAGTCGCGGTCCATCAGCCCCTCCGCAGGATCAGCGCCGAGGTGGCGGGCAGGATGTAGCCGGGCTGGGCGGTGGACAGCGCCACCTCTGCCCCTTCCACCTGTCGCGGGCCCGCCTCGCCCCTGAGCTGGGTGACCGCCTCGGCGACGTGGTTGATCCCGTGCACGTAGCCCTCCGACAGGAAGCCGCCGTGCGTGTTGACCGGCGGCCCCTCCCCCGAGGCCGCGTACGGCCCGCCCTCCCCCTTGGCGCAGAACCCGTAGTCCTCCAACTGCACCAGCACCGAGAAGGTGAAGCAGTCGTAGAGCATCGCCACGTCCACCTCGCCCGGCCCGAGCCCGGCCATGCCGTACAGGCGGGGGGCCAGCAGGGCGGCGGCCGAGACCGTCGGCTCGCCGGGTGCGAGGAAGGAGTCGCCGCCGCCCCAGGCGGCGGCGCTGATCAGCACGGGCGTACGGCGCAGCGACCGGGCCCGCTCGGCGGTGGTGACGACGAGCGCGCAGGCCCCGTCGGTCTCCAGGCAGCAGTCGAGGAGCCGCAGCGGTTCGCTGATCCACCGGCTGGCCAGGTAGTCGTCGAGGGTGATCGGCTCCCGCATGAGGGCCCGCGGGTTGCGGGTGGCGTGGTCACGCTGGCGGACCGCGATCTGCCCGAGCTGCTCGGCCTTGGTGCCGTATTTCAGCATGTGCGCCCGGGTGTACAGGGCGAAGTGCTGCACCGGCGCGACCAGCCCGGCCGGCTGCAGGTACTGCGCCTCGGGCGAGGGGTTGGCCGCCTGCCCCATCCGGAACTCCGAGCGCGCGTTGATCGCCCGGTAGACCACGACCGTCTCGGCCAGCCCGGCGGCGACGGCGAGCGCCGCCTGGCCGACCACCGAGTGCGAGACGCTGCCGCCGCCGAACTGGTCGAGGTACCAGGACGGCGAGGGCAGCCCGAGCGCCGGGCCGACCACGCCGGGGGCGACCGAGTCGCCGACGCGATGGGTGGCCAGGCCGTCCACCTCCTCGGGCCGGATCCCGGCGTCGGCCAGGGCGGCGAGGATCGCCCGGCAGGCCAGCGTCAGCGTGCTGACCCGGGAGTCCTTGCTGAACTCGGTCCAGCCCACGCCCGCGACAGCCGTGCGGTCCGAGAAAGCAAGCAAGCGCTTGGCCACAACCTCACGCTAGGCGCTTGACACCGTTCCGGCAACCCGCCTACCGTCCAAGCAAGCGCTTGGTAAGATGAGCGGTGAAGGAGGCGACCATGAGCACCCACGCAGCCCGGCTCCTTTCGCCGGAGGAGTGCGCGAGCCGCCGAGCCCACCGCAACGGAGTGGCCATGCACCCTGCGCAACACCCCCCGGGCAACGGCCACACCGACGGGCAGCGCTTCCGCTCGGTCCTCGGGCGCTTCGCCACCGGCGTCGTCGCCATCACCGCGCTCGACCCGGCCTCCGGCCGCCCCTGCGGCCTGGCAGCCAACTCCTTCACCTCGGTCTCCCTGGACCCGCCGCTGGTCGCCTTCTGCGTCGCCTACACCAGCACGAGCTGGCCCGTGGTGCGCGGCGCCAAGAACATCACGGTCAACGTCCTCGCCGAGCACCAGCAGCCGGTCTGCGCCCAGCTCGCCGCCCGCGGCGGCGACAAGTTCGCCGGCCTGGAATGGACCTCCTCCCCCGGCGGCAACCCGGTGCTGGACGGCGCGCTGGCCTGGATCGACTGCGCCGTGGAGGCCGAGCACCCGGCCGGCGACCACGTGATCGTCGTGGCCCGGGTGCTCCAGCTCGACACCCACGCCGACGGCGGCCCCCTGCTGTTCTTCCGCGGCTCCTACGGCCGGTTCGATGGCCCTGCGTGAGCAGGCGCGCGCCTGGCTGGAGGCGCAGCTCGGCGGGGAGTTCGCCGCCGCCCGCGGCCTCGGCGGCCCCGGACGCGAGCACGAGGGCTTCGAGCTGCGCCGCGCCTGGGAACGCGCGCTCGGCAAGGCCGGCTGGACCTGCCTGGCCTGGCCCGAGGCCTACGGCGGGCGCGCCGCCTCGCTGGCCGACCAGATCGCCTTCCACGAGGAGTACGCCCGCGCCGGCGCGCCCGCCCGGGTCGGGCACATCGGCGAGACCCTGCTCGGCCCGACGTTGCTGGAGCACGGCACCGACGCCCAGCGCCGCCGCTTCCTGCCGCCGATCCAGCGCGGCGAGGAGCTGTGGTGTCAGGGGTACTCCGAACCGGACGCCGGCTCCGACCTGGCCGCGGTCCGCACCCGGGCCGAACTGCGCGGCGGCGAGTGGGTCGTGCACGGGCAGAAGGTGTGGACCTCCCTGGCGCACGTCGCCGACTGGATCTTCGTGCTCTGCCGTACCGAACCCGGGTCCCAGCGCCACCGCGGCCTGTCCTACCTGCTGGTCCCGCTCGACCAGCCCGGCGTGCGGGTGCGGCCGATCGTGCAGCTCACCGGCGACTCGGAGTTCAACGAGGTGTTCTTCGACGGCGCCCGCACCGACGCCGAGCTGATCGTCGGGGCGCCGGGCGCCGGCTGGCGGATCGCGATGGCCACCCTCGGCCACGAGCGCGGCGTCTCCACGCTCGGCCAGCAGCTCGGCTTCCAGCGCGAGTACGACCGCGTGGTCGAGGCGGCCCGGCGCAGCGGCGTGCTGGACGACCCGGTCTTCCGCGACGCGCTCGTGCGCTCCTGGATCGAGCTGCGGCTCATGCGGCACCGTTCGCCCGGCTCCCCCACGGCCAAGCTGTACTGGTCGGAGTGGCACCGGCGGCTCGGCGAGCTGGCCCAGCAGGCGCAGGGCCTCGACGGGCTGATCGCCGCGGACGGCGAGCTCAACGACCTGCAGCGCCTCTACCTCTTCTCCCGCGCCGACACCATCTACGCCGGGTCCAGCGAGATCCAGCGCAACCTGATCGCCGAACGCGTGCTGGGACTGCCCCGGTGAAGGCGCACGGGCTGCTGGCCGGCCGGGCCGTCCTGGTCACCGCGGCGGCCGGGGCGGGCATCGGCTTCGCCACCGCGCGCCGCTGCGCCGAGGAGGGCGCCCGCGTGATCGTCTCCGACCGGCACGAACGCCGGCTGGCCGAGGCCGCCGCCACGCTCAAGGACCTCACCGGCGCCGAGCCGCTGGCCGTCCGGTGCGACGTGACCTGCGAGGAGCAGGTGCAGGCGCTCTTCGCCGCCTGCGGCCCGCTGGACGTGGTGGTCAACAACGCCGGACTCGGCGGTACGGCGGAGCTGGCCGAGATGACCGACGAGCAGTGGCACGCCGTCCTCGACGTGACGCTCAACGGGACCATGCGCTGCACCCGCGCGGCGCTGCGGACGATGATCCCACAGGGCTCCGGCGTGATCGTCAACAACGCCTCGGTCATCGGGTGGCGGGCCCAGCGCGGCCAGGCGCACTACGCCGCGGCCAAGGCCGGGGTCATGGCGCTGACCCGCTGCGTCGCGCTGGAGGCCGCGCCGTACGGCATCCGGGTCAACGCGGTCGCGCCCTCGCTGGCGATGCACCCGTTCCTGGAGAAGGTGACCACGCCGGAGACGCTGGCCGAGCTGACCGCCCGGGAGGCGTTCGGGCGGGCGGCGGAGCCCTGGGAGGTGGCCAACGTGATCGTCTTCCTGGCCAGCGACTACTCCTCCTACATGACCGGCGAGGTGGTCTCGGTGTCGAGTCAGCATCCGTGACATATCCTGACTGACAGGATATCGTGTCCGCTGTGACTATGACGGAGCCCATGTTCCTGGCGCTCACCGCGCTGGTGGACCGGCCGCGGCACGGATACGGGATCGTCCAGGAGGTCGACCGGCTCTCCGGGGGGACGGTCCAGCTCAAGATCGGCACCCTGTACGGCGTGCTGGACCGGCTGGCCGGTGACGGGCTGGTCGAGCTCGACCGCGAGGAGGCCGAGAACGGGCGGCTGCGGCGCTACTACCGGCTCACCGACAGCGGCGCGGGCGCGTTGCGGGCCGAGGCCGAACGGCTGGCCGCCAACGCCCGCACCGCGACCGAGCGGCTGCGCGCCCGGCCGGTGACCCCATGACCGCGCCCGACCCCACCCCTCCCGCCCCTTCTGAGCCCGCTCCTTCCGGGCCGTCCCTGCTTGAGCGGCGGTATCGCGGGGCGTTGCGGCTGCTCCCGGCCGGGTACCGGGCCGAGCGGGAGGAGGAGATGGTGGCCGCCTTCCTGGAGCTGTACGGCGAGGCTCCCGATGAGGCCAACCCGCGGCCCGCCTGGGCGGAACTGGCCAGCGTGGCGGCGCTCGCGGTACGGGTGCGGTTGAGCTGGACGCCCCGGGCGGCGGCCTGGGGCGGGGCGCTGCGGCTGCTGGCGGTGCTCGGGCTGGGCCTGCAGGCGATGGTCACCGTCGGGGTGCTGGCCGGGTTGCCCGCCGAGCAGGCCGAGGCGGTCGGGCCGGCGGGGTCGGGGGTGCTGCTCGTGCTCTTCGTGGCCGGGCTGAGCTGGTTGCCGGCCTTCGCGGCGTTGCTGCAGGGGTATGTGCGGGCGGCCAAGGCGCTGGCCCTGACCGGGCTGGCCGCCGAGCTCGCCTGGATCGCCACCCCGGCCTGGCTCGGCACCCTCGCCATCGGCGGCACCCCCACCGAAGCCCCCACCGCCACCTCCGCCGAGACCTCCACCGCTACCTCCGCCGGAACCTCCGCCGCTACCTCTGCCGGAACCTCCACCGCGATCCCCACCGCCGCCTCTGCCGGAACCCCCGGCGTCACCTCCGCCGACGCGGCCGGGGGCGCCCTCGCCACCGAGGGACCCGGCGGTGTCCTCGCGGCCGAGGATCCCGCTGGGGTCGGGGTGGCGGACGGGCTGGCGGGGGTGGGCGGGCTGGACTGGCACGCCGTGCTGACCGGTCACCTGCCCGCCCTGCTGATCATGGCCGTGCCGGTCCTCGCCCTCCTGCTCGGCCAGCACCGCGGCGCTCCAACGGGGATGCTCGGCCGGCACCGCGGCGCGACGGCCGCGGGGCGGGGGTGGTGGCCGGTGGGGGCTGTGGTGGTGGCCGGGGTGCTGCCGCTGGTGCTGGGCGCGACGGTGTTGCGGGAGCCGGGCACGCCGCCGTGGATCGCGGTCTGGGGCGACCTGCCGGGCTACGCGGCCCTCCTCGTCGTGGTGGCCGCGGTGCCCGCGCTGCGGCGGCGCTCGGCGGACGCCATGCTCGCCGTAGCCCTGCTGGGCGTCACCGCCCTGCTGGGGAGGGGCCTGTCGGGCCTGTGGGCGGGCCAGGAGACCGCGATCGCGATCCAGGTGATCACGGTCACCGTGCTCAGTGTGACGCTGGCGGCGGCAGGGATGCGGGGGCTGCCTGCCGTACCGAGGGAGAACAGCGGCTTGGCGCGCAGGTAGGGACGGCATATGTTGAGTCATGAGCTCCCGCGAGGCCCGCATTCTCGACGTGCTCCTGACCGAGTTCGGCGACTCCATCCAGCGTGAACCGGCGGCCTTCGCCCGGAAGTTCCGGAAGATGGCCGCCACCCCGTTCGCCTTCTACCGCGGCAGCGCCGCGCTCTTCTACGCGGACATGACCGGCGACTTCGCCGACTCCGCCTTCCTCGACGAGCGCACCAGCCACGTGTGGATCCACGGCGACCTGCACGCCGAGAACTTCGGCACCTACATGAACGCCTCCGGCGTGCTGGTCTTCAACGTCAACGACTTCGACGAGGCCTACGTCGGCCCCTACACCTGGGACCTCAAGCGCTTCGCGGCCAGCGTGGCGCTGATCGGGTATGCCAAGGCCCTGTCGGACGAGGCGATCTCGGCGCTGGTCGGCGAGTTCGGGCACGCCTACCTGACCGAGCTGCACGCCATCGCGCACGGCGGCGACGACGCGATCGGCTCGCTGACCCTGGAGACCACCAGCGGCGTCCTGCACCGCGTGCTGCAGACCGCGCGGCTGTCCACCCGGGTGGCCATGCTGGACGTGGAGACCACCATCGACGACTACGACCGCCGGTTCACGATCATGGAGGGCCGCGAGGCGGTCGGCGAGGCCACCCGGCGCAAGGTCTGCGCGGCGTTCGAGGACTACCTCGCCACGCTGCCGATTCCCTCCAGCCCGGTCGAGCACCACATCAAGGACGTGGCGCTGCGCAAGGGTGTCGGCATCGGCTCGGCCGGGCTGCCCTCCTACAACCTGCTGCTGGAGGGCCGCTCGCAGGCCCTGGAGAACGACGTCATCCTCTACATGAAGCAGGCGCAGGTGCCCGCGGTCGCCCGGCACATCACCGACCAGCGGGTCCGCGAGTACTTCCTGCACCAGGGCCACCGCACCGCCGAGTCGCAGCGCGCCCTGCAGGCCTACGCCGATCCGTGGCTCGGTTACACCACGCTCGACGGGGTGGGCCAGCTCGTCGCCGAGGTCTCCCCTTACTCCGCCGACCTCGACTGGGGCGACGTCAACGAGCCGGAGGAGCTGCGCTCGATCATGAGCGACCTGGGCCGCGCGGTGGCGCGCATGCACTCGGTGGCCGACGACGAGTCGAGCCACGACCTGGTCGACTTCTCCACCGAGGAGGCCCTCGCGGAGGTGATCGGCGGCGACGAGCGCGGCTTCCTGGCGATGCTGACGGATTTCTCGCATCGATACGGGGCACAGGCCCGCCAGGACCACCAGCTCTTCGTCGACCTCTTCAGGAACGGCCGCATGCCGGGACTCTGACGGGAGGAGCATGCCCGCCTTCGACTCGTCCACGGTGACCTTCGACCTGCCCGATCGCGGACGGCTGGCCGGGGTGCGCCTCTACCAGGAGGTCGGCCTGCGCACGCTCGACTTCGAGCCGGTCGCCGGGGGCTGGCGGCTGGTCACCGCCCGGCCGCCGGTCTCGCGCATGGAGTACCTCTTCGAGCTGCTGCACCGCGACGGCAACCGCGAGACCGTGCTCGACCCCGGCAACGCCCGGCGCGTGGCGGGCGTGTTCGGGGACAAGAGCGTGCTGGAGTTCGAGGACTACGCGCCGCCCGGCTGGCTGGCCGAGCCGCCCCGCGAAGGACACCGATCCGGTACGGCAGGCCGCCCCGAGGTGTCGTGGTGGTCGCCGGAGGCCGGGGACGAGCCGATGCCGCTGCTGCTGGTCCACGACGGCCCGGAGTACGACGCCCTGGCCTCGCTCACGCACTACGTCTCGGCCGGGATCGCGGCCGGCCGGCTACCCCGGCTCCGGGTCGCGCTCCTGCATCCGGGCGAGCGCAACGGCAGCTACAGCGTCAACGACGACTACGCCGACGCCCTGGCCGCGCTGGCCCGCGAGACCCCGGCGACCGTGCGGATCGGGATGGGCACCAGCCTGGGCGCGCTGGCCATGCTCCACGCCCACCGCCGCCACCCCGATCTGGCCGACGCGCTCTTCCTGCAGTCGGGCAGCTTCTTCACCGACGCCTTCGACCGGCACGAGCGGCGCTTCCCGGGGTACGCGCGCATCACCGCCTTCGTCGAGGAGGTCGGCCGTGGCGATCCGGTCCGGCCGGTCCCGGTGGCGCTGACCTGCGGAGGCGCGGAGGAGAACCTGCGCAACAACCGATCGATGGCCGAAATTCTGGACGCACAGGGGTACAAGGTGACATTTCGGGAAACGAGGGATGTGCACAACTACACCGCCTGGCGAGACGCCTTCCACCCCAGCCTGACCCGCCTGTTACAGGAGGTCTGCGCATGACCCGCGAGCTGGTCGACGGCGTCCTCGCCTACGGCCACTGGGGCCGCCCGATGATCGTCTTCCCCAGCGAGCAGGGCGACGCCCGCGACTTCGAGAACAACGGCATGCTCGCCGCCGTCGCCGACCTGGTCGAGGCGGGCCGCGTCAAGATCTACTGCGTGCACAGCGCCGACGCCGGCACCTGGTCCAACCGGGACATCCCGCTGGAGGAACGGGCCCGGCGGCACGCCGGCTACGAGGAGTGGATCACCGGCCGGGTCGCCCCGGCGATCCTGGAGGACTGCGCGGGCCAGGGCGAGATCATGCTCTTCGGCTGCAGTCTCGGCGCCTTCCACGCCGCCAACTTCGCCCTCAAGCGGGCCGACCTGTTCCCGCTGGCCCTCTGCCTGTCCGGCAGCTACGACCCCTCCCGCTGGCACGGCTGGGGCGAGCGCGGCGAGGCGACCTACTTCAACAACCCACTGGACTACGTGCCGCACCTGCACGGCGACCACCTCGACTGGCTGCGCTCGCGGGTCAGCCTGCTGCTGGTCTGCGGCCAGGGCCAGTGGGAGGACACTACCGGCGCGCTGGACAGCACCCGCGCCCTCGCCGCCGCGCTCGCCGCCAAGGGCATCCGGCACGAGCTCGACCTGTGGGGGCACGACGTGCCGCACGACTGGCCCTCCTGGCGCGCCCAGCTCGCCCACCACCTCGGGAGGTTCACATGAGACACCTGGTCGGCCTGCTGCTCGGCACGGAGGAGGACTGGCCGACGGCGTATGAGACCCTCATGCGCCGCGCGGCCCCCGGCTTCGACGTCGAACGGCTGACCATCGAGCCGTTCAACCTGCGGGACAAACCCCGCCACCAGGTCGTCATCGACCGGCTGGCCTACTGGTACTACCACCCGCGCGAGTGGTTGAAGAAGGTCGCGATGATGGACGACGTCTACGTCCTCAACAGCCCCTTCACCTTCCAGGCGATGGAGAAGCACACCGCCTACTGCGCGCTCATGCGGCTGGGCATCAAGGTGCCGGAGACGGTGCTCGTGCCGTACAAGAACCCGCTGGACAACGCGCGCTACGCCTACACCGCGGCCCGCTACAACCGCTCCTTCGACCTGGACGCGATCGCCGAGGAGCTCGGCTACCCGATCGTCATGAAGCCCTACGACGGCGGCGCGTGGCGTGGCGTGTCGATGGTGCGCTCGCCCGAGGAGCTGCACGCCGCCTACGACGCCAGCGGCGAGATGCTCATGCACCTGCAGAAGGCGATCGAGGACTACGACGCCTTCGCCCGGTCGCTGTCGATCGGCGCCGAGACCATGGTGATGAAGTTCCGGCCCGAGCTGCCCATGCACTCGCGCTACGCCGTCGACCACTCCTTCCTCTCCCCCGAGGTGGGCGAGGAGGTGGTGACCATCTCGCGGCTGGTCAACGCCTTCTTCCGCTGGGAGTTCAACTCCTGCGAGGTGCTGGTCAAGGGCTCGGACGTGCATCCGATCGACTACGCCAACGCCTGCCCGGACGTGGCGCTGACCAGCCTGCACTACTACTTCCCGTGGGCGATCAAGACGCTGGTCAAGTGGACCGTCTTCTGCGCCGAGACCGGCCGCCGGCCGCGCATCGACCTGGACACCCGCGAGTACTTCGCCGTCGAGGGCGGTTACGACGAGCGGCTGGCCGCCTACCGCAAGCTGGCCGACGACTACTTCGAGACCGAGCGTTACCACGAGTTCTGCGCCGACCGGCTGGCCGACCTCGACGAGGTGGTGCTGGACTGGGTGGCCGGGCCCGACTTCGACGACCTGCTGGTGGACACAGTGCGGCACACCTACCCGCCGCACGAGCACGAGCGCTTCGTCGAGCACTTCCGCGGCCTGATGACCCTGTGGGTGAAGGACAACTCCCACTAGTCTCCAGAACATGACTCTGTTCAACGTGGCGGGCAAGCACGTCGTCGTGACCGGCGGCTCCCGCGGCATCGGCCGCATGATCGCTCAGGGCTTCGCGGACGCGGGCGCCTCGGTCACCATCTCCGCGCGCAAGAGCGCGGAGGTGGGCCGGGCGGCCGAGGAGATGGGCTGCGCCGGCGTGGTGGCCGACCTGTCCACCGCCGAGGGCGTGGACACCCTGGCCGACGCGCTGCCCGACCGGATCGACGTGCTGGTCAACAACGCCGGGGCCACCTGGGGCGCGCCCCTGGAGGACTTCCCGGAGACCGCCTTCGACAAGCTCTGGAACATCAACGTCAAGGGCGTCTTCTACCTGACCACGCGGCTGCTCCCCCGGCTGCGCAAGTCCGCCACCGCCGACGACCCGGCCCGGGTGATCAACGTCGGGTCCATCGACGGCATCCGGGTGCCGTCGCTGGAGAACTTCCCCTACTCCGCCTCGAAGGCCGGCGTGCACATGCTCACCCGGCACCTGGCCAGGCAGCTCGCGCCCGAGCACATCACGGTCAACGCCATCGCCCCGGGCCCCTTCGAGTCGAAGATGATGGCCTTCGCGCTCGACGACCCGGCGACCCGCCGGCTCGTGGCCGACGGCGTGCCGCTCGGGCGCATCGGCCGGCCCGAGGACATGGCGGGCACCGCGATCTTCCTCGCCTCGCGGGCCGGCGCCTACCTGACCGGGACGGTCATCCCGGTCGACGGCGGCATCTCCTGTTAGAGCAGCTCGGCCAGGGCCCGGGCGAAGTTGGCGGCGGCCTGCTCGTGGCGCAGGTAGAGGTAGGGCTCGGTGAGCTCCAGCTCGATCACCGCCGGGGTGCCGTCGGACAGCCGGACCAGGTCGACGCGGGCGTAGAGCAGGTCCTCGGAGATGGTGGCCAGCACCTTCTCGGCCAGCTCGACCTGGTCAGCGGCCGGGGTGCGCGTGTCGGCCACGGCGTTGTCCATCTCCTTGCGCCCGGGGACGAGCATCGGAGTCCGGCGGACCGAGTGGCTGAAGCGCCGGTTGAAGTAGAGCAGCGACGTCTCGCCCTCGTCCTCGACCATGGTCAGGTAGGGCTGGACCATCGGGGTACGGCCGGCCGCCTCCAGGGCGGCGGCGTGCGCCGCGGCGACCTCACGGTCGGTGGTGCGGATCGTGTCGCGGGCCCCGGCGGAGATCGAGGGCTTGGCGACGTACTCCGGCCAGTCGGGCAGATCGGCCGAGGACCAGTGCGTGGGCACGGTCGGGACGCCGAGAGTGGCCAGGTAGGTCTTGTCGGTGTTGCGCTCGATGACGTCGGCCGGGTTGAGCAGCCGGCTCACCTCGGAAACGCGGCGGGTCCAGGCCAGGAACTCGGCGCGGCGGCCGACGTAGTCCCAGGCCGAGCGGATCACGACCGCGTCGAAGACGCTCCAGTCGGCCTCGGGGTCGTCCCAGCGGACGATCCTGCCGTCGATCCCGGCGGCTCCCCAGGCCTGCACGGCCAGGTCGCGCTCGTCGTCCGGCCCGTCATACGTCACATATGCACAAATAGTCACGCAACGGATGATATTTGCCGGTCAAGCGCACGGTCTGCGGACCCCCAGCTCCCGGGGGACCGGGCCCCCACCCCGCCCTGCCCCCCGGGAACCGGATGCCCGCCGTACCCCCGTCCCCCTTGGGGAAGGCGGGCGAGCCGGGCCGCTCAGGCCCGGCTCGCCGCGTCGGAACGGAGCTCCGGCGGGCGAACCCCCGCCGCTAGTCGAGCACGGCGAAGACACCGGCGCGGCTGCCGTTGGAGGCGGTCACCGCGTTGCCGTTGATGTTGTTGACGTTGGTGGCCCAGCCCCCGCCGACGTTGCTGGCGAAGACGTTGCCGAAGGTGTTGCCGGACTGTGAGGACTCGCTGTTCTTGCTCCAGTTCCGGGAGTGGCTGTCGGCGCTGGCGGGCGCGGCCATGAGGGTCACGCCGGCGGCGGCGACGACGATGGAGGTGACGCAGAGCTTCTTGAGCATGGGGATGTCCTTCCGGAGTGTGTGTGCGTGCCGCGAAGACAAGGGACGCGAAGAGAAGGGGATGGTCACCAGAAGATGTAGGTCACGGCGATGCTGCCGTTGGCGGCGGTCGTCGCGAACCCGTTGACGTTGTTCACGTTGGTGGATCCGAACCCGCCGCGGTTGGCCGTGAAGACGTTCCCGAAGGTGTTGCCGGACTGGGAGGACTCGCTGTTGTTGCTCCAGTTGCTGCTCCAGCGGTCCGCGTGGGCCGGGGTGGCCAGCAGGGTCACACCCGCCGCCGCTGCGAGGACGGCGCCGGTGGCGCACAGCTTCTTGATCACTTACAGCTCCTTCGCCGATGGCCGGCAGCCACGTGCCCGGGCCCTCAGGCACACGACTGCCCCTTTGACTCGGCTTGACCTTGGAGGTCAAAGCCAAAGCGATCATATAGCTCTAGGTCATCGAATGGTAGCGGAGAGTAATTAGAAGTTTCTTCGGCGTGTCTTTTCGCTGACATGGGTTGGCAGTGAGGCGGCGTTAGCGTGCGAGGCATGATCTACGAGTTTCGGCAGTACACGCTCCATCCCGGCGTGCGGGAGGAGTTCGTGCGGCTCTTCGAGCGGCACTTCGTCGAGTCGCAGGAGGAGGCCGGGATCAGCCTGGTCGGGATCTTCACCGATCTCGACCGGCCCGACGCGTTCGTGTGGATGCGCGCCTTCCCTGACATGGAGGCCAGGCGGGTGGCCCTGGAGGAGTTCTACCTGCGGGGGGCGGCCTGGCGGGAGCATCGGGACGCGGCCAACGGGATGATGATCGACTCCGACGACGTGCTTCTGCTGCGACTGGACGGCGTGCCGGTGGTGCCGGGCGGGGCGGGGCCGGTCGAGGCGGTGGTCGCGCCGGCGGCGGTGGAGCCGGGCGGGGCCGCGGTGGTCTTCGAGGGCGAGCACTCGGTGAACACCTTTCCCCGGCTGCCGGTGCGGGAGGGGGAGGACGTGCGGCTCTGGCTCGGGCGCGGGCTGAGCGCGCCCCCGGAGGCCCTGCAGCACCTCCGGCTCCTGCCGACTTCCCGGTCACCCATCCGCTGACGAGCCCACCCTCCGCCGAGGGGAAGCAGGCCGCGGAAAGAGACCGCTGGGGAAGGAGGCCGCTGAGGAGGGGGGCCGCCGGGGAGGGGGGCCGCCGGGGAAGGAGGCCGCTGGGGAAGGAGGCCGCTGGGGAAGGAGGCCGCTGAGGAGGGGGGCCGCCGGGGAAGGAGGCCGCGGGCGGATCGGTCGGTCAGCCGTCCGCCAGGGTGCGCCAGGCGGGTCGTTCGCCGCCGCCGTGGACGAGGAGTTCGGCGCCGGTCACGTAGCCCGGCCCGGCCAGCCACAGGCAGGCGTCGGCCACGTCCTCCGGCCGGGCCAGCCGCCCGGCCGGGACGGTCGCGGCCACCGCGGCGACCCGCTCCGCGCCGCCGTAGTGCTCCGGCACGCTCTCGGTCTCGGCCAGCCCCACCACCACGGTGTTCACCCGGACCGCCGGCGCCCACTCGGCCGCCAGGCAGGCCGCCAGGTGGTGCAGCCCGGCCTTCGCCGCCCCGTAGGCCGCCGTGCCGGGCGAGGGCCGCGCGCCGCTGGTGCTGCCGATCATCACGATCGACCCGCTGGCCGCCGCGAGCAGGGGGTGGGCCCGCTGGGACAGCAGCAGCGGGGCGATCAGGTTGAGCTCCACGATCCGCCGGTGCAGCCGCGGCGAGGTGCCCGCCACCGGCGCGTACGGCGAGCCGCCCGCGTTGTTGACCAGCACGTCCAGCCGCGCCAGCCCCTCCAGCAGCCGCTCGGCGTCGGCCTCCTCGCGCACGTCGGCCTGCACGAAGCGCGCGGTCCGCCAGGGATGGGCCGAGCCGGAGATCCAGGTGCGCACCGGCGCCGGCGGTTCCTTGCGCGCGCAGACGATCACCTCGGCGCCCGCTTCGAGGAAGCCGCGGGCGATTCCCGCGCCCAGCCCCTTGGTGCCGCCGGTGACCAGCACGACCTTGCCGGTGAAGTCGTATCGCGTGCGCACGGATGCTACCGTACCAAGCAAGCGTTAGGTAAACCATGGGAGCGGCATGGCCATAGACGCAGTCCCCGGCCCCATCACCGAGATCGTCATGAACGCCCCGCCGGTCAACGCCCTCACCGCGGCCGGCTGGCACGAGCTGGCGCGAGCCGTACGGCAGGCCGGAGAGGACCCCGAGACCAGGGTTGTGGTCCTGAGAGCCGAGGGCCGCGGCTTCAACGCCGGCGTGGACGTCAAGGAGCTCGACGCCGACGAGTCCCTCATGGTCGAAGTGAACCGCGGCTGCTTCGCCGCCTTCGCGGCGGTCTACGAGTGCGCGGTGCCGGTGATCGCCGCCGTGCACGGCCACTGCCTGGGCGGCGGCGTCGGCCTGGCGGGCAACGCCGACATCGTGCTGGCCAGCGAGGAGGCCTACTTCGGGCTGCCCGAGGTGGAGCGCGGCGCACTCGGCGCGGCCACGCACCTGGCCCGGCTGGTGCCGCAGCACCTGATGCGGGCCATGGTCTACACCTGCCGCACGGTCAGCGCCCGCGAGCTGCACGCCTTCGGCTCGGTGCTGGAGGTCACCTCCCGCGACTCCTTACGCGCCGCCGCGTTCGACCTCGCCGGGCGGATCGCGGCCAAGGACCCCGAGGTCATCCGCCGGGCCAAGGAGTCGCTCAACGGCATCGACCCCGTGGACGTGCGCCGCAGCTACCGCTTCGAGCAGGGCTTCACCTTCGAGCTCAGCCTGCTGGGCAAGCGCAGGGGGCTGGCATGAAGGTCATGACCGCGGCGCAGGTGGCCGGCCGGCTGGAGAGCGGGATGACCGTCGGCATCGGCGGCTGGGGCTCGCGCCGCAAGCCGATGGCGCTGGTCGCCGCGCTCGCCCGCTCGCCGCTGACAGACCTCACGATCGTCTCCTACGGCGGGGCCGACGTGGGCCTGCTGTGCGCCGCCGGCAAGGTGCGCCGGGTGGTCGCGCCCTTCGTCACGCTGGACTCCATCCCGCTCGACCCGCACTTCCGGCGGGCCCGGCAGGAGGGGCGGGTGGCCTTCACCGAGTGGGACGAGGGGATGTTCATGGCCGGGCTGCTGGCCGGGGCGCACCGGCTGCCGTTCCTGCCGACGCGGGCGGGGCTCGGCTCCGACGTGCTGCGGATCAACCCGGAGCTGCGGACGGTCCGCTCGCCGTACGGGGGCGAGGAGCTGGTCGCGGTCCCCGCGCTCACCCTGGACGCGGCACTCGTGCACCTCAACCGCGCCGACGCCCGCGGCAACGCCCAGTACCTCGGGCCCGACCCCTACTTCGACGACCTCTACGCCAAGGCCGCGACCGCGACCTACGTCTCCTGCGAGCGCGTCGTGGACACCGCCGACCTGCTCAAGGAGGGGCCCGTGCAGTCGTTGCTGATCAGCCGCTCGATGGTCGCCGGGGTGGTGGAGGCGCCCGGCGGCGCGTGGTTCACCAGTTGCGAGCCCGACTACCCGCGCGACGAGGAGCGGCAGCGGCGCTACGCCACCACCGGCTGGGAGGAGTTCCTCGATGAGCAGGGCTGACGTCTGCGTGCTCGCCTGCGCGGAGGCCTTCCGCGGCGACGGGGAGATCCTGGCGGCCGGGATCGGCGGCGCGATCACCGTGCTGGGCGCCCGGCTGGCCCGGCTGACCTTCGAGCCCGAGCTGCTCACCCACGACGGCACCTGCCTGCTCACCGGGGACGTGCCGCCGCTGGGCGAGGCTCCCGAGGTGGTGGAGGGCTGGCTGCCCTTCCGCGACCACCTCTGGCTGGTCCTGCACGGGCGCCGGCACGTCATGCTCGGCGCCTCCCAGATGGACCGGTACGGCAACAGCAACATCTCCTGCATCGGCGACTGGGCCCGGCCCAAGGCCCAGCTCCTCGGCGTGCGCGGCGCGCCGGGCAACACGTTGTGCAACCCGACCAGCTACTGGATCCCGCGCCACTCGCCGCGCGTGTTCGTCGAGCGGGTGGACCTGGTCAGCGGCCTCGGCACCGATCGGGGCGCGGCCGACCTGCGCCGCGTGGTCACCGACCTGGCCGTCCTGGACTTCCGCACCCCGGACGGCTCGATGCGGCTGGCCTCGGTCCACCCCGGCGTCACCGTCGAGCAGGTCGTCGCCGCCACCGGCTTCGAGCTGACCGTGCCCGCGCACGTGCCGGTCACTCCCGAACCCACCCCCGCCGAGCTGGCCGTCCTGGCCCGCCTCGACCCGGCCGGGCAGCGCCACCGCGAGGTGCCGTGAAGACCGCGCTCACCGAGCTGGTCGGCTGCCGGCACCCGATCGTGCAGACCGGCATGGGCTACGTCGCCGGGGCGCGGCTGGTGACGGCCACCTGCCGGGCTGGCGGGCTCGGCGTCATCGCCGCCGCGACCATGTCCGTCCCCGAGATGACCGCGGCCATCCGCGAGGTCAAGGCGGCCACCGAAGCGCCCTTCGGGGTGAACATCCGCGCCGACGCCGCCGACGCCGCCGAGCGGGCCGAGGTGATGATCCGCGAAGGCGTCCGCGTCGCCTCCTTCGCCCTGGCCCCCCGCCGCGAGCTCATCGCCCGGCTCAAGGACGCCGGCGTCGTCACCATCCCGTCGGTCGGCGCCCGCCGGCACGCCGAGAAGGTCGCCGCGTGGGGCGCCGACGCCGTCATCGTCCAGGGCGGCGAGGGCGGCGGCCACACCGGGCCGCTGGCCACCACGCTGCTGCTCCCCCAGGTGGTCGACGCGGTGGACATCCCGGTCGTCGCCGCGGGCGGCTTCTTCGACGGCCGGGGCCTGGTCGCCGCCCTCGCCTACGGCGCGGCGGGGGTGGCCATGGGCACCCGCTTCCTGCTGACCAGCGACTCGCCGGTGCCGGACCGGGTCAAGCGGGCCTACCTCGACGCGACCGAGACGCTCGTCACCACGCAGGTGGACGGCGTCCCGCACCGCGTGCTCCGGACCCCGTTCGTGGACTCGCTGCACCGCCGGGCCCGGCTGGTGCGGGCCGTACGCAACGGCCTGCGCCTTCGCGAGGTCTCCGGCCTCTCGCTCCGCGCGCTGCTCGGCGAGGCCCGGCGGATGAAGGCGAGCCGGGACCTCACCTGGGCGCAGGTGTTCCAGGCGGCCGGCACCCCGGTGCTGTTGCGCGCCGCCATGGTCGACGGGCGCGCCGACCTGGGCGTCATGGCCTCCGGGCAGGTGGTCGGGGTGATCGGCGACCTGCCGTCGTGCGCGGAGCTGATCGCCCGGATCATGACCGAGGCGGAGCGGACCCTGAAGCGCCTGCCGCCGCCCTAGACGACGTGCAGCCCGCGGTCGGCCAGGAGCGCGGCGGCCTGGGCGGGCGTGATGGCCGCGCCGGCCAGGACGCGCAGGGTCGCGTCGTCGGGATGGCCGAGGTCGGCGCCGCGCAGGTCGGACTTCGCGAAGACGGTGCCGATCATGCGCGCGCCGATGAGCCGGCAGTCGGCCAGGACGGCCCCGGTGAAGTCGCAGCCGGACAGGTCCGCGTCGTCGAAGCGGATGCCCTGGAGAGTGGCGTTGCGGAAGGAGCAGCCGCCCAGGTTGGCCATGGTCAGGTTGCTGCGCTCGACGTGGAAGCCGGTGCCGCGGGCGCCGGTGAGCTTGGCGCCGATCATGCGGCAGCCGGTGAAGGAGGCGTCGGTCAGCAGCGCGCCGCCGAACACCGCCGAGGACAGGTCCACGTCGGTGAAGACCGCGTCGAGCAGGTCGGCGTCACCGAACCGCGCGCCCAGGCCGCCACCGCCGTGGAACGCCGCGCCGTCGAGGTCGGCGCGGCGGAAGTCGGTCTGCTCCAGCACGCAGTTGTCGAACCGCGCACCCGCCAGCGACGCGCCCCACAGCTCGGTGCGGGTGAGGTCGCAGTCGCGGAAGGTGTGCGGTTCGGCGGGGAGATCGTCGAGCGTGCGGCCCGAGAGGTCCTGTCCGGTGAAGTCCATCCGAGGATGTTAGAGGCCCCCTGCGACAGTCTTGCCGTCGACCAGGACGGCCAGCGGCCGGGCGTCGCTGATCGCGGTGGCCGGGACGGCGAACAGGTCGCGGTCGAGCAGCAGCAGGTCGGCCTGCTTGCCCACCTCCAGGGACCCGGTCTGGCCGCGCATGCGGAGCTGGATCGCGGTGTTGAGGGTGTGCATGCGCAGCGACTGCTCCAGGGTGAGCGCCTGGTCGGGGCCGAGCGGCTTGGCGTAGCGCGGGTAGGCCTTCGGGTCGTCGATGGTACGGGTGATCGCGGCCTCGATCTGCCGGAAGGGGTTGAGCGGGTCGACCGGGAAGTCGCTGCCGCCGGCGACCAGCGCGCCGGCCCGCCACAACGAGCGGGCGGGGTACTGCCGCTTCCAGCGGGACTCGCCGAGGTGGGCGCGGACCGCGTCCACGGTGTAGGGGTCGCGCTGGGCCCACTGGAGCTGCAGGTCGGCGATGACCCCGAGCGGGCGGAAGCGCTTGAGGTCGGCGGGGTCGACGAGCTGCAGGTGCGCCAGCGAGTGCGGCTTGCCGGGCCCGTTGACCCGCCGGGCGTACGCGACGGCGTTCAGCGCCTGGTGCACCGCGCCGTCGCCGAGCGCGTGCAGGTGCACCTGCCAGCCCGCCGCGTCGAGGGCGGTGACCGTCTTGCGCAGGTCGCGGTCGCTGACGAAGCGTGTGCCCCGGTTCTTGCTCCCCACGTACGGCTTGCGCAGCAGGGCGGTCTGGGCGGGGTACTCGATGACGCCGTCGAGGAAGATCTTGACGCCGCCGATGCGGAAGTTGGGCCCGTCGAACTGCTCGGCCTGCGCGGCGAGCTTGGCGACCCCGGCCTCGGGGTCCTTGGCGAACTCCCGGGCGTCGATGCGCACGGTGGCGTCGAGCTTGATCGGGACCTCGCCCGCGTCGGCCAGCTCCTTCCACACCGGGAGCTGGTAGGGCTCCAGGATGACCGAGTTGGCGCCGGTGATGCCCGCCTTGACGGCGGCCGAGAGCATGGCCTTGATGCCCGCGCGCACCCGCGAGGCGGCGGGCTTGGGGATCACCTTGGTGATCAGGCGGCCGGCCTCCTCCTTGAGGTAGCCGGTGGGCCGGCCCTTGGCGTCCTTGACGATGACGCCGTTGGGCGGGTTCTTGGTCTTGGCGGTGATCCCGGCGAGCTTGAGCGCGCGGCTGTTGACCCAGGCGTTGTGGCCGTCGGTGGAGAACAGGTAGATCGGCCGCTTGGTCTTCAGCTTGTCCAGGAGCCGGCGGGTGGGGGTGAAGCCGGCCGGCTTCATGCCCTGCAGGTCCCAGTGGAAGACGGTCAGCCAGTCGTCGTCGCCGCCCTTGTCGGCGTCGAGGCACTTCTGCAGCCGCTCGAGCAGCTGGGCGGCGGTCAGCTCGGCGTACTCCAGGCTGCAGTCGAACAGCTCCGGCTCCAGGTGGATGTGGCCGTCGAGGATGCCGGGCATGACCATGCGCCCGTCGAGCCGGACGAGCTTGGTGCCCTCGCCGACGTAGGCGGCGGCGCCCTTCTCGTCGCCGACGTAGACGATCTTGCCGTCGTCCACCGCGACCGCGCGGGCGAGGCCGCCCTTGGCGGCGGTGTAGACGGTGCCGCCGGTGAAGACGGTGTCCGCCGGGTCGATCTCCGTTCCGGCGGACGCGGCGGGCGCGGACACGGCCAGGCAGGCCAGGGCGAGTACGGCGGAAGCCGCGGCGATGCGCCTCACGGGGCACACCTTCCTCTCCAGCATCAGGGGGATTGCTGAAGGACTGTGCCGGGTGAGGACGCCTGGCCGCAAGGGAGCAGTCTGTAACGGATTCCGAGTCGATATCGCCCGGTGACCGCAGATTCCGGGTCTATCCGGTGACGCCGGTGATGACTTCGGCCGCCGCCTGGCCGCAGACGCGGGCCGAGCCGTACGTGGCGATGTGCACCGCGCCGAGGTCCACCCGCTCGGGCAGGCCCATCTCGACCACCACGGCCTCGGGCCGGGCGCAGAGCAGGTGCTCCAGCGCCTGGAGCTGCCACGGGTAGCGGTGGGCGTCGCGGGCGACGATCACCAGCGGGCGCCCGTCGGTGGCGGCCAGCAGCGCCTCGATGGCCGGGCCTGCGGCGTTGTCCAGGCGGGTCACCGTGGTGCCGGGCATCAGCTTGGACAGCGGCTCGCCGACGCCCCAGGGGGTGCTCTTGTCGATGGCGAGGTTCATCTCCGGGGCCAGCTCGATCACCTGCGGCGCGGTGGCGATCGGCAGCACCGGGGCGGCCGAGCGGCGGGTGACGCGGACCGCGCGGCGGGCGGCGGCCAGGCCGCTCTCGTCGCGGGAGGGCTCGGGGGTGCCGGGCCGGCGGGTGGCGAGGCTCCAGTCGGCCAGGTCGGCGACGCGCTGGGCGGCGTCGGCCAGGCGGGACTCGGGCAGCCAGCCCTCGACGACCGCGTCCACGATGGCGTCGCGCACGGCGACGGCGGTGGCCTCGTCGGAGTGCTCGCCGCCCACGCAGATCGCGTCGGCGCCGGCCGCGACGGCCCGCGCGGAGGCGCCGCCCAGGCCGTAGACGCCGGCGACCGCGGCCATCTCGATGCCGTCGGTGATGATCATGCCGTCGAAGCCGAGCTCCTCGCGCAGCAGCTCGGTCAGGATGCGCGGGCTGAGCGTGGCGGGCAGGCCGGGGTCGAGCAGGGGCACGAGCAGGTGGCCGGTCATGACCGAGCGCACCCCGGCGGCGATGGCGGCGCGGAAGGGGATCAGCGCCTCCTCGTAGCCGGGGCCGACCACGGGCACGCCGTGGTGGGAGTCGACGGAGGTGTCGCCGTGGCCGGGGAAGTGCTTGGCGCAGGCGGCCACACCCATCGCCTGCAGACCGCGGACGAAGGCGGTGGTGTGCCGGGAGACCAGGGTGGGGTCGGCGCCGAAGGCCCGCAGCCCGATGACCGGGTTGTCGGGGTTGGAGTTGACGTCGGCGGAGGGGGCGAAGTCGACCCCGATGCCCACGGCGGCCAGGTCGCGGCCGAGGCCGCAGGCGACCGCCTCGGTGAGCGCCACGTCGTCCACCACGCCGAGCGCGTAGGGGCCGGGGCGGCTGCTGCCGGTGGCCACCTCCAGGCGGGTGACGTCGCCCGACTCCTCGTCCACGCCGACCAGCACCGCGGGATTCTCCGCGCGCATGGCCGCGGTCAGCTCCGCGACCTGGGTGAAACCGGCGATGTTCCGGGAGAAGAGCACCACACCGGCAAGGCCTTCGCCGAGGCGGCGACGCAGCCAGTCGGGCGGGGTGGTGCCTTGGAACCCGGGCAGGAGGACGGAGTCGGCAAGCCTGAGCAGGCCGCGGTCGCGCGTGGGCATGACCCGAAATCTAATAGGAAACTTTCCTATTTGCTAGAGGCATTTTCAAACGTCAGAACGCCGCACTCCCCTACCTTCTGTAACGAACTCCGCGATGGCCGCACCCGTCACCGCGTCCTTGACCGAGATGCGGAAGTCGGTGCTGCTCGCCGTACCGGACAGGTAGCCGCGGCGGCCGTCGAAGAACCGCAGATGCGGGTTGGCCGCGAGCACGGCCGGGGCGTCGGTGACCGGCGGGCGGCTGGAGACGGAGCTGGCCACGAACTCCGAGCCGACGATCGCCGAGGCCGGGTCGAGGAAGTCGGCCAGCAGGTCGCCCACCCAGGTGTTGTGCACGTCGCCGCTGAGCACGACCAGCCCCTCGGGCCGGGTGGCCAGGATGCGGGCGCGCTGGGCCTGGAAGCCATCCCAGGCGTCGAGCCGCAGGCTGGGCGGGTTGCCGGGGACCAGGCGGCGGGCGAAGAAGAGCGGCTGCACGAGCACCTTCCACCGCATCGTGCTGACCTTGAGCCGGTCGAGCAGCCACGCCTCCTGGGCCTTGCCGAGCATGTCGCCGGGCACCCGGAACTGGCGCGAGTCGAGCACCATGAAGTCGGCGATCCGCCCGTAGCTGCGGCGCCGGAACATCTGCAGCAGGTGCCCGTCGGGTTTGACGCGGATCGGCATGTTCTCGTAGAAGGCCCGGTAGGCGTGGGTCCGCCGGGCGAAGAAGGCCGGCGCGCCGGTGTAGTTGTCGGCGACCTCGTGATCGTCCCAGGTCGCCACCCACGGCGCGGCGGCGTGCGCGGCCTGCAGGTCCTTGTCGAGCTTGTAGCGCGTGTAACGCAGCCGGTAGGCGGCGAGCGTGGCGGCCTCGCCCGGATCGGGCAGCGGGCGTACCGGGTCGGCCGCCTGCCGCGACTCGTAGATGTAGTCGCCGACGAAGAAGACCACGTCGGGACGCTCGGCGGCGAGGTGCCGGTAGGCCTGGTAGAGCCCGTGCTCGTAGCGCTGGCAACTGGCCAGCGCGAAGCGCACGGGCGCGGTGGAGGCCGGGTCGGGGGCGGTGCGGGTGCGTCCGGTGGGGCTGACGTCCCGGCCGGCGCGGAAGCGGTAGAAGTACTCCGCGCCGGGGCGCAGCCCGTCGACGCGGGCGTGGACGCTGAAGGCCCAGGCGGGCTGGGCCTGCAGGCGGCCCGAGCGGACCACCTTGGTGAAGCGACTGTCCTCGGCGACCTGCCACTCGACGGCGACCGGCCGAGCCGGCAGGCCGCCGCCGGGCTGCAGCGGCCGGGGAGCTAATCGGGTCCAGAGGACGAGGCCGTCGGGGAGCGGTTCCCCCGAGGCGACGCCCAGCGTGAAGGGGTCGGCCATCCGGCCAGGCTAGTTGAAGCAGTCCTGCGCGTTCAGGCCCAGAGCCAGCTCGTAGACCTTGCCCTTGGCGTCGAGCAGGAAGGAGTAGTAGGCCTTCGCGTTGCCGGGCACCGGCGTGTACGGGTAACCGCTGGCGGCGGTCTTCAGCTTGGGATAGGCCTTCTTGATCTGCTTGAGGGTGGCGCCGATGCCGATGCCCTCGGGCGTCTTCATGCCCTTCCAGCCGAAGATCGCGGCGACGCCGTGCTTCTTCGAGATGTACAGGCCGACCGTGTCCTTGCCGGTCGGGTGGGCCTTGAGGTCCCAGCCGGAGCAGGTGCCCTCGCCGGCCTTCATCTTCAGGACGATCTTGCCTGTGGCGTATGCCTTCTTGGCGGTCATGCCGAGCTTGACCGCGCCGTATCCGTTCGGCCCGAGCGTGGACTTCGGCGCCGCCAGCGCCGGGGCCGAACCACCGATCACCAGAGCACCGGCCACCACTGCCGCTCCCAGAATCTTCATGACCGTTACGACTCCTCTGAGCGGCCGGAAGTTCACAGCCGTTCGATGATCGTGACGTTGGCCTGGCCGCCGCCCTCGCACATGGTCTGCAGGCCGTAGCGCCCGCCGGTGCGTTCCAGCTCGCCCAGGAGCGAGGTCATCAGCCGGGCGCCGGTCGCGCCGAGCGGGTGCCCCAGGGCGATGGCGCCGCCGTTGGGGTTGACCCGCGCCGGGTCGGCCCCGGTGTCGGCGAGCCAGGCCAGCACCACGCTGGCGAACGCCTCGTTGACCTCGAAGGCGTCGATCTCGCCGACGGACAGCCCGCTGCGGGCCAGGGCGTGCGCGGTGGCCGGGATGGGCGCGGCGAGCATCATGATCGGGTCCGCGCCGCGCGCCGACAGGTGGTGGATCCGGGCGCGCGGGGTCAGCCCGTGCTCGCGTACGGCCCGCGGCGAGGCCACCAGCAGGGCGGCCGCGGCGTCGGACAGCTGTGAGGCGAGCGCCGCGGTCAACCGGCCGCCGGGCAGCAGCGGCTTGAGCGCGGCCATCCGCTCCGGCGTGGTGTCGCGGCGCGGCCCCTCGTCCACGGCGACGCCCTCGACCGGGGCGATCTCGGCGGCGAAGCGGCCCTCGTCGATCGCGGCCAGGGCGCGGCGGTGCGATTCGAGGGCGTAGCGCTCCATCGCCTCGCGGGTGAGGCCCCACCGGCGGGCGATCTCCTCCGCGCCGGCGAACTGGGAGACCTCGCGCGTGCCGTACCGCTGGGTCCAGCCCTTGGAACCGGCGAAGGGCGTCTCGAAGCCGAGCGCCCGGCCGGCCAGCATGGCGGTGGAGATCGGGACCAGGCTCATGCTCTGCACGCCGCCCGCGACGACCAGGTCGGCGGTGCCGCTGAGCACGGCCTGGGCGGCGAAGTGCACGGCCTGCTGCGCGGAGCCGCACTGGCGGTCGACGGTGACGCCGGGCACGTGCTCGGGCAGGCCGGCGGCCAGCCAGCAGGTGCGGGCGATGTCGCCGGCCTGGGGGCCGACGGTGTCGACGCAGCCGAAGATCACGTCCTCCACGGCGCCCGGGTCGAGACCGGTGCGGTCCATGAGCGCGGTGAGCACGTGCGCGCCGAGATCGGCGGGGTGCAGGGCGGACAGGCCGCCGCCGCGGCGGCCGACGGGGGTGCGGACCGCGTCGACGAGATAGGCCTCACGCATGGACGAACCCTATCAAGCGCTTGGTTAAACTCGAACCTGGCGAACAAGCGATTGCGCAAGGGCCATAATGGTTCCGTGCCCACCACCAGAAAGAACACCGCTCCGGCCACCACCACCCGGCGTCAGCGGCCGGCGAGCGGATCCGCCTCCGAGCGTCGCGACCACCTCGTGAAGCTCGCCGCGGAGCTGTTCGCCCGCAAGGGGTTCCAGGCCACCACCGTCCGCGAGATCGCCGACGAGGCCGGCATCCTGTCCGGCAGCCTCTACCACCACTTCGACTCCAAGGAGACCATCGTCGACGAGGTGCTCAGCACCTTCCTCGACGACCTGGTGGGGCGCTACCGCGGGGCGCTGGAGGCCGGGGGCAGCCCGCGCGAGGTGCTCTCCGAGATGGTGCGCATCGGCTTCTCCACGCTGGAGCCGCACCGCGCGGCCATCACCGTGATGCAGAACGACTGGAACTACCTGCGCTCCCTGCCCGGCGACCGCTTCGACTACCTGGTCAAGGTCGAGGAAGAGGTCGAGCGCATGTGGCTGGAGCAGATCAAGGCCGGCCAGGCCGCCGGGCAGTTCCGGCCCGACGTCGACCCCAAGCTCACCTACCGCATGATCCGCGACACCATCTGGGTCGCCGTGCGCTGGTTCCGTCCCGGCGGGCGGCTCAACACCACCGGGCTGGCCGAGCACTACATCACCATGCTCTTCGACGGCCTGGCCACCGGCGAGCGGACCTCCCAGCAGGCATGAGCGTCGTCGAGGCGGCTCGCGCCGCGCTCCGCCGGGTGGCCGAGCCGGAACGGGCGGCGTCCATGCAGGCGTACATGAAGTCCGACATGCCCTTCCTCGGCGTCCCGGCCGGGCCCCGGCGGGTGGCGCTCAAGGCCGCCTTCCTCGCGAACCGCCTCGACAGCGCGCCCGAGTGGCGGCGCGCGGTGCTGGAGCTGTGGCGCGAGGCGGAGTACCGCGAGGAGCGCTACGCGGCGATGGAGCTGGCCGGGTTCCGGCTCTACCGCGACTACCAAACGCTCTACACCGTGCCGATGTACGAGGAGATGATCGTCACCGGCGCCTGGTGGGACGTGGTCGACGAGCTCGCCACCCACCGCATCGGCGGGCTGCTGGCCGCCTTCCCCGACACGATGCGCTCGCTGATGCTGGAGTGGGCGCACGACAGCGACCTGTGGAAGCGCCGCACCGCGATCCTGTCCCAGAACCGGTTCAAGGACCGCACCGACACCGCGCTGCTCTACGCCTGCATCGAGCCGAGCCTGTCCGACCACGACTTCTTCGCCCGCAAGGCGATCGGCTGGGCGCTGCGCGAGTACGCCAAGGTCAACGCCCGCGAGGTGGTGCGGTACGTGCAGGCCAAGGGCATCAGCGGGCTGAGCCGGCGCGAGGCGCTCAAGAACGTCGCACCAGCCCCAGGATGAGGTACGGCACGGCCGCCAGGCAGAAGAGCTGCCACGACGCCAGCCACCCCGAGCCCAGCCCGTACCCGGCGTAGACCAGCACGACGACCGTTTCCGTGCCCAGCCCGGACAGCGAGGTGACCGTCGCGCGGGCGGTGTCGTCGATGCGGTCCTGGAGCCTGGTGTCGGCGGCCACGACCGCCCATCTGAAGATCCCGAACGCCACCGCGACCAGCGCGAACCCCGCCACCGTCCCCCAGCCGCCGACCCCGTCCGGGAACCCTGGCGCTGGCGTCGCCCTTCCGATCGTCACCGCACCCCCGGCCAGGCAGAGGGCCGCCACGATCAGGAGCGGCCGTTCGGCGCGCAGGCCGCGCCCGGCCAGCCAGCCGCCCGCCGTCTCCCCCGCGGTCACCACCGTGACCAGCAGAGCCGCACCGGCCGGGCTCGCGCCGCCCTCGACCGCCAGCAGCGGCAGGAACTCGTCGATCCCGGTGCACCCGTACACCGCCACCAGCAGCAGGAGCGCCCGCCGGACCCCCGGGCCACGCCGTACCTGTGCCACGCCCGAGCGCAGCACCTGCCGGAAGGTCGGCTCCTCCTCCGGCTCGCCCCGCGTCTCCGGCAGCGACCAGCCGGCCAGCGCCGTCAGCAGGGGGACCACCACGCTGGCCACCCCGAGCGCGACGTAGCCGCCCGCCTGCAGCACCGGCGCGGCCAGCGCGGAGGCGAGCATGATCGCGACCGTGCTCGCCACCTCGGCGCGGCCGATCACCCGGGCATAGGAGTCTTCAGCGCCGAGCCGGGCGAGCTCCTCGTAGACGAGCGCCTCCCAGGCCCCCGACCGCACCGCCCCGGCCGCGCCCCACAGCACGAAGCCCACGGCGAAGGCGGGATAGCTCGGCAGGAAGGTCCACAGCGCGTAACCGGCCCCGGCCAGCAGCGGCGACAGGGCCATCAGCTTGCGGCGGGAGAACAGGTCCGCCCACACGCCCGAGGGCAGTTCGAGCACGAACCCGGTGACCGACCAGATCACCAGCAGCGAGGAGATCTCGCCGGGCGACAGGCCGTGCGCCGCGAACAGCAGCGCGTAGACCGGGTAGACGAGGATGAAGTCCTCGAGGAACGCGTAGGCGTAGAGCCGGCGCGTCAGCCGATGTTCAGGTGTGGATCAATGTCGGCGTCTCATGCGCCTCAGCCTAGACGACCCTTTCGCGGCGAGGCGAGCGGATTTCGCGCGGGCCAGTCACCTGGTCGTGTCACCTGGTCCTGTCACCTGGTCGTGTCACCTGGTCCACAGGGAGTCCTGGACCGCCTGGACCAGCGCCATGAGCTCGGCCACCGGGCGGTCGGCGGACCAGGCGAGACCGTAGGTGAGGCGCAGGTCGGGCGGGTCGAGCGGGACGAACTCCACGTCGTCGCGCCGGATCGTGCGGGTGAGGAGCTGCGGCACCGGCAGCACGCCCGCGCCCGCCGCCACCAGGTCGAGCGCGGCGGCGAAGTCGTCGAGGTCGTCGGCGACCACGCGGTGCCGCCCGCCCCACCGGGCCGCCACCGCCGCCCACGCCCCGCCGACCGGGCGGTTGCGCGGCACCAGCAGCACGTCCCTGGCGCCGCGGCCCGGGTGGGCGGGCCTGGCGAGGCGGTCGAGGGCGACGTGGAAGCGCGCGCCGGTCACGAAGCCGGCCGGGGCCGGCACGGCCATCAGGGCGGCGGAGACCTCCCCCGCCTCCAGCGCGGCCGCGGCGGCCGCGCGGCCCGCCAGGCGCAGCTCGACCGTCACCGGCGGGGTACGGCCGGCCAACCGGCGGGCGGCCCGGGCGGCGAGCGGCCCGGCAAGGGGTGGATAAGCCAGATGGATGACCGGCCGGGCCAGCCGCTCGGCCTCGGCCTCGAAGGAGTCCATGGCGGCGAGCACCTGAAGGGCGTGCTCCAGGAGCGTCCTGCCCTGGGGTGTCAGCCGCACCGCGCGGGCGTTGCGCTCCAGCAGCCGCAGCCGCGTCGCCTTCTCCAGCCGGGTGACCGCCTGGCTGACGGCCGGCTGGGACAGGCCCAGGTCGGCGGCGGCACGGGAGAAGCTGCGCGCCTCGGCCACCCGGACGAAGCACTGCAGCTCGCGAAGCATAAGCAGCACGAATAGATGATGCACCACCGCGCCGGGACAGCAGAGGATGCCGGGCGACCGACCGATCGTCCCCTGGGGGTTTCTGATGCCGACTTTTCCGTCTTCGACAGTGCTGGGCTATCCGCGGATCGGCCCGGACCGCGAGCTGAAGCGGGCGCTGGAGTCCTACTGGGCGGGCCGCACGACCCGCGCCGACCTGGAGGCGACCGGCGCGGAGCTGCGTGCGGCGACCTGGCGGCGGCTGGCCGAGCTCGGCTTGGAAGGACTGCCGTCCGGCACCTTCTCCCTCTACGACCAGGTGCTCGACACCGCCGTGCTGCTCGGCGCGGTGCCGGAGCGCTACCAGGAGGCCGAGGACCCGTACTTCGCGATGGCCCGCGGCACCGACGGGCTCGCGCCGCTGCGGATGACCAAGTGGTTCGACACCAACTACCACTACCTCGTGCCCGAGCTCGGGCCGGCCTTCAAGCTGGACTCGGCCAAGGTGCTGGGCGAGGTGCGCGAGGCGCGGGCGCTGGGCTTCGAGACCCGGCCGGTGGTGCTGGGGCCGGTGACCTTCCTGCTGCTGGCCGGGGCGCTGGAGCGGCTGGAGGAGGTGCTCGGCTGCTACGAGGAGTTGCTGGCCGAACTGGCCGCCGAAGGGGTGGCGTGGGTGCAGCTCGACGAGCCCGCCCTGGTGGCCGACCGCAGCCCGGCCGAGCTGGAGGCGGTGCGGGCGGCCTACGACCGGCTCGGATCCGTTCCGGCGCGGCCGGCTTTGCTGGTGGCCGCCTACTTCGGGGACCTGGGCGAGGCGCTGCCCGTGCTGGCGGCGAGCCCGGTCGAGGGGCTGGCGCTCGACCTGGTGCGCGGGGCCGTGCCGCCGGAGCTGCCGGGGAAGGTGGTGCTGGCCGGGGTGGTGTCGGGGCGTGAGGTGTGGCGGACCGATCCCGCTCGGGCGCTCGGGGTGCTGCGGGCCGTACGGGCGGGGCAGGTGGTGGTGAGCACGTCGTGCTCGTTGCAGCACGTGCCCTACAGTCTGGCCGGGGAGGACGGGCTCGCGCCCGGGTTGCGGGCGCGGCTGGCGTTCGCCGAGGAGAAGGTGGGCGAGGTGGTCGAGCTGGCCCGTCTGCTGGCCACCGGCGACAACCCGCCCACGGTGCCCGGCCCGGCCCCCGCAGCCAGCCCGGCCCCCGGGTCCCCCACCTCCACCACTTCGACCACCTCCGCCGCTTCCCCCGCTTCCACCGCGTCCCCCACCTCCCCCGCTTCCACCGCCTCCCCCATCTCCGCCGCTTCCACCGTCTCCCCCGCTTCCACCGTCTCCCCCGCTTCCACCGTGGACGGTGCGCCCGCGCGCTCGCCGTACGCCGTGCGGGCGGCGGCGCAGGAGGCGCACCTCGGGCTGCCGCCGCTGGCCACCACCACGATCGGCTCCTTCCCGCAGACCGGCGAGCTGCGCGCCGCCCGCGCCGCCCTGGCCGCCGGGACGCTCACCGACGCCGACTACGACGCCCTGGTCGAGCGCGAGATCGAGCACGCCATCCGGGTGCAGGAACGCCTCGGCCTGGACGTGCTGGTCCACGGCGAGCCCGAACGCAACGACATGGTCCAGTACTTCGCCGAACACCTCGACGGCTTCGCCGTCACCCGCAACGGCTGGGTCCAGTCGTACGGCTCGCGCTGCACCCGCCCGCCGATCATCCACGGCGACGTGGCCCGCCCCCGGCCGATCACCGTCCGCTGGGCGCGCTACGCGCAGTCGCTCACCGAGCGGCCGGTGAAGGGCATGCTGACCGGCCCGGTCACCATCGTGGCCTGGTCGTTCGTCCGGACCGACCTGCCGTTGCGCGAGGTGACCCACCAGGTCGCCGAGGCGCTCGCCGGCGAGGTGGCCGACCTGCAGGACGCCGGCATCTCGATCATCCAGGTGGACGAGCCCGCCCTGCGCGAGCTCCTCCCGCTGCGCGCGGCGGCCCAGCAGGACTACCTCGCCTGGGCGGTGGCCGCCTACCGCCGGGCCACCGCCGTCGCCGCCGACCGCACCCAGATCCACACCCACCTGTGCTACTCCGACGCCGACCAGATCCTGGCCGCCGTCGACGGCCTCGACGCCGACGTGACCACCATCGAGTCGGCCCGCTCGGGGGCCCGCATCCTGGACGGCGTGGCCGGCTTCACCCGGGGCCTGGGGCCGGGCGTCTACGACATCCACTCCCCGCGCGTCCCGTCCGAGGCCGAGGTCGAGGCCCTGGTCGAGGCCGCGCTGGAGCGCGTGCCGGCCGGGCGGCTGTGGATCAACCCGGACTGCGGGCTGAAGACCCGCACCTACCCCCAGGTCGAAGCCGCGCTGACCACCCTGGTCACCGTGGCCCGGCGAGCCCGTGCCGGGCGCTGAACTCCTCGACGGTGATCCCGAACAGCAGGATGTCGTCGTAGCGCCCCCCGGCGTACCTCGACCTGCGCAGGCGGCCCTCCTCCACGAAGCCGAGCCGCCTGTGCAGGGCCTGGGAACCCTCGTTGACCCCGTACACCCGCACGTCGCACTTCTGGAAGCGCCGCTCGCCGAACATGTACCGCAGGAGCACGACGATGGCGTCGGCCGCATACCCCTTCCGCTGATGCGGCCGCCCCACCCCGACCCCGTAGGAGAACAGCCCGTGCTCGGGCTCCACCGAGGTCGTGTTGACCGTGCCGACCGGGGTGTTGTCCGCGAGCGTGGCGATGACCAGCTCGAAGACGTCCAGATCGGGATCGGTCTCGGCGAGTTCCTGCATCCGCCGCCTGGTCCGCTCGGCGGAGACCGGCGGGGCCAGCCGCCAGCCGTTGCGCTCGTCGTCGGTGTACTCGGCGTAGGCGGCGAAGGCCGTCCAGTCCTCGGGCTCGGCGGCGCGGAGCCGGACCAGGTGTCCCGTCCAGGCGGAGGTCATGGGCACACCCAAGCACCCGGGGGGCGGGCGGCCCAACTGGTTTAAAGCGCGGTCAGTCCTGGGCGGCGCGGGTGGACAGGGGGCGGCGGCGCTGGGCGGGGTCCTTGAGGGCGGGGCGCTGCCAGGCGCCGTCGGGCGGGTAGATGTCGGTGCCCGGCGGCACGATCTCGTCGATACGGTCGAGCGCCGCGTCGTCGAGGACCAGCGAGGCGCCCTTGAGCAGGCTCTGGAGCTGCTCCATCGTGCGCGGGCCGGTGATGACCGAGGTCACGGCCGGGTGCGCGGCGGCGAAGGCGACGGCGAGTTCGGGCAGGGTGCAGCCGATCTCGTCGGCCAGTTCGACGAGCTGCTCGACGATCTCCAGCTTGGCCGCGGTGAGCGGGTTGTCCGGGTCGAAGCGGAACGGCACGATCGTCGGGCGGCCGGTGCTGAGGTCGAGCGGCCGGCCCTTGCGGTAGCGGCCGGTGAGGAACCCGGAGCCGAGCGGGCTCCAGGTGAGCACGCCCATGCCGAGCCGCTGGGCGGTGGGCAGGATGTCCTTCTCGATGCCGCGCGCCAGGATGGAGTACGGCGGCTGCTCGGTGCGGAAGCGGTAGAGGCCGCGTCGCTCGGCCACGTGGTAGGCCTCGACGATGTCCTCGGCGGGGAAGGTCGAGCAGCCGAAGGCCCGGATCTTGCCCTGCCGTACCAGATCGGTGAGGACGGCGAGCGTCTCCTCGATGTCGGTGGTGGGGTCGGGCCGGTGGATCTGGTAGAGGTCGATCCAGTCGGTGTCCAGCCGGCGCAGGCTCTCCTCGACCTCGCGCACGATCCAGCGCCGCGAGTTGCCGCCGCGGTTGGGGCCCTCGCCCATCTGGAAGTGCACCTTGGTGGCCAGCACGACCTCGTCCCTGCGGCCCTTGAGCGCCTTGCCGACGATCACCTCGGACTCGCCCTGGGAGTACATGTCGGCGGTGTCGACGAAGTTCACCCCGTGGTCGAGGGCGGTGTGGATGATGCGGACGGCGTCCTCGTGGTCGGAGTTGCCGACCGCGCCGAACATCATGGCGCCGAGGCAGTGCACGCTGACCTCGATGCCCGTTCCGCCAAGCGTTCTGTAGCGCATTGTCATGCCCGCGACCCTAGGAGCTAGAGTCGGCTCTAGGTCAACTCCGGGGAGAGGATCCATGGGTCTGAGCATCGGGCAGGTCGCCGAGCGCACCGGGCTGAGCGTGCACACGCTCCGCTTCTACGAGAAGGAGGGCCTGTTCAGCCCGGTCGTGCGCGACGCGGGCGGGCGCCGGGTCTACGACGACGAGGATCTCGACTGGCTCCAGGTCTGCATCCGGCTGCGGGCCTCGGGCATGCCGTTGCCGGCGATCCGGCGCTACAACGAGCTGGTACGGCAGGGCCACGGCAACGAGGCCGAGCGCCTCGACCTGCTGCGCGAGCACCAGGAGCGGGTGCGCGAGCAGATCGGGGAGCTCTCGGCGTGCCTCGACCTGATCTCGAGGAAGGTCGGCGTCTACGAGGGCCGCCTGTCCGGCTGCAGCCTCGGCTGACCCTGCCCTCCTGAAACGGCCCTCCTGAAACGGCCCTCCTGAAACGGCCCTCCTGAAGCGGGGTCAGCGGCCCAGGAGGGTGACGACCTCTTCGGCCAGGGCGCCGGCGCTCTGCGGGTTCTGGCCGGTGGCCAGCCGGCCGTCCACCACGACCTGCGGCTGGAAGTCCGGCCCCGGCACGTGCGTGGCGCCCGCGGCGGCGAGCCGGTCGGCGAGCAGGAACGGCACGACCTCGGTCAGCCCCACGGCCGCCTCCTCGGCGTTGGTGAACCCGGCCACCCGCTTGCCCGCCACCAGGTGGCTCCCGTCGGACAGCGTGAGGTCCACCAGCGCCGCCGGCCCGTGGCAGACGGCGGCGACCACGCCCCCGTTCTCGTAGACCTCGCGCCCCGCCCGGGCGACGCCGGGGTCGGACGGGAAGTCCCACATGGTGCCGTGGCCTCCGGCGTAGAAGACCGCGTCGTAGGCGGCCGGGTCGAGGTCGGCCACCCGCGCGGTGGCGCTCAGGTCGAAGGTCTCGACGAACTCCCGCTGGACGGGGTCGTCGGCGTCGAAGCCGTCCTGCGGCGCCTCGCCGCCGGCGACGCTGGCCACGTCCACCTGGTAGCCGGCCTTGCGGAAGACCTCCCACGGATGGGCGGCCTCGGAGACGTAGAACCCGGTCGGCCGCTCGCCGCCCAGGTCGTCGTGGCTGGTCAGAACGATCAGGATGCGCTTGCTCATGCCTCGATGATGCCCCTCGCCCGCCATCGGCCGCCAATAGCGCGAGGCCGGGTCTGCCATCAGAATTCTGATATGACCCTTTCGCTTGACCTGCTGCGCAGCTTCCTGGCGGTGTACCGAACCGGCTCGATCACGGCGGCGGCCGAGACGCTCGGGCTGTCGCAGCCCGCGGTGACCGCCCAGGTCAAGGCCCTGGAGGCGGCTCTCGACCGGCCGCTGTTCGACCGGCTGCCGCGCGGCGTCGCGCCGACGGCCGCGGCCGACGAACTGGCGCGGCGGGTGGGCGGAGCCCTGGACACCCTCGGCGAGGTGATCGGCGGCGAGTTGCCGGCCGGCCGGACCGTGCTGCTCGGCGGCCCGGCCGAGCTGTGCTCGGAGGTGCTGGTGCCGAGGCTGGGCCCGCTGCTCGCGGAGGGCATCCGGCTGCGCCTGGTCTTCGGCCTGACCGACGACCTGCTGGGACGGCTGGCGGCCGGGCGGCTCGACCTGGTCGTCTCCACGATCCGGCCCCGGCTGCGCGGGGTGCGGGCCGAGCCGCTCTACGACGAGGAGTTCGTGCTCGTCGCCGCGCCGGGGCACGAGGACGGGCCGCTGATCGCCTACGCGGAGGATCTGCCGATCATCCGGCGCTACTGGCGCACGCTGTTCGGGACCCGGCCGTCGATGTCGGCCGCGCTCGTGGTGCCCGACCTGCGCGGGGTGCGCAACGCCGTACGGGCCGGGCTCGGGGTGTCGGTGCTGCCCTCCTACCTGTGCCGCGAGGATCTCGCCGCCGGGCGCCTGGTGGCCGTGCGTGAGCCGGAGCTCGCGCCGATCAACACCGGCTACCTGGCCATCCGTTCGGGTGCGCGCGCCGACCCGGCGGTTGGGCGCGCCTTCGACTTCCTCCTGACCTCGCTGCGCGACGTCACTTGAGCGCCCCCGCGGTGAGCCCGGACTGGATCTGCCGCTGGAAGATCGTGTAGATGACCAGCATCGGCAGGATGGCCAGGGTCAGCGCGGCGAACAACGCCGACCAGTCCTGGTCGTAGCCGGCCGCGGTGGAGATGTCGGCGATGCCCTGGGTCAGCACCCACTTGTCGCGGTCCTGGAGCAGCACCAGCGGCTTCTGGTACTGGTTCCACTGCCCGAGCACGTTGAAGATGGTGATGCTGACCAGGCCGGGCCGCGCCATCGGGAGCATGATCTGGAAGAAGATCCGGGTGTGCGAGGCCCCGTCCACCATCGCCGCCTCGGCCACGGCCGTGGGCAGGCCGCGGAAGAAGGCGGCCAGGAAGAAGATCGTGAACGGCAGCGAGTAGGCGATGTAGACCAGCACCAGCCCCGCGTGCGTGTTCAGCCCGATGAACGGCACCCACTGCCCGAGGTTCTGCACCACGAAGAAGAGCGGCGTCAGCGCCAGGTAGATCGGGAACGCGAGCCCCGACACGAACAGCAGGTAGATCGCCCGGTTGCCGCGGAAGGGATAGCGCGCCAGGACGTAGGCGGCCATCGCCCCGAGCACCATCGTGCCCGCGACGCCGAAGAAGACGACGATCACGCTGTTGAGCATGTACTGCCCGATCTGCGCCTGCTCCCAGGCCCGGGCGAAGTTGTCCCAGCGCAGCGTGGCCGGCAGCGACCAGGCGTCGCCGAAGATCTCGTCCTCGCTCTTGACCGAGGCCAGGAAGGCCCAGATCAGCGGGATGATCACCAGCAGCGCCCACACCGCCAGGGCCAGGTGCGACAGGATCGACCAGGGTGTGCGCCGCATCAGAACTCGATCCGTTCCCGCCGCGACAACCGCAGCGACAGTACGGCGAAGCCGAGGACGAAGAAGAACATCACCACACCCAGCGCCGAGGCGTAACCGAAGCGGAAGTACTGGAAGGCGTTGCGGTAGATCTCCGCGGCCATCACCGTGGTGGAGAAGTCGGGCCCGCCGTGCTGGTCGGTCATCACCCAGACGATGGCGAACGCGTCCAGCGCCAGGATGCCGAGGTAGACCCACGCCACCTGCACGGTGTCGCGCAGCAGCGGCAGCGTGATGCGGAAGAACAGCGCCACCCGCCCGGCCCCGTCGATCTGCGCCGCCTCGAACAGCTCGCGCGGCACCGAGGCCAGCCCGGCGGAGAAGAGCACCACGTAGAAGCCGACCGCCTGCCAGATCAGCACGCCCAGCACCGACCACAGCGCGATGGACGGGTTGGACAGGAAGCCGACCGGCCGCAGGCCCAGCTCCATCAGCGGCCCGTTGATCATGCCGCCCGCGTCCGGTCGGAAGACCTGGGCGAACAGCACGGCGACGATGGTCACCGCCAGGACCTGCGGGAAGAAGAACAGCACCCGGTAGACCTTCGACCCCCACACGCCGCCCACCCCGGCCTTCCCGCCGACGTTCAGCAGGAAGGCGAAGACCAGCGCGATGGCGATGGTGATGAGCGGCAGCAGGAGCAGCAGCAGGCCGTTGTGCAGGGCCGCCTTCCAGAAGACGGTGTCGTCCAGCAGGCGGCGGAAGTTCTCCAGCCCGATGAACTGCGGGTTGGCGCTGACCCCCCGCCAGTTCGTCATCGAGATGTAGAACGCCTGGGCGTACGGCGCGATGACGTAGACCAGGTAGAGGGTCACCGGGGTGACCAGGAAGGAGAAGATGAACAGCCGACGCCTCATGTGCGGCGGAACTTCTTGATCGCCGAGTCCTTCTTGAGCTCGTCGGCCTTGGCCTGGATGCGCTCCAGGTACTTCTCCGGGGTGATGCCGCCGCTCATGAGCTGGCCGGTGGCGGCGACCGCCTCGTCCTTGAGCTGCAGGTACCACGACTGCCAGCGGTAGTAGACGGTGTTGGTCCCGGCGGCGGCGAAGGCGGCCGAGGCGCTCTTGACGCCGGGCGACAGGTCCAGGCCCTCGCCCGCGCCCTTGACCACCGAGACCGTGGCGACCATCTTGCTGAAGTCGCCGGCCGCCTTCTTGGAGAGCATCGCGCGCAGGTACTCCACGCCGCCCTGGGTGTTGGCCGCCTTGGCGGGGACGATGTAGTTCTCGCCGGGCTGGGTGTGGAGCGTGCCGTACGGCATCTTGTCGGAGCCGGTGACGTCGGGGACGGGGAACATGCCGTAGGCGAAGTCGGGCGGGGTGGTGGACTTCTGCTCGTTCTCCAGCCAGGAGCCGGAGGGCAGCATCGCGACCTGGTACTTGTTCTGGGCGGTCTGGGTCTGCACGTGGTCGAGGCCGGCGGTGCCCTCCATCAGGTACTTGGCGCCGACCTCGGCCCAGCGGGTGGCCGACTCCAGCATGGCCGGGGCCTTCCAGGCGCCGTCCTCCAGGTTGTCGATGTTCACCAGGACCTCGTTGCCGCCGATCTTGGCGGCCATGGTCAGCAAGGTCTCGTAGAGGTACTGGGCGTGCTTGCCGGCGTAGGTGAAGGGCGCCATCTTGCCGGACTTCTTGATCGTCTCGCAGAGCTGGAGGAACTCCTCCCAGGTCTTGGGCACCTGCCAGCCGTTGTCGGTGAAGGCCTTCTGCGAGTACCAGATGCCGAAGATGTAGTTGACGTAGCCGAGGACGGAGAACTTGCCGTCGTAGGTGCCGATGTCGATCACCGCCGGGTCGAGCGTGTCGCGCACCTTCACCGCCTGGTCGTCCCAGCTCGGCATCTCCAGCAGCGGGGTCAGGTCGAGGAGCTGGCCGTCCTGCGCCAGCGCGCCGAAGTCCATGGCGTTGGCTCCGGAGTTGTCGATGACGTCCGGTGGGTTGCCGCCAGCGAAGCGTGGCTGCAGGACCTTGGTGATCTCCTTGGTGAAGTTGTGCTTGACCTGCACGTCGGGGAACTTGCTCTTGAACAGCGGCTGGTGGATGTCGGTGGCGTACTGGTGGCCGAAGCCGCCGTCGAAGATCCACACTTCCAGCGACTTGGCCGCGCCCGGGGCGCTGGCCGCCGGGGTCTGCTGCGCCGCGGGGGTGGCGCAGGCGGCCAGGGCCCCCGCTGCGGGGATGAGGGCTGCGGCGCGGAGCAACTCACGTCGGGTGACGGGCATCTGGGGGCTACCTCTCGATTCGGTGACTCTCCACTGCTCGGATGGTGCGTTCGAAGGCGCGGTTGGTGCGCTCGAAGGTGCGCTGGGCCGCGGCGACGTAGACGGCGTCGAGGACGAAGAGCTGGGAGTGCACCGCCGCCAGCCCGCCCAGCCGGAAGGTCGTCTCGCGGGAGGCGGTGGTCAGCAGCAGGTCGGCGAGCTCGGCCAGCGGGGAGCGGGCGAAGGAGGTCACCGCGACCGTGGTGGCGCCCTGGCTGCCCGCCTCGGCCAGCGCCTCGATCACCTCGCGGGTGCGGCCCCGGTGGCTGATGCCGATCGCCACGTCGCCCTCGCCGAGCAGCGCGGCCTCCGACAGCGCCTGGTGGGCGTCGCCGGTGCTCCAGCAGGGCAGCCCGATGCGGCGCAGCCTGCCCTCCAGCATCCGGGCGACGTCGCTGCTGGTGGAGACGCCGACGAGGAGCACGGCGCGGGCGGCGATGACGGCCTCGGCGACCTTGGCGACGACGGCCGGGTCGAGCTGGGCGGCGGTGTCCTGGATCAGCCGCGCGTCGGCGGCGGCCATCACCTCGATGGCGTCGGCGAGCGGGTCGTCGGGCCCGATCTCGTGGCCCATGCCCGCGCCCCACCCGGCCTGCGCGGCCCGGCCGGTCTCGGTGGCGAGGGCGACCCGCAGGTCGGCGTAGCCGGTGAAGCCGAAGGCGCGGCAGAACCTGGTGACGGTCGCCGGGGAACTGCCCGCCCGCTCGGCGAGCGCGATGATCGTGGAGCGCGCGGCCTCGGCCGGATCCTCCAGGACCGCCTCGCCGACACGGCGCAGCGCCTCCGGAAGTCCGGGGAGTTCGGTCTCGATCCGGCCCAGCGCACCAGGGGTCACGGAAATTTCCTTCCGAACAACCAACCTTGCGGCGAAAATTATTCTTGCAAGTCGGTCACGTCAAGACCCAGAATCGGTCCGTGACAAAACCGTTCGTCGTCGGCGTGGACGCCGGTGCCACCTCCACCCGGGTCGCCGTGCACGCCCTGGACGGCACCAGGCTCGGGTACGGCACCGCCGGCCCCGGCAACCCCTCGGCGCACGGCGTGGACAAGGCGGCCGGCGCGGTCCGCGAGGCGCTCACGATCGCGCTCGGCGACCTCGACCCGGACGCGGTGCGCGGCTCGGTGGCCGGAGTGGCCGGCCAGTCCCCCGCCTTCGCCCAGGCGCTGGCCGACCTGTGGCACGCCACCGGGCTGCCGATCGCGCCCACGATGGTCAAGGACGTGCCCATCGCCTACGCGGCCGGCACCGGCAGCCCCGACGGCTCGCTGCTGCTGTCCGGCACCGGCGCGGTGGCCGCGCGTTTCGCCGGCCACGAGGTCGAGGCCATCGCCGACGGGCTCGGCTGGCTGCTCGGCGACGCCGGGTCCGGCTTCTGGATCGGCCGCGCCGGAGCCAAGGCCGCCGTCGAGGCGCTCGACCGCGACGAGCCCGAGGGCGAGCTGGTCGCCCTGGTCTGCGCGCACTTCCTCGGCGAGGAGTCCTGGCCCACCGCCCGGTTGCGGGCCGACCGGATCGTGCGGCTGGCGCAGGCCGACCACATGCGGCTGGCCGCGGTCTCCCGGCTGGTCGGCAAGGCCGCCGAGAACGGCGACCGGGCGGCCACGGCGATCGTCGAGGAGGCGGCGCGCGAGCTGGTCGCGACGGTCGGCCGGGTGCACCGGGGCGGGCCGATCGTGCTGGCCGGGAGCGTGCTGACCAACGAGGGTCCGGTACGGCGGGCCGTACTGGAGCGGCTCGGGGAGCTGGCCGAGCGGGTGGAGACCGCGCGGGACGGCGCGGGCGCGGCGGCCTGGACGGCGGCCCGGCTCCTGGACCCCACCGCCCCCCACGCCCCCTTCACCCGCGGCTGACCGCCCGAAAAGGGACCCACCCGGACACGAAGGCGGGGATACCGAGGGGGACACCAAGGCGGCGGGTCACCCTGGGCGGCGGCCTCCCGTGGTTCAGCCGAGCCGGTTGGCCCGCTTCCTGAACTGCTCGAACTTCCGCTCCGCGTCCCCCAGATACAGCCAAGGCCACTCGGTCACCCGATCACCGATCATCTCGAAGCGCGCCTTCGCCGCGGTCCACTCGTCGGCCAGCCCGAAAGCCATGGCGAAGGTGTTGTCCACGGTCCCCCACCCCGGATCACGCCTGGCCCCCGCCGCCCGCCCCTCGGCCGCCCGCAGCTCGGCCCGGACCTCCTCGCTCTCCAGCGCCCCGCCGTCGTCCCCGCCCAGCCAGGACTCGATGTGCGCGACCGCGACCAGATGCGCGAGCGAATCGGGACCGCTGCGCGCGAAGGCGAACATCTCCTCCTCACTCCCGAACCATTTGCCGCATTTGTACTGCAACATCTGCTCGTGCGCCTCACGGTGCTCGGGAAAGCGCGAGATCACCCCCTGGAAACGCCGCTGGGCTTCCGCCGCGCCGACCTGGCGCCCCCGCGCCGAGGTGACCAGCGCGGCCCAGGCCGTGGTGTCGTCCGGGTCGCGCTCGACCACCTCGTCCAGGCAGTCCTCGGCGATCTTCAGCCGGCGGTGGAACTCGCGGAACTGCTCCATGGCGGTGTGCTCGGCGGTGGCCGCGCCACGCGCCTCCCACGCGTGGCGCACCCCGTGCACGCCCTTGAGCAGCAAGGGCAGCGTGGAGCCCGGCTCCGCGGCGATCCAGCCGTCGATCCAGTCCTGGACGCCCGGCACCTCGGCGCAGATCCCGGCGTAGTAGGCGCGGTCGTCGGGGTGGTGCACGGAGGCGAACAGCTCGCGTACCGCCGCCACGTCCTGCTTGGACATCGCCTCGGCGAGCAGGACCGCGTTGGGGTCGCCGCCCAGCGGATCGATCTTTAATTTCTTCTTCCAGAATGCCATCGGAATACCCCCAGTCGGCAATTTCGGGTGCACAACCTATCAAGCGCGTTGTAGCTTCAAGCGCTGAAATTTCGCCATTTATGCGGACGAACGGACCCCCTCATGCGTGCCGCCGTTTCTCTCGCCCTTCTCGCCGGCTTCCTCCTCGTGGCCGTGGCCATGCTCGGCGGCGCCGTCGCCCTCGCCATGTGGCTGGCCTCGGCCACGACCGGGATCATCGCCGTCAAGCTCACCTGGCCGATCGGCCTCGCCGTGGTCGGCGGCGTGGGCGGCGCGCTGTGGCAGGCGCTGCGCACCAGGCCCAGCCGTCCCGAGGGCCTGCCGGTCGGCCCGGAGCAGGCGCCCGAGTTGTGGCAGACCGTCCGGGAGCTGGCCGCCGCGGTGGGCACCCGGCCGCCGGACCGGATCCACCTGATCCCCGACGCCAACGCCGCCGTCACCGAGGACACCCGGCTGTTCGGCCTGGTGGGCGGGGAGCGGCACCTGTACGTGGGGCTGCCGCTGCTGCACACCTTCACCGTCGCCCAGCTCCGCGCGGTCCTCGCGCACGAGCTCGGCCACTACTCCAACAGCCACACCCGCCTGGGCGCGGTCGCCTACCGCGGCCGCCTGGCCATCGGCGGCACGCTGGCGCGCATCGGCCCGTACAACGTGGCCGGCTGGGTCTTCAAGGGCTACGCCCGGCTCTACCTGCTCGCCGACAACGCCGTCTCCCGCCGCCAGGAGTTCCAGGCGGACGAGGCATCGGTACGGCTGGCCGGCCCGCAGGCGGCACGCAGCGCGCTGCTGGAGATCCCGGTGCTGGACGCCGCGTGGTCGTTCTTCCAGCACGCCTACCTCACCCTGGGTTGGCAGCACGGCTACGCCCCCGACGACCTGTTCGCCGGTTTCGCCGCCTTCGTCAAGGCCCGGGAGAGCGAGCTCGCCGAACTGCGCGCCGCGCCGCCGGAGGAGGAGGACGGCTCGCTCTGGGACACCCATCCCCCGATGCCGGTCCGGATCGCCGCCCTCGCCGCGCTGCCCGAGCCGCAGGTCGAGGTGGACGAGCGGCCCGCCACCCGGCTGCTGCCGGACCTGGCCGGGGCCGGGCGGGCCCTGCAGGCGCAGGTGCTGGACCTGGACGGCCGCACGGTCCTGCCCTGGCCGCAGTTCACCGCCGCCGCGCTCGCCGCCGACCTGCAGGACGACGCCGACACGATCTTCCGCAGCATCCGCCGGGTCACCGGGGCCGAGCGGCTCTCGCTGGCCGACGTGCTCGACCTGATCGAGGCGGGGCGGCTGGCCGAGATCGCGCAGCCGCTCTTCCCCACCGCCACCCGGCGCGAGGTCGGGGGCCGGTTCGCCGAGCCGCTGGAGACGTTGCTCCTGCTGGCCGCGGTCCGGTCTCGCGTCACCGGGTGGGCGCACTCGTGGTCCGGCCCCGCCGTACTGAAGCCGGACGTGAGCGAGATCCTGGCCAAGGTGGCCGAGGCGGCGGTCGGCGACGGGCTGGCCGACGCGCGGGCCTGGCTGGCCGAGAACGGCATCGACCCGGCGGCGGCGACGATGGTCGCCGGCCGGGCCGGGGCGCTCGGGTCGGCGATCGTGGCCGGGCTGGCCAACTTCAAGATCGACGGGGCGGAGTACGACGTCGTCGCACTCAGCTCCGGGCTCGTCCTCATCCCCGACCCCGGCAAGTCGGACAAGGGCGCGCGGCGGCTGCAGGCCCTGGTCGCCGCGTCCGAGGCCGAGGAACTGGCCGCCGCCCACCGCTTCCTGCCCTACGAGGAGATCGCGCAGGCCACGGTCGAGCGCGAGGTGCCGGTCAAGGCCACGCTGCGGCTGCACGACGGGCAGGTGCTGGCGGTGCAGGAGCGCATGGCCAGCGAGTTCCTGGCCAAGGACAGCCGCGACGTCTTCCTCGGCATCCTGCGCGGCATCGGCTGAGCCTCAGCCCTTGACCGCGCCCGCGGTCATGCCCACCCCCACCCGGCGCTGCAGGAAGAGGAAGAGCACCAGCGCCGGCAGGGCGAACAGGGTCGCCGCGGCCATGGTGGCGCCCCAGTCGGTGCCGAAGACGTCGCGGAAGGAGGACAGCCAGACCGGCAGCGTGCGGTTGGCCTCGTCCTTGATGATCAGCACGTTGACGAAGGCGAACTCGTTCCACGCGGTGATGAAGCCGAACAGCGAGGTCGCCATCAGCCCCGGCGCGAGCAGCGGGAAGACGATCCGGCGGAAGGCCTCCGCCCGGGTGCAGCCGTCGACCAGCGCGGCCTCCTCCAGCTCGGCGGGGATGGCGGCGAGGAAGCCGCGCAGGGTCACCACGGTGAACGGCAACGTGATCATGAAGTAGACGCCGGTGAGCATCAGCAGCGAGTCCAGCAGCCCGGTGTCGCGGGCGATGATGAACATCGGCACCAGCAACGCCTCCCAGGGCGCCATCTGCGCGGCGAACACCGCGACGATGAACGGCCCCCGGCCGCGCCAGCGCATCCGCGAGACCGCGAAGGCGGCCAGCAACGCCACGACCAGCGCGAGCAGGACGGCTCCCGCGGTGACCAGCAGGCTGTTGGCCCAGAAGCGCCAGAAGCCGTCGGCGGCCATGGCGGTCTCGAAGTGCTGGAGCGTCGGGCGCAGCGGCAGCAGCGACGGCGTCTCGGCCTGGATCTCCTTGGTCGGCTTGAAGGCGGTGCTGACCATCCAGTAGACCGGGAAGATCATCACCACGAAGGTGGCCGCCGCGGCGGTGTTGAGCAGGACCCTTCTCACTGGGCCGCCTCCTGCCTGAGCATCCGCCGCAGGTTGGCGACCAGCGCGGCGGCGAGGACGAGGACGGTGAGCATGGCCACCGCCGAGCCGAGGTCGTAGCGGTGCAGCACCCGCGCCACCTTGAAGGCGTAGACGGGCAGAGTGGTGGTGGCGCCGTCCGGGCCGCCCTGGCTGAGCACCCAGATCTGCGGGAAGCACTTGGCCACCCAGATCACCTCCAGCGAGGTGATCAGCGCGAACAGCGGCCGCAGGACGGGGAAAGTGATCTTCCAGAAGATCTGCCGGCTGGTGCCGCCGTCGATCCTGGCCGACTCGTACAGCTCGGCCGGGATCGTGGTGAGCCCGGCGTAGAGCGTCAGCGCGACGAACGGGATCGACTGCCACACGACCAGCACCACCAGCACCGCGAAGGTGGCCACCGGGTCGGCGAACCAGGCGAAGCCGCGGGTGCCGAGCAGCCAGTTGACGATGCCGAGCTCCGACTGGAACAGCCACTGGAAGATCGTCGTCGCGGCGATCACCGGGGTGGCCCAGGCCAGGGCGAGCGCGGACATCAGCAGCAGCCGCGCGCGTCGTCCCAGCCTGGCCAGCATCAGCCCCACGCCCGTGCCCAGGGCCACGATCAGCCCCACGTTGATCACGGTCCACACCGCCGTGCGCAGCAGCACCTCCCAGAACTCCGTCTTGGCCAGCAGCTCGCGGTAGTTCGCGAGTCCGACGAACTCGGCGCCGCCGCGGATCAGCTCGCCCATCCGGAAGTGCTGGACGGACAGGACGGCGGCCTTGAGCAGCGGATAGAGCAGGAGGAAGACGCCCGCGGCGACGGCCGGCGCGATGAGCAGGTAGGGCCAGAGGTTCGCCCGCCTGGTGCTCACGAGCCGCTGTTGAGGGTCTCGGTGATGGTCTTGGAGACCTTCGCCGCCTCGGCGGCCGGGTCGCCGCCGGTGAGGACCGCGGTCATGTACTGCTTGATCACCGCGGTGGCTTCGACGGCGGCCCAGGCCGGGGTGTTGGGGGTGGCCCGGCCGTTGGCCGCGCCGGCCGCCATCGCGGCGGTGCCCTCGTCACCGGCCAGCACGCCGGCCAGGGAGGTGCGGTTGGGCACGAAGCTCATCGCCTTGGCCAGGGCGGTCTGGAACTTCTCCCCGGCCAGCGCCTTGACCACCTCGTAGGCGGCCTCGGGGTGCCGGGAGGCCTCGGGGATGATCAGGTCGGAGCCGCCGGTGAACACCGCGCCCGGCTTGTCGGCCGTCTTCCCCGGGATGGTGAAATATCCGATCTTGTCCTTCATCCCGGGCTCGACCTCCAGCACCCGGGCGGCGATGCCCGGCACCGCGATGATCTGCGCCACCTTGCCCTGGGCGAAGACCTCGTGCTGGGGCGGGTTGGCCTCGTCGGCGTCCTTGGGGCCCTTCCCGAGCGCCTGGAGCTCGCGGTAGAAGGCCATCCCGGCCAGCGCCTCGGGGGTGTCGAGCGCGCCGGCCCAGCTCTCGCCCCGCTTGACGGCCAGGTCGCCGCCCTCGTCCCAGATGAAGCCGGCCAGCGCGTACCAGGTCTGGCCGGTCAGGTAGATGCCCTGGTTGCCGCCCTTGTTGAGCTTGGCGGTGGCGGCCAGCCACTCCGCGCGGGTCTTCGGCACCGGGGTGTCGCCCCAGAGCTCCTTGTTGTAGACGACCACCCGGTTGGCGGCGTACCAGGGGATGCCGTACTGCTTGCCGTCGATGTTGCCCGGCTGGGCGAGGCCAGGCAGCCAGTCGGCGCCCCCGAGGTCGGCGACCTTGCTCGTGAGGTCGCGGACGCCGCCGCTGGCGGAGTACTGGGCGACCTGGGTGTTGCCGACCTCGATCACGTCGGGGGCGTCGGTGCTGGCCAGGGCGGCGGTGACCCGCTCGCCGATGCCGTCCCACGCCTGGATCTGCAGGTCGAGGTCGATGCCGGGGTGCGCGGTCTCGTAGTCCTTCTCGAAGGAGGCGAGCAGGTCCTTGGTGACGCTGCCGTCCATGATCCACACGACCAGCTTGGCCGGCGCGGCGGACGGGGCGGAGGAGGCGGCGGGTTGCTGGGCGGTGCCGCAGGCGGCCAGAAGAGGCAGAGCCAGCGCGATCTTCAACAGGTTTCTGGGCATGGCGAAGCTCCGTGGGGGGCGGTGAGCTGGGTGATGGCCCGGCTGCCTGGCGTACGGCGGGCAGCCGGGCGTGGGTCAGGCGCCTCGGCGCAACCGGCCGGCGTAACGCGCTTCGAGCCGGAGGTTGTGCTCGTCGCCTTCCGGCACGTTGGCCGACAGGTAGATCGGCGGCACCTGCCCGGCGTCGACCTGGTCGCTGATCACCTGAGTGACGACGAGCTGGGCGAGCAGGGCGGAGGTGACGGTCGAGACGGCGCCGGTGGCGCCGCCCCCGGGCAGGGGCAGCAGGGCGTCGCCGTAGGGGGCGAGGTTGTCCAGGACGACGTCGGCCAGGTCGCAGAGCTTGAGGCCCGACGGGTGGCGCGAGACCGAGGCGCCGGCGTGCTGGAGCGAGGTGATCGCGATCAGGTCGTGGCCGCGTTCCTTCACCTGGGTGGCCAGCTCGACGACGACGCCGTTGACGCCGGAGTTGGAGATGACCACGAACAGGTCGGCCGGGTCGATGGGGGCCGCGGCCAGGATCTGGTGGGCGACGGCCGGGTCGCGTTCGAGGTCGTAGCGGTCGAGCTCGGTGCGGGCCGCCTTGCCGTACAGGTGGATGTCACGCAGGGCGAGGCGGTTGGTGGGCACCAGGCCGCCGGCGCGGCCGGCGATCTCCATGGCGATCGCCTCGGAGTGGCCGGAGCCGAAGGCCTGGATGACGCCGCCCCGGTCGAGCGCCCGGCCGACGAGGGTGGCGGCCTGGCGCACCGGCTGCTCGGGCAGCCGGTCGATCAGGACCTTGAGCTGCGCGAAGTAGTCATCCGGACTGGGGCTGGGCTGGGGGCTGCTGGCTGGGTTCATAACGATGACCTGTGACGGCTCTGACCGTCAGGTCGAACGCCTCCTTCGTCCGTTCGTGGGTGCGTTGCGCGACCGCGACGTAGACCACGTCGAGCACGAGCAACTGGGAGTGGATCGCGGCGAAGCCGTCGGCGCGGAAGGTGGTCTCCCGCGCGGCGGTGGACAGGACCAGCTCGGCGACCTCGGCCAGCGGCGAGCGCGGGTGCGAGGTGACCGCGACCGTGATCGCGCCGTGGCTGCCCGCCTCGGCCAGGACCTCGATGACCTCGCGGGTGCGCCCGCTGTGCGAGATGCCGATCGCCACGTCGCCCTGGCCGAGCAGCGCCGCGTCGGTGAGCGCGCTGTGCGCGTCCGACCTGCTCCAGGTCGGGACCCGGATGCGCTGGAGGCGGTACTCCATCTCGCCGGCGACCGCCGCGCTGCTGGCCACGCCGAACAACAGCACCCGCCCGGCGCTCTCGATGGCGCTCGCCACCTTCTCCACCGTGGCCAGGTCGAGTTGCGCCGCGGTCTCCTGGATCAGCCGGATGTCGCTGTTGGAGACCACGCCGAGCACCTTGTCGAGGCCGTCGCCGGGCAGGATCTCCTGGCCGATGTCGGTCTCCCAGTGCTGCCGCGCGGCGCGGCCGGTCTCCGTGGCCACCGCCACCCGCAGCTCGGCGTAGCCGCCGAAGCCCAGCGCCCGGCAGAACCGGGTGATGGTCGCGGTCGAGGTGCCGCTGCGCTCGGCCAGGTCGACGATGGTCATCCTGGCCGACTCGGCCGGGTCGTCCAGGATCACATCGGCGACCCGGCGCAACGCCTCGGGCAGGTCCTGCTGTTCGGACCTGATCCGGGAGAGTAGTTCCACTTGGTCCTCCTTGATGGTGAAAATTATGCTCAGCACCTAGCACCGTCAAGGGGTTTGCTCAATAATAATTGTCATGACCCTGGTTCTCGGCGTGGACGCCGGCGGCACCTCCTCCCGCGCCCTGGTGGCCGATCTGTCCGGCGCCGTGCTGGGCGAGGGGCGGGCCGGGTGCGGCAACCCGGCCGCCGCCGGCCCGCGCGCCGCGCTGGCCGAGCTCTCCGCGGCGGTACGGCAGGCGCTCGCCACGGTGGACCCGGTCCAGGTGAAGGCGGCGACCGTGGGCATGGCCGGGCTCGCCGGGGCGGGCGCGGACCTCGCGCTGGCCTTCCCGGTCGCGCCCGACTGCGTCGGTGACGTGGTCGTGGCCTTCGCCGCGGGCACCCCGGCGGCCTCCGGCACGGTGCTGATCTCGGGCACCGGGGCCATCGCGTCGAGGATCACCGGCCGCGTCCAGGGGCCGACCGCCGACGGGTACGGCTGGCAGCTCGGTGACGAGGGCTCGGCCTTCTGGCTGGGCCGTGAGGCCGCCCGCAGCGTGGTGCGCGGCGTGCCCGGGCGGCTGAGGGAGCTGGTGCTGCGCCATCTCGACGCGCCGGCGCTCGACCCCTACCCGCTGGCCGAGTACGTCGCCGTCGCCGTGCAGTCGGCGCCGCCGCTGGCCCTGGCCGAGCTCGCGCCCCTGGTCAGCCGGGCCGCCGCCGAGGGGGATCCGGTGGCGGCCGAGATCGTCGCCGATGCCGCGCGGCGGCTGGCCCGCACGCTGCGCGAGGTGCACGAGCCGGGCTCCCCCGTGGTTTTGGCCGGCAGCGTGCTCACCACCGAGGGGCCGGTACGGCAGGCCGTCCTCGGCCTGCTGGCCGCCGAAGAGGTGCACACCGCCGGACGCGGCGAGGCGGCGGCCGCCTGGCTCGCCGCCCGCACCCTGCTGTCCGAGACGGAGGCCACCCGCGTCCACCACCGCTTCCTCCCACCCGCGTAGAGCGGAAGCGGCCCGCGGTCACCGCCGCCCTCGCGGAACGGAAGCGAAGGCGGCCCTGCGGTCACCGTCGCTTCTTGCCGCCTTCGTAGAGCGGGTTGCCGGGGAGGCGGTCGCGGGTGACGAGCAGGGTCACCGAGTCGGCCGACCGCACCTGCGCGTCCCACACCCACCACCCGTCCCCCACCTGGGCCGGGTCGAGCGCCCGCAGGGTGTGCCCGTCCCCTTGCGGCACCACCAACTGGAAGCCGGCGGTGACACCACGCCGGGCCAGCTCGGGCCGCAGGTCGCCGACGGTGACCTCGTCCACCTTGACCCCCTCCAGCACCTCACCCTCCGCGTCGGCGGAGGCGGCGTTCTGGTACTGCTCCCCCGCCCGCGCCCGACGTCCGATCATCACCCACCCGTCGCCGGGAAAGCCGACCGGGAACCGCAGCTCCAGCCCACCGTCGGCCAGCGACTCGGAGAAGAACCCGTCGTCGGTCCCCGGCGGCGGCGCCATGCTGATCCGGAACACCTCGCCGACCCCGCTGGGCGAGACGGGCACCAGGTTGAGCGTCATCCGCACGCCCAGCGCGCGGAAGGCCTCGTTGAAGCGGGCGACGTCGGCGTACGGGTCCTTGACCACCCCGACCCACCAGTCGCCGCGCCGCTCCAGCGAGATGGCGGAGTTGGCGTAGGAGGTGGCGCGGGCCGGCTCGCCCGGCAGCACGACGGGGGTGAGCACGGCCGCCGTGGCCAGCGCGACGGCGACCGCCAGCCCGCCCACGAACCTGCGCCGCACGAGGCCGGCGCTCCGGCGCGGCGTCTCCCGCGTGACCGCCTCCAGCAATGCCCGGGCTCCGGGGCCCGTGGCCCGGCCGCGCAGGTCCTCGTCCCGCACCCGGGCCAGCTTCTCGATGCTCACAACGACTCCAATGCCAGGTGATGGACGGGCAGCCCGTCGCGGGCCAGCAGGCGGGCGAAGCGGCGCCGGGCCCGGTGCAGGCGGACGCGCACCGCGTTGCGCGAGATGCCGAGGACGGTGGCCAGCTCGGCGTGGTCGAGTCCCTCCCAGGCCAGTAACGACAGCAGTTCCCGGTCGGCCTCGGGCAGCTCGCGGAACAGCCGGGTGATCGCCGCCAGCTCGACGGAGGACTCCGGCGTGCCGAACGGCGAGTGGCCGCCGAACAGCTCGGCCAGCTCGGCGTCGAGCTCCGCCACGCGCTCGCGGCGGTTGTGGCGCTTGCGGCGCTGGCCGGCCAGGACCTTGCGGGCCACGCCGTACAGCCAGAGGCGGGCCTCGCCGTCGCGGGGCAGCCGGTCGATGCGGCGCCAGGCGATCAGGTAGGTCTCGGCGACCGCGTCGGCGGCGTCCTCCGGCCGGTCGCAGCGGCGGGCGGCGTAGCCGAGGAGTTGTTCGTAGGTGGCGTGGTAGACCGCCTCGAACCGCTCCCGGTCGGTTTCGATGCTCACACCCCTCCCATGCCGCGTTCCGCCCTAGCGTTTCACCCGCTTTCGAGGAGGGCGGCGCTGCCGTAGGAGCCGCCGAAGCCGGTGACGAGGGCCAGCGAGCGGCCTGCGCGCAGCTCGCGCACGGCCTGGGCGACGTTGTTGAGCCCGTGGACGTAGCCCTCGCTGAGCAGGCCGCCGTGCGGGTTGACCCAGGCGTGCCGCCGCTCCAGCAGGTAGGGGCCGGGCTCGCGGGTCAGGCCGAAGTCGGTGAGCTGGCGCGGCACCAGCCAGGAGTAGGCGTCGTAGAGCAGCGCGGCGTCCACGTCGGCCGGCCGGGCGCCGGAGGCGGACCAGAGCATGGGCGCGACGTAGGCGGAGAAGATCGTGGTGACGTCCGGGGCGCGGTCCATCGCCGAGCATCCCGGGCCGCCCGCGCGTACGACGGCGCGGATGCGGGGGCCGTCCAGCACGCCGCTGACCAGCAGGGCGCAGCCGCCGTCGCTCTCCTGGCAGCAGTCGGCGGCCCGCAGCGGCGAGCAGACGTACGGCAGGCGCAGGTAGTCGCCGAGCGGGAGCGGGTCGCGGCGTTGCGCGCGGGGGTTGGCGGCGGCGTTGGCCCTGGACTGGGCGACGACGGCGTGCAAATGCTCCTCGGTGAGGCCGGTGTCGTGCAGGTAGCGGGTGGCCGCCAGGGCGAACATCGGCAGCGGCCCGGCCAGGCCGTAGGGGCGGGTGTAGGCGTCCTGCCGGCCGGTGGGCAGCGTGGTGAGCCGCCGGCCGGAGCGCCCGTTCATCGCCCGATAAATCAGCACATGTCGCGCCAGCCCGCTGGAGATGAGCAGCGCGGCGTCGCCCAGGATCGAGGCGGTCTGGGTGCCGCCGCCCCAGATGTCGTTGTGCCAGCCCAGCCGCTCGATGCCCAGGGCGGCGGCGACGGCGACGGCCGGGGCGGAGTCGCCCAGGTGGTAGCTGAGCAGGGCGTCCACCTCGCGCGGCTCGATCCCGGCGTCCGCGCAGGCCAGGCGGCAGGCCCGCACGGCCAGCGCCTGCTCGCCCACGCCCGAGCGCCGGGAGAGCTCGGTCAGGCCGATCCCGGCGATCGCCGCCCGTCCCGCGAAGTCCTGCATGCCGCACGGTAACACGCAAGCGCTTGCTCGGTTAATCGTCCACTGCTGGATAGCCGTATTATCCAACGATGCGGATGTCCGAGCTCAGCACCCGGTCCGGGGTGGCCATCGCCACGATCAAGTACTACCTGCGCGAGGGCCTGCTCCCCCAGGGCGTCCAGCTCGCCGCCACCCGAGCCGCCTACGACGACAGCCATTTGCGCCGGCTGCGGCTGATCCGCGCCCTGCTGGAGGTCGGCCGGCTGCCGATCGCCTCGATCAAGAAGATCCTGGACGCGGTCGACGACGACAGCCTCCCCCTGCACGAGCTGCTCGGCACCGCCCACTACGCGCTCAGCCCGGCCGTGGAATCCGAGCCGGGCGAGGACTGGACGCTCGCCCGCCAGGCCGCCGACCGCCTGGTCGACGAGCTCGGCTGGGCGGTCGCGCCCGGCGCCCCGGCCCGCGACGAGCTGGCCCAGGCCCTGCTCCGGCTGCGCCAGCTCGGCCTCACCACCGACCTGCGGCCCTACGCCGAGCTCGCCGACCGGCTGGTCACCGAGGTCGAACTGCCCACCATCCCGCTCGACGGGCCGCGCGAGGCCGCCGTCGAGGCGCTCGTCCTGAACTCGGTGCTGTACGGCAAGGCCTTCGAGGCCCTGCGCCGCCTGGCCCAGGAGTCGGCCTCGGCGGCCCGCACCGCGAACGCGCCTCAGTCGCGGAGCTGAACCGGCCGTTTGAGCAACCAGAGCGCGGCCCGCTGCAGCAGCGTGCGGTGCACCTCGTTGTCGTAGGAGCGGGTGTCGTGCCCCAGGGCGTCGTAGACGACGCGGCCCCGCCGTACCGGACGGGCCCAGAGCACCGGATGGCCACCGCAGGTGGCCAGCGGCTTGACGTCGGGCAGCACATCGAGGTCGCTGTAGACCTCGTCCACCAGGTCGAAGTCGCGTAACCCGGCGACCAACGGGTGGTCGCCGCCGACCCGGACGCCGGCCCAGCCGAGCGGCGGGTGGTGCGAGCGGCCCCACTGCCAGCGCCCGCCGAGCACACGCGGCCAGCCCTGCCAGTCGTCGAAGCAGATCGCGGCGCTGTGCATGGCCAGCAGCCCGCCGCCGCGCTCCAGGTGGTCGAGCAGCGTGGTGCGGGCCTGCGGCGGCAGCCGGAAGGCCCACTGCGCGCGCTGGTCGGCGAAGCGGTCGCCGGTCATCTGCCAGCGCAGCGCGTTGACCGTGATGAGCTGGTACTCGGAAGGCTCGGCCAGGGCGCCGGGGATGTCCTCGGTGATCTCGGACTCCACGCCGACCTCGGCCAGCACCGCCGCCAGCGCCTCGGAGGTGGCCTGGAAGTCGTGGTAGAGGCCTCCAGACAGGATGAGATTTCTCGCCACGTCGCCAGCTCATCACGGACCGCCACCCAAATCCATGGCCGGAAGCGGCCGACCTATGATCTGGACCGTGGAGTTTGAGGAGCTTCGTCCGCTTCTGCTGGGCATCGCCTACCGGTTGCTCGGCAGCATGTGGGACGCCGAGGACGTCGTCCAGGACGCCTGGCTGCGCTGGCAGAGCGTGGACCGCGAGGAGGTCAGGGAGCCGCGCGCCTTCCTCACCACCGTCGTCTCGCGCCTGGCGCTCGACCAGTTGCGCTCGGCGCGGGTCCGGCGCGAGTCCTACACCGGCCCCTGGCTGCCCGAACCGGTGGCCACCGGCCAGATCGGCCCGCTGGACACCGCCGAGCTGCGCGACACCGTCTCCTTCGCCACGCTGCACCTGATGGAGCAGCTCACCCCGCCCGAGCGGGCGGTCTTCGTGCTGCGCGAGGCCTTCGAGTTCCCCTACGACCAGATCGCCGGGATCGTGGAGACCTCGGTGGCCAACTGCCGCCAGCTCCACCGCCGGGCCGCGACGCGGCTGGAGGAGGAGCGCGGCGGCCGGTTCAGCCCGTCGGAGGAGGAGCACGCCAAGCTGCTGGCGGAGTTCCTGCGGGCGGCCGGCGAGGGCGACCTCGACGCGCTCACCGGCTTCCTGCACGAGGAGATCACCTCGTGGAACGACGGCGGCGGCAAGGTGCGCTCCGCGCTGCGCCCGGTCACCGGCCGGGCCAACGTCGCCGCCTTCCTCGCCGGGCTCGTGCGCCGCTACGAGCTGGGCGAGGTCCGTCCGGTCCAGGTCAACGGCGAGACCGGCTTCCTGGTCGACATGGGAGAGCGGCAGCAGGTGGTCACCGTGTCGATGCGCGACGGGCTGATCCACGATCTCTACGTGGTGGCCAATCCCGACAAGCTCACCAGGGTTCTATAGTCCCCTCTATGGACCTCGGCATCGCGGGCAAGGTAGCCCTGATCACCGGCGGCAGCGCGGGCATCGGCCTGGCCGCCGCCAGGAGTCTGGCCCGGGAGGGCTGTCACGTCTGCGTCACCGCGCGCCACCCCGAGCGGCTCGCCGACGCGGTCGTGGAGTTGCAGGAGTACGGCACGACCGTGCACGGCATCCTGGCCGACGTGGAGGACCCGGCCTCGGCCGAGCGCGTCGCCGCCGAGACCCGCGAGGTGATCGGGCCGGTGGACATCCTGGTCGCCAACGCCGGCGGGCCGCCCGCCGGCCGCTTCACCGAGATGGACCTCGAGGCGTGGGACGTGGCGGTCCAGCGCAACCTGCTGGGCATCGTCCGGCTGATCCGCGCGGTGCTGCCCGAGATGGCCGGCCGCAACTGGGGCCGGGTCATCACGGTCACCAGCAGCTCGGTGCGCGAGGCTCTGGACGGCCTGGCCCTGTCCAACGCCACCCGCGCCGCGGTCGCCGGCGTCGTGCGCACGCTGGCCCGCGAGGTCGGCGGGCAGGGCGTGCTGGTCAACAACGTGCTGCCCGGCTCGATCGACACCGACCGGCTGCGCCAGCTGTCCGGCGGCGAGGAGGGGCTCAAGGCCCGCGCCGCCGACGTTCCGGTCGGCCGGATCGGCCGGCCGGAGGAGCTCGGCGACGTCATCGCCTTCCTCGCCAGCGAGCGCGCCTCCTACGTCAACGGGGTGTCCTTGCTCGTCGACGGGGGTGCCAGCCGCGTCATCGCCTGATCGGGACGACATGGCATCCTTGCAAGGGTGAGCGTGGACAAACCGATCATTGTGACCGTGGACGACGACCCCGGCGTTTCCCGCGCCGTGGCCCGGGACCTGCGCCGGAGGTACGGCCAGCAGTACCGGATCGTCCGCGCGGATGAGGCCGTGCAGGGCATCGAGGCGCTGCGCGAGATGCGCCTGCGCGGCGACGACGTCGCCGCGATCCTGGCCGACTACCGGATGCCCCAGCTCAACGGCGTGCAGTTCCTGGAGCAGGCCATGGACCTGTACCCCTTCGCCCGCCGGGTCCTGCTGACCGCCTACGCCGACACCGACGCCGCGATCCAGGCGATCAACGTGGTCGACCTCGACCACTACCTGCTCAAGCCGTGGGACCCGCCGGAGGAGAAGTTCTACCCGGTCATCGACGGCCAGCTCGACGCCTGGCAGCGGGCCGACCGGGTGCCGCCCGCGGAGCTGCGCGTGGTCGGCGATCGCTGGTCGGCCCCCTCCTACCGGGTGCGCGACTTCCTGGCCCGCAACCACGTGCCCTACCGCTGGATGCTGGCGGAGGAGCCGGAGGCGGCCCAGCTCGTGGCGGCCGTCGGCGAGGAGTGCCGGCTGCCGCTGGTGGTGACCGCGGAAGGCGAGACCCTGCAGGCGCCCGACCAGGCCACGCTGGCCGGCGCGGTGGGCCTGTCGACCACCCCGGCGACCGACTTCTACGACCTCATCGTGATCGGCGGCGGCCCGGCCGGGCTCGGCTCGGCGGTGTACGGCGCCTCCGAGGGGCTCAACACCGTGCTGGTCGAGGCGCACGCCTCCGGCGGCCAGGCCGGGCAGAGCTCCAGGATCGAGAACTACCTCGGCTTCCCCGACGGCGTCTCCGGCGGCCAGCTCGCCGACCGGGCCCGGCGCCAGGCGCTCAAGTTCGGGGCGGAACTGCTCACCGCGCGCAAGGTCACCGGCCTGGAGGCGCGCGGCCCGGCCAAGGTGGTCAGCTTCGCCGACGGCGAGGAGATCGCCGCGCACGCGGTCATCCTGGCCACCGGCGTCTCCTACCGGCGGCTGGAGGCGCCCGGGCTGGAGGACTTCGTCGGCCGCGGCGTCTTCTACGGCGCGGCGCTCACCGAGGCGCCGAGCTGCCAGGACAACGAGGTCTACGTCGTGGGCGCGGCCAACTCGGCCGGCCAGGCGGCCGTCTACCTGGCGGGATTCGCCAGCACCGTGCACTTGTTGGTGAGAGGTGACGGGTTGGAGAAGTCCATGTCCCATTACCTCATCGAGCAGATCGCCGGCATCCCGAACATCCAGGTGCACTACCGCGCCGAGGTGAGCGGGGCGGCCGGCGACGGGCACCTCGAACGGCTGACCCTGACCGAGCAGGGCGCCCGGCGCGAGGTGGACGCGCAGTGGTTGTTCGTGTTCATCGGGGCCGAGCCGTTCACCTCCTGGCTGGGCGAGACGGTCGAGCGCGACGGCAAGGGCTTCGTGCTGACCGGGCCCGACCTGGTGGCCGGCGGCCGTCGGCCCCGGCAGTGGCCGCTGCGGCGCGAGCCGTACTTCCTGGAGACCAACATCCCCGGGGTGTTCGCGGCGGGCGACGTGCGCGCCGACTCGATCAAGAGGGTCGCCTCCGCCGTCGGCGAGGGCGCGATGGCCGTGGCGCTGGTGCACCGGTACCTGGAGAAGCAATGATCACCGCTGACGAGCTCCGCAAGCTCTTCCTCTTCGAGAAGCTGTCGGACGAGCAGCTCGACCTGCTGCTGGGCAAGGGCGAGGAGCGCTTCTACGCCCAGGACGAGCTGATCGTCCGGCAGGGCGACGAGGCGACCTGCTTCTTCGTCCTGGTCGAGGGCGAGGTGCAGATGAGCACCGACACCACGACCGGGCCGGTGAACTCGCCGCGCACCGCCCACCCGGGCGTCTACGCCGGGGCGGTCTCGGCGTGGCTGGGCGAGCAGGCGCCGAAGTACTACCCGCACTCGTTGCGCGCCACCGCGCCGTCGCGGCTGTTCCTGCTGCCGGCCAAGAAGTTCGCGCACATCGTGTCGGAGTGGTTCCCGATGGCCACGCACCTGCTCCAGGGCATGTTCCTGGGCGGCAGGGCGCAGCGCGAGATCATCGACCGGCGGCAGCGGCTGGCCGCGCTCGGCCAGATCACCGCCGGCCTGACCCACGAGCTGAACAACCCGGCGGCCGCGGCCGTGCGCGCGGTGGGCGAGCTGCGCACGCTGATCCGCAACTCGCGGCTGCACCTGGCCGGGATGGCCGAGGAGGGCATCCCGCCGGAGCGGCTGCGCGCGCTGATCGACACCGTGGAGGCGTGCGCGATGGCGGTCGGCAAGCTGCCCAAGCGCAGCCCGCTGCAGATCGCCGACGCCGAGGACGAGCTGGGCGACGCCCTGGAGGAACTCGGCGTGGCCGAGGCGTGGGAGCTCGCGCCCGCGCTGGTCAACGCCGGGTTCACCCCGGAGACGATGGAGAAGGTCCGGCACAAGGTGGGCGAGGAGCACGCGGGCACCGCGCTGCGCTGGCTGGCCGAGGCGGTCGAGATCTCGCAGATGCTCAACGAGGTGACCGAGGCGACCGAGCGGATCAGCTCGCTGCTGGCCTCGGCCAAGCAGTACTCGCAGATGGACCGCGCCGCCTTCCAGCACGTGGACGTGCACGACCTGCTGGACAGCACGATCACCATGCTGCGCGGGAAGATCCCGCCGGACGTCAGCGTGGTCACCGACTACGATCGCACGCTGCCGGAGATCCCCGCCTACGCCGGCGAGCTCAACCAGGTGTGGACCAACCTGATCGTCAACGCGCTCGACGCGATGGGCGGCGAGGGCACGCTGACCGTCCGCACCGCGCACGACGAGGACGAGGCGATCATCGAGATCGGCGACACCGGTCCCGGGGTGCCGGAGGAGATCAAGGAGCGTATCTTCGAGCCGTTCTTCACCACCAAGACGGTGGGCAAGGGGACGGGGCTGGGGCTGGACATCTCCTACCGGATCGTCGCGGGCCGGCACGGCGGTGAGCTCAAGGTGCGTTCGGCTCCGGGCGACACGTGGTTCGAGGTACGGCTGCCGCTGCGCGAGACGGTGTGATTTGTTTTCTTTTGAAAGCTTTTCCGGGTGATGATCTTTACGCTATAACATCGCGTTATGCCGGATTTATCACCCCTGGGGCCGGGTGACCCGCAGGCCGTCGGCCGCTACCGCCTGCTCGGCGTGCTGGGGCGGGGCGGGCAAGGCACCGTCTACCTGGGCGAGGCGCCTGGCGGGCAGCGGGTGGCGGTCAAGATCCCGCACATGCCGGACACGCTGGACCAGGAGTGGCGGCCCCGGCTGGCCCGCGAGCTCGACCTCGCCCGGCGCACCGCCCCGGCCTTCACCGCGCGCATCGTCGAGGCGGACCTGGAGGCGGCTCCGCCGTACATCGTGAGCGAGTACATCGACGGGCCCAGCCTGCGGCGGGTGGTCGACTCGCGCGGACCCCTGGACCCGGACGCGGTGCACCGGCTGGCGGCGGGTCTGGCCACGGCCCTGGCGGCGATCCACCGCGAGGGCGTGGTGCACCGCGACGTCAAACCGGACAACGTGCTGATGGGGCCGGACGGGCCGCGGCTGATCGACTTCGGGATCGCCCGGGTGCCCGGCGGCACGATGACGGCGACCGGGGCGGTACTGGGCACGCCGCGCTACATGGCGCCCGAGCTGTTCGAGGGCGAACGGGTGGGCGCGCCGGCCGACGTGTGGGCGTGGGGCGCGACGGTCTGCTTCGCGGCGACCGGGCGTGAGGCGTTCGGCACCGGCGAGCTCGCCGCGATCATGCGGCGGGTGCTGACCGCCGAACCGGACCTCGCCGGGGTCGCCGAGCCGCTGCGCCCGGTGGTGGCGGCGGCCCTGGCCAAGCGGGCGGCCGACCGGCCCACCTCGGTGGAGCTGCTGTTGCGGCTGCTCGGCTCGAACGAGGAGACCACGGTGCGGCCGGCCGCGCGCCGGCGGCGGTGGCCGCTGGCCGCGGTCGCGGGAGCGCTCGCGGTGAGCGTCGCGGCCGGTGGCGGCTGGCTGGTGCTGCGCGGCACGGGCACCCCCGCCGCCGGACCGCAGACCGATGCGGGTGTCGCGGGCCGGCCGGTCACCGGCGAGCCGGTCACCGGGGAGCCAGTCACCGGGGAGCCGGTCACCGGGGAGCCCGCCGCGGGACAGCCGGGAAGCGGGGAACCCGCCGCGGCGCGGCGCGGGAGCGGGAACGAGCCCGGCGGGCAGGCCAAGGACCCGGTCACCGAGAGCGACGCCCGGGACGACCCCACGCCGGCCGAGATCACGTCCGGGCCGGTCCGGGCCTACTTCCATGTCTCCGCCGCAGAGCACGGCCGCCGCGGCGAGCGGTTGCGCGCGGCCGGGTTCCGCCCCGTGTCGATCTCCGTCACCGGCCGCGGCTACACCGCCCTGTGGCGCAAGGGTGGCGGCCCCAAGCTGGTCATGGCCCAGAACCTGACCGGCAAGCAGTACCAGGCCTTCTGGGATCGATGGACCGCCCGGGGCTACGCCGAGACGATCACCGCCGCCTACGGTCCGCCGCTGGCCGCCCGGTTCGCCACGGTCATGGAGGAGGTCGGGTCCAAGCATCAGTCGTACTTCGGCCTCACCCTGTCCGGTCTGCGCCGCCGCCACCAGGAGGCCGTCGAAGCGGGCTACGCCCTGCGGTCACTCACCGCGTACGGCACGCCGGCCGCGGTCCGCTACTCGGCGACCTGGCTGCCCGACGAGACCGGCGAGGAGACCACCCTGCTCACCGGGATGACGCGGGAGCAGCACCAGAGCCAGTTCGACCGGCGCGCCGGCTCCTCCGAACCCGCCCTGGTGATCGTCGGCCCGGACGACCGCTACGCGGCGCTCTACCGCCCCAGGCGGGCCGACTACCGCTCCCGCACGAGGATCGACGCCGCGCAACTGGCGGAGACGCTCGCCGCCTTCGCCAAGGAGGGATTCGCCCTGCAGCGGCTGCACGCGCTGGAGGTGCGGGGGAAGGTCACCTACACGGTGCTCGGCCGCAAGGCGGCCGGTTAAGCTGCCGCGATGGTGACAGCTCATGAGCAGATCGTCGGGTTCTTGCGGGAGTTCGCGCGGCGCCGGGCGCCTGAGGCGCGTCCGGTACCCGGTGGCTTCGCCGTGCTGGACGACGGGTATCCGGGGTCGTACGACGACAACAAGCTCGTGGTCTGGGCGGGCGACGACCCGCGGGCCGTGCTGGCGGCGGCCGAGCAGGCGCTGGGCGGGCGGGGGCACCGGTATGTGAGTGTGCTGGACGACGCGGTGGGTGAGGCGTTCCGGCCCGCGTTCGAGGCGGCGGGTTACGAGCACGGGGTGGACCTGCTGATGTGCCATCGGGGGCCGGTGCCGGATGCCCCCGATGCCGAGGCGGTCGAGGTGGACGCGTTGGCGGAGATGACGTGGCGGGGCTGGCGGGAGAGCCTGCCGGACGCGCCGGACGAGGTGGTCGACGGGCTGGTCGCCCGGGTGGAGCGGCGGGTGCGCGGGGCCGACCGGGTGGGCTTCCGGGCGGTGCGCGACGGGTCGGGGGAGATCGCGGCGCGGGCCGACCTGTACGTGCAGGACGGCGTGGCGGAGATCGCCGACGTGGTGACCGAGCCCCGCTTCCGGAAGAAGGGGCATGCTCGGGCCCTCGTGACGGCGCTGCTCGCCGAGGCGGGGCGGGCTGGGGCCGGGCTGGTCTTCCTGGTGGCCGACGACGCGGACTGGCCCAAGGAGTTCTACGGCCGCCTCGGCTTCGAGCCGGTCGGCCGCACGCACGGCTTCATACGGAGCTGACCCCCGGCTCAGACATGTGCGGCGCCGGGCCTGGGGTCAGGCGGGTGCGGTGCCGGCCTGAGGTCAGGCGGGGCCGAAGGCCGGACGCCAGGCGGCCCAGTCGATGTGCACCCGGGCCGCGTTGGCCGGGTCCACCCGCACCGGGACGACCGCGCCGGGCACGATCAGGCCCATCGGGATGCGCGGCAACGTCTGCCGGTGGGTCACCCGGTACGGCGCGGCGTCCCCCGGCCGGACCAGGAGGCCGAAGCTGACCAGCGGCTGGCCGTTGACCGTGACGCCGGTGTCGCCCATCGACTCCACCTCGGCCTCGCGGGGCAGGCCGGTGGTGAGAAGCTGGCGGCCCCGGATCGAGGCCAGCAGGAAGGGCAGGCCGACGGCCAGGAGAATGATCGTGGTGCCGGCGGTGATCGCGACGGCCATGACGATGCCGGTGGTGACCATCGAGCGGTCCCTTCGAGAAGTGCGTGAGTGTGCCTCCATAGAGATAGGGGCTCCGGGTTGCAGCACGCTTGCCCGGCGATTTCACGCCCGGTGCAAGCGGGGTCAGCAGTGGCCGGAGACCAGGCCCATCAGCCGCTCGGTGATCGCCGGGCCGTCCGCGCGCAGGCCGTTGTGCTCGTACTCGTTGGTGACCCAGACCTTGGTGTTGCCCACGCGGGCGGCGGTGTCGAGGGAGAGCTGGGCGTCGACGTACATGTCGTCGAAGTAGACCGCCGCCGCGACGGGCACCTCGTTGGCGGCCAGCCGTACCGGGTCGTAGAGCGGCGGCCAGTCGCTCTTGGCGGCGAGCAGCTCGGCCGCGCCCCGGAAGGGGCGCAGCGCCCGGATGTCGTCGAACATCCAGGAGTAGATCATCTCGCCGGTGAACATGTCGGGCTCGGTGAGCTCCGCGGGCAGCAGCCGGTCGGCTGCCCAGCCGGTCGCCTCGCCCTGCGCGTAGATCGACTCGTGCAGGACGGAGTAGAGCGGGTTGTCGTGGAAGCCGGTGGTGATCATCGTGTCGTACAGGAAGCCGGCCGACAGCCGCGAGCCCGACCAGGCCTCGTCGAGCAGCCAGTGGATCTTCTCCCAGCCGTCGCTCATGCCCAGGGCCATGCCGAGCGTGCGGAAGCGCGCCGGGGTGAGGCGGTCGCCGTCGGGCAGCAGCACCTCGGTCGCGGCGAGATGCTCGGCGATGCGCCGCACCCGCTCGCGGTCGGCCGGGTAGCGGCGGTAGTACTGCTCGATCTTGGATCGCACGCGGGGGTAGGTGCGGGCGTAGACCTCCTCGGCGCTCGCCTCCAGGCCGGCCAGCCCGCCGGTGACGTAGCAGGCGCGCAGGCCCTCCGGCGCCTGGGACAGGTAGGTCAGCGTGATGAAGCCGCCGTAGCTCTGGCCCCAGGTCTCCCACTTGTCCACGCCCAGCGCGCGGCGGATGTGCTCGGCGTCGGCGACGATGGCGTCGGCGCGGTAGTGGCTCAGCCGCCGGGCCAGCTCCTTGTCGTCGAGGCCCTCGACGGTGGCGGCGTTGAGCGGGGAGCTCCGGCCGGTGCCGCGCTGGTCGAGCAGGAGCAGCCGGTGGGTCTTCAGCACGTGCGCGAACTGCGCCGGGCCGCCCAGGCGGGGGGACTTGCCGCCCGGGCCGCCCTGGAGGAAGACCGCCCACGGCAGGTCGTCGCCGGCCTTGGCCGGGTCGACCACCTCGCGGGCGAACACGGTGAGCGCCGGGCCGTCCGGCTCGGCGTGGTCCAGGGGCACGGCGAACTCGTGGTCGATCGCGGTCAGACCAGGCATCGTCACTCTCACGCCCGCCACCCTAGGCCAACGCCCCGCCCTCTCCCCTCCGGCTCCCCTCCCTTCCCCCGTCACCCTGGGCCGACGCTCAGGCGGCCCTTGGCGGCGGCTCAGTCGGTGAAGTGGGCAGTGGCCTGGCGCCGCCGGTCGACCTGCAGTTGGAGGACGTCGGGCCGGCTGTAGTGCCCGGCCGGGTCGAAGTTCTGCCGCTCCCCCCGCACCGCCGCGAGGTCGAGGTCGGCGATCACCAGCCGCTCCTCCCCCGCCACCGGCTCGACCACCCACTCACCGTCCGGCCCGGCGATGGCCGAGCCGCCGTCGGCGCGCGGGCCGAGCTCCTTGAGCCGGTCGTAGAGCGGGAAATCAGCCGGCACGTCGGCATAGGAGAACAACGCCCCCGCCGCCAGCGACCACACCCGCCCCTCCCGGGCGATGAAGCGGGTGATGTCCCTGGTCAGCGCGGTCGACCCGGGCCACACCGAGATGTGCAGGTCGACGCCCTGGGCGTAGAGCGCCTGCCGGGCCAGCGGCATCCAGTTCTCCCAGCAGTTCAGGCCGCCCACCCGCACGCCCCGGAAGCTGTGCGCGCGCAGCCCGTGCCCGTCGCCGCTCCCCCAGACCAGGCGTTCCTCGAAGGTCGGCACGAGCTTACGGTGCGCGGAGACGACGCCCTCCTCCGGCGAGATCGCGACCAGCGTGCAGTAGACCGTGCCGCCGGACCGTTCGCTGATCCCCAGGTAGGTGAACACGCCCAGGTCGCGCACGGCCTCGGTGATCTGTGCCAGCTCCGGACCGCCGAGCTCCACCGCGGCGTCCAGGTAGGCGGCGTAGGCCCGTTTCTGGTCCGGGTCGTCGAACCGGGCGCCGTCGGTCCGCTCCACCCAGAAGGGGTAGCCGCTGAGGAACGTCTCGGGGAAGGCGACCAGCTCCACGCCCTGGCCGGCGGCGTCGTTCAGGAAGTCGAGCACCTTCGCGGTCCCGGCGGCCGGATCGAGCCACGGGCACCGCGCCTGGGCGGCGGCGATACGCATGGCGTGATCCTATAGCGCCTGATACGCTTCCCAAGCGAGCGCTTGGTTTACTGACGAGGGGCCGGACGCATGAGGTTCTCGACCTTCCACCTGTTCCACCGGTTCGACGGGCAGAGCTTCAAGGACGTCTACGACTACCACCTCGCCCTGATCGAGCTGGCCGAGGAGCTGGGCTTCGACGGGGTACGGCTGGCCGAGCACCACTTCCGCGACTACGGCGTCGTCCCCGACCTGTTCACGCTGCTCAGCCACGCCGCCGCGCGCACCTCCCGGCTCCGGCTGGGCACCGGCATCGTCGTCCTGCCCCTGCACAATCCGGTGCACGTCGCCGAGGCCGCGGCCATGGTCGACGTGCTCTCCGGCGGGCGGCTCGACCTCGGCATCGGCCGCGGGTACCAGAGCTTCGAGTTCGAGGGCTTCGGCGTCGACCTGGCCGAGGCGCGCGACCGGTTCAACGAGTCGCTGGAGGTCGTGCTGGGGTTGTTCACCCGGGAGTCCTTCCAGCACGAGGGCAAGTTCCACCGCACCGGCGAGATCTCGCTCACCCCCCGGCCGCTCCAGAGCCCGCACCCGCCGATCCACGTCGCCGCGGTCTCCCCCGAGACGGTCACCATGTACGCCGAGCGCGGCCTGCCCATCCTGGCCGACCCCGCGGCGACCTTCCGCAAGGTGGTCAAGGCCGCCGAGACCTGGCGCTCCATCGCCGGGACCGACCCGTACGGCGGGCTGATCGTCGCCCGCAGCGTCTACGTCGCCCCCACGCTGGAGCAGGCCCGCGAGGACCAGGCCCGGTTCGAGGCCTCCTTCGACCGCTCGCGCATCTTCAACGAGCGCAGCGCCCCCATCGACCCGCGCACCGGCCAGGCCGCCCAGGGGTTCGAGTACTACCAGGACCGCTACCTCAAGGGCGGCTCGGTCAGCAACGACTTCCGCTGGGAGCAACTGGAGGTCATCGGCGACCCCGGCCGGGTGATCGAGCAGATCTCGGTGCTGCGGGCGGCGGGGTTCGCCGAGGTGCTGTGCGACTTCGGCAGCACGCGGCCCATGCCGTTCGAGGAGATGGCCCGGGTCATGCGGTTCTTCGCCGCCGAGGTCATCCCCGCTTTCACCTGATACTTCATGATGTACGGCTTGCGCCGGCCGTACTGGCGCGAGCCCGGCCCGTCCAGGAGGCGCGATCATGCACTCACTGACCCTCTCCGACGTCCTCGCCGAGCACGCGCGCAGCCGCCCCGGCACGGTCGCGGTCGTCGACGGCGAGACGCGGCTGAGCTACCCCGAGCTCGACCGGCGCGTCGCCCTCCTGGCCTCCGCCCTGGCCGCGCGCGGCGTGCGGGCCGGGGAGCGGGTGCTGTGGCTCGGGCAGAACTCGCATGCCGTACTGGAACTGCTCCTGGCCTGCTCCCGGCTGGGCGCGATCTTCTGCCCGGCCAACTGGCGGCAGAGCACCGACGAGCTGCGTTTCGTCCTGGAGGACCTGGAGCCGCGCGTCGTGGTCTGGGAGCCCGCCGAGGCCGCCGAGCCCCTGTCCGGCGCGGAGTGGGTGCGCGCGGGGACCGACTATCAGACCTTCCTTCGAGCGGGCGGCCCGGCCGGCGAGCTGCCGGAGGTGCCGGACACCGAGCCCGTCCTGGCCCTCTACACCGCGGCCTTCGGCGGCCGACCCAACGCCGCCCTGCTGAGCAGCGCCGCGCTCCTGGCCCACAGCACGACCCTGATGACGGTCCGCCAGATGGAGCCGGGCTTCACCTTCCTCAGCAGCGGCCCGCTCTTCCACGTCGGGACGATGATGTTCTGCCTGGCCACCTTCCACCTCGGCGGCACGAACGTCTTCATGCCCGCCTTCGACCCCGACGAGCTCTGCCGGCTGGTGGACGCCGAGCGGGTCACCCAGGCGTTCCTGTTCGGCCAGATGATCGACGCGGTGACCGCCGCCAACGCCGGGGGCAAGTACGACCTGTCCTCGCTGCGGTTCGTCTCCCACTCCGCCGAGTGGGACGCGATGACGACCGTGGACGACTCCCCCTGGTGCCGGTCGAAGATGGGCGGCTACGGGCAGACCGAGGTCGGCGGCATGCTGACCTTCCTCGGGCTCGCGCCCGGCGGGGCCGGCTTCGCGGGGCGGCCGTCGCCGCTGGTCCAGGTCCGGTTGCTGGATCCGGACGGCGTGGAGGTGCCCGCCGGGGAGGTCGGCGAGATCTGCGCCCGCGGCAAGACCCTGTTCTCCGGATATTTCGCCCGGCCCGAGCTGAACACCGCTAAATCCGCTCATGGCTGGCACCACACCGGCGACCTGGGCCGCCGCGAACCCGACGGCACCCTCACCTTCATCGGCCCCCGCCTGCGCATGATCAAATCCGGCAACGAGAACATCTACCCCGCCGAGGTGGAGCGGGTCCTGAAGACCCACCCCGCCGTCGCCGACGCCGCCGTCATCGGCGTCCCCGACGAGCGCTGGCACCAGGCGGTCAAGGCCCTCGTCGTCCTCCGCTCGGAGGCGACCGAAGCAGACCTCGTCGAGCACGTCCGCGCGCACCTGGCCTCGTACAAGAAGCCCCGCGAGGTGGTCTTCGTCGACGCCCTCCCCAAGCAGGGCTTCACCCCCGACTACGACGCCCTCGACGCCGCCCACGGCGGAGGCGACTATCCCGGGACGTGATCACGCTGGTCTAGGGTGAGCCCTCGTGCCCACCCCCGAATGGCGGACCGTGATCCGCTGGCTGATCATCCGCGACGGCGGCGCCGACGTGCTCACCCTCGCCGGCGCCCTCCCGGAGACCGAGCTGCCCGGCCAGCTCGAGGAGGACGAGCCCGAGGTCCCGCTCGCCGCCCTCCGTGCCGCCACCGGCCTGCAAGCCGTCGTCCTGGCCCTCCACGCCCCTCTCCGGGACGAAGAGGGCGAGGTGCCGACCCGGCGCCTCACCTGGCTGGCCACCCTGCTCCCCGGCTCACCGCTCCCTCCGGAAGCCGCCTGGACCCGGCCCGACGCGCCCGCCGGACCGCCGGACTCCGGACCGCCCTGGACCTCGCCCGCCTGGCACGCCGAAGTCACGACCTGGCTCGCCGACGCCCTGGCCGCGCGAGGCGGCTCCCTGCTCGGGCCGCTCGTCCAGGTGCGGGTGTGGGAGCTGTCCAGCGTGCTGCGCGCCGCGACCTCGGGCGGCACGGTGTACGTGAAGTCCTCGATCGCCACTCCCCTGTTCGCCGAGGAGGGCACCGTCCTGGCCACCCTCGCCGAGCTCTTCCCCGGCCAGGTGCCGACGCTCCTGGCCGTCGACGCCGGTCGCCGCCTGGTCGCGCTCGACGAGTTCGGCCCCGAGGTCGGCAACACCGTCGAGGCCGAGACCCACGCCCGCGTCCTGGCCCAGTACGCCGACCTCCAGGTCGGCTCGGCGGCCCACCTCGACCGTCTCCTGGCCGCGGGCTGCCGGGACCGGACCCTCCCGTGGCTGGCCGGACAGGCGGCCACCTGGCCGCTTGCCCTGGACCCCGACCGGCCGCGGTACGGCTGCGCCGCCGAGGACTGGCTTACCCCGCAGGAGGTCGAGGCGGTGCACGCCCTGGCGCCGGAGCTGGCCGAGGCCGCCGAGCGGCTGGCGGGGTACGGCTTGCCGGACAGCCTGGTCCACGGCGACCTGCACCTGGGGAACGTGGCCACGGCGGGCGAGCGGTACCTGTTCTTCGACTGGACCGACGCCGCGGTGGGACACCCGTTCCTCGACCTGATCTCGCTCTACTGGCAGCACAGCGAGGACGTGCGCGACGCCTACCTTTCCCGCTGGACCGCCTACGGCCCCTCGACCGCCTGGTCGAGGCCTGGCGGCTGGCCAAACCGCTGGCGGCCTTCAACCAGGCGCTCAGCTTCGACGCCATCGCCGAGGTCCTGCCCGCCGGGAGCAACCCACAACTGCCGGCGATGACCGCGAGGTGGTTGCGCCGTATGCTGGCCGGCCGCCGGGAGGAGTGAGCCCGCCCGCGGAAACCGTCGGCCCCGTCTGGCACTCTTGCTGCCATGGCCCAGCGGAAACTGTCGGCCCCGTCTGGCACTCTTCCTGCCATGGCCCAACCGCTCAAGGACCTGATCAACGAACGCTCCGTCGGCCTCCTGGCCGACGGGGTGGCCGCCGCGTGGTCCCCCTTCCCGCGCGACCGCTTCGTCACCGACTCCCTGAGCGGCCTGCCCGGTCTCGAGCTGAAGGACCGGGTCCGCCACGTCGCCGGCTGCCTCCACGCCGGTCTGGCGTTGCCCTTCCCGCAGGCCGCCGCCGTGCTGGCCGACGCCGCCCGTGCGGTGCCGCTCGACCTGTGGAGCGGCTGGCCCGCGACCGACTACCTCGCGCTCCACGGCCTCGACCATCTCGACGCCGCCATGTCCGCCATCGCCGTGCTCACGCCCCACTCCACCGGCGAGTTCGCCGTCCGCCCCTACCTCACCGCCCACCGTGAGGCCGCGCTGCGGATCATGTACGGCTGGGCCGAATCCCCCGACGAGCACCTGCGCCGGCTGGCCTCCGAGGGCACCCGGCCCCGCCTGCCCTGGGGCGCCCAGGTCCGCTGGCTCATGGAGCCCGGCCCGACCCTGCCCCTGCTCGGGCTGCTGCGCGACGACCCGAGCGAGTACGTCCGCCGGTCCGTCGCCAACCACGTCAACGACTTCGCCAAGACCCACCCCGAGCGCACCCTGGAGCTCCTGGGCGGCTGGCGGGACGCCGGCGGCTCGCACGTCGAGCGGGTGTTGCGGCACGCCCTGCGCGGCCTGCTCCGCTCCGGCCACCCCGGCGCCCTCGACCTCGTCGGCGCCGTCCCCGGCAACGGCGTCATCGACTCCTTGTCGCTGGCCGGAGACACGGTCGCCGTCGGCGACTCCCTCCCCTTCACCGTCGTCCTGCGCGCCGACGGGCCGGGGCCGCTCATCCTGAAGTACACCGTCACCCGAGACGGCTCCCGCCGCACCTTCCACCTCGCCGAACGCCTCGCCACGACCCGCGGCGAGACCTTCACCGTGCGCAAGCGCCACTCCTTCCGCCCCGTCACCACCCGCCAGGAACCCCCCGGCCCCCGCACGCTGGACATCATGGTCAACGGCCGCCTCCGCGCCACCGCCCACTTCACCCTCACCCCGGCCTCAGACGCCTGACCTCACTTCGTGAACCGCTCGTCCAGGACTTCCAGGTCGGCCAGGGCGCGGTCCACTTCGGCGGCGCCGTCCAGGGTCGGGTCGTCGGCCCAGTCGAACCACACGGCCGAGATCACTCCCATGATCGCTCCGGTGACCGCTCGCAGGTCGACGGGGTCTCGGGACAGGCGTTCGGCTAGCAGGGTTCGCAACGAGGTGCTTGCTGAGGTGATGTTCCGCAGGCTGGCGGACCAGAGCTCGGGCACGGTGATCATGAGGAGCTCGCGTTCCACGCTCTCGGCGAGGTGGTCGGGGTCCTGTTCGGCGGTCACGCTCCGGATCGCCTGCCGTACCGCGGCCACGGGGCCCAGCTCGGGCGGCGCGGCGCGGAGGGCGGCGGTGAAGGCGGGCAACTGGTCGACCAGGACGAGGTCTTCCTTGGACGGGAAGTAGCGGAAGAGCGTGCTGGGCGAGACCTCGGCCGCCTCGGCGATCTGCTCGACGGTGGTCGCGGCGTAGCCGTGTTCGCGGAAGAGCCGGAGCGCGGCACGCTGGATGAGCGCCCTGGTCTGGGCCTTCTTGCGCTCCCGGAGAGTCATGGAGTGAATTGTCCTCCCCTTGCTCAGAGGATGGCGAGGGGGTTGATCGGGCTGGCGGTGCCGCCGACCAGGCGGAGGGGGGCGAGTACGAACACGAACTCCGTCCTGCCGGTGGCGGCGAGGTCTTCCAGCCAGAGGAGTTCGGCCAGGTGGATGCCGTGGCGGTGCAGGAGGATGAGGTGGAGGTCGTCCTCCAGGGGCTCGTCGGCCAGGCCCTGGGGGTTCAGGCCGCCGATGGCGGCGTTGTCGCAGGCCACCACCGCCACGTCACGTTCGGTCAGCCAGCGGGCGGCGTCCGCGGCCAGACCGGGCTGGCCGTCTCGGGAGTAGGCGTCGGGTGAGCGGTCCCAGACCTGCGGCCAGCCGGTACGGATCACCACCGCGTCCCCAGGACCCACTGCGACCGCGGCACCCCTCGTGTTCGGTGAACCCGCCTCTACCCCACCACTCACCGCACCCTCAGGGCCCGCCGCCTCCCCGGCACCACCCGCCGCGGCGCGGCTCTCCGTGCCTCCGAGGCCTCCAGCGAGCTCGGCGCCACCCGCCCCCGCCCCTGGGTGCTCGGCCATCTCGGTGAGGAGGGTGGCGGGGATGCGGAAGTCGGCGGGAAGGTGGTCGAGGCCCAGGTAGGCGGGGACGTCGAAGAAGACGCCGCGGGTGACGACGCCGCCGACGTGCTCGATGCCGCAGCGGCGGGCCCCGTAGGAGTGGACCTGGGCGGCGGGGTGGCCGTTGTACAGCTCGTCGCCGGACCACATGTGGCAGAGGGCGTCGAGGTGGGTGGTGGTGCCGTGCGGGGAGACGATCAGGGTGTCGTCGGCCATGCGGAGCCCGGCGCCGACGGGGCGGGTCCCGGCGGCGAAGTCGGCGCCGTCGATGGACATGTAGTGCTGCGGCTCGGGGCGGCCGGGCAGGCGGGGGCGGCCGCGACGGATGGGCATGCCGAGGCTGAGCACCTCGCCGGTGACGGCGTGGGACAGGGCGGCGAGGACGTGGGGGCCGGTGAGCAGGTTGAGGGTGCCCCGCTGATCCTCTGGGCCGAAGCGGCCCCAGTTGTTAGGCTCGTGAACCAAGTAAGCGCTCGCTTCCACGTGGAGGAGATGGGTGAACGGCTACTGCGACCCCCGGTTCGCGAAGGTGCGCGAGGTTTTCGAGCAGGGCTTCACCGATGGGTCCGAGCTGGGGGCCGCGGTCGCGGTGTACCTGCGAGGGGAGCCGGTCGTGGATCTCTGGTACGGCACGGCGGACCGGCACACGGGCCGGGAGTGGGCGGAGGACACCCCGGCCTACGTGTACTCCTGCACCAAGGCGGTGACGGCGACCGTGCTGCTGATGCTGGTCGAGCGGGGGCTGGTCGAGGTCGGGGCGCCGGTGGCGACGTACTGGCCGGAGTTCGGGAAGCCGGAGATCACGGTCGAGCACGTGCTGAGCCATCAGGCGGGGCTGCCGGTGCTCGAAGGGGTGGTGCCGGTCGAGGAGTTCGAGAACCAGGCGGTCATCGCGGCGCGGCTTGCCGTACAAACGCCGTTGTGGGAGCCGGGGACTGCGCACGGGTATCACGCGCTGACCTACGGGTTCCTGGTGGGTGAGGTGGTGCGGCGGGTCACCGGGAAGTCGGTGGGCGAGCTGGTGGCGGCCGAGATCGCCGGGCCGTACGGGCTGGAGATGTGGCTGGGGGCGCCGGACGAGGTGATCGGGCGGGCGGCCCGGCTCACCGCCTCCGTCCGAGGCACCACCCCCGGTGGTCCCGCACCCACGACCCGGTCGGCCGTCTCCGGCCCCGGGGACGCAGCCGTGACCCGCCCCGCAGCGGCCACCGATGGGCCGGCTGGCGCGGTATCGGTGGGCGGCGGGTCGGCGGGGGCTGCGGTTGGGGGTGCTGGGGAAGGGCTGGTGGAGCGGATGGCGAGGGCGTTCGCTGATCCGCAGAGCCTGGTCAATCGGGCGCTGGGGAACCCCGACATGCAGAAGTTGCCCGGCGGGGCCAACCATCCGGTGATCATGCGGTCGGGGTGGCCGGCGGCGGGGATGGTGGCGACGGCGCGGGGGCTGGCGGGGTTCTACCGGGCGTTGCTCGCCGGGGAGATCCTCGCGCCCGAGACGCTCGCCGAGGCGATGCGGCGGCGGGTGCAGGGGCCCGATGAGGTGCTGCTGGTGGACAGTTCGTTCGGGCTGGGGTTCATGCGGCCGTCGATGGGGTTCCTGGTGCCGAGGGGCGGTGCGGAGGGGGCGTTCGGGCACACCGGGATGGGCGGGTTTCTGGGGCTGGGCGATGTGCGGCATGGCCTGGCTGTGGGGTACACGCCGAATCGGATGGCGAACGCAGCCTCGGGTGGGCTGCGGGCCTACCGGCTGCTGGAGGCGGTCTACGCGGCACTGTGATCCCGGCGGGTTCACTGCGTCGGCGCGCCTCCGATGGCGGAGTTCTCCTGGGGTCATTGCATCGTCACGCCGCCGCTCACGGAGAGGGTTTGGCCGGTGATGTAGGCGGCTCGGGGGGTGCACAGGTAGGCGACCAGGCCGGCGACGTCCTCCGGGGTGCCCAGGCGGCGCAGCGGGATGGTGCGGGTGAGCTTGTCGACCAGGCCGGGGTGCTGGTCGGAGACTCGGCGCAGCATGGGGGTGTCGGTGGGGCCGGGGCAGACGACGTTCGCGGTGATGCCGTCGCGGGCCACCTCTCTGGCCAGGGATTTGGCCAGGCCGAACAGTCCGGCCTTGGTGGCCGCGTAGGCGCCCTCACCGCCCGAGCCCGCGCGGGCGCCGTCGGAGGAGATGAACACCAGGCGGCCCCAGCCTCGGCGGGTCATCGACGGGAGCAGGAGCTTGGTGAGGAGCATGGGGCCGCGCAGGTTCACCTGCCACATGAGGTCCCAGGCGGCGGGGTCGGAGGTGGCGAAGGGTTCGACGACGGAGACGCCGGCGTTGTGGATCAGGATGTCGACGCCTTCGCCGGTCTGGGCGCAGAAGTGCTCGATGGAGTCGGGGTCCCGCAGGTCGAGGGGCAGAAAGCGGGGCATCAGGTCGGGGGCGGTGGGGGTGAGGTCGGCGACGATCACTTGGGCGCCGAGGGCGGTGAGGTCGCGGGTGATGGCGGTGCCGATGGCTCCGGCGCCGCCGGTGACGACGGCGGTGTGGCCGTCGAGGCGCAGGCCGTCCATCAAGCCGAGGCGCAGGCCGTCCATCAGCGGGTCACCTCGGCGGCGGACCAGTCGGCCAGGAGGGCGGCGGTGGTCGTACGGGTGGCCAGCAGCGAGACGGTGTGCTTGAGGACCGCGAGCGCGTACTCCCGGGGCACCCCAGACACCGCGTCCTCGACCACGGTGACCCGGTAGCCGAGGTTGACCGCTTCGAGGGCCAGCCCGGGGATGCCGAGGTTGAGCGAGACGCCGAGCGCGACGACGTGCCGGACGCCGAGGGCGCGCAGGCGGGCGTCGAGGGTGGTGCCGGTGAAGGGCGAGAAGCCGTGGTAACGCCGACTCTCCAGGTCGCCGGGCCCGAGCAGTTCGGGCAGGACGTCCACGGCCGGGGTGCCTTCGAGCATGTGCGCGGGGTCCCGGAGGAGGCGCACGATGAAGGGGCAGTTGTCGGTGTGGGTCCCGGCCCGGTCGACGCGGAAGGCGGCGGTGCAGTGCACGACCGGGATCCCGCGGGCACGGGCGGCGGTCAGCAGGGCGGCGGAGTTGGGGATCAGGCCAGGCCAGCACAGGTCCGGGAAGCTCCCGAGGACGCCGCGCTGCATCTCCATCACGAGGACCGCCACCGCGCCGCTCATCACAGTCTCCCTAGCGCTTGCTTGGCAACATCGCTCAGCCTAGCTCACGACTACATACCGTGAAATATGGACACTCGTGACAACCAACAGTGGGAGTGAGACCGTCGAATCCACGACGGGTGAACTCGCTTGGGGGTTGATCTTGGTCCCGGGGTACCGAGAAGTGCGGCAGCTGGGCGCCGGCCACACCGGCAGGGTGTTCCTCGCGACCTACCAGGAAACCGGCGCCTACGTGGCGATCAAGTACCTCAACGCCGCCCTGCGCCGCGACCCCGACTTCATGGCGCGGTACGCCGCCGACACCCCCCACCTGGTCGAACTCGACGACGAGAACGTGGTCCGCTTCTACGAGTACGTGGAGACCCCCACCCGCGCCGCCGTGGTGATGGAGCTGGTGGACGGCGTCTCCCTGCGCACCCTGCTGACCGAGCACGGCAGGACCGGCCCCGAAGCGGCCCTGGTGGTGCTGAAGGGCACGCTCCTGGCCCTGGCCGCCGCGCACGCGAAGGGCGTGGCGCACCGCGACGTCAAGCCGGAGAACGTGCTGGTCCAGGCGGACGGCACCAGCAAGCTGGGCGACTTCGGCGTGGTCGGCTACGTCGAGGAGCCGGACGTGCCTCAGGGCACCCCGGCCTACCTGGCCCCCGAGGCGTGGCGGCAGGGCGGCGGCAGCATGCGGGCCGACCTCTACGCGGCGGCGTGCCTGCTGTTCGAGTGCGTGATGGGCCGCGTGCCGTACCGAGGGAGCACCACGGAGGTGCGCGACAAGCACCTGGACGCGCCGGTGCCGCTCGAACTGGTCCCGGACACGCTGCGCGACCTGCTGCGCCGGGGGCTGGCGAAGGACCCGGCCGGCCGGTACGGCTCGGCCATCGAGTTCGCCGCCGAGCTGGAGGAGGACGCGCTCGCCGGCTACGGCCCGGACTGGGAGAAGCGCGGCAGGAGACACCTCGGGGAGCTGGCCACGATGCTGGCGCTGCGCTTCCCGCTGGCCGATCCGAGCGTGCGCGCCGATGCGGGGGCGGCGGAGACGGCGGTGCTCCGGCGGCGGCAGCGCACGTGGGTGAGCATGGTGCCGCGGATGCCGCCGCACCTGTGGATCGCGGGCGGGGCGGTGACCGCGATGCTGGTCGGGCTGCTGATCACCCGCGGGGACCTGCCGGAGGGGCCGTTCCTGATGCCGCCGCCGGAGTCACCGCACCAGATCGGCACGCATGTGCCGTCCGCGTCGCGGAGCGCGGCCTTACCGCCGGGGCAGAGCTCCGGGCCGACCAGGCGTACCCGTGTCCCCACGACGTCGACGCCGCCCGCGCGCCCTTCCGGGACCCGTCAGCCGACGTCGGATTCGGGCGGCGTGCCCACCCCGACCCAGGCGCGGCCCACGCCCACCCCTACGGCGAGCCGTACGCCGCCGGCCGGGCGTCCGGCGGTGCGCTCGGCGAGCATCACCCGGTGGAGCGGGACCACCGGGTCGGTGCGGGTGTCGGCCACCAACGGCGGGCCGGTGCGGCTCAAGGTGTCCTTCACCCGGCGGGAGGGCGAGCTGGCGGCGCAGATCGTGGCCACGCAGACGCACACGCTCACCGGTGAGACCGCCTACACCCGGACCATCTCCCACAACCTGGGCGAGGTGCCGTGCGGGCGGCGGGCGTGGTTCGGGATGACGGTGGCCACCGAGCCGGTCTCGGCCAACGGGCCGCAGGTGAGCGAGATCGCCGTCGACGGGCCGGCCTGCGCCACCCCGCACCTCAGCCCGCCGCCCCCGACCGCCGGGGCCAAGCCGACCTCCACCCAGCAGGAGGCCGCGGGCAGCCCCGACCTCGAGGCCGTCCGTCCCACGCCCTCCACGGACGCGGACGCCGCCCCCGACGTGAGCATCCCCCCGGAAGACTGACCCCCGGAAGCCCCAGAAGCCGGGAAGCCCGGGAAGCCCCGAAGGCCCCTCCAGCAGAACACCGCTCCCCCGCCCACCCGGCCCTTGTTCGCCAACCAAGCGTGCGCTAGCTTGGCAAGCGATGGACGCCTACTGGGCCGCCTGCGCGCGCGGCGAACTGCTGGTCCAGCGCTGCCTGTCCTGCGACCGCCGGGTCCACCTCCCCGCCGACGACTGCCCCTCCTGCGCCGGCGAGCTGCGTTTCGAGCCGGTCTCGGGCGAGGGCACGATCTGCACCTACACCGTCGTGCACCGCACCTTCGCCGAGGGGTTCGCCGTGCCGTACGTCCTGGCCTGGGTGGACCTGCCGGAAGGGGTCAGAGCCTTCGGCCAGGTCGTGGAGTGCCCGCCGGAACGGCTCAGGGTCGGCCTGCCGGTCCGCGTCACCTTCCTGGACGACCTGCCGCACTGGAGGCCCACATGAAGCTGGGGAACGTGCTCATCCCCGTCGCCGACCTGGACGAGGCGATCGCCTTCTACGGTCTGCCGGTCAAGTTCAGGGACGGCGACCGCTTCGCCGCGCTCGACGGCGGCGGCGTCACCGTCGCGCTGGCCGGGCCGGGCGAGCACCTGCTGCCGGCCGCCGCCCCCGCCTACAAGGTCACCGGCCTGGAGCAGGCCGTGGCCGGTTTCGTGGCGCGCGGCGCGACGGTCGAGCGCGAGCCGGAGAGCGGCCCGCACGAGCTGCGGGCGGCGCTGCGCGACCCCGACGGCAACCTCTTCGTGCTGTACGAGACTTTCTGAAGAAGGCGGAGGCGTCCATGCGCAACCCCTACGGGAACTACGGTCACACGATCCTCACCGCGGGCGCGCTCCGCACGCCGGACCGCGTCGCGCTCACCTACTGCGGCGAGCAGTCCTTCACCTACGCGGAGCTGAACGCCGCGGTCAACCGCCGCGCCCACGCGCTGAGCGCGGCCGGGATCCGGCCCGGCCGGCGGGTGGCCGCTCTGCTCAACGAGACGCTCCAGGTCGCCCAGCTCTACCTCGCGCAGGCCAAGCTGGGCGTGGTCACCGCCGCGCTGAACCCGTACTGGCCGGTGGAGGTGCTGCGGGCCGTGGTGGCCGCCTCGGGCTGCACGGCCTTCGTGTACGACTCGACCGTGGCGGGCGTCGTCGAGCAGATCAGGCCGGGCCTGCCCGGCGTGACCACCTGGCTGGACGCCGCGGACCTCGACTCGGGCGACGAGTCGGAGCCGGAGCTGTCCGGCTTCCACGACGACCCGGTGGCGCTCTACTACACCTCCGGCACGAGCACCGGCCTGCCGAAGCCGGTGGTGCACACGCACGCCTCCTCGATCGCCACCGCGCAGATCTGGCTCGACGTGCCGCGGGCTGAGGACTCGGTCTTCGGCACCGGCGCGATCATCTGGGGCATCGGCTTCCCGGCGATCGTCGGGCCAGCGCTCTACGCGGGCATGCGGCTGGTGCTGGAGCAGGACTGGGGGCCGGCCAACTTCCTGCGCGTGGTGCCGCGCGAGCGGGTCACGCACGTCTCGCAGATCCCCAGCTTCTACGCCGCCCTGCTCGGCACGTCCGAGCACGAGGCGGCCGACCTGTCCTCGCTGCGCGTGATCATGCTCGGCGGCGAGCCGCTGACCGCGCCCATGCTCGCCCGCATCAAGGACCGCCTGCCGGACGCGGGCGTCTACTCCTACTACGGCCAGACCGAGGCGCCCTACACCTGCATGGGCCGGGTGGACGACGGCTCGACCCCGCTCGGCTCCTCCGGCCGGGCACGGACGGGCAACGCGGTGAAGATCACCGGTCCGGCGGGTGAGCGGCTGGTCGGGCAGACCGGCGAGATCAACCTGGCCGGGCCGCACCGCATGGCCGGCTACGACGGGCTGCCGGACAGGACCGCCGAGGTGCTGCGCGACGGCTGGTTCGTCGGCGGCGACCTCGGCGTCCTGACTGAGGACGGCGTGCTGACCGTGCTGGGCCGGCGCGAGGACGCCATCCTGAAGGGCGGCCGGTGGAGCCAGCCCGCCGCCGTGGAGGAGGCCGCCGCCGCGCTCGACGCGGTCGCCGAGGCCGGCGCCGTGGGCGTGCCCGCGCACGCCGAGGGCGGCGAGGCGGACGAGCAGAAGATCCTGGTGGCCGTGGTGCCGCGCGCCGGGCACTCGCTCGACCCCGCCAAGCTGGCCGTCGCCCTGGCCGAGACCCTCCCCGCGCACCAGCAGCCCGACCACATCGTCGTCGCCGAGTCGCTGCCGCACTTCGAGGACGCCTCGGGCGGCCCGGGCAAGCTGCTGCGCCGGGAGATCCGGGACCTGTATGGCCACCTGGTCTGAGCCGGAGGTCAAGGCGCTGCTGCGGGCGGCGGGGATCGCCGTCCCGCGCGGCGTGCGCACGCTGGAGGAGGTGGCCGGGCTCACCGAGCCGCTGGTCCTGAAGGCGGTCGGGCCGCTGCACAAGTCCGACGTCGGCGGCGTCCGGCTCGGCCTGAGCGCCGCCGAGGTGCCCGAGGCGCTGGCCGGGATGCGGGCGCGCGGCGTGCCCATGGACGGCTTCCTCGTCGAGGAGCAGGCCGCGCCGGGCGTCGAGCTCCTCGTCGGCCTGGTCCGCGACCCCGGTTTCGGTCCCGTCCTGGTCGCCGGGCTGGGCGGTGTCTGGGCGGAGCTGCTGCGTGACACCTCGCTCCGGCTCTGTCCCGTCTCGTACGGCGACGCCGAGGCGATGCTCGCCGAGCTGCGCGGCGCTCCGCTGCTGTCGGGCTATCGCGGCGGCGCGGCGGTCGACGTGGAGGCGGTGATCCGGCTCCTGCTGGCCGTGGGCGGGCCGGGCGGGTTGTGGGAGCGGCTGGACCTGGGCGAGTTCGAGCTGAACCCGGTCATCGCGAGCGCGTCGGGCGTGGTCGCCGTGGACGCCCGCTACCTGCCCGCTCCCGCGCCGGCTCGTGCGGAGCCGCCGGTCAGCGACTTCACCGCGCTCTTCGAGCCGCGCCGGGTCGCCGTGGTGGGCGCCTCCACGACCAGGCCAGGCTTCGGGAACATGTTCCTCGGCTTCTACCGGGACGCCGGGCTGCCGGTGGTGGCGGTGCATCCGACCGCGACCGAGGTGGACGGGGTGCCTGCCGTACCGACCCTGGAAGGGGTGGACTACGCGCTGGTCGCGGTGCCCGCCGAGCGCTGCCCCGACCTCGTACGGCAGGCGAGCGGCGTGCCGTACGTGCAGGTGATGAGCGGCGGCTTCGCCGAGGCCGGCCGGCCCGACCTGGAGGCCGAGCTGGCGTCGGCGGCCCGCGAGGCGGGCACCCGCCTGCTGGGCCCGAACTGCCTGGGCGTCTACTCCCCGCGCGGCCGGCAGACCTTCCTCGGCGGCGGGTTCGGCGAGCCCGGCGGCATCGCGCTGATCTCGCAGAGCGGCGGCCTGGCCGGCGAGGTGATCCGGGTCGGCGAGCAACGCGGCCTGCGCTTCGGCCGGGTGGCGACGGTGGGCAACTCGGCCGACGTGACCCCAGCCGAGCTGCTCGCCTGGCTGGCGCACGAGCCTGAGACCACGGCGATCGGCCTCTACCTGGAGGACCCGCGCGACGGCCGGGCCCTGGCCGAGGCGCTGGCGGGCTGCCGGGTGCCGGTGGCGCTGCTGGTCGGCGGGCGCACCGGGCAGGGCCGGCGGGCCGCGGCCTCGCACACCGGCGGGCTCGTCGGCGAGGGCCGGGTGTGGGAGGCGGTGGCCGCCCAGACCGGGACGGCGCTGGTGGGCAGCCAGGACGAGCTGATCGGCGCGCTGCTGTACTTCCAGGCCCACGCGCACGCCACGGGCGGCGACGGCGTGCTGGTGGTGGGGCCGAGCGGCGGGGCGAGCGTGCTGGCCGCCGACGCCTTCGACCGCGCCGGGCTCGCCCTCGGCCCCCTGCCCGAGGCGGTCCTGCCCGCCCTGCGCGCGCTGGGCCTGGGCGCCGGCAGTTCCCTCGCCAACCCGCTGGAGATCCCGGTCGGCCCCCGGGCCAGGCCGGACCTGGTACGGGAGACCATCGAAACGATCCTGCGCCATCACGCCTACCGCGACGTGGTGGCGCACGTGAACGTGCAGAGCTTCTTCACCTACGGCGACGCCGCCGAACCCCTCTACGCCTACGCCGGCCACCTGGCCAAGGTCACCGGCGCCCGGCTCACCCTGGTCACCCGCAACGCCGAGGTCGCGCCGGCCGGCGTCGAGCAGCGCGTGCGGGAGCTCGTCGCGGGCGTGCCCGTCTACCGGTCGATGGAGGCGGCGGCCGCGGCCGTCGCCGCGGGAAGGAGCATCTGATGGGACTGCTGGACGGCAAGGTGGCGCTGGTCACCGGCGGAGCCAGGGGCATGGGCGAGGCGCACGTGCGGCTCTTCCTGCGGGAGGGCGCCCAGGTGGTCTTCGGCGACGTCCTGGAGGCGGAGGGCAAGGCGCTGGCCGCCGAGACCGGGGCGCTGTTCGTCCGGCACGACGTGACCCGGCCCGAGGAGTGGGAGCGCGCGGTCGGCGCGGTGGTCGAGGCGCACGGCCGGCTCGACGTGCTGGTGAACAACGCGGGGATCCTGAAGTTCGCCACCATCGAGGAGATGGCGGTCGAGGACTTCGACCGGGTGCTGAACGTCAACCTGCGCGGCGCGTGGCTGGGGATCAAGGCGGCGATCGGGCCCATGCGCGCGGCCGGGCGCGGCTCGATCGTGAACATCTCCTCCATCGAGGGCTTCATCGGGGCGGCCGGGCTGTCGGCGTACTCGGCCTCCAAGTTCGCGCTGCGCGGACTGACCAAGGCCGCCGCGCGGGAGCTGGCGCAGGACAAGATCCGGGTGAACAGCGTGCACCCCGGGGCGGTCAACACCGCGATGGCCGCCGATCCGGCGGTGGCGGCGGCGATCGACCTGGAGGCCTTCGCCCGGTCGATGGTGATCAAGCGCTTCGCCCGGCCGGAGGAGGTCTCGCACCTGGTCGCGTTCCTGGCCTCCGACCGGTCGAGCTACTGCACCGGCAGCGAGTTCACCGTGGACGGCGGTCTCACCACCGGCGCGGGCTACTAGCCGGCGCTCAGGTCAGGCCGAGCTTGGCCGCGCGCACCCCGGCCTGGAAGCGGCTCCCGGCCCCGAGCAGGGCGGTCAGCTCGCCGACCACGCGGGTGACCGTACGCGGGGAGACGCCGAGCGCGCGGGCGATGGCGTCGTCCTTGGAACCGGAGGCGAGCAGGCGCAGGACCGCGCGCTGCTGCTCGGTCAGGTCGTCGCCGACAGCGGCGCGCGGCACGTCCTTGGGCTCGGCGGCGGTCATCCAGCAGTAGTCGAAGAGCGCGGCCAGGGAGGCGACCAGCAGGCGGCCCTCGATCAGCAGCGCCCCGGCCGCGATGTCGCCGGGCACGGCCTCGACGACGGCGAGGACGCGGTCGATCACGATCATCCGGACCGGCACGACGGCCGAGGTGCGCACCTCCACGCCCACGTCGAGCATGCCCTGGATGTGCTCGCGCGCCAGCGGCACGTGCAACTGGCCCTGGGTGTGCAGGTTGCGGACCCGCACCCCGCGCCCGACCGCCTCGGCGTCCTCCGCGCGCGAGCGGGCCAGCCGCTTCGGCGACCAGCGGTGCCACGGGTACGGCGGGTGCATGCTCATGATCTCTTCGGTGCTGCGCGCGGTCGCCGCGCGCAGCCTGGTGCGCATGGCCTCGGTCTCGGTCCTGGTCCCGGGGTAGAAGTCCACCCGGACGTGCTCGTTGTCGCCGCCGGTCAGGCTCACGTAGTCGGTGAGCGCCCGCGAGGCGGCCCGCTGCTCGGCCAGCCGCCCGAGCAGGTCCTCACCGCCCGCCAGCATGCGGCGCAGCGCCGCCATGGCGTCGACGGCGACCTCCGCGCCCGGGTCGAGCAGGCCGAGTTCCGCCAGCCGCGCCCGGACCTGAGCGGTCTCGGCGGGGCGCAGCCCCAGCTCGCTCGCGGCCTCGGCGAAGGACAGGCTCCGCTCCCACATCCGCGCGTAGACCTGCCGGACCGTGCGTTCCTCGACCACATCGCTCCCTGTCCGCTTTCCGCCGTGGCGGGAAGCGGAAGCCCGTAGAAGTAGTGCCTTTCGCCGGCCGTACGGCAGGCTCTCAGCAGGGTAGGACGCGGCGTTCGCGGCCTTATACCCAACCCCTGTACGGCACCCACGGAGGAGCTTATGATCACACTTGAGCACAGCCTGGTCACCTACCGTGTCACCGGCCTGCGGGCCGGCGCCTGCGCGCACTGCGTGGAGACGGTGAGGCGGGAACTGGCGGCGATCCCCGGGGTCGTCGGGGTGGACGTCAACGCGGCCCTGGGCCGGGTGAGCGTCCTGACCGACGGGCCGGTCGAGGAGAGCTTCGTGCTGGCGGCGATCGAGGACGCCGGCTGCGAGGCCGGCCGCGTGCCGGTCTGGCACAGCTAGACGGGCGGCGCCGGGTTCAGCGGCGGCGGCGCTTGGCCACCTCGTCCGGGTCGATGGCGGTCCAGCCGGCGGCGAGCTCCAGGGAGGGCGTCCGGCCGCTGACCACGTGCCTCAGCGCCACGGCCGCCGCCCGCTCGGCCGCCCCGGCGGCGATCGCGTCGAACAGCTCGTGGTGCTCGGCGCACTGGCGGGCCTGGTCGCGCTCGAAGGTCAGCCGGAACAGCCAGCGCAGCCGCGCCTCCAGCGGGCCCATGAGCTCCACCAGCAGCGCGTTGCCCGAGGCCGCCACCACGGCGGAGTGGAACACGGCGTTGGCCCGCGCGATGGCCCCGGCCTCGCCGCGGGCGGTCGCCGCGTCGGCCTCGGCCAGGGCGGCACGCAGGCGGGCCAGCGCCTCTTGGTCGGCCCGGCCCGCGGCCAGCCGGGCGGCCAGCACCTCCAGGCTCTCGCGCACGTCGAAGAAGTCGGCCACGTCGGCCGGGGTGAACGGGCTGACCAGCACGCCCTTGCGCGGCACGACCACGACCAGCCGCTCGGCCTCCAGGCGGCGCAGCGCCTCGCGCACCGGGATCCGCGAGACGCCGTGCTCGGTGGCCAGGTCGCGCTCGACCAGCCGCTCGCCGGGCTGGAGCACACCCTCGACGATGTGCTCCTTCAGCGTCTCGTAGACCGTTGACATGGGATAACGGTATACCGCGATCAGCGCCAGGAGGTCGGCGTGATGAACAGGCCGCTCGCCTCGACCAGCGGGGTGCCGTCGGGCAGCGCGAGGCGGCCCTCGGCCCACGTCTTGCGGCCCTCGGAGCGGGTGTGCTCCGCCGTCGCCAGGAGCGGCCTGCCGTACGGCACGAGCCGCAGGTAGCGCAGCGTGAGGGTGCCGGTCATCCCGGCGAAGCCGGCGTGCGCGACCGCCTGGCCGAGCAGGTGGTCGAGGATCATGGCGCTGATGCCGCCGTGCACGCCGTCCGGCGGGCCCTCGTGCAGCGGGCGGAAGACCACCTCCGCACGGGCGCCCCGGTCGCCGAGCTCGACGACGAGCGGGAGGGCGTGCGGGTTCGCGCCGCCGGTGACCGCGTTGCCGAGGTGGCGGAGCGAGCCGTCGGGCGCGATCTCGAACGGCTGCGGGCTCGTGCGGGCGCGGGCGCCCAGGCGGGCGGTGAGCTCGGCGAGCGCGGCGGTGACCGCGGCCAGTTCGCCCTCCTCGACGTCGGTGAGCGCGACGGCGTCCATCAGGTCGCGGGTCTGCTGGGCGAGCACGCAGTGGGCGGCCAGGCGGGACTCGGGGGTGAGCTCCATGGTCATGGCCTCATTCTAGAACGCGTTCTACCGAATCGGGTTCGGAACATGGGTCGCAGGGGTCACAGGTAGATCTTTTGTGATTTTCCAGCTAATTTCCGGCATATCTGGCAAGCTCTTGACCTGCGGTTATCCCCCATGCTCGGCCATGGGACTTTCTTGGTTCTTGCTTGACCTGGTGTTTCGTCCAGGTAGCCTCCCGAATCACGGAAGTCACAGGCTGCCCGGAAGGTCCCCCACACCTCGATGACCCCAGAGATGCAAAAGTACATCGAGCTCCTGGAAAGCGAGCTCGGGTACGCCGAGAAGGCCGGCGCGTACACCAAGTTCGGCGACTGGTACGGGAAGAACGTCGAGTTCGACGCCGACTACACCTCCGCCCCCTGGTGCGACATGTACCTCTCCTGGGCCGCGCACAAGCTCGGCTACGAGGAGTGGATCGGGCAGTTCGCCTGGACCGTCGCGCACGCCGAATGGTTCAAGGAGCAGGGCGCCTGGGGCACCAAGCCCAAGCCCGGCGCGTTCGTCTTCTACGACTGGAGCGGCTCCGACGAGATCGACAACATCGACCACGTCGGCATCGTCACCCGGGTCGAGGGCGGGCGCATCCACACCATCGAGGGCAACATCGACGGCGGCGTCGCCAAGCGCAAGGAACGCGCCACCGACAAGGTCGTGGGGTACGGCTACCCGGAGAAGATCAAGGCCAGGCTCGACGCCGAGGCCGCTCCGCAGCAGCAGGAAGGCACCCTGCCGCCGGACACCGTCCTCGACCAGCAGGGCCTCACGAACGACCTGACCGCGCGCATCCCGCGGGTCAACCAGGCCCCGGAGAGCGCCGAGCCGGCCGCCGACCCGGCCCCGGTGACCGCCGCCGCCCCCAAGGCCGCCCCCTCCGCCGGCCCTTCCGCCGCCGCGCCCGCCTCGGGCACCGCGACGGGCGCCTCCGGGGCCCCGGCCTCGGGGGGCGCCAAGAAGGGCAAGCACGCCAAGCCCGGCAGCGCCGAGACCGTCGCCCCCGCGCAGGAGGCGATCACCCAGCCGCTGCCCGCCGTGGTGGACGCCGCCGCGCACACCCCGGTCATGCCCACGCTGGACAGCCCGGCCCTGGTGGGCACGGCCGTTGTCGCCGCCCTGGCGGTGCTCGCGGTGGCCAAGACCCGGCAGATGCGGCTGCGGCTGGCCGCCGCCGGTCCGCTCGCGCCCGAGACGCCCGTCCGCGGCCGCCGTCGCCGCAAGCCCGCCACGGCCCGCCGGGCCGTCCCCGAGCTGGCCACCACCATTCCGGCCGAGCTGGCCACCACCGACCCGGCCACCCTGTCGGCCGGCGACCTGGCCGCCCTCACCGCGACCGACCTCACCCCCGCCGACCTCACCCCCGCCGACCTGGCCGGTGCCGGGGCGGTGGCCTCGGGCGGGCCCGCGGTCGAGCTGTCGGCGGCCGATCGGGCCCTGCTGGACACGGCCGGGACGCCGGACATCTCCACCCTGGAGACGCCCGTGCTGGCCGACCTCGCCCCGCTGGACCTGTCCCGCCTGCGGGCCCCGGTGTTCTCCGCCCCCGTCCCAGAGGACGTGGCCGACGACGGGGCCGACGACGGGGCCGCGCCGGCCGAGACCACCGCGACGTTCGACGCCTTCGGGGCGGCCAGCGGACGCGGCACCTCGTTCCGGAGGCTCGACGCCGACGACCTGGCCCCGGTCCTGCCCAGGAGCGAGGAGGCGGCCTCCGCCTACCGGGGCCGCCGCCGCAAGCGCGCCGACCACCCGGCCGAGGAGCGCGCCCCGTTCCAGGCCAGCGTGCCGCCCCGGGGCCGCCGCCACCGCCTCCTGGACCACGCACCGGACACCACCACCCCGCGCGACTCCCGCCACCCGCAGCACCCGCACGACTCCCGCCGGGCCGAGCGGGCCGAGCGGGCGGGCGCGGACGGGTTCCGGCAGGACGCCCCGTTGCGGGGCCGCCGCCACCGAGCCCTCAGCCCGTCGAGCTGACCGGCCCCTCCGGGGTCCGGGCGACGCCGTACTCGGCCGCGAAGGCGGCCAGCCGGGCCACCGCGTCCCGGCTGCGCCGCCATGGCCGCACGATGAGCCGCTCGACCCCGAGCGCCGCCCATCGCCCGACCTCCTCGGGCGAGGCCAGTTCGTAGGCGTGCGCGGTGACCGGCACCGCCCCGAGCCGGGCCAGTTGCGGCCGGATCGACTCCAGGGTGTGCGGCATGCTGAGCCACCCGTCGCAGGCGGCCGAGCCCGCCCGCCGGAGCGCCGCGGCCGACTCCCCTCCGGCCAGCACCGGCAGCCGCGCCTGCACCGGTTTGGGCTCGAAGGCGACCTCGTCGAACCCGTAGAACCGCCCCCGGTGCGCGATCAGCGGCTCGGTCCACAACCGCCGGGCCACCTCCAGCGCCTCGTCCAGCCGGGCTCCGCGCTCGGCGAAGGGCACCCCGGCGGCGTCCCACTCGCCGCGGTACCACCCGGCGCCCACCCCGCACACGGCCCGCCCGCCGGACACCACGTCCAGCGTGGCGAACGCCCTGGCGGACACCAGCGGGTGCCGCAGGGCGAACAGGTGCACCGCGGTCCCGAGCCGCACGTGCCGGGTCAGCCCGGCCAGCCAGCAGAGGTAGGCGGGCGCGTCGAACAGCGGCGTGCCGGGCCGGATCCCCGGATCGGACGAGCCCGGATAGACCGAGGCGCCCAGATCGGTGCCGAACACCAGGTGTTCCGGCAGCCAGACCGACTCGAAGCCCAGCTCGTCGGCCGCCACCGCGACGTCCCGCCAGGCCGCCGGATGGACCAGCCCGAGCGGCACCCCGTACTTCACGGCCACCGCCCCTCGCCGTTCGCGGAGCCCGGCAGCAGCTCCCGGATCCGCGCCCGGTGCTCGGCCGAGCTGCCGTGCGCCGCCGACAGGGCCCAGACGCGGGTCAGCCAGTGCCGCAGGGGCAGCTCGTGGGTGTAGCCGATCGCCCCGTGCACCTGCAGCGCGCTCCCGGCGGCCAGTTCGGCGGCCTCGCCCGCCGCCGCCTTGGCCGCGCTGACGTCCCGCTCCCCCAGGGACAGCGCCGCCCGCCACACCAGGGGCGCGGCGAACTCCACCGCGAGGGCCACGTCCGCCAGGCGGTGCTTGACCGCCTGGAACGAGCCGATCGGGCGGCCGAACTGCACCCGCTGCCGCGCGTACTCGACCGAGGTGGCCAGCAGGTGCCGTGCCAGGCCGAGGAGCTGGGCCGCCGTCGCCACGGTGAGCGCCCGCCACATGTCCGGTACGGCGACGCCGCCCGTCCCGGTCGCCTCGACCTCGAACAGAGGGCGCCCGGGGTCGGCCGACGGGTGCGGCGCCAGCCGTACCGACTGGGGGGAGAGCACCGCCGCCGAGCCCGCGGGCCCGGCGAGGACGAGCAGGTCGGCCAGGTCCGCGTCGGCGACGCGGGCCGCCCCGGCGGCCACCCGCAGCTCTCCCGCCGCGACCCGCGCCAGCTCACCCCCGCCCAGCACGTACGGCGAAGCCACCAGCGTGTCGATCACCGGCCCGGCCACGCACGCCCGCCCGGCCTCCTCCACCGCGGGCAACGCGTCGGCCAGCCGCAATCCCAGCCCGCCGTGCGCCTCGGGCACGAGCAGCCCGAAGAACCCCGCGCCGGCCAGCCGCGCCCACGCCTTGTCCCCCCGCACCCCGTGCTCGGCGGCGAGCACCTCCCGCACGAGCGCGGCGAAGGCGAGCTGGTCGTCGGTGAAGGCGAAGTTCATCGCGGCAGCCCCAGCACCCGCTCGGCGATGATGCCGCGCTGGATCTCGTTCGTCCCGGCGTAGATCGGCCCGGCGAGCGCGAACAGGAAGCCGTCGAACCAGGGCGTCCCGGCGGCCCGCTCGCCGAGCAGGTCGCGGGCCAGCGCGTGCATGCGCAGGTCGAGCTCCGACCAGAAGACCTTGCCGAGGCTGGCCGCCGGCCCGATCTCCGCACCCGCCATCAGCCGCCGCGCGGTGGCGAAGGTGTGCAGGCGGTAGGCCTCGGCGTCGATCCAGCAGCGGGCGGCCCGGTCGGCCAGCACGGGGTCGGCTCCGGCGGCCAGCTCGACCAGGCGGTCGGCGGTCGCCAGGAAGCGGCCGGGGCTGCGCAGGCTGAGGCCGCGTTCGGAGGAGGTGGTGGCCATGGCGATGCGCCAGCCCTCGCCGGGCTCGCCGACGACCATCGAGTCCGGGACGAACAGGCCGTCGAAGCGGAGTTCGGCGAAGCCGTGCTCGCCGTCGAGCTGGGCGATGGGCCGGACCTCGACCTCCGGCTCGTCCAGCGGGAACAGGAAGTAGGTCAGGCCGCGGTGGCGTTCGCCGGAGGTGCGGAAGAGGCCGAAGCCGTGGCTGGCGTAAGCGGCTCGCGAGCTCCACGTCTTGTGCCCGGTGAGCCGCCAGCCGCCCGGGACGCGCTCGGCGCGGGCGGTCAGGGCGGCCAGGTCGCTGCCGGCCTCGGGCTCCGACCAGGCCTGGGCCCAAATCTCGTCGGCTCGGGCCATGCCGGGCAGCCAGCGGGCGCGCTGGCCGGGGGTGCCGAAGGCGAAGAGCGTGGGGGCCAGCAGGACGATGCCGTTCTGGCTGACCCGGCCGGGTGCGGCGGCGGCCCAGTACTCCTCCTCGAAGACGAGCCACTCGATCAGGCTCGCGCCGCGCCCGCCGTACTCGACCGGCCAGGAGACCGCCGACAGGCGGGCGGCGGCGAGCTCGGCCTCCCAGGCGCGGTGGGCCCGGAATCCGGCGGCGGTGTCCATGGAGGGCAGGACGCCGGGGTGGTGGGCGGCCAGCCAGTCGCGCACCTCGGCGCGGAAGTCCTGCTCGGCCGGGGTGAAGTCGAGATCCACTCAACCAACCTAGCGCACGCTTGGTTTACTGGCTAGCCGAGATAGGCGGCCCTGACGACCGGGTCCTCCCGGATCTGCGCGGGCGGGCCCGAGGCGATGACCTTGCCCAGGTCGAGCACGACGAGCCGGTCGCAGACGTCCATCACAAACCCCATGTCGTGCTCCACGAGCACCACCGTGCAGTCCAGCGCGGCGATGACCGCGCGCAACCTGGCCACCTGGTCGCCGTCGAGGCCCGAGGTCGGCTCGTCGAGCAGCAGCACCTCCGGCTCGCCCGCCAGCGCGCGGGCCAGCTCCACCAGCCGGCGGCGGCCGACCGGCAACGAGGCCGCATACGCGTCCCGCACCCCGGCCAGCCCGCAGAGCTCCAGCACCTCGGCCACCCGCCGCCCGCGCTCGCGCGCCAGCCGGGCCCGCGCCGGCCAGGCCACGAGGTCGGCGAGGAAGGACTGCCCCTGCCACTCCGTCGCGGCCAGCACGTTCTCGGCGACGGTCAGCCGCCCGAAGACCTGCGTGCGCTGGAAGGTGCGCCGGACGCCCTGCCGGGCCCGGCGCACCGCCGGCAGCCCGGTCACGTCCCGGCCGCCGACCAGCACCCGCCCGGCCGCCGGGCGGCGCAGGCCCGAGACGACGTCGAACAGCGTGGTCTTGCCGGCGCCGTTCGGCCCGATGACCCCGCACACCTGTCCGGCGGGCACCTCGACGCTGACCCCGCTCAGCGCCCGCACCCCGCCGAAGTCGACCGAGATGCCCTCCATCGCCAGCGCGTTCACGTCGCCCCCAGGTAGGTCGCGGCCATCCGGGCCGGATCGACCTCGGCCCGCGGCCCCGACCAGACGATCCGGCCCAGCCGCATGAACGCCACCCGGTCGGCCAGGTCCAGCACCTCGCTCGCCTTCTCCTCCACCAGCAGCAGGGCCACGCCCCGGGCCCTGAGCTCGGCGAAGAGCTGGAAGACCTGCTCGATCACCAGGGGAGCCAGGCCCAGCGACGGCTCGTCGGCGATCAGCACGCGGGGCGGGCGCACCAGGGCGGGGGCCAGGGTGAGCAGTTGCTGCTCGCCGCCGGACAGCGCGCCCGCGAGCACGGTACGGCGGGCGGCCAGGGCCGGGAGGCGGTCGTAGACCTCGTCGGTGGCGCGCAGCCGGACGCGCAGGTTCTCCTCCACGGTCAGGCCGGGGAAGACGCCCCGGCCCTCGGGGGCCAGCAGGATGCCGGCGCGGGCGCGGCGGTGCGCCGGCCAGGCGGTCACGTCCACGCCGTCGAGCAGGACGCGCCCGGCGGTGGCGGGCAGGTCACCGGCGGCGACCGCGCACGTGGTCGACTTGCCGGCGCCGTTGGCCCCCAGCAGCGCCACCACCTCGCCCGCCCGCACGTCCAGAGTCACCCCGTGCAGCACCGCCGTGTCCCCATACCCGGCGGCGACGCCCGCGAGCCGGAACAACACCGGGCCGTCCCCCACACCAGCCACCCTGTCCGCCCGCACCAGCACGGGGCTGTCCCCTTGACCGGCCGCCTCGCCCGCGGGCGCGCTCACCGGCCCGGGGGCGGCGCGGTGGTGGCGGCGGCGGTAGCGGGCCTCGGCGAGCTGGGCCAGCACCCCGTCCGGATGCCGCGCCAGCACGATGCCGCCCGCGCCGAACAGGATCGCCCCGACCTGCGCCGAGACCCCCCAAGCCGCCAGCACCTCGGGGAACCCGGCCGCGATCAGCCCTCCGGCCACCGCACCCCCCACCCGCCGAACGCCCTGCAGCACCACCACGGCCAGCCAGACGAACCCGGCGAAGGCCGGCAGGTCGGTGGCCGTGATCGACCCCTTGGACACCGCGTACAGCACCCCGCCCAGCCCGGCGATCGCCGAAGCGAGCGCGAAGAGCAGCACCTTCGCCCGCGGCCCCGACAGCCCGGAGGTGGCCGCCGCGGCCGGCGCCGAGCGCACCGCGAGGATCGCCCGCCCCGACGCCGACCGCTCCAGGTTCCGGATGAGCAGCCCGACCAGCCCGATCAGCCCCAGCAGCAGGAGCACCCGAAGCTGCGGCGAGACGATCGGCGGCAGCGCCCAGCCGATCGTCCCGTTGCTGAAGGCGTCCACCTGGAAGAGCACCTGATCGGCCAGCAGAGCCAGCGCCAGCGTGGCCAGCGTCAGCACCCGTCCGCCGAGCCGCAGCGCGGGCAACGCCACCAGCATCCCCACCGCCGTCGCCGCCAGCACCCCGAGCACCGCCGCGACCACGAACGGCAGCCCGGACGAGAACGCCCAGCCGCAGGTCAGCGCGGCCATCGCCGCGAACGACGCCTGAGCCAGGTTGACCATCCCGCCGATCCCGGTGACCACCACGAACGAGCAGAAGATCAACGCCAGCACCAGCCCCTGCGCCACCACCCCCGCGTAGTAGTCGGAGGTGGCGAAGGTGAAGACCAGCAGCACGGCCAGCCCGGCGAGCCACGGCGCCCGCCGCCGCCAGGGCGGCAGGTCCGCCAGGTGGTCCGGCGGCGGCGCGTCCTCGGCCACGCTGCCCGCCACCCGCTCCCGCGACCGGTTGAGCAGCACGAGCCCGGCGAACAGCAGGATCACCGGTACGGCGGTGCGCAGCCCGGTGACCTCCTGCAGCACGTCCGCGTACCCGGCCACCAGGTTCTGCACGACGCCCAGCCCGAGCCCGGCCGCGAACGTCCACGGGATCGACCGCAGCCGTCCGAAGACCGCCGCGGTCGCCGAGGTGAACAGCAGCACGGTGTAGGCGTGCGCGTCGAGCCCGAGGATCGGTACGGCCAGCACACCGGCCAGGCCGGCGAGCGCCGAGCTGAGCATCCAGGCGAGCGCCGAGGTGGCGTCCGGGTCGACGCCGCGCAACCCGGCCAGGCGCCGGCGGTCGACGCAGGCCCGGGTACGCAAGCCGTACGACGTGTGCCTGAGGAAGATCCACAACGCCAGGGCGGCGGCGGCCGCGAAGCCGAAGGTGAGGAGCTGGTCGCTGCCCAGCGAGACCACACCCAGGTCCACGCTCGCCGGCGGCGCGGGGCCGAGGGCGCGCGGCTGGGCGGTCACGTCCACCGGCAGCAGGCCGATCACCTCGACCGCGAACAGGCCCAGCGCCGGCAGCGCGATGGTCAGACCGATGGTGCCGACGATCTGGGCGGTCTCGCCGGCGTTCGCCAGCCCGGCGAACATCGCGCGGTGCAGCAGGTAGCCCAGGCCCGGCGCGAACAGCCCGACCGCGACGAGCGCCGCCGCCCAGGTGGGCAGGCCCGCGCCGGCGTACAGCTCGTAGTACACCAGCGCGGCCAGGAAGCCAACGGCGCCGTGGGCGAAGTTGAACACCCCGGTCGCCGCGTAGGACAGGGTCAGCCCCGACCCCAGCACCGCGAAGACGGCGCCGGTGACCAGGCCGCTCAGGACCAGGCCGAGGATCACGGCTTGAGCGGCACGTTGGCGAAGCACTTCAGGTTCTTGGCCACCTCGAAGGCGCCACCGACGATCTTGACCAGCGCGCCGCAGCCGTTGGGCTCGCTGTGGTCCTTCGGGTAGGCGATGCGGCCGAACCCGGCGTTCTCGTAGGCGAAGCTGCCGTTGGCGGCGGCCAGGAAGCGCTCCCTGGTCAGGTCCTTGCCGGTCTGTTCGAGGATCTTCAGGAAGATGTCCGCCGACCAGTAGCCGATGGCCAGGTGCTGGGTGAGCCGGGTGCCGGGGGCGACCGCCTCGACGTCCTCGCGCAGTTGCGCGATCTCCGGCGCGGTGGACTCGAAGGGCTCGAACATCGGCGCGGCGATCACCCCGTCGAAGGCCTGGGCCTGCGCGGGGTCCTTGAGGATGTTGGCGTCGTAGCTGGTCGCGTCGGTCAGCACGCCGGCGTAACCGGCCTTCTTCAGCCCCGCGTACAGCCCGGCGTTGAACTTCGTGCCGGCGATCACGCTGACCACGACGTCCGGCTTCACCGCCATGATCTTGCTCACGTGCGGCAGCCAGTCCGGCGGCGGCGCGGCGCCCGGCAGGCTGGAGTCGACGCCCGCGATGGTGAACCCGGCCGCCTCGAACGACTGCGCGATGGTCCTGCCGCCGTACTTGCTGCCGCTGGAGTCGGAGGTCTGCACCCACACCTTCTTGCCCTGCGCGCCGCCCAGCAGGTCGGCCATCTGCCGTCCCCACCAGGTCTGCGAGCCCGCGCCGGTCTTCGGGGCCAGGCAGCCGTTGTAGCCGAAACCGGTCTTCGTGCCGCACCACTGCGGCCCGGTCGCCCAGCCGAACCACGGCACGCCCTGCTGTTCCAGGAAGGCCGCGCCGCCGAAGTTGGGCGCGTGCACCGGGACCAGCGCGAAGACGCCGTCCTTCTGGACCAGCTTCTTCGCCGCCGCGTCGCCCTTCGCCGGGTCCTGGGTGTCGTCCTCGGCGCCCACGAACTCGATCTTGCGCCCGTGCACCCCGCCCGCCGCGTTGGCCCGCTCGAACCTGGCCCTCGCCCCGATCTCGGCGTCCTTGGTGGAGTAGCCGCTGGCGGAGGTCTTGGTGAGGACCCCGCCGACCTTGACGCTGCTCTCGCCGACCCCGCCCTGCTGGGCCCCACAGCCGCCCGCGGCCAGCACCGCGGCGACCAGCACGGCCACCACACGAACTTTCATCGCACCCCGCCGGTTTTGGCCTAGCGCTCGCTTGGTTTCCGTCAGCGTAGACCGGGGTTCCGGTTGTGCCAAGCAATTGCTTGCTAGCTCCCCTGGGTACGGCTAGCGTCACGGGCATGCTGACCCGCGCCGCCGTCCTGACCGCCTTCGACGCGCCCATGGCGATCCACGAGGTCGAGCTCGACGACCCCGGCCCGGGCGAGGTGCTGGTGCGCGTCAAGGCCTCGGGCGTCTGCGGCTCCGACCTCAAGGCGCTCCTGGGCAAGAGCCCGGTCGTCTCGCGCCTGCCGTACGTGCTGGGGCACGAGAGCGCCGGCATCGTCGAGAGCGTCGGCCCCGGCGTCACCACCGTCGCGCCCGGCGACCACGTCATCATCGCCATGAACGGCCCCTGCGGCGCCTGCCCGCGCTGCGGCGCCGGCGACTTCCACCTCTGCACCGGACCCGCCCGCCTCACCGCCATCATGGGCGGCCCACCGCGCATGCGCCTCGACGGCGCCGAGGTCCGGCGCTTCATCGGCATCGGCTCCTTCGCCGAGCACGCCCTCGTCGCCGACGCCATGTGCGTCAAGATCCCGCCCCACGCCCCCTTCGCCGCCATGGCCCTGCTCGCCTGCGGCGTCATCACCGGCGTCGGCGCCGTCCTCAACGTCGCCCGCGTACGGCCTGGCTCCAGCGTCCTGGTCGTCGGCTGCGGCGGCGTCGGGCTCAACGTCATCCAGGGCGCCGTCCTCGCCGGGGCGACCACGATCATCGCCGCCGACGTCGCCGAGGCCAAGCTCAAGCTCGCCGCCCGCTTCGGCGCCACCCACACCGTGCCCGCCGACGCCCTTCCCGCCGACGTCGACTACGCCTTCGACGCCACCGGCGCCCCCGGCGTCCTGGCCCGTGCCTTCGCCGCCACCCGCCCCGGCGGGACCACCGTCATGGTCGGCAGCCCCCCGCGTGGCGTCCCCCTCGAACTCGACCCCGGCCTCCTGTTCGCCTCCCGCCGCCTCCTCGGCACCCAGGGCGGCGACGCCGTCCCCCGCCGCGACCTGCCCATGCTCGTCGACCAGTACCTTCTTGGCCGCCTCGACCTCGACGGCCTCATCTCGGCGCAGGTGCCATTGGAAGAACTCGACACCGCCTTGACCCACCTCCAGCACGGCTCCCTGGCCCGCACCGTCATCACCCTCTGACTAGTCGAGGCGCGCTTCGCGCGTGCAGGCTCGGACTCCCCCGACGGGGGAGCCCAGCTCCCCCAAACCCCCTGGCCGGGGGCCTCCCGGCCCCCGGACCCCCGGGGATGAGGCACTTCCCGGCAACTCAGCGCTACCGCTCACGCACTAGCCGCAATCGGATTAACCTTTACCCGTGCCGGTAAGAGTAAAGATTATGGACCAGGGCAAGAGATCCCGCGCCCGCCGGCAGGGCCCGGCCCGCATCTCCAGCAAGCACCAGATCACGCTCCCCGCCTCGCTGATGCGGCAGCTCGGCCTGCGAGCGGGTGACTCCGTCGACATCGAGATCGAGGACGACCACCTGGTCGTGAGACGGCACAGCAGCCGCTTCGACGGCGTCGTCGGCACCATCCCCGGCTTCACCGAGGCCGTGGACGTCGAACGCTCCAGAGACGAGTGGTGAGTCGATGATCACGGTGCTGCTGGACACCAACGTGATCGTCAGCCTGCTCAACCCGGCGGATGCCCGGCATGACGACGCTCTCACCGCCGTGCGAGCGTGGGAACGACGAGCCGCCCTGTTCTCCGTCTCCGCGGTCACCTGGAGCGAGTTGCGGGTGGGCGCCATCCGGAGTGGTCACGCGGCGGTATCCGCGCTGCGGGAGTTCCGCGACCGCGCTCTGGACCGGATCATCCCCCTCGACGAGGAAATCGCCGAGTCCGCGGCCCAGCTCCGTGCAGGCGATCTCGGTCTTCGCCTGCCCGATGCTTTGATCCTCGCGACCGCACACGTCATCGGCGCCCATCGGCTTCTGTCCGCGGACAAGAAGCTCCAGAGGGCCGATCCGGCGATCGTCGAGTCGACCTCTCGCTAGCCCGAGCCCGCCCACCGCTGTCCCACGCCCGCCTCCTCCAGCACGCGGGGCGGTGCAGGGGTGTCGCCCTCGACCGAGAGGAGACGGTCGAGCCAGCGCGGGCACCACCCGTTGGCCCCGCCGAGCAGCACCATCGTGCCGGGCACATGGCAAACCCGCGGCCCAGGCTGGCCCGCCGGCTCCAGCCTGACCAGTCCCACGAGGACCCCAGAAACCGGCGGTTCCGCGACTGCGCCACGATCCTGGACATAACGTTTTTCGTTATTTACGATTATCGTTATGTCCGCCAGATGGCTCCAACGACTAGAAGCCCTGCTGACCCTCTTCCTGGTCCTCGCCGCCCTCGGCGCGCTGGCCCTGCTCCTGTCCACCGTCCTGATCGCGTTCACCGGCGCCGGCGCCGGTCTCGGCGTCCCGTTGCGGGTCTTCGACGTCCCGGCCGCGGGTGCGGCTGCGGAGAACGTCGCGATCGTCGGCGCCTCCGCCGACGTCACCGTCCGCCCCGAAGGCCCCGCGCCCCTCGTCGGCCTGCTGTATCTGTTCCTGTGGGCGCCGGGGGTGGCGACGACGCTGCTGGCCCTGTTCACCGTCGTGCGGGCGCTGCGCCGGGCGCGTTCGGGCGATCGGCAGCTCTTCTCCCTCGCCACCGCCGCGTTGTTGCGCCGGCTCGGCTGGATCCTGATCGCCGGCTCGCTCGCCACCGCCCTGCTGGGCATGGTGGCCGAGCCGATCCTGGCCTCGATGCTGCTGAACAGCGGTCATCTGTTCTACGCCCCGTCGGCCGAGGTCCTGGCCGGGGTCGTGACGGGCGTCGCCGTCCTCGCGGTGTCGGAGATCGTACGACGGGGGCTCGTCCTGCTCGAAGAGGTCGAGGCCACCATCTGATGAGCGAGGCGGTCATCCGGGTACGGCTGGACGACGTGCTCAAGGAGCGCGGCATGACGCTGACCGAGCTCTCGAACCGGGTCCAGATCAGCGTCGTGAACCTGTCCATCCTGAAGAACGGCCACGCCAGGGCCATCCGTTTCTCCACGCTGATCCGGTTGTGCGACGCGCTCGGCTGCCAGCCGGGCGACCTGCTCAGCTACGACCCGCCCTGAACCGAGCACTCAGCGTCCAGGGACGCCTCACCGTCGCCCCGCGCCCGCCTCCTCCAGCACGCGGGGCGGCGCCGGGGCGTCGTCCTCCTCGTGGCCCTCGACCGAGAGGTTCGGCAGGAGGCGGTCGAGCCAGCGCGGGCACCACCAGTTGGCCCGGCCGAGCAGCACCATCGTGGCGGGCACCAGGAAGCCGCGGATGATGGTGGCGTCGACCGCGATGGCCACGGCCAGGCCCACGCCGAAGACCTTGACCAGCGGGTCGGGGTAGGCGATGAAGGCGACGAAGACCGCGACCATGATGAGCGCCGCCGAGGTGATGACCCGGCCGGTGGAGCCCAGGCCCTCGGCGACGGCCCGGCGGTTGTCGCCGTGCCGGAGGTACGCCTGCCGTACCGCGGTGAGGAGGAAGACCTCGTAGTCCATCGACAGCCCGAAGAGCACCGCGAAGAGCATGAGCGGGACGTAGGAGTCGATCGGCACCGCGAAGAAGTACTCGACCAGCATGGAGCCGCTGTGCGGCGGGTCGAGGCCGACGAGGCGGCTGCCGAGGCCGAAGGAGAAGACGAGGGCCAGGGCCCCGAAGGCGGCGCCGAGCGAGACGAGGTTCATCAGCGCGGCCTTGAAGGCCACGACGGGCGCGCGGAAGGCGAAGAGCAGGAGGAGCGCGCTGAGCAGGACGACGACGCCGATGACCAGGGGCGTGCGTTCGGAGATGCGGGTCCCGGCGTCGGCCAGGGCGGCGGCCTCGCCGCCGACGTGCACGTCGACGCCGGGCAGGGCGAGGGCGCGGACGTCGCGGACGACGTCCTGGACGCGCGGGTCGCTGGGCGCGTAGTCGGGGATGGCCTGGAGGAGGACGGCGTCGCGCTCGGTGTTGGCCTTGCCGGGGGTGACGCGGGCGATGCCGGGGACGTCCTCGACCGCGGCCCTGACCTTGGCGACGTTCCCGGTGCCTTCGGCGACGACGATGAGCGGGCCGTTGGCGCCGGGCCCGAAGCCGGTCTGCATGAGCTCGTAGGCGCGGCGGGCCGGGGTGCCCTGGTCGGAGTAGCCGTTGTCGAGCGGGCCGAGCTTGAGCGCGAGGGCCGGGGCGGACAGCAGGCCGAGGGCCAGCACGCTGCCGAGGAGCACCTGCCACGGGCGCCGGGCGACCCAGAAGGCCAGGCGGCTCCAGCCGCCACCGGGCCCCTCCGAACCGCCGGCGGCGGCGCGGCGGCCCAGCACCCGCAGGGAGTTGATCCGCGGCCCGAGCACGCCGAGCAGCGCGGGCACGAAGGTCACCGAGGTGAGCACCGCGAAGACCACGGACAGCCCGGTGATCCAGCCCAGCGTCTGCAGCAGCGGGAACCCGCCGAGCATGAGCGCGCTCAGCGCGATGATGACCGTGCCGCCGGCGAAGACCACCGCGCCGCCGGAGCTGGCGGTGGTCCGGCGCACGGCCTCGTGCACGGGCAGCCCGTCGGCCAGAAGCTTGCGGTAACGGGAGGTCAGGAAGAGCGCGTAGTCGATGCCGACGCCGAGCCCGATCATGGTCGCCATGATCCCGGCCTGCTTGGGCACGTCGGCCACGTGGCCGAGCAGGCCGATCAGGCCGAGCCCGGCGGCGACGCTGACCAGGGCGCTGAGGATGGGGACGAGCGCGGCGACCAGCGTGCCGAAGGCCAGGACCAGCACGAGCAACGCGCAGAGCACGCCGACGATCTCGCTGGGCCCGGTCTTGATCTCCTTGTCGGCGGGCGACGAGCTGCCCGCCGGGACGATCTCGATCCCGAGCTCGCGCGCGGGCGCGGCGGCGGCGACGATCTCGCCGGAGACCTCGGACGCCTTGGCCCCGCTCAGCCGCACCGTGATCACGCCGATCTCGGTGCTGGCCGAGGGCCCGGCCTCGGCTTCCTCGACGTACGGCAGGCGGCGGATGTTCGCCACGGACTCGTCGATCGCGCCCCGCCGCAGCGGCGAGGTGAGCGGCTTGTCCGCGGAGTAGAGCAGGATCTGGACCGTCCCGCCGGCGTCGAAGCCGGGGCCGAACCCGTCGCGCATCAGGTCGTGGGCGCGTTGCGCGTCGCTGCCGGGGATGCTGACGTCGTTGCTCACCGGGCTTCCGAGCGCCAGACTGCCACCCATCAGGCCCACCGCGACGATCACCCACAGCGCGAGCACCGCGCGGCCGTGTCCCGCACACCAGCCGCCGAGCCGCCCCAGCAGTCCGGACATGACTTCCCCCTCGTCCTGTACGCCCGTACAGGACCTACCATAAAGAGGCAAAGGCACCGTTGGAAGTGAGACGATGACCACACTCGACCACGGCAACGACACCCGCTCGCGCATCCTCGCCGCCGCCCAGGAGCTCTTCGCCGAACGCGGTTACGCGGCGACCTCGCTGGCCGACATCGCCGCCGTGGTGGGGCTCACCAAGACCGCGATCGCCTACCACTTCCACCCCAAGGACCGCCTGGCCGCCGAGCTGATCGCCCCGGCCGCCGACGACCTGTTCACCTTCCTGGGCGAGCCGTTCACGCTGGAGGGGCTGGTCACCTTCACCGTGCGGCACCGGGCGGTGATCCGGCTGATGATGGAGGACTTCGGGCACGGCGACGAGCCCGTCCCCGGCACCCCCGCCGAGGCCATCCGCACCTTCCGCGACGAGATCTACCGCCGCATCGTCGGCCCCGACCCGGACGACGCCGCCCGCATCCGCGGCTGGGCCGTCCTCGGCGCGCTGGAGTGGGGCATCGTGCACACCATGGACCTGCCGGAGGAGCGCGTCCGGGCGCACCTGCTCGCCCTCCTGACGCACTGGATCTGAGCGCGGCGTCAGTCGGTCGGGGTGGCCGACGGCTCGGGCGACGGCTCCGGGTCCGGGTCGGGCTCGGTCTGGCCCAGGACGCCCACGGTGAGGACGACCACCCGCCCGGGCTGGGCGCACGTGCCCGCGGCCACGTTCTGGCCGAGCACCACGTCCTCCTGCGCGGGCTCGGTCACCAGCCGCCCCTGCACCCGTACGGCGAAGCCGGCCGCGACCAGCGCCTTGCGGGCGGGCCCGCGGGCCTGGCCGGTGACGCCGGGCACGAGCAGCCCGTCCCGCCCGACCACGAACGACACGGCCGTGCCGGCGGCGACCCTCGTCCCGGCGGCCGGCTTGGCGGAGACCACCCCGCGCGCCCCGGCGGAACAGGTCGTGGACACCTTCCCGACCGCCAGCCCGGCCTTGAGGATCGCCGCCTCGGCCGCCTTGCGGCTCAGCCCGGCCAGGCGCGGGACGGTGACCCCGGCCGACACGGTGAGGCCCACCTGGGTTCCGCGCATGACCTTGGCCCCGGCCGACGGCACCGAGCCCAGCACCTCGCCCACCTTGCGCGGCGAGCTCACCTCGGCCACCGCGCCGAGCTGGAGTCCGGCCGCGCGTAAGGCCTTCTGCGCGGCGGAGCGGTCGAGCCCGATCAGCCGGGGGATGGCCACGTCGCGGACGGTCGTCTGCTTGCCGGGGCCGCCCTGGCTGGGCCGGACCTGCGGAGAGGGGGGCGGGATCTCCTCGTCGGAGGTGGTGCGGTCGAGCTGCGGGAGCAGGCCCTCGGCGGGCGTGGCCGGGGCGGTCGAGGGGGCCGCGGCGGGTCCGGCCACCACGGTCTGGCGGCCGGAGCGGTCCAGGACCGGGATCAGCACGCCGGCCAGGACGGCGCCGCTCACCAGGAGCGCGGCTCCCGTCGCCAGCCCCACCCGCCGCATGGCCGCCCATCGGGCCTCTCTGGGCGCGGGCGGCAGGGTCGGGCCGTCCGGCGGGAGGTGGTAGGCGTGGGCCACGCTCGCGGCCCCGGTCGCCTCGGGCGTGGCCATCGGGCGTAACGACCCACGGGAGTCCTCCGCGCCCGGCGGGGTGCCGATCCGGGACAACCCGTCCGCAGGCCGGAAGACCGGGGGCGGCGGAGGTGAGCGCAGCACCTCCGCCGGCGCCCCGTCGCTCCCGCCCAGCAGGGCGAGCAGGAGCTCCCGGCTGGTGGGCCGGTTGCGCGGGTCCTTCTCCAGGCAGGCCGACACCAGTTCGCGCATCCGCCCCTCCAGCCGTCCCAGCGCGGGCGGCGCGGTGAGGATGCGGTGCAGGACGGGCGCGACGGAGTCCTGGCCGAAGGGGGCCGAGGCGTTGGCGGCGAAGCACATGGTCGCCCCCCAGGCGAACACGTCGGCCACGCCGCTGACCGCGGAGGCGGTGATCTGTTCGGGCGCCATGTACGCCGGCGTCCCCACCCCGCGCCCGCTCTGCGTGGCGGCCGCGTCGAGCGCCCGCGCGAGGCCGAAGTCGATGACCCGGGGCCCGTCCATCCCGAGCAGCACGTTCTGCGGCTTGAAGTCGCGGTGCACGATCCCGGCCCGGTGGATCGCGGCCAGCGCGGTCGCGCAGCCCACCGCGAGCCGTTCGAGCGAGGCCCCGCCGCGCGGCCCGGTCAGCGTGACCTCACGGTGCAGGGACGGCCCGTCCACGTACTCGTTCACGATGTACGGCCGGCCGTCCTCGAACCCGACGTCGATCACCTGGGCCGTGCAGAAGCGCGCCACGTGCTTGGCCAGTTCCACCTCCCGCAGGAAGGCGGCACGCTCCTCGCCCACCTCGCCGTGGAGCAGCTTGACCGCGTAGGTCTCCCCGTCCAGCCCGCCGAGGTAGACCACCCCCTGGCCGCCCTCCCCCAGACGCCCTGACAGCTCGTAGTCGCCTAGTCGCTGCGGGTCCCCCGTTCTGAGCGGCTGAGCTATCGGCACGGGCGCCTCCCCTCGCTGCCACCCGCTCTGTGCTTTCCACTGAAATCATCGGAAGGCAGTCAGTCAACGGTAAGCGCCACGATTGCCACCCGACCGTGACACACCAGGTCAGGAGGGGCGGGCGATCCTGCCCGTGTACGTGACAGTGCTGTCACCCGAGCGCTGCACCTTGATGTCCATCTGGTTGGGGTCCTCGGTCGGGACGAGGGTCACCACGCCGGGGTAGCACTCCTTGCCGTTCACCCGGTCGAGCGCGAAGGACAGCTCGTGGCCGCCGGGCGAGAGCACGCCCCGGCAGTGCAGGTCGGCGCCCCAGCGCATGGCCGACTCGCCGCCGGGCGCCAGCCGTACCTCGATCGGGAAGACGCGGCCCGCGGCGGGATGGTCGGCGGTGCCGCGCCACAACCCCGCGACGACGCGCGGCTCCGAGGCCTGCGGCCACCAGAGCGCCGCGCCCACGGCGAGCAGGCAGGCGAGCGCCGCGAGGGCGGCGAAGGCCAGGACGCGCCCGCGCCTGAGCCCGGAGCGGCGGCCGGAGGGGACGGTCGCCAGATCATCCGACATAGGCGGCCATTATGGCAGTTCTCCCCCAGCAGCCCCAGGCGTCCCGTCGCCCGATCGGCCGGAGCCGGCCGCGGCGGCGAGCAGCGCCAGTTCGTCGAGGACGGGCAGCACCACGTCCGCGCCCCCGCTCGGCACGTTCGCCACCACCTCGGTGATCCCGAGCCCGGCGAAGTAGTCCAGTTTCTCCGCCGTGGGCCGCGAGCCGAACGGGATGACCCGCACCTCCCGCCCGCCGCACGCCTCGCGCAACGCGGGCAGCGCGGCCTTGATCCCGGAGCCGCCGATCGGGATCCACCCGTCCCCGTACTCGCCCACGTGCTCGAAGAGCTTCGGCCCGGCCGCGCCGCCCAGGTAGATCGGCGGCGGCACGGACGGCTTGGGCCACGACCACGACGGGGCGACGCCGTCGAAGGCGGCCTCCTCCTCGGTCCAGAACGTCCTCATGGCCAGCACGTGCCGCCGCGCGATCTCGCGGCGCTCGCCGTACGGCACGCCGTGGTGTTCCATCTCGGCCCGGTTCCACCCGAAACCCACCCCCACCGCGACGCGTCCCGGCGCGAGCAGGTCGAGGGTGGCGATGGCCTTGGCGGTGACGATGGGGTCACGCTGCGCGGCCAGCAGGATGCCGGTCCCGAGGGTGATCCGGGTGGTGACCGCGGCGGCGGCGGCGAGGGCGACGAGCGGGTCGAGCGTGCGCTTGTACGGCTCGGCCACCCCGTCCTGGCCCGGCGTCCTCGCCGTGGCGACCGGCAGATGCGTGTGCTCGGGCAGGTAGAGCGAGCTGAGCCCGCGCTCCTCGACCGCCCTGGCCAGTTCGGTGACCGGGAGGGACCGGTCGGTGGCGAAAGTGGTGACACCCAGCCGCATGACGCTCCTCTCTACCAAGCGATTGCTCGGTCGCGAATCTTAGAGTAGCTTGCTGCACATGTTCCTGGAGGTGAGCGGCGGAGCCAAGCTCTTCTACACCGACGACGGTTCCGGCGACCCGCCCCTGCTGCTCGTGCACGGCTGGGGCGCCGACTCCCACCAATGGGCCCCCCACCTCCCTGCGCTGACCGAGCGGCACCGCGTCCTCGCCCCCGACCTGCGCGGCCACGGCTACTCCTCCGCCCCGCCGGACGGGAACACCCCGGCGGCGATGGCCGAGGACCTCGCGGCCCTGCTGACCCGCCTCGGCGTCGACGGCTGCGTGGCGGTCGGGCACTCGATGGGGGCGGTGATCGTCTCCCGCCTCGCGGTCGAGCACCCGCACCTGATCCGGGCCCTGGTCACGATCGACCCCGGCTACGGCTACCCCGACGAGGTCGCCCGCCTGTCCCTGGGCCTGCTGCCCGGCCTGCGCGGCGACGACCCCGGCTCGGCCGCCGCCCGGATCGACCGGTGGTGCTACACCCCCGCCTCACCCGCCTGGCTGCGCGAGTGGCATCGGCGGCGCCTGCTGGCCACCCCGCCGAACGTGCTCGCCGAAGCCTTCGAGGCCCTGTGGTCCGGCCCCGAGGCCCTGGGCGCCCGCCCGGCCGCCGACGCCTACCTCTCGCGCCGCGAGTGCCCGGTGCTGTCGTTCTGGGCCTCCCCCGCCCAGGCCGCCTGGGAGGAACCCCTGCTCAAGCACCCGGCCTCGCGCGTCGTCTGCTGGCCGGGCAGCGGCCACCGCCTGCACGAGGAGCGGCCCGCCGAGTTCGTCGTCGTCCTGACCGATTGGCTGAGGAGTCTGCAGTGAAGTTCGCCATCTTTCTGAACCCCCAGATTCCGGGCTCCGGGTACGCCGCCGAGGAGAACGCCCGCGCCAAGCGGCCGATCGGCCGGGACACCGAGTCCTACCAGGCGCTGCTGCACGAGGTGCGCGAGATCGCGGTCCACGCCGACCGGATCGGTTTCGACGCGCTGATGATGACCGAGCACCACTTCCACTCCGAGGGCATGGAGTTCTCGGTCAACCCGTTGATGTTCCTGACCGACCTGGCGGCCCGCACCGAGCGCATCCTGCTCGCCCCGCTGGGCATGGTGCTGCCCGCGTGGGACCCGATCCGGGCGGCCGAGGACGTGGCGCTCCTGGACCAGTTCTCCAAGGGCCGGCTGCGCCTCGGAGTGGCACGCGGCTACCAGAACCGGTGGATGAACGTGCTCGGCCAGCGCTGGCAGGCCGCCGCCGCCCGCTCCGACGGCTCCAGCTCCGACAACCGCAACTTCGACGTCTTCGGCGAAGTGCTCAAGATCATGAAGATGGCCTGGACGCAGGACACCCTGCGCTACCGCTCGGACGTGCTGGACTACTCGGTGCCCTACCCCTTCGAGGGCATCGAGGGCTGGCCGGCGCAGGAATGGACGCAGACCTTCGGCGCCCCGGGCGAGCTCGACGACCAGGGCCGGGTCCAGGCGGTGTCGGTCTGCCCCAGGCCCTACCAGAACCCGCACCCCGAACTGTGGCAGCCGTTCACCATCTCCGACCGCTCGGTGATCCGCGCCGCGCAGGAGGACATCCTGCCGTGGATGTTCACCCCCAACCCCGACGACCACGCCGCCAAGGCCAAGCTCTACCAGGAGGAGTCGGCCAAGTGCGGCCGGGACTACAAGCTGGGCGAGCACACCGGCATCCTCAAGATCGTCGGCATCGCGGACACCACCGAGGAGGCGATCAACACCTACGGCCGCGGCATCCCCAAGGACTTCGCCGCCTTCTTCGGCCCCTTCGGCTACCTGGAGGTGCTGCGCAAGAAGGAGGACGACCGGCACCAGCCGATCTCCCCCGAGAAGGGCGACGTCAAGCGGATGAACGACGTCGAGATGGCGTTGTTCGGCTCCCCCGACGACGTCAAGCGCGGCATCCAGCGCATGCTCGACCGGATGCCCGACCTGGAGTGGTTCGGGCTCTACATGCAGGGCCAGCAGGGCGTGCTCCCGCTCGACACGGTCAAGCGCAACCTGGAGCTGTTCGCCACCAAGGTCATCCCGGAGTTCGCCGGATGAGGTACTGGCTCGGGGCCTCCTTCGCCGCCACCGGCGAGTTCCTGGAGCTCGCCCGGCACGCCGAGATGTGCGGCTTCGACGCCCTGACCCTGTCGGACCACCTGTTCTTCGCCGACTTCGCCTCGCCGTACCCCTACTCGCGCAGCGGCCGGCCGCGCTGGGACGCGGCCACGCACTGGCCGGACGTGTGGGTGACGATCGGCGCGATGGCGGCGGTGACCAGCACGCTGACCTTCGCGCCGAACGTCTACATCGCCCCGGCCCGCGACCTGATGACCGTCGCCAAGCAGGTCTCGACCGCCGCGGTGCTCTCCGGCGAGCGGGTGGTCCTCGCCGCCGGGGTGGGCTGGTGCAAGGAGGAGTTCGAGGCCACCGGCCAGGACTTCCACACCCGCGGCAAGCGCCTGGACGCGATGATCCCGGCCCTGCGCGAGCTCTGGACCGGCCGCGAGGTCCGCCTCGACGGCCTGCCGCCGCTGTCCATCGCGCCCGTCCCCCGCCGGCCGATCCCGGTCTACATCGGCGGCGACAGCGAGGCCGCCCTGCGCCGCGCGGCCCGGCTGGGCGACGGCTGGATCGGCAACCGCGTCTACACCGAGGAGCGGCTCGACCAGGTGCTCGCCCGGCTGCGCGAGCTCCTGGAGGAGTACGGCCGGCCGCCGGACGCCCTGGAGGTCGTCGCCCCGCTGGCCGTCCTCCCGGACGCGGCGACCTACCGCCGCTTCGAGGACAAGGGCGTCACCGCCACCATGGCCGCCCCCTGGTGGCGGGCCTCCCCCGAGGAGAAGGCCCGCCACGGCTCCCTGGAGCTGAAGAAGCTGACCATGGAGCGCTTCGCCGACGAGGTGATCCGCGGCTAGTTGATCGTCAGCACCGTCCCGGTCCCGTTGGGGTACTCGACGTAGGCGGTGTGCCGGCCCTGCGCCAGCCCCTGCCAGGTGGCGGTGAGGGCGACCGGGACGCCGGGGGTGACCTTGGCGCGCTCCGGCGTCACCGTCAGGCTGCCGCTCCCGCCCTCACCCACCAGGTTCGTCCGCACGCGGTACGGCGTGGCGCCCAGCACCGCCCCGACGATCACCTGGTACTCGCCCGCCCTGGGCCGGGCCAGCGTGAGGGTGAGGTCGGCCTCGAACTGCGGCAGGAACGCCTCGGGCACCCACTGACCGCCTTCCTGCCGCGCCAGCGCCAGGAAGAGCGGCCGTTCCGGATCGGCCGAGGTGAGGTGCACCTGCATGGCCTTGGTGCCGGCCGGCACGCTCACCGGGTGGCGGGCGTAGTCGCCGGTCGCCGGGTCGGAGACGCCTTCCACCGGGGTGGTGCTGACCGGGCCGTGCACGGTGGCCCGCAGCTTGGACACGCCCGGCGTCACCTCGAACGAGGCCGTGCCGGCGCTCCCGCTCAGCGTGAGCTCCTCCGGCGCGCGGACGGTCTGCGGGATCACCATGATCGGGCTGCGCACGGTGTGCCCGGCTCCGGTCCAGGTCAGCGCCCCGGTCGCGGGCCGTCCGGTCTCGGCGTCGCGCAGCTCCAGCGAGACGGTGAACTCCTTGGTCTCGCCCGCGGCCCCGAACTTCAGCGTCGAGGGCCGGACCTTCACCTTGACGCCCGGGAGCTCGACCTTGGCGTGGTAGACGCCCGGGGTCAGCGCGGTGACGCGGCGGGTGACCGTACGCGAGCCGAACAGGTCGCCGACGCCGATGGACGGGTAGTTGAGGTCGGCGGCGCTCCGGCCGGCCAGGAAGGCCAGCCAGTCCTCACGGCCGGCGTCGTAGACCAGCCCCGGCTCCAGCATGCGCGCCGCATCCACGTGCCCCGAGCCCTGGGCGAACACGTCGCTGCCGGCCAGCGGGTAGGCGGTGGTCATCATCGCCGAGCGCACCGCCATCGGCGACAGCCCGGGCCGCTTGGCCAGGTGCAACGCGGCCAGCCCGGCGACGTGCGGCGCCGCCATGGAGGTGCCGGAGAAGTAGTCGAAGTCCCGGCCGCCCGCGCCGAACGGCGAGGTGGCTGCCAGGATGGACGCGCCGGGCGCGACGAGGTCCGGCTTGATCAGATCACCGGCGCCGATCGCCGCCGGGCCACGCGAGCTGAACGAGGCCACCCGCGGGTACGGCGTGGCATCCGTGCCACCGGGCAGCAACGTGACCGTCGCCCCCGCGGTGGCCGCGTAGTCCAGCACCGTGGTGGTGTCCGGCCAGTTCAGGTGCACCGTCGGTACGGCATGCAGATCCCCCGCCAGGTCCTGCGCCACCGGGTTGACCAGGACCACGCCCAGCCCGCCGGCCCGCTTCACCTCGTCCGACTTCAGCACCCGCTGCATGACCCCGCGCGTGCAGACCACGATCTTCCCTGCGGCCTTGGCCGGGTCGAGCGAGCCCGCGGCGCAGAGGTCGGCGTCGGTATCGGAGGCTCCGGCGGCCTTGACCGCCCGCGCGGTGACCAGCGGGTGCGGCCCGACCGGCGCGGTCACGACGGTGCTCGCGCCGGTCAGCACGGTGCCGTCGCCGAGCTGCACCCGGCCGGGCTGGGGCGCGAGGGTCCCGGCGGCGACCGTGGTCACCCACGGCGCGGTGTTGTCGGCGCTGGAGGCCTCCGGCCCGGCGTTGCCCGCGGCGGCGGCCACGAAGACGCCGGCCTCGGCGGCGGCGCGGAAGGCCTGGACGAGCGGGTCGTCGAGGCTGCTCTCCCTGGTCGTGCTGACGGAGTAGTTGAGCACGTCCACGCCGTCGGCGACCGCCTGCTCGACGGCGGCCAGGAGGTCGCCGGCCGCGCCGAAGGTGGTCTGGTCGGTCGTGCCCTGCCACAGCGCCTTGTAGACGGCGACCGCCGCGCCGGGCGCGACGCCGGAGACCTGGCCGAGGTCTACGCCGAACACGTTGGCGCGCACACCGTGGTTGCCCGCGGCGGTGGCGGCGGTGTGCGTGCCGTGGCCCTGGCCGTCGCGCGGCGAGACGAAGTCGCGGCGCTGGCCCGGCGGGACCTGCCGCAGCCAGGACTCGCCGAAGAAGCGGGCGCCGACCAGCTTCTGGTTGCACAGGTCGGGGGTGAAGCGCTCGCCGGCCTGGCAGAGGCCGGTGAACGTGCCGCCGTCGGCCTTGGGCACCACCACCGTGTCACCCCGCCGGTAGGGCTCGCCGGCCGAGGGCGCGGCGGCGAGGGCGGGCCCGGCGAACGAGGCGCTCTCCGGCCAGACGCCGCTGTCGATGACGCCGATCACCACGCCCTTGCCCGCGCCGGCCGGGCCGCCGAGCCGCGGCCACAACCCGGGCAGACCGAGGAAGTCGGTCGAGGTGCGGTCGTCGGCGGTCCGGTAGATCTTCTCCGCGACGACCGAGCGCACCTCTCCGGCGGCGGCCAGGCGGGTGAGCTGCTGGGGCGTGAGCTCCGCCAGGAAGGAGTTGGACACGACGGAGTACTGCCGCAGCGGCTTCGCCCCGACGCTCGCGGCGGTCTCGGCCTGGCGGGTGGCCAGGCGGGCCCGGTAGCGCCTGGCGTCGTCGCTGGTGGTGTCCACCTTCTTCCCCTTGCCGGGCTTGGTGGCCTTGAGCCCGGGCAGGCCGCCGTCGTAGGTGGCCAGCGGCTCGTCGGCGAGCGTGACGAGGAAGTGGCCGAGCGGGGCCGGTTCTGGGTCGGCGTGGGCCGGGGCTGGGGTGGCGGTCAGGGCCAGGGCGGCGGCGAGGACCGCGGCTCCGGGCCCGCGCATGCGTCGGGACATTGCTCCTCTTGAGGGGGTGGCGCGACCCCGGCGGCAAGATCGCCGTGGGGGGCAGACAGCAGTGAACGGGCCCGACGCCCGATTTGTCGAGATATGCTCGTGACCGCTTTCGTCACGTGACGGTATTCGTCACCCTTTTTCGTGTTCTTGCGGGTGATAGTGGACAGCGAGCCGGTGCTCGGCGCCCTCGGCGTCGCCGACTTCGACGAACGCGCCTACCGCCTGCTGCTCCGCCGCCCCGGCGCCTCGATCGCCGCCCTCGCCGCCGAACTCGGCGCCGGCGAGACCCGGCTGCGCCGCGCCCTGACCCGCCTGAGCGCCCTCGGCCTCGTCCGGCGCGGCCGTCCTGGCGCCTACGAGCCGGTCGCCCCCGAGGCCGCGCTCGGCTGGCTCGTCGACCGCCGCCGCCTGGAGCACGAGGCGAACCTGGCCGGGGTCCGGACCGCGGTCACCGACTTCGCCCAGCTCTTCCACTCCGCCCGGCTCGGCACCGACCCCAGCGGCATGGTCGAGGTGCTCACCGGCGAGAGCGCCCTGCAACGCCAGGCGGTCGAGCTCGACCGGACGGTCACCTCCGAACTGCTGCTGTTCGACCGCCCGCCGTACGTGGAGCACCCGCACAACACCAACGACGGCGAGTACACCAGCACCCTGCGCGTGCTCGAACGCGGCGTGCGGGTGCGGGTGATCTACTGCCCGGCCTCCGTGGAGCGGCCCGGCCGCTTCGAGACGCTCACGAAGCTGGCCGAGGCGGGCGAGCAGTCGCGGATGGCGCCCAGCCTGCCGTTCAAGCTGCGCGTGGCCGACCGCAGGCTGGCGGTGATGCCGCTGGTCGGCGGGGTGCTGGACAACATCGCGGTGATCCGGCCCTCCGGGCTGCTGGACGCGCTGATCGAGGTCTTCGAGGCCTACTGGGACCGCGCCCAGCCGCTGACCGGCCCGGCCGCCGACCCCGGTGACCGCCCCAGCGAGGAGGAACGCCTCCTGCTCCAGATGCTGCACGCCGGGCTCAAGGACGAGGCCATCGCCCGCCAGCTCGGCGTCAGCGGCCGCACCGCCACCCGGCGCATCGCCGCCCTCGTCGAGCGGCTCGGCGCCACCACCCGCTTCCAGGCCGGCGTAGAGGCCGCCGCCCGGGGCTGGCTGCGCTGATCAGGCGGTAGCCTCGTGCCGTGCTGGAACGGATCAAGGCGACACGCTACGTCACGCCCCTGCGAGAAGGCGGCTCCCTGCCGGGCGTCGTCGAGGCCGACGACCTCGGCACCTACGCGGTCAAGTTCCGCGCCGCCGGGCAGGGCCGCCGGGTGCTGGTCGCCGAGATCATCTGCGCCGAGCTCGCCCGCCGCCTCGGCCTGCGCACCCCCGAGCTGAAGCTGATCGACCTCGACCCCGAGTTCGGGATCCGCGAGCCCGACCACGAGATCCAGGAGCTGCTCAAGAACAGCGCCGGGCTCAACCTCGCGGTCGACTTCCTGCCCGGCGCGCTCGGCTTCGAGCCGCTCACCTGGCGGCCCGACCCGCTGTTCGCCTCCCGCGTGCTCTGGTTCGACGGCCTGATCCACAACGTCGACCGGAGCTGGCGCAACCCCAACCTGCTGCTCTGGCACGGGCAGGTCTGGCTCATCGACCACGGCGCGGCGCTCTGGTTCCACCACAACTGGAAGAATGCCGACCCGACCCGCCCCTACGACGCGAGCGACCACGTGCTGGCCCCCTTCGCCACCGAGGACGGCCGCATGGAGATCTCCCGCGACCTGCTGGAAGAGGTGACCGCGCTCGTGCCCGACGAGTGGCTGGAGGACGAGCCCGGCTTCGACTCGGCGCAGGCCGTACGGCAGGCGTACGTCGAGCACCTGCACCGGCGCGCCCGCGACGGCTGGGAGACCCGCACGCCGGAGAAGCGCGGCGGCGGCCCCGGCTCGGTCGGCGAATTCCACCGGGGAGCCTGAGCATGGACGCCTACGAGTACGCGGTCATCCGCGTCATCCCCCGCGTCGAGCGCGGCGAGCTGATCAACGCCGGGGTGCTGCTCTACTGCCAGCAGCGCGCCTACCTGTGCGCCCGCGTCGAGCTCGACGCGGTCCGGCTGCGCGCCCTCGACCCCGCCGCCGACCTGGCCGGCGTGCGGCAGTCGCTCAGCGCCTACCAGCTCGCCTGCGCCGACGAGGAGGGCCCGCTGTCCAGGGAGTCGCTGGGCAGCCGCTTCCGCTGGCTCACCGCGCCGCGCAGCACCATCGTGCAGACCGGCCCGGTGCACATGGGACTGACCACCGACCCCGAGGCCGAGCTGTCGCGCCTGTTCGACCGCCTGGTCCGCTAGACCTCCGGCGGCGGCGGGCCCTTGAGCTCGTGGAAGCCGGGCGTGCCGGCGATCACCAGCACCGCGTCGAGCAGCCGGCCGGCCGCCTCGCCCTCGGGCACCCGCGACAGCACCGGGCCGAAGCACGCGGTGTCGCCGACGGCGAGGATGGGCGTGCCGACGTGCGGGCCGACCTTGGCGATACCGCGGGCGGTGGAGGCGCGCACGTCGTCGTCGTAGCGCTCGCTGGTCGCCGCCTCGGCCAGCTCCACGGGCAGCCCCGCCTCGGCCAGCGCGGCGGCGGCGTCCCAGTCGGTCCTGGGGGCGAAGGCCGCGTAGAAGGCGCCCAGGGCTGCGGTGCCGTACCCCTCCTGGACGGCGGCGCAGATGCGCGCCGGGTACCAGAGGTAGCCCTCGGTGTCGCCCTCTGGATCCACCTCCAGGTGCTCGTTGAGCGCGGCCAGGCTGAGCAGCCGCCAGCGGATCGTGATCGGGCGGACCGTCGCCGCCTCGACCAGCCACCGGGAGGTCGTCCAGGTGAAGGGGCAGGACGGGTCGAACCAGAAGTCGACGATCACCCTCAGAAGAGTACTGACATGAAGGTGTCCACCTCGCGGAAGCCCACCTTGCGGTAGACCGCGCGGGCGGCGTGGTTGAAGTCGTTGACGTAGAGCGTGACCAGCGGCGCGAAGCAGGCCAGCGACGCCTCGACCACCGCGGCCATGCCCGCCACCGCGTGCCCTTCGCCGCGCCGCTCGGGCGCCACCCACACGCCCTGGATCTGGCAGGCCTGCGGCGTCACCGCGCCGATCTCGGCCTTGAACACCACCCGGCCGTCCTCGATGCGCACGTAGGAACGGCCGATCCGGATCAGCTCCGAGACCCGGGTGCGGTAGAGCGCCCCGCCGTCGCCCAGGTTGGGCGAGACGCCGACCTCCTCGGTGAACATCGCCACACAGGCCGGCAGCACCACGTCGAAGTCGTCAGGGCGGGCCCGGCGCACCAGCGGGTCGGCGGCGACCGGCGGCTTCCGCGAGGTGGCCAGCACCGGCTGCCGCCAGCGGATCGCGCGGGCCCGGCCCCAGTACGGCTCCAGCCGCTCCCACAGCGGCTCGACCGCCTCCACCGGGCCCACGATCGACGAGCAGCGGCGCCCCTGGCGCCGGGCGCGGTCGGCGAAGGCCGCGACGGCCTCCGGACCGGCGTTGACCGGCACCATGTTCGCCCCCGCGTAACAGAGCGAGACGAGCGCGCCGCGCGGCCCGAATCCCCACATCTGCCCGCCGAGCCGAGCCGGGTTCAGCCCGACCATGCGGACCCTGGAGGCGACGAAGACGTTGGCGACCGGATCGGAGTCGAGCAGGGCCAGGACTTCGTCCCGGTCGTTGTCGTCGAGGACGCGCGACGCCGAGGTTCGCAGCATCACACGGCCAGCCTACCCCCGAACGCCGAGGATCTCCGTGAGCCGCTCGTGTCTGTATCGTCCACCTGCGGACAGCCGCTCGGCCGGTCGCGGCCCCGCCTGCTTCGGGCAGTGCGTCTGCACCGGCAGCGTGGCGTCCTCCAGGTAACGGGCCAGCGCCCGGTCCACGCAGGCGTTCCCGGCCAGCGACAGGCCGTGGTTGCCGCCCGGATCCACCACCATCCGCGCGGTCGGGAAGCGCTTCATCATGGCCACCGCCCCCTGGTACGGCGTGGCCGCGTCGCCCCGCGCCTGGACCATCAGCACCGGCGGCAGCTTGGACGAGCCCTCGATCCGCAGCGGCTCGCCCCCCGGCACCGCCCAGAACGCGCACGGCGCGTTGTACCAGGCGTTCGACCAGGTCAGGAAGGGCGCCTTGCGGTGCAGCGCGGTCATGTCGGCCCGCCAGCGGCTCCAGTCCCGCGGCCAGGCGGCGTCGCGGCACTGCACCCCGAGGTAGACCGCGTAGCTGTTCTCGGTGGAGGCGTCGATCTTCACGTAGTGCCGGAAGGCGGAGACCAGACCGGCCACCTCGCCCTTGCGCACGTACCGCGACCAGGCGGCGGCGAGCTGCGGCCAGATGGCGTCGGTGTAGCCGCCCACGGTGTACAGCTCGTCGAGCTCGCTCGGCCCGACCACCCCGCCGGCCGGCTTGGCGCGCAGCCGCTCGCGCATCGAGTACCACGCGAAGCTCGTCTGCTTGAAGGTCTTGCCGAGCTTGTAGACCTTGCGGTTGCGGGCCGTCCAGGACAGGAACTCGCGGTGGCGGCGGTCGAAGGAGCGGTCCTGCGAGAGGTTGGCGCGGTACCAGATCTCGTCCGGGTTGACCGAGCTGTCCAGCACCAGGCGCTTGACCCGCTCCGGGAACAGCGTGGCGTAGGCCGCGCCCAGGTAGGTGCCGTAGGAGTAGCCGAGGTAGCTGATCTGCTCCTCGCCCAGCGCCCGCCGGATGACGTCGAGGTCGCGGGCGCTGTCCTCGGTGGCCAGGTGCGGCAACATCCACGCCCACAGGTCGCCGCACCGCGCCGCGTACCCCTGGGCCCTGCCCACCAGCACGGCCTCCTCACGGGCCGTCTTCGGCACGTGGTCGGGGCGCGGGGGCGCGAAGTACTTGTCCGGGTCGACGCAGCGCAGGCTCGGCTCGCTGCGGCCGACGCCGCGCGGGTCGAAGCCGATGATGTCGAACCGGTCGGCCAGGTCCGCCGGCAACGCCGCCGCCACGTACCCGGCCAGCTCGCGGCCCGACGCGCCCGGCCCGCCCGGGTTCACCAGCAGGGTGCCCAGGTGGTTGTGGTCACGGGAGACCTTGCCCTTGATCCGGTTGAGCGCCAGCTTGATCGACTGCCCGTACGGCTCGCGGTGGTCGAGCGGCACCCGCACCGTCGCGCACTCCACCCCCGCGCGCATCGGCTCACCGTCCTCCGGGCTGCGCGGCTGCACGCCCAGCAGCCGCTCCACCATGGACGGCGCCCTGGTGCAGGGACCCCACGAGATCGTCGCCCGAGGCACGGGCTCGGCCTCGGCCGTCCCCACCGCGCTCAGGCCCAGCACGCCCATCACCGCGACAACCCCGACGGCCCGTCTCACCCGACAGCACTCCTTAGCTCATGGAACACCCGAAGGCTGCCAAGAGTAACCGGGCGATCGCCCGGCGTATTGCCGAGCCGTGACAGTCGGCTGGCACAGTGTTGGATCGCCGCCGGGTTCCAACGCGACCGGGCGGGGTCGCGTTTTACTGGTGAGAGGAGAGCAATGGACCGATACGAGGGCTTCCGCGAGTTCGTCGGCGCCCGGCAGCAGGCCCTGATGCGCAGCGCGTTCCTGCTCACCGGTGACGCGCACCTGGCCGAGGACCTGCTGCAGACGGTGCTGACCCGCGTCGCCCGGCACTGGCGCAAGCTGGCCAGGGACGGCAACCCGGAGGCCTACGCCCGGCGGGCGCTGATCAACGAGCACATCTCGTGGCGTCGCCGCCGGCGGCCGGACATCCCCACCGCCCACCCGCCCGAGCGGGGGCGGGACCCCGGGGACGACTCCCTGCACCGCATCGCCCTGCGCCAGGCCCTGGCCCGGCTCACTCCGCGCCAGCGGGCCGTGCTGGTGCTCCGCTTCTACGAGGACCGCACCGTCGAGGAGACCGCCGACCTGCTCGGCTGCTCGCCCGGCACGGTCAAGAGCCAGACCCACCACGCCCTCGGCCGGCTCCGCGTCCTCGCCCCCGACCTCGCCCACCTGCTCGCCCCCGTGGAGACGACCCCATGACCCGCCTCTCGTCCGACCGCCTGCCCGTGGAGACGACCCCATGACCGACCTGTTCCGAGACCACCTCGCCGGGATCGCCGCCGAGGCTCCCCAGGTGGACCTCGCCGACCGGGCCGTGCACCGCGCCAACCGGCAGCGCCTCACCGCCCTGGCCGCCGCCGCCACCGCCGTCCTGGCCCTGACCGCCGGCGGCGTCACCCTCACCGTCCTCGACCCCGGCGCCACCCAGGTCATGACCAGCACCATCACCGACACCCTGCCCCCCTCCGGCGTCACCCCGCTCAGCCACGCCTACTACGACTTCTGCGGCGAGCAGTGGGACCCGAAGACCAACACCGCCACCTTCGACCGCACCTGCGCCCAGTGGAACGTCGTCACCCGCGACGGCGCCGTCTACCGCATGCCGGAAGCCCTGGGCGTCTACACCGAGCAGTCCAGCGAGAACTACATGAACACCGGCGCCCCCGTCGCCATCACCCCCGACGGTCGCCGCATCGCCTACTACTCCGAGCCCGCCCGCCGCTTCGTCGCCCGCGACCTGGACAGCGGCCGGATCTGGCCGGTCAGCGAGGAGATCACCCGCGCCGCGCTGGTGGCCGGCGGCACCCGGCTGCTGTTCTCCCCCGACGGCCGCCACCTCGCCGTCAGCGGCGCGCTCTACGAGGTCGAGACCGGCCGCCGCACCGACCTCCCGTCCGGCTGGTTCGCCGAGTCCGTGCCCGCCGGCGGCTCGCCCCTCGTCGTCCGCGACGCCGACGACCGGATCGGGCTGCTGGCCGACGGCCAGGTCCGGGTGCTGTTCAAGCCCGAGCACTGGTTCATGGCCGGCCCCCTGTCCGAGGACGGCCGCACCCTGACCGGCCTCACCGGCCGGGTCCCGACCTCCCGGCACCTCACCGAGGACGGCGAGGTCCCCTACGACACCCTCGTCAGCATCGACACCGAGACCGGCCGGGTCACCCGCTCGGTGAAGCTGCGCGGCACCGACGCCCGCTTCTCCCCCATGCGCGTCGGCGCCTGGGCCTCCCCCACCGAGATCACCGTCGCCGTCCCCGATCACGACTTCTCCGACCGCCGGGACCCCGCCGACGTGAAGACCCCGCCCCTTCTCGGCCAGCACACCTACGCCCTCGACGTCACCACCGGCCAGGTCCGCCGCCTGGCGAGCCACACCTACCGCGCCTGGGCCGGCGACCTCGCCTCCGCCGGCTTCTGACCCTTGGTTTCCGCCGGGGAACCGCTGCCGGTCACCGCGGGAGCCCCGGCACACGTACGGCCGGCCACCCGAAAAGGTGACCGGCCGTACGCGCGCGACAGAGGTGAGGGCTCAGCCCACGGTGACCTGAGGGCCGGGGGCGTCGTCGTCGAGGTCCACCTCGACGCCCATCTCCTCGGCCAGCCGCAGCGCCTCCTCGATCAACGTCTCGACGATCTGCGACTCGGGCACGGTCTTGATGACCTCGCCCTTGACGAAGATCTGCCCCTTGCCGTTCCCCGAGGCCACCCCGAGGTCGGCCTCCCGAGCCTCGCCGGGCCCGTTGACCACGCAGCCCATGACCGCGACCCGCAGCGGCACCTTGAGCCCTTCGAGCCCGGCCTGGACCTGCTCGGCCAGGGTGTAGACGTCGACCTGCGCCCGCCCGCAGGAGGGGCAGGAGACGATCTCCAGCCCGCGCTCCCGCAACCCGAGCGACTCGAGGATCTGGGTGCCGACCTTGACCTCCTCGACCGGAGGCGCCGACAGCGAGACCCGGATGGTGTCGCCGATGCCCTCGGCGAGGAGCGCTCCAAAGGCGACGGCCGACTTGATCGTGCCCTGGAAGGCCGGCCCGGCCTCGGTGACGCCGAGGTGGAGCGGGTAGTCGCAGCGCTGGGCGAGCAGCCGGTAGGCGTTGACCATGACGACCGGGTCGTTGTGCTTGACCGAGATCTTGATGTCGCGGAAGCCGTGCTCCTCGAAGAGCGAGCACTCCCACAGCGCCGACTCCACCAGCGCCTCGGGGGTCGCCTTGCCGTACTTCTGCAGAAGCCGGGGGTCGAGCGAGCCGGCGTTGACGCCGATGCGGATCGGGACGCCCGCCGCGGCGGCGGCCCGGGCGATCTCGCCGACCTTGTCGTCGAACTTCTTGATGTTGCCGGGGTTGACGCGGACCGCCGCGCAGCCCGCCTCGATGGCGGCGAAGACGTACTTCGGCTGGAAGTGGATGTCGGCGATGACCGGGATCTGGGACTTCCTGGCGATGATGGGCAGCGCGTCGGCGTCGTCCTGGGACGGCACCGCCACCCGCACGATCTGGCAGCCGGACGCGGTGAGCTCCGCGATCTGCTGCAGGGTCGCGTTGATGTCTGCCGTGACCGTGGTGGTCATGGACTGGACGGAGACCGGCGCGTCGCCACCGACCGGGACCGAGCCGACCATGATCTGACGCGAGTGGCGGCGTTCGGCGATCGGCTTGGGACGGACCGAGGGGATGCCGAGTGCTACAGAAGTCACTTCAACAGTTTAGGCGGTGAGCTCCCGGGCCCGAGCCCGCGCCCACTCGTCGGCCGCCAGAACCTCACCCACTGTGTCCGCCGAAGTCACGACATGTTCCGACACCACGCACGCAACTGTATCCACGATGCCCAGGAAGGGCAGCCTTCCCTTCCGGAAAGCCTCGACGCACTCCTCGTTGGCCGCGTTGTAGACCGCAGGGGCGGTGCCGCCGGCCGTGCCGACCTGCCTGGCCAGCTCGACCGCGGGGAAGGCCTCGTCGTCGAGCGGCTCGAAGGTCCAGGTGTGCGCGCGGGTCCAGTCCACCGGGGCGGTCGCGCCGGGCAGCCGGGCCGGGTGGGCCAGCGCCAGCGCGATGGGCAGGCGCATGTCCGGCGGGCTGGCCTGGGCGATCGTGGAGCCGTCCACGTACTCGACCATCGAGTGGATCACCGACTGCGGGTGCACGACCACCTCGATCCGGTCGAAGGGCAGGTCGAACAGCAGGTGCGCCTCGATGACCTCCAGGCCCTTGTTGACCAGGGTAGCGGAGTTGATCGTGATGACCGGGCCCATGTTCCAGGTCGGGTGCGCCATCGCCATCTCGGGGGTGACCTCGCCGAGCTCGGCGCGCGGGCGCCCGCGGAACGGGCCGCCGCTGGCCGTCACCACCAGCCGCCGCACCGCCTCGGGGTCGTAGCCGTCGGGGCCGCCGGCCCACAGGCACTGCTGGAGCGCGGAGTGCTCGGAGTCGACCGGCAGGATCTGCCCCGGCTTGGCCAGCCGCTTCACCAGCGGCCCGCCGATGATCAGCGACTCCTTGTTGGCCAGCGCCAGCGTACGGCCGGCCTCAAGGGCGACCAGCGTCGAGGTGAGCCCCAGCGCCCCGGTGATGGCGTTGAGCACCAGCGGCTGCACCGCCTCGCCGGACGGCCAGGCGGCCACCTCGGCCACGCCCTCGTGCCCGCCGAGCACGGCGGGAGCCACCCCGCGGGCGGCGAGCGCCTCGCGCAGCGCCGGGACGGCGGCCGGGTCGGCGACCGCCACGGCCTCCACGCCGAAGGCCGCCGCCTGGTCGGCCAGCTCGCCGACCCGGCCGCCCCCGGCCGCCAGCGCGAGCACCCGGAAGGCTCCGGGGTCGCGGGCGAGGACGTCGAGGGCCTGGGTGCCTACGGAGCCGGTCGAGCCGAGGACGACCACCGGGCGGGAGGTAGCTGAGCGCACCCGCCCATTGTCCCCGCCGCCGCCCCCTGGTCGGTACGTGACTCCGGAATCCCGCGCCGTCTGCTGTTTCCCGAAATCCGTGACGGGTGGGACAGAAAACAATTGCTGTCCACATTTCCAGAAATATCGCTATATCAGGATCAGTAAATCTCGGGAAATCAGGACAATGCTCTCGCTACCTTCCAACCTCAGATCAGGTTCCGGGAGGTACCTCATGCACCGCAGACTCGCTCTGCTTTCCGTCGTCACCCTCGCCACGGGGGGCACCTTTCTGACCACCATGCCGGCCCACGCCAAAGCGGCGCCCCCTCCCGCCGAGGAGAAGGCCGCGGACAGCAAGTCCGAGCAACGCGAGGTCCTGGACTACTGGACGTCGGCCAAGATGGCCAACGCCCAGCCGCTGACCGCCCCCGCGCCCAAGACGGGCCAGGGCGGCCAGGGCGAGCCGGGCCAGCCCAACACCAACACGCCCTGGACCGCCTCGCCCACCGACCCGACCGCGGCGGTGAGCGGCGGCGCGCAGTGGACCAAGGGCGGCCAGGTCGTCAAGACCACCGGCCGCATCTTCTTCACCTACCAGGGCCGCAACGCCTCCTGCTCCGGCAGCGCGGTGACCAGCGCGAACCGCAGCGTCGTCATGACCGCCGGGCACTGCGTCAAGATGGGCGGCCAGTTCCACACCAACTGGGTCTTCGTCCCCGGCTACGACAACGGCCAGCGGCCCTTCGGCACCTGGGTGGCCACCAAGCTGATCACCACCCCGCAGTGGAACGCCAAGGAGGACATCAACTTCGACATCGCCGCCGCGGTGGTCGCGCCCCAGCAGGGCCGGCTGCTCACCGAGGTCGTGGGCGGCCAGGGCATCTCCTTCAACCAGGCACGGCGCCAGCAGATGTTCTCCTTCGGCTACCCGGCCGCCGCGCCGTACAACGGCTCGAAACTGATCTACTGCGCCGGCCGGGCCTTCGACGACTTCCTGCTGTCGAAGGACCACGGGCTCACCTGCAACATGACCGGCGGTTCGAGCGGCGGCCCGTGGTTCGTGAACTTCAACGAGTCGACCGGCGCCGGAACGCTCAATTCGGTGAACAGCTTCAAATACAACTTCGCCCCGAACTGGATGTTCGGCCCCTATTTCGGCAATGAGGCCCAGGCGGTTTACAACGAGGCTCAGGCCACCGGCGCGGCCTAGACTTATTTGCCGAAAGTACCCACACGAACACACTCCGTAGTGCAGACTCGGGGGCCATGACCCTGAGCACCCCCCTGCTGGCGGCCGCTCCGCTCGTCGCGGGCCTCATGGGCCCCGCACTGGTCGGCGCGGCGCCCGTGGAGTCCCGGCCGATCGCCCAGCCCGTCCACCAGGCGGGCACCACCCCCCTCGCCGACGTCGTCGAGCGCGTCGCCGCGCGCAGCACCGCCGAGCAGCGGCGCGTCCTCGACTACTGGACTCCCGAACGCATGGCCAAGGCCAGGCCGATCAGCCTGCTGGGGCTCGTCACCAAGGACGGGGCCCTGCTCAGCGGGATCACCAGCAAGGCCGGGCTCGGCTCCGCGCCCGTGCTGGCCAACGGGGTCACCAAGCTCGCCCCGCGCCGCCAGTCGGCCCGCCCGCGCGCCGCCACCACCGGCGCGCGCTGGCAGACCGGCGGCGCGGTCGCCAGGACCACCGGCCGGGTCTTCCTCACCCTCTCGGGGGTGGACTTCGTCTGTTCGGCCGGCACCGTGCGCAGCCGCAACCGGGACGTCGTCGTCACCGCGGGTCACTGCGTCAAGGACGGCACCGGCGGCTGGGCCGAGAACTGGACCTTCGTCCCCGGCTACCGGCCCGGCGGCGACCGGCCCTACGGCTCCTTCACCGCCCGGCGCATGTTCGTCGCCGGGCCGTGGTCGCGCAGCGCCGACGACAGCTTCGACATCGGGATGGTCGCCCTCAACAAGGCGGAGGGCAAGCACGTGGCCGACGCGGTCGGCACCCAGGAGATCGCCTTCAACCCCGGCCGCGGCGGCCAGATCTTCGGCTTCGGCTACCCGGCCGACCCGCCCTACGACGGCGAGCACCTGTTCTACTGCGCCGGCCGGGTGCACGACGACCCGCACGGCGCGACGCGCGACCAGGGTCTCGGCTGCGAGATGACCGCGGGCTCCAGCGGCGGGCCGTGGCTGTCCGGGTTCGACCCGGCGACCGGCAAGGGCACCGTGACCTCGGTGAGCAGCTTCAAGTACACCGACGACCGCGGCACGATGTACGGCCCCTACTTCGGTGACGCGGCACGGGCGCTGTTCAACACCGCCGAACGTGCCTGAAACACCCGCGTAATACGCGCCTGGTTGCTTTCTGCCATGGAAGTGACCGTCACCCGCCCCGCCCCCGCCGATCCGGTCGTGGCGGCCCTCTGCGCCGAGCAGCAGCTCGAACTGGCCCATCGTGAGTCGCGCGAGCCGTACCACCCGCGCAAGGGGATCAACCCGCTGATCGAGTTCGTGGTGCTCTGGGCGGGCGGCGAGCCGGTCGGCTGCGCCGGGCTGCAGCCGCTCGAACCCGGCGTCAGCGAGATCAAGCGCATGTACGTACGGCCGGAGGCCCGTGGGACGGGCCTGTCGCGGCTGCTCCTGGCGGAACTGGAGGCGCTGGCGGCCGAGCGCGGGACCCCCGTCCTGCGTCTGGAGACGGGGGCCCTGCTCACCGAGGCGATCGCGCTCTACACCCGGTCCGGTTTCGTGCCGATCCCGGCCTTCGGCGAGTACGCCGGCAACGCCGAGAGCCTCTGCTTCGAGAAGCGGCTCGGCTAGAGCGCCAGCCCGGTCAGCACCATCGTCTTGGCGTAGGTGAGATCCTCCATCGCCGAGCCGACGCCCTCGCGCCCGACGCCCGACTCCTTGACGCCGCCGTAGGGCATCTGGTCGGCGCGGTAGGACGGCACGTCGCCGATGACGAGCCCGCCGACCTCCAGCTCGCGGTTGGCGCGGAAGGCCAGGTCGAGCGAGCGGGTGAAGATCCCGGCCTGCAGGCCGTACTTCGAGTCGTTGACGGCGGCGAAGGCGGCGTCGGCGGAGGGCACCACCTGGACGGCGAGCACCGGGCCGAAGACCTCCTCGCACCAGACCTTCGCGTCGTGGGGCACCTCGGCCAGCACGGTCGGGGCGGCGGTCGCGCCCTCGCGGGTGCCGCCGGCCAGCACCTTGGCGCCGCCGGCGACGGCCTCGTCGATCCACTCCTGGACCCGCTCGGCCGCGGCCTCGGAGACCAGCGGGCCGACCTGGGTCTTGTCGTCGTACGGGTCGCCGGTCACCAGGGTGCCGACGGCGTCGAGCAGCTTGGCGGTGAACGCCTCGGCGACCGCCTCCTCGACGATCACGCGCTGGACGGCGATGCAGCTCTGCCCGGCCTGGTAGTTGGAGAAGAGCGCCACCCGCGAGGCGGCCCAGTCGAGGTCGGCGTCGGCCAGGACGACCGCCGCGGCGTTGCCGCCGAGCTCCAGCACGACGTGCTTGCGCGGCACCGAGTCCATGATGGCGTAGCCGACCGGGCCGGAGCCGGTGAAGGAGACGACCGGCAGCCGCGGGTCCTCCACCAGGGCCGAGGCGCGCTCGTTCTCGACCGGCAGCACGGAGAACATGCCGGCGGGCAGCGCGGTCTCGGCCAGGATCTCGCCGAGCAGCAGCGACGACAGCGGGGTTGCCGGGGCGGGCTTGACGATGACCGGGGCGCCGACCGCGATGGCGGGGGCGACCTTGTGCGCGACCAGGTTGAGCGGGAAGTTGAACGGCGTGATCGCCAGGACCGGCCCGTACGGCACGCGGGTCACGTAGGCCAGGCGCCCGGCGGCGGCCGGCTCGGTGTCGAGCCGCATGGCCGTGCCGGAGTAGCGGCGCGTCTCCTCGGCGGCGAAGCGGAAGGTGGAGACCGCCCGGCCGACCTCGCCACGCGCCCAGGTCAGGGGCTTGCCGTTCTCCGCGGTGATGAGCTGGGCGATCTCCTCGGCCCGCTCGGCCAGCCGGCGCGAGACGTGCGCGAGGGCCTCGGCCCGCACGTGGATGGGGAGCGCGGCGGCCTCCTTGGCGACCGCGGCGGCCGCGGCGACGGCCTCCTCGACCTGGGCGTCGGTGGGCACCGAGTAGGCGCCCACCACCTTCCCGGTGTGGGGGTTGGTCACGGTGAGCTCGGAGGCGCCGGTGGCGGGGCGCCCGGCGAGCCAGAAGGTGCGCACGTCCATGTCCTCGACGCTATGCCATGGGGCGCGGCGGGCAACCACTCCACCCTGCACAAGCGTCTCGCCTGACCCCTCCGTTACGCACAAACCCCGGACGTGTAACAAAAATAGGTCTAATTCGGGATGTTTAACGGGTGGGGCGGTTTGAAGGATCTCCCACCGGGCTAAGGATCCAGCGGGTGGGCTCGGCAGAAAGGCGTGTGGCTCCGTGAGCGAACAGGCGACCCCGGCGCCACTCGGCCTACAGGGTGCGTATCTGCTGGGCGAACGGACCTCGCACGACGAGCTGCGGGGGCGGTTGCTCGACGTCGCCGTCAAGCTGCTCGCCAGCGACGGGCCGGAGAGCCTGTCCATGCGCCGCATCGCCAGCGAGGCCGGATGCTCGACGACGGTCATCTACACCATGTTCGGCAACCGCGAGGGGCTGGCCGAGGCGCTCTACCTGGAAGGGTTCGAGCGCGTCCGCAAGCACATGGAGGCGGTGCCGCCCCGGCACGACCCCTTCGACTACCTCACCGCCCTCGGACCGGCCTACCGGACGGCCTGCCTGGCCGAGCCGGAGTACTACAGCCTGATGTTCGAGCGGGCGATCCCCGGCTTCGAGCCGAGCGAGCGGGCCCGGACGCTGGCCCGGGCGGCGCTCAACCTGCTGGACCGGGTGATCTCGGACTGCATCTCGGCGGGGTACCTCATCCCGACCCAGCCGCGCAAGATCGCCGACGCGCTGTGGGCGGCGGCCCAGGGCGCGATCAGCCTGGAGCGCGCCGGGCACCTGCGCGACGACCGCACCTACGACGCGGTCACCACGGCGACCATCTGCTGCTACCTCCTCAAGAAGCCCTGACTCAGGGGACCCTGACATCCGTCCGAGGTCAGGACACCGAGGGGACGGCGAGCGCGAGGGCCACCCAGAGCTCGGCGCGCACGCCGGGGTCGTCGAGGTCGCGGCCGAGCAGTTCGGAGACGCGCTTCATCCGGTAGCGCAGCGTGTGCCGGTGCACGCCGAGTTGCTGGGCGGCCGCGTCCCAGTGCCCGTTGGCCGCCAGGTAGGCGCGCAGCGACCCCACCAGGTCGGCCCGCGAGCCGTACTCCACCAGCGGGGCGAGCACGGACGCCCCGAAGGCCTGGGCGGCGGCGGGGTCGAGCAGGGACAGCAGGCCCTGTCCGGCCAGCTCGGTGAAGCGCACCACTCCCCCGCCCTGCCGCCGCGCCCGGGCCAGGGAGCGTTCGGCCTGGTCGAGGCCGGTGCGCAGGTCCCGGAGCGGGACGGGTCCGCCGACGCCGGCCGGTCCCGGCAGCTCCGCCGTACCGCCGATCAGCACCACGAGCTCCCCGTGCCGGACGGCGAAGCCGCGCGTCTCGGCGAGGTCGAGCGCGCCCGGCCCGGCGGCCACCACACGGACCGGGTCTTCGGGCAGGCTCTCGCCGAGCGGCGCGAGGACGGCCCGGGCCCGGTCGGTCTCCCCCGCCAGCAACAGCTCCAGCACCGCCGACCGCACCCGGCGCTCGGCTTCGCGCTGCGCCCTGCCGCGCTCGACGGCCAGGGTGAGCAGGGACCCGGCGGCGTTGATCACCGTGTGCGCGACCGGCGGGAAGGGCAACGCCGCGCCGACGGCGAAGAAGCCGCGGCTGCCGAGCGGCTGGACCACGACGTGCTCGCCGGGCGAGGACAGCGAGATGCTCTGCGGCGCCCGCGGGGCCCGCAGCCGGTCGAGCTCGGCCACGGCCGCCCCGACCCGCGCCCCCTTGGTCGCGTGCCGGACCGCGCCCGACTCGTCCAGGAGCGCCGCCCAGCCGCGGATCTCGCGGGCGAGCCGGTCGATGACCGCCTCCAGCCCTTCGAGCGCCGCGCGGGTGAGCCGCCCCTGCGCGGCGAAAGCCTGGCTGACCTCCTCGTACTGCTCGGCGGCCAGCAGCTCGCTGACCACCTTGCCGATCGCGATGAACGGCGTCTCGCGCGGCACCTCCACCAGCGGCAGCCCGGCCTCGCCCGCCGCCTTCACCAGCCCGGGCGGGGTGACCTCGTGGCTGAGCCCGACGCCGAACCCCAGCCCGGAGACCTGCCGGGCGACCAGCCGCCCGATGTACGGCTCGTACGGCTCGGCCAGCCGCATCCCGGTGGTGAGCAGCAGCTCGCCGCCTTCGAGGAACGGGGTGGGGTCTTCGAGCTCGCTGACCGCCACCCAGCGCACCGGCACCTCGCCACGCGGGGCGGCGGCGAGCACGGGCAGCCGGAGCCGCCGCACCACGGTGTCGAGAGTCGGCGCCACCACTTGTCCATTCCGCACGAAGATGTTGGACATATCGTGCCACAATGGAGTATCGGCCCTTGGCCCCGGCCGCCCTAACGTCGGGAGCATGAGTCTTCCGCAGGAACGCCGCCTCGTCACCGCCGTCCCCGGCCCCAAGTCGCAGGAGCTGCTGGCCCGCAAGCAGGCCGCCGTGCCGCCGGGCATCGGCACGACCCTGCCGGTCTTCGTGACGAAGGCCGGCGGCGGCGTGGTGGTCGACGCGGACGGCAACTCGCTGATCGACTTCGGCTCGGGCATCGCCGTCACCAACGTCGGCAACGCCGCCCCGCGCGTGGTCGAGCGGGTGCGGAAGCAGGTCGCCGACTTCACCCACACCTGCTTCATGGTCACGCCGTACGAGTCGTACGTCAGCGTCTGCGAGAAGCTCAACGCGCTCACCCCCGGCGACCACGAGAAGCGCACCTTCCTGGTGAACTCGGGCGCCGAGGCGGTCGAGAACGCGGTCAAGGTCGCCCGGCACGCCACCGGCCGCCAGGCGGTCGTCGTCTTCGATCACGGCTACCACGGTCGCACCCTGCTGACGATGACGCTGACCGCCAAGAACATGCCGTACAAGCACCGCTTCGGCCCGTTCGCCCCCGAGGTCTACCGCGTCCCGGTCGCCTACCCCTTCCGCGGCCCCGAGGACGCCTACGAGCGGGCCGTCGACATGATCAACAAGCAGATCGGCGCGGAGAACGTCGCCGCGGTGCTGATCGAGCCGATCCTGGGCGAGGGCGGCTTCATCGTGCCCAGCCGCGGCTTCCTGCCGAAGATCGCCGAGTTCTGCCGCGAGAACGGCATCGTGTTCATCGCCGACGAGGTGCAGACCGGCTTCGCCCGCACCGGTGACCTGTTCGCCTGCGAGGACGAGGGCGTGGTCCCGGACATCATCTGCACCGCCAAGGGCATCGCCGGCGGCCTGCCGCTGGCCGCCGTCACCGGCCGCGCCGACCTGCTCGACCAGGTCCACGTCGGCGGCCTGGGCGGCACCTACGGCGGCAACCCGCTGGCCTGCGAGGCGGCCCTCGCCGTCCTGGAGACCATCGAGGCCGACGACCTGGTCGCCAAGGCCCGCCGGATCGGCGAGATCATGCTCCCCCGCCTGGAGGCGCTGAAGGAGCGCTTCCCGATCATCGGCGACGTGCGCGGCCGGGGCGCGATGATCGCCATCGAGCTGGTCGAGCCGGGCACCACCGACCCGAACCCGACCGCCACCCAGGAGATCGTCAAGCGCTGCCACGCCGAGGGCCTGGTCGTGCTCACCGCCGGCACCTACGGCAACGTCCTGCGCTTCCTGCCGCCGCTGGTCATCCCCGAGCACCTCCTGGAGGAGGGGCTGGGCATCCTGGAGAAGGCTTTGGCACAGGCCTGATATTTCCGGCTTTTGAAGGGCATCCACTATGCGGGTGGATGCCCTTCTTTGTTGCTGTACGGCAGGCGTCCCGGCGGAACCTTCACCCGCGCTTGACACTCCGCTTGATCGCCGGGCGCTATAACGGATCCGTTACCGGACGGGACGAGCACCGCGCGGGAGGGTGATGAACTGGGGTCTGACCGGAACGGTGGACGACGTGGTGACCTTCGACCCTGAAGGCCTGTCGGCCGCCCAGTGTTTCGGCGACGCGTGCGTGGTGTGCCACAAGAAGTGGCCCAGGCCTCGTACCCGCGTCGGCCGCCTGCCGGACGAGTCGCCGGTGCTCGCCTGCACCGACTGTGCCGAAGCCCTCTTCCCCGCGCCGCTGGCGAAGGTCGTCGCCTTCCCCGTTCGCTGACCCTCCCGCCCGTTCTCAGGCGGCCTGGGTGCGGAGCTCCTCACGGATGCCCCACGGCGAGCCGTACTCCTCCAGCAGGGTCAGGAACGGCACCGCGTCGAAGGCCTCCGGCCCGAGCACGCCGGTGCCCTGCCAGATCCCGCGGGCCACCAGTTCGAGGGCCACCACGGGGTGGATCGCGGTCTGCCAGACGACGGCCTGCGAGCCGTACTCGGCCATCGACCAGTCGTTGTCGACCACGTGGTAGAGGTAGACCTCGCGCGGGGCGCCGTCGGTGCCCAGGCCCTTGACCCAGGTGCCGGCGCAGGTCTTGCCGCGCATCCGGGAGCCGAGCGTGGCCGGGTCGGGCAGGCGGGCGGCGACCAGGTCGCGCGGCGCCACCTCCGAGCCGCCGACGCGCACCTTCTCGGCGCTGTCGAGGCCGAGCTTGCGCAGGGTCTTGAGCACCCCGATGAACTCCTCGCCGAGCCCGTACTTGAAGGTCACCCGCCTGGCCGGGATCCACCTCGGCACGAGCAGCACCTCCTCGTGCTCGACGTTGACGCACTCGACCGGCCCGATGCCCTCGGGGAAGTCGAAGATCTCCGGCTCGCTGAACGGCTCGGTGGTGTGCCAGGCGCCGTCCTCCCACACCACGGGCGGGTTGAGGCACTCCTCGATGGTGGTCCAGATGGAGAAGGTGGGGGCGAAGTCGTAGCCGTCCACGACCAGGTTGGAGCCGTCGCGGATGCCGACCTCGTCGATCCGGCTGAACAGGTGGTCGGCGGCGTAGCGCGCGAAGATGTCGGCGAGGCCCGGCTCGACGCCCATGCCGACCAGCGCGAGCTGCCCGCCGGCCCGCCAGTCCTCGTCGAGGGCGAACTGCTCGTCGCCGAGCTTCACGCCCGGCCTCCGGTACGGCTCGCTCGGGTGCGGGCGCGACAGCGACATGGCCATGTCGAGGTAGTGCGCCCCGGCCTCCAGCGCGGCCCGGAAGAGCGGCATGGTGAAGCGGGGGTCGACCGCGTTGAACAGCACGTCGCAGTCGTGCTCACGCAGCGCTCTGGTCACCTCGGCCTGGTTGGAGGCGTCGAGCTCGATGGCGCTGAACCGGGGATCGCCGACCCGGCGGACGGCTTCGGCCGCCCGGTCCTGTTTGGAGTCGGCGACCACGATGTGTTCGAAGAAATCTCGTCGGGCGGCGATGGGCACGACGGCGGAGCCGACCCCGCCGGCTCCCACAAGCAGGATTCTCATGGAGGGACCTTACTGGCTGACTGGTCAATCAGCCAATACTGACTGGCCGATCAGCCAGTTACAAATCCACAAAAAAGCGGAGCCGCGGATGCCGGGCTCAGTTGACGAGGCTCAGTTGACGAGGCTCAGTTGACGAGGCTCTGCCAGCGCTCGGCCCAGGCGGTGTAGTCGGTGCAGTCGTGCCGCTGCGGGGCACAGCCCATCCGCGCCCCGCCCAGGAAGTCCACCTTCTCCAGGCGGTAGGCCCGGCACGCCTCCTTGGCCGCGCCGGTGCAGCCCTTGGGATTGGCCGGCGCCAGCGCCAGCCACGCGGCGGCCTGCTCCTGCACGTGCGGGGTGAGCGTCCAGCTCAGCCAGCGGTAGGCGCAGTCGAGGTTGGGGGTGCCGGCTCCGAGCATCCAGGAGTCGACCCAGCCGGTGGTGCGCGCGGTCTTGACCTTCTTGACCGGCTTGCCGGCCGCCTGCAGCCGGCCGAGCAGGAACGGGGTGACCTGCGCGTAGTCGACGCGCCCGGACGCCAGCGCGCTCACCACGTCGAGCTGCAGGGTGTAGGTCGAGCGCCGCACCCCGGCCAGCTTGCCGCCGAGCTCGTCGAGCCCGGCCTGGTCGAGCGCCATCGGGTCGAGCCCGAAGGCCTGCGCGGCGTGCCCGAGGGTCAGCGGGGTGTCCCGCACCATGGCCCGCGCCGAGGTGTACAGCTCCTCGGCCTTCGGCTTCTTGATCCGCGTGGTGTCGTAGACCGTCTCGTAGGACCCCCACAGGTACGGCACGGCATAGGTCGCCCCGTCCCGCACCCCGGTCTCCTTGAGCTGCGCCGGCAGGTCGGCGTAGCCGCTCACCCGCGCGGTGTCGATCGGCTGGACCCGCTGGGCGGCGACCAGCGAGGCGGCGAGCTCGGGGGCCGCCGAGACGATGTCGTAGGTGTGCGTGGCCAGCTTGTCGGCCATCTCCTCCGGCGTCTGCACGAAGTCGAGCCGGGCGGTGCGGCAGCCGGTGACGCCCTGGAACTCGGTCGCCCCGGTCACCCAGTTGACCTTGGGGCTGTTGGCGCCGTACTCGGCGAAGCCCTTGTAGGCCAGGATGTCGAGCGTGCCGTCGGTGCTGCCCGGGCTGGGGCTGGAGCTGGGCGGCGCGGTGGTCGGCGCGGTGGTCGGCCCGGCCGACGGCGAGGCGGACCCCGGGGGCGTGGGCGCAGGGTCCTGCTGCCCGGCGGCGGTGCTGGCCAGCAGCGCCACCGCGACGGCCAGCCCGCCGGCGCGGCGTGCCGTACCGCTCAGCCTCCTGCTTCGCACCCTGCCCCCCGTCGATCCGTGTGCTGCTGGAGCTTACCGGGAACGGGGCGGGACCGCGGGCGCCCCGCCCGGTCCGGGCGGGGGCTCAGGCGGTCAGCCGTTGGTGGGGAATCCTAGGTTGACGCCGCCGTGCGAGGGGTCGAGCCAGCGGGAGGTGACGACCTTGCCGCGGGTGTAGAAGTGCACGCCCTCGGTGCCGTGCACGTGGGTGTCGCCGAACAGCGAGGACTTCCAGCCGCCGAAGCTGTAGAAGGCCATCGGCACCGGGATCGGCACGTTGATGCCGATCATGCCGACCTCCACCTCGTTCTGGAAGCGCCGGGCGGCGCCGCCGTCGTTGGTGAACAGGGCGGTGCCGTTGCCGTACTCCAGGTTGTTGATGATCTCCACGCCCTCCTCGTAGGAGGCGACCCGCACGATCGACAGCACCGGGCCGAAGATCTCCTCGGTGTGCACCCGTGAGCCGGGCTTGACGTGGTCGAGGACGGTCGGGCCGAGCCAGAAGCCGTCGCCGCGCCCGCCGAGCACGGCGCTCTCGCGGCCGTCGACCACGATCTTGAAGCCTTCGTCGAGGTCGAGGTAGGAGGCGACCTTGTCGCGGTGCTCGCGGGTGACCAGCGGGCCCATCTGCGAGCGCGGGTCGTCCCCGGGGCCGATCCGCAACTGCTCGACGCGGGAGACGATCTTCGAGACCAGCTCGTCGCCGATCGGGTCCACGGCCAGCACGACCGAGATCGCCATGCAGCGCTCGCCGGCCGAGCCGAAGCCGGCCGAGACCGCCGAGTCGGCGACCAGGTCGAGGTCGGCGTCGGGCAGGACCAGCATGTGGTTCTTGGCGCCGCCGAGGGCCTGCACGCGCTTGCCGTGCCGGGTGCCGCTCTCGTAGACGTACCTGGCGATGGGGGTGGAGCCGACGAAGGAGACCGCCTTGACGTCGGGGTGCTCCAGGAGCCGGTCGACGGCGGCCTTGTCGCCCTGTACGACGGAGAAGACGCCGTCGGGCAGCCCGGCCTGCTGCCACAGCCGCGCCATGAGCAGCGAGGCGGAGGGGTCTTTCTCCGACGGCTTGAGGATGAAGGCGTTGCCGCAGGCGATGGCCAGCGGGAACATCCACATCGGCACCATGGCGGGGAAGTTGAACGGGGTGATCCCGGCGACCACGCCGAGCGGCTGGCGCAGGGAGTAGGAGTCCACGCGGGTGGAGACGCCCTCGGAGAAGCCGCCCTTGAGCAGGTGCGGGATGCCGCAGGCGAATTCCACGACCTCCAGGCCGCGGGCCACCTCGCCGAGCGCGTCGGAGTGCACCTTGCCGTGCTCGGCCGAGATCAGCGCGGCCAGCTCGTCGCGGTGGGCGTGCATGAGCTCGCGGAAGCGGAACAGCACCTGCGTCCGCTTGACCAGCGAGGCGTCCCGCCAGGCGGGGAAGGCGGCCAGCGCCGAGGCGACCGCGGCGTCCACGTCGGCCGCCGAGGCCAGCGCGACCTTGCCGCTGACCTGGCCGGTGGCCGGGTTGGTGATGTCGGCGGTGCGGGCGTCGCCCTCGACCTCCACGCCGCCGATCCAGTGCTTAACGAACTTCATCGTTCAGAGTCTCCAGAGCGGTGACGATGATGCCGAGGCCCTCGTGCGCCTCCTCGACGGTGAGCGTGAGCGGCGGGGCCATGCGGATCGCGGTGCCGTACAGGCCGCCCTTGCCGGCCAGCAGGCCGAGCTTCTTGGTCTCCTCCATGAAGCGGCCGGCCAGCGCCGGGTCCGACAGCTCGACGGCGAACATCAGGCCCTTGCCGCGCACGTCGGTGACGATGGGCAGCCGCTTGGCCGCCTCGCGCAGGCCGTCGATGATGATCTGGCCGGTGCGCGCCGCGTTGGCCTGCAGGTCGTGGTCGAGCACGTAGTCGAGGGTGGCGTTGGCGGCGGCCATCGAGATCGGGTTGCCGCCGAAGGTGGCCAGGCCGATCGCGGGCAGGGCGTCCATGAGGTCGCCGCGCGCAACGACGCCGCCGACCGCGAAGCCGTTGCCCAGGCCCTTGGCGAAGGTCAGCATGTCGGGGGTGACGCCGTGGTTCTGGATGCCGAAGAAGGACTGGCCGGTGCGGCCCCAGCCGGTCTGCACCTCGTCGGAGATGAACAGGATGCCGTGCTCGTCCAGCACCTCCTTGTAGGCGGCGAACAGGCCGTCGGGCGCCATGGTGAAGCCGCCCACGCCCTGGATCGGCTCGGCGATCAGCGCGGCCACGTCCTTGGAGACCACGGTGGCCAGCGCGTGCCGCAGGTCGGCGACGCAGGCCTCGATGTACTCGGCGTCGTCCATGCCCTTGAAGGCCGGCAGGTGGCGGTCGGCGCCGTGCAGGAAGTGCACGTTGAGCGGCGACAGCGAGTTGTTCTTCCAGGTGGTGTTGGAGGTCACCGAGATGGCGCCGAAGGAGCGGCCGTGGTAGCTCTGCCGCATGGCGAGCACCTGGTCGGTCTTGCGGGCGTAGGTGGCCAGCAGCAGGGCCGTCTCGTTGGCCTCGGTGCCGGAGTTGGTGAAGAAGACCTTCGCGTCCGGGATGCCGGAGACGCGGGCGATCTTCTCGGCCAGTTCGACCTGCCCGCGCAGCAGGTACACCGTGCTGGTGTGGACCACTCCGGTGGCGAGCTGCCGCTCGACCGCTTCGCGCACCTCGGGCACGTCGTACCCGATCATGTTGGTGAGGATGCCGGCGAAGAAGTCCAGGTAGCTCTTGCCCGAGGCGTCGACGACACGGTTGCCCTTGCCGCTGACGATCTCGATGGGCTCGGAGTAGTAGAGGGCCAGCCAGTCGGGGAGGACGGCCCGGTGGCGCGCGAGGAGGTCAGACATGGTTCGAGTATCCCGTGTCCGCAAGATCGGTCCCACCATCAACCTGTCGGCTTGCGGCCAAATTCCCTGACAGGTTGCAAGGACCCCTAGGGGATGCCCCGTCCGCCTGGCGGTGTACGTCCCGGAGGCGGCGTTACCTCCGGCGAGGCAGCGCCGGTGCCATCCGCCGGGCGACGACCGGGAGGGGGGTCGTCGCCCACTATCGGATCAACGACGAAACAGGAGATCCGAGATGACCGTCACCATCGACCACCGCACCGCCACCGCCGCCCCCGTCCACCCGGGCCCGCCCAAGCTGAGCCGCGAGGAGTTGCGCCGCGCCGAGGCGGAGACGCTGGGCACGCCGCGGATGAAGTACAGCCTGCTGGCCCAGCTCATGTTCAAGCCCGTGGACCTGCTCTACGGGAAGAAGGGGTCCTTCACCAAGTTCGCGATGCTCGAGATCATCGCCCGCGTGCCGTACCAGGCGTGGGAGCGGATGGGGTACTGGGCGGTCCATCGCCATCGCACCCGCTCGACGCTGGCCAAGCGGGTCTTCGAGCGCATCGTCGAGGCCCGCGAGGACCAGGACAACGAGCAGTTCCACCTGCTGATCATGGAGGATCTGATCGACCGGCAGGGGCTCAGGCGCAACTGGCTGCTGCACCGCGCGGCGCCGTGGGCGATCTCGTTCTTCTACTACCACGTCTCGTGGCTGCTGTTCCTGGTGCACCCGAAGTGGAGCTACCGGCTCAACGCCGAGTTCGAGGACCACGCCGAGCACACCTACATGGACTTCGTGGCCGAGAACCCGGACCTGGAGTTCGTGCCCGACCCCGGCACCTACGCCGACGGCTACGGCCGCTACCGCTCGGTGGCCGACCTGCTGCGGCAGATCGGCCACGACGAGCGGGTGCACAAGCTGGACAGCCTGGAGAAGATGGCCGCGCCCCGCATCCGCTAGGCCGCCACGGGCTCCTGAGCGGCGGCGGCGCGCTTCCTCAGCAGGACCATGCCGAGGAGCGCGGCCGCCGCGCTGAAGGCCGCGCTGACCCACGAGCCGGTGGACATGGCCACCCCGAAGGCCTGCTCGGCCTGCGCCGGGAACTGCTGGAAGGCCAGGCCGTAGGAGTCGGCCACCGAGGCCGGCACCGAGGCGGGCAGGTTGGAGGCGAAGACGCCGGCCAGCACGCTGCCCAGGATCGCGATGCTGATGGCCATGCCGACCTGTTGCAGGGTGTCGTTCATGGCCGAGCCGACGCCGGCGTGCTCCAGCGGGATCGCGCCCATGATGGTGGCGTAGCCCGCGGGACCGGCCAGACCGCCGCCGACGCCCATGACCAGCATCGAGGTCAGGATCATGAGGTAGCCGTCGGCCAGGGCCAGGACGACGAAGGCCGCGGAGATGATCAGCAGCCCGGCGACGATCAGCGTCTTGTTGCTCAGCTTCTTGCCCAGGGTGGCGCCCAGCCCGTTGCAGACCGCGGCGGCCACCGCGTACGGCAGCAGCGCCAGACCCGCCTGCATCGGGGAGTACCCGAGCACGAACTGCAGGTAGTAGGTGAGCAGCATCATGACCGCGCCCATGCCGAAGGACATCAGCAGCAGGGTGAAGGAGGCCCCGCTGAAGTCACGGCTCTTGAACACCCCCAGCGGCAGCATCGGCTGCTCGGCGCGGCGCTCCCAGAAGACGAAGGCGCCCAGGCTCAACACCGCCACCGCGATCACGGGCAGGTTCCACTCCCGCTCGATGATCACGTAGACGGTCGAGGTCAGGCCCACCACCGACAGCACCACGCCGACCGGGTCGATCTTCCGCCGCACGTCCCCGTAGGTCTCCGGCATCAGGACGAAGGCGGCGATGATCGCGATGATCGCGACCGGGATGTTCAGCAGGAAGACCGAGCCCCACCAGTAGTGCTCCAGCAGGACGCCGCCCAGGGTCGGGCCGAGGATGACGCCGACCATCGACACCGTCATCCAGCCGGCCATCGCCTTGCGGCGCTCCTCGGCGTCGAAGACGGTCATCAGGATCGACAGCGTGGAGGGCATCAGGATGGCGCCGCCGACCCCCATCAGGAAGCGGGCGGCGATCAGCATCCAGGGCTCGGAGGCCACGACCGCCACCAGGGAGGCCACGCCGAAGACGGCCAGGCCGATCACCAGCATCAGCCGCCTGCCGTACCGGTCGGACAGGCTGCCGGCGGTGAGCAGGAGGCCGGCCATGGCCAGCACGTAGGCGTCGAGGATCCACTGCACGTCGGAGGCCGTGGCGCCCAGTTCCGTGGTGAGGGAGGGGATGGCCAGGTTGAGGACGGTGCTGTCGATCACCAGGACCAGGAGGGACAGGCAGAGCACGAGGAGGATCCACCAGCGGCGGGGATCTCGAACAGCGTGCGATTCTTCTCGTACAGTGTGCGACTTCACTCGCACACTGTACGACAAGTCTCGCACAGTGTGCGAGCCGGTTTAATCTGGAGGCGTGAACAAGCAGTTCAGCTCGGTCTGGACCCGCGAGCCGCGCCCGGTGAAGCCCGCCGGCCTCAGCCGCGACCAGATCGTCGCCACCGCCCTGGACCTCCTCGACTCCGAGGGCCTCGACGCCCTCAGCATGCGCAAGCTGGGGGCGCGGCTGAACGCCGGGGCCACCAGCATCTACTGGCACGTGGCCAACAAGGAGGAACTGCTCGAACTGGCCTACGACGCCGTCTGGGGCGAGGTGAAGCTGCCGGAGCCGGAGGGCGAGACGCTGCCCCCGCTCCTGGCCTGGCGCACCGTGGTGCGCGCGTTCTGCTTCGACCTGCGGGCCGCCATCATCCGCCACCCGTGGATGGGCGCGCTGCTCGGCCGGCTGCCCGCCCTCGGCCCCAACACGCTCGGCATCTACGACCGGCTCCGCAAGTCCTTCCGCGCGGCCGGCTTCGCCGGGCTGGAGATCGACCTCGGCTGCGCGACCGTCCTGTCCTACGTGATGGGCCAGGTCATCCCGCAGACGTTCTACTTCACCGAGCACGGCGGTCCCACCGAGAGCGACATGGCCCGGATGCTGGAGATGGCCGAGCAGGCCACCCGCGACTTCCCCGACCTGATGGCGGACCTGCGCGCCCTGCACACCGCCGACCACCGCGGCACCCAGGTCCTGGCCTTCGAGTGGGGCCTGATGTGCGTGCTGGATGGTCTGGAGGCCCGGCTGAACGCCTGACAGTATCGGGACATGAACGACTTCCGCGCTGCTCGCGATCTGCTGCTGGGTTCCGACTACGCCACCGCCCGCCGCGACTTCCGCTGGCCCGAGCTCGCGGAGTTCAACTGGGCCCTCGACTGGTTCGACCACCAGGACGGCGTCGCGCTCAAGTTCGCCGGCGGCCCGTCGTTCACCTTCGCCGACCTGACCCGCCGCTCGGGCCAGGTCGCCAACTGGCTCCACGCCCAGGGCGTACGGCGAGGCGAGCGCATCCTGCTGATGCTCGGCAACCAGATCGAGCTGTGGGAGGCCATGCTCGCCGCGATGAAGCTCGGCGCGGTGATCATCCCCGCGACCACGCTGCTCACCGCCAAGGACATCACCGAGCGCATCGAGCGCGGCGAGGTCAAGCACGTGATCGCCAACGCCGCCGACGCCGCCAAGTTCGAGGCCGGCGCCTACACCCGGATCTCGGTCGGCGAGGCCTACGGCTGGCTGCCCTTCCACGAGGCCTACGAGGCCCCCGCCGAGTTCACCCCCGACGGGCCCACCCGCGCCGGCGACACCCTGCTGCTCTACTTCACCTCCGGCACGACCTCCCAGCCCAAGCTGGTCGAGCACACCCACGCCTCCTACCCGGCCGGGCACCTGTCCACGATGTTCTGGATCGGCCTGCGGCCGGGCGACGTGCACCTCAACATCTCCTCGCCCGGCTGGGCCAAGCACGCCTGGAGCAACGTCTTCGCGCCGTGGAACGCCGGGGCGACCGTCCTGATCCACGACTACCAGCGCTTCTCGGCGCCCAAGCTGCTGGAGATCCTGCGCGACGAGGGCGTGACGACCTTCTGCGCGCCGCCGACCGTCTGGCGGATGCTCATCCAGGAGGACCTCGCCGCCTGGAAGCTGCCGCTGCGCACCGCGGTCGCCGCGGGCGAGCCGCTCAACCCGGAGATCATCGACCAGGTGCAGCAGGCGTGGGGCCTGACCATCCGCGACGGCTACGGGCAGACCGAGACGACCGCGCAGATCGGCAACGTGCCCGGCATGCCGGTCAAGCCGGGCTCGATGGGGCTGCCGCTGCCCGGCTACGAGGTGGTGCTGGTCGATCCGGTGAGCGGGGAGCAGGGCACGGACGGGGAGATCTGCCTGCCGCTCGGCGAGGGCCGGCCGCTCGGGCTGATGGCCGGGTACGTCGGGCGCGAGACCTCCTCCGGCGACGGGTACTACCACACCGGTGACGTCGCCACCCGGGACGCCGACGGGTACATCACCTATGTCGGGCGCACGGACGACGTGTTCAAGGCCTCCGACTACCGCATCTCCCCGTTCGAGCTGGAGAGCGTGCTGCTGGAGCACGAGGCGGTGGCCGAGGCGGCCGTCGTGCCCTCGCCGGATCCGGTGCGGCTGGCCGTACCCAAAGCCTTCGTCGTGCTCGCGCCCGGCTTCGAGCCGACCGAGGAGACCGCGCGCTCGATCCTCGACTACTGCACGGCCAACCTGGCGCCCTACAAGCGGATCCGGCTGCTGGAGTTCGCCGAGCTGCCCAAGACCATCTCCGGCAAGATCCGCCGGGTCGAGTTGCGCGAACAGGCCGCCGGCACCGAGTTCCGCGCCTGAGCGTCTCCGGGACGGCACGCAGCGCGAGCGATTGCACAGCACTTTGTAAAGGGATAAGTCGCCCTATTTACAAGCTGATCGGATAGGCTTCGCGCGTGCTCCCCACCATCGCCGACGTCCTCGCCCTGGAGACCGTCCGCCGAGGCAATCCCCGGGTCGTGGCGGGCTCCGACCGGCTGGACAGCCGGGTGCGCTGGGTGCACGTGGGCGAGATCGCCGACCTCGCCCACCTGCTGCGCGGCGGCGAGCTGGTGCTCACCACCGGCGTCGCGCTCCCCGACGACCCCGACAAGCTGGCCGCCTACATCGTCGAACTGGCCGCCGTGGGCGCCGCCGGGCTCGTCGTCGAGCTCGGCCGCCGCTTCGTCCGCGAGCTGCCGCGCGCCGTGGTCAAGGCCGCTGAAGAGCACGGCCTGCCGCTGATCGTGCTCGCCCGCGAGACGCCGTTCGTGCAGATCACCGAATCGGTGCACTCGCGCATCATCGACATCCAGTTGGAGGAGCTGCGCGCCTCGGAGCAGCTCCACGAGGTCTTCACCGAGCTGTCGGTCGAGGGCGCCTCACCCACCGAGGTCCTCGCCCAGGTCGCCCGGCTGGCCGGCCGGCCCGTCGTGCTGGAGAACCTCGCCCACCAGGTGCTGGCCTGCGAGTCGGCCGGCCGCGACACCGGCACCCTGCTGGCCGGCTGGGAGTCGCGCTCGCGTGCCGTCGCCCCCGCCGAGCGCACCGCCTACGACCCCACCGCCGGCTGGCTGGTCACCACGGTCGGCGCCCGCGGCCAGGACTGGGGCCGGCTCATCCTCGCCTGCGACGCCCCGCCCACCCCACGCGACCTGGTCCTCGCCGAACGGGCGGCCACCACCCTCGCGCTCGGCCGCCTGCTCGAACGCCACCAGGAGTCGCTGGAACGCCAGGCGCACGGCACGATCCTCACCGGCATCCTCACCCACGCCTACTCCGACCCCGACGAGGCCGCCGCCCGGGCCCGCGCCGTCGGCGTCCCACTCACCGGCCGCAAGCTGATCAGCGTCGTCATCCGCCCCATCGACCAGGCCGAGCAGGCGCTCGACGGGCAGGCCCTGCTCGGCGAGCTGGCCGAGGCCACCGCCGCCGCCTGCCGCGACGCCCGGCTGCCCGCCCTCGTCGGCGCCCTCGACCAGGACCGCGTCGGCATCCTGCTCCCCCTGCCCGCGCGCACCGCCGCCGAGCCCGCGCTCACCGCCCTCGCCGACCGGCTGCGCATGCTCTGGAAGCCCGGCTCGGCCTTCGTCCTCGCCGCCGGCTCCGTCGTCGAGTCGGTCAGGGACGTACGGCGGAGCTTCCTCGAAGCCGAGCAGGTCGCCGACGTGGCCGTCCGCCAGCCCGACGGCCGCGCCTACTACCGGCTGCCCGACCTGCGCCTGCGCGGCCTGCTCCACCTGCTGCGCGACGACTCCCGACTGCAGACCTTCGCCGAACGCGAGCTCGGCCCCCTGCTCGCCCACGACGCCCAGCGCGGCGGCGACCTCACCCGGATCCTGCGGATCTACCTCGACGCCGGGCGCAACAAGGCGGTCGCCGCCCAGAAGGCGCACCTGTCGCGGCCCGCCTTCTACGACCGGCTGCGCCGCCTCGAACGCATCCTCGACACCGACCTCGACGACGTCGAGTCGTGCCTGTCGCTGCACGTCGCCCTGCTCGCCCTGGAATCCTTCCGCCGAGACACCACCCGATAAGGACCCGCTCGCTGTGCTGCCCTTCGACGGCGCTTTCGCCCTCTCCGTCCGCGACGCCGACCTCGAACCCGACCCCCTCGACCCGGCGTCGATCGTCTCGGGCACGCCGGAGACCTTCCACCTGTCCCTCGGGGACGGGCGCGGCATCTGGGAGATCACCCCGGGCGTCGTCACCGACGTCGAGCGGGACGAGATCTTCGTCGTGCTGAGCGGCCGGGCGAGCATCGCCATCGCCGGCGGGCCGACCGTCGAGGTCGGGCCCGGGGACGTCTGCCTGCTGGCCGAGGGCGCCCAGACGACCTGGACCGTGCACGAGCGGCTGCGCAAGGTCTACCAGGCGCACTGAGTACGGCTTCATCGGGGAATTTGAGTAAAGGGGTACTCAAGTTCCCGGCAAGGCGGCCGCCGCATGCTGACGTCATGAAACGTCTCGCCTTTCTCGGAGCGGCCGCCGTCCTCATCGTCCACGCCTCCCCCGCGCAGGCGGAGACGTCTGCCGTCAGCGCCGCCGCGTGCGCCGACGCCGACCTGGTCATCCAGGACAAGTCCGCCTTCCCCGACACCGCGCGCGGCCGCTACGACTACAACCGCCAGTCGAGCCGCATCGAGCAGGCGGTGCTCTGCCTGGTCAACGCCGAACGCACCGGCCGCGGCCTGCAGCCGGTGAAGCGCTACCTCGCCCTGCGCGGCACGACCGTCGCGCTCAGCAGCGCGGCGTGGAAGCACGTCACCGCCGCGGTGCGGATCCGCTGGTGGGGAACGGTGGCCCAGGTCGGCAAGTGCACGCCGCTCAAGTACGACCCGAGCCGCTGCGACCCGCACATCGACCCCGAGACCGGGACCGACCCCGCCGCCCGGGCCAAGGCCGCCGGGTACTGCAAGCGCGGCACCTGGCAGGTCGGCGAGAACGCCTACACCGGCTGGGGCCGTGCCGCCGTTACCCCGAGCGCCGCCGTCCGCTGGTGGATGCGCAGCCCCTCGCACCGCGACACCATCCTCACCCCCGGCTACACCGAGATGTACACCAAGGCGGCGTACGGCAGCGCCGACCCGGCCGCCTCGGCCACGCCGGGCGCGACCTACGTCCAGTTGTTCGGCCGCTGCGCCTGATTCAGCCGGACGAGCAGCTCGACGAACCGCTCCCGCTCACTCACGGTGAGCGGCTCCAGCAGCACGACCTGGACCCCGGCCACGCTGCGGCCGATGCCGGGGCGCCGGCCGAGCAGGGCGTAGTGGTAGGGCCGCGACCCGGTGCCGGACAGCGCCTGGCCGATGACCCTACTGGCCGTGGTGGCGAGCTGGTTGGTCAAGCGGCACGGCGGGGTGCGCAACCTGGCCGGGGTGAGGCCCTCGGCGTTGCCGACCACGCCGAACTCGCCCGCCCCATCTACCGCCCTCTACACCTGCCTGGACGAGGGCCGCTTCGACGAGCAGCGCCCGGGCGTCGTCGGTGAGCTCCCCTGTCTGTTGCCGGGACATGTGCGGTTCGAGGTCGCGCGGGTTGTCCAGGACGGAGTCGAGTTCGCGGATGAGGTCGGCCGGGTGCGTGTCGAGGCGGCGAACCAGTTCGATGATGGTCATGACGGGGAGGTCGGCGAGGTATTCGAGCTGCATGGTGTGCGGCAGGTGGAGACGAATGCCGAGCAGGTCGCCCAGTTCCCAGATGGTGAGTGCGCCGGTGTGCAGGCGGGTGTGTCCCTGCGCGGCGCTCCCTCACGCTCGGCTCGGGCTCAGCTCGGTGTTTGGCCGCCTGGCCCGGTGCGGTGCCGGGTTCAGTAGTCCTCGGGGCCTTGGTAAGTGCTGGGGTGTCCGACGTGCGGCAGGCCGGCGGGGTCGAACAGCGCGTACAAGCTGACGACGTGGTTCCTTGGGATGGCTCTTGCCGCCGAGCTGCTGCAGCAGCGACGGTCGGTATCCACTCCCCTCCAGTGCGCTACGTCATCAAGCCTTTGCATCTCGCAGCGGACACGGCACCGCGCTGTCCCGATCCACCGGCCGTTGAGGGCGTCACCCCCGATGATGACGGGGCGGGAAAAGAAAAACGGCCTCAAGCAAAAAGCGGCCCAGGAGAGATGGATATTCGTCCAGCATTCTGCCCACGAAGGCGGCCAATCGCCGGACGGCTCGTTCCGCGGTCGAGAAAGAATCTTGCCGCCCTTCTGGACTCGTCACGAAGTGCGGAGTAACGATGGATGGCAAGAGGAAGAAACGAGCAGCGGGAGGTTTCCATGCTCAAGGAACTATGCGCTGCCGGCGCGCTGGTGGCTGCGGCCCTCGCCCCGGCGACAGGATCGCAGGCGTCGGCCTCGGCCGCGAAAGACCAGGCCGTCAGCACGCCCGCCGCGTCCATCTCGCTCGCCGCCGCCTGCACTTCGTCGCTCGCCCCGAGATGCAAATGGCTGAAGGATAAGAAGAAGGAATGCCTTTACTGCAAGACGAATAAAGGCGGATACCGGAAGCAGTACTGCAAGAAGGCCGAGCATTCGAAGGTGCGCGAATGCAAATACGTCAAGGAGCCGACTCCGGCTAGCCCGAATCGTTACTGCATCGTATGCGTACATCCGACCACCGGGAAGCAGCTGTCCAAGGAATGCTACTCCTAGCACCGTTGCCGGATTTCACGGCTACGCGGCCTCGCCGCATTCGGCCCCATAGGCCGCGTGGTTCTCCGCCACCCTGCCGACCAACTGGAAGTGGTTGGTCGGCAGGGTGGCGGCGCCTTCGTTGCCGACGTGACCGGCCTGCGGTGACCGGGCCGCAGCGGCCGCGGGTCAAGGAGCCTCCCGAGGCCCTGGCTTCGTGCCGGGTGGCGGTGCTGCCGGTCGAGAGGCTGCGGCGTAGGCGGAGGTGTGCCCGACGGCCAGCGCGGTGAGCCGCGCGACGACTTCATCCGAGCTGAGACCGCCCGGCGCGTGGGGCCATGGCGTGCAGCTCGTGCCGCTGGTCGGCGCTGAGCAGGCCCAGGCGCGGCATCAAGTGAAGCTGTACGGCGGGACGCGGCATCCTCCCCAGCCGAGTACCGCGGCTTGACCTGAACCCCCCCGGCCCGCCACGCCATAAAGCGGTCGAATCCCCCGGCGGCTGATGCCAAGCTGACCTGGTGATGCCGAGCGACACCCGAACCGTGGTCCTGGTCGAGGGCGAGAGCGACCGGGCCGCCGTCGAGGCCATGGCCCACCGCCACCATCGCGACCTGACAGCAGAAGGCATCGCCGTAGTGCCGATGGGCGGCGCCACCAGCATCGGCACCTATCTCGCCAAATACGGCCCCCAGGGCGCCGACCTCCGCCTGGCCGGCCTGGTCGATCTCCGCGAGGAGCCCGACTTCCAGCGCGCCTTGGAACGAGCCGGGTTCGGCCCGAGCCTCACCCGCACCGACCTGGAAACCCTCGGCTTCTTCGTCTGCGTCGCCGACCTCGAAGACGAACTGATCCGCGCCCTCGGCACGGAGGAGGTCGAACGCGTGCTGGCCACCGGCGGCGACCTCAGCTCGTTCCGCACCCTCCAAGGCCAGCCCGCCTGGCGCGGCAAGCCCGTCCAGGACCAGCTCCGCCGCTTCATGGGCGCCGGCAGCGGCCGCAAGATCCGCTACGCCGGCCCCCTGGTCGCCGCCCTCACCCCCGACCGCATCCCCCACCCCCTCGCCCGCCTCCTGGCCTACCTGTGATCACCCACAAGACCATCTGCCTCGGCGCCGAGGCTTGCTTCGTGCGGGAGTGCCCGCGGTTCTAGAGCCGCAGGCGCAGGGTTTCGACGGCCTGGCAGGTCTCCTCGAAGTGTTCGCCCTCGCCGTACACCGCCGCGACCCGGCCGAGGAGGTCGCGGAGGCGGGCGGCGTCCTCCTCGCCCAGCACGCCGAGCAGGTGCCGTTCGACGTGCCGGAGGCCCTGTTGCGCCTGTTCCCAGATCTCGCGGCCCCGGGCGGTGGCCACGATGCGGCGGTTGCGGCGGTCGGCGGGGTCGGGCTGGCGTTCGACGAGGTCGAGGGCGACCAGGTCGTCGACGAGGTAGGTCATCACGGTCTTGTCGATGCCGAGCTGCCGGGCCAGGGCGCCCTGGTTGGCCGGGGTCTCCTGGACGGCCGAGGCCAGCACCTGGAAGCCGCGCGGCCCGCCGGGCAGGGCGTCGATGACGGTGTCGGCGGCCTTCACGTAGACCCGGAAGAGGGTGCCGAGCGCCCAGCCGAAGTCGGCGTCCAGCCCGCCCTCGGCTCGTTCCGCGTCCGTCGTCACGATCGCCATCCTACAGGAGGTTGCTGCTTAAACCTTCTGTATGGCATATCATCTGTTTCACAGACGATTGCCTTGGAGGATCCCATGGCCGACTACGGTCACGATCTGCTGTTCGGCGTTTTCCTCAGCCCGGCCGCCCCGCATGCCGGCCGTACGCTCCGGCTCGCGAAGCTGGCCGACTCGGCCGGGCTCGACCTGGTCACCGTCCAGGACCACCCCTACCAGCCCGCCTTCCTGGACGCCTGGACCCTGCTGTCGGTGATCGCGGCGAACACGCAGCACGTCCGGGTGGCGGCCAACGTGGCCAACCTGCCGTTGCGACCGCCTGCCGTACTCGCCAAGAGTGTCGCGAGCCTCGACATCCTCAGCGGCGGCCGGGCCGAGCTGGGGCTGGGCGCGGGCGCCTTCTGGGACGGCGTCGCGACGCTGGGCGGGCCGCGGCGCACGCCGGGCGAGGCGCTGGAGGCGCTGGAAGAGGCGATCGCGGTGATCCGCGCGCTGTGGTCGACCGGCGGCAGCTTCGACGGCCGGCACTACCGGCTCGACAACGCCCAGGCCGGGCCGATGCCGCCGCACGACCCGGCGATCTGGGTGGGCGGGATCCGGCCCAGGATGTTGCGGCTGATCGGCCGGCTGGCCGACGGCTGGCTGCCGAGCATGGCCTACGTCCCGCCGTCGCAGCTCGGTGCCGGCAACCGCCTGATCGACGAGGCCGCGGCCGAGGCCGGGCGCGACCCGGCGGCCGTCCGGCGGCTCTACAACATCGGGCCGCGCGACGCCGAGCCCGCCTTCCTCGCCGAGCTGGCGCTGGAGCACGGGATGAGCACCTTCATCCTCGCCGGCGACGACCCCGCGGCGATCCAGGCCTATGCCGAGGAGGTGGCGCCCGCCGTCCGCGAGCTGGTCGCCAAGGAACGGGGCACGCCCGAGCCGCAGGCCCCCGCGGTGGAAGCGCTGTGGGATGAGGCCACTCGCCCGCACGCCCCCGCGGTGACCGGCGGCCGGAGCGGCGAGGGCGAGCACCTGGTCGAGGTGCACGACCACCTGCGGGGCGAGCTGGCGCAGCTCAAGGAGATCATGGCCCAGGTGGTCGCGGGCTCTATGGACCCGGCCGCGGCGCGCGGGGCGATCAACCAGATGACCGTCCGGCAGAACAACTGGACGCTCGGCGCCTACTGCGCGTCCTACTGCCGGCTGGTCACCACTCACCACACGCTGGAGGACCAGAGCCTCTTCCCGCACCTGCGCCGCGCCGACCCGCGCCTGGCCCCCGTGCTCGACCGGCTGGAGCAGGAGCACCACGTGATCCACGGGGTGCTGGAGGAGGTGGACCGCGCCCTTGTCGCCCTGGTGGGCGAGCCGGACGGCATGGACGGCTTCCGCGAGGCGGTGGCCCGGCTCGACCGCACCCTCTCCTCGCACCTGAGGTACGAGGAGGAGGAACTCGTCCCCGCCCTGTCCCGCCACGGCTTCCGCTGACCCGGTCCCCCCTGCTTCCGGTCAGAGCGGCGAGGTGTAGATGATCTTCCAGGTGCCCGAGTAGCGGCAGTGCGCCGACGGCGCCGGCGACTTGGCCTCGCTGCACACCTTGAGCTCGACCTGGTAGACGTCCTTCAGGACGTAGGTGAAGTGCTTCGGCGTGCGGTAGGAGCAGTCCCTGAGCTTGCGCTCCTTGAACACGAAGGCGTTCTTGACGCGGACGGCGAACTGCATGAGCAGCCACGCGCAGGTGCCGGCGGGCCGGGCCCGGTCGGTCAGCGTGCCCTTGACGGTGACCTGGTCCGCGGTGGGCAGGGTGTCGTGGTCCTCGCCGACGGGGACGAGGGTGCCGGAGGCGCGGGCCTTGTCGCCCGGCGCCCGGTACGGGCCCCAGCCGGCCGCCGCCGTGGCGGGCGGGGTGAAGGCGAGGACGGCGGCGAGCGCCACTAAGAGGGAGATGATGGTTCGCATGGGCGTAGTGTGCGGGAATCTCCTGGTGAGAGCCTGAGTAACCCCCTACCCATGTCTTTTGCCGACAAGTCGGCCTACCGTCGGGGGCATGCCCCTGCTCGCCAACCCCCTGGAAGCGCTCGCCTTCCGGCTGTCGCTGGTCCCGCCCGTGCTCGCCGACTACTTCGGCGTCCTGGGCTTCCACAGCCTGCTCGCGGGGGTACGGCTGGGCGTGTTCGACGCCCTGGAGGCCCGCCCGATGCGGCCCGGCGAGCTCGCGGTCGAGCTGGGCTGCGCCGAGGCGTCCACGGCCTCCCTGCTGCGGGCCCTGGCCGGGCTCGGCTACCTGAAGGTACGGCGCGGCCGATACGCCCTGACCCGCCCGGCTCGCGTCTGGTTGTGCACGAGCTCGCCCACCTGCCTCGCCGAGGGCCTGGAGTTCTGCGAGCGCAGCGTGGTGGCCTTGTGGAGCGGGCTGGAGAAGGCGGTGCGCGACGGCGGCCCGCCGGTCCCGCTGTACACGCTCACCGAGAGCGACCCCGAACTGTCGCGCGCCTTCCAGGCCTGGGTCGCCACGCTGGCCCGGCAGCAGGCGCCCTTCGCCGCCCGCGCCATCCCGGTCCACCGCGACGCGCGCAACCTGCTCGACCTCGGCGGCAGCCACGCCCAGTACAGCATCGCGCTGCTACGCCGCCACCCCGACCTGCACGCCACCGTCCTCGACCTGCCGCAGGCGCTGACCGCGGCCGAGCCGCACCCCCGGCTCACGCTGCGCGCCGGTTCCTTCCTCGACGACGACCTGGGCGAGGGCTTCGACCTGGTGCTGCTCTTCAACGTCCTGCACGGCCTCGACGACCGGCAGGCGGCCGGCCTGCTGTCCCGGGTCGCGGGAGCGCTCAACCCGGGCGGCACCGTCGTCATCGGCGACCAGTTCCGTGGCCGCGCCCCCGGCCGCGCCAGCCGGACGCTCATGGACCTGCTCGACCTCAACTACCTGGTCGCGGGCGGTGGCGGGGTGCGGACCTTCGCCGCGACGGCCGCGCTGCTCACCGCCGCCGGCTTCCACCGGCCGCGGCACCGCCGCCCGCTCCGCTCCCCCGCCACCGACCTCGCCGTCGCCGTCCGGGCCTAGGCAGTCAGAAGCCCATCGCCTGCCGTACCTCCTCCAGGGTCCGGATCGCCACCGCGCGTGCCCGCTCGTTCCCCTCGGCCAGTACGGCACGCGCATCCTGCTCGGTGAGCTCGGCCCGGCGCTTGCGGATCGGCCGGAAGAACTCGTTGACCGCCTCGGTCGTCAGCCGCTTCAACGCCGACGCACCCCCGTCGCCGATCTCCTCGGCCAGCTCCCGCGGCTCCCGCCCGGAACAGAGCCCGGCGATGGTCAGCAGGGTCGCCACCCCCGGCCGGGTCTCCGGCTCGAAGGTGATGCGCCGGTCGACGTCGGTCACCGCCCGTCTGATCAGCGCGGCGGTCTCGTCCTCGCTCGCCTTCAGCGCGATCGAGTTGCCGCGCGACTTGCTCATCTTGCCGCCGTCCAGGCCGCCGAGCAGCGGTGTACGGCTCAGCATCGCCTCCGGCACCGGGAAGACCGGCGCGTACCGCTCGTTGAACCGGCGCGCGATCGTGCGGGTCACCTCGATGTGCGGGAGCTGGTCCTTGCCGACCGGCACCAGCGTGCCCTTGCAGAACAGGATGTCGGCCGCCTGATGCACCGGATAGGTGAACATCAGCCCGCTCACCGCCGCCTGCGAACTGTGCGCGATCTCGTCCTTCACCGTGGGATTGCGGCCCAGCTCGGCCACGGTGACCAGGCTCAGGAACGGCAGCAGCAACTGGTTGAGCTCGGGCAGCGCGCTGTGCTGGAAGATCGTGACCTTGGCCGGGTCGAGCCCGATGGCCAGATAGTCGAGCAGCACGTCGGTGATGTTGCGCTGGATCTCGCCGGGCAGGTCGCGGTCGGTGATCACCTGGTAGTCGGCGAGCAGGACGAACACCTCGTGCGTGTCCTGCAGCGCCAGCCGGTTGGCCAGCGAGCCGAAGTAGTGGCCGATGTGCAGCGGGCCGGTGGGCCGGTCGCCGGTGAGCACGGTCATGGGGAGTCCTCTCGAAGGTCCGGAAGGCGCCCCAGAAATGGCGAAAGGCCGTCCCCGGGGACGGCCTTCACGCATGTGGAAGTCAGCGGCCGTCGGGCGGCCGCCACCACATGCTGATTCGTGTCATCTCCCCATTGTGTCCCAATCAGGTAACCACTCCAACCGGGTTCGCGTGTTCTCCCCACTTGGACAGTTCCGGCTCGCCAGGATGGTTCGGTCCCGTTAGCCCCTTCTGGAGTTGTTTCATGACACGACGCCCCCTCGTCGTCGGCCTGGCCATGGCCACTTCGCTCACTCTCGCGGCCTTTCCAGTCTCGGCCGGCCTGGACACGACGACCTTCCCCGGCGGGTCCTTCCCGCTGGGCGCCGCCGCCGCGCCCACCAAGACGCAGAAGAGCGTGGCGCCTGGCATCGAGCTGTACAACGTGCTCGCGGGCAAGTCGACCGACGGTTACACCGTCACGATCCTCATGCCCAACGGCCGTGACCACGGTACCCGCGAGGCCGCCGACGCGGCGGCCGCCGCGGTGGAGGCCGCCGGCGAGACGCCCAGCGTGCAGCCGGTCGTCAAGCCCCAGGTCGCCGACGCCCCGGGCAAGGAGTACTTCGCCGTCCGCGTCGGCCTGTGGTCGCTCAAGGACAAGGACGACGCCGCCAAGACCATCAAGACGCTCAAGGACGCCGGGATCCGCTCCAAGCTGGACTACCTCGGCGACGACGGCGCGCAGACCACCGGCCCCTGGGACCTGCGGGTCCTGACCGTCGACAGCCGTACCTTCCGCGGCTCCTTCGCCGCCAGCCTCGGCACCAGCGTCGCCAAGCGCGAGACCACCTCGGCCATGGCCAAGGGCGCGCTCGCCGCCGTCAACGGCGGCTTCTTCAACATTCACACCCTGCCCGCGCTGCGCGGCGAGCCCGTCGGCGTCTCCGTCGTCGCCGGCCGCCTGCTCAGCGAGGCCGTCCCCGGCCGCTCCGCTCTCGTCCTCAAGGGACGTACGGCACGCGTCACCGAACTCAAGACCGCCGTCAGCGTCACCGCCCAGGACGGCACCCGCACCGACGTCAAGGGCGTCAACCGCAACGCGGGCACCGACGAGTTCGTCCTCTACACCGAGGAGTGGGGGGCCAAGACCCCCGCCAACGACGGCGCCGACGCGGTCATCGACGCCAACGGCAAGATCGTCTCGCTCCGTACCTCCGGCGCCGCGGTGCCGGCCGGGCACCGGGTCGTGCACGGCTCCGGCGTGGCGGCCGAGTGGCTGTGGGAGCACGCCTGGGAGGGCTGGACCCTCCAGGTCACCACCACCGTCACCGACCTCCGTACCGGCAAGCCCCTCCAGCTCACCCCCGGCCTGCACGTCGTCGGTGGTGGCGTCGGCCTGGTCCGTAACGGCCGCATCCGGGTCACCGCGAAGCGGGACGGGCACGACTCGGTCAACATGGTCCTCCGCCGCCACCCCCGTACCCTGGCCGGCGTCACCCGCAACGGCAGCCTCATCCTCGCCACCATCGACGGGCGCAAGCCCGGGATCAGCGTGGGGGCGAACATGATCGAGGCCGCCCAGGTCATGCGCTGGCTCGGCGCCGTCCAGGCGATCAACCTGGACGGGGGTGGGTCCACGGCCATGGTGGTCGGCCAGAAGGTGGTCAACCAGCCGTCCGACGGCCGGGAGCGGGCTGTCGGGGACGCGGTGTTGGTGATGCCGTCCTAGAGGGTGCGGCCGCCGGCTCGGCTGGCGGCTGCTCCCTGGACTCGGATGCCGGCTTAGCTGGCGACTGTCTCCGAGCCTCCGATGTCTCCAGGCCTCCGGTTCTGAGGGCCGACGTCACCCGCGATTTCCGGGGGACGTCGGCCTCATTTACGGGTGCGCCCGCTCCACCTGGAGAACCACGGCACCTGATGGTCCTGAAACGCAGAAAGGCCCGCCCGGACACCCGGACAGGCCTAACCCTCGTTTAACGCAGTAGAGCCCGCCGGGAAACCCACGGCGGGCTCTACTGATCAATATTTGTGCGGCGGCGACCTACTCTCCCACACCCTGGCGAGTGCAGTACCATCGGCGCAGAGAAGCTTAACTTCCGGGTTCGGAATGTAACCGGGTGTTTCCTTCCCGCCATAACCACCGCAACCCCTTGAAACAGCCGCTTGCTGTCTCAGAATTGCGTAGTGGACGCGAGCATTACACACAACAAGACGATGTGTAGCTTTGTGGTCAAGTCCTCGGCCTATTAGTACCGGTCAGCTCCACACCTTACAGTGCTTCCACCTCCGGCCTATCAACCCAGTAGTCTGCTGGGG